>NZ_QEKO01000015.1 GCF_003096595.1 Pusillimonas noertemannii | reverse complement strand
TGATCACTGCAAGTGAAGTGAAGCGCAACTGCATGAGGGCGACCGAGTGTGGGGAGGAAGCGTCTAGCGAATCTGCGAGCCGATGAATAAAAACCGGATATAAGGCGTTGCCAAGCAGGGCGAGCGGGCCTCGAACCGCGAAGCTCTTGTGATCAAGGCGAAGCGGCGTAAATTCGGCGGTTATGCAGAGAAGGAGTAGGTTCTTACCTGGGGAGGTCTCGCCTTATGCCTGAAAGGGCGACGGTGCATGCACCGGAGCGAGAAGTCAGCAGAGGTCGTAGTAGCTGGAGGCTGGGCCGGGGAGGCCGAAATCGACAGCGAAGGACCGAACGAGAAGGAGTATTGACCTCGACATGGCGATGCAACTGGTACTGCCTCAGATGGCCGCTTGGGCGGAGCGCACGGATACAACCCACGGTGAAGCCGAAGGTCACTCCCTGCGTGAGGAAACGAGTCGCCCGCGCCCTGTAAGCGAGGATACGGGATCAGCGCTGCTGCAAGCGGCGCTGACGCGAGAGAACTTGAAGCGAGCGTTCAAACGGGTACGAGCCAACAAAGGGGCCGCAGGTGTGGATGGTCTGGATATTGACCAGACCTCCAAACAACTGGCCCTGACTTGGCCGGCCATCCGAGAACAATTGCTGACGGGAACGTACCGGCCAAGTCCGGTGCGTCGAGTGATGATTCCCAAGCCGGACGGCAGCCAGCGCGAGTTGGGCATTCCGACGGTGACGGATCGTCTGATTCAGCAAGCGCTGCTGCAAGTGTTACAGCCCTTGCTGGATCCGAGCTTTAGCGAGCACAGCTATGGCTTTCGTCCGGGGCGTCGTGCACAAGATGCGGTGTTAGCCGCTCGGGCGTACGTGCAATCGGGGCGAAGCACCGTGGTGGATGTGGACCTGGAGAAGTTCTTTGATCGGGTCAACCACGACATCTTGATCGACCGCCTTCAGAAACGCATCGCAGATGCCGGGGTGATCCGGCTGATCCGAGCTTATCTGAACAGCGGCATCATGGATGACGGTCTGGTCAGCCAACGTGAACAGGGCACGCCCCAAGGCGGGCCCCTGTCGCCGCTGCTGGCCAATGTGCTGCTGGATGAAGTCGATAAAGAACTGGAGCGTCGAGGCCATTGCTTTGTCCGATATGCCGATGACTGCAACGTGTACGTGCGCAGCCACCGAGCGGGACAACGCGTGATGGCCCTGATGAAACGGCTGTACCGGCGTCTACATCTGACACTGAACGACGGTAAAAGCGCAGTGGCCGATGTGTTCGCCGGGCGGAAATTCCTGGGCTTCAGCCTCTGGCCAACCCGTACCGGAGAGATCCGAATACGCGTGGCCGCCCAACCCATGGAGACGCTTAAACACCGCATACGACAGATCACCCGCCGAAACGGCGGCAGGTCTTTACTTAATGTGGTGCTCCAACTCAAGCAATATTTACAAGGATGGAAAGCGTATTTCAGCTTGGCCCAGACTCCATCGGTCATGTTTAAACTGGATCAATGGGTACGCCATCGGCTTCGTGCGATGCTACTGAAACAGTGGCGTCATGGACGGGCCGTGTACCGGGAGCTCGCTGCGCTCGGCGCCTCGCGCCAGATCGCACTGATCACCGCGGCACAGGTGCGGCATTGGTGGAAAACCAGTAACGGGCTCATCCATCAAGTCCTTACGATTGAGTTCTTTAATCGTCTGGGCCTGCCTCGGCTCGCATAAACCTCAACTTCTCGAACCGCCCGGTGCGGACCCGCATGCCGGGTGGTGTGGGAGGGGCGCAGCCTCAAGGCTGCCCCCTATCCCGATTT
>NZ_QEKO01000014.1 GCF_003096595.1 Pusillimonas noertemannii | reverse complement strand
GCGGGGGCTTTGGGGTGTAAGAGCCTGACGATGACCTACTTTCACAGGCGAATGCCAACTATCATCGGCGCAAAGGCGTTTCACGGTCCTGTTCGGGATGGGAAGGCGTGGGACCACCTTGCTATGGTCGTCAAGCGTAAACGGTTGCCGGCACGCCGGTTGGGGCGGGCGCGGCCAATCTGGGCAAGAAGCACACGTAAGGTCACTTACGGTGGTGTGATAAGCATGTGTGGGGTGATTGGGGTGCGCGCTGTACGAGGGGCGCACCCGATATAGACCTTTGTTTGAACGGCACCTGAACACGTATAACCTACAAGGTTATAGGATCAAGCCGCACGGGCAATTAGTATCAGTTAGCTGAACGCATTACTGCGCTTACACACCTGACCTATCAACGTCCTGGTCTCGAACGACCCTTCAGGGGGGTCAAGCCCCCGGGATACCTTATCTTCAGACGAGTTTCCCGCTTAGATGCCTTCAGCGGTTATCTCTTCCGTACGTAGCTACTCGGCAATGCCATTGGCATGACAACCGATACACCAGCGGTACGTCCACTCCGGTCCTCTCGTACTAGGAGCAGGCTCCGTCAAGTATCCAACGCCCACGGCAGATAGGGACCAAACTGTCTCACGACGTTTTAAACCCAGCTCACGTACCTCTTTAAATGGCGAACAGCCATACCCTTGGGACCGGCTACAGCCCCAGGATGAGATGAGCCGACATCGAGGTGCCAAACACCGCCGTCGATATGAACTCTTGGGCGGTATCAGCCTGTTATCCCCAGAGTACCTTTTATCCGTTGAGCGATGGCCCTTCCATTCAGAACCACCGGATCACTATGTCCTGCTTTCGCACCTGTTCGACTTGTCAGTCTCACAGTCAAGCACGCTTATGCCATTGCACTATCAGCACGATTTCCGACCGTACCTAGCGTACCTTCGAACTCCTCCGTTACACTTTAGGAGGAGACCGCCCCAGTCAAACTGCCCACCATGCACTGTCCCCAACCCGGATAACGGGCCAAGGTTAGAACCGCAAACAGACCAGGGTGGTATTTCAAGGATGGCTCGGCCCAATCTAGCGACTGGGTTTCAACGCCTCCCACCTATCCTACACAGGCCGGTTCACAGTTCAATGCAAAGCTACAGTAAAGGTTCATGGGGTCTTTCCGTCTAGCCGCGGGTAGATTGCATCATCACAAACACTTCAACTTCGCTGAGTCTCAGGAGGAGACAGTGTGGCCATCGTTACGCCATTCGTGCAGGTCGGAACTTACCCGACAAGGAATTTCGCTACCTTAGGACCGTTATAGTTACGGCCGCCGTTTACCGGGGCTTCGATCAAGAGCTTGCACCCCATCACTTAACCTTCCGGCACCGGGCAGGCGTCACACCCTATACGTCCACTTTCGTGTTTGCAGAGTGCTGTGTTTTTAATAAACAGTCGCAGCCACCGATTCTCTGTGACCCCTTCATGCTCAGGGCGCAGGCCCATCACACTACCAGGGTATACCTTCTCCCGAAGTTACGGTATCAATTTGCCGAGTTCCTTCTCCTGAGTTCTCTCAAGCGCCTTGGAATATTCATCCCGTCCACCTGTGTCGGTTTGCGGTACGGTCTCGTACAGCTGAAGCTTAGAGGCTTTTCTTGGGACCACTTCCAATCAGTTTAGAACCGAAGTTCTATCCAGCCACACCCTTGAATTACGCGCCCGGATTTGCCTAAGCGCCTTCTTCGATGCAGCAACGGGGACGTCCAACACCCCGATGACCTTTCGCAATCCGTCCCCCCATCGCACTGTACGACGGTGCTGGAATATTAACCAGCTTCCCATCAGCTACGCATCTCTGCCTCGCCTTAGGGGCCGACTCACCCTGCGCCGATGAACGTTGCGCAGGAAACCTTGGACTTACGGCGAGGGGGCTTTTCACCCCCTTTATCGCTACTCATGTCAGCATTCGCACTTCTGATACCTCCAGCAGCCTTTACAAGCCACCTTCGCAGGCTTACAGAACGCTCTCCTACCACGCATGCCCTAAGGCACGCATCCGCAGCTTCGGTAACTGGCTTAGCCCCGGTACATCTTCCGCGCAGGACGACTCGATCAGTGAGCTATTACGCTTTCTTTAAAGGATGGCTGCTTCTAAGCCAACCTCCTGACTGTCTATGCCTTCCCACTTCGTTTCCCACTTAGCCAATTTTAGGGACCTTAGCTGGCGGTCTGGGTTGTTTCCCTCTTGAGTCCGGACGTTAGCACCCGGTGCTCTGACTCCCGCGCTGTACTTGCCGGTATTCGGAGTTTGCCATAGTTTGGTAAGTCGCCATGACCCCCTAGCTATAACAGTGCTCTACCCCCAGCAGTAATACGCGAGGCACTACCTAAATAGTTTTCGGAGAGAACCAGCTATTTCCAGGCTTGTTTAGCCTTTCACCCCTATCCACAGCTCATCCCCTAATTTTTCAACATTAGTGGGTTCGGTCCTCCAGCACGTGTTACCGTGCCTTCAACCTGGCCATGGATAGATCGCCTGGTTTCGGGTCTACACCCAGCGACTAAATCGCCCTATTCGGACTCGCTTTCGCTACGCCTGCCCTATTCGGTTAAGCTTGCCACTGAATGTAAGTCGCTGACCCATTATACAAAAGGTACGCAGTCACGGGACGAGCCCGCTCCTACTGTTTGTATGCACACGGTTTCAGGATCTATTTCACTCCCCTTCCGGGGTTCTTTTCGCCTTTCCCTCACGGTACTGGTTCACTATCGGTCGATCACGAGTATTTAGCCTTGGAGGATGGTCCCCCCATCTTCAGACAGGATTTCACGTGTCCCGCCCTACTTATCTGACGCCTAGTTCCAGCAGCTGAATTTCGTCTACAGGGCTATCACCTGCTACGGCCGCGCTTTCCATCGCGTTCGACTATCCAATTGCCTAAATCGTCAAGGCTGTTCCGAGGTCGCTCGCCGCTACTGTCGGAATCTCGGTTGATTTCTTTTCCTCGAGTTACTGAGATGTTTCAGTTCACCCGGTTCGCCTCCACTGGCCTATGTATTCAGCCAGGGATACTGCCCAAAGGGCAGTGGGTTTCCCCATTCGGACATCTGCGGATCAATGCTTGTTTGCCAGCTCCCCGCAGCTTTTCGCAGGCTACCACGTCCTTCTTCGCCTGTGATCGCCAAGGCATCCACCATGTGCACTTAGTCGCTTGATCCTATAACGTTATAGGCTATAGAACCTTGAGTTTCGCGTGTTTGTGCCGTTCATCTATTTCAAAGCTCGAACACCCTGTTGCCAGCGCATTCGATATGAGAACTATTTGAACAAAATTGTGTTTTGCAATCACAACCCGTACTTATCATGGACGCGCCCCATACCGGCGCACGTCACACCATAAATTACTTCGTTGTGCTTCTTCCAGATTGTTAAAGAACGAATTACTGCTTACTGCGTGTACTACTCTAGCGCGATTCCGAAGAATCAACGCACAACCCCCGAGTGGCCCAACCACCCAGACGCTCTGCGTTAACACCCGCAAATCCCTGCTCCCCAAGACCCCATGCCAACCAACGGTAAAACGTGGTGGAGGATGACGGGATCGAACCGACGACCCCCTGCTTGCAAAGCAGGTGCTCTCCCAGCTGAGCTAATCCCCCGCATAAAACCGTGGTGGGTCAAGTTGGAATCGAACCAACGACCCCCGCCTTATCAAGACGGTGCTCTAACCGACTGAGCTACTGACCCAGATCTTGTATCACCGGGCGAGATCTCGCCTACGCAACAGCAACAGACAACCGATAAGTGTGGACGCTTTCGCTTCGTGCACCCTAAATGCTCTGAAAGGAGGTGATCCAGCCGCACCTTCCGATACGGCTACCTTGTTACGACTTCACCCCAGTCATGAATCCCACCGTGGTAAGCGCCCCCCTTACGGTTAGGCTACCTACTTCTGGTGAAACCCACTCCCATGGTGTGACGGGCGGTGTGTACAAGACCCGGGAACGTATTCACCGCGACATGCTGATCCGCGATTACTAGCGATTCCGACTTCATGCAGGCGAGTTGCAGCCTGCAATCCGGACTACGATCGGGTTTCTGAGATTGGCTCCCCCTCGCGGGTTGGCAACCCTCTGTCCCGACCATTGTATGACGTGTGAAGCCCTACCCATAAGGGCCATGAGGACTTGACGTCATCCCCACCTTCCTCCGGTTTGTCACCGGCAGTCTCATTAGAGTGCCCTTTCGTAGCAACTAATGACAAGGGTTGCGCTCGTTGCGGGACTTAACCCAACATCTCACGACACGAGCTGACGACAGCCATGCAGCACCTGTGTTCCGGTTCTCTTGCGAGCACTCCTAAATCTCTTCAGGATTCCAGACATGTCAAGGGTAGGTAAGGTTTTTCGCGTTGCATCGAATTAATCCACATCATCCACCGCTTGTGCGGGTCCCCGTCAATTCCTTTGAGTTTTAATCTTGCGACCGTACTCCCCAGGCGGTCAACTTCACGCGTTAGCTGCGCTACTAAGGCCCGAAGGCCCCAACAGCTAGTTGACATCGTTTAGGGCGTGGACTACCAGGGTATCTAATCCTGTTTGCTCCCCACGCTTTCGTGCCTGAGCGTCAGTATTATCCCAGGGGGCTGCCTTCGCCATCGGTATTCCTCCGCATCTCTACGCATTTCACTGCTACACGCGGAATTCTACCCCCCTCTGACATACTCTAGCCTGGCAGTTAAAAATGCAGTTCCAAGGTTAAGCCCTGGGATTTCACATCTTTCTTGCCAAACCGCCTACGCACGCTTTACGCCCAGTAATTCCGATTAACGCTTGCACCCTACGTATTACCGCGGCTGCTGGCACGTAGTTAGCCGGTGCTTATTCTGCAGGTACCGTCAGCGGCGCAAGGTATTAACCCGCGCCTTTTCTTCCCTGCCAAAAGTGCTTTACAACCCGAAGGCCTTCATCGCACACGCGGGATGGCTGGATCAGGGTTGCCCCCATTGTCCAAAATTCCCCACTGCTGCCTCCCGTAGGAGTCTGGGCCGTGTCTCAGTCCCAGTGTGGCTGGTCGTCCTCTCAAACCAGCTACGGATCGCAGCCTTGGTAGGCCTTTACCCCACCAACTAGCTAATCCGATATCGGCCGCTCCAATAGTGAGAGGTCCCGAAGGATCCCCCTCTTTCCCCCGTAGGGCGTATGCGGTATTAGCCACGCTTTCGCGTAGTTATCCCCCGCTACTGGGCACGTTCCGATACATTACTCACCCGTTCGCCACTCGCCACCAAGATAAGCAAGCTTATCTCGTGCTGCCGTTCGACTTGCATGTGTAAAGCATCCCGCTAGCGTTCAATCTGAGCCAGGATCAAACTCTTCAGTTCAATTCCTGTAAATCGTATTTTCCTTCAAACATCCCTAAGGACATTTGCGGTCATACGTCGCATTGCTTCAAAGGAAGAGCCGGTTCTTACTTTGACATAAAAACTTGGCTTCTTCACTTAGTGCAAGCACTTCAAACTTGTTGAGCCCAAGGCCTCGTGAAAGGCCCCGCGGCGCACTCATTCCAAGCGCCCACACTTATCGGTTGTTTCGTTGTTAAAGAACAAGGGTCCTGCCCCAACCT
>NZ_QEKO01000013.1 GCF_003096595.1 Pusillimonas noertemannii | reverse complement strand
CGTTGAGCAAGCCGAGCACCCTGTCGTTTTTGGGGAGGCAAGCCCGCAACTGTTCGAGCAACAAGGGTGGCGGGCCACTGGCCCGCCGTTGCGAGTTTTGCGGGCGCCCCAAAAATGATAGGGTGCGAGGGCAGCCGGCAAAGCCGGCCGAAGCTCTCCGGCGCCCAAAATACTTACCCCGCAGCGCGCCGGCTTAAAGACTCAAACAAAGACCCCATGCACAACGCAGCACAATCAAGATCAAATAGCGATGCCTCAGCGATCGACCGCCCGAAAGCGAATCACCCCGTCGGAACCGATTTCGCGCACCAATTGCCCCTCGTAATACAAGGCGTGCAAATGCGCCAGCGCCTCACCCATGGCAAAGGCAAGCTGATGCGCATCGAGCTGACGCTTGAACATAATGGGCACGATGTCGGCCGCCGTACAGGCCGAAGCCCGACAGGCAGTAAGCACCTCGTCCAGCCGCTCGCCGTGGTGCGCATGCTGTTGCGCGATGCGCTCGTGCAGCCCCTGGAACGGCCGCCCGTGCGAAGGCAGCACCAGCGTTTCCTCGGGCAGCCCGTCATAGCCGCGCAGCGATTTAAGGTAAAGCGGCAGCGGATTCGCCTCGGGCTCGAAATCGAACACACTGATGTTGGTCGAGATGCGCGGCAGCACCATATCGCCCGAGATCAGCATGCGAAGCGTATCGCTGTACAGGGATACATGTTCGGGCGAATGCCCATAGCCCACGATGACCCGCCAGTCGCGTCCCCCGATGGCGATCCGGTCGCCGTCCATGATGCGGCGGAAACGCGCCGGCACGTCCGGCACGTGGCTGGGGTAGTACTTGCCCCGCTGCAAGATCTGCTCTTTCGCCGAAGCATCGACCAGCCCGTGCCGCACGAAATGATCGACCGCCCCCTGGCCGCTGACACCGCCCTCGGCCTGGTTGCCCACGGGCGGACGCGACCACAGCCGCCCCGTCATGTATTCGGTCATGCTGATCCACAGCGGCGCATTCCACTTGCGGCAGATCCAGTCCGCCAGGCCAAGATGGTCGGGGTGCATGTGGGTAACCAGCACCCGCAGCACCGGCAGCCCTTCCAGGGCGCTCTGGAACACCTCTTCCCACAGCGCCTTGACCTCGTCGCGGGCCACGCCGCAGTCGACCACCGTCCAGCCCTGGCGTCCGTCGATTTCATCGCGCAGCAGCCAAAGGTTGATATGATCGAGAGCGAAGGGCAGGGGCATGCGAATCCAACGCACTCCGTCGCCAATGGCAAGCGCCTGGCCGGGCTGGGGCAAAGCGTCGCCCAGGGGGTACGTCAGCTTCTGTTCGTTAGGGTTCATCAGGTATCTCCATACTTCCGGCCGCAATTGTTGATGATTTACGTCGCGGCGGCCGCTACCGTACTATAAACGGTCTTTGTCTTTCGGCTTCGGCAGGCCGCAACCGTGTCTTACGCATATACCCAGGGCAGCACATGATCTACACCGGCGACCATCAGCATATCGAACCGGTTTCACGGCAGCGCCTGTCGCCGCAAGACGTGGCCCAGACAATATTGTCTGGATTCGACCGCCATTACGCGCTGTTTCGCTATGGCGCCCAGCGGGCCAAGTCTCTGTTCGAATCGGGCGACTGGCGCGCCATCCAGCAGCTTTCGCGCGAACGGATCGAATACTACGACACCCGGGTGCGCGAATGCTCGGCCATGCTCAACGCCACACTCCGGGGCAGCGAGGCCAGCCCCGAGGGCGCAAGCGCCGAGATCGAGCTTACCGAGCCGCAACTCCGCTTCTGGCAGGCCGCAAAAGCCGCCTACATAGGCTTGCTGGCCGGCCATCGGCAGCCCGAGTGCGCCGAGACCTTCTTCAATTCGGTGTCGTGCCGCATTCTGCACCGCGACTACTTCAACAACGACTTCATGTTCGTGCGGCCCGCGGTGGCCACCGATTACATCGACAGCCGGCTACCCTCGTACCGCGTGTATTACCCCGCTACCGAGGGCCTGCAAGCGTCGCTCATCCGCATGATGGCCGACTTCGGCCTGGCCGCCCCCTTTGCCGACCTGCCGCGCGACGTCCGCGCCCTGGCCCGCATGGCGGTGGGCCGGCTGCGCGCCACCCTGACACGGGAGGCAGGCCAGCGCATCGCCCCGGATTGCCAGATCCACGTGCTGAACTCGCTGTTCTTCCGCAACAAGGGAGCCTATGCGGTGGGCCGCCTGGTCAACCAGGGCGCCATCCATCCCTTTGCCATCGCACTGCTGCGCCAGCCTTCAGGGCATGTCGAGTTGGACGCCCTGCTGTACTCCACCGACGACCTCAGCACCTTGTTCAGCTTCACGCGCGCCTACTTCCTGGTCGACATGGAAGCGCCTTCGGCCTATGTGCACTTTCTGAATACGCTGCTGCCGCGCAAGCCCAAGGCCGAGATCTACACCACCATCGGCCTGCAGAAGCAGGGCAAGACTCTGTTCTACCGCGACTTCCTGCACCACCTTGCCCACTCGCGCGATGCCTTCGACCTTGCGCCCGGCATCAAAGGGCTGGTCATGGCGGTGTTCACCCTGCCGTCCTATCCCTATGTGTTCAAGCTCATACGCGACCGCATCGCCAAGCCCGACATGGACAGCGCCACGGTCAAGCGCAAATACCAGATGGTCAAGAAGCACGACAGGGTGGGACGCATGGCCGACACCTGGGAATACTCGCAAGTGGCCCTGCCGCGCGAGCGCTTCTCCGAGGCGCTTCTGCAGGAATTGCGCCGCGAGGTACCCGGCCTGCTGGAAGAAACACCCGACACCATCGTATTGCGGCACGTGTATATCGAGCGCCGCATGACGCCGCTCAACATCTACCTGATGCGGGCCTCGGACGCCGCGCTGGAAGACGCCGTGCGCCAATATGGCGATGCCATACGCGAGCTGGCGGCCGCCAATATATTTCCCGGCGACATGCTGTTCAAGAACTTCGGTGTCACCCGCCTCGGGCGTGTTGTATTCTATGATTACGACGAAATCCAGCGCATGACCGAAATGAATTTCCGCCGCATCCCGCCGGCCCCCTACGAAGAGGCCGAACTGGCCGCCGAGCCGTGGTATCCGGTGGGACCAAACGACGTCTTCCCCGAAGAGTTCGACAGCTTCTTGCTGGGCAACCCGCGGGTGCGAGCGGCATTTCTCAAGCACCACGCCTGCCTGCTCGACGCCGAGTGGTGGCAGGCCTGCCGCGAGCGGGTCATCCAGGGGCGCATCGAAGACATCTTCCCGTACGACGCAAGCCGCCGCCTGGGAAGAGACGCCCGCGGGCCCGCTGCAATGAATCAGCCATAACCATCAACGCATCAGGAGCAATATCATGTCGGATCCCATCGTACTCGTTTCCATCGCCCGCACGCCCATGGGCGGCATGATGGGCAGCCTGTCGGGCCTGGCGGCTCACGAACTGGGCGCCATCGCCATCAAGGCCGCCGTCGAGCGCGCCGGCATCTCGCCCGACGCCGTCAGCGAGGTCATCATGGGCAACGTGCTGCAGGCAGGCCAGGGCCAGGCCCCGGCGCGCCAGGCGGCCCTGGGCGCCGGCCTGCCCCAGGCGGTCGGCTGCACCACCATCCACAAAGTGTGCGGTTCCGGCTTGAAGGCCGCCATGTTCGCCCACGACCTGCTCAAGGCCGAAAGCGCCGACGTCATCGTGGCCGGCGGCCAGGAAAGCATGAGCAATGCGCCCTACCTGCTGCTGCGTGGCCGCCAGGGCTACCGCTACGGCCACTCCACCGTCTACGATCACATGGCCCTGGACGGCCTCGAAGACGCCTACCAGCGCGGCACCGCCATGGGCGTTTTCGCCGAAAGCTGCGCGGGCAAGTACAGCTTCAGCCGCGAGCAGCAAGACGCCTTCGCGCTCGAATCGCTGCGCCGCGCGCGCGCCGCCACCGAAGACGGCAGCTTCAAGTGGGAAATCGCGCCGGTCACCGTAGCCGGCCGCAAGGGCGACACCGTCATCGACACCGATGAGGGCCCGGCCAAGGCCATGCCCGAGAAAATCCCCACGCTCAAGCCCGCCTTCAAGAAAGACGGCACCGTCACGGCCGCCAATGCCTCATCCATTTCCGACGGCGCCGCCGCCATGGTGCTGATGCGCGAATCCACCGCCAAGAAGCTGGGCGTTGCGCCCATTGCGCGCATCGTCGCCCAGGCGCAGCACTCGCAAGAACCAGAATGGTTCACCACCGCGCCGGTGGGCGCCATGCAGAAGCTGCTTGAAAAGGCGGGCTGGAAAACCAGCGACGTCGACCTGTATGAAATCAATGAAGCATTCGCCGTGGTCACCATGGCCGCCATGAACGACCTCAAGCTGGACCACGCCAAGGTCAACATCCACGGCGGCGCCACCGCGCTGGGCCACCCCATCGGCGCCTCCGGCGCCCGCCTGCTGGCCACCCTGGTGGGCGCCCTGCGCACGACCGGCGGCAAGAAGGGCGTGGCATCGCTGTGCATCGGCGGCGGCGAGGCCGTGGCCATGGCCATCGAGATGCTGTAAGTGCCTGTAAAATACAGCTAGCAACGGGCTGCCCGCCTTGCGGGCGGCCCGTTGCAAATCCACGAAACAGAAGTTGCCTGCCCTGATAAATCGGCGTACAGTCATTTCTAACTTTACTATCAACCGTCCAGTTGCTGGACTCTGTAAAGGGCAGCCTGAACCGCATATGTTCGATATTCTCGTCTATCTATTCGAAAACTATTACACGCCGCAGTCCTGTCCCGATGCAGACACGCTGGCTCACAAATTGGCTGCCGTCGGCTTCGAACACGAAGACATCGACGAAGCGTTGGGCTGGTTGTACGGCCTGGCGCAAACCACCGAGCAATGCGTCCAGCTGGCCCAGTCGCCCCAAGGCGACAGCCAGCGCATATACACCGACATCGAGTACCAGGCGCTGGGCACCGAGGCAATAGGTTTCATCAGCTTTCTCGAAAGCTCGGGGGTGCTGCCCGCCGCGCTGCGCGAGATCCTCATCGATCGCGCGCTGGCCGCCGACGAATCCCCCGTTCCGCTCGAGAAAATAAAAATCATCGCCCTCATGGTGCTCTGGAGCCAAGAGGCCGAAGTCGACCACCTGGTCCTCGAAGAACTCCTCACAGACGACCGCACACGCCTGTCCCATTAGTGTCCTGTCGAGGCGGGCAGAATCATGCCTGATGTCGCCAACAGGCCGCTGGGCTACGTGGGCCGCTTTGCGCCCAGCCCCAGCGGCCCCCTGCACGATGGCTCTCTGGCTGCGGCCATGGCCAGCTATCTCGATGCGCGCGCCCATGCCGGCAAGTGGCTGCTGCGCATCGAAGACATCGACGTCCCGCGCACCGTGGCCGGCGCCGACCGCGTCATCATGGACCAGCTCCAGGCCCTGGGCATGCACTGGGACTCGCCACCCACCTGGCAGTCCCGGCGCCTTGACCGCTACCAGGCCGTCTTCGACCGTCTGCTGCAGCAGGGGCAGGCCTACGGTTGCGCCTGCACGCGCCGGCAGCTTGGGGCCGGAGCCTACCCCGGCACATGCAGCCATGGACTTGCGCCGGGGCAGCGGCCCCGTGCGTGGCGGGTGCGCGTGCCGCAGGGCGTGGTACATTTTGACGACCGCTGGCTGGGCCCGCAATGCCAGGATGTCGCCGCCCAAGTGGGCGACTTCATCATCAGGCGGGCCGACGGGCTGTGGGCCTACCAGTTCGTCGTGGTCATCGATGACGGCGACCAGGGCGTTACCGACGTGGTGCGCGGGGCCGACCTGCTGGACTCGACCGCGCGCCAGCAGGTGCTGGCCGGCCTGCTGGGCCAGCGTGCGCCGCGCGTGATGCATGTGCCCCTGGTGCTGGACGAATCGGGGCACAAGCTGTCAAAGCAAAATCATGCTGCGCCGCTTGACAGCCGCAATGCCCTGGCCACCCTGGAAAAAGCCTGGATGCACCTGGGGTTTCGGCCCCTGCCGCCGATTGCCGATGTGGCCGGCTTCTGGGCCCAGGCACTGCCGCGATGGGCCGTACGTTTCAACATTTGATATATTGAGCCACTGTTTTTATGCGGGCGAACTTGCGCTGAGCCGCTCTCCCCCCGTATTATCCGCGCTATTGCCGCGCCCTGGAACACCATGACTAAATCGTTGATCATTGCCGAGAAACCCTCGGTCGCCCTGGATATTTCCCGCGCCCTTGGGGGGTTTACGCGCGAGGGCGACTACTTCGAGAGCGAGCAATACGTGCTGGCCTCCAGCGTCGGCCACCTGCTGACCCTGGTGGCGCCCAACGACCCCGTGCGCGGCAAATGGAGCTTCACCCACCTGCCTGTCATCCCGCCCCAGTTCGAACTGGGGCCCGCCGACAAAAAATCGGCCGAGCGCCTCAAACTGCTCGTCAAGCTGCTCAAGCGCAAAGATGTCGACAGCATCATCAACGCCTGCGACGCGGGCCGCGAGGGCGAGCTGATCTTCCGCTACATCGTGCAGTATTCGGGCGTCAAGAAGCCGGTCCAGCGGCTGTGGCTGCGCTCGATGACCCAGACAGCCATCCGCGAGGCCTTCGCCTCGCTGCGCGAAGACGACGCCCTCAAGCCGCTCGAAGCCGCCGCCCGGTCGCGCGCCGAGGCCGACTGGCTGGTCGGCATCAACGGCACCCGCGCCATGACCGCCTTCAACAGCAAAGACGGCGGCTTCTTCAAGACCCCGGTGGGCAGGGTACAAACGCCCACGCTGGCCATCGTGGCCGAGCGCGAAGAGCGCATACGCAGCTTCGTGTCGCGCGACTACTGGGAAGTACATGCCAGCTTCGCCGCCGCGGCCGGCTTCTACAGCGGCCGCTGGTTCGATCCCAAGTTCAAGAAAACCGACGACAGCGAACAGCGCGACTCGCGCCTGTGGTCGCTGACCGCGGCACAAACCATTGTCGCCGCCTGCCGCGACAAGCCCGGCACGGTCACCGAAGAGTCCAAGCCCGCCACGCAGATGTCGCCGGCCCTGTTCGACCTGACCTCGCTGCAGCGCGAGGCCAACTCGCGCTTCGGCTTCTCGGCCAAGACCACGCTGGCGCTGGCCCAGATCCTTTATGAACGTCACAAGGCCCTGACCTACCCGCGTACCGATTCGCGCTACCTGCCCGAAGACTATGTCTCCACCGTACGCGACACCGTGCAGGCCCTGTCCGATGGCGGCTCGGCGGCCGCGGCCAGCGTGCGCCCCTTTGCGGGCCAGCTGCTCAAGGCCGACCGCATCAAGCCCAACAAGCGCATCTTCGACGACAAGAAGGTGTCCGATCACTTCGCCATCATTCCCACCCTGCAGGTACCGCGCGAACTGAGCGACGCCGAAGGCAAGATCTACGAACTGGTGGCCCGCCGCTTCCTGGCCGTGTTCTTCCCGGCCGCTGAATTCCGTGTCACCACCCGCATCACCGAAGTCTCGGGACATCACTTCAAGACCGAAGGCCGGGTGCTGGTGTCGGCGGGGTGGCTGGCCATCTATGGCCGCGACAAGCAAGAAAACGACACCACCCTTGTGGCGGTTGCCGAAGGCGAAACCGTGCTCACCGAGGACATCGAAGCAAAAGGCCTGGCCACCAAGCCGCCCGCCCGCTTCACCGAGGCGACCCTGCTGTCGGCCATGGAAGGCGCCGGCAAGCTGGTTGACGACGAAGCCCTGCGCGAAGCCATGTCCGAGCGCGGCCTGGGCACCCCGGCCACCCGCGCCGCCATCATCGAAGGCCTGCTGAACGAAGGCTATCTGCGGCGCGAAGGACGCGAACTCATTCCCAGCGCCAAGGCCCGCCAGCTCATGACCCTGCTGTCCGGCCTGGGTGTCAACGAGCTGACCTCGCCCGAGCTCACCGGCGAATGGGAACACCGCCTCAAGCAGATCGAACAGCGCCAGCTCGACCGCGACACCTTCATGCGCGAAATCGCGCAAATGACGCAGATCATCGTCAAGCGCGCCAAAGAATACGAACGCGACACCGTTCCGGGCGACTACGCCACCCTGCAGACCCCGTGTCCCAAGTGCGGCGGCGTGGTCAAGGAAAACTACCGCCGCTATGCCTGCACGCAATGCGACTTTTCCATCGGCAAGCATCCCGGCGGACGCACCTTCGAGATCCCCGAAGTCGAGACCCTGCTCAAAGAACGCACGCTGGGCCCTCTTACCGGCTTCATCAGCAAGATGGGGCGTCCATTCTCGGCCCTGCTGCGCATCACCGACGAATACAAGCTTGAGTTCGACTTCGGCCAGAACGACGACGAGAACGCCGAGCCCGTCGACTTCTCGGCCCAGATCCCGTTGGGCCCCTGCCCCAAATGCGGGGCGCGCGTCTTCGAGCACGGCATGAACTACGTCTGCGAGAAATCCGTCGGGCCTGAAAAATCGTGCGACTTCCGCACCGGCAAGATCATCCTGCAGCAAGAAATCTCGCCGCAGCAGGTTTCAAAGCTGCTGGCCGAGGGCAAGACCGACCTGCTCGACGGCTTCGTCTCCAGCCGCACCAACCGCAAGTTCAAGGCCTATCTCGTCAAGCAGGCCAACGGCAAGGTCAGCTTCGAATTCGAGCCCCGGCCCGAGAAATCGGCCCGCAAGACCGCCGCCAAGGCAGCCTCGAAGACGGCAGGCAAGACAGCGACCAAGGCCGCCTCAAAAACCGCGACTAAAACCGCGGCCAAGAAGGCCACCAAGACCGCCGCCAAAAAAGCCGCCGCCAAGAAGGCTCCAGCCAAGACGGCCGCCAAAAAGGCAGCCGCCACCAAAGCCACGGCCAAGGCCGACGACCTCGACCCCCCGTTCTGACATCCCGCATGAGCACAACAAAACAGCCCTGGCACCTCGTGCGGCGTTCGCCGCTGCACGGCAACGGCGTCTTCGCCGCGCGCGACATCCCCGCCGGCACCCGCATCATTGAATACACCGGCGCCCGCATCACCCCCGAGCAGGCCGACGAAAGGCATCCCGCCAACCCCAACGATCCCTTCCATACCTTTTACTTTTCGCTAAGCTGCGGCAAGGTCATCGACGGCGGCGACCGGGGCAACGACGCCCGCTGGATCAACCACTCCTGCGCCCCCAACTGCGAAACCGCGGAAAACCCCAGCGGCACCCGCGTCTACATCACGGCGCTGCGCAACATCGACCAGGGCGAAGAACTCTTCTACGACTACGGCCTGGTCATGGAAGGCAAGATCACCAAAAAGCTGCGCGCCCAATACCTATGCCTGTGCGGCCACGACGTCTGTCGCGGCACCATGCTGGCCCTGCCCGAAAAGAAAGCCGCGGCCAAGAAGAAGGCCAAGGCGGGGAAGAAAACCGTAGCCGAGGCGATATCCACGCCCGACGAAGAGACAGCAACGCCGAGAGAAAAAGCTTCGTCCGGGAAGAAGAAAGACAAGAAAAAAGACGGCAAGAAAAAGGGCAAAGGCAAGAAAAAAGCCGACAAGAAGAACGACAAGCTGGCCCAAAAATAGAACACTAAAAAGAACCCAGCAAGCTGGCCTACCAAAAATGGCAAGCTCCAAGGGTGAGGGCGGGCAGGTGCCTGGCAGTCTGTCCAGCGTGCGCCGAATTTCTCTGGTTTGGTCGGGGGCTTTCGGCGCCAGCCTGTCCTACCCACCTCGCGGCCTGCATGCCGCTCGGATTCGCCAGGCGCATGACAGTCCGCAGGGACTGTCATGTGTCCGGGCTCATCCCGAAGCGCGCAGCGCTGAGGTTGAGTTCTGCCGCCGCCCGACCAAACAAGCGAAATTCGGGTAGCCCGAAGGGCCGCATGATGCGGACTGCCAGGCACCTGCCCGCCCTCACCCGCTCAAGAACCCAGGCAACAGTCCGCACAAAAGCAAAGAGCTCTTTACCAAAAAGCCGAAGCGCAACGATCCCGTCACTGGAACGCCGTCTCGAGAAAACTACGCAACTTGCGCGAATGCAGCCGCGCCGGCGGCATCTCGCGCAGGCTTTCAAGCGCCCGTATCCCGATATGCAAATGCTGCGAAACCTGCCGGCGATAAAAATCGCTGGCCATGCCCGGCAGCTTCAACTCGCCATGCAGCGGCTTGTCGGACACGCACAACAAGGTGCCGTAGGGCACCCGAAACCGGAAGCCGTTGGCCGCAATCGTGGCCGACTCCATGTCCAGAGCAATCGCGCGCGACTGCGAAAGCCGCTGCACGGGCTCTTGCTCGCGCAGCTCCCAGTTGCGGTTGTCGATGCTGGCCACCGTGCCCGTGCGCATGATGCGCTTGAGTTCCCAGCCCGAAAGCCCCGACACCTCGGCCACCGCCTGCTCGAGCGCCACCTGGATTTCCGCCAGCGGAGGCACCGGCACCCATAGCGGCAGGTCGTCGTCCAGCACGTGGTCCTGGCGCACATAGCCGTGCGCCAGCACATAATCGCCCAGCCTTTGCGTAGTGCGCAGGCCCGCGCAATGCCCCAGCATCAGCCAGGCCGAAGGCCGCAGCACCGCAACGTGATCGGTAATGGTCTTGGCGTTGGACGGCCCCACGCCTATGTTGATCAGCGTAATGCCCGTATGGTTTTCACGCACCAGGTGATACGAGGGCATCTGCGGCATGCGGCTCAGCGCCGGGCCGCCCGGCTTGCCCGCATCGCCCCGTTCGGTAATGACATTGCCCGGCTCGACCAGCGCCGTGTAGCCGCCCTCGCCTTGCGCCAGCTGCTCGCGCGCCCATTGGCAGAACTCGTCGATGTAGAACTGATAGTTGGTGAACAGCACGAAGTTCTGGAAATGCCGCGGCGCCGTCGCCGTATAGTGCTGCAGCCGATGCAAAGAGTAATCCACCCTGGGCGCGGTGAACGGCGCCAGGGGCTCCGGCTCGCCGCCCCGGCCCTGCCAGGTGCCGTTCACGATCGCGTCGTCGGTAGCCTTCAGGTCGGGCACGTCGAAATGATCGCGCAGCACATTGCCCAGGTCGGTGGAATGGTGGGCAGCCACGTACTCGCCTTCGTTGAAGGCAAAATGCAGCGGAATGGGGGTGTCGGATTCGCCGATCTCGACCGGCACGCCATGGTTTTCAAGCAGCAGGCCGATCTGCTCACGCAGATAGCTGCCATAGAGCCGGGGCTGGGTAACCGTGGTGAGGTAGGTGCCGGGCTCGACCACATGGCCGTACGACAGGCGGCTGTCCACCTCTTGGTAGGTGCCCACCTTGATGCGCACCGCCGGATAGCACGCGCGCACGCGCTGCCCGGGCAGCAGGCGGCCATGCACATAGTCGTCGAACGCCTGGCGTATGAAGGCGGTGTTGCGTTCGTATATTTCGATCAGGCGGCCTACCGCCTGGTCTGCGTCGCGAAAGCCCGCATAAGGCATCAAGGGGGGCGTCAGCGTGGGGCCCAGGAAACCCAGGGGGTTGGACATTATTGCTCCGGCATGCAAGCCGCTCAGGGCCTGTTAACCCTAAAAGGGCTGCCCTTTTAGGGGTTAACAGGCCCTAAGCCAGTTGATCCATGAAAGACGCCAGGGCCACGTCACGCTCGGTGACACCGTCGGCATCGTGGGTCGTCAAAGTGACTTCCACACGATTGTAGACGTTCGTCCATTCAGGATGATGATCGAGCTTCTCGGCCTGCAGGGCCACGCAGGTCATGAAGCCGAAGGCCTCGTTGAAATTCTTGAACACATAGGTTTTCTGCAGGGCATCGCGGCCTTTGGCCGCGGACCAGCCCTCTAGCAGGAGTAATGCCGACGCTGCGCCGACACGTTGTACGCGTTTCATGACGCCTGCTCCTTTAAATGATTTTGGCAATTAAGTGCGGTAAAGCAAAATAATTACATACTAAAAAGTATAAAGTCCTTTAACCGGGCGGCGGTTGAGCGCCGTAGGCGCGAAGTCCATACTACTGCTAAACATCGTAGCGGGACACTGTTGCCGCAACATGAACCCTTCACCACAGGAAAACGCCATGACTCAAAGAACGCGCAGCCACCGCCTTCAGGTCGCCACGCCCCTCTATGACTTCATCCAGAACGAAGCCCTGCCCGGCACGGGTGTAGACGCGGCCGCCTTCTGGGCCGGCTTCGACGAGCTGATGCACGAGCTGGCGCCGCGCAATCGTGCCCTGCTGGCCGAACGGGATCGCCTGCAGGCCGAAATCGACGACTGGCACCGCCGCAACCCGGGGCCCGTCTCCGACCAAGCCGCCTACCAGGAATTCCTGCGCAAGATCGGCTATCTACAAGACGCCCCCGCTACAGTCGCCGTGCGCACCGACCGCCTCGACGCCGAATTCACCCAGCAGGCCGGCCCGCAGCTGGTCGTGCCCATTACCAACGCCCGCTATGCCCTCAACGCGGCCAACGCCCGCTGGGGCAGCCTTTACGATGCCCTGTACGGCACCGACGCCATCTCTGAAGACGACGGCGCGACACGCGGCGGCGCCTATAACCCGACGCGCGGCGCCAAGGTCATCGAATTCGCGCGCCGCTTCCTGGACGAGGCCATTCCCCTGGCCCAGGGCTCGCACAGCAGCGCCGTCGCCTATGGGGTTTCCGACGGCAAGCTGCAGGTCGAGCTTTCGGGCGGCGACACCACCGGCCTGGCCGACCCCGCGCTGCTGCTGGGCTATCGCGGCGACCCCAAGGCGCCCGAAGCCCTGGTGTTCCGCCACCACGGCCTGCACTTCGAGATCCAGATCGACAACAACCACCCCATAGGCAGCCAGGACAGCGCCGGCATCAAAGATGTCCAGCTAGAGGCCGCGCTTACCACCATCATGGATTGCGAAGACTCGGTGGCCACGGTCGATGCCGAAGACAAGGTGCTGGCCTACCGCAACTGGCTGGGCCTCATGCAGGGCACCCTGGCCGAAGACATCAGCAAGGGCGACAAGACCTTCACGCGGGCGCTGAATCCCGACCGGCGCTACACCGACCTGCAAGGCCGGGAACAGACCCTGCCGGCCCGCTCGCTGATGCTCATCCGCAACGTCGGCCACCTCATGACCAATCCGGCCGTGCTCGACGAGCACGGCAATGAAACGCCCGAAGGCATACTCGACGCCGTCGTCACTTCGCTGGCCGCCATGCACGACCTGCAGCGCAAGGGCAATTCACGCACGGGCTCCATCTACATCGTCAAGCCCAAGATGCACGGGCCGGCCGAAGTCGCCTTTTCCACCGAGCTGTTCGGCCGCGTCGAGAAGCTGCTGGGCCTTGCGCCCAACACGCTCAAGATGGGCATCATGGACGAAGAGCGCCGCACCAGCGTCAACCTCAAGGCCTGCATTGCGCAGGCGGTGGAGCGCGTGGCCTTCATCAACACCGGCTTCCTCGACCGCACGGGCGACGAGATGCACACTTCCATGCAGGCCGGGCCCATGATCCGCAAGGGCGACATGAAGCGTAGCGTCTGGATCGATGCCTACGAGCGCAACAATGTACAGACAGGCCTTGAATGCGGCCTGCGCGGACGCGCCCAGATCGGCAAGGGCATGTGGGCCATGCCCGACCTCATGGCCGACATGCTGGCGCAAAAAATCGGCCACCTGAAGGCGGGCGGCAATACCGCCTGGGTGCCTTCGCCCACGGCGGCCACGCTGCATGCGCTGCACTATCACCAGGTGGACGTGCAGGAGATCCAGCGCGGCATGGAGGGCAAGTCGGAGCCCCTGCTTGAAAAGATCCTGACGATTCCGGTGGCCGCCGACACGAACTGGTCGGCGGAAGAGATCCAGCAGGAACTCGACAATAATGCACAGGGCATCCTGGGCTATGTGGTGCGCTGGATCGACCAGGGGGTGGGTTGCTCGAAGGTGCCCGACATCCACGACGTGGGCCTGATGGAAGACCGGGCGACGCTGCGCATTTCCAGCCAGCACATGGCGAACTGGCTGCACCACGGCATTGTCACTCGCGAACAGGTGCAAAAGACGCTGGAGCGCATGGCGGCGGTGGTCGACAAGCAGAACCAGGGCGATCCGCTGTACCGTCCCATGGCGCACAATTTTGACGGCTCTATCGCGTTCAAGGCGGCTTCGGACCTGGTCTTCAAGGGGCTGGACCAGCCCAATGGCTACACCGAGCCGCTACTGCATCACTGGCGGCAGGTGGTCAAGGCGCAGGGGTAAGCGCGGCCGGAAACACTGACGAACACACCGCCAATCGCCCGGCCCACAGCCGGGCGATTTGGCGTTTAAGCGCGCACCTGGGCGATGATCTCGTCGAGCCAGGCCAGCGCCAGGTCGATCTCGTCGGCGCTGATGTTCAGCGCCGGCATGAAGCGCAGCACGTCCGCCCGCGGCGCGTTCAGCAGCATGCCCTGCGGCGAGCGCTTGCGCGCGACCTCGACGATGGCCGCGCCGTCGGCGCGGTCCATCATCAGGGCGCGCAGCATGCCCAGGCCGCGCTCGCCCTTCATGCCCCATTTGGCTGAAAGCGCCAGCAGGCCCGTGGAAAGCTGCTGTGCGCGCTCGTTCACCGAATCCATGAAGCCCGGCGCGTTGATGGTGTCGAACACCGCGATACCGGCGGCGGTCATGAGCGGATTGCCGTTGTAGGTACCGCCCTGGTCGCCGTGCTGGAAGACGCAGACCTCTTCGCGCGCGCACAGGGCCGCCAGGGGGACGCCGCCGCCTATGCCCTTGGCCAGCGTCATGATGTCGGGAGTGATGCCCGAATGCTGGTAGGCGAACATCTTGCCGGTGCGGCCCATGCCGGTCTGCACTTCGTCGACGATCAGCAGCAGGCCCTGCTGCCGGGTGAGTTCACGCAGGGCCTGCATGAATTCGGTGCTGGCCGGCAGCACGCCCGCCTCGCCCTGCACGGGCTCGAGCATGACGGCCACCGTCTGGTCGTCGATGAGCGCCTTGACGGAATCAAGGTCGTTGAGGCGGGCCTTGGGAAAACCGTCGACCTGGGGCGCATACAGGGTGTCCCAGCCGGGCTTGCCCGACGCCGACATGGTGGCCAGCGTGCGGCCATGAAAACCGTGTTCGAAAGTGATGATCTTGTAGGCGCCGCTGCGCTTTACCCTTCCCCACTTGCGGGCCAGCTTGATGGCACCCTCGTTGGCCTCGGCGCCGCTGTTGGCGAAGAACACGCGGTCGAAGCACGAGGCGCCCGTGATGCGCTTGGCCAGGTCCATCGAGGGCTGGTTGTAGAAGGCCGGCGAAGGGTTGATGAGCACCTTGGCCTGCTCGGTAATGGCTTCCACCAGCGCGGGGGGGCAGTGGCCCAGGCAGGTGACGGCCCAGCCCTGGACGAGGTCCAGGTAGCGCTTGCCGTTGTGGTCTTCAAGCCAGGAGCCTTCTCCTCGCACAAACACGAGTTCCGGACGAGCCGTGATTTCCATAAGCGCGTCGACGCCCGACTGATCGAATTTCATGATTGCTCCGAAGATCCCCGCCAAGAGCCGGTAGGGGTATGAGATAAAACGCAGATTTTAGCGCAAGGCCCGCAGTGTCTTGAGCATGCGGGGCCCCATCAGGTTGACGGCCAGCCCGATCATCACGATGAGCCCTCCGGCCCACTGCAACGGATGCAGCTGCTCATCCAGCAACAGGGCGGCGGAAAGCAGCCCCACGATGGGCACCAGCAGGCTCAGCGGCGCCACCTTGCTGACAGGGTGGCGCGCCAGCAGCCTGGCCCACAGCACGAAGCCCAGGGTTGTGGCCATCAGCGCCAGATAGACCAGCGCACCCACGCCCTTCCAGGTCATGTTCTCGAAGGTGGAGCGGATAACGGCGGGGCCCTCGAACAACCAGGACATGATGAAGAAGGGTATGGGCGGCACCAACGCGCCCCAGATGACCAGGCTCAGCATGTCGACCTTGCCGGCGTACTTCACCACGATGTTGCCGCAGGCCCAGCTGAGCGCCGCCGCCAGCGTCAGCACGAAGCCCAGCAGGGTGATGTTGCCGCCCACCGCTCCCCCCTCGATCAGGCCTAGCCCGACGGCGGCGACACACATGCCCAGCACATGATGGGGCCGTATGCGCTCACCGAACAGCAGGGCCGCGATCAGCACGGTGAAGAACACCTGCGACTGCAGCACCAGCGACGCCAGGCCGGCCGACATGCCTACCCTCATGGCGGTGAACAGGAAGGCGAACTGCGCGACGCTGAGCGTCATGCCCAGGAGCAGCAGAACGCGCCACGAAACCGCGGGGCGTGCAATAAAGAAGGCAGCCGGCGCCACCAGAAGAAAGCGCAGGCTGCCGAGCAAAAAGGGCGGGATCTCATCCAGCCCCCATTTGATGACGACAAAGTTGACGCCCCAGGCGATGATGATCGCCAGGGCGGCAACCCAGTCACGCAGTGGCATCAGTCGAAACTGGGCATTGCGTTGTCACTGCCATACATGCCTCCGGACCCGTAGTCGCTCTGGATGTTGATGTTGACTGTACTGGGGTCGATATTGCTCGCCCCCGCCTTGTAGTGGGTGACCAGCCCGGGGAAGGCCAGCACGATGATCACCATGATCAGCTGGATGCAGATGAACGGCACCGAACCCCAATAGATGTCGATGGTGCGCACCTTGGCGATGAGCTTGCCCGTGATCTTGTCCTTGTAGTCTTCTTTGGGCGCGACCGACCGCAGGTAGAACAGGGCGAAACCGAAGGGCGGGTGCATGAAGGAGGTCTGCATGTTGATCGCCAGCAGCACGCCGAACCAGATCAGGTCGATGCCCATCTTGTCGGCCACCGGCCCCAGCAGCGGCACGATGATGAAGGCCAGCTCGAAGAAATCAAGGAAGAAGGCCATTACGAAGGTGAACACGCTGACGAACAGCAGGAAGCCCAGCTCGCCGCCCGGCAGGCCCACCAGCAGGTGCTCGACCCAGAGGTCGCCATCGACGCCGCGGAAGGTAAGCGTGAAGATGGTCGAGCCCACCAGAATGAAGATGACGAAAGACGTGAGCTTGATGGTGGTGTCCATGGCCTGCTTGAGCAGGGCCAGCGACAGCCGCTTGCGCAGCAGCGCCATGATGATGGCGCCCACGGCGCCCATGGCGCCGCCTTCGGTCGGGGTGGCGATACCCAGGAAGATGGTGCCCAGTACCAGGAAGATCAGCACCAGGGGCGGGATCATGGCAAAGGTGACGCGTTCGGCAATCTGCGACACCAGGCCCAGGCGCAGCACCTTGTTGATCACGGCCAGCACGAAGGCGATGGTGCCCCACAGCAGCACGCCGATCACGATGGCCTCGTCGATGGCGGCGCCCTCGGCGATGAACCATTCGTCGAGCAGCACCGCGCCCGCCACGGCGATCAGCATGAGCACGATCAAAGAGCGCGTGCCGTGGCTGCCATTGGGCTCGATGTAGGCCCGGGCGCTGGCGGGAATGGCCGGCGCGGCCTTGGGCCTGAACAGCGACAGAAGGACGACATAGCCGATGTACAGGCCCACCAGAATGAAGCCGGGCACGATGGCGCCGCGGTACATGTCGCCGATGGAACGGCCCAACTGGTCGGCCAGCACGATCAGCACCAGCGAGGGCGGAATGATCTGCGACAAGGTGCCCGACGCCGCGATCACGCCAGTGGCCAGCCGGCGGTCATAGCCGTAGCGCAGCATGATGGGCAGCGAAATAAGCCCCATGGAGATCACTGACGCAGACACCACACCGGTGGTGGCGGCAAGCATGGTGCCCACGACGACCACCGCGATGGCCAGGCCTCCGCGCATAGGCCCGAAAAGCTGGCCTATGGTCTCGAGCAGGTCTTCGGCCATGCCCGAGCGTTCAAGTATCAGCCCCATGAAGGTGAAGAAGGGGATGGCCAGCAGGGTGTCGTTGGAGATGATGCCGACGATGCGCAGCGGCAGAGCCTGGAACAACGCCGGGGTGAAAAAGCCCAGCTCGATGCCTATCAGGCCGAACAGCAGGCCATGGGCGGCCAGGGTAAAAGCAACCGGAAACCCCAGCAGCAAAAAAATGATCAGCGTGGCGAACATCACCGGCGCCATATTCGCGATAAGGAATTCCATGGTTCAGGAGCCTTTCTTGGTGTTTTCTTGAGCCTGGACGGCGGCTTGCTGCGCGATCTCTTCGGCCAGCAGCTCTTCAGCGGTCTTGGCGTTGAGCTTGACCGTGGGGTTGGGGCAGGCGCCCTTCAGGAAGCCGATGCACTTGATCAGGTGCGACAGGGCCGCGAGGATGAGCAGGGTAAAGCCCACGGGCACCAGCAGCTTCACCGGCCACCGTATCAGGCCGCCCGAGTTGGACGACATCTCGCCGCTGACGAACGAGTCGATGAACATGGGTATGCCCATCCACAGCACCAGGCAGCTGACGGGCAACAGGAAGAACAGCACGCCGAAGATCTCGATCTTGATCTGGGTGCGTTCCGAGAACTTGGTGGCCAGTACGTCGACCCGAACGTGCTCGTTGTTGAGCAGGGTATAGCCGGCGGCCAGCAGGAAGATGGTTCCGAACAGATACCACTGAAGCTCGAGCCAGGCGTTCGAGCTCATGTCGAAGACCTTGCGGCTGACGGCGTTAGTGGCACTGACGACCACCACTATCAGAATCACCCAGGCGACGACCTTGCCGACCAGGCGGCTAAGCGCGTCGATTGAGCGCGAAAAGGCAAGTAGACTGCGCATGTGTTCCCCTTTAGTAGCGCATTACGGCACCGGGCCGCGAGCCTTGCATGCCCGCGGCGCACCCGGTAAAAACAACTTCAATCGCTGTGCACCTGTCTCCAGGGCGTGGCTTTCTTTTCCAGCCATGCCAGCAGGCCATACAGCGCCAGGCCCATTACTGCAAGAATGAACAGGGCCGCAAACACGCGCACGGTATCGAACGTGCCCTGGGCGCTCATGATGATGTAGCCCAGGCCTCTTTGCGATGAGACGAACTCGCCGACGATGGCGCCGACCAGGGCCAGCGACATGGCCACCTTCATGCCCGCCACCATCGACGGCAGCGCGCAGGGCAGCTTGACCTTGAAGAAGAAATCCCAGGCCGAACCGCGCAGCACCCGGCCCAGGTCGGTTACGTCGGCAGGCACCGAGCGCAGGCCGTGGACCGTGTCGACGATGATGGCAAACACGGCGATCAGGAAGGCGATGGCGATCTTGGGCTCGGCGCCCGTGCCCAGCCAGACGACGAACAAGGGAGCCAGGGCAACCTTGGGCACGCTGTTGAAGCCGATGATCAGCGGATACAGGAAGCGTTCGAACAGGCGCGAGCCCACCAGCCCGATGGCGATCAGGACGCCGCCCACCACCGACAGCACGAAGCCGGCCAGCGTGGTCCATAGCGTATAGAGCGAATGGCTCAGGTACCACGGCAGGTCGGCCCAGAGCTCGACGAATATCTGCGATGGCAGGGGAAGCATGATGTCGCGCACGTGCAGTACGCGGCAGAGCACTTCCCAGATGATGAAGACTATGATCAGGGACAGCGTGCCCGCCGCCCCCATGCCCAGGTTATTGAGAGCGGATTTCATGCGCCCTCCTTGATGAGGCCCATTTCTTCGAACAGGCTGCGGATGTGCGCGGTATAGCGGCCGAACTCGGGCGTTTCGCGCACCGAAAGCGGGCGCGGACGCGGCAGATCGATGGTGATGGTTTCCATGAGGCGGCCCGGACGCGGCGAAAACACCATGACCACGTCGCCCAGGTATACCGCCTCGGAAATGCCGTGCGTGACGAACAGCACGGTATTCTTGGTTTCCATCCAGATGCGCTGCAGCTCGAAATTCATCTGGTCGCGCGTGAAGGCATCAAGCGCCCCGAAGGGCTCATCCATCAGCAGCAGGCTGGGGTCGTCGACCAGGGCGCGGCAGATGGCCGCACGCTGGCGCATGCCGCCCGACAGTTCGCGCGGATAGCTGTGCCCGAAATCGCTCAGGCCCACCAGGTCGAGCAAATGATTGACCTTGTCGGTGTAGTCTTGCGGCCGCTTCTTGGCAAACTCGACCGGCAGCAGGATGTTCTTGCGGATGTTGCGCCATTCAAGCAGGGCATCGCGCTGGAACACCATGCCGACGCCGTCGGGCGGGCCCTGCACCTTGGAGCCATTCACCAGCAGCTCGCCGCCCGTGATGTTCTCGAGCCCCGCCACGCAGCGCAGGAAGGTGCTTTTGCCGCAGCCGCTGGGTCCCAGTATGCTGACGAAGCGGCCGGCGGGAATGTCCGTGGTGATTCCGGACAATGCCTGGACGCCGCGGGCGCCCGGGTATTGCTTGGAGACATTCCGGGCCTGTACAGCCGCTACGCTCATTTGCTCACCATCCCGTCGTACTTTTCAGGATGGACCAGGTCGGTGGCGTAGAAATCGGTCGCCTGCAGCTTGTCGCTGATCACGTCGACCGAACGCAGCGTCTTGACGGCCTCTTCCCAATCGGCGGGGACCGGCACGCCGATGCGCTCGTCCTTGGCGGGCTTGCCGAAGTATTCGTACAGTGCGTCGATCTGCCCGCGCAGTATCTTGGCATCGAGGCGGGCCTGGGGCCGCTGTTCCATGATGGCCTTCACGGCCTCGTCCTGGTGGCCGTCATAGATGTACTGCCAAGCACGCGCGGTAACGCTGGCAAAGCGGGATATCTGGTCGCGCTTTTCCTTGAGCTTTTCTTCGCTGGCGAAAATGCCGAAGCTGGGCATGTTCAGGCCGTAGTCGGCGAACGAAATGGCTCGCGAGGGCCGGCGCTCGGACACCGACGCGATGACGAAGGGAATGGTCGACACCACTGCATCGGCACGCCCCACGGCGTAGGTGGTGACCTTGCCGGCGGCTTCAACGTTAAGCAGTTCGAGATCGCTGCGCTTGATGCCGCCCTCGGCCAGGAAGGCGTCGATGAAGGGCGCCTCGAGCGAGCCCGCGGTGTAGACGAGCTTCTTGCCCTTGAGATCGGCCGGACCCTTGATGTCGGAATCAACCGGCACCAGCACGCCGATGTCGCTGCGGCGGGCAAATGGCGCAACGGCCTTGACCGGCAGGCCCTTGTCGCGGGCGATCATCATCGATGCAAGCGCGGCGTGGCCCACGTCGAAGCTGTCGCCCGAGCCCACTATCTGCACCGTGGTGACCGAGCCGTTGCCGTCCTCGAGCTTGACGTCGAGACCGGCCTGTTCGTACCAGCCCTTGCTCTTGGCCAGGTGGAAGGCGCCATGGATGCCCCAGGGAGTCCAGTCGAGACGCACCGACAAGGGCTCGAGTTTTTGCTGTGCGGCAGCCGAAGCCGCCATAGCAAGGGCCATCAGCCCCAGACCGCCCTTCAGCCATGCTTTGGATATAAATTTTTTCATCATCACTCCCTGTATTTTCTGTAAGGTCCGGGTTGTGTTGAATAAGGAGGGCATCAGGCCTTGCCGCCAAAAAATCGCCTGATGCGATCCCAAAGGACGCTCATGAACATCTTGAATGGGCTGAATTCGGCCTGTGGAGCCGGTTCAGCGCCCTCCGGAAGATCGAGGCGCTTGGCCACGTTGCGGCCAAACTCGGCGATCATGCGGCGCACGAAATCCTGCACAAGCCCCGAGCGCGAGAACTGCGCCAGGGGCCCTTGCAAGGAGTACAGCAAATCGACTTCGACGCGCGAGGCCTGGTCGGACACGGCCACGACGCGATAGCTGACGTCGCCCTTGGCGCGCGACTGGCTGAGCGTATCTTGGCCCGCGCCGCGCAGCACGGCCGACATGGCGGCCTCGTCACGCTCGAGATTGGCTGCGCCCTTGAAGGCGGCCGCCATCGGGCCGAACTTGATGGCGATCTTGCCCTTGACCTCGTCGCCCACCTGCTCTTCGATGACGGCGCCGGGCAGACAGCCGGCCACGGCGGGCAGGTCGGACATGAACTGCCAGACCCGCGCCGCAGGGAAGGGCACGTCGAACCCGCCCTGTATGCTGGAGCCCTTGCCGGCCTTGTCGGTCGCGGGAGCGGCGGCCGCCGGAGCAGCCGTTGCCGGGGCAGCGGCTGCGGCCGCAGGCTTGGCGGCGGGGCGCCGCACGGCCTGGAAGCCGGCGAACTCTTCGGCCTTGGCCGGTTCGGGCAGGGCGGCCTTGCCCTCGGCCGTGGCGCGGCGCAGGGCGTCGACCTCGGGGTCGGGCTGCTGGCGCAGGGCCTGCAGCACCGACATGACGGCGGCCGTAATGCCTTGGTAGCCCGTGCAGCGGCAGATGTTTCCGGACAACTCGATGCGCACGCGGTGCTCGTCGGCCTCGGGAAGGCGCAGCACGATATCGCGCGAAGTGGTCAGCATGCCGGGGGTGCAGAAGCCGCACTGCAAGGCGTGCTTTTCGTGAAAGGCCTCGCGCAGCCGGCGCATGATGGGGTCGTTGTCGTAGCCCTCGATCGTGGTGACCTGCTTGCCCTCGCAAGCCACGGCGAAGGTGATGCACGAGCGCACCGGCTTGCCGTCGACAAGCACCGTGCAGGCGCCGCACACGCCGTGCTCGCAACTGAGGTTGGTGCCGGTAAGGCGCACTTTGTCGCGCAAAAAGTCGCCCAGGTGGGTGCGCGCGGGAACGTCTCCCGTGACCTTGCGCCCGTTTACTTCCATTGATAGTTCAGACATGTGTAATACCTCTACGCGTCCAGCGCCTGGCGCAGGCAGCGCTCGACCACGGTGACAAATAATCCACGATCCACTTCGGATTTCTCGGGCGTGATGGCCTTGACGGCGGCATGGATGGCGTCGCGATCGATGGCCGCGGCTCCCTGCTCGGCAACACGGGCCGCCAGTTCGTCAAGGTACTGGGGCGCGCCGTCGAGAGCGCCCACGGCGATGCGGGCCGTCTGCGTGGACGGGTCGAAGAACGCCGAACAGCTCGCCTCGGCGAACTCGCCTGTTTTGCGACAGAATTTGTAGTAGCCCCAGCGGGTACCTGGGCTCATCTTGGGAACGTGCACGGCGGCGATCAGTTCGCCGGCGCCAAGCTCGGTGGTGTAGGCCCCGATCATGAATTCGGGCATGTTCACCATGCGGGTCTGGCCGCCCGGAGCGGCGATTTCAACCTGCGCGCCCAGGGCCGTGGTGGCCAGCACCCAGTCGGCGGCGGGGTCGGCATGGGCCAGGCTGCCGCCCACGGTGCCACGGTTGCGCACCGCGCGGTAGGCGATACGCTCGGCCACGCTTTGCATCATGTGTCCGGCCAGCAGGGGGAAGACGCCGTCTTCGATCTCGGCGTGGGTGACCGCGCCGCCGACGCGTATGCGGCCGCCGGCCTCGGTGACCGTGCGCAGCTCGGGCAGCGCCGAGACGTCCACCACCTTGGCCGGACGCGCCAGCCGCAGGTTCAACATGGGCCCCAGCGACTGGCTGCCCCCCATGGCCTTGACCACCACGCTTTCGTCGTGGAGGAGATCCAGCGCGCCAGCCAGGCTGCCTGCGCGCTCGTATTCGAATTTAGCTGCTTTCATCCTACTTTCCTGTCGTACCCGTCGACGAGTTTTCCCCGGAATGCCGGGCCGCCTCGATGGCCGTCAAGAGGCGATGTGGGGTGAGGGGCGTTTGGGTCATTTCGACGCCCAGGCCCTGCAAGGCATTGTTGACGGCGCCAAACAGCACGGCCGGCGGAGCGATGCCGCCACCCTCGCCCACGCCCTTGGCGCCGAACTCGGTGTTGGGCGACGGCGTTTCGAAGTGGTCGAAACGGATATTGGGCACCTCGGTGGCGCCCGGCATGACATAGTCGGCCAAGGTGGAGGCCAGGGGCTGGCCGAATTCGTCGTAGGGCGTTTCTTCGTAGAAGGCCGTGCCGATGCCCTGGGCGATGCCCCCAATGCATTGGCCCTCGACGATCATGGGGTTGACCATGATGCCGCAGTCTTCGACCACCACGTAGTCGAGGATTTCAATCTGGCCGGTGTGCGGATCGACAGCGACGACCGCGGCCTGGCTGCAATAGGTGAAGGCCCCGGTGTCGACCTTGGTCTTGTAGCCCACGCTGATCTCGAGGCCCCCGGTGTCGACGTCGACGGGCAGCAGATGCGGTTTCAGGTACCAGGCTTCGGCCACATCGGCGATGGAGACGCTGGCCTCGCCGCCGGGCTGTCCCAAGGCGAAGAAGCGTCCGTCGCGGAACTCGAGCGCCGCGGCGTCGTTCGACTTGAGCAGGTGGGCCGCGATCTTGCGCATGCGCGGCACCAGTTGCTTACAGGCCGAGGCCACGGCGCCGCCCGACATGACGAGCGAGCGCGAAGCATAGGTGCCGCTGGAATAAGGCGTGCGGTCGGTATCGCCATGCACCAGCTTGATGCGTGAAAAATCGATTCCCAGTACGTCATTCGCGATCTGCGCGAACGAGGTTTCCATGCCCTGGCCATGCGAATGGATGCCGGCGCGCACTTCCAGGCCGCCGTCGGGCGTGATGCGTACGAAGGCCTGATCGAAACCCGGGACAAGCGGCGTGCCCCATGAGGCAAACACAGAGGTTCCGTGCGCGGACTGCTCGGTATAGGTGCCCACGCCCACGCCGATCAGGCGGCCGTCGGGGCTGCCCTTTTGCTGGCGCGCGCGGATGCCCTCGATGTCGATCATTTCAAGGGCGCGCCGCAAGCTGGCCGGATAGTCGCCGCCGTCAAGATGCTTGTTGGTAACGTTGACGTAGGGCATCTGCTCGGGCGTGACGAGGTTCTCGAAGCGGATCTCCCAGTCTTCGCGTCCCACCTCGCGGGCTATGGCGTTCATGGTGAGTTCGATGGCAAAGCACACGCCGGTGCGCGCCACGCCACGATACGGCATGAAGGGAGGCTTGTTGGTGGCCACGGCGCGCGTGGTGCAGCGGTAGCCCCGGAACGCGTACGGCCCGGGCAGGTTGCCCACCGCCTGGCCGGCCTCGAGGCCGGTTGTGAAGGGCCAGACAGAATAGGCGCCGCCGTTGATGGTAATGGTAGCCTCGAGCGCCAGCACCTTGCCGCGCTTGTTGGCGTAGGCGGTGACTTCGTAGTCGTGCTCGCGCGTGACGGCGCCCGCGATCAGGTGCTCGCGGCGGTCTTCCATGTAACGGAAGGGTTTCTTGAAGGTCTTGGCCAGCCAGGCGACACAGAGCTCTTCGCGCTGCAAAATGCACTTGTAGCCGAAGCCGCCGCCCACATCGGGGGAAATGACGCGTATCTGTTCCTGGGGCATGTCCAGAAACTCGGCCAGGCCGGTGCGCACAAGGTGGGGCACCTGGGTTCCGGCGTAGACCACGAGCTGGTCGGCCTGGTGGTCCCAGTAGGCCAGCACGGCCATGCCTTCCATGGGCAGCATGCACTGCCGGCCCAGGCTGACTTTCTGCTTGACCACGACTTCGGCCTGCGAGGCCAGCTCGTCGAAATTGGTGTCGGCCTTTAGGGTGACGAAGGTATTGTCCTTCCACTCGTCGTGGATGAAATCGCTCGTCGCCTTCATGGCGCTGTCTGTATCGACGTAAACAGGCAGGTCGTCATAATCGACTTCTACCAGCTCGGTCAGGTCTTCGGCTTCGGCGCGGGTGGGCGCATAGGCCATGGCGACCAGCTCGCCCACATAGCGCACTTTGTCATGCGCCAGCGGCGGTATGGCCGACACCTGATAGGTGGGCAGGGTCGAGTCCGCAATGATGTCCAGCGCGTCGGGCATGTCGGTGCGCAGGAAGATGCGGCCGGCTCCTTCTTTGGGCACGCGCATGTCGGTGATGCGGGCATGCGCGAGCGGGCTGCGCAAGAAGGCGACCTCGTTGAGCTCCGGCATGGTCATATTGCCGATAAAGTTGCCCTTGCCTTGCAAATGGCGCTGGTCTTCTTTGCGCAGCACGCGCGCGCCTATGCCCTGGGGCTTTACCGTCCTTGCCGGATGTTCTAGAACTTTCATGACTTGAACCTGCCTGTTTACAGTACTGCTTTGCTACCTGATTACTTCGAAGAACGGCTCACCGCATTGAAGGTGAAGTTGTCCAGCGCGCTTTCGGCCACGCGGAACCATGCCACCTGGCCTTCCTGGAACTTGCGCCATTCAGGGTAGATCTTGGCGAAGTCGGGGTTTTTGTCGGCCAGCTCGACCCAGAGTTCTTGCGATGTCTTGTATGCGGCATCCATCACGTCTTTGGGGAAGAAGTTGAGCTTGGCGCCCGCGGCAACCAGGCGGCGCAGCGCGGGAGGGTTCAGGGCGTCGTATGCGGCGTTCATGCGCAGCGTTTGCTCGTTGCACGCGGTTTCGAACGCAGCCTTGAAAGGCGCCGGCAGGTCGTTCCAGGCCTTTTCGTTGACCATGGTGGTGATCGAGGCGCTGCCTTCCCACCAGCCCGGCGAATAGTAGAAGGGAGCGACCTTGTTCAGGCCCAGCTTCTCGTCGTCGTAGGGGCCGATCCATTCGGCCGCATCGATGGTGCCTTTTTCGAGCGAGGGATAGATATCGCCGGGCGGAATTTGCTGGGGAATGGCGCCCAGCTTGGTCAGCACCATGCCGCCGATGCCGCCGACGCGCATCTTGAGGCCCTGCAGGTCGGCCAGCGACTTGATCTCTTTGCGGAACCAGCCGCCCATCTGCACGCCCACGTTGCCGCAGACGAAATTGACGATGCCGTGCTTTTTGTACATTTCGCGCAGAAGCTCGAGGCCGCCGCCACGCTGCACCCAGGCGTTGTGCTGGCGCGCGTTCATGCCGAAGGACAGGCCGGTGTCGAACGCGACTGCCGTGTTGGTGCCGATGTGGGCGGTGGCCAGCACGTGGTTGCATTCGATGGTGCCGTTGCTGACGGCCTCCATGTTTTGCGCGTAGGGCACGAGCTCGCCGCCCGGGAAGGCGCGAATTTCGAACTTGCCTTCGGTAAGCTCGCTGACGCGTTTGCACAGCGCATCGGCGGAACCGTACATTTCATCGAGGCTTTTGGGCCAGCCCGTGGACATGCGCCACCGGACCGAGGGAGTGCCTTGGGCGACTGCGGGCAAGCCGGCGGCTGCCAGGCCTGCGCCGGCCGCCGCAGCGGCCTGGGTAAGAAAGCGACGTCGTTGCATTTACTGCTCCTGTTTGTATTGGAATATTGTTTGTCGGCATGCCGACAGTTTCCCGGCGGTTGCGGTGCAGCCGATTCGGCTTGCGCCCGGCCCGTTGCTCTGGTTCACGCCGGCCCCCCATCTTGCTGTGGCGTGGCCTTGCGCCGGCTGTAGCAGTCGGCGCAAATAGTCATCAGCACGCTGAGCGATTTGTTAGTGTGCTGAACAATTAGAGACATGTCAACGAGGGAAAATACCAAGAATGTTCCAGAAACTATAGCGGGCCTTGTGCGATCAAACGCAACAATCATGCCAACCTGGGCAAGCCGCGATGGGTACGAAGATGGCCCCCGGCAGCCGGGAAACAAGAAGTTCGACCCTGGCGCCGGGTTGGCGCACCTCAATGGAGCGCTCTCGCAGGAGCGTCATCGGGAAACGCGCCAAAAAGAAGCACGGCGCACCGAAAAAGCCCCCACGCCGCGCAGGCTTTCGCCTGCTTGCTGCCCCCCGAGGGGGCCGTTTTTGCCTTGGGGCGGCCCGGCGGCAAAAAAGCCCCCACGCCGTGCAGGCTTTCGCCTGCTTGCCGCCCCCCCGAAGGGGGACCGTCTTGCCGGGGGCACCCGCCTTGGGCCGGCCCGGCGGCAAAAAGGCGCTTCACACGCTCAAGGGTCGACATGATAATGGCGAAAAATCGATTTGTCGCGACATTTAGTGAAAACCCTAATACAGCAGCGCTATAATATGCAGCATACTGACTATATTGTTCAGCATACTTCCTATTACTCAGTACACTTGATAAATAATGGCTAACTGGATCAAAATCGCCCAGGTCGGGCAAGTCGACGAAGACGAATCCCTCGCTATCGAGGTCGATGGCAAGCAGCTGGCGCTGCACCACACCGAAGGCGAGTACTTCGTTACCGACAACGTCTGTACGCACCAATACGCCCTGTTGTCCGATGGCTATATCGAAGACGGCTGTGTCGAATGCCCCCTGCACCAGGCCCAGTTCGATCTTCGCACAGGCAAGGCCATGTGCGCCCCCGCCACGGTCGACATCCAGACCTACCAGGTCAAGACCGAAGGCGAAGACATCCTCGTCGAACTGTAGCCAACCGCCCATCAGCCAACAGGACACCCATGAGCGCTGTTTCATCGATACTCGTCGTCGGAGCCGGACAAGCCGCCGCCGTGGCCGTGGCCACGCTGCGCGATCAGGGCTTTGACGGCCGCATCACCGTGGTGGGCGATGAGGCCCACGCACCTTACGAACGCCCTCCGCTTTCCAAGGCGGTGCTGGCCGCCGTCGAAGCCGACGAGCCCGGCATCAGCGTCAAGGAAGAAGATTTTTTCTCGGCCCGCGGCATCGACCTGCGCCTGGGCACCGAGGTTGTCTCGCTTGACCCCGCCTCTGCGCAAGCCACGCTTTCCGACGGTTCCATCGTAGCCTACGACCGCTGCCTGCTGGCCACCGGCGGGGCGGCGCGCCGCCTGCCGGGCCTGACACCCGATGCTCCCCAGGTGCATTACCTGCGCACGCTCGACGAAGCCCGCAGGCTGCGCAACGCCCTGCGCCAGGCGCGCAGCGCCGTGATCATCGGCGCCGGCTTCCTGGGCCTGGAAATCGCCTCGACGGCTCGCAGCATGGGGGTCGAGGTCTCGGTCGTCGAAACCGCCTCGCGCGCACTGGGACGCGTCGTACCCGAAGCCTTCTCCAACTGGCTGCAGGCACGGGTGGCCGCCTCGGGCGCCACGCTTTACCTGGGCCAGTCCATCACCGACCTGCAGCTTCCCGCCGACGGGGTGCGCGTCTCGCTGTCCGACGGCAACGTGCTACAGGCCGACCTGGTTGTGGTGGCCGTGGGCCTTGTACCCTCTACCGCGCTGGCGCAGTCGGCCGGCCTGCAGCTCAATGCCGCCAACGGCGGTATCGAGGTCGACGCGCTGTGCCGCAGCAGCGATGCGCGCATCTACGCCGCCGGAGACTGCACCAGCCAGCACCATGAAGGCCACGGCGCGCTGCGTCTCGAATCGTGGCAGAACGCCAACGAACAAGCACGCATCGCGGCCTGCGCCATGCTGGGCGTCGATGCGCCGCCGGCCGCATTCCCCTGGTTCTGGACCGACCAGTTCGACTGCAACATCCAGATGCTGGGCCTGCCCCGGGCGGGCTTGCACTATGTCTTGCGCGGCGGCATCGATCCGGCCGACGCCAGCCCCAAGTTCATCATGCTGGGGCTGCAGGGCTCTGTTCCACGCCATGCGCTGGCCGTCAACGCCGGCGGCGACCTGCGCGCCCTGCGCCCCGTACTCGAGCGCGGGCTCAGCATAGACGCCGCCGGGTTCAGCGATACATCCACCACGATGAAGGCCTACGCCAAGGCGCTGCTTGCGTCGGCCGCGGGCTGATCAAAACGATTCCACAGGAGTGCTCTCATGTATCAATCTCAAACTGTCATAGGACAGACCGGGGCAACCAAAGACCTGCCCCTGTCCCAGTGCGTATGGCCGGAAGACGGCCTGCATTACATTCCTGACTGGGTCTATGCCAGCCAGGAAGTCTACGATCTTGAAATGCAGCGCATCTTCCAGGGAGACACCTGGAACTACGTCGCGCTCGAGGCCGAGATTCCCAATAGCGGCGACTACAAGCGCTCGTTCGTGGGTCCGGTGCCCGTGGTCGTGTCGCGCGCCGAAGACGGCACCATCCATGTCTTCGAGAACCGCTGCGCCCACCGCGCCGCCGAGTTCTGCCGCGAAAGCCACGGCAACACCAACGAATTCGTCTGTCCGTACCACCAGTGGTCCTACACTCTTAAGGGCGACCTGCAAGGCATCCCCTTCAAGCGCGGCGTCAATAAAGAGGGCGGCATGCCCAAAGACTTCCGCAATGCCGACCATGGCCTGCGCAAGCTGCACGTCACCACGCTCAATGGCGTGATCTTCGCTTCGTACTCCGACAAGGTCGAGCCGATCGAAGAATACCTCAGCCCCGAAATCCTCGAAGACTTCAAGGTCGTCTTTCCCGGCAAGCCGCTCAAGGTCCTGGGCTACTACCGCAACGAGCTGCCCTGCAACTGGAAGATGTACCACGAGAACCTGAAGGATCCCTACCACGCGACGCTGCTGCACTCCTTCCTGGTCGTGTTCGGGCTTCTGGTGGCCGGCAACAAGTCCACCATGCTTTCAGACAGCGTGCACGGCCGCCATGGCTACATGGGCTCGGCGAAAACCGAAGACAAGTACGCCAAGGTCAGCGAAGACACCAAGAAAGAAATGCGCTCCTTCCACGAAGGCCTGCGCCTGCGTGACGAACGCTTCCTCGAATACATCAAAGAGTTCGACTCGCCGTGGTCGGTTACCATGCAGACCATCTGGCCCAACCTGATGGTGCAGCGTGAAATGAACACGCTCGGCGTGCGCCAGATCGTACCCAACGGCCCCCACAGCATGATCATGCAATGGACCATGTTCGGCTACGAGGACGACACCGAAGAGATGACCCGCCATCGCCTGCGCCAGGGCAACCTGATGGGTCCCTCGGGCTTCCTGGGCCTTGAAGACAACGAAGCCATGAAATTCGTGCAAGAGGGCGTGCGCCGCTCGACCACCGATCTCAATGTGCTCAAGCTCGACTCCGGCAAGGTCGGAACGTCCACCACCTTGATTTCCGAGGCGTCGATCCGCGCCATGTACCAGTACTACCGCAGCGTGATGGGGTTTTAAATGCAAAAATCAACCAATAACAGATACGCCTACAAACCCTCCCGGCTCGATGCCGCCACGGCGCAGCACATACTGGTCGAAGTCGAGGCCTTCAACGCCGAATACTGCGCCGTGCTGGACGGCGGACAGGTCGAGATGTGGCCCGAGTTCTTCACCGAGGACGCCATCTACCGCATCACCGCGCGCGAGAACGCCGACCTGGGTCTGCCGGTCGGCCTGGTCTACGCTGAAGGCCGCAACATGATGCACGACCGGGCGGTGGCCATCAACCGCACGCAGATGTTTGCCCCGCGCTACAACCTGCACATCGTCACCAATACCCGCATTGTCGACCAGGCTGAAAACGGCGACATCGAGGCCGAAGCCAACTTCCTGCTGATCGAGACCCTGGTCGAAAGCCCCTCCACCATGCATCTGGCGGGCCGCTATTACGACACCTTCGTGCGTTCAGGCGACAAGCTTCTGCTCAAAGAGCGCCAGGTCATCTATCACACCACCATTCTGGCCAACGACCTGGTCTATCCGGTCTGACCGATCCATCCGGTCAAACAAAGCCGGCTCGGGTGTCCCCCGAGCCGGTTTTGTTTGTGTGTCGTGCTTTGTACGCCGTGTTTCCCTAGCCCCACGCTTCGCTCCAAATGGAAGCCAGGGCTCGTATGACCTGCCCAAAGCGGAGCCGTTGGAGGGAAAAGGTATTTTTCCGGGCGTTGGAGGGCGCTGCCACAAACCGCCCGACCGCCCGGAAAAATACCTTTTCCCTTCAGCGGCGTTTTAAAACCCAATAAAAACGCCGCCAAAAATAAAAGCGCCGAACACTCAAAAGTGCCCGGCGCCCAGTCCAATAAACCCTTCGCCGCAGCCTAAGCCACACCGAGAGTCAAGAATCAGACCTTCTCGACCTTGGCCAGGGCGGCAAGCGCCTCGTCGCGGGTCATGACGGTGGCGTACTTTTGTTCCATGTCGAACAGGTTGGCGTCATGCGGCGCGATGGCGCGGTCGCCCACGCAGTCGGACAGCACCAGCGGACGAAAGCCGAACTGCATGGCGTCGACCACGCTGGCCCGTACGCAGCCGCTGGTGACGGCGCCGGCCACGACCAGCGTCTGCACCCCGCGCTGCGCCAGCCAGGCGGCCAGCGGAGTGCCGAAGAAGGCCGAAGGCACGGTCTTGCGCACCACGAGCTCGCCGGGCGCCGGCGTAAGCTCGGACACGATGGCGCTGTTGTGCTCGTCTTCCTTCAGGCCCAGCATGCTGGGAACCTTCAGGCTGAACACGTTGTTGTCGGCGCCGTCGTCGGCAAACACGATGCGAGTATGGGCCACCACCCAGCCGCGCTTGCGCGCTTCGGCCAGCAGCGGCACCGTATTGGCGATGGCCTGCGGAATATTGCCGCCGCCGAACACGTCGGGGTTGGCAAAGCCGTTGACCAGGTCGATGATCAGCAGCCCGATGGGCGCTTTGAGCTCGAGCTGGGCGCCAAAGCCCTGGCGCGAATAAGTCTGGACGTCGCTCTGGCTCATTTCACGGCCTCGTCAAGAACCTTGCCGTTGCGCACCACTTCCTTGCCGTCGACCTTGACGGTGCAGTTGCGCAGCGGAATGTCGATGTGGCAGGCAGTGGTGCGGTTGCCGCCGGCCTCGTTGTTGGGGCCCAACGAGAACAGGAAGTTGCCTTCGTAGGCCCGGGCGTCCATGGCGATGGACTGCTCGCGGTCGTACAGCATCATCGTGGACCAGTGGCAGCGCGGCTGCAGGCCCCAGCCGATGTGCGAGATGGCGTAGCCCTCGGGGTCATCGAACGAAGCCATGTACTCGCGCAGCAGTTCGGCGTCGACCCCGCCTTCGATCTTGGTGGCAAAGCCGTTCTCGACCGTCAGCACGATCTTGTCGCTGGTGTAGCATTTTTGGGGCAGCAGGATGTCGCCCTTGTCGATCACGATGGTGCCGTTGCTGCCGCCTTCGTTGGGGAAGGTAAAGCAAAAGCCGCTGGGCCAGTGGTCCCA
>NZ_QEKO01000012.1 GCF_003096595.1 Pusillimonas noertemannii | reverse complement strand
TGGGACCACTGGCCCAGCGGCTTTTGCTTTACCTTCCCCAACGAAGGCGGCAGCAACGGCACCATCGTGATCGACAAGGGCGACATCCTGCTGCCGCAAAAGTGCTACACCAGCGACAAGATCGTGCTGACGGTCGAGAACGGCTACGCCACCAAGATCGAGGGCGGGGTCGACGCCGAGCTGCTGCGCGAATACATGGCCTTGTTCAACGACCCCGAGGGCTATGCCATCTCGCACATCGGCTGGGGCCTGCAGCCGCGCTGCCACTGGTCCACCATGCTGCTGTACGACCGCGAGCAGTCCATCGCCATGGACGCCCGGGCCTACGAAGGCAACTTCCTGTTCTCGTTGGGGCCCAACAACGAGGCCGGCGGCAACCGCACCACCGCCTGCCACATCGACATTCCGCTGCGCAATTGCACCGTCAAGGTCGACGGCAAAGAAGTGGTGCGTAACGGCAAGGTTCTTGACGAGGCCGTGAAATGAGCCAGAACGGCCACATCGGGCTCAATCAGCGCGCCCGCGTATTGATCGGTTTCCCTTGATTGCGGCAGGCAGGCTGTTAATAGCCTGCCGCTTTCTTGATCGCCCGGGATACCTGCCCTATCATCCAGCATTCGGCCTGTGGATATCCATTCCTAATTCGGGCCGACCACTGAAGGGTGAAACCATGAGCACGACCGTTCCCGGCCCCGACGGCCGGCCGCGCTGCCGCTGGTGCGCGGCGGCGCCCGAGTTTTTTCACTACCACGATACCGAGTGGGGCTTTCCGGTGGGCGACGACCAGCGCCTGTTCGAAAAGCTGTGCCTCGAGGGGTTTCAGTCGGGGCTCAGCTGGCGCACCATCCTGGCCAAGCGCGAAAACTTTCGGGCGGCCTTTCATGGTTTCGATTTCGACCGGGTCGCCCAGTTCGGCGAAAGCGACGTAAGCCGGCTGCTGCAAGACGCCGGCATCATCCGCCATCGAGGCAAGATAGAAGCCGCCATCAACAATGCCGGCCGCGCCCAGGAAATGGTCGGGCGCGAAGGCTCGCTGGCGGCTTTTTTCTGGCGCTACGAAGCTCCCCGCAAGGGCGGGACCGAGCCGCAAACCGCAACCACCTCGGCAGAGTCCATGGCGCTGTCGAAAGACCTGAAGAAACTGGGCTGGAAGTTCGTCGGCCCCACCACGGCCTATGCCTTCATGCAGGCGATGGGCCTTGTGAATGACCATGCCCGCGATTGCGTGGTGCGTGCCCAGGTCGAACAGGCGCGCCGGCGGTTCAAGCTGCCCTGAAACCGTTGCCTGAGCGGCTTTGCGCCGGGTAGGGGCGCGGCCGCGCAATGAGAAGGGCGAAGCGCCGGCCCGCAGCGCCACGCAGCACCGATGATCGGCGCCGTTCTGCCGCGCCGCAAGGCTGCATCAAAGAATTTCATCGCCCTGCCGCCGCAAAGTGGCTCGAAACAGGCGCTGCTCTTCCTGCTCTATTTCGAGCAGGCTGTGCCGTATGCCGCGAATGTGCTCGCGCGCGGCGCGCCGGGCGGCATCGGGCAGGCGGCCGGTTACCGCCTTGAACAGGCGGGCATGATGGCGGTCGATCTGCCGCTTGTGGGCAGAACGGTGATAAAGATTGCTGAGCGATGCAAAGACGGAACTGAGCATCAGGTCGTTGAGCGAAGCAAGCGTGTGCACCAGCACCTGGTTGTGCGAAGCCTCGCAGATGGCAAGGTGAAAGGCATGATCGAGCCGGGCGTGCTCGGCAGAGTCTATTTCCTGGTCGACGGCGGCGGCAAGCTCGCGATAGCGGCGCGTGATCAGCACGTGGTCGGCCGGGGTGCCGCGCTCGGCGGCCAGGCCGGCCGACTCTGCCTCGAGGAATTCCCGCACCTCGAGCAGGTCGTACAAAGTACGGGGCTGGCTTGTAAGCAGGTGCAGCATGGGGGCCTGGCTGGTTTCGGCCAGCAGGTTGGCCACCACCGAGCGCTTGCCCTGCGCGGTGCGTATGAGCCCCCGGCCGCGCAGCAGCTTGAGCCCTTCGCGCAGCGCCGAGCGCGACACGGCCAGCCTTTCGGTAAGCATGCGCTCGGAAGGCAGGGGCTGGCCCGGCTTCAGCACGCTGTCGCTAATGAGGCGCTCGATGCGCGCCGCCACCCTGTCGGCCACCCCGTCCGGGGCCGTGCCTTCATCAAGATGGGTTGGGGGTTTTATGTCATTCATAACTGGTATGACAAGTTAAACTCAAGAAAGCCGGCCATACTATAAGAATCAAAAATAGCCTTTATATTCATGGCATAAAATAGCACAGAAGCGCCCTTCTCATCGTAAAAACTGGTATGACCAGCTTGCTGGGCCATGGACATTTGCCATTCCATGCACCACGATTCAGGTTTAAGACACTGAACCAGGCCTTGCGCAGGCAATCGCTTTCCGCGGGCTTTCCACCAGGTTAGGCAATGAGCTATCTTTACGACGAACGCGTGGACGGCGCGCTTCCGGACGTCGACAAGCAGCGCGTCCTGAATGACTTGCGCAGCGCGATACCGGACCTGAAGGTCTTGCATGAGCCCGAAGCGCTGCGCCCCTTCGAGTGCGACGGCCTGTCGGCCTACCGCAGCACCCCCATGCTGGTGGTGCTGCCCGACACCATCGAGCAGGTTGCGGGCGTGTTGCGCTTTGCCTCGCAGCATGGCGTTCCCATCGTTACTCGGGGCGCCGGAACCGGCCTTTCGGGCGGAGCAATGCCGCTCGAGAAAGGCATTCTGCTGGTCATGTCGCGCTTCAACCGCATTCTTTCAATCGACCCCGATGCCGGCATCGCCCGCGTCCAGCCGGGCGTGCGCAACCTGGCCATTTCAGAGGCGGCTGCAGCCTATGGCCTGTACTATGCACCCGACCCTTCTTCGCAGATAGCCTGTTCCATCGGCGGCAATGTGGCGGAAAACGCCGGCGGCGTGCACTGCCTGAAGTACGGCCTTACCCTGCACAACATCCTTCAGGTCACCATACTTACTGTCGACGGGGAACAGCTCGTGCTGGGCTCCGAAGCCTTCGATTCGCCAGGCTTTGACATGGTCGCCCTGTTCACCGGCTCTGAAGGCTTGCTGGGTGTGATCACCGAAGTCACGGTCAGGCTGCTTTCCAAGCCGCAATGCGCCAAGGTGCTGCTGGCCAGCTTCGACAGCGTGGAGAAAGCCGGCTCCACCGTGGCCCGCATCATAGGCGCCGGCATCATTCCGGCCGGCCTTGAAATGATGGACAACCTGTCCATCCGCGCAGCCGAAGACTTCATCCAGGCGGGATACCCGGTAGATGCGCAAGCCATGCTGCTGTGTGAGCTGGACGGCGCCGAACTGGACGTGGCCGAAGACGTCGCCCGGGTCGAGCAGATGCTGCGCGAATCGGGCGCGGTCGAAGTGCGGGTGGCGCAAAACGAGGCCGAGCGCCAGCGCTTCTGGGCCGGCAGGAAAAACGCATTTCCGGCCGTGGGCCGCATTTCGCCCGACTACTACTGCATGGACGGCACCATTCCGCGCCGGGCCCTGCCCAAGGTGCTGACGCGCATCGCCGAACTTTCGAACACTTATGGCCTGCGGGTGGCCAATGTGTTCCATGCGGGCGACGGCAACCTGCATCCGCTCATCCTGTTCGATGCCAACACGCCCGGCGAAATGGATCGCGCCGAGCAGATCGGCGCCAAGATACTGGAACTCTGCGTCGAGGTGGGCGGCACCATCACGGGCGAGCATGGTGTGGGCCGCGAAAAAATCAACCAGATGTGCGCCCAGTTCAACAGCGAAGAGCTGCAGTTCTTCCATCGCCTGAAAGCCGCCTTCGACCCGCATACCCTGCTCAACCCCGGCAAGAACGTGCCTACCCTGAACCGCTGCGCCGAGTTCGGCTCCATGCATATCCACGCGGGGCAATTGCCCCACCCCGAACTGGAGCGCTTCTGATGTCCGGCATTATCCCCCAGCAAGACGACACGCCGCGCCTGCTCGAGCAGGTGCAAAGCGCCCTGCAGCACGGCCACGGCCTGCGCATCCGCGGCGGCGACAGCAAGGCCTTCCTGGGCCGGCGGGTGAAAGGCCAAGAGCTCGATACCCGCTCGCACACCGGCGTCGTGCATTACGACCCCACCGAGTTGGTCGTCACCGTCAGGGCGGGCACGCTCGTCAGCGACCTGAACGCGCTGCTGGCCTCCGAGGGCCAGAACCTGCCGCCCGAGGCGCCCGACTTCAACGGCCGGGCCACGGTGGGCGGCATGGTGGCCAGTGCGCTGGCGGGGCCGCGCCGCCCTTGGGCGGGTTCGGTGCGCGACTTTGTGCTCGGCACCCGCGTCATCGCCGGCCAGGGCCAGCACCTGCGCTTTGGCGGCGAAGTCATGAAGAACGTGGCGGGATACGATTTTTCCCGCTTGCTGGCCGGCAGCCACGGCTGCCTTGGCCTGATTACCGAGGTGTCGCTCAAGGTACTGCCCCTGCCGCGCAAGACATGCAGCCTGGCGCTGGAAGTCAATGCCGAAAAAGCCCTGGACATGCTTACGCAATGGCGCCGCGATGACCTCCCCGTCAGTGGCGCCTTCCATTGGAAGCAACGCTTGCACGTCCGGCTCGAGGGCGGCGAAGCCACTGTCGACGCCGCCCGCACGCGCCTCGGCGGCGAGCAGATCGAGGCGGACGTCTGGGCCGATCTGCGCGAACGCAGGCTGCCCTTCTTCGCTTCGGGGCCTGCGCTGTGGCGGCTCTCGGTGCCCTGGCAAACGCCTCTTCATTCCCTGCCGGGCGAGGTACTGCTCGACTGGGCCGGCGCCCAGCGCTGGCTGGCCAGCAATGCGCCGCCCCAGCAGATTCGCCAGCATGCCGCATCGCTGGGCGGCCATGCCACCTGCTACACGGCCGGCGTCGACGACACTCCCTTCCAGCCGCTGCCCGAAATCATGATGCGCTTTCACCAGCGGCTGAAGGCGCAGGTGGACCCGAAGGGCATATTCAACCCCGGCCGCATGTATGCGAACCTGTAGAAACGACCATGCAAACCAATCTCAGTGACCAGGCGAAACAGCTGCCTCGCGCCGACGAGGCCGAACGTATTTTGCGCAGCTGCGTGCACTGCGGCTTTTGCAACGCCACCTGTCCGACCTATCAGGTGCTGGGCGACGAACTCGATGGGCCCCGCGGGCGCATCTACCTGATCAAGAGCCTGCTCGAGGGCGGCGAGGCGACCGCGCGGACGCAACAGCATCTGGACCGCTGCCTGACCTGCCGCAATTGCGAAACCACCTGTCCGTCGGGTGTGGAATACCACACGCTGCTGGACATCGGCCGCGAGGAAATCGAGCGGCGCGTGCGACGCCCGCTGTCCCAGCGACTGCTGCGGGGCGGCTTGCGCCAGGTCGTGCCGCGCCGCATGGTCTTCGCCACGCTGCTGCGGATCGGGCAAGCCGTGCGCGGGCTGCTGCCCGCCGCGATTCGCGCCAAGGTGCCCGCCCGTGCTCCCGCGGCGGGCGCGCGGCCGGCGCCGCGCCATGAGCGCCGCATGCTCATGCTCGAGGGCTGCGTGCAGCCTTCGCTTTCCCCCAACACGAACGCGGCAACGGCGCGGGTACTCGACCGGCTGGGCATCAGCATCGTAGAGGCCGGCGGCGCGGGCTGCTGCGGCGCCACCGACTACCACCTGAACGATCAGCAAAAAGGCCTTGACCGGGCTCGCCGCAACATCGATGCCTGGTGGCCGGCCATCGAGGCGGGCGCGCAAGCCATTGTGCAGACGGCCAGCGGCTGCGGCGCGTTCGTGAAGGAGTACGGACATCTGCTGCGCCACGATCCCGCCTATGCGCACAAGGCCAGGCGGGTCAGCGAGCTGGCACTCGACATTTCCGAAGTGCTGCGCGCGGAAAAGCTGCAAGACCTGGGTTCGGGCAAGGCGAAGATTGCCTTTCATTGCCCTTGCACGCTTCAGCACGCGCAGAAGCTGGGCGGCGCGGTGGAAGATATTCTCGGGCGCTTCGGTTTTGATCTTGCGCCGGTGCCGAATGCGCACTTGTGCTGCGGTTCGGCGGGCACTTATTCGATCACCGAGCCCGAGCTTTCCAACACCTTGCGCCGCAACAAGGTCGAGGCGCTGGAAAGCGGCGGGCCCGAGTTGATCGCCACGGCCAATATCGGCTGCCAGACGCATCTGGCGGGGGCGGCGCGGGTGCCGGTGCGACACTGGATCGAACTGATCGATGCGCATTTGCCGCCACGGCCTTCTGCTTGATTAAAGGGCGGCAGGCCTGCCCAGGGGGCCGCTGATCTTGTGCTCGCAGACGTCGGCGATCAGGTCGCGCAGCCAGCGGTGCAAGGGGTTGTTATGGGTACGGTCGTGCCACATCAGCACGACATTGATGGGCGCCAGGGTAAGCGGCGGCTCGAAAATGCGTATGGCCGCCAGGTCGGTGAACTTCTGTGCGATGCGCTCGGGCAGCGTGGCGATCATGTCCGACTGGGCGATCAGGAAAGGCACGCCCATGAAGGTGGGTTTGGAAAGCACGATGCGGCGCTGGCACCCCGCATTGCGCATGGCGCCGTCGATCAGGGCGTTGTACATGTCGGCGCCCTCGGCGGGCGTGACGGCCACATGGGCATACTGGCAATAACGCTCGAGCGACAAGGGGCGCTCGAACAGCGGATGCCCGGCGCGCGCAATGCCCACCAGGCGATCCGAGAACAGGGGCCGGGTACGCACGTTATCGGGCGGCGCGGGAAAGTAGGTGAGCGCCATGTCGATCTCGCCGCTGCTCATGATCTCGGCCAGGCGCCTGGGATTGGGCCCCACGATGCTTAGCGACACGTTCGGCGCCTGTTGCTGCAGCTCGTTCATCAGACGCTGCATGACCACGAAATCGATGTAGTCGATGACGATCATGGTGACTGTTTCGCATGCCAGAGCCGGATCGAAGGGCTGCTGTTCATGGATGAGCATGTCGAGGCTGCGCAATATCTCTTCGATCTGCGGCATCAGGTAGCGCGCCCTTTCCGTGGGCACCAGGCCCTTGGCCGACTTGACCAGCAAGGGGTCGTGGAACATGACCCGCAGCTTGGACAGGGCCAGGCTCATCGACGACTGGCTGATGTCCAGGCGATAGGCCGCGCGCGTGACGTGGCATTCGCGCATGAGCGCATCGAATGCCACGAGCAGATTCAGATCGGTGCCCCGAAGATTCACTGTCGGCCTCCCCTGATGCCCTCGCGGCCTTCATGCGGATGCTTGTGCGCCGCACCAACGAGGAATCGATATCGACTATCGGCGGGACGAATTGTAGCAAGGGCCACACTAGGGTTTAATTTTTCTGAAGCCGCTCGACACGGCACATAAAGACAACAATCCGCGGAGACAAGCACAACGGCGACCGCCGCTGTTTCCCCCGCATCCGCAGTCCCGGACATCGAACACTCCAAGCGAATGCTCGATGGGCAGTCATTCTTTTCAGGAGCAAACCAGTCATGAGTATTCCGACCATACGCGTCACCCGTGAAGAAATGCGCAAGCGCGTCGCGCTGTTCAGCGAGCTCAAGGGTTTTGACGGGGGGTTGCCGGACAGCACCTACCCCAGCGCCAAGCGCACCCTGTACAACATCCTGGGCTTTCAGCCGCCCGAGGCCGACAACCACGGTGTCACCTCGCCGCTGGGCGACGACGCCGCGAAGAACGCAGCCATCAAGGTGAACGAAGGCTTCAACCTGGGCTTTGTCGAAGCCGCGCCCGGCAAGGGCCCGATGATGCACAACCACGACACCAACGAAACCTTCATGCCCTTCTCGGGCCGCTGGCGTTGTTCATGGGAAGTCGACGGCCGGACCGAGTCGTTCGAGCTGGGCCCACGCGACACCATTTCCTTCCCGCCCGGTGTCAACCGCCGTTTCGAGAACATCACCCACGAAGAGCCCGACACCACCCACTGGCTGCTGGTCATCGTCAGCGGCAACGCGCCCAAGGCCGAATTCTCGTCCGGTTCGATGCAGGAACTGCGCGACAAGGGCTACGTCAAAGAGGAAGCCGGCCAATGAGCGGCGCGCTGCTCGACAAGCTGGCCGACCTGGAATCCCGCCATGCCTGGAGCACGCTGGCGACAGGCGGCCATGAGTGGCGCTGGCTGGACACCGGCGGCGAAGGGCCTCCCGTAGTGCTGCTGCCGGGATCGGTGGGCGACGCCGCCATGTTCGTCCTGACCCTGCTTTCTTTGGGCGAACGGCTTCGGTTGGTGGCGGTGACGTATCCGGCCGAATCCGATCCGGCGGCGCTGGCCGACGGCCTGGCCGAGGTCATGGACCATATCGGCCTGCCGGCGGCCACCGTCGCAGGCTCGTCATTCGCCGCCTACTGGGCGCAATACTTCGCACTTCGGCATCCGCAGAAAGTACTTTCGCTGGTCATCGGCAACGGCTTCACCGACGGTTCCGACCTGGCCGACAACCCGCTCTTCGACCGCGGCTATGTCGAAGGCATCGAACCCGATGCCCTGCATGCCGAATGGCTCGGACGCATCCGAAGCGCCCCCGCTTCGGAGCTCTCTCAGCTTCAGGAAACCATGCTGGCCCAACGCCAAAGCCCCCGCAACCTGCACGCGCGCTTTCTGGGTGTGGTACGGTCCACCCCTTGTCCCGCACTGCCGATCCCGGCTTCACGCATCACCGTGCTCGATTGCGAAGACGACCCGCTGATTCCACCGGCTGCGCGCGCCAGGCTGCGCGCACGCTATCCGGACGCCCTGCATGTAAGCCTTAAGCGGGGCGGGCATTATCCGCATCTGCTCAATCCGCAGGATTACGAAGCCGCGCTCTTGCGTTGCGCGAGTTAGCAATCAAACATAAAACACGAACAACTACCGGAGACATCACATGAAAACCTTTTACTGTCTGGCGGCCGCCGCCCTCTCTCTCGCCATGTCGGCCACCGCCCACGCCGATACCTTTCGGCTGCGCATGGGCGGCGGGCACACCACCGGCCTTACCTATGTGAAGGTGTACGACACCTTCTTCGCCGACGAAGTCAGCAAGCGAGTCGCGGAACGCACCGATCACAAGGTTCGCTTCATCAAGGCCTGGGGCGGCAGCGTGGCCAAGGTCGACGGCGCGATCGAGGCGGTGCAGAACGGCACCCTGGACATCGGCCTGTCGCCCATCGGTTTCGAACAGTCCCGCGCCGGCCTGCTCAACTACAGCGCCTATATTCCCTTCACCACGCCCGATCCCACCGTACAGGCGGCGGTGTCCAACCGGATGATCAAAGAGGTGCCCGCCCTGCAGGAAAGCATGAAGCGCTACAACAGCTATGTGCTGGGCGCCATGGTGTCCGAGGCCTACGGCACGGCGACGACCTTCGACTGGAACACAGTGGAAGGCCTGAAAGGCAAGCGCATCGCGCTGGCCGGCACCAATGCGCCGCTGTTCATGGCGGTGGACGCCGTGCCGGTCACGCTGGGCATCGGCGAGCACTACCAGGCCATGCAGACCGGCCTGGCCGACGGCAGCCTGTTCTACATGTCGGGCATGGAAGCCTTCAAGCTGAAGGAAGTGGCCAAGTATTTCAACAAGTCGGGCTTCGGTTCGCTAAGCACCCTGGTTGCCTTCATGAGCCTGAGCACGCGCGAGAAGCTGCCCAAAGAGGTGGTCGCCATCATCGACGAAGTCGCGCTCGAGGCCGCCGTCAAGGTCGGCGAGCTCAGCAAGCAGCGCGACCAGGACGTCGAGGCCAAGCTGAAGAGCGAAGGCATCACCATCAATACCCTGCCGCTCGAAGAGCGCCGCAAATGGGCCGAGGCGGTCAAAGATCTTCCCATTCGCGCAGCCAAGGAACTCGATGGCAAGGGCTTCCCCGCGACCGAGGTGTTCAAGACCTACATCCGCTTCCTGAAAGAGGCCGGCTACACCTTCCCCGTCGACTACCAGCTCTGAGCCGTGGCGGCGCCATCAACAGGTCAAGGGGTATACATGAAGCAATGGATCGATCGCGCCCTGCTCGGGCTGCACGTAGCGGGCGCGTGCCTGCTCATCGCACTGACTCTGCTCATCTTCTATGACGTGGCGGGCCGCCTGTTCTTCAACCGGCCGTTCGCCGGCACGGCCGAAGTGGCCGGCGTGGGGCTGGTGCTGCTGACCTATCTGCAAACACCCTACGTCATCCGCCATCGCAAGCTGCTGCGGGTCACCTTCTTCATCGACCGCGTGCCGGCGGCGCTGCGCAGCCAGCTCAATGCGCTCGCCTATCTGTTCGGCGGCGTGTTCTTCATCGGCATGGCCATCGTGTCGTGGGAACCGGCCATTGTCGGCTGGGCCTCTGGCGAGTTCTACGGCAACGACGCCTTTCGGGTGCCGGCATGGCCTCTGCGCTTCGGCACGCTGATCCTGTGGATCATCAGCGGCCTGGTCTGCATCGGCTTCGTGGCCGAAGGCCTGCGCGGCCGGCTTACCGAGAAAGACGACGCTCTACCAGAATAAGGAACAACAATGGACATGGCAATGTGGGGTGGCCTGATCGCGCTGTTCGTCTGCGTGCTGATCGGCATACCCGTTGTGTTTTCGTTCGCCGCCGCGGCGGGTTTCGGCCTGTATTTCGTACTGGGCGGGTTCGAACCGACGATCAGCCTGCTCGAGCGTACGGCGATTTCGGGCATCAGGGAGTACAACTTCGTCGTCATCCCGCTGTTTACCGTGATGGGCATGCTCATCGCTCACTGCGGTGCCGCCACCGACCTGTTCCGGGTCGTGAACCGCCTGCTCAAGGGCATACCCGGCCGGCTGGCGGTCGCCACAGTGGGCGGGAACGCCGTCTTCGCCGCCGTGACGGGCGTGGGCGTGGCCGCGGCGGCCGCCTTCAGCCACGTCGCCTATCCGGTCATGCGCGATCATCGCTACCAGCCCAGCTTCGCGGTGGGATGCATAGCGGGAAGCTCCGTGCTGGGCCTGTTGATACCGCCGTCGGTCTTCATGATCGTGTGGGCCATTCTTACCGAGCAGTCCGTCGGCATCCTGTTCGCCGCGGGGGTGTTCCCGGGCGTCGTGCTGGCCCTGCTCTATGCGCTGTACTGCATCGTCTATGCCAAGATGTTCCCCGCCGCCGCCGGCGAAGGCTCGGGCGACCAGGACAGTTCTCCACTGACCCGCTCCAACGTGATGGGTTCGCTGGGCGTGGGCGTGCTGATCGTGGTGACGCTGGGCGGCATCTGGTGGGGCTATTTCACGCCCACCGAAGGCAGCGCGGTGGGCCTGCTTGGCGCCGCCATTCTGGCCGTCGCCAAGGGCATGCGGCTGCGCGGCCTGTTCCAGGCCTGCATCACCGCGGGCCAGACGGTGACGCCCATCATGCTGCTGCTGATGAGCGCTGTCATCTACAGCAAGCTGATGGCGCTCAATGGCGTGCCGCAAGAAGTTCAGTACCTGCTCGAGGAAATGGGGCTGGGGCCCGCCGGCACGATGCTGTTCATGGCCATCGTCTGGTTCGTTCTGGGCGCGCTGCTGGACAGCATTTCCATCATGCTGCTGACGGTGCCCATTTTCTGGCCCATCGCCACCGCCCTGGGTTTTGATCCCATCGTGTTCGCCCTGGTGGGAATCCTGGTCATCGAGGCCGGTGTGCTCACCCCGCCCTTCGGCATCGGCGTCTTCGTCGTCAAGGCCGCCATCCCCGACCGCAACATACGGATCGGCGAGATCTTCAAGGGCGCGGCACCCTACTGGGTGCTGATCCTGTTCGTCGCCTGGCTGGTGTACGAGGTGCCTGCTGTCGCCACATGGCTGCCGGGCAAGGTGCTGTCCTGATGACCCGGCGCCGGCCCCCCGGCCTGGCCGGGGTTCGCGCCCGGTCTTATTCCCCGTCCAGCCCCGTGCGCTGATGCCACTGGGCAATGGACTCTTGGGGATAGACGTCGAAGTATTGGTCTTCGGCCCGCTTGTCGACCTCGACCCAGGGCGCCTTGAACTCCAGCATTAAGTGGGTGTGTTCGGGTGGCACGGGCAAGGGCGTGTCGATGGCCGAAGCGAAAGGGTGTACTAATTCGGGCCAACTGGGGTCATATAGCCACAGCGCGCTGCCGCAAACCTTGCAGAAGTGGCGCTGACCCGAACTGACCTTGGCGTCTGGCTGCCCGGGCGGGCCCATTTTGGCCTGATAGACGCTGATGTTGTCGCGGCCGTGAACGCTGAGCGAACGGGCGTCGCCGCCCAGATTGATGGCGTACCCCCCGCCGCCCTGTGTCTTGCGGCAAATGGAGCAATAACAACGCTGGTAGGGATAGGGCGTGGCGCTTTCCAGGCTGAACCGCACCGCGCCGCAATGGCATGAACCTTGTAGCTGCATGGCTGAACCTCCTGCAACTACTATACACCCGGCGTTTAATGCCCCTTTGAAAGCGGCATGTCGGGCGTGCCTGCATAGAAGACCATCAGCACCACCGGCTCGTCGCCGGTGGTGCCCCGATGCAGGGTGTCGACCATTTCCGCCAGCACCTCGCCGGCGCCCAGCGTGCGCTTCTGGCCGTCAGACTGTTTTTCGACGACGATCTGGCCCGACACCACATAGGCGGCATTGGGCATGGGATGGGTGTGCCAGGGAAGCGTGGTATGAGGCGGAATGGTCAGCCTGATGACCGTAAGCTGCGGCTGCCCCTGCGGATAGGCCTTGTAGGCCACGCCGTCCCAGGACGAGCCGGCCTTGAGCAGGGTTTCGACCTGGATGCCCGACGCCGGCGCCTGGGCGCCGCCCGCGGAGGCATGCGGGGCGGAGTGGTTTCCATGAGAAGGGTCGGAGCTTTCGTGCGCCGCGGCGGCGCCGAACATGACCATGCCGGCCATCGCCCAGGCAGTAACGTGCCGTGCCCGTATCTTCATGCCTCCTCCCGTCTTGTAATGAAAATCAATTGCCGGAAAAAGGTACAAGATACTACGAGACGCAACGCATGGTCCACGATGAATAGACGCCAAAAATGGCGCCATTCCCTTTTTTCCCCGGCGCCACCGGCGCCCCGCAGCCTCTTGTCCGTGCCGGCATGCTCGTCTGTTAACCGACTTGCTGATCGCTTTATTCAGGAATTTCGCCAAGCGCCCACCCCTGGGCGCCTCATTCAATCCCTCGGTATTTCCCCTAATAGCGCATGGAATCTCCATTTCCCTCTTGACTCCATAAGCTTCCCAAATCTATTATTCGACTAACGAGTCTATTAATTGCAAGATTTCGTGGCACCATCTTAATTGCAAGATTTCGTGGCACCATCCGGAGAGAACATGGAAGCGCAAGAGAAGTGGATCAAGACCTTCGAAACGATATTCCGCCGCTGCAAGGTAGAGGCGAACGAGGTCGTGCGCATCCTGGCCGAAACCGAAAGCCGCGCCATCAACCTGCATCTGGCCGAACTGGCCCTTGCCCGGATGGGCGCCGTGCCGGTGCGCATTACCGTCCCTTCGCTGGCCGTGGATACCCCGGTGCCGGTGCGCTCTACGGGAGCCTCGCACGTCATCCGCAACATGGCTCCCGTCATGCAGGCGCTGTCGGGCCCGGGCCTGGTGGTCGACCTGACGGTCGAAGGGCTGCTGCACGCGCCCGAACTGCCCAAAATCCTCGAGTCGGGTGCGCGGCTCATCATGATCAGCAATGAGCACCCCGAGATCCTCGAGCGCCTGACTACCGACCAGGACCTGACCCGCAAGGTGAAGAACGGTGTTCGAATGCTGGCCGCCGCCAAGACCATGACGGTCGCCTCCGAAGCAGGCACCCGGCTCGAGATACAGCTTGAAGGCGCCCGGGTGGGCGGCGTCTGGGGCGGCGCCGACCGCCCCGGCCTGGTGCAGCATTGGCCGGGCGGCCTGTGCCTGGCCTTTCCCAGGGCCGGCGCCGTCAACGGCACGCTGGTCATGGACATCGGCGACGTCAACCTGACCTTCAAGCGCTACCTCGAGAACCCCATCACGCTGCATGTCGAGAACGACTACATCGTCCGCATCGAAGGCCGAAACCTCGACGCCGAACTCATGCGCAGCTACCTGCAGGCCTGGAACGAGAAAGACGCCTACGCGGTCAGCCACGTCGGCTGGGGCATGAACCCCGCGGCGCGCTGGGACGCCCTGCAGATGTTCGACAAGAACGACACCAACGGCACCGAACTGCGCGCATTTGCCGGCAACTTCCTGTATTCGACCGGAGCCAACGACATGGCCGGACGCCACACGCAGGGGCACTTCGACCTGCCGCTGCGCAACTGCAGCGTGGCGCTCGACGGCCTGACCATCGTCGACGCGGGCGCGCTATGCGAGGTGTTCGAATGAGCACCCTGCCCACCTGGCTGGCCAGCGGCCAGGGCGGCGTCCCGCTGGTGCTGCTGCACGGCATGGGATCCACCGCCAGCATATGGCTGCCCCAGCTCGAGCACTTTGGCGGCAAGCGATTGAGCGTGGCCTGGACCATGCCCGGTTACGGCCGGTCGCCCGCACTGCCTGCATTAAGCTGGCAGGGCCTGGCCGACTCGGTGGGCGTATTGCTCGACGCACTGCACATCGACCGGGCGCACATCCTGGGCCATTCCATCGGCGGCATGGTCGCGCAAGAGTTCTACCGCCGCCACCCCGAACGCGTGGAAAGCCTCATTCTGTCGGCCACGAGCTCGGCCTTCGGCAGCACCGACGCCGCCTGGAAGGAAGAGTTCCTGCGCCAGCGCACCGATGCCATGCGGCCCTACCAGCACTTTGCCGAGGCCGCCCCCGCGCTGCTCAACGGCCTCATGAGCCCCGACACGCCCGCCGCCCTGCGCGCCCTGGCCGAACTGTCGGCCAGCGGCATAGACAAGCAGCGCTACCTGGAAGCCATGCGGCTGCTGGTCACCTTCGACCGCCGCAGCGACTTCCGGAACATCGACGTTCCGGTGCTGCTGCTGGCGGGCGAACACGACACCCAGGCGCCGCCCAAAGGCATGAACAGGCTGGCTCAAGACAACGCCAACGCTCGTTTCCAACAGTTGCCCGGCCTGAGCCACATGGCGAACATCGAATCGCCGAACGCATTCAACCAAGCTGTCGAGGCATTCCTGGCGGCGCAACATCAAGTCGTTTAGGGCCTGTTAACACTAAAAGGACAGTCGCATGAGCACGCAAATAGTTGACCATCAAGGCGCCCAGCGCAGTCGGGGTGGTTCCCCGGCGAGCATGGGCAACGCAGAGGGGCGGCTATTTGCGCGCTCACCCTTCGGGCTGGCCGGCAAAGGCCAGGCATGCGTTGTTGCGAGCTCGTTGCGGGGATCAACCCCGCGGCCTCGCCCGCGCCTAGCCTGCCTGGCCTTTGCCGGCCAGTGCGGCTGCCCTTTTAGTGTTAACAGGCCCTAGTCATGAACATTCAAAAAGAGCCCTTCATGGACAGCAGCTACCTCCATCAATACGCCCGTTCGGCCGACGACAGCACGCTGTTCGATGGCGCCGCGCTTACCGACAAGCAAAGAGAGCTGATCGCCAAGGTGGACCAATACGGCGTCGCCTGGGCCGAGCGTGCCTTCAAGCATGACCGCGAGGCCAGCTTCCCCATCGACAACTACAAAGACCTGCACGAAATGGGCTTTCTGGGGCTGTGCGTGCCCGAAAGGCTGGGCGGCCTGGGCGCCGACTATCGCACTTACATGCTGGTCGCCTCGCGCATCGCCTACTACTGCGGCTCTACCGCCAACACCTTCAACATGCACAACGCCAACTCCCTCTGGACCGCCGACATGGTCGACGAGATGGAGCTGACCGACGAGCAGCGCGCCAGCCATGAGCGCAACCGCGCGCTGCACTATGGCAATATGCTGCAGGGCAAGATCTATTCGCAGCCCTTTTCCGAAGGCAGCGGCGCCGCAGCCGGCAAGCACCCCTTCGGCACCATTGCCAAGCGCCAGGACGGCGGCTGGCTGATCAACGGCAAGAAGATCTTCGCCTCGTTGTCGGGCTCGGCCGACTACTATGGCGTGCTGTGCACCGAAGACGTACCCGAGCCCACCTATGCCAACACCATGTTCATCGCCGTGCCCGCCGACGCCCCGGGGGTTTCCATCGTGGGCGACTGGGATCCGCTGGGCATGCGCGGCACGGTCTCGCGATCGCTGCTGTTCAAGGACGTGTTCGTACCGGACACGGCCGAGATGATGCCCCAGGGCGTGTATATCAGGGCGGCGGCCCGGTATCCGCACATGTTCATGACGCTTACGCCTTGCTATATCGGGCTGGCCCAGGCCGCCTACGATTTCTCGGTGGCCTACCTGCGCGGCGAAGTCGAAGGCGTGAACGTAAAGCGCCGCATGTATCCCACCAAGCAGGTCGGCATTGCCCAGATGTACATCAAGCTGCAGCAGGCCTGGGCGCTGTTCCACCGCGTCACTTCAGAGTTCAAGGCCCATCCGTCGCGCGGCGAGCGCATGCGCGCCTATGCCTGCCAGCACACCATCATGGAGTACTGCGCCGAGATCGCCTCGGCCGCCGTGCGCGTCTGCGGCGGCCAGGCCATGCTCAAGACCTTTCCGCTCGAGCGCATGTTCCGCGACAGCCGCTGCGGCGCCCTGATGCTGCCCTGGACCTCGGAAATCTGCATCGACAGGCTGGGCCACGGCCTGCTGTACAACGAAGGCGAGCGCGACTAGGCGCCGCCCCGGCAACTCATTGCAAGGAGACTCGCTCCGGCGAGAGACGACCATCATGCTGCAAGCCCAAACCGCCATGCCCCGGCCCATTGCCGCGCCCAAGGCACAGCCCAAGCCCGAACTGCGCCATGCCTTTGGCCGCTTCGCGACGGGCATCGCCGTCATCACCACGCTTGACGACGACGGCCGGCCCTATGGCCTGACCGTCAACTCTTTCGCCAGCGTATCGATGGCTCCACCCATGATCAGCTGGAACGTGATCCGCGGCTCGACCGCCCATGCCACCATCGCCCGGGCCGGCCGTTTCGTCGTCAACGTCCTGGCCACGCACCAGCGGGACATCGCCCAGAAAATGACCGGACCGATCGAACACCGTTTCGCCGGCGTGCCGTATCATGCATCTTCATCGGGTCTGCCCGTCATCGGCGACACGCTGGCGACCTTCGAATGCGAAACGCACTCGATGATTACGGCGGGCGACCATGATATCGTCCTAGGTACGGTCAAGCAGTTCGAACATCGTGACGGCCGGCCGCTGGTCTATTGGCGGGGCGGCTACGCCACCGCCATGGCCTGCGATGCCGATCACCAGAACACGGCTGTACGCAGTACTTGATCGCAGTTCCTTCATTTCAGTATAAAAATCGGAGACAAGCATGAACTACCGAAAACTGTTGTCGACCCTGGCCGCAAGCATCGCCCTTGCCGCAACATCGGCGGCCGCCCAGGCCCAAATCAAGATCGGCATCATTTCGTCCAATACAGGCCCTGTGGCGCTGATCGGCATCCCGCAAAAGAACACCGTCCCGCTGCTGCCCAAGGAAATCGGCGGGCAGCCGGTGCAATACATCGCCTACGACGACGGCAGCGACCCATCGCAAACCGTCACCCTGGTGAAGAAGCTCATCACCGAGGACAAGGTCGACGCCATCATCGGGCCCTCGAGCTCGCCCAACGCCATGGCGGCGCTCGATTTCGTGGCCGAGGCCAAGATGCCGCTGCTGGCCCCGGTAGGCACCATCGCCATCGTGCTGCCCATGGACGACAAGCGCAAATGGGTGTTCAAGACCACCCAGAACGACGGCCTGGTAGCCGACAAGCTCGTCGGCCACATGGTCAAGCACGGGGTCAAGACGTTGGGCTTCATCGGCACCGGCGACACCTTCGGCGAAACCTGGTACGGGGTGATGCAAGACAAGCTCAAGGGCACGGGCATAGAAATCGTGGCCAACGAGCGCTTCAAGCGGCCCGACACCTCGGTTACCGGCCAGGCCCTGCGCGTGCTCGCCGCCAAGCCCGATGCCGTCCTCATCGCCGCCCCCGGAGGCCCCTCGGTGCTGCCCGAGGCCACCCTTAAAGACATGAACTACAAGGGCACTTTCTACCAGACGCACGGCGCGGCCCTGAACGAGTTCCTGAAGCTGGGCGGCAAGAAGGTCGAGGACACCATCGTGGCCGGCAGCGTCATGCTCGTGCCCGACCAGGCTCCCGACAGCAACCCCGCCAAGAAAGTCGCGCTCGAGTACATCAACGCCTACAAGGCCATGCACGGCAGCGAGCCGGCCACCTTCGGCGGCAATATGTACGACGCCGGCCTGCTGCTTCAACAGGCCATCCCCGAAGCCCTCAAAAGCGCCAAGCCCGGCACTGAAGAGTTCCGGGTCGCCCTGCGCGACGCACTCGAGAAGGTCAAGGACCTGCCCGGCACCCAGGGCATCTACAACATGACCCCCGAAGACCACAGCGGCTTCGACGAGCGCGGCGTCGAGCTGCTTACCATCAAGGACGGCGCCTGGCAGCTGATCCAGTAGCCCGCCTTTCCTCCTGCACAAAGCCATGGCCCTGGCGGCCATGGCGCCTTCCTCGGCAACAAATGAACACCACAGCATCCTCCGTCCGCGACGCAGAGGCTTACGCCCTCGTCTGCCGCGAATACGGCGATCCACCCGACATCATGCGCCAGGCCCTGCGGCCGCCCCCGTCGCCCGGGCCCGATGAAGTCCTGATCGACGTCCATTGCGCAGCGTTCAATTTCACAGACCACCTGCTGGTGCAGGGACGCTATCAAGAGCGGCCGCAAACGCCTTTCGTGCCCGGCCTGGACGCCGCCGGCGTGGTGCGTTCCATCGGCTCGAACGTAAGCCGTTTCCGGCCGGGCGACAAAGTCGTCTCCAGCGGTGTGGTGGGCGCGTGGTCCACCCGCCTGGCCGCCCCGCAGCACCGCCTGGTGCCGGTGCCCGCCAACGTGGCCCTGGCCGATGCCGTGGGTTCGATCAATTCCCATCTCACCGCCTATCACGGCCTGCTCGACCGCGCCCGGCTGCAGGCCGGCGAACGTGTGCTGGTGCTGGGCGCCAATGGGGCCGTCGGCAAGGCCTGCGTCCAAATCGCGCGTCACGCCGGCGCCCAGGTATATACCGTGGTCCGCGGCAGCGGCGATACCTTTCTTCTGGCCCACGAGGGCGGCGGCCAGAGCCAAAGCGTTCCCTTGGGGGAACTGAAGCAGGGCCTGCGCCAGCTGCTGGGAAGCCGCGGCGCCGACATCGTGGTCGACCCCATCGGCGACCAGTTCACCGAGGCCGCCGTGCGCAACCTGGCCTGGCGCGGCCGGCTGCTGGTGGTGGGCTTTGCCGCCGGCGATATTCCCCATATACCCACCAACCTGCTGCTGCTCAAGGGCTGCGGCATCCTGGGGGTGTATTGCGGTGGCCTGCTGCTACAGGAAACCGACGCCTTTACCCAGCAACTGGAAGCCATGCTGAACCTGATGGGCGCGGGGGTGCTTGCGCCCTCGCCCCAGGAACTTGTTTGCGCCAACGATTTCATGCAGGCCTGGAAGCTGTTCTCAACAGCTCCCCGGGGCACGAAAATCGTTCTGGACTTTGCCTGACCCACGAATTTCTTACGCACCCGATTCCCACATGAGCACAACCCTTCGCCCAGAGCCCGCCGATCTTGCCACACAGCGCTCTACCGCCCCATTCCGGGCCGTGCGATTCGCGCCCGTCGAGATCGACGTGCGGCAACGCGACGACGGCGTCGTCATGGTCACCAACCGCCAGCCGCTGGGCGAGCTGCCGGTGCGCCAGATCGGCGATTACCTGCGGCGCCATGCCCGGCAAAAACCCGAGCAGACATTCCTGGCCGAACCAGACCCCCAAGGCGGCTGGACCCGCCTGGGCTATGCGCAGGCGCGCCGCCGCGTCGACGGCTTGTCGCAGTGGCTGCTCGACCGCAAGCTGCCCGACGACCGGCCGATCATGGTGCTTAGCGAAAACAGCATCCACCACGCCCTGCTGCAGCTGGCCGCCATACAGATCGGTATTCCGGTCATGCCGATTTCGGCCGCCTACAGCCTGATGTCGCGCACCTGCTCCAAGGTCGGCAGCCTTGTGCGCAGGTTCCAGCCCTCGCTCATCTATGCATCGGATCCGGTCCGCTACGGCAATGCGCTGCGCCTGGCCAAGAGCCTGGGCGAGGCCCTGCTCGTGTCGGACAAGCCCGAAGACGGCCTTATCGATGCGCTGCTTCAGGACGCATTTGAAACCGCGCCCACGGCCGAACTCGAGCGGCGCTACGAGCGCATCGGCCTGGACGACACCGCCCGGCTGCTGCTTACGTCCGGGTCCACGGGCGACCCCAAGGCCGTCATCATGACCCATCGCAATACCATTGCATCGGGCGTGCTGTGGGACCAGGTATGGCCGTTCCTGAACGACCGGCCGCCGGTGCTGCTCGACTGGCTTCCGTGGAACCACACGGCCGGCACCCACGGCACCTTCAGCATGGCCCTGCGGCACGGCGGCACGCTCTATATAGACGACGGCAAGCCTGTGCCCCAGCTCATCGGCCGCAGCATCGCCCATCTGCGCGAGCTGCGGCCCAATGTCATGGTCAATGTCCCGCGCGGGCTCGACATGCTGGTGGCCAGCATGGAGGCCGACCCGAGCATCGCCGACGACCTGTTTCCCAACCTCGAGGTCATCATCTACGGCGGCGCCGCGCTTTCGTCGGCCACGCTTCACAAGCTCGAGCATTTCAGCGCCATGGCGACGGGGCGGCGCATACCCATCACTTCATCGCTGGGGTCGACCGAAACCACAATGCCGGCCACGATGGGCTGGTGGCCTCCGGAAACCCTGGGCACCCTTGGCCTGCCCGCGCCCGGCGTGGAAGCCAAGCTCGTGCCCGACGGCGAGCGCTATGAAGTGCGCTTTCGCGGCGAGATCATCACCCCCGGCTATTACCTTGACCCCCAGGCCTGCCAGGCCGCCTTCGATGAAGAAGGTTTCCTGAAAACAGGCGATGCGGTCGCCTGGGCCACCCCCGGCACACCCGAGCACGGCCTGGTCTATGCCGGCCGCCTGGCCGAGAACTTCAAGCTTTCGACAGGCACCTGGGTACATGTGGCGATAGTGCGCGGCGAGCTGCTTGAATACCTGCGTCCCTGCGTCGCCGACATCGTGCTGGCCGCGCCCAACCAGCATGCGCTGGGGGCCCTGCTGTTCATCGACTTCAACCGCGTACGCAAGCAGTTTTCAGAATGCGCTGAGCTGTCGGACGAGGCCATCGCCCGCCACGGCCCCCTGAAAGACCTGCTTGCACAGGGCATACGCGAGTACAACGCGCGCTTCCCCGGCAGCAGCACCCGCATCGCGCGCGCCCTGCTGCTTGAAAGCCCGCCCAGCATCGATGCCGGCGAGATCACCGACAAGGGGCACATCAACCAGCGGGGCGTACTCGCCCTGCGCGACCAGGCCGTGCAGCGTCTATACTGCGCGGATGCGGACGGCGACGATTGCCTTGTATTCGATTCGGGGGCTTGAGCCGGTGCGCGTCCGAATAAATGTTCTTGCAGTTGAAATACTGTTTGGTTCCACGTAGAGGCCCCGCCAATGCCCGCTTTGCTGCAACTGTATGGTTCGCCCATCAGCACCTACTACAACAAGGTGAAGATCGCCCTGATAGAACTTGGCCTGCCTTTCGAAGAAATCGAAGTCATGCCGGGCGCCGGACAATGGCCCGATTCAGGCAGCCCCAGCGGCAAGATACCTTTCTTGCGCCACGGCGACGGCCACGTATATGAATCGCAGGCCATCGTCGAGTATCTCGAAGACATCCGCGCTGCCGGCTCGCCCACGCTGTTTCCTTCCGAACCGCTGCAGCGTGCGCGGTGCCGCGAGCTCATCCTGTATCTGGAGCTGTATCTCGACGCGCCGATGCGGCCGGTTTATCAATCGGTGTTCTGGGGCAAAGAGATGCCCGCCGGGCAGCTTGAACGCACGCTGCAAGAGCTTGAAAAAGGCTTTCGCCTTCTTTTGCTGCGCACCGGCCTGGACCCCTGGCTTTGCGGCGAAAGCTTCAGCCATGCCGACAGCGCCGCCTGGGTTCACCTAAGCACCATCCAGTGGGCCCTGGCCCTTGCCGGGCACAAGACCTTCGTGCAAGACCATGCCCCTGAGCTTTCAGGCTACCTGCAGCGCCTGTCCGAGCGCCCAAGCGTAATACAGGCCGAGGCCGACAGGCGCGAAGCCTCGCGCCGCATCAAGGCCGAGCGCAACGCGGCAAAAGGCAGCTGAGGTGGCGCGACCCAAGGCCCTTGACTACGAGGTCCGCAAGCAGGATATCTTGCGGGCGGCGGCCGTCATGTTCGCCAAGAAGGGCTATAACGAAACCCTGCTCGACGACATCGCCGAACAATGCGGCATCGGCAAATCGTCGCTGTATCACTACCACCGTTCCAAGCACGCCATTCTGTATGGCCTGATCAAATGGAAGATCGAAGACCTGGCCTGGAAGGTGGACGCGGCCGTCGAGGCGGCCGGCACGCCCGAAGAACAGTTCCACGCCATGACGGCCACCCTGGTCAACGAATACCTGCGCGTCCCTGAAGAAATCACGGTGCTGCTTACCATGCCGCGGCATCTGAATGCGGCGGCAAAAAGCTCCATCTCCCAGATCCAGCACCGCATCATCAACCGCATGGTCCTGCTGGTGCAGGCCTTGCGCCCCGACGTGGAGATCACGCGCAAGAAACTCACTGCCATGGCCATGCTGTATTTCGGCATGACCAACTGGATCCATGTCTGGTACCGGCCTTCGGGCTCCATCAACGCCAGCGAGCTGGCGGGCATGATCGTGCGCATCTTCCTTGACGGCATCAACGGCATGAAGCAAGACCAGCTGTCATGAGCCAGGCCTCTTTCGCCGCCGCTGCCGCCCGCATGAGCGATTCCTCCTGCGCCATTGCGACCCAGGGCCTGGACATAGGCTATGGCCGAAAGCAGGTCGGACGCGACATTACGCTGCAGCTTGCCGAAGGCGAGATTCTTTGCCTGCTGGGCCCCAATGGCAGCGGCAAGAGCACCCTGCTCAAGACCCTGCTGGGCCTGCTGCCGGCCCAGGGGGGGCAGCTGCACGTACTGGGCCGTCCCCTGGCCGAATGGCCGCGCCGCGGGCTGGCGCGCCGCCTGGGCTATGTGCCCCAGGCGCATAGCGGCGAGTTTCCATTTACCGTGGAAGAAATCGTGCTGATGGGCCGCACTTCGCATATGCCGCGTTATGCCGTCCCGGGCGCCGAAGACCGCCGCATCGCCCGCGAAAGCCTGGACACCCTGGGCATCGGCGCACTGGCGCAGGAACCCTTCACGCACATCAGCGGCGGCGAGCGCCAGCTGGCCCTGATCGCCCGCGCCCTGGCCCAGCAGCCCGCCATACTCGTCATGGACGAACCCACCGCCAGCCTCGACTTCGGAAACCAGTTGCGTGTGCTCGAGAAAATACGCCGCCTCAAGCACGAAGGGCTGGCCATCTTGCTTTGCACCCACCAGCCCGAGCACGCGGCCCGCCTGGCCGACCGCGTTGCGCTGTTTCGCGACGGCACGCTGCACGCCACCGGCGCCCCCGACGCCCTTCTGACCGTACCGCGCCTGGCCTGGCTGTATGGGCTGGAAGAAGACGAACTGCGGGCGTGGACGGCAACGAAGTACCCCTGTTGAGTCCGCTTTCCTCAATCGCCATTGGCAAGCGCTACTAGCGTATGCAACAGTACATTGGCACCCGCCGCGGCATCTTCAGGGGTAATCAGTTCGGCCTCGTTATGGCTGACGCCGTCTTTGCACGGAATAAAGATCATGCCGGTGGGGGCGATACGGGCGATGTGCATGGCGTCGTGCGCCGCGCCGCTGTACATCTTACGAACACCGTAGCCCCATTTCGCTGAAGCGGCACGCACGGCCTCCACGCAACGCGGCGCGAAATGGGTGGGGGGCACGGTCCAGATGTGATCCAGCTGCAGGGCCAGTCCCTCTTCCTCGGCGATGCGAGTGAACAGCTCGCGCAGTTGGCCATGCATTGCCTGCAATTGCGCATTGTTCTCGTGGCGACAATCGGCAGTAAGCTTGGCCTGCTGTGCGATGACGCTTCGCACGTTGGGCAGTACCTGGATGCTGGAGCATGAAGCGCGCCCAGCCGGCTCATACGCCTGGCCAAGCTGGCGCACCGCATGGATGATGCGCGCAGCGCCCGCCAGGGCGTCACGCCGGTATGACATGGGTGTGGTGCCAATGTGGGCGGCCTGGCCCGTCAAGGTAACCTCGTAGGACTCGATGCCGATTACTCCCTCGACAGCGCCTATACTCAGGCCCTCACGTTCCAGCACAGGCCCCTGCTCGATGTGGGCTTCTATATAGCAATGCATGGCAGGGCACACCGGGTCGTGCGGACCTGCATATCCTATGGTCTGCAACGCGTCGCCTACGCACACACCATCGGCATCCTGCGCGTCAAGGGCCTGCTGCACTGGAAACACTCCGGCAACTGCGGCCGAACTCATGCACACCGGCTGAAAACGCGCACCCTCCTCATTGGTCCACACGATCAGTTCGATGGGCCGACGTGTGCTGACGCCATGCTGGTCCAGGCTGCGCAGCGCCTCCAGGCCGGCCAACACGCCGTATGGGCCATCATACTTGCCAGCCACCGGCTGGGAGTCCAGGTGACTGCCGGTCGTCACAGGCGCCAGGCTCTCGTCCCGGCCTGGCCTGCGCGCATAGATATTACCCAGAGCGTCGATACGCACAGCGTAGCCCGACGCACGGCACAACGAGACGAACATATCCCGCGCCAACTTGTCTTCCCGACTCAGTGCCAGGCGGCGGACACCGCCGGTAGGTGTGGCCCCCAGCTCGCCCATCTGCTCCAGGCTTTGCCACAAGCGACGTCCATCCACGCACAGCGTTTGCGAAAGCTCGGCACTGGACATGATCGCCTCTCAGACGTTGCGCTTGATGAGTCGCATCACCCGGCCACACAGCTCACTGTCCGGATCGGCCAATACATCGACGACGTCGAAGTGATGGCTGCCAGGTATTGCGTAATGCTCCAGCCGCCCCGCCCCCTGCGCCAGGGCTTCAGCGTAGCGCAGGGACTGGCTCTGGAACTCGTTCGACTCCAGGGCACCATACGCGACGAGCCGGTCTGTACTCCCGGCGGGCTGAAGATGAATGGGGCTCTGGCTGATCATGGTGGCCTCATCCAGTTGCAAAGGCGTGCGCTGCTCAGTGTGCTGCAGCGGGCCCAGGTCGAAAATGCCCGAGATCAGCGTGGCACTCTTGAACAGATCTGCAGGCGCGACGGCGCCAGGCCAGGCGTTCGAGGTCATCATGGCACTGAGGTGCGCGCCTGCGGAGTGGCCGGCGATATGCAGTTGGCCCGGGTCCAGGCCCAGCTGCGCACCATTGCTCCAAAGCCAGTCCGCCGCACGCCGGACTTGGGCCACGATGGCGGCAATGCGGACGGAGGGGCACAAGTCATAGCTAATCGCCAGGAAGGAAATGCCCTGATCGACAAACGAAGGAGCCAGAAAGCTGTAGATGGACTTGTCACCCTTTTGCCAAAAACCGCCATGTACGAACACCAGGCAAGGCGCCTGTGCCGCGTGGGCGGCGGGAAAGAAATCCATCCGTTCGCGCGGCCCGGGGCCATATGCAAGGTCCGTCTGGCAATCCAAGGACTGGCGTACGAGTTCGCTTTGCCGAGCCCAGCGCGGCAGGAAATCTCTCTGGGGCTGCAAGTGGTCCAGTCGGTACTGCTGCTCCATTTCAGATTCGGTGTATTGCATGGCGATCAGACTCCCAGAAAGCGGTGCCGCAGCTCTTCGTCAGCGAGCAGTTCGGCAGAAGAGCCACTCCACATGATGCGTCCCTTCTCGATGATGTAATGGCGGTCGGCCAGCCGGGCCAGCGCATCCACGTTCTTGTCGATGATCAGTATCGACAGTCCGGCGTCGCGCAGTGCGTGCAGCACCTGCCAGATCCCGTCCCGCACCAGCGGCGCGAGGCCCTCGGTGGCCTCGTCCAGGATCAGCAGAGAAGGGTTGGTCATGAGGGCGCGGCCTATGGCAAGCATCTGCTGCTCACCACCCGATAGCAGTACGCCCATGCGGTCCTGCAATGGCCGCAGCATGGGAAAGAGTTCGAGCACGGTATCGACAGTCCAGCGCGGTGCGCTCTGGCCACGATTGGAAGCGGTGGCGATCAGATTCTCGCGCACGGTCAGATTTGGGAATATCTGACGGCCCTCCGGCACCAGGCCCAGGCCCAGGCGTGCAATTTCGTAGGGCGAGCAGCCTCGTAGCGATCGGCCTTCGAGTTGTATATCGCCATCGTCCAGATCGATGATACCCATGATGGACGAAATGGTAGTGGTCTTGCCCATGCCATTGCGGCCCAGCAGGCTGAGGACCTCGCCCTTGCCTACGGCCAGGTCCATGCCAAACAGCACCTGGCTGTCTTCGTAGCCCGCTTGAAGATCGGTGACTTTCAACATGCGCTGGCCTCCTCAGTGCCCAGATAGGCCTTTCGCACCTCGGGGTGGGCGCGGATTTCGTCGGGTGTCCCCGTGGCGATGATGCGGCCGCGCACCAGTACCGTAATGCGGTCCGCCAGCGCAAAAACGGCATCCATGTCGTGCTCCACCAACACGATGGCCAGCCGGCCCTTGAGCGCCAGCAGGTGGCTGATCATCCGCAGTGAGTCCTCCGGGCCCATGCCCGCCATGGGTTCATCCAGCAGTAGCAGGCGCGGCTGCGTGGCTAGCGCCATGGCTAGTTCCAGCGCACGCTTTTCGCCATGCGCCAGTGTGGAGACAAGCGCATTGCGCTTGGATCCCAGCCCGACCTGCTCCAGAGCCTGCGCGGCAGGCCCGTTCAGGCTGGCGTCCCGCCCGGCGTCGGCCAGGAAGCCAAAGCTGTGGCCGGCGTGGGCTTGCACCGCCAGCGCCACGTTGTCCAACGTTGTGAAATCAGGAAAAACGCTGGTGATCTGGAAGGTGCGTGCCAGCCCCGCCAGGGCACGCCGCCAAGTGGATAACGTAGTGATGTCGCGCCCGCCGAATAGTATGCGCCCCGAATTTGGGCGTATCTCGCCGGACAGCTGCGATATAAGCGTAGTCTTGCCGGCCCCGTTCGGACCAATGATTGCGTGCAGCTCTCCGTCGACAATGTTCAGGTCGACGCTGTCCGTCACTACCACGCCGCCATAGTTCTTGCTTAATGCTCGAGTCTGCAGCAATTCGCTGGGGTCAACACTGTAGCGATCAGACATTTTTCGCCACCCTCAATTTCGTATCGCGTTGCAGCAGCGTCTGAAGAGGGCCGGAGCGCCATCGTTTACGGCGCTTGGGCGGACTCTTCTCGAACAGGCCGAATATGCCTCGCTTGGCAAAAAGGATGATCAAAATCAGCATGATCCCCATGACCGCCTGCCAGTGCTCGGTCAGGCCGGACAAGAAATGCTCCAGGAGCAGATAGGCAGTAGCTCCGATAACGGGGCCGAACAGTGTGCCCATGCCGCCGAGGATGACCATGATCATGATCTCGCCAGAGCGTGTCCAGTGCATGGTGGCTGGCGAGACGAAGAGCAACTGGTTGGCCAATAGTGCACCGGCCATGCCGCATAGCATGCCTGCCAACACGAACGAAGCAAGCTTGTAGCGCAGGACCGGGAAGCCCAGCGCGATCATGCGCCGCTCGTTGGATTTGGCCCCGCGCAGCACGCGTCCAAAGCGGGACTTGACGAGCCGATTGAACAGCCAGAGCACGAATATCAACAGGGCAAAGCAGGCATAGTAAAGCTGCAAAGGCTGACCGAAATCGGCCACGCCGAAGAACTGGCTGGACTGCCAGATGTTCATGCCGTCGTCACCGCCATAGGTGTCGATACTGATGGCCAGGAAGTACACCATCTGCGCAAACGCCAGCGTGATCATGATGAAGTGGATGCCGGTCGTGCGCAAGGACACCAGCCCGATAAAAAGAGCCATGAATGCGCACACCAGGATCGCCGCGCCGAAATGGACGAACCCGTCCCCCACGCCGTGGTAGCTAAGTATGCCCATGGTGTAGGCACCCACCCCGAGGTACGCGGCATGCCCGAAGCTCACCATGCCGCCGTAGCCCAGAATGAGATCCAGACTCAGCGCCGCGACGGCAAAAATCAGGATGCGAGTAAAGATGTCGATATAAAAGGGCTGGTCAGCCACGTGGGAGATCAGCGGCATGGCGGCCATTGCCAGCAGGAATGCTCCGATGAGTATGGTCTTGGTTTTCATTTGGCTATCTGACTTTCGGAGGGAAGAGACCTTGCGGACGGGCGAACAGGATTGCCGCCATCAGAAGATAGATCAGCATGGAAGCGATGGCCGGCCCCGCACTGTTGGCGGCCGAGTCCGACACCAGACTGCCCAGCGCCGGTTTGAGCAGGGTACGGCCCAGGGTATCGACCACGCCTATCGCCAGAGAAGCAATGAACGCACCCTTGATGGAGCCTATGCCGCCGATCACGATGACCACCAGAACCAGGATGAGAAAGTTGTCTCCCATGCCCGATTCCACCGCGAAGATGGGGCCCGCCATGACGCCTGATAGGCCCGCCAGCACGGCGCCCAGGCCAAAGACAAGCGTATAGAGCAGCTTGATGTTGACGCCCAGGGCATTGACCATGACCCGGTTGCTGGCACCCGCGCGGATCAGCATGCCCAGGCGGGTTCGGCTGATGATCAAGTGCAGCAGCAAGGCGACCAGCAGGCCCACAAAGATGATGACGAGCCGGTAGGTCGGGTAGGTGATGCCATCCAGCAGGTGCACTTGGCCTGCCAGCCACGGCGGCAGTTGCACGTTGAGGGCGGAGCGTCCCCATACCATGCGGCAGCCTTCGTTGAACAGCAGGATCAGCCCGAAGGTGGCCAGCACCTGGTCCAGATGGTCACGCTGCGCCAATACCCTGAAAATGACGACCTCGATGAGCAGGCCGATCACAAATACACCCAACAGCGCAAGGGCGACGGATAGCAGGAGAGAGCCTGTTGATGCCATGCTCCAGGCGAATACATAGGCCCCTATCATGTAGAGCGAACCGTGCGCCAGGTTGATCAGGTTCATGATGCCGAAGACCAATGTCAGTCCCGCCGCCATGAGGAATAGCATGACGCCATACTGCAGGCCGTTGAGTAGCTGTACGAATAAAAGACTTCCTGTATCCATGGTGTAGGTCCGTGCGTACTGTGTTTATTGCATCGAGCAATCGTTGTAGTAGTTGTCTTTGTGGTGCTCGAATACGGTCTTCACCGTCTTACGGACCAGATTGCCGCTTTCGTCCTTCGTAATCTGGAACACATAGAAGTTCTGTATGGGAAAGTGATTCTTGTTGTACTGGAACGGCCCGCGCACAGACTTGAAGTCCGCCTTCTCCATGGCGGCTATCATGTCTTCCGTCTTGCCGACGTCCCCGCCCACCGCCTCGACCGCGCTATTGATGAGGTTGATAGCGTCATAGCTTTGCGCGGCATAGTACGAGGGGATGTAGCCATACTTATTGCGAAAGGCGTCAACAAACTCGCGATTGGCCGGAATATCGAGGTCGTAGTTCCAAAAGCCTGCTTCATAGTTGCCAATGGCGGCCTCGCCGATGGCGGGCAGTGTAGTTTCGTCGGCACCGAACACCGAGTACAGCGGGATATCGCGCAGGCCGGCCTGCGCGTATTGTTTGAAGAACTGTATGCCCATGCCGCCTGAATAAAATACGAACACGGCCTTGGGCTTGGCTGCCTTGAGCTGGCTAAGCTCGGCCTGGTAATCCGCTTGGCCGAAGGTGGTGTAGACCTCGTTGAGAATGCGGCCCTTGAAGTAGCGCTTGAAGCCCGCCACCATGTCCTTGCCCGCCGCATAGTTAGGCGCCATGACATAAACGTCCTCGATCTTCAGATCGTTCATGTACTTGCCCATGGCCTCGGGTGTCTGATCGTTTTGCCACGAAGTGGTAAAGAAATTTGGAGCGCACATTTTGCCGGCGATCTGGCTCGGACCCGCATTGGCGCTAATCAGTATCTTGCCCGCGCGGATCACGGGCTGGTACACGGCAAGCAAGGTGCTGGACAGGATCACCCCCGTCACGAAATCCACCTTATCCTGCTTGAGCATCTGCTCGGCCAGTTGTCGGCCAACATCCGGCTTGTACTGGTCGTCGCCGTAGATGATCTCGGCGTCCCTGCCGCCCAATTTGCCTCCGAGCTTTTCCAGGGCGAGGTCGGCCGCATCCTTCATATGCTTGCCAATGATGCCATTAGGGCCCGAAGTGGTTGTAATGAAGCCGATTTTGACCTTGTCGGCGGCCAGAGCCGGCGCGACGCACAGGCAGGAGGCCAGCAGTGCGGCAATCAAGCGTGTTTTCATCATGATGTCTCCTAGGGAGGGGGGGGGGCCGCCGGCGCTCCACAAGACAGAGGCGCCTGCCGGCGTTGGGTTTATGGACGATGAATAAATTTCGACAGGAAAAAGTGCACCACGCCGCGCCCACGATTTGCTGGATCCGCAGGTTTTACCCCCTGAAGGTGACGTGGCGATAAAGAAAATTGCGCTCACCGTATGGGATGGGCACACAGGGCATTAGCTCTGGAAAGTGGACTCGACCTTTTGGTGACCGCCGTCGCTGCCCAGTGCTTCCTCACAGTACAGGCCGAGAATGCGCATTACAGGCTGGTCGGAGGCGCTGAACAAATAGCTGTCCGTACCCGCCGACCTGTGCTCGTGCCAGCACCAGGGCGGCACGACGAAGACATCGCCGCGGCGCCAGGGGAACTCCACACCGTTGATGATGGTGGAACCCTCGCCTCCGATGACGAAATACACTGTGCTGGCCGTGGCCCGCAGTGCGCGGGTATGCGTGTGCGAACGCAACAGCTGCGCCCGGCACGAGATGGTAGGCAGCGTCGGGCCCGAATTGATGGGATTGACGTATTCCAGCAGCACGCCGTGCCGCTCATCGGAATGGGTACTGGCATGCAGCGCCTCACGCATCTCGGTCCATGCGTAGCGCAATACCGGGTGGGCTTCGGGATAGGGCGTGTCGGCGGGCGGCCGGAACAGGCCCAGGCGGTTATTGGACCAGCCGTCGGGTCGATCCGGGCATACCTGCCCCTCGCCCGGCCAGAACATGCTGGCCTGAAGCAGGTTGACCAGCGGAAAATCCAGCACATCCAGCCAGACGATGTCGTGAGGGGTTTCATTGGCATGCTCATGCCACATGCCAGAGGGCGTCAAGAGCAGATCGTTTTCTTCCATCATGAGCCGCTCGCCCTGCACTTTCGTATAGACCGCCCCGCCGTGGCTCCTTGCCGCAAAGCGAATCGCCCCAGCGGCATGTCGATGCGCGGGGGCCTGTTCGCCCGCGCGTACCAACTGAAACGCCGTCGCAATGGTGTGACTGGCACTGTACGAGAACGGCAAATCCGGATTGACATGTTCCATGGAGCGTCTTTCCGCTCCCCGCTCAGGCGTGATGAGTTGTCCCGCGCGCATCAAAAGTGGAATAACATCGTCCCACTTCCACAGCCATGGGCGGTAATTCACCTTAGGGGTCTTGCTGATGAAAGATGAAATGTATTTCCATGTCGGCGCCATGTACGCTGCTTCGAGTTCTTGATGCAGCGTCTCCAGCGCGTCCGCTTGTTCAGCCAAGTCTTCTTTCATCCCTGCCTCCTAATGTAGATTTCAATGTTATCGATCGTTTTAATTTTTATCGATAAAATTAAGCGTTATAATCATCCTACGGACGTTTTTATAGGTAGTCAAGCTTTTTATCGATAAAAATATTTGGCTAAGGCGGAATATGTCGGAATATCAACAGTCTCTCGCTGCGCTTGCGAGTGCCGCCCCCCCGGAGGGAAACGGGGATCTGGCCACAATTGCTTGGCAGCACATACGTGAAGACATCATCGGGGGCAAGTTCGCTCCTGGTACGCGGCTGCGTATTGCGTTGCTGCGTAATATTTACGGGATAGGCGCCACACCGCTACGCGAAGCGCTATCACGACTCGTCTCAGAACGGCTGGTCGTCAGCATGGACCGTCGGGGCTTTGCCGTGGCGCCCATATCCTTGAAAGAACTGCGTGAGCTGACCAATTTGCGAAAGCTGTTAGAAAAAGAAGCTTTACGGCAGTCGTTGGAAAACGGGGATGAGAAATGGGAGGCAAATGTTGTTTCATCCATCTATCGCCTCGGGCGACAGCACGAGCGCATTCAAGCAGGAGACTTGGAAGCCATAGACGGCTGGGAACAACTGAACCAGGAATTTCACGAAACCTTGGTGGCGGCATGCGACGCTCCGTTCCTTCTGCACTTCAGACAAACCGTCTATCTTTACCTGAAACGCTATCGCCAGATTTGCTTATCGCTGACGTCGCCATCAAGAGACGTACATTTAGAGCACGTCGCAATGCAGCGGGCTGCGATTAGTCGCAACTATGAGTTGCTTTGTACATTGACCGATGAACATCTGGAACGCACATACCAGCGCATAGCAGAGAGCGGCGCGCTCGAAGAAGAGCCTGTTCATAAATAATAAATAAGTGAACTAGCACGTTCCGGGGCCGGCCTGTTGGCCGGCATCCATGCCCTATTCTTGATAATCAGGCTGCGCCTCGGGCATCGCTTGCCGAAAGGCGTCCAGAGAATTGCAATACGCGTAAATAGCGTTGATGCGGGGGTAGTTCTCCAGATTGCAGTTCATGCGTAAAGCATTGGCCACCTGGGGCACCAGACAGCAATCGGCCAGCGACACCTGGTCGCCATGGCAGAACGTGCCGGCATACGTCCGTGCCAGCAACTGCTCCACCGAATGAAAGCCCTCGGTTATCCAGTGTTGATACCAGATGTTCTTGCCACCCTCTTCCGCCTTTAGCATCCGCGTCAGATACAAGAGCACTCTCTTGTTGTTCAGCGGGTGCATGTCGCAGGAAATCAGGTTGGAGATCTCGAGCACACGCGCACGCGCCTGCAGGTCTTGGGGAATCAGGCGCGGCTCGGGATACTTGGCGTCCAGGTAATCGATGATGGCCATCGATTGGCCCAGTTCAAAGCCGTCGTCAAC
>NZ_QEKO01000011.1 GCF_003096595.1 Pusillimonas noertemannii | reverse complement strand
GGTTTTTATTCATCGGCTCGCAGATTCGCTAGACGCTTCCTCCCCACACTCGGTCGCCCTCATGCAGTTGCGCTTCACTTCACTTGCAGTGATCAACTTGTGGTGGGACTTGCACCCACTAGAGTAGGCCCATGCTGGGCACACCTCGCAGCGGCGGACCAGTGGTCCGCCAAGCTCGCTGCTCAAACATGCGCGGGCTTGCATCCCCAAAAACAAGCCGCCGCTCAGCTTGCTCAACGGCGTCCAAAATACGGCCCCGCATCACGCCTCACGGTGTCTAGAGTTGATGCGCTTCAGAGCTTCTTGGATTGAAGGGTTGGATTTCTTCTAATGCGGCTCTTCGGATGGTTTGGGGCGTTTCGATCATCAGCCCATCTGAAAAAGATGGCCAACATTCAAACACGCCTCGCAAGCCGGCCGTGTCTCATGCCCCAATGCAGTTCCTGTGATGTGGGGTGTGGCTGGGCCGGGCGTTGGCGGTCGAGCCAGGCGCCGCAGAACGGAGGGCGAAGGCCCGGAGGATGCGGACAGGCGGGCCCGAAGGGCCGACTGCCTCCGTCCGGCACAGACATACCCCGCAGCGCAGGAACGGGTTTAAAACCAGCATCCTCACTGCCAAGCACAGCCAAGCACAGCCACGACTCAAGAACCAGCATCCTTGCAGCAAAGCGTGGGAACGGAACAAAAACCAACGACCTTGCAGTCAAGCGCAGGGGCGAGTTTTCAGCCCGCTTCCTCGCCCCGCAGATAAGCCTGTGCCCGCTGCGCCATCAAGGCCTCGCGTCGGATGAAGTCGGTCACGAAAGAGCTGGCCGGCGCATGATGCAAACCGTAGGGCGTGTCCCATTGCGCGATCACCCCCTTCTGCATCACACCGATGCGATCGGCAATCGCAAAAGCCTCCGCCTGATTGTGTGTCACCAGCAGCGCCGTGTGATTCGTCGCCTTGAGAATGTCGCGAACCTCGAATGCCAGACGCTCGCGCGTGTCGATGTCCAGGTTCGAGAACGGCTCGTCCAGCAATAGCAGGTCGGGCTCTGGCGCCAGTGCGCGCGCAAGCGCCACACGCTGCTGTTGTCCGCCCGACAGCTCGTGCGGATAGCGCCGGCCGGAGCCTTCGAGCCCCACCAGATGAAGCAGGTCGTTGACCCGTTTCGCGCGTTCCGCCCTGTCGAGCCGCCGCAGGCCGAAGCCGATGTTCTTTTCGACCGTAAGATGGGGAAACAGCGCATAGTCCTGGAACATCATGCCTACCCTCCGATGTTCCGGCTCGAGCTGAAAGCCTGCGGAAGACAGCAACGTACCGTCCAGCATGATGCGCCCTGCGCGCACGGGCTCGAAGCCGGCGATGGCCCGCAGCACCGTCGTCTTGCCGCAGCCCGACGCGCCCAGCAGGCAGCCGATGTGTCCATGCTCCAGGACGAGCGAAAAATCGTCGACCACCGGCTGGCGGCCTTGGGGAGTGTCGTAAGCCAGCGAAATGGCTTCCAGTTGCAGTAGTTCAGCCATGAAGCGGCGGCCTGTGGTGGATGTGCGTGTACATGGAATGGAGCGAGCCGGGCATGGGTGTCGTAAGGGCGGGGCTTCAGTGGCCCGATTTTAGCTGGTGGCGGGCCAGCAGCATTACAGGCAGCAGGCCGGCCACCACGATGGCCAGCGCCGCAACGGCGCCTTCTTCGTAGGTGCCCCGGGCGGCCTCGGCATAGAGCCAGGTGGCCAGGGTTTCAAAATTGACCGGACGCAGCAGCAGGGTGGCAGGCAGTTCTTTCATGGCGTCGACGAATATGAGCAGGGCGGCGGCGCCGATGGCCGGACGCAGCAAGGGCAGATGCACCCGCCGCAGCGTGCCCGAGGGGCTTTCGCCCAGCAGCCGCGAAGCCTGCTCGAGCGACGGCGGGATGCGGGCCAGGCCCGACTCCAGGCTGCCCACCGAAATGGCCAGGAAGCGGATGACGTAGGCGCACACCAATGCCGCGGTCGAACCCATCAGGAGCAGGCCCGGTGAAGCATCGGTAAAGGGCCGCGCCAGCCAGGCGATCAGGTCGTCGATGGCGATAAGGGGCAGCAGCAGGCCGATGGCCAGCACGGTGCCGGGCAGGGCATAGCCCACCGTGGAAACCCGCGAGCACAGTTTCATGAAGCGGGACCTGGCCGTATGGGCGCTGCGCGCGGCCCAGGTGATGATCAGGGCGCCCGCCACGGTGACGAAGGTGGCGGCGAGCGCGATACTGACGGTGTTGTAGCCGCTTTGCAGCAACTGCGCCGATACGCCGCCGGCAGCGTCGAAGTGCTTGATGGTTTCGTTGAGCAGATACAGGGCCGGGGCGACAAAGCCCACGAGTACGGGCAGCCAGCCCAGGGCCATGGCAAGGAGGGCGCGCGCGCCGTGCAGCTTCTCGGGCTGTATGGGCCGCATGCGCTGCGTGTTGGCATAGCGCTGGTGCCGGCGGCCATGGCGCTCGAGCAGGATGAGCAGCACCACGATGGCCAGCATGGAAAGCGCTATCTGCGCCGCGCCGGCAAGGTCGGACCGCGTGATCCAGGTGGTATAGACGGACACGGTCAGGGTCTGCACGCCGAGGAATTCCGAGGCGCCGATGTCGTTCAGGGTTTCGAGCAGGGCCAGGCTGACGCCCACCGCGATGGCCGGCCGGGCCAGGGGCAGGGCGACGCGGAAGAACACTCCCCGGCGCGACTGGCCCAGTATGCGGCCGGCCTCGAGAAGGCTGGCCGCCTGGGTAGAGAACATGACCCGCGTACTTAGATAGACATAGGGATACAGCACGAAGCCCAGCAGGAAGATGGCGCCGGGCAGGGCGCGCAAATCGGGCAGCCGGAACTGCCTGGGGCTGTCGTAGCCCAGCAGCTCGCGCACCAGGCCTTGCACGGGCCCCAGGGGGTGCAGGATATCGAGATAGGCAAAGGCGACGATGTAGGTGGGCACGGCCAGCGGCAGCAGCAGGGCCCACAGCAAGACGCGGCGAGTGGGAAAGTCGTAGGCCGTGACCAGCCAGGCGCTGCCCGTGCCCAGGCAGGCGACCAGTACACCCACGCCCAGCAGCAGCAAGGCCGTGTTGCGCAGCGCCGTGGGCAGCACATGGCGCGCCAGATGCTGCCAGTGGTCAAGCGACCCGTCCAGCGACATCCATACCAGGGCAATGACCGGAGCCGCCACGCACAGCGCGATAATCGCCGCGCCCAGCCGCCAGGGCCAGCCGGCCGCGGGGCGCAGCAGGCCCGAGCGGCGTTGGCGCATTCCTGCCGTTCCGTGGGGGGATGCCTCGGCGGCCAATGCCTTACTGGTCGAAGCCAACTTTATCCACCAGCTCGCTGGCCTGCTTGCGATGCTTGGCGATCTCGGCCAGCGGCAGGGGGTCGACCACCAGGGTGCCGAAGCTGGCTACGACCGGATCAAGGGCGACGCCCGCGCGCACCGGGTATTCGTAGTTGGCGTTGGCATAAAGATGCTGCGCCTGTTCCGACACCAGGTATTCGAGCAGCTTGATGGCGTCGTCGCGGTTGGGCGCGTGGCGGGCCACCGCGGCACCCGAAATATTGACGTGGGTGCCCTGGCTGCTGTCCTTGGCAAAAGTGGGACGCACGACATGGATGGCGTCACCCCATTTGCGCGCGTCGGTGCCCGGCTCGGAGTTTTTCATGCGGCCGACGTAATAGGCATTGGCGATGCCCACGTCGCAGATGCCGCCCAGGATGTCGCGCGCTACGTCGCGGTCGCCGCCGGTAGGCTTGCGGCCCAGATTGGCCTTGAGCCCGCGCAGCCATTCCTCGGCGGCTTCGATGCCGTTATGGGCGATGAAAGCGGCGATAAGGCCGGTGTTGTAGGGGTGCTGCCCCGAGCGGGTGCAGAACTTGCCTTTCCATTTGGGGTCGGCCAGTGATTCGTAGGTCAGTTCCTTTACGTCGACCTCGTTCGAGACATAGGCCACGCGGTCGCGCATGGAAAGGGTATACCAGTGGCCTTCGCTGCCGCGCAGATTGGCGGGTATGGTTTCGTTCAGCACCTTGGATTCGACGGGCTGTGTGACGCCGCCCTGAACCAGATCGATCAGGTTGCCGATGTCGACCGTCATCAGCACGTCGGCGGGCGATTTGTCGCCTTCGGCCTTCACGCGCTCGAGAAGGCCGTCTTTGACGAATACCGTATTGGCCTTGATGCCCGTGTCTTTTGTAAACTGTTCGAGTATGGGCTGGATCAGGCCCGGTTCGCGAGTGGTATACAGCGTGACATCCGCAAACGCGTTGCCCGCGCAGGCCGCCAGGCCTGCAAAAACAAGGGAACGAGCGAGCGGCAGGATGGTGGGGCGTGTCGTTCGCATGGCAAAAGCTCCTGTTAATGCAAATGATTATCAGCTACATGTAAAATGAGCAAAAGATAACAGTTTAAAGGAAAGGCTTCAACCTCGCCCTGGCAGGGTCTGGTTTGACTGAATATACGTGTATACACTCTTTATATGTAGTGGCCGGCTTTTACGCCAAGAAAGCCGCCGGCTTCCGAACTTTTCATTAAAACGCGGTAAATACAACATTTAAAAAGAAATTTAACTGAGTGAACACTAAATAGTGTAGAATCAAGACACAGTAGTTCACGTCGATAACCACGCCATGGGTTCATGAAGCAAGCGCATGCGCTCCTTCTTGCCCGCCGGCATTTTTTACGAACAAGACTATGGCAGCTTTCAATTCCGAGCAGGTTCTCAGCGTACGTCACTGGAACGACACCCTTTTTTCCTTTACCACCACGCGCGATTCGGCGCTGCGGTTTCATAACGGCCACTTCGTCATGCTCGGCCTCGAGGTCGAAGGCAAGCCCCTCATGCGCGCCTACAGCATTGCCAGCGCCAACTACGAAGAAAACCTCGAATTTCTCAGCATCAAGGTGCCCAACGGTCCGCTCACCTCGCGCCTGCAGCACCTGCAGGTCGGCGATTCGGTGCTCATCAGCAAAAAGCCGGTAGGTACCCTGGTGGTCGACGACCTCAAGCCCGGCAAAAACCTGTATCTGTTCGGCACCGGCACCGGCCTGGCCCCGTTCATGAGCATCATCAAAGATCCCGAAGTCTACGAGCGCTTCGAGAAAGTGGTGCTTCTGCATGGCGTGCGCTTCGTCAGCGAACTGGCCTATGCCGACTACATCCAGAACGAACTGCCCGACAACGAGTATTTCGGCGACATCGTGCGCGAGAAGCTCATTTACTACCCCACCGTCACGCGTGAACCCTTCCGCAACAGCGGCCGGCTTACCTCCGTGATCGAAAGCGGCAAGCTGTCCGAAGACATCGGGCTGCCTCCGCTCAACCCTGAAACCGATCGCGTCATGATGTGCGGCAGCCCGGCCATGCTGTCCGACCTGTGCCAAATACTCGATAACCGCGGCTTCGTCGTTTCGGCGGGCGTGGGCGAACCCGGCGATTACGTCATCGAGCGCGCTTTCGTCGAAAAATAAGGCTGCAAGGCAGCGGCGGCGGGGGTGTTAATTTTTGCTATAGCTGTTTAAACTCTGATAGTGGTTTTATTTTTACTAACAGAGATACCAAATGGCCAAGAAAATCATCCATACCGACGCCGCGCCCGCCGCGGTGGGGCCTTATTCGCAAGCCGTGGCCGCGCCCGCGGGCACAACCGTCTATCTTTCAGGCCAGATCGGGCTCGAACCCGGCACGGGCGAGCTCGTATCTGAAAACTTCGAAGGCCAAGTGCGCCAGTCTTTCGCCAATATGCAGGTGGTCATCGAGGCGGCGGGCGGTTCGCTGAACAGCATCGTCAAGCTCACCCTGTATCTGACCGACCTCAGCAAGTTTGCCAGCGCCAACGCCATCATGGCAGACATCATTCCCCAGCCTTTTCCCGCTCGCTCTACCATCGGTGTGGCCAGCCTGCCCAAAGGCGCCCAGTTCGAGGTCGAGGCGATCATCGTCGTCTAGGGCCTTGCCATCGGGCCTTACGGCCTGTTGAAAGACCTTGTCGGCCAAGACCGCACGAACCCCATAGCGAGTCCTTCCGTGTCCAGCACGCAGACCCGGCGCAAAATATCGAAACGCGCCCCGGCAGAAGCCAAGGAAGACGCCCAAAGCGCCGTCCAGCGGCGCTTCTTGCGCTTGGGCCTTGAGCGGCAGCAAGATTTCGTCGTTCACCTGCCCCTGCGCTACGAGGACGAAACCCGCATTCAGCCCATCGCTTCGTTGCGCCCCGGCCAAACGGGACAGGTCGAGGGCGAGATCTTGCACAGCGAAGTGCAGTTCCGGCCCCGGCGCCAGCTTGTGGCCGTACTGGAAGACGGCTCGGGCCGCCTTGCGCTGCGTTGGCTCAATTTCTATCCCAGCCAACAGCGGCAGGTCGAGCGGGGCAAGCGGGTGCGTGTGCGGGGCGAACTGCGCGGCGGGTTCTCGGGCGTCGAAATGGTGCATCCACGCGTCACCGTGGCCGGAGGCGAGCTTCCCGATTCGCTTACCCCGGTGTATCCCACCACCGACGGCCTTGCCCAGCCCACCTTGCGGCGCGCCATCGACCAGGCGCTGCGCGAGGCCGATCTAAGCGACACGCTAAGCGAAGACATCCGCCGGCGCTACCGCCTGATGCCTTTTGACGAGGCCATCCGCAGCCTGCATCATCCGCCGCCCAGCGTCTCGTACCAAGACCTGGTCGAGCGCGAGCATCCGGCTTGGCGGCGCGTCAAGTTCGACGAGCTGCTGGCCCAGCAATTGTCGCTGGCCATGGCGCGGGCGGCGCGGCTGGCCCAGCGCAGCCGGGCATACGGCGGGGCGGGGCAAGGCCTGGTGCAGCGGCTGCAAAAGGGCCTGCCCTTTGCGCTCACGGCCGCGCAGCAAAGAGTGGTTGCCGAGATCTCGGCCGACCTGGCCCGGGCCTATCCCATGCACCGCCTGCTGCAGGGCGACGTGGGCAGCGGCAAGACGGTGGTGGCGGCCCTGGCGGCCGCGCAGGTCATCGCCAATGGCGGCCAGGTGGCCATGATGGCGCCCACCGAAATATTGGCCGAGCAGCATCATGGCAAGCTGGCGGGCTGGCTCGAGCCGCTGGGCGTGCGCATCGCCTGGCTTACGGGCAGCCTGGGGGTGAAGGCGCGGCGTGAAGCCATCGAAGCCATCGAGTCGGGGCAGGCGCAACTGGTGGTGGGTACCCAGGCGCTTATCCAGGACAAGGTCGTCTTTGCCAATCTTGGGCTGGTCATACTGGACGAACAGCACCGCTTTGGCGTAGGCCAGCGCCTGGAGCTCAGCCGCAAGGGCGAAGAGGCGGGCGGGGCGCTGATCCCGCATCAGCTCAACATGAGCGCCACCCCCATTCCGCGCACGCTGGCCATGACCTTTTTCGCCGACCTCGACGTATCCGTCATCGACCAACTGCCTCCCGGCCGCACGCCCGTCGTCACCAAGCTGGTGTCCGACGGCCGGCGCGACGAGGTACTGGCCCTGGTGGCGCAAGAGGTCCGCTCCGGCAGGCAGGCATACTGGGTGTGCCCGCTGGTCGAGGAAAGCGAGGCGCTGCAGCTGCAGACCGCGGTCGAGACTCACGAACGCCTTTGCCAGGCGCTGCCCGACCTGCGCGTCAGCCTCATACACGGCAAGCTCAAGGCGGCCGAGAAAGCCAGGGTAATGGACGCCTTCCAGGCCGGCGAAGTCGATCTGCTGGTGGCCACCACTGTCATCGAAGTCGGCGTCGACGTGCCCAAGGCCTCGCTGATGATCATCGAGCACGCCGAACGCTTCGGACTGGCCCAGTTGCACCAGTTGCGCGGGCGGGTGGGGCGGGGGGCCGTGCAGTCCGTATGCCTGTTGCTGTACCAGGCGCCGCTTTCCCAGGTGGCGCGCCAACGCCTGCGCGCCATGTACGAAACCGGCGACGGGTTCGAGATTGCGCGGCGCGATCTCGAGCAGCGGGGGCCGGGCGAGTTTCTGGGCCTGCGCCAGTCGGGGGCCGCGCTGTTGCGCTTTGCCAGCCTGGAAACCGACGAAGAACTGGCCGCCCAGGCCCAGGAGCTTGCGCGGCATTGGCTCGAACACGAGCCCGGCAGGGCGCAAGTCCACATGCATCGCTGGATGCGCGGCCGGCAGGATTACCTGCGCAGCTGAGCCCGCCGGCACACCATTCAGCCATCCAAAAGAGAGTAGCCATGACATTGACGGAACTTAAGTACATCGTAGCGGTAGCCCGGGAAAGGCACTTCGGACGGGCCGCCGACGCCTGCTTTGTCAGCCAGCCCACCTTGTCGGTCGCCATCCGCAAACTCGAGGACGAACTGGGCGTCGTGCTGTTCGAGCGCGGCGGCACCGAGGTGGGCGTTACTCCCATAGGCCTGCGCGTGGTGGCCCAGGCACAGCGCGTGCTGGAAGAAGCGACCAATCTCAAGGAAATCGCGCGCCAGGGCCACGACCCGCTGGAAGGGCCGCTGAGGGTGGGGGTGATCTACACCATCGGGCCCTATCTGCTGCCCAAGCTGGTGCCGGCCCAGATCGAGGTAACGCCGCAGATGCCGCTGGTATTGCAAGAGAACTACACCACACGCCTGCTCGAACTGCTTCGCCAGGGCGAGATCGACTGCGCCATCGTGGCCCTGCCCATACCGGATGCGGGCTTGATGGTGCAGCCGCTTTACGACGAACCCTTCCTGGTGGCGGTGCCCAAGGGCCATCCCTGGGCGCAGCTCGAGCAGATCAGTTCCAGCGCCCTGAAGGAAGAAACCATGCTGCTGCTGGGCGCGGGCCATTGCTTTCGCGACCAGGTGCTGGAAGTCTGCCCCGAGCTTTCACGCTTTTCGGCATCGAGCGAGGGCATACAGCGCACCTTCGAGGGCTCGTCGCTTGAAACCATACGGCACATGGTGGCGGCCGGCGTGGGAATTACCGTGCTGCCGGCCAGCGCCATCGGCACACGCGACCCCAAGAGCGACCTGCTGGCCTACATCCCTTTCAAGAAGCCGGTGCCCGACCGCAGGGTGGTGCTGGCATGGCGCAAGAGCTTCCCTCGGCCCACCGCCATACAGGCCCTGGTCAGGGCGGTTCATCACACCGAACTGGGCGGTGTCCGCTATCTTGAAGAGCCGAGCAGCGTGGTATTCTAAAGTTTGTTGTTCAACATGTACGTTCGGAGATCTGAAATGGCAAAAGCATTGAACAAATCCATCAAAACCGAGAAAGGCATCGTGATCGACATCGGCATTACCGCCAAAGATCGGGAGGCCGTTGCGCACGAGCTTTCCAAGATGCTCGCCGACTCGTATACCCTGTACCTCACCACGCACAATTTCCACTGGAACGTCACGGGTCCGCTGTTCAACACATTGCACCAGATGTTCATGACCCAATACACCGAAGAGTGGCAGGCGCTCGATGAAATCGCCGAACGCATACGCGCCCTGGGGCACTACGCGCCGGGCACCTATGCACAGTACGGCAGCCTGGCCACCATCAAGGCGCCCGACGACGTGCCCGAGGCATCCGAAATGGTGCATTTCCTGGTCAAGGGCAACGAAGCCGTGGCCAAAACCGCCCGCGCAGCGCTCAAGCGCGCCGAAGCGGCCAACGACGCGCCCACGGTCGACCTGCTCACCCGCCGGCTCGACATCCACGAAAAGAACGCCTGGATGCTGCGCAGCATTCTGGCATAGCGCCGGGCTTTTCCCGCCGACGCACCAGCCGGCTTGAGGCCCACGCCTTGCGCAAGAATCGCCGCAAGGCCGTGCGACAGAAGTCCGCGCTTGTGGCGCGGGGCCTTATTCCAGACCCGGGCCTGCCTTGGCGGCAGGCCCGGGTTTTTTCGTACAATAGCGGGCTATGAATCAAGAACTTTCCCTTTCCTTCATCGGTGGCGGCAATATGGCCTCTGCCCTGGCTTCGGGCCTCATCGGCAAGCGCTGCGGCGCTTCCGACGTGCATGTCATCGACGTCAACGAGACCGCGCTTGCGCGCTGGCGCGAACAGGGCGTGGGTACCGCCGCGGCGCCCGACGAGCAGCTTTCCTCGCGGCGCGTGTGGATTTTCGCCGTCAAGCCGCAGGTCATGAAAGAAACCGTGGCCCAGTGCAAGCCTTTCCTGCGCCCCGACACGCTGGTCATCAGCATCGCGGCCGGCATTGAAAGCGGCACGCTGGCCGGCTGGCTGGGCGGCGACAAGCCCTGGACACGGCTGGTGCGCTGCATGCCCAACACTCCGGCCCTTATCGGCGCGGGCATTTCCGGCTTGCTGGCGCTCGACGGCGTCTCCGAAGACGACCGCGCGGTGGCCCAGCTTCTGCTCAAGGCGGTGGGCGAAATCGTGTGGGTCGACAACGACGACCAGCTCGACGCCGTAACGGCCTTGTCGGGCAGCGGCCCGGCCTATGTGTTCCTATTTCTCGAGGCGCTGATCCAGGGCGGCATCGACCTGGGTCTCGACGCCCAGCAGTCGCGCAAGCTGGCGTTGGCCACCTTGCACGGGGCCACCCAGTTGGCAGCGCTCTCGCCCGAAACGCCCGCCACCTTGCGTGAACGGGTTACTTCCAAGGGAGGCACCACCGCCGCCGCCCTATCCGTGTTTGAACAACAGGGCTTTTCGGCCCTGGTGCAGCAAGCCATGCGCTCGGCCTACCAGCGCGCGGGCCAGCTGGCCACCGAGTTTGCAAAATGACTTCGACGAATCAATCCGCTTTCCTTCCCATGACCCTGCGCCAGATGGCGATCGCCGTGCTGGTCATGTGCGCCATCGTGGTGGGCTCCAACATTCTGGTGCAGTATCCCATCAACCGCTGGCTCACCTGGGGTGCCATTACCTACCCCATTGCCTTTCTGGTGGCCGACGTTCTGAATCGGCGTTTCGGCCCGGGCGCGGCGCGCCGGGTCGCGGTGTTCGGCTTCGTGGCCGCCATCGTGGTGTCGTTCTGGGTGGCAACGCCGCGCATCGCCGTGGCCTCGGGCCTGGCCTTTTTGTGCGCCCAGCTTCTCGACATCCATGTATTCGACCGCCTGCGCGAACAGCGCTGGTGGCGGGCGCCGCTGATCGCCGGCGTGGCCGGCGCCACGCTCGACACCTTCATCTTCTTCAGCGTCGCCTTTGCCGGCACGCAGGTGCCCTGGGTTACGCTGCTGTTCGGCGACCTGGCCATCAAGCTGTTCATCAACGCCACCATGCTGGCCCCGTTCCGGGCCTTCATGTGGAACCTGGCCCGGCCGGCGCTGGCGCAAGACGGCGCGCAGCCTGCCATCGTGCGGCCGGGCGGCCGCGGCGCCTGATTCCCTGGCAATATAAAAAAGCCCCCACGCCACGCAGGCTAGTACCTGCTCGCTGCCCCCCGAGGGGGCTGTTTTTGCCGGGGGCGCCGATCCTTGGGGCGGCCCGGCGGCAACAAAACGGCTCGTAATGAGCCGTTTTGTTTAGCCTGGCAAGAGAGGTGCCCCTCGACGGGAAACGCCGCGGGCACCGTATCTGGCCGATCAGGCCAGACCTTGCTTCTGCAGGGCCGTTTGCACGCCGGCATCGGCGTCCATGCGATCAAGGAAGCGCTTGAGGTTGTTCATGCCCGACAGGTCAATTTCTTTGGCGCGCGCCCAGCGGCCCACGACGTACAGGTAAGGGTCGGCGATGGAGCGCTTGCCGGTAAGCCAGTCTTTGCCTTCCAGCTGCTTGTCGGCGATGCCGAACAGGAAGCGCACGCGTTCGGTGGTCTTGTCTAGCAAAAGCTTCTGTATCTGCGGGTCTGAGCTATAGCCTTGCACGCCGAAGATCATGGCGAAGGTGCGATGGACGTCGGCATTGACGAAACTGAGCCAGCGGCGGACTTCGGCCCGTTCGACCGTGTCGGCGCCATGCAGGCCCGCCTCGGGATGCAGCTCATTCAGGTACTCGAGTATAGCCACGCTTTGCGTCAGCACCAGGTCTCCGTCCACCAGCACGGGCACCGAGCCGACGGGATTGAGCTTGAGGAACTCGGGCTGCTTCAGGGCGTCGCGCTCGACTGACTCGAGCTCATAGGAAAGCCCCATCCATTCCATCACGATCTGCGACACCAGGGGGCATGCGCCCGTCAAATAATAAAGCTTCAATTTTCTCTCCTTGGAGTGGGTAATGCGCGCCTGCATGCCTTACTTGAGGTGGGCATCCAGGAAACGCGCCATGCGGTGATAGAACTCGAATTTGTTTTCGTCGTTGTGAAAGCCGTGGCCCTCGTTGTCTTTGACAATGTATTCCACATCGATGCCGCGCGCCTTCAGGGCGGCCACCATCTGGTCGCTTTCGTCTTTGTTCACCCGTGGGTCGTGCGCGCCCTGGGCAATGAGCAGCGGGGTCTGGATGCGGTCGGCGTTCAGGGCCGGCGAGGTGGCCTCGAGGCGCTCTCGGTCGGCCACCGGGTCGCCCACCATGCTGTACATTTTTTCGAGCATGGGCTTCCAGTAGGGCGGAATGGTGTTCAGGAAGGTAAGCAGGTTGGAAACACCCACGTAGTCGATGGCCGCGGCATAGAGCTGGGGTGTGTAGGTGATGCCGGCCAGGGTGGCATAGCCCCCGTAGCTGCCGCCATAGATGGCAATGCGGGCGGGGTCGGCAATGCCCTGGTCGATGGCCCATTGCACGCCGTCGGTGATGTCGTCCTGCATGGCCAGCCCCCATTGGCCGAAGCTGCTTTCCCAGAACTGGCGTCCGTAGCCGGTGGAGCCGCGAAAATTCATTTGCAGCACGGCGTAGCCGCGGTTGGCCAGGAACTGGGCTTCGGGGTTGAACCCCCAGCCATCGCGGGCCCAGGGACCGCCGTGCGGATTGACGACGCAGGGCAGGGCTCGCGGCTGGCGCCCCAGTGGCAGCGTGAGGTAGCCATGAATGGTGAGGCCGTCGCGGCTTTGGTACTGGATGGGCCGCACCACGGCCATGTGTTCTTCGGGCAGCTCGGGGTTGATCTCGGCGAGCTTGTCCAGGGTGTCGAGCCGGGCATCGTAGATGTGGCGGCTGCCCGGCGTGCGGTCGTTGTAGGCCGCCACGATGAACTTGTTCTCGTCGCGCGTGCTGCTTTGGTAGGCGATCTCGTAGCCGGGCAGATGACGCTGCAGGCGCTCGTGGCGTTCGCGGCTGAGATTGTCGAAGAAATGATAAGCGGGCTTGTCGGTCTGGTAGGCCGCGACGGTAAGCACCTTGCGCAGCTTCGAGTAGCCGGCGCCGTCCAGGTCGACCCCGGGCGCTTCGAAGACAAGCTCCTCGTCGTCGGGATTGGCCGGGTCGATGCGCACCAGTGCCAGCTTGTCGCGCCCGCGGTTGCTGAGGGCATAAAGGCGAACGTCGTCGAAATCAAAGAACTGCGGCCCCACCGAAGTGCGGAAGTCGGTCTGGATGAGCGGGCGGAAGCCTTGTCGCTCATCGTCGCGGTACAGCAGCACCGAGTTCAGGCCGTCGCTGGCGATGCCGGCCCGCACGCGCCCCGCGTGATCGGTTTGCCAGCCGATCACATTGCCGGGGTTCTCGGCCACCAGCGCGAGCTCACCGTTGCGGATGTCGACCCGGTATACATCGAAAACCTCGGGGTTGCGGCCATTGTGGCTGATGAGAAGGTGGTCGGGGTCGTCTTCGAGATCGTCTTCGATGCTGGCCCGCACCCCCGGAAAAGGGGTAAGGTCGGTAACCGTTCCAGTGCGGATGTCTACGGCCAGCACATGGAAGTTCTCGTCGCCATTGAAGTCTTTTTCGTAGATGACGGTGTGCTCGCCTTTCCAGAAATAGCCGCTGATGTCGCGTTCGGTTTCAGAGGTGATGCGTTGCGCCGTGCCGGTGGGGCGGCTGCCCTCGAGGGCCTGGACAAAGATGTTCATGCGCGCCGGCTGGCCGTCTATGCTGACGGGCTCCATGAAGCCGAGCATCGAGCCTTCGTCCGAGAGACGGAAGAAACCTCGGGCGGGATTGCGAAAGAAGGTCTCGATGGGATAAACGGGCGGCACGGGGCTGGCGGCCGCGTCTTCGGGAACAAGGCCGCGACGCAGCAGGCTGGCTGGAAAGGGAAGAAGCATGAGAGAACCCTGAAAGTACACAAGCATTACTATATCGGCTTGCCAACGCGCTGCATACTGCGGGCGCGAGTCGCACAACCCTTTCTGTATGCCCATGCAAGCACCTGATTTTTCTCTTTCCGGAAAAACGGCTCTTATCACCGGCTCGACCCAGGGCCTGGGATTCGAAATCGCCAGGGCCTATGCGGCCAGCGGCGCCTGCGTCATTATCAACGGCCGCTCGCAAGACCGTGTAATGCAGGCGGTGCGGCGCATCGAAGAAGAAGGCGGCCGCGCCGAGCCGCTGGTGCACGACGTGGGCAATCTGGCCGAACAAGAACGCATTTTCGGGCAGTTGTGCAGCCGGGCGGGCGCACCCGACATTCTCGTCAACAACGTGGGCATCCGCCTGCGCAAGAGCCTGGCCGACTCCACCCTGCAAGAGATGCAGGACCTCATCCACGTCGACCTGCTCGCGGCCATGCATCTGTCCCGATTGGCAGCGCAGCGCATGGCGCGGCAGGGCCTGGCGGGGCGCATCGTTACGCTTACATCGATCGCCGACCGCGTGGCAAGGCCCGGCGATGCCATCTATGCCGTGGCCAAGCACGGCCTGGCGGGCCTGGTAAAGGCGCTGGCTGTGGAGTACGGGCCGCGGGGCATTACCAGCAATGGCATTGCGCCGGGTACTTTCGCCACCGAAAGCAATGTGCAGCTGGCCGGCGACCCGGTGCAAGGGCCCCGAGTGCTGGGCCGCAATCCGCTCGAACGCTGGGCCCAGCCGCACGAGATCACGGGTGCCGCCGTTTTCCTGGCTTCGCCGGCGGCCTCGTATGTGAACGGCCACATCCTGGTGGTGGACGGCGGGTTTTCGATCGCATTCTGATTTTGGGCCCGGAACGCTCCGCAGGCTGACGGTGAGCGCGATTCCGGGACAACGGGCGCCAGGGTATACACTGACATCTCATCCGCTTACCGGCTTCGCCGCTCATCACTGACCACCGACTCTGCTTCATCGACATGAACACACCGTTACGCCTGGCCATCAACGGATATGGCCGCATCGGGCGCTGCTTCCTGCGCGCCCTGCATGAATCCCCCCTGAAAAACCGCTTTCGCATCGTAGCCATCAATGAGCCCGCCGATCTGGACACCATGGCTTATCTCACGCGCTTCGATTCGACGCACGGCGTGTTTCACGGCAAGGTGGAGCAGGGCGAAGACAGCCTCGTCATCGATGGGCAGGCCATTGCCGTGACGCATGCCTCTACGCCTGAAGAAGTGCCCTGGCAGGCGCTGGGCGTGGATCTTCTGGTGGAGTGCTCGGGCCGTTACGGCACGCGTGACCAGCTGCAGCGCTTTCTTGATGCGGGCGTGCCGCGCCTGCTGCTGTCGCATCCGGGCGCCAGCGCGGCCGATGTGGATGCCACGGTGGTGTACGGCATCAATCACGAAAGCCTTGCGGGCACCGAGCGCCTGGTCTCCAATGCTTCGTGCACCACCAATGCCATCGTGCCGGTGCTTGATCTGCTGCATCGCTCTTTCGGCGTGGAGCAGGCTTTTCTTACAACGCTGCATTCGGTGATGAACGACCAGCCTCTGATCGACGGCTATCACAACAGCGATCTGCGGCGCACGCGTTCGGCGATGCAATCGTTCGTGCCCGTGTCGACGGGCTTGGCCAAGGGGGTGGAGCGGCTGCTGCCCGAGTTGTCGGGCAGGGTGCAGGCCAAGGCCATTCGCGTGCCCACGCTAAATGTCTCGGCGATCGACCTGATGTTCCAGGCGGGCAGCGACCTGTCGGCGGAAGACATCAACGCATTGATGCAGGCCGCAGCGCAGCGGGCGCCCGATTTCATCGCCTATTCCGACCAGCCCCATGCGTCGGTGGATTTCAACCACGACCCGCATTCGGTCATTATTGACGGCGGCCAGACCCGGCTTTGCGGGCCGCGCATGGCGAATGTCATGGTGTGGTTCGACAATGAGTGGGGGTTCGCGAACCGGCTGCTCGACGTGGCGGATTATTGGGCGGGGCTGGTTCGTTAGTACCGCTAGTTCCATTAGTACCGCTAGTTCCATCGGTAGCGCTTGAAATTTGAGTCTTTAAGCGCCGCCGGAGGCGGGCAGTCTTCAGGCGGGCGGTCGGGCGGTCCGGCTTCGCCGGACTTCCCGCGTCTGCCTCGTACGCGTGGGCGGCGGGGAAAGCCCCCACGATTCCTTCGTCAGCACGCGGCGCCCTCCGACGCCCGCCTGAAGACTGCCCGCCTCCGGCGGCTTGCATAGTGGCATATTGTTGCCGCCGATGTGAAGACTCACCGCAACAGCGCTTAAGAACCCAAACCAAAGCGACCCAGACCCAAATGAGAAGCAATGGCGTATAGTTAAGAGCGATGGCAGTCGCCCGCACCGCCGCCGATTGCCGGTTCCCCACATACTCTCAAGCCAGGAGCCCACACATGAGCAGCACACGCGTCGAAACGGATTCCATGGGAGCCATCGAGGTTCCCTCAGATCGATACTGGGGTGCGCAAACCCAGCGGTCCATACAGAATTTTCCCATCGGCGTCGCGCGGTTCAAATGGCAGGCGCCGGTCATTCGCGCGCTGGGCATACTCAAGCGCGCCGCGGCCGAGGCCAATGCCGAGCTGGGCGAACTGCCGCAAGACCTGGCCGACCTGATCGTGAAGGCGGCCGACGAAGTCATCTCGGGCAAGCTCGATCAGGAATTCCCCCTGGTGGTCTTCCAGACCGGCTCCGGCACGCAATCGAACATGAACGCGAACGAGGTCATCTCCAATCGCGCCATCGAGCTGGCCGGCGGCGAGATGGGCAGCAAGAAGCCGGTGCACCCCAACGACCACGTCAATCGCGGCCAGTCGTCCAACGACACCTTTCCCACCGCCATGCACATCGCCGTGGCGCAAGAGCTCGAGCGCGACTTCTTTCCGGCGGTGCGGCAACTGCAATCCACGCTGGCCGACAAGGCAAGCCAGTACGCCCAGGTGGTCAAGACCGGCCGCACCCACCTGCAAGACGCCACGCCCATTACCCTGGGCCAGGAAATCGGCGGCTGGGTGGCGCAAATCGCTTTCGGCCTGAAGGCGGTCGAGGCCGCCTTGCCGGGCATCTACGACCTGGCCATAGGCGGCACCGCGGTGGGCACAGGCCTGAACGCCCACCCGCGCTTCGGCGAGACGGCGGCCGCGCGCATCGCGCAGATCACCAGCCTGCCGTTCAAGTCGGCCGACAACAAATTCTTCGCCTTGTCCGCGCACGACGCGCTGGCCAATATGTCTTCCGCGCTGCGCCTGCTTGCCGGGGCGCTGTTCAAGATGGCCAACGACGTGCGCTGGCTGGCAAGCGGGCCCCGCTGCGGCATCGGCGAACTCATCATTCCCGACAACGAGCCGGGCTCCTCCATCATGCCGGGCAAGGTCAACCCCACCCAATGCGAAGCCATGACCATGGTGTGCGCCCAGGTCTACGGCAACGACGCAGCGGTGGCCTTTGCCGCCAGCCAGGGCAATTTCCAGCTCAATGTGTACAAGCCGGTCATGGTGCACAACGTGCTTGAAAGCATCGCCTTGCTGGCCGATGCAAGCCGCGCCTTCAACGACCATTGCGCCGTGGGCATCGAGCCCAACACCGAGATCATCGAACGCAATTTGCAGAAGAACCTCATGCTGGTTACCGCGCTCAATCGCCACATCGGCTACGACAAGGCGGCCGCCATTGCCAAGAAAGCGCAAAAAGAGGGCACCACCTTGCGCGAAGCGGCGCTGGCGCTGGGCCACGTCACGGCACAGCAGTATGACGAGTGGATCGTACCCCTGGACATGACACACAACGATTAAGGCGCGCACCCGCCGCAGGTCCGAGGCCTTCAGACAAGGCCCCGGTGCGCATGGCCACGCTGGCATGCGTACCTTGCCTTCAGGCGGGTCGGGCGGCACCGGAGAACGTCAATGAAGATACAGGTCGACATCAAGCGTGCCTACGACAAGGCCCAACAGGGCGACGGCTACCGGGTTCTGGTTGATCGCCTGTGGCCACGCGGCGTTTCCAAGGAAGAGCTGCATTACGACGCCTGGTGCAAAGACCTTGCGCCCAGCCCGGCGCTGCGCAAATGGTTCGGCCACAAAGTAGAGCATTGGGACCAGTTCCGCGACGAATACGAAACCGAGTTGCGCAGCAAAGAACAAGAGCAGCGCATGCGCCAGCTGGTGCAGGATGCGGGCGCTTCGCACATCACCCTCGTGTATGGCGCCCGCGACACCGAACACAACCACGCCATTATTCTTGCCGCCGAAATCGAGCGTGTCGCGCGCCATATGGGTAAAACTCCTCGTAAACAAGGTTGAACCCGTCATCTTCCACGCCCGGGCCGATTAAGCCTCGCGTAAGGCTATACTGGCCATGAAGGCGTTCTCGGGGCGCCGTACACCGGAAGGCCCGCAATGATCCGTTCCGTACAAGCCCAATCTTCGCTGCTGCGCCGGCTCGCTTCTTTCCGCCGGACGGCCTTCTCAAGACAAGCAAGGTCTGCCTGGGAAGAAGGCCTCGGCGCGCAGGCGGGGGCTGTTGCAATAGGCAGGCATCGGCTTCCTGGCCGGGGCCGCATTCTGTTTTTCTGCTTGGCCATGGCCGCTGCGCTGCTTTGCGCCGCCTTGCCCATTCTTGCGCAAAGCAATGCGAAAGTCGTCGAGCTGCAGCTCGACGGCGTCATCAGCCCGGCATCTTCCGACTTCATCGTGCGCGGCATCGACAGCGCGGCATCGCAGCAGGCCCAGTTGGTCGTCATCACCCTGGACACGCCAGGCGGGCTCGACGCCTCGATGCGCAGCATCGTCAAGGCCATACTGGCCTCGCCCGTGCCCGTGCCCGTGGCCACCTTCGTGGCGCCCGCGGGTGCGCGGGCGGCCAGCGCGGGAACCTTCATACTGTATGCCAGCCATATCGCCGCCATGGCGCCCGCCAGCAATATCGGCGCCGCCACGCCCGTGCAGATAGGCGGCACGTCGCCGCCGAAGGCCGGGTCCAAGGACGACGCCAAGGATGGCGACCCCGCGGATGCGTCCGGGCGCAAGGCGCGCAACGATGCGGCGGCCTATATACGCAGCCTCGCCCAGCTGCGCGGCCGCGATAAGCAGTTCGCCGAACAGGCCGTGCTCGATGCCGCCAGCATGTCGGCCCAAGAGGCGCTGGAAGGCGGGGTCATCGACCTTGTCGCCGCCGATCTTCCCGACCTGCTTCAGAAGCTGGACGGCCGGCAGGTCAAGCTCGAGAACGGCCGCTCGGTCAGCCTGGCCACGGCCAGCGCAACGGCCGAGCAGATACAGCCCGACTGGCGCACCAGGCTGCTGCTTCTTATCGCCAACCCGCAGGTGGCGGTCATCTTGATGATGATCGGGGTCTATGGGCTGTTCTACGAGGTCACCAGCCCGGGGCTTGCGGGGCCCGGCATCGCCGGCCTCATCAGCCTGATGCTGGCGTTCTATGCCTTCCAGCTGCTGCCGGTGAACTGGGCCGGAGTCGGCCTGATCTTCCTGGGCCTGAGCCTGATGGTGGCCGAGGTGTTCCTGCCCAGTTTCGGCATAGCCGGCGCGGGCGGGGTCGTGGCCTTCGTGCTGGGCGGCATCTTTCTTACCGATGGCGAAGTGCCCGGCTTTGAGCTCGGCCTGCCTTTCCTCATCGGCTCGGCACTGTTCAGCGTGGCCGTGCTGCTGGTCATCGGCCGGCTTGCCCTGCGCTCTTATCGCAGCCGCGTCGTCAGCGGCGCCGAATACATGATAGGGCAGCCGGGGATCGTCACCCACGTCGAAGACGGTATGGCATATGCTGACGTGCTGGGCGAGCGCTGGAAGGTGTGCAGCAGCCAGCCGCTGCGGCCGGGGCAGCATGTGCGCGTCAGGTCGATGGAAGGCCTGACCCTGGGGGTAGACCCGGCGGGCCCCGAGCCCGCCAACCCCGCTTCAAACAATTCCTAACCGCTCATCAAGGAAGGCACTCATGTACTTCATCGATTTTGACCTCAACTTCGGCCTGCTGATCCTGCTGGTCGTCATCGTGGTGATCCTGGTCAATACCCTGAAGATCCTGCGCGAATACCAGCGCGGCGTCATCTTCACATTGGGTCGCTTCACCGCCGTCAAGGGCCCGGGCCTGGTCATCGTCATACCTGGCCTGCAGCAGATGGTGCGCGTCGACCTGCGGGTGGTCACCATGGACGTCCCAAGCCAGGACGTCATCTCGCGCGACAACGTGTCCGTCAGCGTGAATGCGGTGATCTATTTCCGCGTGGTGGCGCCCGACAAGGCCATCATCCAGGTCGAGCGCTATCTCGACGCCACCAGCCAGCTGGCGCAGACCACCTTGCGGGCCGTGTTGGGCAAGCACGACCTCGACGACATGCTGTCCGAGCGCGAGAAGCTCAATCAGGACATCCAGGCCATACTCGACCAGCAGACCGATGGCTGGGGCATCAAGGTTACCAACGTAGAGATCAAGCACATCGACCTGAACGAAAGCATGGTGCGCGCCATTGCCCGCCAGGCCGAGGCCGAGCGCGAGCGGCGCGCCAAGGTCATCCACGCCGAAGGCGAGAAGCAGGCGGCCCAGGCGCTGATGGAAGCGGCGCGAACCCTGGCCGAGCAGCCTTCGGCGATGCAGCTGCGCTATCTCCAGACACTTACCCAGGTGGCGGGCGACAAAACCTCCACCCTCGTCTTCCCGGTGCCGGTGGACATGCTGGCAGGCTTCTTCGAAAAGTCGGGCAAGGGCTTCGCGCCCGTTGTTCCGTCCGCGCCGCCCGCCGCGCCACCGGCGGACCCCGACCTTCCGCGCCGCATCGATCCGGTGGCTTGAGCCACGTCTTGACCAAGGGGCATGCATGATATTGGGCCACAAAGCACGAGCCGCGCTGATCGGCGCACTGCTGGCCGCCGGGCTGCTGGCGGCCGCGGCGCAGGAACCCGCCCAGGCGCAAGCCGCCACCTATGCCAGCGAAGAAGGCACGCTTGAAGTCGCCACGCTATACCAGGGCCTTGAAAACCCCTGGGCATTGGCCTTTCTTCCCGAAGGCCAGGGCATGCTCATTACCGAAAGGCCGGGGCGCTTGCGCCTGTGGACGCAAGAAAACGGCCTGTCGCCCGCCATCGAGGGCGTGCCGCGGGTCTTTGCACAAGGGCAGGGCGGTTTGCTCGATGTTGCGCTGCCGCCTGACTTCGCCCGCTCGCGGCGCGTCTACCTGTCGTACGCCGAGGGTTCGCCGCGTAATCCCGGCGAAGGCCCGGCCGGCACGGCGGTGGGCTACGGCACGCTTTCCAAAGACATGCGCCGCCTCGAAGACTTCAAGGTGATTTTCAGGCAAGAGCCCAAATTGTCCAGCGGCGTGCACTTCGGTTCAAGGCTGGTGTTCGACGGCGGGGGGCATTTGTTCGTCGCCCTGGGCGAGAACAACCAAAGGCCCACCGCCCAAGATCTAAGCAAATTGCAGGGCAAGATCGTGCGCCTGCTGCCCGATGGCGGCGTGCCGAAAGACAACCCCTTCGTGGACCGCGAGGGCGCTGTACCCGCCATCTGGTCATACGGCCATCGCAACCAGCAAGGCGCCGCCCTGAACCCCTGGAGCGGCAAGCTGTGGACACACGAGCACGGGCCTCGCGGCGGCGACGAAATCAATATTCCCCAGGCCGGCAAGAACTACGGCTGGCCGCTGGCCACCCATGGCATCAATTACTCGGGCCTGCCCATACCCGAGGCCAAGGGCGAAGCGGTGGAAGGCACAGAGCCGCCGCACTATGTATGGGAAAAGTCGCCCGGCGTCAGCGGCATGGCCTTCTATGACGCCCAGCGCTTCGCGCCGTGGCGGCATTCGCTTTTCATAGGTTCTCTGGTCGATCGCAACCTGATACGGCTGGAACTCGACGGCGATCGCGTTACGCACGAAGAGCGCATGCTGAAGGAAATAGGCGCGCGCATACGCGATGTCAGGGTAGGGCCCGACGGCTACGTGTATGTGCTTACCGACGAACGTGACGGCCGCCTGTTGAAGGTGGGATTGCAGCCCTGAGGAGTGGGCTGCGTGCCGACGCCTACTTGACCAGCGTAACCGGCACTTCGGTAAGGCTGAGCACCTTGGTGGCCACCGAGCCGAGCAACAGGCCCGAGATGCGCCCCAGGCCGCGGGTGCCCATGACGATGTGGCCGCAATCGTGCTGCCTGGCGTAGTCGACGATGGTTTCGGCCACGGGCCCCACCAGCACTTCGAAGCTGGCTTCGGCGGGCGAGCCGTCCAGCAGTTCGCGAGCGCCGGCCAGCGCCTTGTTGCCTTCGTCCTGATAGTACTCGTCGAGGATCTCGGCCGAAATGAAGCGCTTGACGTTGCCCGAGGCGATGGGCGCCTGAATGGTGACGACCCGCAGCCCGATATCGCTGCGCTCGCCCGCCATGGAAAGGGCGGCCTTGAGGGCGTTCAGCGAGGTTTCCGAGCCGTCTATGGGAACCAGAATGTTCATGCGTGAGCCTATTGGAATGATTGAATCCGCGCCCCGCGACAGGGACGGTGACCGATCTGCCTATCTTAAACCAATCGGGTCAGGCCACGCCGTCTTGCGCCGCGTAAAGTTTGCGCAGCAGATGCAAAAGCGTCTTGCGCTCGTCGCCGGAAAGCGCGCCGGCGGCTTCGCCTTCGATGCGCAGCGCCGTCTCTTCGGCGCGTGCGCAGAGCTGCTGGCCTTCGGCGGTGAGCGAAAACGACTGTATGCGTCCGTCGCTCTGACTGCGCTGGCGGGCAAGCAGCTTGCGCGCCTCGAGCCGTTCAAGCACGGGCGCCAGGTTGGGCGGCGCCACGCCTATGCCCTGCGCCACCTGTTTCTGGCTGATGCCCGGGTTGGCGCTTAGCAGGCTCAATACGGCAAAGTCGGCCGGCCGCAAGGCAAAGGACGCCATGCGGGGATCGGAAAAAGGCTCCACCTGCAGGAATGCCCGCCGGCAATGGTAGCCGATGAGTTGATGCATGAGGGGCGGCTGCAGCGCTGTGTCCCGCGAGCGACCGCGGCCGGGCTTTGCCTTGCTGGGGGCTGGGGATGCGGCTGGGGAAGCCATCTCAGGACTCTGCCGGCGCCGTATTCAGACGCCGGGCGAAGTCGACGAACCAGGCCATGCTTTGCGGATTGGCCATGGCGTCGGGGCTGGCCACTTTGTCGACGCTTGCGCCCAGCAGCAATTTGCGCACGGGCAACTCCATTTTCTTTCCGCTAAGGGTGCGCGGAATCTGTGGCGCCGCCAGCACCTCGTTGGGCACGTGGCGCGCCGAGGCCTTGGTCCGGATCTGTTCTTTGATGCGGGCGATCAGCGTTTCGTCCAATTCGACGCCCTGAGCCAGCACGACGAACAAAGGCATGTAAGAAGGGCGGCCCAAATATTCCAGATCGACTACCATGCTGTCGCGTATTTCGGGCAGTTCCTCGACCACGCGATATATCTCGGCGGTGCCCATGCGTATGCCGTAGCGGTTGATGGTGGTGTCGGAGCGGCCGTAGATCACCGCCGTGCCCGCGGGGCTGAAACGTATCCAGTCGCCATGGCGCCAGCACCCGGAGAAGGTCTCGAAATAGCTTTCGATATAGCGCTTGTCGCCCGGGTCGTTCCAGAAATACAGCGGCATCGAGGGCATGGGCTTGGTAATGACCAGTTCGCCCACTTCATCGACGACGGGCCGGCCATCGTCGTTGAAGGCATACGCGGCCACGCCCAGCTCGCGGCACTGGATCTCGCCGGCCGTGACGGGCAGCGTGGGTGCGCAGGCAACGAAGCCCGAGGCGATGTCGGTGCCGCCGCTGATGGAAGCCAGCCACAGGTCGCGCTTGACCTCGTCGTAGACCCATTCATAGGCGTCCAGGGGCAAGGGAGAGCCGGTAGAGTTGATGGCCCGCAAGGCCTTGAAGCTCGCCTGCCGGCCCGGCTGCAGGCCGTCTTTCTTGCACTGCACCAGGAATGCGGCGCCGCAGCCGAAATGCGTGACGGCATGCTCATCGATGAAGCGCCACAGCGATTGCGTGTCGGGATAAGAGGGGTTGCCATCGTAGAGCACCACCGTGGCGCCCGACAGCAGGCCGCCCACCATCAGGTTCCATACTATCCAGCCGGTGCTTCCCAAAAACATGAAGCGGTCGCCGGCGCGGACGTCGTGCTGCAGTTGCATGGTCTTGAGATGAGTCAGCACGATGCCGCCGTGGCCATGCACCATGGCCTTTGGGATACCCGTGGTGCCTGAAGAATAGACGATCCAGAGCGGATGATCGAAGGGCAGGCGGGCATAGGCCAGGGGCGCATCGTACGCGATGGCCTGCTGCCACGACACGCAGCTGGGCCAGTTCGGCAGGCTGGCGGCCGCGGGCCCGGCCACATGGACCACCCGCTCGATGGAGGGAAGCTTTTCAAGCAGCTCGGATACGATGCCGCCGCGTTCGTGCACCTTGCCATTGTAGCGGTAGCTGTCGACCGCAAACATGATCTTGGGTTCGATCTGCTGGAAGCGGTCGACCACCACCGACACGCCCATCTCGGGCGAGCAACTGGACCAGATTGCACCCAAGCTGGCGCAGGCCAGGAAGGCGATGACTGTCTCGGGCCGGTTGGGCATGTAGGAAACCACGCGGTCGCCCGGACCCACGCCCGCTTCGCGCAACCAGTGAGCCAATGCGCCGGTGGCTTCGTGCAGTTCGCGCCACGATACGAGGCGGGGTTCGCTGTCTTCGCTGCGCGCTATCAGGGCCGGCCGCGAAGGATCGGCGTTGCGGAACACATGTTCGGCGTAATTGAGCCGCAGGCCCGGAAACCATTTTGCGCCGGGCATGCGCGAGTCGGCCAGTACTATGGCTGGATCGCCGTCGGCCTCGACCTGGAAAAACTGCAGGACCGTGCCCCAGAAGGTCTCGAGTTCGTCGACCGACCATTGCCACAGCGACTCATAGTCTTCGAAGCGCTTGCCGTGGCGTTGCGCCACGTGTTCCATGAATTGCGCCAGCCGCGTTTCCTCGACTTGCCCAGCCGTGGGGCTCCATAATGTTTCGCCTTGTTCGATGGCCATGGCCTGTACTTTTCCTCTATTTTGCCAACTCATTATGATACATAAGCAATTGTCAAAATAGCAGTGCAAGGGGCTAGGGTTAACCAGAGCCGGCAGCGGAATTCTTTATAACCCGGTGGGGGGGAGTCGGGCGGCGCGTTACAAACTGCGCTTGTTTTGTCCATTGAACCTCAAAGCGCCTCTTTTATTGCAGTTCGGTGTCTGGTCCGTGACTTATTCGCAAGGTTATGCACAGACTTTGTGGATAAAACAGGCGTGCAAGAAATTCCCTTGAACCATCAAGCGGAAGGCGGACATGCTGCCCCTGGCCGACCAGGCGTGCCGCTTGCTGGAACATGTTTTTCATCCGCACGAGGAAAGGCATGAACCCATACCGCATCGCCGTCATGGTCGGCAGTTTGCGCAAAGCATCCTGGAACAAAAAGCTCGCCGACGTCATTGTCTCCATGGCGCCTGCTCAGTTGGACTTTCGCTTTGTGCGCATCGACGATCTGCCGCTTTACAACCAGGATGAAGATGAGAACCAGCGCGAACCGGTGCGCCGCATGAAGCAGGAAGTACGTTCGGCCGACGGTGTTCTGTTTGTCACGCCCGAATACAACCGTTCGATTCCGGGAGTGCTGAAGAACGCCATCGATCACGGCTCCAGGCCGTTCGGCGACAGCGCATGGGAAGGGAAGCCCGCGGGCATTGTGGGCGCCAGCCCCGGCGCCATGGGTTCTGCGTTGTCGCAGCAGCATTTGCGCAATGTGCTGGCTTCACTGGACATGCCCACTCTGGCCCAGCCCGAGGCCTTTGTGCAGGTTCATGATGGGGTGTTTGATAGCAAGGGCGGCGTCAGCGACGAGCCCTTGCGTATGTTCCTGCAAGGGTGGCTCGATCGCTACGCCGCCTGGGTGGCGAAATTCGCCTGAGGCAGAAAGCCCCGCTGCTTAGCCGGCCAGCTTGAGCGTGCCCTTCATGATGGCCCAGTGGCCGGGGAAGGAGCAGAAGTAGGCGTATTCTTCGCCGGCGCTGAGCTTGCTGACGTCGAAGGTGACCGAGGATTCTTCACCGCCGCCGACAAGGTCGGTGTGGGCGATGACACGCTCGTCGTTGGGCCTGATGTAGTCGTGATCGGCGCCGGCGGCCATGCCGTCGGTGGCGGTGGCCTGCATGTCGGCCTGTTTGGTCAGCACCCAGTTGTGGCCCATGGCGGCCACGGGCAGCTTGCCCACGTGCTTGAGGTGCACCGTGTATTTTTCGCAGGACTTGTCGACCGTGATTTCTTTCACGTTGAACTGCATTGCGTCGTTGCCTTCGATGGTGGTTTCGCAGTCGGCGGCCATGGCGGGCAGCGCGGCGGCGGAAAGCAGGGCGGCAAGGGCAAGTTTGGCAAACATATCAGGCTCCGTTGAACAGTAAGAAACTGGCTGGCGCATGCGCTGCGCATTGCTGGCCGCGCCATCGACAGACCCATTCTACTCTCAGGCGCGCGGCGTCTTATTGACCCTGATCAAACAGAATGTAAAAAGCCCGCCTCGAAGAGGCGGGCCCAGGCAAGGACCCGTTGGAAAAGCCCTTGGAAGCGCGCCGTCCCGACGCGCTGTTGCCGTTGATGGCGGCTTATTGCTTTTTATTCTTGAGGGCGTCCATGTCGATGAGCGCCCAGTCTCCGTCCTTGACGGTGATGAGCACGCGGGCGCGCTCGTCCATGCCGAAGTGGTCGGTGGGGGTCATGTTGTACACGCCATGGGTGGCGACGACCTCTTTGGAGTTCTCGATGGCGTCGCGCAGGGCGGCGCGGAACTCGGGCGTACCGGGCTTGCCGGCCTTGAGTGCCTCGGGCACGGCGTTCTGGAACAGCAGGAAGGCATCATAGAACTGGGCGCCGAATGCGGACAACGAGCCTTCGCCGTACTTGGCTTCGTAGCGTTCGGTGTAGTCGAGGCCCAGCTTCTTGGACGGGTTGCTGTCGGGCAGTTGCTGGGCCACCACCACCGGACCCACGGGCAGGATGGTGCCTTCAACCGCCTTGCCACCCACGCGCATGAACTCTTTGGTGGCCGTGCCGTGGGTTTGATAGATCTGGCCCTTGAAGCCGCGGTCTTGCAAGGTAACCTGCGGCAGCACCGATGGGGTACCCGAGGCGACCACCAGCACGGCGTCGGGCTTGGCGGCCACGATCTTGACGGCCTGGCCGGTGACGCTGGTGTCGGTGCGGTTGAAGCGCTCGACGGCCGTAAGCTTGATGCCGGCGGCTTCGGTGGCTTTCTTCATGGCGGTAAGCCAGCTTTCGCCATAGGCGTCGGTGTAGCCGATGAAGCCCAGGGTCTTGACGCCGGTGGCCTTCATGTGCGAGATCAGGCCGTCGGCCATCACGTCGTAATGCTGGGGCGCGCGGAACACCCATTTGTTCTTGTCTTCGGGCAGTTCGACCGGCGCGACGGTGATCTGCGGTGTTTGCGATTCGTTGGCGATCTCGGCCATGGCGGCGCTGGGTGGCGTGGAGGAAGAGCCCAGCAAGATGTCCACCTTGTCTTCGGCCACCAGCTTGCGCGCATTGCGGCCAGCCTGGGTGGCGTCGGTCGCGTCGTCGAGAACGATGTAGTTGACTTTTTCACCGGCAATGGTGTCGGGCAGCAGGGGCACCGTGTTCTTTTCAGGGATGCCGAGTGCGGCGGCCGGGCCCGTGGTGGACAGGGAAATGCCCACGTTGATGTCGGCTTGCGCGGGGACGGCGAACATCGCCATCGAACCGGCGGCAATGGCCGCTGCGAGCGTCAACTTTTTATTCATGCTTCCTCCTGGATTGCAACTTGTGGCCCTTGGGCCCTGGTGATGGTGCTCGTCCGTATTCAAATCCGGACGCCAGCAGCGACTCTACGCCGTTAAAAATAGGCGGTCAAGAATTTTGGTTACAACTTCGGGTTAACCATCCCATACGCGATTGCGGCGGAGCTCACGCCTGACAGACGGGGAAGGCCAGAAGGGGCAGACCGGTGACCAGCACGGCAAGCAGGGCGAGCGCATCGGTCAGGAAGGTGGCGCGCCACATGAAGCGCGCCTGCACGGTACCGTTGCCTTCGCGCCGCATGCCGCAGCTACGCCGGCCGCTGCGCTGGGTCAGCACGGCACATGCCGCCAAGTGCAGGGCCCACAACGCCGTCAGGAGCATTGTGAGACTGGCGGGCGTCAATGTCGACGGCACGTACAGGCAGCCTAGCGCATGGCCCACGTACAGCACCACGAAGGCGAGCGCCCAGACGATGAAGCCCGCCATGACGCGCCAGACGCCGGGTGTACGCGGCATGCCCGATTTCCAGCCGTGCATCTGCGGGCTCCTCATGGCGACCCCGGCAAGAAAAGCATCAGGCCCAGCAGGGCCAGGCCGCTCAGGCCTGTATAGCCGGACCACAGCGCCTGGACCCGCAGCTCCTCGTCGCATATCGCAGCCGGGTGCACGGCACGGCGGCACAAGGCATACAGGCACATGAGCAGCGCAACGCCCAGATGAATGGCCATATAGACCAGAACCACCAGCATCAGCGCCAGATAGGCGTGCTGGCCGGGCGAGCCCAGCTGGCGGACCAGCAAAACAATAATGCCCAGCGCCGTCGCGGCGCATGCGGCAGCCGCCGTCTGCAAGGCCGCCGCCCGGTTGCGCGCGGGCCCGGCCAGCGCGGCGGCAACGAGCCCGGCCAGGGCGATGCCCAGCGTTGCCACCGCCCAGGGCGCGGGCTCGAGCCATTTCGGCGGCGGCCAGTTGGGCGCGTACAGGCTCAGGAACAGGCTGCCGAAGACCAGCGAGGCCAGCAAGGTCGCATTGGCCGCCAGCGTACAGGCCATGCCCCACCATCCGGGCGAACCGCCGGCGGCCCAGTGGCCCGGCAAGTCGACGCCGGGGCTGGCGTCCACGCGCGGCGGCCGGCCTTTCGGGGCCAGTTGCCACACCCAGCAGGCAAAGAGCAGCACGGCGATGGCTGCGGCCGCCAGCGCCGCCGCGTAGGCCTTGAGCAGCACGGCCAGAAAGAAGGCGCCGGTCGCAATGCCGGCGTACAAGGGCATCCAGGTGGGGCCGGGCAGGTGGATCACGCTGCGCGGCTCGCCGGTGACCACGTCCACACTCAGGGTCTGCCGGGTGGGCGGCGGACAGGCCGCCAGCCACAGGCGGCCTTCTTCGATCTTATCGCCCAACGCCGGATCTTCCCAAAGGGGGTAGCGGCTGCCGACGTCCGGAATGCTTGCGAAGTTGTACGAGGGCGGCGGCATGGGCATGGCCCACTCCAGCGTGCCCGCCTGCCAGGGGTTGCGCCGCGCCCCGCCGCCCTTGCGCGCATGCAGGACGATGTCGATGAGGAAGAGACCGAAACCGATGGCCTGGATGAAGCCGCCCAGGCTGCTGAGCAGGTTCAGGGTGTCCCAGCCCGTATCGGCCGCATAGGTGAAGATGCGTCGCGGCATGCCCAGCAGGCCGGTCAGGTGCATGGGCAGGAACGTAAGGTTGAATCCAATGAAGACGAACCAGAACGCGGCCGACCCCAGGCGGGCCGAAGGCATGCGTCCCGACAGGTGCGGCATCCAGTAGTAGGCGGCCGCCATCAGCGGGAACACCGCGCCGCCTATCAGCACGTAGTGCATGTGGGCGACGACGAAGTGGGTGTCATGCACCTGCACATTGAAGGGAACGAGCGCCACCATCACGCCGGTCAGGCCGCCCAGCACGAAGATCACCAGAAAGCCCCCCAGGTACAGCATGGGCAGGCGCAGGCGCACGCGGCCCGACCACAGCGTGGCTATCCACGCGAAGAACTGGATGGCCGTGGGCAGGGCCACCAGCATGCTGGCCGCCGAGAACAGCGCCAGGCTCAGCTGCGGGATGCCCACGGTGAACATATGGTGCACCCATAGGCCGAAACTGAGGAAACCCATGGCCACCACCGCGTTCACCACCCAGGCATGACCCACCAGGGGATGCCGTGCAAAGGTGGGTACGAGCGTGGACACCATGCCGGCGGCGGGCAGGAAGATGATGTAGACCTCGGGGTGGCCGAACATCCAGAACAGGTGCTGCCAAAGCAGATTGTCTCCGCCCAGCTCCACCGTGAAGAAGGGCAGGCCGAAGGCCCGCTCGAGCTCGAGCAATATGCTGCCCAGAATAAGGGGCGGGAACCCGACCAGTATCATGCCCGCGGTCACCAGCATGTACCAGGCAAACACCGGCATGCGCGCCAGGCTCATGCCGGGTGCCCGCATCTTGAGTATGGTGGCGATCAGTTCGACCGCTCCGCACAGCGCCGAGATTTCGGCAAAGGTAACCCCTATCAGCCATATGTCGCTGTTGATGCCGGGCGTGTACCGGCTGCCGGCCAGCGGCGTGTACATGAACCATCCGCTCGAGGGCGCCAGGCCCAGCGCCATGCCGGCCATCAGTATCAGGCCGCCGAACAGGTAGCACCACCAGGCGTAGGCGCCCAGCCGTGGAAACGCCAGGTCGCGCGCCCCGAGCATCTTGGGCAGCAGGTAGAAGGCGAATCCCTCCAGCATGGGAATGGCGAACAGAAACATCATCACCGTGCCGTGCATGGTGAATATCTGGCTGTACAGTTCGCTGTCCAGATAGCCGCTGTGCGAAGTGGCCAGCTGTGCGCGTATCAGCATGGCCAGCACTCCGCCCACCAGGAAGAAGCACAGGGCCGCCGCCATGAAGCGCCGCCCCATGGCGGTGTGGTTGACCGCCGACATGCCGCGCCATCCCGATGGCGAGCGCCAGTGCGCGTCCAGGGCTTCGTGCAGGGTTCGGGTATCGGGCGCTTCCGTCATGGAGACACCGGGCGTCGGGTGGGCAGCGAGGCAAGCACGCCGGAAAGATCGTCCTTGTCGTGCACCACCACCTGAAACGGCATGGCGGCATGGCCGGTGCCGCAGTACTCGGCGCATTGGCCCCGGAAGACGCCCGCTTCGCCGGGGGTGTAGACCAGCGTGTTGATCCGGCCCGGGATCGCGTCCATCTTGCCACCCAGCCGGGGCACCCAGAAGCTGTGTATCACGTCCGAGGCGGTAAGCTCGATCGACACCGGGACGCCTAGCGGCACGTGCAGCACATTGATCGAATAGCGCGCCGCGCCCGAAGCCTGGGGATAGCGTACTTCCCACCACCATCTGTGGCCCGTCACCTGTACGCGATAGGCCGGCGCGCCCTGCGCCGGTGCAGCCAGGTAGGCATAGGCGAGCAGCGCGGCCATCACGCTAAGGGGAAACAGAATCCCTCCGCCCAGCAGCAGCCACAGCGGGCGGCGTCCCGGCCGGCCGCTCGAGCGCGCGCGTATCGCCAGGAACACCAGGGCCAGCATCATCAGCAGGACGGAAAGGCTTCCCCAGGCCATGGCCTGCCACACGTCGGCGATATGGTCTGCCTGCTCGCTGGCGGGATTCAATGCCGAGAGGGGAGTGCGGTCGCATCCGGCCAGCATGGCGGCCGTCGCTGCAAGCCAGCAACGGCGCAGCGTTGAATGCCCGCGGGCAAGGCATGCCATTTGCTGGCGCGTCTTCCTGAAGCGCGAAAGGACGAAAACGATGAAGGCATTCTGGCGGCGCAAACCCAAGCAGACGCACACGGCCGTGGCCCTGGGCAGCCATCCCATGCATCCCATGGTCGTGCCTTTTCCCATTGCCTTCCTCATTACCGCACTGGCCACCGACCTGGCCTTTCTGTTCACGGCCGACGATTTCTGGGCCCGCCTATCGCTGTGGCTATTGGGCGCCGGCACCTTCATGGGGGTGGTCGCGGGCCTGATCGGCGCGGCCGAGCTGCTCATCATCCGTTCAATCCGCCGCCGCGCGGCCGCCTGGAGCCACTTCGTGGTGGCGGTGATGCTGCTCTCGGTCGCTTTCCTGAACTGGTTCATGCGACTGTCCGATCCGGTCGCCGCGCTGTACCCATTGGGCATGGCCCTGTCTTTTCTGGGCTTGCTGCTGGTGTCGGCGGCGGGTTGGCTGGGCGGCAAGCTGGTGTTTGAAGAACGGGTCGGTGTGAAAGAAGCCTGAGCGCGGGCGGTTCAGACAAGGGCGCCAGGCGCGGCTTGGCCAGCACCAGCCACAGCACGCAAGGAAACAGCACGATGGGCAGGACGATGCGCATTACGCGCACCAAGGCGTTGGCGCGTTCGGCCCGGTGGCTCTGTTTGGCCAGGATGATGCCGCAACGGGCATGGATGATGGCAAGCGCCGCCACGAAAAGCAGCTTCAGGGCGAACCAGGGGGCCGTCACTTCACGCAGGGGTATCAGGGCCGTTCCGCTGGCGATGGCCAGAAGGGCGAAGGGCGAGGCGATCCATATATACAGATTGCGCACCATGCCGTGCAAGCGCAAATACCTGGGGTCGGACAGGCGGGGGCTGTGGCCGGCCATCAGAATGGGCAGGTAGATCAACGAAGCGCTCCAGAACACAATCGCCACGATGTGCAAAGCCTTTATCCAGGCCATCCCGCCTCCATTCTTCGCGCCGGGCCGCCTGCCGTCCCGCAACTTACTGCTTCGGGGCGGCGCCGGCATTTCTTGTCAATGGGCTTGACGCCAGCAATCGGTGTTCCTGTCCCTACCAAGCTGTCTCCACCGAGTCGCCCGGGGCGCGGCAGGTGTTCATTTACGCTTGCGGATGCCCGACAAATTTGCTGCTGCGCAGCATCCGTGTCGCCGAAAATTAACTTTCGCCCTATGAACGATATCTGTTACCCTTCTTAGCAATTTGAGCGGCTGGTCGACAGCTGTATCGCCTTCCTACCGGAGACAAAATTGAAAAGAACAAAACCAGCCTTGGTTGCGGCGGGATTAGCCGCGCTTGCTCTTGCGGGTTGTGGCAGCGGAGGAGGGTCGAGCAACGACACGGCGGCGGGGCCCAATATTCTGTTCGTCATCATGGACGACGTCGGCATCGACCAGATGAAGGTCTTCGGCTATGGCGGAAAGATGTTCCCCATATTGCCCAACATCAACGCCGTGGCCCATGCCGGCGTGCGCTTTCGCAATACCTGGTCCATGCCCGAGTGCTCTCCAGGCCGCGCGGCCATGTTCGTGGGCCGGTATCCGCTGCGCACCGGCATCAACCAGGCTATAGGCCCCAACGACCTGGCAACTTCTCATTTGTCGCCGTACGACGTCACCGCACCCAAGCTGCTCAAGAAGGCGGGCTACGAAAGCGGCATGTTCGGTAAGTTCCACCTGGGCGGCCCCGAGAACAACCAGGCTGAAAACTCCACGCCCAGCGTGCTGGGGTGGGACTATTTCTACGGCTGGATAGGCGGGCTGCCCGGGTCCAATGACAGCACCGCCGGCGGCTATGCCAAAGAAGGCACGTATATGTGCGGTTTCGTTCCCGGCGATCACCAACCCCTCGGCGCCAATACCGGCGCCTGCTATCAGCCCGACGGAAGCTGCAAGGTCATCACCAGCAATCCGCTTCTTGAAGACGCGGCGGGCCTGCAGTGCATCGCGTCGGGCGGGGTCTTCGACCCCGACACCACCTGCGGCACGCCGACCTTCACGCCCAATTTCAATCGCGAGAACGCCTATTACGTGTCGCCCCTGGTCATCATCGAGAACGGCGAGACTGAAAAGGTCGAACTCGATGACCCGCGCGCCCGCGGCTATCGCACCACCATCGAGACCAACGCCGCCATCGAGTGGATCAATGCCCGTCCGTCCGACAAGCCCTGGATGGCCACCGTAAGCTACAGCGCCGCGCACACGCCTTGGCAGCAACCGCCCAAAGACCTGGTGCCGTTGCTTCCAAGCGGCGCCAGCCCGCTTGACGCGCTTAGCTGCACCAACGGCGACGAAGACAGCGCGCTGGGCGTGCGCGTTATCCAGGACCGCATGATCGAAGCCATGGACACCGAGTTCGGCCGCCTGCTGGTCGAAACCGGCATCGCCAAGTACAACGAAGACGGCAGCCTGAACTACGACCCCAAGGCCTCGAACACCGTCATTGTCATTGTGGGCGACAACGGCTCGCTGGCCACCGCCGTGAAGCTGCCTTTCGACCCCAGCCGTGCCAAGGGCACCGCCTACCAGACCGGCGTATGGGACCCTCTCATCATCGCCGGGCCGCAAGTGGCACAGCCCGACCGCGAGGTCGATCATATGGTCAACATGGTCGACCTGTTCCAGTTCTTCGGCGAACTGGCCGGCCTTGATGCCCACGAAGAAGTGCCGCACACCATCGATTCGGTCGGCATCCTGCCTTATCTTACCGACCCCGGGCAGGGCAGCCTGCGCACTATCAACTTCACCATGGGCGGCTTGAACGAGCAGGCCAACGGCGGCCGCAACGGTCCTTGCGTGATGACGACGGCCTGCACCGTCATTCCCACGTCCAAGAGCGTGTGCGAAGACAACCTGGGTATTTACTGGGGTAAGGGCTACGACGACGCTTCGGTCCTGCCTGCCTTCCCGTCCGAAGAAGGCTACCCGACGTGCGCCGACGTCAACGAGGCGCTGTACAAAGACGGCCAGTCCACGCTGACACTGGTGCCCGAGTCCACCGTGGCCATCCGCAACGAGCGCTACAAGCTGGTGGTCAACACCAGCGTCGACTACGATCCGGCCTCCGGCGAGCACAAACCGGTTATCACCGAAGAGCTGTTCGAGGTGAACCAGGCCGCACCGGTGCCGCTGCTCGACACCGCAGACCGCGACCTGCTGCCCACGTCCGACCCCGAACTCGAGGCCATTCGCAAAGACCTGCGCGCCAAGCTTGACGACATGCTGGCATCGAACCCGCCTTGCCCGGGCGACGGCAATATAGACGGCGTCGTCAATGCGCAAGACCTTGCCAACTGGGGCAAGATCGCGCTCAGCTGGGGCAAGTCCAGCGTGTACGACTTCCCGACCCCGGAATATCGCGACGGGCTTACCGACAACAAAGACGAGCAGGTCATACAAAGCAATCTGAACAAGACCTGCGACCGCACGTACAGCATCTATTGATGCTGCACCCCCTAGGCCCGCCCGCCCCGGCGGGCCTTCCTCGCGGCCTGCCGAGGTTTTTGCGGGGCCCATGCTGTGGCTTTGCCGACCGTGCCGGGGCATTCATCAGGAGGATGATGCAGTGACCAAGACCGCGTTCACCTTGCTTGCGACCAGCCTTTGCACCTTGGCCCTTACCGCCTGCGGCAGCAGCGGTGGCTCTGACGATACCGCCAAGGCGCCCAACATTCTGTTCGTCATCATGGACGACGTCGGCATCGACCAGATGAAGTCCTTCGGCTATGGCGGCGACCTGCCGCCCCACATGCCCAACATCGATGCCGTGGCCGAGGCCGGCATACGCTTTCGCAACACCTGGTCCATGCCCGAGTGCTCTCCGGGGCGCGCAGCCATGTTCGTGGGCCGCTATCCGTTTCGAACGCACATCTACCAGGCGATCGGGCCCAACGACTTGGCCAACGCCCAGCTTTCGCCGTACGAAACCGCCATACCCCAGGTGCTCAAGAAGGCGGGCTATGAAAACGGCCTGTTCGGCAAGTTCCACCTGGCCGGCCCCGACAACGTCGAGCAAGAGAACTCCATGCCGGCGGTTCTGGGCTGGGACTACTTCTATGGCTGGATCGCCGGTCTGCCCGAATCCATCGACACCACGGCAGGCGGGGTCGCCCCGGAAAAAACCTATATGTGCGGCTTTGTACCGGGCAAGAACGTAAAGGGTGGGGCCGACACGGGCGCCTGCTACCAGCCCGATGAAAGTTGTACCGTCATCACGCAAAGCTCGGCCAAGGAAGATGCCCCCGGCCTGCAGTGCGTGGATTCGGGCGGCATCTTCGTACCCAACGCCAGCTGCGGCACGCCGTCCGTGCCGCTTAAGTTCAACCTGGCCAACGCGCACTATGTCTCGCCGCTTACCGTTATTGAAAACGGCGATGTGGAAGTGGTGCCGCTTTCCGACCCGCGGTCGCGCGGCTATCGCGCGCGCATCGAGGCCGACTCGGCCATTGAATGGATCAATTCGCGTTCGTCGGGCAAGCCCTGGATGGCCACGCTCAGCTTCAGTTCCGCCCACACGCCCTGGCAGCAGCCGCCCAGGCAAATGCTGGCCAACCAGCTGCCTGCTTCCGACGCGCTGGATTGCAGCAACACGGCCGAGGGCCGCCTTATACAGAACCGCATGACCGAAGCGCTGGACAGCGAGTTTGGCCGGGTGTTGGTTGAAACCGGCATCGCCACGCGCAACGAAGACGGCAGCCTGAACTACGACCCCAAGGCCTCGAACACCGTCATCGTCATTGTGGGCGACAACGGGACGCTGGCCGTCGCCGTGAAACAGCCCTTCATCCCCAACCAGGCCAAGGGCACGGCCTACCAGACCGGCGTATGGGACCCGCTCATCATCGCCGGGCCGCAGGTAGAGCAGGCCGGCCGCGAGGTGGATCACATGGTCAACGTCGTCGATCTGTTCCAGTTCTTCGGCGAACTGGCTGGTATCGACGTGCACAAAGAAGTGCCCCGCACCCTCGATTCGGTGGGCATCCTGCCTTACCTGACCGACCCGGGGCAGGCCAGCCTGCGCAGCATCAACTTCGCCATGGCGGGCCTGAACGAGCAGGCCAATGGCGTCAAGAACAGCCCCTGCGTCGTCAGCAGCACCTGCACCCAGATCCCCATGAGCAAGGATATCTGCGAAGACACGCAAGGCGTGTGGTGGGGGCCAGGCTACGAGCCCGATTCGGGCGTCATCGACAACGGGGGCAAGGGCTACGCAAGCTGCGCCGAGGTGAACCAGGCGCTGTTCAAGCACAACAAGCCCGTGATCGACATCCTGGCCGAAACATCTGTGGCGATACGCAACGATGACTACAAGCTGGTGCGCAGCAGCCGCCAGGTATACCTGTCCGACACTGACGACTTCAAGCAAGAGCAGTTTGAAGAACTGTTCCAGGTCAACCAGGCAGCGCCCGTGCCGCTGCTCGATACGCCCGATCGCAATCTGCTTCCGCCCAAGAACGCGGGCACGCTGGCGGTTTATGACGAACTTGCGGCAAAACTCGACGAAATCATGGCTTCCGAGCCGCATTGCCCCGGCGACGGCAACATCGACGGCGTGGTCGATGGCGAAGATCTCAAGAACTGGGCTCGCATTGCACAGCAGTGGGGGCTCTCCAGCGTCTACGATGCCATTGTGGGCGGCACGCGAGACGGCTTTACCAATTCTATTGACGGCGACGTCATTCAAAACAACCTGGGCAAGACCTGCGAACGTACTTATGCAATCTACTAAAGCATCACGCCGGAAGTGGCTGTTGGCGGGTGGCGCCGCCTTGATTGTGGTTGCGGCCGGCGCCGCGGCGGCACTGGCCTGGCACAAGTCTTCGCCGCCTGTGCCGGCCGAACCCGTCGTCGTATTGGGCGATGGCGTCACCACACCCGGCGGCATGGCCTGGATACCCCCCGGCTCCTTCCAGATGGGCAGCGACAGCAAGCTGGCCCAGGCCAACGAAAAGCCCGCTCATGCGGTAAGCGTGAAAGGATTCTGGATGGACGTAACCCACGTCACCAACGACGAATTCGCCGAGTTCGTGCGCCAGACAGGCTATGTCACCACCGCCGAGCAAAAGCCCGACTGGGAGACCATACGCGTGCAGTTGCCGCCCGGCATTCCCAAGCCGCCCGACGATGTACTGGTGCCGGGCGCCATGGTGTTCGTGGGCACCAGCGGCCCCGTCGACCTGCGCGATTATTCGCAATGGTGGCGCTACGTTCCGGGCGCCGACTGGCGCCACCCGCAGGGGCCGGGCAGCACCATCGAGGGCAAGGGCGACCATCCCGTGGTGCAGGTCAGCTATGAAGACGTGCAGGCCTACGCAAAATGGGCAGGCAAGCGCCTGCCCACCGAGGCCGAATGGGAATACGCGGCGCGCGGCGGGCTGGAACAGGCCACCTATGTCTGGGGCGACGAGCTTTCGCCGGACGGCAAGCCCATGGCCAACTATTGGGACAGCAAGCAGCAGGGCACCTTTCCCGTGGTCAGCCCCAAGGCCGGCGGAGCCGAAGGCACGGTGCCGGCAAAAACCTTTCCGCCCAACGGCTATGGTCTGTATGACATGACAGGCAACGCCTGGCAATGGGTGGCCGACTGGTACGGCGCCGATTACTTCAGCAAGCAGGCCAAGGCCACGACGCCCATCGTCGATCCGCAAGGGCCGGCGCAAGCGTTCGACCCCTCCGACCCCGGCGTTCCACTGGATGCGCCCAAGCGGGTCATACGGGGCGGCTCCTTCCTGTGCAACGAAAGCTATTGCCTTTCATACCGGCCCAGCGCGCGGCGCGGCTCCGACCCCTACAGCCCCATGTCGCACGTGGGCTTCCGCCTGGTCAAGGACGCAGCGGCGCCCACGGCACAGGTGGCGGCGCACACCGCCAAGTAGGCCAGCCGCCAGGCTGGACAATGTTGCTGCGATCAGGGCCGAAGTGCGTGCATACACGGTATGCTGCCGTTTCCGACCGGGCTGCGACCTTCTTGCTGCCGCGGGTCCCGGCGGGCCAAGTGGCGTCGGCGGCGGTTTCAGTTGCGGCGCTCGCCCACAACAAGCATGGGGCATACCGCCCTCAGCCATGAAAAACTTCGAATCAGTTCGGGAAAGCCGCCCATCATGTGGACGCCGTTGAATCTTGAGCCCTGGGCCGCACTGCTGGCCGGGGCGGCCTTTGCCTTGGCACTTTGCCTGCCGTTGGGCCGCCTGGCCTACAGCCTGCCCCGCAGCCTCGACCCGCAGTTGCCTGCCCAGGCATCGCTTTCCCATCGTTTCTACCGCGTGCTGTTCTGGACGGCGGGGCCGTTGCTGGGCCTGCTGTGCGCCTGGCGCTTCGGCGCCACGCCGGCCGCCGTAGCCGCCATCGTGTATGCCGTAGGGTTGCTGGCGCTGGCATGGATAGACGCTGAAACCGGCTTCCTGCCCGACCTGCTGACCTTGCCGCTGTTGTGGCTCGGCCTGCTTGTAAACCTGGGCGGCACGTTTTCGCCCCTGGCCGACTCGGTGCTGGGCGCAGCCGGGGGCTATATGGCGCTATGGCTCCTCTGCGGCGCCTTTCTGTTGCTGACGGGGCGGCAGGGCATGGGCAACGGCGACTTCAAGCTGCTGGCGGCCCTGGGCGCCTGGCTGGGCTGGGCGTCGCTGCCGTGGGTCGTGCTGATCGCCTCGCTGATGGCGTTGGCTGTGGCCCTGCTGCGCCGCCTGGCGGGGCGCATGCAGGCCGGCGAAGCATTCAGCTTCGGCCCCTACCTGGCCTTGGTCGGCATTGTGGCGCTGCTGCGCTTATAGGCCGGGTACGTCTGCAGACGCGTAGGGCTGCATCAGACGATTTGCGGGCAATTCTGGACGGCAGGCCTGGCAGGCCGGTGCCCGCAGCCGCGCGGGGCCGCCCCGGACGCTAAGACCACAGATGCGCAAACTGCGTTGCCACCGCATCTTCGTAGGCAATAGGCATGGCCACCAGGCCCATTGCGGTCTGGAAGTCATTCAAGCTCTGAATGGTCTGGCGCGAGATATCGGGCGAGTAGAAGGGCAGGTCTCGCACGATCAATGCTTGTATCAGCGCCGTTTGCTCATCGGGGAAAATGCCCTGGGTGGCCTTGGGCGCCAGGCCGGGGTCGGCCTTCAGCCTTTGCTGAGTTTTTACCAGGGCGCGCACTGCGGCCGCTGCCGCTTCGGGCTGCGCCTGGATAAAAGCGTCTGAAGCCACCAGGGCCGCAAAGGTATAGCCTTTGGCCTGGGGCGGGCCGTCGCCGCGCCGAGCATCGATCACCACGTCGCCCGCGCCGCTGCGCACCGCCACTTCGGCCCCCATGCCGTTGGCCCAGAAACCGTCGATCAGGCCCGCCTCAAGTGCCTTGGCGGCGGCCACGCCGAAATTCATGTTGTCGCCCAGAAAAGCGCCGGGAACGGGGCCTATCTTCACCCCGTCGCGCTCTTCGTCGATGCCGGCATCGGCCAACAGCTTCTTCAGGCCCGCGTCGACCCAGGGCGCGGCGCCGATGTGCAGGCCCTTTACCGCCGAGATGTCGCCTTTCTTTGCCTGCAGGTTCTTGCGCAGCACCAGGAACCAATACATGTTCTGCGACAGCGCCGCCAGCAGCCGCGCGCCTTTCCACTCGGGAAACGCCGCCGGCAGGGCGTGGGCCGACGCCGCGGCGAACTGGATGCTGCCGTCGCGCAAAGCCTCCATGCAGCGGTCCACCGGCGAGATGCGCTCGAGCCTTACATCCAGGCCTTCTTCCTGGAAGACGCCCAGCTGCACCGCCGCGACGGTTGGAAAGTACGAGGTGGAAATCAGGTCTGGAACGGCAAGGACCATGCTTGCCTGGGGTGTGCTCATGTCGTTTCTCGCTTAGTGTTGACCGGGTCCTAGTCTTGCACAGGGGCGCCGGCGTCGATCTCGCGCCAGATGCGGTCGACGTAGTCGATATAGGCCGGTTCTTTGCGTAGAAGCCTGGGATCGCGGGGCCGCGGCAGGTCTATGGAAAGGTCCAGCCTTATGGTGCCGGGGCGGGGCGAAAGCACGATCACCCGGTCGGACAGCGTGACGGCCTCTTCGATGTCGTGGGTGACGAACAGCACGGTGCGCTGGTGCCTTTCCCAGATGCGCAGCAGTTCGCGTCCCATCACCGCCTTGGTCTGGCTGTCGAGCGCCCCGAAAGGCTCGTCCATCAGGAAGATGTCGGGGTCGTAAGCCAGCAGGCGGCCCAGCGAAACCCGCTGGCGCATGCCGCCCGAAAGCTGATGCGGCATGTTGCGCTCGAAGCCCGTCAGTTTCAGGAAGTCGATCAACTCGCGGATGCGCTCTTTGGCCGTGGCGGCCGGCGCATGCGCCAGCTCCAGGCCGATGGCGATGTTGTCCTGCACCGAGGCCCAGGGCAGCAGGGTGTCGCGCTGAAACATGAAGCCGATGCGCTCGGCGGTTTCTTCGGCGGTCAGGCCGTCTATCAGCGCAGTGCCCGCGTCGGCGTCCACCAGGCCCGACAGCACGCGCAGCAGCGTGGATTTGCCGCAGCCGCTGGGGCCCACGATGGCCACGAACTGGCCGGCCGGAATCTCGAGGTTGAAGTCGTCCATCACCAGCACGTCGTGGCCGGCCGAGGACGGAAAGCGCACCCGTATGCCCTTGAAGGCGATGTGGCCCGACGTGGGTGCCGTGGCTGCCGCGGTCATGCGTTCCTCCATCCGAGCCTGCGCCGCTCGAGCCAGCCCACGCCCGCGTTGGCCAGCGCCGCGATGGCGACCAGCACGACCAGGCCGGCGAACACGCCGATGGTGTCGAGGCGGCCGGCGCTGTTTTCAATGTACCAGCCCAGGCCACGGCTGGAGCCGATCAATTCGCCCACGATGGCGCCGATGAGGGCCGAGCCGATGGCCAGCCGCATCGAGGCGATGATCCAGGGTTCTATCCAGGGAACCAGCACCTTGCGTATCAGGTAGGGCGTGGGCGCGCGCATGGTGCGGAACAGGTCGACAATGTCTTTGTCCACTGTCTTCAGGCCTTCGTGGATGTTCAGGATGAAGATGAACACCACGATGGAAAACGCCATCATCACCTTGGAGAAAAGGTCGATGCCGAACCAGATGATGAACAGGGGCGCCAGGGCCACGCGCGGCATGCTGTACAGCGCCATCACGTAGGGCTCGGCCACTGCCGCGCCATACTTTGAGCGCGCCATGAGTATGCCTATGGGCACCCCCACGGCAAAGGCCAGCAGCAGGCCCAGGCCCGCCTCGAGCAGAGTCGTCCAGGCATGGCGCCACATTTCGCCGGAAATCGCCAACTGCCACAGGCGGGCCGCCACCAGGCTGGGCTGGCCTATCCACAGCGGGTCGATCAGCCACACCGCTGCGGCTTCCCATACGGCAAGCACCACGGCCAGCAGAACCAGCCTGTCAATGGCCAAGCGGACTGCGGTTTTAGTGGTGCCCGGGAAGGCGGGCCTGGCCGCCTTCCTGCGTGCGCCGCCCGTCATTTACCGAGAAAGTCCGGATTGAAGGCGTCGTAGGAAATGGGCTTGAGGTCGGGCTCGAGCGCCAGTGTGTCGGACTGCAGCGTGTCGAACTCTTCTTCGGTAAAGCGCGCGCGGGTCAGCACCGAGGCCACCAGCCTGTCGGAATTGCCGCGGATGAGTTCGGCGTCGATGTTGGGATAGAACTCGAGCAGGGCGTTGTCGCGCTTGGTCTTGTCGTTCGCGGCGATTTCAGCGGCCTTCAGCGTGGTTTGAATGAACTTGCGCACCAGCTCGGGGTTGGCGCTGGACCAGTTGTCCAGGCCGATAAGGGCCAGGCTGGCGGTCTTGGACGTGCGCCAGTCGTGCACGGTGGTGAACTGCTGTTCCGCCAGCAGAACTTCCAGGCCCGAGACCATGCCGGCGTCGACATGTCCGGCCTTGATGGCGGCCAGGTTGTTGGCCGAGCCGCCTATGCCCACGATGCTGGCGTCCTTGTCCGGATCGAGCCCGGCACGCTGCAAAGCCAGCCGAACCAGGCCGTCGGTCTTGCTGCCGGGCGAGGTGATGCCGATCTTCTTGCCCTTGAGGCCGGCAATGTCCTTGGCCGCGTTGTCCTTGGGGCCGAACAGCACATAGCTGGTGATGTTGGACAGGGGCACGATCACATGCGCGTCCAGGCCGCGGTTGGTCAGCCTGATGACGTGTTCGGGCGAACAGATGCATACGTCCACCGCCTTGCCGGCCAGCGCCTGCACGGCCGGGGCGCCGCCCTTGAAGGTGATGAGCTCGGCATCGATGCCGGCTTCCTTGTACAGGCCCTGGTCCAGGGCGATGGCCACGGCGATCGACTCATTGTTCAGGGGGCCGAATGCCGCAATACGCAATGCCTGGGCGTGCGCCGAAGACGCGGCCAGCGCCATGACGGCAGCGGCCACAAGCAGGAAGGAAGAGGCCAGCAATTTTTTGACGGGGCCGGAAAATAGTCTTTCTGTACGCATGGTCGCCCTATGTGCTCTATGTAGAAAAGTTTGTCTCGGAAGCTTCTTGTTGCGATGCAGGCCAGGACGCTGGCGCCTTGCCCAAGGCATCATTGCCACAATATTAATAGTTTGTCGATATAACAACTACAAATTATTTGGAATAAGGATATAAAGCGCGCCTCGCCAAGGGAAGGCATTGCGCCCCGCGTTTGTTACTTCAACGGCCGTAAAGCATCGACGTGATCTGCAACGGCCTGGCACGCAGCCCCCAAATCCGTGACGATACGATCATCGACGTTCAAGTCGCCTTCGCATTCACCCAGGTTGCGGATGTTGTGGCTCTGTTCGTTTTGTCGGTGAGGCCTTAACCTTGAATAGGCGCGGGACCGCTTGTGGGCGCGACCGGAACAAAACCCTGCGGCGGCATGGGCAGGCTGGGCATGGAGACGTCTTCGACAATGCCGTCCTGGTCGATGGAAACGCCATGCGGCAGCACCGCCGACAACGTTACGCCCTGGGCCAGGGGCTGGCCCACGCGGTAGGCCTGCGCGGGCCCGCCGTTGATGGAGAGCAGGGCGGCGCCCTGTTTGCCCGAGGCGATCAGGCCCACCACGGCTACGCGCAAGCGGGCCGAGCCGCCGCCGAACCAGTTGCTGACCGGGGCGGTGTCCTGGCCGGGCGCCGGGCCCGAGGCCAGCGCCGGCGGCGCCGCGGCGGGGCGGGGCGCCAGAAGCAGGGCGCCCCACAGGCCGATGCCGGCCGCAAGGGCCAGCATGGCAGCAGCCTGGGCCAGGCGCGGGCCACGCAAGATGATCCAGTCAGGTGGGGAGATTCTATTTGCGAGCATGGGCAATACGTACGATGTTGGCTTGTGGCTGAAGCAGGCGGTCAGCGTCGGTCATCATGCCAAAAAAAATGCCGGAGCGCATCAATAATTAGTATTGCCTGCCTGGGCTCCCGCTTTTCAGCCTGAAATCAGGCCTGATTCTATATTGCTCGATTCTCTTGAATTTTTCATGAATCTCGCTCCGTTTCATCATTTTGACAGAATGAAAATGATAAATATCATTGACTCGGACATTTGACGACGAGTAGCATGCTTTCGACCCTCGAATGTATCTAATCTATTCATATTCCGGCTGTACAGTCACCTGGCGCCGGATCGTTTCGTTTTCATCGCAATGACAGGCAATTTCTTTTCTTCCAGGCTGCGCCCACTCATGTTCCCGGCGTCGCGCCAGCGGCGCGCGGCGGTCCAGCGGGGCTTCTCCCTTATTGAAATCATGGTCGTGGTGGTCATCATGGGCGTGCTGGCCGCGCTGGTGGTGCCCAATGTCATGGATCGCCCCGACCAGGCGCGCGTGGTCGCGGCCAAGCAGGACATCGGCGCCATCATGCAGGCGCTCAAGCTGTACCGCCTCGACCATGGGCGCTATCCCTCTACCGACCAGGGCCTGGGCGCGCTGGTGGGCGGGAAAGACAAGGGAACTGCCTATATGGACCGCATGCCCAACGATCCCTGGAACACCCCTTATCAATATCTGAATCCCGGGGTGCATGGCGAAATTGACGTATTTTCGCTGGGCGCCGACGGGCAAGCCGGAGGCGAAGGCGTCGATGCCGACATCGGTTCCTGGGCCCGCTAGCCGCTGGCGGCGCCTTGCCCCCTCGGACCGGCGCGTAGCCAGCGCCACGGCGCGCTCAGGCGGGCAGCAGGGCTTCACCCTGCTCGAGATGATGATCGTGCTGGTCATCATCGGCATCGCCACTGCCATGGCCAGCGTTTCGGCCTTTGGCAACACCGGTGCGCGCGCACTGCGCCAGGACGCCATGCGGCTGGCGCAGCTGTTCACCGCCGCCCAGGTCGAGGCCCGGGCCAGCGGGCAGGCCATCGTCTGGCAGCACAACGGCCAGGGCTATCAATTTACACGGCTTCCACGCAGGCTAATTTTGCCGGCGCGGATGGCCGCCAGAAGCCACCAGGTACAGGACACCGGGCTGGGCGCCAGCACGGTATTGCGGCCCCGCGAGTGGTCCTCCGAAGAACCCGTCACAGTCCGCATCCAGCCCGAAGACCGCCTGGTCTTCGGGCCCGACTGGATATCCGGCCCCATGCGGATGGAACTGGCGTCGGGCGACCAGACAGTCGTGCTCTCGCGGCTGGGCAACGGGCGCTTCGTGGTGGAGCATGACTAAGCCCGGCCGGCAACGCGGCTTCACGCTCATCGAGGTGCTGGTTGCGCTGGCCATTGCGGGCGTGGCGCTTGCAGCCTGCGTGCGGGCCCTGGGCGTGGGCGCCAGCGGCGTGCGCGGCATGCAGGAACGCAGCCTTGCCCAGCAGGCCGCGCAGAATTTTCTTTCCGAAGTGCGACTGCAGGCCGTCTTCCCCGCTGTGGGGCGCCGCACCCAGCCATGCCCGCAGGGCCCGCTTGGCTTTCGCTGCGAGCAGGTGGTGCAGGGCACGCCCAATCCCGACTTTCGCCGCATCACCGTGCGCGTCAGCCTCGCCGACGGTCCGGTGCTGTCCGAGCTGGATGGCCTTGTGACCCGAGTCCGATGAAACACGCTTGCCGGGTCCAGCAGGGTTTCACCCTTATCGAAGTATTGGTCGCGCTAACCTTGATGGCGCTGGTCAGCCTGATTTCGTGGCGGGGCCTGGACGCGGTACAGCGCACCGGCGAGCGCCTGGACGAGCGCGCCGAGGAAACCCTTTCGATGGTGCGCGCACTGGGCCAGATCGAGCGCGACCTGTTGCTGCATGCCGGCGCCGATGTGCTGCCGAACTCGCTTTCCGCCGCGGCCAATGCCGCAACGGGCTCCGCCGGCGCATCGGGACGCATGCCGCCCGGCATCACCTGGGACCGCGACGGCGGTCTGAGCCTGGTGCGCGCAGCGGGCGACGGACTGTGGCAGCAGCTTCGCTGGTACCTGAAGGACGGGGCCCTCGTCCGGGCCGTCGGGGCACCTTCCTATTTGCTGCCCCTGCCGGCGGCCGAGACCGAGGTCGTGGTCCTGGAGCACGTCAAGGGGCTGTCGGTAAAAATGTGGCAGGCTGGGCGCGGCTGGGTGGAGCCCCCCAGTGCAACGAGGGAAAGCGTGATCGGTACTGTCCAGGCCGAATCCAGCGCGCAGCCCGAAACGAACACGGGCGCCAATACGCAGGCCTCGGGTTCGGTGGCAAGCGGCCTGGAGATCTCGCTGTACCGCGAAGACCCGACCAGCGACAAGCCCTATCGCAAAGTGGTGGTGCTGCCATGAGGCCGCAAGCAAGCCTTCGCCAGCGCGGCATGGCCGTCATCGCCGCCTTGCTCGTGGTCGTGGCCGCATCGGCCCTGGCCACCTCGGTCATCGAGCGTCAGGGACTGATGGCGAACATTCTCATCACCGAGCGCGATCGCGCCCAGGCGGCATGGCTGCTTAGGGGAGGGCTGGACTGGTCGCGCGTGGTGCTGCTGATGGACGCCCGCAACAGTCCCACCACCCGCCTGGACGGAATCTGGGCCCGGCCCATCATCGGCCTGCCCGTGGGCACGGCCGAGGATCCAGACCGCGCGCTGTTCTCGGGACAGATCGAAGACGAGCAAAGCAAATACAATCTACGCAATTTGGCCGAAGGGGCGCGCATCAAGCCGGACGAGGTCCAGGCGCTGGAAAGCCTGCTGCAGTGGCTGGACATCGATTCCGACCTGGCCACGATCATGGCCCGGCGCGTGGCCAATTCGCAGCCCGGCGAAGACGGCGTGCCGCACGCGGTGGGGCTGCTTGGCATCGACGACCTGCGTTCGCTGGAAGGCTTCACGCCCAGGGTCATGGATGCCTTGCAGCCTTTCATCACGGTTTTGCCCGTGGCCACCACCGTCAACGCCAATACGGCCTCGGCCGAGGTGCTGGGCGCGGTGGTGCCCGAACTGGGCCTGGCCGGCGCGCGCGAACTGGTCGTGCAGCGCGACAAGGGCCTGTGGTTCACCAACCGAGGAGATTTCGTCAATCGCGTGCGCAGCCGGGATAAAAACGCCGGGCAGCGCATAAGCGTAAACAGCAATTGGTTTCGCGTTACCGGCGAGGTTACCGTAGGGGCTACCTTGGTCGGGCTGCGCGCCTTGCTTCACCGCAGCAACCAGGGGCTCGCCTCGGTCCGCTGGGTGACCTATTGATAATCAACAACATGAAACAGCATTTGCGCCTGGCCCTGCCACCTTTACAACACCTCTCGCCGGAAACGCCCATGGCCTTCGTCCAGGTCGACCGCGAGGGGCGCGCCGCGCGCTCGGGCGAGCAGACAGCCGCCCAGCTGGGCGCGCACGCCGGCTCGCAGCCCGTATACGCCATTCTTCATCCCGACGACGCCATCGTGGCCGAGGTCACGGTTCCGCCCGTGTCGGCGCAGCGCCTGCAGGCCGCGGTGGTGGGCAGCATCGAACCCATGGTCCTGTCCGATGTCGAGCAGTTGTGCGTGGCGCACGGGCCGCGCCTGCCCGACGGCCGGGTTGCCGTCGCCTGGACAGCGCGCCGGCCGCTAGCCGATGCCTGGGCGCTGCTGGCCGGGGCGCGGCTGGATGTCGCCGCATTCATTCCTCATGCCCTGGCCCTGCCGGCCGGCGACTTCCATCCCGACATGCCGCTGCAGCTGCCGGCCGGGCCGCGATGGCTGGCGCCTTTGCCGGCCTGGTCGCTCGCCCACGACAGTCTGCGTCCGGCCTCGGCGGGAGGGCGCTGGCGCAAGGCGGCAGGGTGGGGCGCGGCGGCCGCGGCGGTATGGATAGTTGGCCTCAATGGATACGCCAGCCGCCTTCAGGGCGAGGTGGACACCCTGCAGCGCGACATGAGAAACGCCGTAACCCAGGCTTTTCCGCAAATACCAGTCGTCATCGATCCGCTGCGCCAGGCGCAGAACCAGCGCGACGCGCTGCGGCTGGCGCAGGGCGTCAGCGCCGACGACGACTTCATGCCGCTGGCCCTGGCCGCCGCCCAGGTGCTGGATTTCGCCCAGGGTCACGTGCGAGGCCTGCAGTACCAGGCAGGCGTGCTTACCCTGACACTGGCCGACGGCTATGCGCCGCCCACCAATGAAGCCGCGCTAGCCCAGTCGGCCGCCGTGCAAAGGGTGGTGCTGGAAAAAGACGAGGCCCAGCCCAACGTGTGGCGGGCCAAAAGGCCGGCCGCCGCGCAGAACGGCAAGGAGGCTTCATGAGCCTTGCCAACAACTGGTCCAGGTTCGAACAAGCCTCGCGCGCCCGGTTCGAGCCTCTTGCCGCACAGGCCCGCGAGGCCTGGCAGCGCCGCACGCCACGCGAGCAAAAGCTGCTGAAGGGCGGGGCGCTGCTGCTGGGGGTCGCATTGCTTTGGACGGCCGGCCTCAAGCCGGCGCTCGAAAGCATCGACAACGCCCACAGCCAGTTGCCCGCGCTACAGGCGCAGGCAAGCCGTCTCAACGCCGTCATCCTCGAGGCCAAGGCGCTGGACCGGGGCCGTTCCGGCGCCATGTCGGCCGAAGAAACCGAGCAGGCGCTGCGGGCCAGCCTGGGCAGCGCGGGGCTCGATGCCCTGGCCCAGTTCGGTCCGCACACCGACGCCGAGGCCGGCCAGGCCCAATGGCAGGTTCGCTTCAACAATGCCCCGGCGGGACGCATTGTCGAGTGGCTGTCCAGCCTTCCCTTCGTGGCCCAGGTGCAAACCCGGCAGGCCACGCTCGAGCGCAGCGTCGTCGACGGGCGTGACCGGCCGGGGCAGCTTACGGGCACCATCGTGCTGGCCATGCCCTCGAAGGAGCCCCGATGATGCGCGGCCTTCGCTTCGCCTGGATCGCGCTGCTCGTTGCAGTGCTCGTTGCCGCGGCGCTGTGGTCGCTGCCAGCCCGCTGGGCCATGGCCTTCATCCCCGAGTCGTCTCCGGTGGTGGTCACCGACGCTTCGGGCACCATGTGGTCGGCCAGCGCCACGGTTGCCGTGGGCGTGGGCGGCCTGCGGCGCACCTTGCCCGACCCGGTGCAATGGCGCCTGGCCTTCGACGGCGGCCCGCGCCTGGTCATCAGCCATCCATGGCTGCGCGGCCCCCTTGCGCTGTCACCCGCCTGGAACGGCCTGCGCCTTTCGGCCCAGTCGCTGCAGCTGCCCGCCTCGGTGCTTACCACCGTGCATGCCTTGTTCAACACGCTCGACCCGGGCGGCGAAGTGCACCTCTCTTGGCCGCAGCTTGTGCTGGGGCCGGGCATGCCTTCGTCAAAGGACGACGCGCCGCTGCTCACGGCCCAATGGCGCAACGCATCGTCGTCGCTGACGCGCGTGCGGCCCATGGGCGACTACACTCTTGTGCTGAAACCAGGTTCGAGCGATGCCATCGCGCTGGCGCTGGCGACCAGCCGCGGCCCCCTGATGATGGAAGGGGCCGGCACATTGTCGCGTTCGCGCGCTCAGTTCGACGGCAAGGCCTGGGTCGAAGAGTCCGCCAGCGGCGACACACATGCGGCCCTGCAGGGACTGCTTGCCGCCATGGGGCCCAGCACCGGCCCAGACAGCCAAACCCTTTTGAAAATACGCTAGCCAATACTGTTGCCATGACCATTTTTTCTCGAAGCCCCGAAAGCCCGTCCACGCACCTTGCGGGGCATCGTCTGCGCCTGCCGGTATTGATGCTTGCCCTGGCATTGGGCGGATGCGCCACCGATGCCGGCATGCAGTCCGGCGGCTCGCCGATGGTGGCCTATACCGCGGTGGGCTCCGACACGCCGCAAAGGGCCCAGCCGTATTCAGAACACGCCGATGCCTCGCAACAGCGCCGGCCGCGCGCCTTGCCGCCCATAAAGCAACGGCCCACTTATGAAGACGACGTTCCCGCACCCAGAACAGGAACGCAAAACCAGGGCCAGCGCACCACGCTCAACTTCAACGAGGCCGACCTGCAAGGGGTAGTGCGGGCGCTGGCGCAGTTCACGGGGCGCAACTTCGTCGTCGACCCGCGCGTAAGAGGGCAGCTCACCCTGGTTTCCGACACACCGGTCGATGCCGACACCGCCTATTCCATGCTGCTGGGCGCGCTGCGCATGCAGGGCTTTGCCGTCATAGACGTGGACGGCGTCAGCCGCGTGGTGCCCGAGGCCGACGCCAAGCTGCAGGGCGGCCCGGTGGTTTCCAGCGACCAGGCGGCGCGGGGCGGCGAACTGGTCACCCGGGTCTTCCCGCTGCGCTACGAAAGCGCAACGGCCCTGGTGCCCATACTGCGCCCCATGGTGGCGCCCAACAATACCATTGCCGCGCACGCCGGCAACAACACCCTGGTCATCACCGATTACGCCGACAATCTCGACCGCGTGGCCGAAGTCATTTCGCGCATCGACACGCCCACGGCCATCAACACCGACGTCATCCCCATCGAGTACGGGGTGGCGCTTGATGTCGCAGCCCTGGCGCAGCAGCTGCTGCAGGCCTCGACAGGCAGCGACCAGGCCGCGCAGTCGACCACCATAGTGGCCGATCCGCGCAGCAATGCGGTTCTGGTGCGGGCCAGCACGCCCGAGCGCCTGAAGCTGGCCCGCGATCTCATCCGCCAGATCGACAGCCCCGAATCGCGTGCCGGCAACCTGCACGTGGTCTATCTGCGCAACGCCCAGGCCACCCACCTGGCCGAAGTGCTGCGCGGCGCGCTGTCGGGGCAGGGCGGCTCGGGCTCTTCCGACAGCAGCTCGGTGCTCGACAGCGCCATGGACGGAACCGGCAATTCCTCGGCGCTGCAGGGGGCTTTCGCCTCTAACCTGGCCTCCGGCACCACAGGCTCCGGCTCCGGCTCCAGCACGGGCGCGGGCATGGGCGCCTCCATGCCTGATTTCCGCGAGGGCAACCAGCAGTCGGTCGCCTTCTCGGCGGGCGGCGCCACCGTACAGGCCGACCCCACCACCAACACGCTGATTATCTCGGCCCCCGACCCGCTGTACCGCAGCCTGCGCGAAGTGATCGACCTGCTCGACCAGCGGCGCGCCCAGGTGCTGATCGAAAGCCTGATCGTGGAAGTGAACGCCGAAGACGCCGCCGAAATAGGCGTGCAGTGGATGGCAGGCGGCGACAGCATTGCCGACGGCGGCACCTCGTTCTTTGGCGGCGCCAACCTGGGCGGCACCGGCATCGGCACCAACCTGGCCAATTCACGCACCACCATCGATGCGCTGGGCTCGGGCCTGAACCTGGGCGTGGTCAAGGGCACGGTCGACGTGCTGGGCACCCAACTGCTTAACCTGGGTGTGCTGGCGCGCGCCATGCAAAGGCAGGGCGGGGTCAATATTCTTTCCACACCCAACCTCATGACGCTGGACAACGAGCAGGCCAGCATCATCGTGGGCCGCACCGTTCCTTTCGTGACGGGTTCATACACCACCACGGGCGACGGCGCCAGCAACCCCTTCCAGACCGTGCAGCGCGAAGACGTGGGCCTTACCCTGCGCATACGCCCGCAGATCTCCGAAGGCGGCACGGTAAAGCTCTCGCTGTACCAGGAAGTGAGCAGCATCGATCCCTCGTCCACGCTGCCCACCCAGGGGTCCAGCGGCAACATCATCACCCGTAAACGTGCGCTGGAAACCAATGTGCTGGTCGACGACGGGCAGATCATCGTGCTGGGCGGCCTGCTGGAAGACACGGTCGACGACTCCACCACCTCGGTGCCGCTGCTGGGCGATATTCCCATACTGGGCAATCTGTTCAAGTACCAGAAGCGCGGGCGCAGCAAGACCAACCTGATGGTGTTCCTGCGGCCGCACATCGTGCGCACCGCGCAAGACGGCGCCAGCCTGACGCTTGACCGCTACAACTACATGCGCGCGGCGCAAGCCGGCCTGCCGGTGCGGGCCTCGTGGCTGGTGCCCGGCGCCACGGCCGCCAAGCTGCCCGAGATACAGCGCGACCCGGGCACAGGCTTGCTTGACCTGCGCGGCTTCAACCGCGACGCGCCCCAGCCCGAGGCCCCGCAGACGCAGGCCATACCCGTGCCGATGCGGCCCGAGCCCAACGACCCGCTCGGCCCGCTATGATCTCGCGCCTGCCCTATGCCTGGGCCCGCGCTCATCGGGCCCTGATACAGACCGGTGCATCGGGCGCCTCGCTGACCGTTTCCGAGCGCACGCCCGCCTGGGCGCTGGCCGAGATACGCCGCCGCCACGGCACGCTGCCGGTGCGCGAGGTAAGCGATGCCGAGCTCGACACCCTGCTGGCCGCCGCCTATGCGCAAACGGGCGACGCGGCCGAGATCGTGGACGCCGCGGCCAGCGAGATCGACCTCGACCGCCTGATGCAGGACATGCCCGAGATCGAAGACCTGCTCGAGACCAGCGACGACGCGCCGATCATCCGCATGATCAACGCCTTGTTCACGCAGGCGGCTCGCGACGGCGCCAGCGACATCCATATCGAGCCCTTCGAGACGCACTCGGTCGTGCGCTACCGGGTGGACGGCACTTTGCGCGACATCGTCAGCCCGCGCCGCGCGCTGCACAACGCCCTGGTATCGCGCATCAAGATCATGGCCAGCCTCGATATCGCCGAGAAACGCCTGCCCCAAGACGGCCGCATCGCCTTGCGCGTGGGCGGCAGGCCCATCGACGTCCGGGTCTCGACCCTGCCCACCGGCCACGGTGAACGCGCCGTGCTGCGCCTGCTCGACAAAGAGGCCGGGCGCCTGCAGCTGGAACGCCTGGGCATGGCGGGCGACGTGCTGCAGGGCCTGGATTCCCTTATTCGCCAGCCGCACGGCATCTTCCTGGTCACCGGCCCCACCGGCAGCGGCAAGACCACCACGCTGTATGCCGCCCTGGGCCGGCTCGACGCCACCACCACCAACATTCTCACGGTCGAAGACCCCATCGAGTACGACCTGCCCGGCATAGGCCAGACCCAGGTCAACGCCCGCATCGACCTGACCTTTGCCAATGCGCTGCGCGCCATACTGCGCCAGGATCCCGACGTCATCATGATCGGCGAGATCCGCGACCTGGAAACCGCCCAGATCGCGGTGCAGGCTTCGCTGACCGGCCACCTGGTGCTGGCCACACTGCACACCAACGACGCCGTCTCGGCCGTGACCCGCCTGGCCGACATGGGGGTGGAACCCTTCCTGCTAGCCTCCACGCTGCGCGGGGTGCTGGCCCAGCGCCTGGTGCGCAAGCTGTGCCCGCACTGCAAGACAACGCAAGAAGACGGCACCTCGGCCTGGAACCCGGGCGGCTGCGCCTCTTGCGGCCATACGGGCTATAGCGGGCGCACGGGGGTGCACGAGCTTTTCGTACTTGACGACACATTGCGCACCATGATCCACAACGACGAGGGCGAGCACGCCTTGCGCCGCACGGCGCAGCAGGGCGGCATGCGCAGCCTTAACCAGGACGCCCAGCGCTGGGTGGAGCAGGGCGTCACCTCGCTGGAAGAGGTCGCGCGCGTCACGCGCGACGCCTGAAGCACAGGGCCTTACGGAGCACGCCATGCCTTCCTTCCAGTACGAAGCCGTCGACGCCACCGGCCGCAGCGATCGCGGCATGATCGACGCCGACAGCGAACGCAGCGCGCGCCAGGCCCTGCGCGCGCGCGGCCTGCTGCCGCTTTCGGTGCGCGAGACGCGCAAGCGAACGGGGCAGGGCTGGTCGGCCGGCGCCAAGATAAGTGATTCAGACCTGGGCTGGCTGACCCGCCAGCTGGCCAGCCTGCTGGCCGCCCGCCTGCCGCTCGAGGCCGCCTTGAAGGCCACCCTTGAACAGGCCGAACGGCGCCACGTGGCCCAGACCCTGGCGGCGGTGCGCGACGACGTGCGCGCCGGCCACCGCCTGGGCGAGGCCCTGGCGGCCCATCCTCGCGACTTTCCTGAAATCTACCGTGCCCTGGTCGACGCGGGCGAGCAGTCGGGCGACCTGGCCCAGGTGCTGGAAAAACTGGCCGACTACATCGAATCGCGCGGCGCCTTGCGCAACAAGGTGCTCACCGCCTTCATCTACCCGATCATCGTCACGATCGTGTCCATCGGCATCGTCATCTTCCTGCTCAGCTATGTAGTGCCGCAGGTGGTGGGCGCCTTCACCCAGGCCCACCAGACCCTGCCTTTGCTTACCCGCATGATGCTCGCCTCGAGCGATTTCGTGCGCGACTGGGGGCTGTTGACGGCAATCTGCCTGGCCGCGCTGTTTGCGCTGTGGCGCCTGAGCCTGCGCAACCCCGCGGCGCGCCTGGCCTGGCATGCCCGCGTGCTGCGCATGCCCGTGTTCGGGCGCTACGCCATGGGCGTGGACGTGGCGCGCTTTGCCGCCACGCTGGCCATTCTTACCGGCAGCAACGTGCCTTTGCTTACGGCCCTGGACGCCTCGCGGCGAACGCTGAAGAATCGCAAGCTGCAGGCCGCCGTCGACGAAGCCACTCATCGCGTGCGCGAGGGCAGCCCGCTGGCCCAGGCCCTGCAGGCGCAAAAAGTGTTTCCGCCCTTGCTGATCCATCTGGTGGGCAGCGGCGAGCGGACGGGCGAACTGCCGGCCATGCTGGACCGCGCCGCCGGCGTGCTGTCGCTAGAACTGGAGCGACGCGCCATGACCATGACCGCCGTTCTCGAGCCGCTGATGATATTGATCATGGGCGGCATCGTGCTGGTGATCGTGCTGGCCGTGATGATGCCTATCATCGAGATCAACCAGCTGGTGCAATAGCCGGCTCGCGCGTCGGCAGCATCCGGCGCGCCTCCCCCTTGAAAGACATTGGCGCGCCGCCCGGCGTGCACATGCACTATGAACACAGTGCATAGAAACAATGACTTCAATTATATAGACGCATAAGTCTCCAAGACCCACACTAGCCGTACATAAAAAACGGAGACAACCATGACTGTGAAGCTCAAGAAGCGCCTTTCAGGCGTGCTTTGCGTAGCCGCGGCAAGTTCGCTGCTGGCGGCCTGCGGCAGCAGCGGCGACAGCGCAACCGAGGTGGAGCACGGGTTCGTGATCAGCAACGCAACCATCGTTGATACACGCGACGGCTCGCTGCAGCAAGGCAGAACCATCGTCGTGGACGGTGGAAAAATCCAGACCATCACCAGCGAGCGGGTGCGTGCGACGGGTGCAGCGCAAGAGGTGGATGCTTCCGGCAAATACGTCGTGCCGGGCTACATCGACATGCACACGCACGTGATGGAAGCCATCGACCTGCAACCCAACTTCTTCCCGCTGATGATCGCCAACGGCGTCACCGCGTTTCGCGACCAGGATCTCGCTAGCGAAGAGCGGGGCGCGCAGTTGAACGCGGATAGTGCGGCGGGCCTCGTCGACGCGCCCGAAGCCATCTTCGCCGGAGGCGAGGCGCATCTCAACCCGGCCGAGAGCACTTTTGACGCGAGCAACCGTGGCATGCCCTACATAGACCACCTGGGCGCGGGAATGGGATTGCTGGTGGACTGCTCGACACAGGCCCAAGACATACGCACGGAATTCCTGGCGCAAGGCTACCGGCCGTCGGGCATCAATATGGCCCATTTCATCTTGAACCCCAGAGCGTACGACGGCAACCAGAATGCAAGGTTCTACCAGCGTGTCCTGGACACCTACGACGAGAATACGTGCGAGGCGCTCAGCCAGGCCTTCGTGCACAACGGCACATGGCAGATACCCTCGCTCATCCGGCTGCGTACCCAGGATTGGGGCAACGACCCGCTCTATAGGCAGGATCCAAATCTTATTTATGTAGAAGGGTCCAGGCGCGCGAACTGGAACGAAGTGGGGGATATGTTCTCGGCCCTGCCGGCCGACGCCGTCACGACTTTGCAGAACTATTATGAGCTGCAAAAGCGCGCCACCCTGCTCATGCAACGCAGCGGCGTGAAGGTGCTCTCCGGCTCGGATATCGGCGGCATCTGGCTCATAGCCGGCTTCAGCCTGCAACAGGAATTCCAGGAACTGGCTGCCGCGGGCCTGTCGCCGCTCGAAGTGCTGCAAACGACGACACTGAATCCGGCTGAATTCCTGAACCGCCAGGCCAGCATGGGCACGGTGGAAGAGGGCAAGAATGCCGATCTGGTGCTGCTGGATGCCAATCCGCTCGACAGCGTCGACAACCTGGCCAAGATCGACGGCGTGTTCCTGAAAGGACGCTACTTTTCCAAGGCTGACCTTGAAGAGTTGAAGCGCGGCGTGGCCGACGCCTACGCGAATCAGTAGCGGCCCGGCGGCCTTGGCCGCGGCCGAAAAATGGGGGAGACGGCGCGCCGTCTCCCCCCTGGTGCAGAAGATGTGCATGGGTCGAGCCATTCTGGCTCTCCTCCCGTACAGAGGTCATTTACTGCTGGTTTTCGAGTGGTTACAAAAGTTTCCTTCATCGCCCCAACCCGTCCCATTCGCTGCGATATCATGCCTGCATGGCGCGAAAGCCAGGCACCTGTTGGTGTGATTGAAAGGAAAACCATGAAGAAGACCCTGCACACTGTCTTGCTGGCATCGGCATTGGCTGTTTCCCTGGCGACGCCCGCGTGGTCGTCGGGCCTGATGGACAGCATCAAGAGCCAGGCGGCGGGGGCCCTGGGCGGCGGTAGCGCCTCCACTTCTTCACAGTCCACTTCGGCCTTGAGCTCCCTGGGCGACATCGGCGGCCTGGGCTCGGCCCTGGGCCTGCCCAGCATCGGCGGCGACACGGCCGGCAATGCGGCGGGGGTGCTCCAGTACTGCATCCAGAACCAATACCTGGGCGGCGCCGATGCCTCGAACGTCAAGGACAAGCTGCTCGACAAGGTCGGGCTGGGCACGCCGCAAGAGCAGCAGCAAGACACAAGCTACCAGCAAGGCCTGGCCGGCCTGCTGTCGGGCAGCGACGGCAGTTCGTTTGACTTGGGCAAGCTCAAGAGCGACCTGAAAGACAAGGCCTGCAGCTACGTGCTGGATAACGCGTCTTCGCTGCTGTAATAAGCCGCTGTCGAAGAGGAAACCAAGATGACCCACGTCACCAGTGTTGAGCGTGTAAGGCTGAAGCGCAAACCTGAAGCGCAAGCCCGTCAGTGCTTCGCCGCAATGCCCAGGGCAATGCCGATTCCGATACCCATGCCGATGCCCGTGCCCATGCTGTCGATGGCACTGCCAATCGCGGCGCCTATGCCTACGCCGACGGCGATCCAGATTCCCCAATTCATGATGGCTCCATCCTGCTTGCCAAATCGGCTCAAGCTGTGGCTTGCGCCCCTTTAGGTCAACGCCTGATCCCTACATGATAGGGACGCAGGCCACACGCAGCATTGAGGAATTGTTTCCGGAAAAAAAGGCGGTATATAGTGTGGACTTTCGCAATGGATCCACGGGAGCGATTCCGAATGCATGCCAGAAGCCTCGTCCTAGCCTTTACATTCGCCTTGCTGTCCACGGCGGCAGGCGCTGAAGTAAACCCTTCGCTTGCCGGCCAAGCCGTGGTCAAGCCGATTTCGGGCGGCGAACATCGCAAGGAATACGCTCCCAACGGCCAGCTCATCTACGAAGTCATCGAGCAGGCCAGCGGCAACGAACGCAAGGCCACAGAACGCGAATGGACGCAGGACGGAAGCCCGCTGCGCGACCAGGAATTCCTCAACGGCACGCAGATGCGCGCAACATTCTGGTACATGAACGGCCAGGTTCGCGAAAAGCACGTCAACCAGGCGCTGCGCGACCCCAAGGGGCCGCCGGGAGACTACGTCGAGTACTTTTCCGACCTGGGCCTGCCGCAGGCCAGCGGCGTCATGCAAGGTCAGTTCAAGCGGGTGGGCCTGCATCGCTTCTACGACGAGCACGGAAAGCTTCAGGCCGAGCAAACCTACGACGCTTCGGGCCAGCTGGTTTCCGAGAAGAAAATCGGTGCGAACGGCGTGGCCGGCCAAGAGCAGGGCTTCTACCCTGACGGGTCGCGCCGCCTGCCCTGATGTCCGCGCACGGCCTTGTCATTTTGCCTGGACCTCGATGCAGGCTTATCGGAAGAGGGTGCCGAAACCAAGTACAATCGCTGCATCAATGAAAAAGCTCGTGTTCATCCTTCTGCTTGTGCTCATGCCCCTCCAGGCTTCCTGGGGGGTGGTCAGCGCCTACATGCCGCAAGAACACGATGCCTGCCTGCATACGACATGTCCCGCGGCGGGCCACAGCAAAGCCCCGCAGGCACAGGCCAGCGACACCGACCCCGCCGACACGGCAGGCGTCCACCACGAAGACAGGTTTTGCAGCCTGCATGCGCTGACCATCATCGACGCCTTTCCCCAGCTGCACATCCCCCTGCCATTGAGCGTCTCTCTTGAAGCCCGCGAGGCAAGCCACGCTCCCCAGTCGGTGTTCGACAGGCCCGAGCGGCCCAAATGGCCGGCCGCCTGAAGCGGATCGGCGCGTCTTTCTTCTTTACCGCATCGCTCCGCCATTCCCGCAGCAGCCGGGAAGGGCCGCATAAGCTGTCGAAAGAATCCCTTCGACTCTCCATGCCGTAAATCCTGACGGCCTGGCCCCTGCGCTTTCCCGGTACTGCTCACACAACAAGTACGTCAACAGACTATCTTGGAGCGATTCCATGCGCAGTACATTGCTACATCTCGCAGCCGCCATGGCTATTGGGGCCTCAGCATCGGCCCAGTCCCTGCCTCCACTTCATCGACCCGGTGAACCGGCACAAATGCAAAACGCAGCGCCCCTGACCCTGGAGCAGGCGGTCCAGCGCGCGCTGGACGGCAACCACGCTCTTTCGGCGGCGCGCCACACAGCACAATCCGCGGACGGCGTCGTGCAGCAGGCCCGAAGCCGGCCCAATCCGGTGCTGGGCATCGAAGTCGAGGACACCTCGCAAAAGGCCTCGCGCACTACGACCACCACGTTGAGCTTGCCCATAGAACTGGGCGGGAAACGCGATGCGCGCATCGACGCGGCCAGCCTGACCCGCGACATTGCAAGGCAAGAGGCCGAGCAGGCACGCGCCGACGTGCGCTCTCAAGCGGTAGCCGCATTTTTCGAGGTGCTGATCGCCCAGGAAAGGGTGGCCTTGTCCGCCAAGGCCGTCGGCATTGCACGGGACGCGCAGCGCATCGCCGCCAAGCGTGTGGAAGCGGGCAAGGTCGCCCCGCTCGATGCGGACCGGGCACACGTCGAACTGGCCAATGCCGAGCTGGAAGCCGAACAGGCGCACAGCACCTTGCAGGCCGCCCGGCGCGAACTCTCGACGCTATGGGGCGAATCGATGCCCACGTTCACAAGCGCCGAAGGAGCAATCGAAGCACCATCGAACCGCCCCGGCCTGGACGACTTGGCCGCGGCGCTGGAGAGGTCTCCTTTACTGCAGGCGGCGCGCCTCGCCTCCGACCGAAGCCAAGCGCAGCTTGCAGTAGAAAAAAGCAAGCGTTACCCAGACCTGGAAGTCAGTGCAGGAGTCGTTCGCAACAACGAGCTCGGACGTAACCAGATGCTTGTCGGGGTTTCCGTACCCTTGCCGCTCTTCGATCGGAACCAGGGCAATGTCTATGAAGCCTCCATGCTCGTCTACAAGAGCCGGGACGACTATCTGGGCTTGAGAACCCAGCTGCAGGCGCAACTGCAAAGAGCAGCCAGCGAATTCGATCTGGCCAAGAGCGCCGTGCGCAGGCTGGAAGCGGAAATTCTTCCCAGTGCCAATACGGCGTTTGCTCGCGCCAAACGCGGCTTCGAAGCGGGAAAGTTCGACTTCACCGTGGTGCTGGACGCACAACGAACCTTGTTTCAGGCAACGGCCCGGCACTTGTCCGCATTGTCTGACGCCTATCAGGCCCTTGCACAAATTGATCGCATTCTTGGACGCAACTCATGAACACACCAAACCAAACGGGCTCGCGCCGTCGCCCGACCCAGGCGGCGCTGGTCGCCGTTATCGTTCTTGTGGGTGCGCTGCTGGGCACGCTGATAATGACGGGAAGCAGGGCAGGGCATGAGGAGTCGGGCCACGATGGGCACGAGCATGCCCCGGCCTCGCAGCAGGAAGCCTCTTCCCCGGAAACAGACGCCGGCAATGACGAGCATGGTGGCCATGGCGCGAGCCATGAACGCGAAATCGCCTTTTCCCAGGCGCAAATCGACGCGGCCGGGATAACGCTGGCCACGGCGGGGCCCGCCCGCATCGGGGTGTTCGTTCAGCTGCCCGGTGAAATCGCTTTCAACGCCAACCGTACCGCCCAGCTGGTGCCGCGCCTGGCAGGCATCGTTCGGGAAGTGCCGGCCGAGCTCGGACAGGAAGTCAAGCAAGGCGATGTCCTGGCGGTGCTGGCCAGCCCCGAACTGTCGGAGCGGCGTAGCGCGCTAAGGGCTGCGCAAAGGCGGCTGGCATTGGCCAACACGACGTACAGCCGCGAGCGCCAGCTATGGCAGGAAAAAATATCGGCCGAGCAAGACTACCTTTTGGCCCGCCAGCAGTTGCAAGAAGCACAGATTGCGGCGGCGGACGCGCTGGAACAGCTTCAGGCGCTGGGCGCCGACGCGGGAGAAACAGGCCGCTTCAGCCGGCTTGAAGTCAAGGCGCCGTTTGACGGCACCATCGTGGAAAAGAACATCGCCCTAGGTGAAACCGTCGCCGCGGACACGCCGATTTTCAAGATTTCCGATCTCTCGACGGTATGGGCGGACGTGATGGTGCCCGCTCACGCCTTGGGCGCCGTCCGTGTCGGCGGCAAGGCAATCGTGGGCGCCACGGCCTTTGCCTCGCGAGGGGAGGGGACGATTTTCCATGTCGGGTCATTGCTGGGGCGGCAGAATCGGGCCGCCTCGGCCCGGGTCAGCCTGAGCAATCCCCAAGGGTCGTGGCGGCCAGGACTGTTTGTCACGGTGCAGTTGCCGTCTTCGGAAGAAGAGGTGCCCGTCGCAGTCAAACCCCAGGCCGTTCACACCCTGGACGAGGAGACGGTGGTTTTCGTTCGGCATGGCGACGAGTTCGTCGCGCAGCCCATTACCGTGGGCCGAAAGGACGCGGCTGCGGTCGAGGTGCTGAGCGGCTTGAAAGCGGGCGCGCAATACGCCGTGGACAACAGCTTCGTCATCAAATCCGAGCTGGGCAAGGGCAGCGCCTCACATAGCCACTGAAAAAAGGAAGAACCGTGTTTGAACGCATTATCCGTTTTTCAATCGAGCAGCGCTGGCTGACCATACTGGCCGTGCTGGGCATGGCCGCACTGGGCATCTTCAATTACCAGCGCCTGCCCATCGACGCTGTTCCCGACATCACCAACGTACAGGTTCAGATCAATACGCCGGCCCCGGGCTATTCGCCGCTGGAGGTCGAACAGCGCATCACGTATCCGCTTGAAACCGTCATGGCCGGGCTTCCGAAGCTTGAGCAAACGCGCTCATTGTCCCGCTACGGGCTCTCGCAGATCACCGTGATCTTCGAAGAGGGCACGGACGTCTATTTCGCCCGCCAGCTGGTAAACGAGCGGTTGCAAGGCGCAAAGGACCAGCTCCCGCCCGGAATGACCCCCGCGCTGGGGCCGATATCGACCGGCCTGGGTGAAATCTACTTCTGGACGGTCGAGGCGGACGAGGGCGCATTGAAGCCCGACGGAACCGCCTACACGCCCACCGATCTGCGAGAGATCCAGGACTGGGTCATCAAGCCCCAACTACGCAATGTTCCCGGGGTGACAGAGATCAACACCATAGGCGGCTACGCGAAGGAATACTTGATTGCGCCCGACCCAGCCAAGCTGCGCGCCTATGGTTTCACCCTGCAAGATCTCCTGGACGCCGTCGATCGGAACAACAGCAACTTCGGCGCGGGCTATATCGAGCACCATGGAGAACAGGCGCTTGTCCGGGTGCCAGGACAGCTGCAGTCGGTCGAACAAATCGGGCAAATCCTGATCGCCAACCAGACGGGCAGCCCGATTCGCATCGAGGATGTCGCGACGGTGGGCGAGGGCAAGGAGCTGCGCACCGGCGCGGCGACCGAGAATGGCCGCGAAGTCGTGCTGGGCACGGCGTTCATGCTGATGGGCGAAAACAGCAGGGCGGTGTCCCATGCGGTAGACCGCAAAATGCAAGAGGTGAATCGCTCTTTGCCAGACGGGGTCAGCGCAGTAACGGTGTACGACCGCACCGTACTGGTGGACAAAGCCATTGCCACCGTACAGAAAAACCTGCTGGAAGGCGCCATTCTGGTCATCGTGGTGCTGTTCCTGTTCCTGGGCAACATCCGCGCGGCGGTGCTGACGGCGCTTGTCATTCCCCTGGCCATGCTGTTCACCTTCACGGGCATGGTCACTGGCAAAGTCAGCGCCAACCTCATGAGCCTGGGCGCGCTTGATTTCGGCATTATCATCGATGGCGCGGTGGTGATCGTCGAGAACTGCATCAGGCGCCTGACCCATGCCCAAGGCCGGCTTGGGCGCTCCCTGACGCTTTCGGAGCGGTTCCACGAGGTGTTCGCCGCGTCGAAAGAGGTGCGCCGCCCCTTGGTTTTCGGCCAGGCCATCATCATGATCGTCTATCTGCCGGTCTTTGCCCTGACTGGCGTGGAAGGCAAGATGTTCACGCCCATGGCCTTCACCGTCGTCACGGCCTTGCTGGGCGCCATGATCCTGTCCGTAACGTTCGTGCCGGCCGCCGTGGCGCTTTTCATCGGCAAGCGTGTTACCGAAAAAGAAAGCGCCTTCATGCGCGCCGCCAAGCGCGCTTATCGGCCCGCCTTGAACCTGGCCATGGCCAACAAGCCCGTCGTACTGGCCATGGCGCTGGTGGCCGTGGTCTTGTCGGGCCTGATCGGGGCGCGCATGGGCAGCGAGTTCATACCCAGCCTGAACGAGGGCGATTTCGCCATCCAGGCCTTGCGCGTACCCGCCACCAGCCTGACGCAGTCCGTGGAAATGCAGCAGCAGCTGGAGCGCAAGCTGCTTGCGGAGTTTCCGCAGATAGAGCGCATATTCGCCCGCACCGGAACGGCCGAAGTGGCCTCGGACGCCATGCCGCCCAATATATCGGACGCCTACGTCATGCTGCGCCCCAAAAGCCAGTGGCCCGACCCGAAACTGCCTCGCGAAGAGCTCATACGGCAAGTGCAGGCTTCTGCCGCGCAATTGCCCGGCAGCAACTACGAGTTTTCCCAGCCCATCGAGCTGCGCTTCAACGAGCTCATCTCGGGCGTGCGTTCAGACGTGGCCGTCAAGGTCTTTGGCGACGACATGGAGGTGCTTGATTCCACCGCCGCGCAGATTGCCCAGGTGCTCGAGCAAATACCGGGGGCATCCGGCGTCAATGTCGAACAGACCACTGGCTTGCCTGTCCTGACGATTTCCATCGACCGGGCACAGGCGGCGCGTTACGGACTCTCGCTGCAAGAGGTGCAAGATGCGGTGGCGGTGGCCATAGGCGGCCGAGAAGCGGGCACGCTGTTCCAGGGAGACCGCCGGTTCGCGATGGTGGTGCGGCTGCCCGACACGCTTCGCGCCGACGAGGACGCGATCAGGCAACTGCCCATTGCCTTGCCAGGCAGCGGCGGCACCGTCAACCAGATTCCCCTGGGCTCCATCGCCACCCTGGAAACGACCGTCGGACCCAACCAGTTCAGCCGGGAAAACGGCAAGCGCCGCGTGGTCGTTTCCTCCAATGTGCTCGGACGCGATATCGGCTCATTCGTCGCCCAGGCGCAAGAGCGCATGCAGGGCCAGGTTCAGGTGCCGGCGGGGTACTGGGTGGAGTGGGGGGGTACGTTCGAACAGTTGCAGTCGGCGACGTCCCGCCTGCAGCTCGTCGTGCCGGTGGCCCTGCTGCTCGTGTTTGTCCTGCTGTTCATGATGTTCAACAACATCAAGGACGGCCTGCTGGTGTTTACCGGCATTCCTTTCGCGCTCACCGGCGGCATCGTGGCGCTTTGGATGCGCGGCATTCCATTGTCCATCTCGGCGGCGGTGGGCTTCATCGCCCTGTCGGGGGTGGCGGTGCTGAACGGCCTGGTCATGCTGTCCTTCATCCGCGGCCTGCGGGAAGAGGGGATGGCGCTCTCGGCGGCTATTCGCGAAGGGGCGCTGACCCGCCTTCGACCCGTGCTGATGACGGCCTTGGTGGCCTCGCTGGGTTTCGTACCGATGGCGCTGAACACCGGAACCGGCGCCGAGGTACAGCGGCCGCTGGCCACCGTAGTGATAGGGGGGATTGTTTCATCAACCTTGTTGACGCTGTTGGTGCTTCCCATACTGTATGAACTCAGCCACCGGCGCGCAGCCGCACAGGAGACCCGCTCGTGAAACGCCGTAATGCCATTACCCTACCCGTACCGCTTATATCCCGCCGCCGTTTCGTGCAAGGCCTTGCCGTAGGCGGCCTGCTTGCGGGCCTGACGCCCTACGCACAAGCGGGCGGCATGCCTTTGCATCGCGCGGATGCGGGGGCTGCGCCCATTCTAAAAGGCACTGAATTCAATCTGGTCATCAGCGAATCGCCTGTCAATTTCACGGGAAGCCGGCGCACCGCCATTACGGTCAACGGCTCGCTGCCTGCGCCCACCCTGCATTGGCGCGAAGGCGACACCGTGACGATACGCGTGCATAACCGCCTGCGGGAAACCACCTCCATTCACTGGCACGGCATCATCCTGCCCTTCGAGATGGATGGCGTTCCCGGCATCAGCTTTGCCGGCATAGCGCCGGGTGAAACCTTTACCTATCGCTTCAAGCTGCGGCAAAGCGGCACCTACTGGTACCATTCGCACTCGGGCATGCAGGAAGCCATGGGGCTGTATGGAGCCATCATCATCGACCCTGCAGGCCCAGACCTCATACGCGCGGATCGTGAACACGTCGTGCTGCTTTCAGACTGGACGGACGAAGACCCCATGCGGGTGCTGGCCAAATTGAAGATGCAGGGCGACTATTACAACTACAACCGGCCCACGGCCGTGGATTTCTTCCGCGACGTCTCGCAGACAAGCCTTGGGGCGGCGCTGGACAAGCGCAAGATGTGGAATGAAATGCGCATGAACCCCACAGACCTGGCCGACCTATCGGCCGACGTGCTCACCTACCTGCTCAACGGAACCACGCCCGCCGGCAATTGGACGGGGTTGTTCCGGCCCGGCGAGCGGGTTCGGCTGCGGCTCATCAACGGGTCGGCCCATACCTTCTACGATGTGCGCATTCCCGGCCTGGGCCTGACGGTCGTGCAGGCCGACGGCGTCAATGTCGAGCCGGTAACCGTCGACGAACTGCGATTCGGCCCGGGCGAAACCTATGACGTGCTGGTGCATCCGAAAGACGAGGCCTACACCATTTATGCCCAGTCCATGGATCGCACCGGCTACGCACGCGGCACACTGGCCGCACGTGCCGGGCTCGACGCCCCGGTCCCTGCGCTCGATGCGCCCGAGTGGCTCTCCATGGCCGACATGATGGGCGCGATGGGCGGAGCAGGCGGCGGCCATGGCGGTGGAATGGCTCACGACGCTGGCATGCATGGAATGAACCACGCTGCAATGGGTCATGGTGGCGCCACGCCTGGAGGAAGCCACAACAGCATGCACAGTGCGAACCATGCCAGTGCCGCTCACGGCATGAATCACGACGAGATGGCGGGCGAGGGCGCCGGCCTTGAAGTGCGCCATGCAAGCACCGAATATGGTCCCAGCACCGACATGCGGGTGGACATGCCGCGCAATAACCTTGACGATCCGGGGGTGGGTTTACGGAACAACGGCAGGCGGGTGCTTACGCTGTCGGACCTGCATACCATCGGCGGCGCCATGGACCCGCGCGGCGCCGAGCGCGAAATCGAACTGCACCTGACCGGCAATATGGAACGCTACACCTGGTCATTCGACGGGGTCGAATACGGCAAATCGACCCCGGTACATTTCCGTTATGGCGAAAGGCTGCGGGTCATCCTGCACAACGACACCATGATGACGCATCCCATGCACCTGCATGGGCTGTGGAGCGAACTTGAAACGGCTGACGGCCGCTTCCAGGCCAGGCGGCACACCATCCCGGTGCAGCCGGCGCAACGCATCAGCTTTCAGGTTACGGCCGACGCCCTGGGGCGCTGGGCCTGGCACTGCCACCTGATGCTGCATATGGACTCCGGAATGTTCCGCGAAGTGGTGGTGGCATGAAGAAAGCTATTTATCAAATGTCAGGCCTTCAAGGTATACAACATCGCCTGAGACAGGCATTGCTGGCCGCGCCGCTGGCCGTGGCCGCTGGCTTGCCGGCCACGACTTTTGCCCAAGGCCATGCGAGCCACGCCAGTCACGCCGGCCACACAGAACACGCGGAGCATTCCACGCACGGCATCTACGCTGAACCGGCCGGGCCCCAGGCTCACGCGAGCAACGACGTGGAACACACCGGCCATGCCAATCTAATGGATCACAGCGCGAGCAGCATGGGCCACGATATGGATCAGGCCAGCCAGGAGGCAAGCTCCATGGACCACGGCGACATGCCGATGCAGGGCGGCTCCACGCCGGCGAACGCTCGAGACCCTGATGCTTATTCGGGCGGACACGTACGCAATGCGGGCAAGTTTTCCCTGCCGCCGTCCGAAGCCTCGCACATGTCCGACACGCATTATTTCGGCTCGGTCCAGTTCGACCGCTTCGAGCATGTCAGGGCGCAAGGCGAAGAGTGGGGTGCCTACGAAGGCGAAGCATGGTACGGCGGCACCTACAACCGGGCCGTGGTCAAGGCCGAAGGCGAAGTCGCCGGCGGCAAGCTGCGGCACTCGGAAACGCAATTGCTGTGGCGCCATGCCGCCTTTGCCTATTGGGACACAGAGCTGGGCCTTCGGCTCGACCACGACCACGGAGCGCCCAACAGGCAATGGCTTGCATTCGGCATAAAAGGGCTTGCACCGTATTGGTTCGAAGTGGATGCCACCGCCTATGTCGGCCCCGGCGGCAGGACAGCGCTGGGCTTGCACGCGGAATACGACATTCTGCTCAGCCAGAAGCTTTATCTTCAACCCGCGGTTGAAATGAACCTATACAGCAAAGACGACGAAGCGAGGCAAATTGGAAGCGGCCTGGCCGACGTCACGGCCGGCTTGCGGCTCAAGCACGAAATAACGCGCCAGCTGGTTCCATACATTGGCGTGGAATGGGCCGGCAAATTCGGCAGGACGGCGGACTACGCGCGAGCCGCCGGCGAATCGCGGCAGCAGACTCGTTTCGTCGCCGGGTTGAGCTTTCGTTTTTGACGGCCGGGCCGCCATTGTCGATCGATCTCGGCGGAATTGAAGGCTTTCGCTGTCCGGCGACAGCATCCGGGACCTGGACTAAGCAGGGTACGACGCCGCACAAACAATGAACAGGCGGCGTCGACCAACTCGGCCCAGGAGATCCCTTACCAAACATCAAAATCCATTACTTTACATAATATACATTATACGTCATTTGTCAGCGCAAGTTCAGACCCTGAAGCTCTTGGAACTGAACTAGACAAGTCGCGATTACTACAACATCAAGCCACTTTTTTCATGGACCCCTTCTGCCAAAGTTCCATGAGCTCAGCGCTTTTGGCAGCCTTTCCATAGTAAGTCTGGATGTTGAAGACAGCAGCCTCGTGCTCAGCCGGTGTGGGCGTACCCGAGCAGTCAGACGCTAGAACGATGTAGTAGCCTTTCTCGTAACCGTGCCGGGCAGTGGATTCAACGCAGACGTTGGTGGTGAAGCCCGTCATCAGTAGCGTCTTAATCCCGTTAGCCTGAAGCAGGCGTTCAAGGTCAGTGCCCTGGAAGGCGTCATATTGCCACTTAGTAACTACGGGCTCACTATCAAGCGGCTTAATCATTCCTTCATACCAGTCTGTACCCTTTCCACCCTCGGGAATCAGCCAGATATCATCGCCGCCACCCCAAATTGATTTCTGATTGCTGTGCATACGTTTATCAGAAAATATTTCCCGCACCCATACTACGAAAATGCCTGCCTCGCGGCAGACTTCGATTAGTTTGTTCAAACGGGGAACGGCTTCGCGGATTTCTTTCATATCGAAGCCAAAGCGCTGTGCCATTGCTCCCTTTTCAGAGCAAAAGTCATGCTGCGCATCGATAATAATCAGCGCTGAATGTTTCGGATCCGCGATTTCTTTCAGCGTGCTGAGTATTTCTGTGTTGCTCATGTGCGCTACTCCTGAATTAAGGTCACCCTGTGTAACTCGGGTGCTGGCGTGAGCAAGAAATAAAATTGTGGGGTGTAGCTATGCGCGAGTTCCCCCGCTAATGCTCACATTATGGTCACGTTAAGACATTAGAAGCTTTTTTCCATCTCTGACAACTGGGGTTTACGCGCACCGTGTATCAAGCAACAGCTGTCCTAACCGTCTAGCGAATCATCCCGGTTGACGGCTCCACAGGACGTCCGGCTGGCCGGCGGCACGGTTCAGTGCCCGGGCTAATACGAAGCAAAGATCGGACAGTCGATTGAGGTATTGTTTCAGCGGCTCGTTCACGATGCCCGCCAAATGCTTGCCCTCTTCCGCACACGGTTCAGCGCCATGCTCAAGGCCCGATGCAGCATCGCCTGTTTGCGCGGGCTCGGCCGCTTCCATCGCCACCACCGAGCGCTCGGCACGCCGGCATACGGTGCGCGCCACGTGCGCCAGGGCCGCGGCCCGGCAGCCGCCCGGCAAGATGAACTCTTTCAGCGTGCCCAATTCCGCGTTGTAGCGCTCCAATGCTTCTTCCAGAAACAGTACCTGCCGCGCCGATACCGCTACATGGCCCGGAATGCACAATTCGGCACCCAGATCGAACAAGTCGTTCTGTATGCGTCCCAGCAAGGCATCGATGCCGGCCGGCAGGCTTTCAGCGCGCCACAGGCCCAACATGCTGTTGAGTTCGTCGACGTCGCCCATTGCCGCGATGCGGGGCGCGTCCTTGGAGATGCGGCTGCCGTCCCCCAGGCCTGTCGTACCCTGGTCGCCGGTGCGTGTGGTGATTCTTGAAAGTCGTGTAGTCATGATTTTGTCGTCCTATGCCGGCCGGCATGCGCCGGCACGCTTTACGCAAGCTCAGGCTCGCGCCGCACCTGCCACGGGAAAGAATTCGCCGGGCGTACGCCCGAACTGAGCCTTGAACGCTGCAATATAAGCCGAAACGCTTTCATAGCCGCAGTCGAAGGCCACGTTGGTAACGGACTGCCCTTGCTCGAGCAGCGGCAAGGAATGCATCAGACGCAGCCGCTGCCTCCATTGACGGTATCCAAGGCCTGTTTCCCGCAGGAACAAACGACTGAGCGTCTTGCGCGACACCGACAGCCGCTGGGCCCAGTCGTCCAGCGAGTCGCCCGCGGCTGGCCGCGCCTGCAAGGCCTGGCATATTGCCAGTATGCGCGGTTCGGAAGGCCATGGCAGCGCCAATGTAGTGGCCGGCGCCGCGGCCAATCGATCGAGCAGCACGGCGGCAAGCCTACCATCGGACCCTTCGAATGCATAGTCTTCGGGCATTTCGCTGAACGCCTGGATCAGTTCGCGCAACAGTTCACTGACTTCCAGTACAAAGCATGCATTGCTGCTTCTGTTCACCGCTTCGGGGTCGACGTAGAGACTGCGTATCTGCGTGTCCCGCGACGCATAAACCTGATGGGAAACGCCAGCGGGCACCCAGATGGCGCGATGAGGCAAGGCGACGAATCGAGCACTGCCCGTGGCTACCTCGAGCACGCCGCGCGCGGCGTACGAAACCTGTATCCAGGGATGGCTGTGGCGATGGCCGATGACCCGGTTCGACAGCGATTCCACATGCCCATAAAGCGGGCGCGGAAGCCGCTTCAAGCCCGCGAGCTCGGTGTTGTCAATGGAACGCGCCATCTTGCTCTTTGCGGATGCCCTTTCATTCCTCATGTCGCACATGTCTCTTTAGCTACATTATGACGTTTATTAGCGTTAGCGGGAAATCCCAGGCTACGGTATGGTGCGCCCATGAACCGACTACGCCTGCTTTTCGACAACTTCACCCTTTTGCTGATCGCCGTCGTGGCCGCCGCGACGCTCGTGCCGGCGCATGGCATGGGCGCGACCCTGTTCGGCTGGGTCACCGACCTGGCCATTGCCCTGCTCTTCTTCCTGCATGGCGCCAAGCTGTCGCGCCAGGCCATCATCGCGGGCGCCATGCACTGGCGCCTGCATCTTCTGGTGTTCATCTTTACCTTCGTCATGTTCCCCCTTCTGGCGCTGGTCCTGAAGCCGGCGCTGCAGCCCGCGCTGGGCACGGCGCTGTATGTCGGAGTGATATATCTTTGCTGCCTGCCGGGAACGGTTCAATCCGCCATCGCCTTTACATCGCTTGCGCGCGGCAACGTCCCGGCGGCGGTGTGCAGCGCCTCGGCTTCCAGCCTTATCGGCATCGTGCTTACCCCGCTTTTGCTGCAGTGGATGCTGGGTTCGGGCTCGCGCACCTCGTCCACGCTGGACGCCATCCTACACATCAGCGTACAGCTGCTCTTGCCATTTCTGGCCGGGCATTTATCACGCCCCTGGATAGGGCAATGGATAGACCGCAATCAGCACTGGCTGCGCAATGTGGACCAGAGCTCGATTTTGCTGGTGGTCTATACCGCCTTCAGCGCCTCCGTGATCGGCGGCTTGTGGCGCGCCGTGCCGCCCTCATCGTTGATCGTACTCACCGTCGTGTGTTGTGCCCTGCTCGCTCTGGTGCTCTTCATCACCACCTGGTCGGCTCGCCAGCTGGGTTTCAATACACAAGATGAAATCACCATTGTCTTCTGTGGCTCCAAGAAGAGCATGGCCACCGGCGTGCCCATGGCGCAGGTGCTGTTCTCGGCCGGCGCGGTCGGCCCCGCCCTGCTCCCGCTCATGGTGTTTCATCAGATCCAGCTCATGGTGTGCGCCGTGCTGGCGCAAAGATACCGCCAGCGCGGCCAGGCGGACGAGGCGCTCGAAGCCGGATGACTTCGGCCCTGAGAAGGACGGCCTCGCGGTACGTCACACCTCACATTATCCGGCAGGCCTCTTCGAAATCCAGGCGTGGCAAGCGTGGGAACAGGACGCTGGGATCGCCATGGCCAAGATTACACAGGAAATTGGTCTTCACTGATGTCCCCGCCCAGAACTCGTGATCGACTCCCGCCGCATCGAACCCCGACATGGGCCCGCAATCAAGCCCTATGCACCGGGCCGCCAGGATGAAGTAGGCGCCTTGCAAGCTCGAATTCTGAAACGCCGCCCGCTCGGTCCTCGCGCTATTCTGTGGTTCGGAGAACAGGACATGCATGGCGGGGCTGTGAGCGAACAGTCTGGGAAGATGCCGATAGAACTCGGTATCGTAGCCAATGACGGCGGTTACCGGGGCAGCCATGCTCTTTTCGACGTTGCCGCTGGACAGATACGGCTTTAGCCGAGTTTTGGCCGCAGGGGAGCACAAGAATATAATGCGCGCCGGCGACGAATTGGCAGAGGTCGGCCCCCATTTCATCAGCTCGTACAGGCGGTGCAGTTCATCTTCCGAAACAGGCTCGGCCGTCCATGCATTATGGGTGCGCGCCTTGCGAAACAAGGTATCCAGTATTGAGTCGGGAATCATGTTGTTCATGAATGAGGCGAAGACAAGAGAGCCAGGGCTGCGTTGAAGATCGATCCATCGCGTTGGGCCAGCTCATCGAGTATGGTGAAGTGATTGCGCCGCGGACAATCGACCTGTCCGGCGTGAACATGGGCCCACCGTTCCGCGATGATCGCGGCCTGCTGTTTAAAGCCCTGGTTTTCATCGTTTCCAAGTGCCGTCAACAGACGGGAACCGGAATGCGGGCTGAGCCTGGCCGGGCTGGCTTGCATCGCCGCACCCTGCTCCATGCCATGCACCGCGGCCACCGAAGGCACATCCAGCAAGGGAACGAGATCATACAGACCACTGACACTGATGGCGGCCGCCACGGGGCGCGAAGTGGCGAGCGAAGAATCGAACTTCGTCCAATCCGTGGCCAGAAGCAGCGTCGCCAAATGTCCGCCCGCCGAATGGCCGCAGGCATACAGGCGGCCGCCCGAGACTTGCCAGCCGGGACATTGCCGATATAGCCACGCCGCCGCAGCCCTCACTTGATCAGCGATCGCGCCAACCGACACCTCGGGATAAAGCGCGTAGTTGATCACCGCAACGGCGTAGCCCGCGTCGACGAAGGCAGGGGCGATCCACGACGCATCAGACTTGTCCAAGGAACTCCAGTAGCCGCCATGGACGTACATGAGCGTAGCCTTGGCGGCTTCGGAAGGGAGAAACAGATCGAGTGTTTCCGCGGCGCGCGGCCCATACGGCACATCGAACCGGCCATTGCCGCGACGCTTGCACTGCGCGCGATACGCAGCCGAATCGCGCGCCCACCGATCGAATATCCGAAGGTAATCGGGCGTTGCGGCGCGGGCATTGTAAAGCGCCTCGCCGTGGGGCTCTTCAACCTGCCTGCGCTGGTTCACCCGCACCCTCCTTCGAGGCCAGCATGGCGATCCGCCGGACCACCGCGTCAACCTCGGCGCGTGCCTGTTCTGTCAAAGGCATGATGGGTGGACGAGTGGGGCCGGCATTGCGGCCCGCAAGCGCCATGGCCTCTTTGATGACCACGGGAAAGGACCCCAGCGCCCATGCCGCCCGCAATGGAGCAAAAATGTTTGAAATGCGCAAGGCCGTTTCATGGTCGCCCGACCGGCAGGCTTCGTACATCGCAACCATGAGCTCGGGGAACACATTTGCCGCCGGCGAGATTGTTCCCTGCGCTCCATGGCGCATCATGGCCAGCGCAATGGTATCGCGGCCGGAAAACAGCAGCGACGCCCTGGGGGCCAGAAGCTGGAATTCGATGGACTGGGTCAGATCACCCGCCGAATCCTTGATGCCGACAATGTTTTCAGCGCCCTGCATGCAACGCACCAGCGTCTTGGGCAGGACGTTCACCTTCGTGCGCGGGGGGTTGTTGTACAGCATGACCGGAAGCCTGGTGGCCTTGGCCACGGAGGTATAGTGCTCAAGCAATTCCTCCTGGCTTGGCTGCGCGAAATAGGGCGTAATGACCAGCGCCAAATCGGCCCCCATCGATTCGGCCGCCTTGGTCAGCTCGATCGCCTGGCGCGTGGTCACCGCCCCGGTGCCCGCATAAACAGGTACCCGCCCATTCGTGGCGTCAATGGCTTTTTCCAGCAATTGCAGGTGCTCCTTGGCGCTCAAGGCGAAGAACTCGCCTTGGCTTCCCGCCACCGAAATGCCGTGCACCCCTGCCGCGATATAGCCCTCTATCAGCTGGGCCACTCGGTCCAGGTCAAGCTCATAATTGCTTTTGAACGGCGTGGCCATGGCTGGCACGACGCCGTGAAATCTCGTAATGTCCATCTTTTCTCCATTGAATTGAACCGGGTCCTGGGCTCTTCAGTCGACGCCCATGATCTGCCCCAAACGGGCAACATAGCGTCCGAACTCCACCGCTTCCTTGCTGGTGCGCGGGTCTCTGGGCCGCGGAAGATCTATCCTGATGTCCTCGATGATGCGTCCGGGATGTTCAGACATGACCAATATCCGGTCTGAAAGAAACACGGCTTCCGCGATGCTGTGCGTGATCAGCAGAACGGTCTGGCGCATTTCCTGCCATAGCCTCAGCAGCTCGACGTTCAATTGATCGCGAGTCAGAGCATCCAACGCGCCGAAAGGCTCGTCGAGCAGCAGGACCTTGGGCCGTGTGACCAGAATCTGCCCCAGCGCGGCACGCTGTCGCATGCCCCCGGAAAGCTGATGCGGATAGCTGCCGCGAAACTTTTCCAGCTTGAGCACGGGCAGTAAAGCATCGATGCGCTTGTCCAATTCTTGCTTGGGCAGTTTTCGCACCTCGGCAGCGAGGCGTATATTCGATTCGACCGTGTCCCAGGGCAGCATATTGTGGGTTTGAAACACCACGCCCACGTCGTCGGACATATCGCGATGCGATTGGCGGTGCCCGAATATGCGCACCTCTCCGCCCTCATCGGGATCGATCAGCCCGGAAACGACCCTTAGCAACGTGCTTTTTCCGCATCCGCTCGGACCAAGAATGGATACAAACTCGCCTTGAGGTATTGTGAAATTGACCTCTTGCAAAGCCTGGATCTTCACGTGGCTGTCAAAGGTCTTACCCACTTTGTGGACATGGATCGCAGCCTCGGCGCCGGATTCCGCATTGTCGACTTTCACAGATGCATTCCTTATTTCTTGGCGCCCACCCAGCCGCCTTCCGAGATGTCGAAGATGATTCCATCAGGGTCGCGGAACTTCATCTCGTAGTACAGGCTGCTTTTATCGTGTGGAAGGTCGAGAAAGAACGTGCCGCCATTGGCTTCGATGACTTCTCTTTGGCTATCGACATCGTCGACCCAGAACCCGAAGTGATGCGTCCCTATCCAATTTTTACCCCTTTCCTTGCCCGCCGCCTCGTCGGTCTTGTACTTGAGCAGCGCCAGGCAGACGATTCCGTCGGAAAGGTACACGCCATCGGCAATGGGGGAATAAGTGGGCTCGACAATTTCCATGTCGAATACCTTGCTATAGAACTGCGCTGCTTTCTCGGGATCGGGAACAGCCAGTGCGATGTGGCGTAGCTTAGCCATGATGTTGCCTCCTTAAGCGAATGAACCGAATGTGAAATTGAATTTTGAAAGACGGTAATCAGATCAAAGCCCGCGCCACCACACCCGCTTGGCGACCAGCTCGATAACCAGATAAAGCAAAGCGGCCAAGGCTGAAACCGTGATCAGCGCGGCAAAAAGATAGTCGGTGCGCGCATTGGCCGTTGTATTCAAGATAAGGTGACCCAAGCCGTGCTCAGAACCGACGAACTCGCCGACGATGGCGCCGATCACGGCCAGCGGCATGGCCTGCTTGCAGCCGTCCATGATGGAAGGCAAAGCGGAAGGCACATACAGACGCCTGAACATCACCCAGCCCGGCGCCCTTATGGCCCGAAAGTGTTCGATCAGGTTGGAAGGCGTTGCAGCCAGGCCGCCCATGGTCGCAATGACCACTGGAAAAAATGCGAACAGGAAGGCCATGAGTATCTTCGAGATATCTCCGTATCCGAACCAGATGATCATGAGCGGCGCAAGCGCGATCTTGGGAATGCCCTGGAACACCACGACAAAGGGGTAGATCGTGCGCCTGACGAATGACCACGAATGAATGACCGCCCCGAGAAGCACCCCGGTGACTACTGCGCCTACAAAGCCGAACAAGACTTCCTGTGTGGTGATCCATGATTGCAGCAGCAGATTGGCCCGGTTGTCCCACATGCTTTGCAGCACGCTTGACAAAGTTGGCAGCAGATATGGCTTGATGTCGAATACATCGACGGCAAGCTCCCACAGGATGGCGAACACGACGAACACCATTAGAGGGTCGACATAGGCGCGCCATTGAATCCGCCGCTTCGGGGATCGTTGCATGAAAGTCTCCTGAGATTATTGTTATGGTGGCAAGAGGCCTCTTGCGGAGCCGCAGCGCATGGGCGGCTCCGCGAGGCCGTCAATCCGTCTTCGCCGGGCCCCAGTCCGGAGGCGGCACGACGAATCGCTCGAACTCCCACTGATCGAAAGCATGCAAATCATTGGGCCATACACGGGGGGTATGGGGCTGTTCGGGCGTGACCTGCACCATCTCGGCGTAGAACTCGCAGTAGTTGCCGTCGGGGTCCTCGAACACGAGAAACAGGTTTTCCCCCGGCCCGTGCTTGCCCACGCCCCTGACGATGGGCACCCCCTGTTCTTGCAAGTACTTCGCCGCGGCCTCGATTTCTTCGAGCGACCCAAGCTGATACGAGAAATGCTCGAGCCCGGGCCGGCCTGGCCGATAAGTCTGTTCGTGCAGGGGATGGCCAGGCGGTATTTGGGCCAAGGCCAGGTCGTGATGATCGACGCTGCAGCGCAGGAAGGCCATTTGGTCCTCGATGTAGTCCGACACCTCAAGGCCCACCATCTTGGTATAGAACTCGACCGATTTGCGCAGATCGCGCACGTTCAACACCACGTGCCCGATGCGCTGCGGCTTGGGACGGTTCGACATAAGGCCTCCGTTACTTCAGCAGTGCGTTGGTATAGACTTCGTCGGCGCTGATCTTGCCCTTGAGGTCGAACGCCTTGTCCACGAACTGAACTGTGGACTGCATGCGCTCGGGCCTTATATAGCCCAAGCCTTGCTCTTTTGCGCCCGGGTCGACGATAAGGGTGTTCATTTCCTTGATCTGCTGCAGGGCGACTTCGGGGTCGACCACAGGGAACATCTTGACCATAATCTGCGCCGCCTGCTCCGGGTTCTTCAAGGCGAACTCGAATCCGGCATATGAACCGCGCAAGAATTTCTGGATCAGCTCGGGATTCTTCTCGATGAGCTCTTCCCTTGTGGCAAAGCCGCTGCCGTAGGCATCGAGGCCGAAGTCGGAATATTCGATCCAGCCCAGTTCGACGCCAGCCTGCGCCGCCCTTCTTTGAATCACGGCCCGGTTGCTGGCCAGCCAGCATTCGGCCAGATCGATGCGCCCTTCGACCAGCGAAGCGTCGATGACGGCGGGATCCATGCGCAACAGACGGATGAAGTCTCGAGGCTTGCCGTTTTGCTCGAGCCACGCGGGTACGACGTTCTGCACCGGCGAGGCCGACCCGCCACCCATGGACAGGCCTTTCAGGTCGTCCAGCGTCTTGATGGTGTGTTTCTTTTTATCGAAACAGATGCCGGCCGGCCAGCGGGTATTCATGGCGCCCACCATGCGGATGTGGCCGCCATTGGCCCGGTTCAATATAAGGCTGACCGGATCCACATAGCCGAATTCATATTGCCCCTGATCCAATTCATTGGCTGTACGATTGCCGCCATAGCCACGCACTATATTGACGTCGAGGCCTTCTTTCTCGAACAGCCCTTGCTCTTGCGCCACGATGACGCCGATGGAACTGCCCTGCGGCAGCCATGCCATGTTGTAGGTTACCTTCTCGAGTGCTGCGGCCGGAGCACAGGAAAATGCCAGGGCAGCACAAAGGGTGAAGCCTCTCACGATGGAGTTCAGTCTGGATTTGTTGGTGCGCATTGCTTGTCTCCGTTATGGTTGTCACTACATGCGTTGAGCCGGATTCGGCTCCGGCCACTTCAACAACGGTGGTGCCTGATCGTCCGGCTACAGCACCTCGGCCTTGACGTCATTGGACAATCTGCCGATGCCCTCTATGCTTGTGATCAGCCGATCGCCTGATTTCAGATAAATGCCTCGTCCCATGCCGACGCCCGTCGGGGTGCCGGTGGCCACGATGTCGCCCGGCTCCAGCGTGACGATGGTAGACAGATAAGCGATCTGCTCTCTGACGGTCCAGATCATATTGGCGGTGGTGTCCTGTTGCATGGGTTCGCCGTTGACGTCAAGCCGCAGGCTTACCGCCTGGGGATCGGGTATCTGCCAGGCCGGAACGATCCAGGGCCCGATCGGCGCAAAGGTGTCGTGGCATTTGCCTTGAAACCAGTCGTGCTTGAAAGGGTAGTCGGAACGCACGTTCAAGTCGCGGGCGGATATATCGTTGATGACGGTATAGCCTGCGACATGGTCGAGCGCGTCGTCTACCGAAATGCGGCGGCCCCGCTTGCCGATCACGGCCGCCAGTTCGACCTCCCAGTCGAGCATCTGGGTTTCCGGCGGCATCTGGATGGTGTCTCCGTCGCCGATCACGGTATTGGAAAGCTTCAGGAACATATAAGGCTTGCTCTGGGCCTTGGCCGCCAGCTCGGTGCCCATTTCATTCGCATGCTCGGCATAGTTCGAAGCCGCACAAAAGATGCGCTGGGGAACATACGGAGGGGCGACCCGCGCAGAGCCGGAAACCGGCGACAAGGCGCCTTCTGCCACCTTGCGCTGAATGACAGGCTCTGCCTCCTTGAGCCACGCCTGTGCTTCTTGCCAGTTGCAGATCATTGCCCTGACTCCCTCTGGCGCCAGCCACTCTTGCTTGACCGCGGGCACCCCAGCCTCGACGGCCTGCTCCAGGTCATACAGCTTTTCGTTCAATACAACGGCCGGCTTCAAGCCGGTTGCTGCTTCATAAGTGCCAAATCCGATCCCGCCCATTCTTGTTTCCTCCGTCTTTTGTGCATTCAAATTTAGTAAGTTGTATACAATAATAGAATATTGGATTCTTTTAGTCAACAACTGTGGACGAAAATAAGGGAAAACCATGCCTATATAAAGGGCCTCCGCAAATAAAACGCCCCGTAAGCCCGGGCGCTCGTGGCACCGCGACTTACTGGGGCGTTCGGACTTCGACAGGCCACTTAAAGAAAATCGTGGCGGGAAAGGAGAAAAGGCGCTGTATGAATCAGCCGTGCTCGAAATGCTGCAAAACATTCATGGCGGAATTGGCTGCGTGGCTATACATGGTGCGTGCGGCCGCTTCCGCATCTTGTGACAACAAGGCCTCAACCAGTTCTTCGTGCTCCATGTTCGACTTCTCGATACGGTTGTCGGAGACGAAGAAGCCCTGAGAGCGAAATGGAGCCAGGCGCTGACGCATTCCCAGGGCAAGTTCTTGCAGGACATTGTTATGGGCGCCCGCATAAATGAGTTTGTGCAGCTCATCATTTAGCTGAGAATAGGCTTTGGTGTCGTTGTCGGCTGCTGCCTGCCGAGCCTCATGATGCGTCCGTTCGATTCTTTTGCGCTCGGCGGGAACAGCGCGCAGGGCGCACAGTTTGGCGCACAATGCTTCGATCTCGCCGGCTGCCTCGAACAGCGCGTCAAGTTCCGACGGCTTGATGGTTGCCGCAGAGAAACCTCGCCGGGGCATGTAATGAACCAGGCGTGTCACGGCCAACTGACGCAAGGCATCGCGCACGGGACTGCGTGAAACACCAAAACGAGTCGCTATGGATTGTTCATCAAGGCGGGTACCCGGCAAAATTCGACGCAGGACGATTTCTTCGGCGAGTTGATCAGCAATAGTCTGTGAGAGCGTTTTCCCGTTTTCCATATTTCAAGACCTGGACATTGATGTACAAAAATGGTGCGTTAAGTCGGAGGGGGAGATAGAGCCGTAATTTGTCTACATTTTTTCATTATCCCATACAATTCTGGCTTCAAACCATAAAAGATTCCTTTCGGGAATAACAGACACGCTTTATTCTGCATCTTCAGTACGCCAGTCGATCCCTATCCCACCCCATGCTCATCGCTTCCGCCGTCTTCATACTTACCCTCGTTCTCGTCATCTGGCAGCCCCGGGGCCTGGGCATAGGCTGGAGCGCCCTCATCGGCGCAGGGCTGGCGCTGGCCACCGGAGTGGTCCGTCTTGCCGACATCCCCGCGGTATGGGCCATTGTGTGGAATGCCACGATCACCTTCATCGCCATCATCGTCATCAGCCTGCTGCTGGACGAGGCCGGCTTCTTCAAATGGGCCGCCCTGCACGTGGCGCGCTGGGGCCGCGGCCGGGCACGGCGCCTGTTCGTGGCCATCGTGCTGCTGGGCGCCCTGGTGTCCGCCTTTTTCGCCAACGACGGCGCGGCGCTTATCCTGACCCCCATCGTCATGGCGATGCTGGTGACCCTGGGCCTTAGCCCGGCGGCCACCCTGGCCTTCATCATGGCGGCGGGTTTCATTGCCGATACCGCCAGCCTGCCCTTCATCGTGTCCAATCTGGTCAACATCGTGTCGGCCGATTTCTTCGGCATCAGCTTCGGCCGCTATGCCTCGGTGATGGTGCCGGTGAACCTGGTGTCGGTGGCGGCCAGCCTGCTTGTCCTGCTGCTTTATTTTCGCGGCAGCCTACCCGCCACCTACGACAAGACGCTGCTGCGGCCTCCCGCCAGCGCCATCCGCGATCCGCGCACGTTTCGCGCCGGCTGGCTGGTGCTTGCCCTGCTGCTGGCGGGCCTGTTCGGCCTGGAGCCGCTGGGCGTGCCTGTCAGCGCCGTGGCCTCGGCGGCCGCCCTGGCGCTGTGGGCGGTGGCCAGGCACGGCCACGTCATCGACACGCGCAAAGTGCTGAGAGAAGCGCCCTGGCAGATCGTGGTGTTCTCGCTGGGCATGTATCTGGTGGTCTACGGGCTGCGCAACCAGGGCCTGGCGGACCAGCTGGCTGCGCTGCTGGACGCCTGCGCGCGGCAAGGCTTGTGGGCCGCGACTTTCGGGGCGGGCCTGCTGGCCGCCCTGCTCTCTTCCGTCATGAACAACCTGCCCGCCGTGCTGGTGGGAGCGCTGTCGATCGACGCCAGCCAGGCCGGCGGTGTAGTCCGAGAGGCGATGATCTACGCCAACGTCATCGGCAGCGACCTGGGACCCAAGATCACGCCCATCGGCAGCCTGGCCACCCTGCTCTGGCTGCACGTGCTGGCGGGCAAGGGCATGGTCATTACCTGGGGCTATTACTTTCGCGTGGGCATCGTGCTGACGCTGCCCGTGCTGCTGCTGACACTGGCGGCCCTGGCCATACGGTTGGGCCTGGGCTATTGGCACATCGGGGGGGCGGGTCTATAGTGGACGGTGATCCGGCGCTTGTTCGGCATCCACTGCGCCGGAAGTCAACCCCAAAAAGGAGAATCCGAATGAGCGACTCCAGCAAAGACCTGGCCAATCACACCACGACCGGCTCTGGCGCGCCGGCGCAAAGCGACCGCAATACCTTGTCGGTCGGCCCCGACGGTCCACTGCTGCTGCACGATGTGCATTTCCTGGAGCAGATGGCTCACTTCAACCGCGAGAAAGTGCCCGAGCGGCAGCCTCATGCCAAGGGAGCCGGTGCTTTCGGCGAGTTTGAAACCACCGAAGACATGTCGGCCTATACCAAGGCCGCTCTGTTCCAGAAGGGCTGTAAAACCGAAATGCTGGCGCGCTTCTCGACCGTGGCCGGCGAGGCGGGCAGCCCCGACACCTGGCGCGACGTGCGCGGCTTTTCGCTCAAGTTCTACACCACCGAAGGCAATTACGACCTGGTGGGCAACAACACCCCCATTTTCTTCCTGCGCGACCCCATGAAGTTCCCGCACTTCATCCGCAGCCAGAAGCGCCTGCCCGACTCGGGCCTGCGCGACAACCACATGCAGTGGGACTTCTGGTCGAACAACCCTGAAAGCGCCCACCAGGTCACCTATGTGATGGGCCAGCGCGGCCTGCCCCGCACCTGGCGCAACATGAACGGCTATGGTTCGCACACTTATATGTGGATCAACGCCAAGGGCGAAAAATTTTGGGTCAAATACCATTTCCATACCCAGCAGGGCATGGAGTTCTTCAGCAATGAAGAAGCCGCCGCCATGGCCGGCGAAGACGCCGACTTCCACCGCCGCGACCTGTTCGATGCGATCGCGCGCAAAGAGTTTCCCAAATGGGTCTTGTCGGTGCAGGTCATGCCCTATGCCGACGCCAAGACCTATCGCTTCAATCCCTTCGACCTTACCAAGACCTGGTCGCATAAAGACTATCCGCTCATTCGGGTGGGCACCATGACGCTCAACCGCAATCCCGAAAACTTCTTCGCCCAGATCGAACAGGCGGCGTTCTCGCCCGGCAACACCGTTCCCGGCATCGGCCTGTCGCCCGACAAAATGCTGCTGGGCCGCGCCTTTGCCTATGCCGATGCACAGCGCAACCGCATCGGCGCCAATTTCCACCAACTGCCGGTGAACCAGCCCAAGGTGCCGGTCAATACCTATATGTTCGACGGGCAGATGGCCTATCACCATAGCGGCAGCGCGCCGGTGTACGCCACCAACAGCGGCGGCCGCGCCTGGGCCGACAACACCGGCCCCATGCCCGACAGTTGGGAATCCGACGGCGAGATGGTGCGCGCCGCCTACACCCTGCACGCCGAAGACGACGACTTCGGCCAGCCGGGCACGCTGGTGCGCGAAGTGTTCAACGACGAGCAGCGCAGCCTGCTGGTCGATCAGGTGGCCGGCAGCCTATTGGGCGGGGTGCGCAGCCCCGTGCTGGAACGAGCCCTGGAATACTGGAAGAGCATCGACGCCGACGTGGGCAAGCGCATCGAAGAGCAGGTGTTTGCGGGCCGCGGCGACGACCCCGCCGCCGGCATGGGCGACGCGTAGTTTGGTCCTGCCTGTGACGGCAGGCCAAAGGCTTTTTTGTCTGCGGCGGGTGTGACTGCCATGCGCTGGTGCGCATGGCCCGGGCGAGGCTCAGGCTGCGCCTGCAGACGAAGCCCGGCCGTCGCCCAGCGCCTTGAGCACATTGGCCCCGGTGCGCTCGACGTGCGAGCGAAGCAGTTCGCAGGCTTCGTCGGGCCGGCGCTCGAGCGTGGCCGTGCAGATGTCCACGTGTTCTTGGCGCACGTCGCGGTCTATGGGGTTGTCTGAAAGGAAAATACGGCGGTAGCGGTCGTTGAGGTCGTGCAGGGTTTCACAGAAATGCAGCAGCAGCGGCATGCCGCAGGCCGATATCAGCCGCCGGTGGAAAACGCTGTGGAACTGTTCCCACTGGCTGACGCCCTGGGCATCGACACGCCCGCGCTCGATCTTGTTGAGCCGATGCAGGGCCGCCAGCACCTCGCCCTCCCATACGTCGTCGCCTTTGATGATGGCCTCGCGCAAGGCATAGCTTTCGAACTGCACGCGCAGGCGGATGACTTCGTCCAGATTGTTCTGCGACACCGGCACGACCCGGTAGCCGCGCTGGTCTTCGGTGGCCACGAAACCCTCGGCGCACAAGCGGGACAAGGCCTCGCGCAGCGGACTGAGACTGACGCCGAACATGGTGCGCAGCTCATCCAGCCGCAGCTTGGCGCCGGGCGCGAATTCGCCATGCGCAATGCGTTCGCGCAGCATGGCGGCAATGCTGCTGGCAAGAGTGGGTGTGGAATCGGCCTTGGTCATAAGAATATCTGTCGCTTGGTGTAGCTCCTGATTGACAGCGATTATAAACCCAACTACATTAAATCGATATTATTATCCTAAATCGAAATTTAAAAGGAATATCGATGGGTATCCAGGATACGGACCGCACCCTGCCCTCTAATCGCATGGTGTTCGAACTGCGCCGCGACCAAGAGCGCTACCAGCAGTTCCAGCAAGACATCGAGGCCTCGATGCAGCACTTCGGCCTTACCGAGCCCGAGCGCCAGGCATGGCGCAACATGGACATCGCCGGCCTCGCCCGAATGGGCGTTCATCCCTATTTTCTGCCCCAGATCAGCCGCTTGTTCAAGGGCGGCGGCTACAACCACAACACCAGCGATGCCGCGCGCCTGTACGCCGAAAAAATGGGCATCCAGCAAGAGGACAACTAATCATGGCAAAGCTCGTTGCAACATTGGGCATTGCCCACGCTCCCGGCGTCACAGGCTGGATAGACCGCGCCCCGCAAGACCAGCAAGAAGCCGTGCTGGCCGGCTATAAAGAATTCCAACGCCGCATGCAGGAACTCAAGCCCGACGTCGTCATCGGCGTGGCCAACGACCACCTGCTCAATTTCTCCATGGACAACGTGCCCGACTTCTGCGTGGGCATCGGCGACCATTGGCAGGGTCCGGCCCCCTGGTTCAAAGACTGGCTCAACGTGCCCGACTATCAAATAAAGGGGCATCGCGAACTTGGCCGCGCGCTGGTGCGCGATTCGGCCAAGGCGGGCATCAACCACGCGTTTGCGGAACAGCTGCTGTTCGACGACAACTGGTCCGTGCCCCTTATGTTTTTGTTTCCGCAATACGATGTGCGCTTCGTGCCCATGCACATGAACTGCATCGTGCCCCCGATGCCCAGCGCGTCGCACTGCCTCGAGGTGGGCGCGCAAATCGCCCGCATCGTCGAAAGCTTTCCCTCTGATGAGCGCGTGGTGCTCATGACCACCGGCGGCCTCTCGCACGATCCGGGCGGGCTCGACTATTTCACCGTCCACGAAGAATTCGACCGCTGGTTCATGCAGCTGCTCGAAACGGGCGATCTCGACAAGGTCCGCAAGGAAGCCACCTTCGAGAAACTGCTTACCGGCGGCGACGGCGGCGCGGGCGAATTGCTGGCATGGCTGGTGGCCATGGGTGCCGCGGCCGAACTGGGCAAGCCCAAGGCCGAGAGCGTCTTCTATGTGCCCTCGGTCCCCATGCGCTGCGGCATGGGCGGTTCGTACTGGGCGCTGTAAGGAGGCAAGGCATGAACACACCTCAAACGGTACAAGACGGCCCCCTGCACGAGGCGCTGCGCCCCGAAGCCGCCGCTCTGCTCGTCATCGACATGCAGAACGATTTCTGCGCGCCCGGCGGCTATATCGACAAGGTCATGGGCAAAGATGTGGCCACCGCCACGGGCATCTGCGACAATCTCTCGCGCCTGCTGCAGTCGGCCCGTGCGCACAAGGTGCCGGTGCTATGGATAGGCGCCGATTACTCGCACGACCGCATTCCGGCCTCTATGCTGCGCAAGCTTCGCCAGCGCGGCATTACCGCGGTTTGCTGCGAACCCGGCACCTGGGGCGCCGACTGGTTCTGCGTTCAGCCCGAGCCGGGCGAGCCGGTTGTCATCAAGCACAACTACAGCGGTTTTTCAGGCACCGGGCTCGAACGCGAACTGCGGTCGCGCAATATCGAAACGCTGGTGCTCACAGGCGTGCAAACGCAGATCTGCGTAGAATCCACGGCGCGTGAGGGGCATTCGCTGGGCTTTACCTGCGTGGTGCCGAAAGACGCGGTGGCTTCGCATACGGCCAATCTGCACGAGGCCAGCCTGATGAACATGCAGTTTCTGTTCGGGGAGGTGTGCACTACGCAAGACGTGGTGTCGGCATGGTCGCACGCGCCCTCTCCTGTTTCTTCCAACTGATAAAGAGTCTTTCACATGCTACCCAAACGAATCAATGTCGACGTTGTCCGCGAATCCATCGGCGAGTACAAGGACACGAAAAAAACTGTCGAAGAGCGCGGAAAAATCTATGAAGAGCTGCTGGGTTTCGTGCCGCCGCGCATCGAAGCACGCATGAACGTAACGGGCGCGCTCGACCCGAAGATCGTCGATCTTCAAGAGCAGATGCGCGAGCACGCGATGTACCCTGAAAGCTTCGACGTGAAGACGACGCAGCTGATGCTGTTCGGCATGCTGCTCATCACGCTCAGCGACGCGGCCATTCTGCATGGCATGGCGGCCCGGCGCGCTGGCGCTACCTGGAAGGAAATGCAAGACGTGGTCAATCTTACGTTCTTGTTCCGCGGTCTGTCCGCGGCCAACCGTGGCGCGGAAATACTGGCCAACATCGCCGAGCGCGAGGCGGCTGCGAAGACGAAATAAGCATTCGTTTATTTTTCTTGCAACAACGGCGCGCCGAAAATTGTGGCGCGCTGTTTTTTTGACGCTTTTCTTTGGGTCTTTAAATTGGTGCTCTTGGAATCGAGTGTTTGTATCTTTGAATCGGCTGTCTGTATTTGAGTCTTTCAGCCGGCGCGCTGCAGATTGGAAGGTCGCTTCTGAGTCCTAAACCGGCGCGCTGCGGGGTAAGTATTTTGGGCGCCGGAGAGCTTCGGCCGGCTTTGCCGGCTACCCTCGCGTCCTATCATTTTTGGGGCGCCCGCAAAAATCGGGATAGGGGGCAGCCTTGAGGCTGCGCCCCTCCCACACCACCCGGCATGCGGGTCCGCACCGGGCGGTTCGAGAAGTTGAGGTTTATGC
>NZ_QEKO01000010.1 GCF_003096595.1 Pusillimonas noertemannii | reverse complement strand
GGTTTTTATTCATCGGCTCGCAGATTCGCTAGACGCTTCCTCCCCACACTCGGTCGCCCTCATGCAGTTGCGCTTCACTTCACTTGCAGTGATCACCTTGTGGTGGGACTTGCACCCACTAGAGTAGGCCCATGCTGGGCACACCTCGCGGCGGCGGGCCAGTGGTCCGCCAAGCGTGCCGCTCGAACAGTTGCGGGCTTGCATCCCCAAAAACGACAGGGTGCTCGGCTCGCTCAACGTCGCCCAAAATACTTACCCCGCATCACGCCTCTTGCTGTCTCAAATTGTGGCGTTCAAGAGCATCTAGGGTGGGGGCGCCAAATTTTTCTGCCCGACGTCGGTCTGTACTGTGTGGCATTGTCTATCTTGCAGCGGCATCTCAGCAGCACCCGGCTCATTGGGCGCCATGCCCTGGGCATCGGAATATGGAGCCGACCACCATTCACCCTCCTGCAGCGATCTTCCACTGTGCAGTGAGCTTTACGCGCTACGTACTACGTGCCTCGCACGAGGGCCGTTTATCTGAGTTGGCGCAGTTCCTGTGAGCCGGGGTATGTCTGGGCCGGGCGTTGGCGGTCGAGCCAGGCGCCGCAGAAGGGAGGGCGAAGGCCCGGACGATGCGGACAGGCGGGCCCGAAGGGACGACTACCTCCGTCCGGCTCAGACATGCCCTGCAGCGCAGGAACGGGTTTAAAACCAGCATCCTCACAGCCAAGCACAGCCACGACTCAAGAACCAGCATCCTCACAGCCAAGCGCGGGAACGATTCAAGAGCCAACACCCTTGCAGCCAAGCACAGGAACGGTGCAGAAGCCAACACCCCCACGGTCAAGCCCGAAAGCAGCGCAAGTACCAGCACCCGAAAAAGTGACGGAACGGCCGGGGGGCAAGGACCCCGTCATTCAACCGGTTCGATCCGGGCCCGGCCGATTTCCTCGGCCGCCGCCAGCAATACAGGCGCCAGCTCGTGGTACATGTCGTGCTTGCTGACCACCACAGTGGGAATCGGCATCGTCAACGCCGCCAGCGTCTCCTTCCACTGGATCGGTACCGAAATACCCCCGATTCCTTCCTGCCACACATTCCTTACCACCGCATAGCCCAGCCGGAAGCATGCCTGCAGCGCCTGCTCGAACTGCTCGCCGCTTTCACCACGCTGCTGCAGTTCGCTGCGCAGCCGGTTCAGGAGGGACCAGCGCTTGCGTTCGGGCATTGCCGCCAGGGTGGCGATGCCCGCTGCCGACACGCTCATGCGCAGGCGGCCGCCGGTGGCCAGGCGGATGGCGTTCGGGTCGGCGCCCTGGGCCACGTCCACGAAGCACATGTGCAGGCCGTCCCGGATCGCCAGCGCCACGGTGTGGCCGGTGCGTTCGCTGATCGACTTCAGGTGCGGCCGCAGGCGGTCGCGCAATTCCATGCCCGCCAGCAGGGGGTAGCCCAGGGTCAGGTTCTTGGGTGTCAGCTCGTAGGTGCGTCCCAGTTCTGAACGGCGTAGATAGCCCAGCTCGGTCAGCGTGTAGGTAAGGCGGCTTACGGTGGAGGGCGGCAGGGTGACCAGCCTGGCGATTTCGCCGTTGCCCAGGGGCTTTTGTACCCGCGAGAGGCATTCCAGTATGGCCAGCCCGCGTGCCAGTGCGTCGACGAACTGGCGGTCTTCCTTGTTGGGTTTCATGGCTCTCTTGATTTTTGCCTGGCGGAAAGGTTTTCTGCGCAATCATATTAAGATTGGACTGTATGTACAAATCGAAGGCCGCCCATGCCTGGCGCTTTCTTCGAAACCAGAACACCAGGAGACGATTCAATGCTCGCAGGCGATATGCTGCGGCGTTCCGCGGAACGCTTTCCCTCCAAACCCGCCGTGCTGTGGCAGGACCAGTCGATCTCGTACCGCGAGCTCGACCTGGCCGCCAACCGCCTGGCCCATGCCCTGATCAACGCCGGCATCGCCAAGGGCGAAAAGGTGGGCATGCTGTGCAGAAACCGCATCGAATACGCCATTGTCTTTTTTGGCGCGGCGCGCTCGGGTGCCGTGCTGGTGAACATCTCCACACTCTACCAGGCCGACGAGCTGGCCTATGTGCTTGAAAAGGCCGATGTCACCACCTTGTTCTACGAGGACGTATTCCAGGAGAAGGTCGACGCGGTGCGCGGGCGGCCGCCCATGCTGAAGCGCTTCGTGCGCATAGGCGAAGCGGGCGGCGATCTTGCTTTCGAGGCTTTTCATCAGAACGAAAGCCAGGACTACCCCGACCTGGGCCTGAAGCCCGAAGACCCTTTCTGCATGACCTACACCGGCGGCACCACGGGGCGGCCCAAGGGCGTGCTGTGCAGCCATCTCAACCGTTACATCACGGCGCACACCGTGGCCATGGAAGAGGCGCTGGACGAGCGCGACGTGGTCGGCATCGTTACGCCGCTGTTCCATGTGGCGGCCCTGAACATTATGTTCCAGCCGGCGGTGCTGGTGGGTGCCACCAGCACCTTCCTGACCAAATGGAGCCCCGAGGCCTTTGGCGACATGGTCGAAGAAACCGGCATGACGGCCGCCTTCATGGTGCCCACCCAGATTTCGATGGTGGTCAGCGACAAGGGCTTCGATCCCGCCCGGTATGCCTCGTGGCGCAAGGTTTCATTTGCCGGGGCGCCCATGCCCGACTGGGTGCAGAAGGAAATGCTGCAGCATCTTCCCGATGTGGCCATGACGCAGATATACGGGCAATCTGAACTGGGCGTGCTGACGTCGCTGCGTTCCTGGTATGTGCGCGACAAGCTCGGCTCGGTGGGGCGGCAGGCCTATAACGTCGACGTTGCGCTGGTCGACCCGCAGGGCCAGCCCGTGGGGCCGGGCGAAATCGGCGAGATCGCCTCGCGTGGCGACAACGTGATGATCGAATACTACAACGAGCCCGAGCAAACCGCCGCCTTCTGGAGAAACGGCTGGGCCCTTACCGGCGATCTGGCCATTCGCGATGAGGACGGCTTCATCTTCCTGGTCGACCGCGCCAAGGACATGATGATCTCGGGCGGCGAAAACGTATACCCCAAAGAAATCGAGGACGCCATCTACGAGCTCGATGCCGTGGCCGAATGCGCGGTGTTCGGCATACCCGACGACAAATGGGGCGAAGTGCCCGCGGCCTATGTGCTGCTGCGCGAGGGGGCCGAGCTTAGTGAAGAAGCCATCGTCGCGCACTGCGAAAAAAAGCTCGCGCGCTTCAAGCGTCCCCGCCTCATCAAGTTCGTCAGTGATTTTCCCAAGACGCCCATCGGGAAGATCCAGAAGAATCTGCTTCGCGACAAATACTGGGCCGACCGAGAAAAGAAGATATAGCCATGACCGACCCTTACGATTCCTATCAGCGCCTGCAGTTCGACTGGCCCAGCGACGGCGTGCTGCGCATTACCATGACCAACCCGGGCCGGCTCAATTCGGCCGACCATGTCATGCACGGCGAGCTGGTGCGCGTCTGGCGCGACATCGATGCCGACCCGCGCGTGCGGGCGGCCATCATACGCGGCTCCGAAGGGGCGTTTTCCTCGGGCGGCGATCTTGACCTCGTGCGCGACATGACGCAAGACTTCGACGTGCTGACCCGTGTCTGGAAAGAAGCGCGCGACCTGGTCTACAACCTTATCAATTGCTCCAAGCCCCTGGTATCGGCCATGGACGGCCCCGCCGTGGGCGCCGGGCTGGTTGCCGGCCTGCTGGCCGACATCTCCATCGCGGCGCGCGATGCGCGCATCATCGACGGCCATACGCGCCTGGGCGTGGCAGCGGGCGATCACGCGGCCGTGGTCTGGCCACTGTTGTGCGGCATGGCCAAGGCCAAGTACTACCTGATGCTGTGCGAGGCGGTCAGCGGCGAAGAGGCCGAGCGCATCGGGCTGGTGTCGCTGTGCGTCGATGCCGGCGAGCTGCACGACAAGTCGCTCGACGTGGCGCGCCGGCTGGCGGCCGGGTCGCCCAGCGCACTGCGCTGGACCAAGTATGCGCTGAACAACTGGCTGCGCATGGCGGGCCCCACCTTCGACACTTCGCTGGCGCTGGAATTCCTGGGTTTCAAGGGCCCCGACGTGCAGGAAGGCCTGGCCTCGCTGCGCGAGAAGAGGCGGCCCGATTTCAGCAAAGACAGTCCCTTGTAGGGCGGGGTAGACATATGTCGGAAGATCACGTTTCGCCGCAGAATGGCTCGCCGGGCGGTGCCCGTCCCGGTTCACGGCAAGGCTCGCAAGCCGATTCCCACCCAGCCGGTTCGCAGCAGGGCATGCAAGACGACCCGCGCCAGCAAGGGCCGCTGGTGCTGCTCGAACGCATCAGCCCCGCCGTGGCCGTGGTGCGCCTGAACCGCCCGCACGTGCGCAATGCGCTCGACCTGGGCATCCGCAAAGAGCTTGCGCACGTGTTCCGCGCCTTTGCCGACGAAGACGAACTGCGCTGCGTGGTGCTTACCGGAAACGAAGAGTGTTTCGCCGCGGGCGCCGACATCGAAGACATGTCGCGCATCGATGCCATGCAGATGTACCACCGCCACACCGAGCGCCTGTGGGCGGCGGTGGCCGAGTGCCCCGTGCCGGTCATTTCGGCCGTTAGCGGCTACGCCCTGGGCGGCGGCCTGGAACTGGCCATGAACACCGACATCATCATCGCCGGGCGCAGTGCGCGCTTCGGCCAGCCCGAGGTGAAGGTGGGCATTATGCCGGGCGCCGGCGGCACCCAAAGGCTTACCCGCGCCATCGGCAAGTTCCAGGCCATGTACCTGTGCATGAGCGGCCACCTGGTCTCGGCCGACGAGGCCTATGCCATGGGGCTCGTAAGCAAGGTGGTGGACGACGAGCAGGTGATGACGCACAGCCTTGAACTGGCGCAGCAGCTTTCAAGAATGCCCCCCGTGGCCCTGCAGCAGATCAAAGAGGTAATACTGCACGGCGCCGACGCGCCGCTGGGGGCCGCCCTTGCGCTGGAGCGCAAGGCGGTGCAGCTGCTGTTTGCCAGCCAGGACAAGAACGAAGGCATGAACGCCTTTCTGGAAAAGCGCCGGCCGCAGTATCAGGGCCGATAAGCATTGGGGCGGTGGGAGCCCGTCGAGGCCCCGCATGCCCCGGATGGCGACGAAGAAAATTTTCCCGGTACGGCCCCGACGCTTGCGCGAAGGCCCCGCGCTTGCCGAAAAACGCGGCGGATTACTGCAGCGGCGTATTGCGGATGAGGCCCACCGCGATGCCTTCAAGAGAGAAGTCGTCTTGTGCGGTAACGACGATGGGCTGGAAATCGGGGTTTTCGGGCAGGAGCTGCAGGGTGCCGCCCGAGCGCTGCAGGCGCTTGACGGTGACTTCGTCGCCCAGGCGCGCAACGACGATTTGGCCATTGCGGGCCTCGGCCGCCTTTTTGACGGCCAGCAGGTCGCCGTCGAGGATGCCGGCGTCGCGCATGCTGAGGCCGCGCACGCGCAAGAGGTAATCAGGCGCCTGGGTGAACAGCGAGGGTTCGACGCCGATTTCGCGTTCTACGTGTTCGGCCGCCAAGATGGGGCTGCCCGCAGCCACCCGGCCCACGATGGGCAGCAGCATATGCGCCAGCGCGACGACAGGCGAGGGCGAAGGGGATTCGGGCTGGGATTCGAGCAGGCGGATGCCGCGCGAGGCGCCGGCGGTGAGCTCGATGGCGCCCTTGCGGGCCAGGGCGCGCAGATGGTCTTCGGCGGCGTTGGCCGAACGAAAGCCCAGGGCGCGCGCGATTTCGGCGCGCGTGGGCGGAAAGCCGGTACGCGCGATGTCGCTGCGAATGAGATCGAGGATCTGTTGCTGGCGTTCGGTAAGCTTGGTAGCCATTGCGCGTTATAACCTGTGTTTTTGTACAGTCAAGAGCATTCTGCTTTAGTTCAGGAAAAAAATCAAGCCGGCGGGGCTTGTCGCCCGGCCGGCTTGATTGTGCGCGCATGGCCTGGCGCGGCGCGGCCGCAAAGGGCCGGCGCCGCCCGAAGGCTTACAGCACTTGCGCGATGGCGTTGGCCACGTAGTCGATGTTGCCGCTGTTGAGCGCCGCGACGCAGATGCGGCCGCTGCTGACCGCATACACGCCGTGCTCGACGCGCAGCCGCTCGACCTGCTCGGCGCTAAGGCCCGAATACGAGAACATGCCGCGCTGGGCCAGCACGAAATCGAAATCCTGGGCCACGTTGCGGGCCTTGAGCTTTTCGACCAGCTGGGTGCGCACCGCGCGAATGCGGTCGCGCATCTGGGCCAGTTCCTCAGCCCACAGGCCGTGCAGTTCGGGCGTGTTGAGCACCGTGGACACCACCGTGCCGCCATGGGTGGGCGGGTTGGAGTAGTTGGTGCGGATGATCCGCTTGAGCTGGCTGAGGACGCGCGCGCTTTCATCTTGCGACGAGGTGACCAGGGTCAGGGCGCCTACACGCTCGCCGTACAGCGAGAACGATTTCGAGAACGACGAGCTGATCAGCATGGTGAGATCGAGCGAGGCGAACAGGCGCACCACCGAGGCGTCTTCTTCCAGGCCTTCGCCGAAGCCCTGGTAGGCGATGTCAAGGAAGGGCACCAGGTCGCCTTCTTTGACGGCTTGGGCGATCTGCTGCCATTGCTCGAAGGTGGGGTCGACGCCGGTGGGGTTGTGGCAGCAGGCATGCAATACCACGACGGTCTTGGCGGGCAGGGCCTTGAGGCCGGCCAGCATGCCGTCGAAATCAAGGCCGTGGGTGGCCGGGTCGTAGTAAGGATAGGTTTCGACGGTAAAGCCGGCGCGTTCGAACAGGGCGCGGTGGTTTTCCCAGCTGGGGTTGCTGATGGCCACCTTGGACTGCGGCAGCAGCTGGCGCAGGAAGTCGGCGCCGATCTTGAGCGCACCGGTGCCGCCCAGGGCCTGGGCCGTAAGGGCGCGGCCGGAAGCGATGACTTCGGAGCCTTCGCCCAGCAGCAGGACCTGCGCCGCCTTGTTGTATGCGGCCAGGCCGTCGATGGGCAGATAGCCGCGCGCGGCGGCGGCTTCGATGCGTTGAACCTCTGCCTGGCGCACAGCGCGGAGCAGCGGAATTCGTCCCTCGTCGTTGTAATACACGCCCACGCCCAGATTGACTTTCTGGGGACGGGTATCTGAGTTGTATTGTTCGTTCAGGCCAAGAATGGGGTCGCGGGGAGCGAGTTCGACAGCATCGAAAAGAGAGGTCATGTTGGATGGGGAAGGAGAGGGGTGAATGTGCAATAAATGAACTGCAATAGTGAGATAATAAGGGGTTAACCCTAGCACTGTCCACCAAACCCGGCCTTAGCGCCCCCTCTTTTTTGCATGGCAGCCACATTGAAAGCCCCCGGATTCATACAGTATCCGAACAGCCCCTTCGAGCTCTACCAGCCGTATCCGCCGGCGGGCGACCAGCCCGTGGCCATCGATGCGCTGGTAGAGGGCATCAACGACGGCCTGATGTTCCAGACCCTGCTGGGCGTTACCGGTTCGGGCAAGACCTACACCATGGCCAACGTCATTGCCCAGACCGGGCGGCCGGCCATCGTGCTGGCCCCCAACAAGACGCTGGCGGCGCAGCTGTATGCCGAATTCCGCGAGTTCTTTCCGCGCAATGCGGTCGAGTACTTTGTCTCGTACTACGACTACTACCAGCCCGAGGCCTACGTGGCGGCGCGCGACCTTTTCATCGAAAAGGATTCCTCCATCAACGAGCACATCGAGCAGATGCGCCTTTCGGCCACCAAAAGCCTGCTCGAGCGCCGCGACACCATCATCGTGGGCTCGGTCTCGTGCATCTACGGCATAGGCAACCCGGGCGACTACCACGCCATGGTGCTTACGCTGCGCACGGGCGATTCCATTCCCCGGCAAGAGCTGCTGGCCCGGTTGGTGGCCATGCAGTACGAGCGCAACGACGTCGAGTTTGCGCGCGGCACCTTCCGCGCACGCGGCGAAACCATAGACGTGTTTCCGGCCGAACACGCCGAACTGGCGGTGCGCATTACGCTGTTCGACGACGAGGTCGAATCGCTCGAGCTGTTCGACCCCCTTACCGGCAAGATTCGCCAGAAAGTGCTGCGCTTTACCGTGTTCCCGCGCTCGCACTATGTGACGCCGCGCGAAACCGTATTGAGGGCCATCGAAACCATCAAGGACGAGCTGCGCGACCGCCTGGCCTTTTTCATGGCCGAGAACAAGCTGGTCGAGGCCCAGCGGCTCGAGCAGCGCACCCGCTTCGATCTTGAAATGCTGCAAGAACTGGGCTTTTGCAAGGGCATCGAGAACTACTCGCGCCACCTGTCGGGCGCCGCGCCGGGCGAGCCACCGCCCACCCTCATCGACTATCTGCCGGCCGACGCCCTGATGTTCATCGATGAAAGCCACGTCACCATGGGCCAGCTGGGCGCCATGTACAAGGGCGACCGTTCGCGCAAAGAAACCCTGGTCACCTACGGCTTTCGCCTTCCTTCGGCGCTCGACAACCGGCCCCTCAAGATGGAGGAGTTCGAGCAGCGCATGCGCCAGACTGTCTTTGTGTCGGCCACGCCCGCCAATTACGAGAAAGAGCACGCCGACAACGTGGTCGAGCAGGTCGTGCGGCCCACTGGCCTGGTCGACCCCCGGGTCGAGGTGCGGCCGGCCGTTACCCAGGTGGACGACCTGCTGGGCGAGATCAAGCTGCGCGTGGCCAAGCACGAAAGGGTGCTGGTCACCACGCTGACCAAGCGCATGGCCGAAGACCTTACCGACTACTTGGGCGAAAACGGCCTGAAGGTGCGCTATCTGCACTCTGACATCGACACGGTGGAAAGGGTAGAGATACTGCGCGACCTGCGCCTGGGCACCTTCGACGTGTTGGTGGGCATCAACCTGCTGCGCGAGGGGCTGGACATACCCGAGGTTTCCCTGGTGGCCATTCTGGATGCCGACAAAGAGGGTTTCCTGCGGTCCGAACGCAGCCTCATCCAGACCATCGGCCGCGCCGCGCGCAACCTCAACGGCCAGGCCATACTGTATGCCGATCGCATCACCGATTCCATGCACCGAGCCATCGGCGAGACCGAGCGCCGCCGGGCCAAGCAGCTCGAGTTCAACGAACACCACGGCATTACGGCCCGGGGCGTCAGCAAGGCGGTGCGCGAGCTGATCGACGGTGTTCTGGCTCCGGCCCAGGCTCCGGCCGATACCGGAGTGGCACCCGAGATCCTGGCCGACGACAAACTGCTGGCACGCGAAATCCGGCGTCTCGAAAAGGCCATGACCGACCATGCCCGCAACCTGGAGTTCGAGCAGGCCGCCGCGGCGCGCGACGCGCTGAACCGCCTCAAGCAGCAGGCCCTCTTAAGCTGAGAACGCCGAGCTGCCCTCCGAAATATCCAAGTTCCAGCTTTCGCTGCTGCGCTCCGGAATGCAAGGGTAGGGGCGTCTAAGTTCGGCCAAATACTTTTCGTTGCACTTTTCCAACAGAAATTGACGGACCGCCGTCAAGTGATGCTGCATTGCAACGCAAGCCAGTGCGGGACAAGCCGAGCCGCAGGGCCTGAAATTTTCCTCGGGAACCTTATGCGGTGTTCATCACTCTGTCATAAGCATATGCCGCCGAATCTTTGCTGCACCGCATAAAGCCGTGATTTGCCCGATTTCAGGACTGTCCTCCACCAACTCGCAGGGCGCTTGTAAGGCCTTATTTCCGCGAGATTTTTTGCTTGTCAACAGACATGTCGCCGGTTGAATGGCCTAGCGGAATCTATTGCCTTATTGCGGGTTTTCCCTCACAATTTGACCTATGATGACTAAGGTACTTTTCGTTTGCATGGGTAATATCTGCCGCTCACCCAGCGCAGAGGGCGTTTTTCGCCATATGATCGACGAAGCCGGTCTGTCCGGTGTCGTCCAGGTCGATTCCGCCGCCACTCACACTTTCCACTTGGGCGAATCCCCCGACGCCCGTGCGCAGGCGGCTGCGCGCAAGCGCGGCTACGACATTTCCCATTGTGTCGCCCGTCAGGTCAAGCCCGAAGATTTTCGCGAGTACGACCTGATCCTGGCCATGGACTGGGAAAATCTTTCTGCACTGCAACAGCAGTGCCCCAAGGTCTACCATCACAAGCTCATGCTGCTCATGCGCTTTGCCAACGAGTTCGAAGAAGCCACGGTGCCCGATCCTTACTACGGCGGCGTCGAAGGCTTCTCCAAGGTGCTCGACTACCTCGAAGATGCCTGTCAGGGCGTGCTCGAGGTCGTGCGCAAGCGTGTCACCCAGTACCAGGCGGCCTGATTCCCCGCAGGGCCATGGCTTCACGGTAAAAAAACCGCGCATCCAGCACGGTTTTTTTATGGGCGCATACCCTATCAAATCAGTCGGGAATTTGCTATACTTGACTTAATTGGTCGGGTATTGGCGGGCGCACCGCCGCCGGCCGCAACTCGTAGCAGGCAAGGAACAACCATGCGTTTGACCACCAAGGGGCGTTTTGCAGTCACTGCCATGATAGACCTGGCTTTGCGTCAGCAAAGCGGCCCCGTCACGCTCGCAGCCATCAGCCAGCGCCAGAACATCTCGCTTTCATATCTCGAGCAGTTGTTCGGCAAGCTGCGCCGCCACGAACTCGTCGACAGTGTGCGCGGTCCCGGCGGCGGCTACACCCTGGCCCGCCTGGCTCGCAACATTACCGTCGCCGACATCATCTTCGCCGTAGACGAGCCCCTCGATGCCACCAGCTGTGGCGGCAAAGAAGACTGCAACGTGGGCCGCAGCGGCCAGTCCAGCAAGTGCATGACGCACGAACTCTGGACAACCCTCAACCGCAAAATGGTCGAATACCTCGACTCGGTCTCTTTGCAAGACCTGGTCGACAAACAACGCATGCGGCTGGTCAAAGAAGCCAGCGAGGCCCAGGCGGCCCTGCGCATGCAACCGCCCGCCAAGGCTAAAATTACGTCCTCGCTGCCCGCCTAGGGCGGCAGGGCATATATCGCATTAGGAGCTCGCTTGATGTCTTCCCCTTCACGACCGGTCTATCTGGATTACTCGGCCACCACGCCGGTCGATCCCCGCGTGGTCGAAAAAATGGTGCCGTGGCTGTATGAGAACTTCGGCAACCCCGCCTCGCGCAGCCATGCCTATGGCTGGGACGCCGAAGAAGCCGTCGAGCAGGCCCGCTCTGAAGTCGCGCAGCTGGTCAATGCCGACCCGCGCGAAATCATCTGGACTTCCGGGGCCACCGAATCCGACAACCTGGCCATCAAGGGCGCTGCGCATTTCTATTCCGGCCGCGGCAAGCACATCATCACGGTCAAAACCGAACACAAGGCAGTGCTTGACCCCTGCCGCGAACTCGAGCGCCAGGGCTTCGAGGTAAGCTACCTCGACGTGCAAGAAAACGGCCTGGTCGACATCGAAGCCTTCAAGGCGGCGCTGCGTCCCGACACCATCCTGGCCTCGGTGATGCACGTCAACAACGAAGTCGGCGTCATCCAAGACATTGCCGCGCTGGGCGAAATCTGCCGCGACAAAGGCATTATCTTCCACGTCGACGCCACCCAGGGCGCGGGCAAGGTCGAAATCGACCTGCAGGCCCTCAAGGTCGACCTCATGTCCTTCTCGGCGCACAAGGTCTATGGCCCCAAGGGCATCGGCGCGCTGTACGTGCGGCGCAAGCCCCGCGTGCGCATCGAAGCCCAGATGCATGGCGGCGGCCACGAGCGCGGTTTCCGCTCGGGCACCTTGCCCACCCATCAAATCGTGGGCATGGGCGAGGCCTTCCGCCTTGCCCGGCTTGAGATGGCAACCGAAAACGAACGCATCCGCGGCCTGCGCGACCGGCTCTACAAGGGCCTTTCGCAGCTCGACGAAGTCTATGTCAATGGCGATATGGTGCAGCGCGTGCCGCACAACCTCAACATCAGCTTCAACTATGTCGAGGGCGAATCGCTCATCATGGCCATCAAAGAGCTTGCCGTGTCCAGCGGTTCGGCCTGTACTTCGGCCAGCCTCGAGCCCTCGTATGTGCTGCGCGCGTTGGGCCGCAACGACGAACTGGCGCACAGCTCCATCCGTTTCACCCTGGGGCGTTTCACCACCGAGCAAGAAATCGATTTCGCGATCAAGCTGGTGGTCGACCGCGTAAGCAAATTGCGCGACATGTCCCCCTTGTGGGAAATGGCCCAAGAGGGCATCGACTTGAACTCTGTCCAATGGGCGGCACATTAATATATAAAGGAAGGAGCCCAATCCATGGCTTACAGCGACAAAGTACTCGACCACTACGAAAACCCCCGCAACGTCGGTGCATTCGATAAATCCGACGAAAGCGTGGGCACCGGCATGGTCGGCGCGCCGGCCTGTGGCGACGTCATGAAGCTGCAGATCAAGGTCAACAACGCCGGCGTCATCGAAGACGCGCGCTTCAAGACCTACGGCTGCGGTTCGGCCATCGCGTCCAGTTCGCTGGTTACCGAGTGGGTCAAGGGCAAAACGCTTGACCAGGCACTTGAAATCCGCAACACGCAAATCGCCGAAGAACTGGCATTGCCGCCCGTCAAGATCCACTGTTCGATTCTGGCCGAAGACGCCATCAAGGCGGCGGTCCAGAACTACAAAGACAAGCACCAGGAATAACGCATATGGCTATCACGCTTACTCAGACCGCAGCGGAACACATCGGCCGCTACCTTGAAAAACGGGGCAAGGGGCTGGGTCTGCGTTTGGGCGTTCGCACCACCGGCTGCTCCGGCATGGCCTACAAGCTCGAGTACGTCGACGAGCCCGATCCGCAAGACCACGTCTTCGAAAACTTCGGGGTCAAGGTGTTTGTCGACCCCAAAAGCCTGGCCTACCTCGAGGGCACCCAGCTCGACTATGGACGCGAAGGCCTCAACGAGGGGTTCAAGTTCACCAACCCCAACGAGAAAGCCACCTGCGGCTGCGGCGAGTCCTTCACGGTGTAGCGTGGCAAGCGAAGACTATTTTCAACTGTTCGGTTTGCCTTCGCAGTTTGCCCTTGACAGCGATACCCTCGATGCAAGCTGGCGCCGCCTGGCCGCCCAGGTGCACCCCGACCGCTACGCCACCGCCGGCCCGGCTGAACGCCGGGTCGCGATGCAATGGGCGTCCACCATCAATGACGCCTACCGCATCCTGAAGTCTCCCATTGCCCGCGCGCGCTATCTGTGCGAGAAGGCGGGCTGCGACCTGCAAACCGAAAACAACACCCGCATGGACGGCCAGTTCCTGATGCGCCAGATGGAATGGCGCGAGCAGCTCGACGAGGCCAGGCAGGCCGCAAGCCTCGAGCAGGCGCAGGCGCTTGACGACAGCATCGAGGCCAGCCGCCGCGACATCCAGGCGCTCGTGGCCGATCTAATCGACCAGCAACACGATTACGATGGCGCCGCGGCCAAGGTGCGCGAATGGATGTTCATCGAAAAGCTGCTTGCTGAAACCCAGTCCCTGCGCAACGAACTGCGCGATCGACGTCACTGAATCCTTATGGCATTACTGCAAATTTCCGAGCCGGGCGAATCGCCGGTTCCCCACCAGCGCAAACTGGCGGTGGGCATAGACCTGGGCACCACCCATTCCCTGGTGGCCGCCGTGCGCAGCAGTGTTCCCGAAGTATTGTCCGATGCCGAAGGCCGCGTGCTGCTGCCTTCGGTCGTGCGCTACCTGGCCGACGGGGGCAGGCAGGTGGGCTACGAAGCCCGTGCCCGGCAGGCGTCCGACACGCTCAACACCATCGCCTCGGTCAAGCGCCTTATCGGTCGTTCACTGGAAGAAGCCCGGCGCGAGGGCGCCGCCTACGAGTTTTCCGAACAGGCTGAGGGCGTGCGGCTTCAGACCGTGCAGGGCGGGTTTTCGCCGGTCGAGGTCTCGAGCCACATTCTTTCGGTGCTGCGCGAGCGCGCCGAGGGCGTGCTGGGCGGCGACCTGGTGGGCGCCGTGATTACCGTGCCCGCCTATTTCGACGACGCCCAACGGCAGGCCACGCGCGACGCGGGCCGGCTTGCGGGGCTGACGGTGCTGCGCCTGCTCAACGAACCTACCGCCGCCGCCATTGCCTATGGGCTGGACCACGCGGCCGAAGGCATCTATGCCGTCTACGACCTGGGCGGCGGCACCTTCGACATCTCCATTTTGCGTCTTACCAAGGGCGTATTCGAAGTGGTAGCCACGGGCGGCGACACGCAGCTGGGCGGCGACGACTTCGACGCGCTCATTGTTTCGCGGCTGGTGCCCGCAGAGCGGCTTCAGGCCCTGGGCAAGGGCGATTTGCGCGCCTTGCACGTGGCGGCCCGTGCGGCCCGCGAGGCCTTGTCCGACGCCGAACAGGTGCCGTTCCAGGTCGATTTGTCCGACGGCTCGCGGGTTCAAGGCTTGCTCGAACGCGCCGATTTCGAGAGCTGGGCCCAGCCCCTGGTGCAGCGCACGCTCAATGCGGCAACGCGCGCCTTGCGCGACGCCGGGCTCGAGCGCGAGCAGATCAAGGGCGTGGTCATGGTGGGCGGCGCAACGCGCATGCCCCTGGTGCGCAGCGAAGTGGCCCGTTTGTTCGGCGCCGAACCGCTTACCGACCTCGATCCCGACCGCGTGGTGGCCCTGGGCGCCGCGCTGCAGGCCAATCTGCTGGCGGGCAATCGCGGCCCCGACGACGATTGGCTGCTGCTTGACGTCACCCCGCTTTCGCTGGGTCTTGAAACCATGGGCGGCCTGGTAGAGCGCGTAATTCCGCGCAACAGCACCATACCCGTGGCGCGCGCGCAAGAATTCACCACTTTCAAAGACGGCCAGACGGCCATGAGCATCCATGCGGTGCAGGGCGAGCGCGAACTGGTGGCCGATTGCCGTTCGCTGGCGCGTTTCGAGCTGCGGGGCATTCCGCCCATGGTGGCGGGCGCCGCGCGCATCCGCGTTACCTTCCAGGTAGATGCCGACGGCCTGCTGCACGTAAGCGCCCGCGAAGACAGTACCGGCGTCGAGGCGTCGGTTTCCGTCAAGCCTTCGTACGGCCTTTCAGACGACGAGGTAGCGCAGATGCTGGCGGCCGGCATGGACAACGCCGGCAGCGACGCCCACGCCCGCGCCCTGCGCGAACAGCAGGTCGAACTGCGCCAGCTGGTCGAGTCTGTGAACGCCGCCCTGGCCGGCGATGCAGACCTGCTTACCGCCGAAGAAAGCCAAGCCATCGCCGGCCTGCTGAAACGCGCGGGCCGCGTACTGGCCATGGACGACGTCGACACCTTGCGCAAGACGCGTGAAGACCTGGCCGCGGCCACCGATTCTTTCGCCGCGCGGCGCATGGACCGCAGCATACGCGCGGCGCTGTCGGGCAAGACCCTGGACGAAGTGTCCAGAAAATAAATAGGCCCGCAGCGGCTGCGCTTCCAGTATTTACAGGCCCCCATACCAACATGCCCAAGATTACCGTTCTGCCTCACCCCGACATCTGTCCCCAAGGGGCCGTTATCGAAGACGCCCCTGTGGGCACTTCCATTTGCCGCATTTTGCTCGACAACGAGGTCGAGATCGAGCACGCCTGCGAGCTTTCCTGCGCCTGTACCACCTGCCACGTAATCGTGCGCCAGGGCTTCGACTCGCTTGAAGAGGCCACCGACAACGAAGAAGACTACCTTGACCGCGCCTGGGGGCTCGAGCCGAACTCGAGGCTTTCCTGCCAGGCCGTGGTGGCCGACCAGGACCTCACCATCGAGATTCCCCGCTACACCATCAACCACGCCAAGGAAAACCACTGATGCGCTGGACCGACACCTACGAGATCGTCGAGGCCCTGCAAGAGGCCCATCCCGACGTCGACCCCGCCCAGTTGCGTTTCACAGACCTGATCGAATGGGTCATGGCGCTGCCCGGCTTTGACGACAGCCGCGACCGCTGCGGCGAGCGCATTCTGGAAGCCATCCAGATGACCTGGATAGACGAGCAGTAGAAGCAGGCTCAGGAAGCGGAATGCGGCCTATCAGCGCTGATGGGCTGAAGATGCCTGAAAAAGGTTCTTGTGGTGGCCTGCCACGAAAACTTCTTCGCATGATCGGCCGGCACGTGGCGCGGTATGGAAAGCGCCCGCAGGCAGGCCTGGCGCAGGTCGCTGTCGACCACGCCGGCGCCGGAATCGGCCAGCACCTCTTGGGTTGACCGCGCCGGCAGCGACGCCACCGGGCAGCCGCAGGCCATGGCCTCCAGCAATACCAGCCCGAACGTATCGGTCAGGCTGGGAAAAACAAATACATCAGCCCTGCGGTAGTAGCCGGCCAGTTCCTCATGAGGCAGGGGGCCGAAATAGCGCACGTCGGGGTAGCGCTTTTTCATTGTTTCCAGCGCCGGGCCACCGCCCACCACCCATTTTTCGCCGGGCAGGTCCAGGCCCAGGAAAGCGTCCAGGTTCTTTTCCACCGCCACGCGGCCTGCGTACAGAAATACCGGTGGCTTGCCGTCCTTTGCCGGCGAGTTGTGTGCGTGCGCTTCCACCGCCTCGGGCCTGAACATCTCCAGGTCGACCCCGCGCGCCCACACCACAACCCGAGCCGGCTCGAAGCCATGCGCCAGCAGGTCGTCGCGCACGCCGGTCGTGGGCACCATGGTCCGCGCGGCGGCGCCGTGAAACCATTTCATCCAGCGATAGCTGATGCCCAGCGGAAGCCGGAAGCGCGCATGCAGATATTCCGGAAAGCGCGTGTGATAGGCGGTGGTAAAGGGTATTCCCAGGCGCAGTGCATGGCGGCGCGCCGCCATGCCCAATGGCCCTTCGGTGGCAATGTGCAGCGCGTCGGGCGCATGCCCGCGGATCAATTTCCCAAGCTTGCCCGGCGGCGGCACCGAAAGCCGGATCTCCGGATAGGTGGGGCAGGGCACCGAGCGAAACAGGCCCGGCTGCACGACTTCCACCTGATGGCCCATGCGGGCAAGCTCCAGGCAGGTCTGCTCCAGCGTAAAGACCACGCCGTTCACCTGCGGCTTCCAGGCATCGGTGACAATCAGCACTTTCATGTGCGCAGGCCCCCAAGGCTCCAGTCGATCAGTTCAAGCCGGCCGTCGTCATGCTCGACCAGCGCCGTCAGGCTTTCCACCCAGTCGCCGTCATTGCAGTACAGAATGCCGTCCACCTCGCGCAGCTCGGCCTTGTGTATGTGGCCGCACACCACGCCATCGTAGCCGCGTTTGCGAGCCTCGTTGACAATGACCTGCTCATAGGCCGAGATAAAGGCCACCGCGTCCTTCACCTTGTGCTTCAGGTACTGCGACAGCGACCAGTATCCCAGCCCCAGGCGATTGCGGGCACGGTTGAACCAGTGGTTCAGCATCAGGATTAGCGTGTATAGCTGGTCGCCCAGGTAGGCCAGCCATTTGGCGTAAAGAATCACCCCGTCGTACTGGTCGCCGTGCGTCACCCATAGCCGGCGCCCGTCCGCCGTGTGGTGTTCCGCCTCCAGCCGCACCTCGATGCCGCCGAAGAAGTTCTGGTCATACAGCCGGGCGAACTCGTCGTGGTTGCCCGGTATGTAGATCACACGCGTGCCCTTGCGCACCTTGCGCAACAGCTTCTGCACCACGTCGTTGTGTGACTGCGGCCAGTTCCAGCGCTTTTTCAATCGCCAGCCGTCGACGATGTCGCCCACCAGATAAAGCGTCTGCGCATCGTGGCGGCGCAGAAAATCCAGCAGGTGCTCGGCCTTGCAGCCTGCCGTACCCAGGTGCACGTCCGAAATCCAGATCGTGCGGTAGCGCCGGGTCTCGCTTTCGGCGTCCAGCGCCGCGGGATCGTATGACGTATGCATGACGTGTATTAAGCCACCCGCGTATGACTGCATCGTGTCATTTACATGGCAGAAAAATGCCAGTTTCGCTGCGGGAAGATTGCAGGGATTTGCCGCGGGGGGATCTTTTATACGGAATTGTTATCGGGTAAACCCTTACGACTTTTTACCGACATTTAGGTTTTATTTTTACGTCTTTGTGATTAACTGTTGCTTTTAGAAACCTTGAAATCGGAATAACGGGCAAAAACTGGCGCTATTCAAAAGTTTGGGTTTTTTCGGCGCCGCAACTTGTTGAGGATGGGAGTAGCTATGAGGCAGGCAAATCGGCAGGCGAGATTGTTGAGGGTCACGGCGCTAAGCGCGGCGTTGATGGGGGTTTATGGGGTAGGCGTAGCCCAAACAGATACAGTAAATACTTTGAAATGCGCTGCGACAGGTTGTACTCCTCCCACATGGGAAAACGGTGACAAGTTTTTTGATTCACGCATTGTTAGTAGTGGGGATTATGGCTGGGTGGTAAAGGGCGAGAGTGCTACGTTCACTTTGACTGGCGGAGAGGTCAAAGCGATCGGACACAGGCTCCGTGCAGTTGGTGCGGTCAATGCCGTTGGCTCGGAAGTGGGATCACATGTAACGCTCAATGATGTGGATGTGATTACAGAGTCTGCCGATGCTACCCGTTGGGGAAACCACGGGGTGGTTGCTAACGGGCTCGGCAGCATAGTGGAGATCAATGGTGGTTCTATTACTACGACCGGTGAATACAACAACGGCATACAGGCTGAGAACCAAGGCTTCGTAACGGGCAGCGACGACGTTGCCATCACTGTAACCGGCGGACCCGGTAAATATACCTATGGGGTCGAGGCCGGAGATGGCGGCCAGGTTGAATTAATTGGCGGTTCGATTACCGTGAGTGGCGGCAACGGGGCGGCAGGTGTCCGCGCTTATACAGGATTCGATAGCAGCGGAGGAATAAAGCCCGGAGGTAGAGGTTCTGTTCTTCTTAATGGCACAATCGTCGAGGCTTCGGGCTCAACTGTCGTGGGCTTGCTAGCGGGCGATACCGAAGGTGGCACCAATCCTAGTGCAGGCAACATTAGGATTGAGGGGGGGGCCAGTGTCACGTCGCAAAACAGCGATGCAGCTCGTGTTCGTTTTGGTAGTCAGCTTGAAGTCGACGGTTCGACTCTTAAGTCATTAAATGCCAAAGGCCTAGTCGTAGATGGCAGTGACAGCGGTGCCACACCTTCTATTGCCACCTTGACTAACGCCCAAGTAACAGGGAAAACGCACGGCGCGCACATTCTGGCTGGTGGTAAGCTCGTAGCAGGCAACTCGAGCATTATTGCCACTGCTGATAGCGGTAACGTGACGCAGGGTGGACTTGTCGTGGAGGGTAGCGGTAGTACTGCTACTCTAACTGACACCAACGTCACCGGAAACAAGCGTGGCATAGCCGCGTCGAATAGTGGGACTGTGTCTCTGACGAACGGCATTGTGAAAACCGTAGTAGTTTCGAATAACAACGCCAGCACTGTCCATGTCGCAGGTGGAGCATCTCTTACCGCCAACGACACCCAGTTCATTGTTGAGGCTGACGGGCTAGGCACTGGTAGCCTCTCCAACGTCATCTGGGCAGATGGGCTGGGCACCACCGTCGATCTAACAGGTGGTAGCGTAAGCGCCAATAACGAGGTTTACGGGCGGGGCTTGCTGGCAACCAAGAGCGCTTCCATTACCGGGCGAGAGGTCGAAATATCCACTTCTGGCGGAAAGTCCAACGCCGTTCATGCATTCAGTAATTTTACAACTACCGGCGATAGCACCGACAAGCCTTCCATTGAACTGAATGGCGGGTCTGTGACCACGACCGGCCTTGAGTCTTATGGCTTGTTTGCGCAGAACAACGGGTCGACAATCAGCGCCTCGGATTTGACGGTCACTACCGACAAGGATCAATCGTACGGGGTTGTCGCCTACAACGGGGGCCAGGTCGATCTGACCAACGTTGATATCGAAACGTCGGGCATACATGCTCGCGGGATCTCGGTTGGGGAAACCAGTGCAGGGCAAACGCCGGGTTCGGTGCAAACCCCTAACGTTGGTAGCTCGGTCAGCATGATCGGTGGATCCATTACCACGCACAATACGACGGGCAAAGAGACGCAAGATGGCGACGGCTCGCGCGCTTACGCGGTATATGTCAAGGGCGCAGGCTCTTCCGCCGACCTTACTGACGTCACCATCCTGACCGAAGGGCAAAGGGCCTATGGCGCCCATGCCATCGGCGGTGGCAATGTTGAGTTGACCGGGGGTTCTGTTACCACGAATGGCTTCATGGCCTATGGCGTTTATGCTTCGGGTGCTGGCTCTACAGTAACCACCAACAACGTCGATATCACCACCCACGGCCAGGTCGGCGACGCGATCTGGGCATATCAGGGCGGTGTTACCACGATCAACGGCGGCACCATTCTGGTTCATGGCGACCCGAACCCCAACAGCCCGCATGAAAGCGGCAACGGCATCGTCGCTGCCGGTGGTGCCGCAGGCGTGGGCAATGGTGTGGTCAACGTCAATAATGCGTCCATCACCACCATGGGGCGCGACAGCGTGGGCGCGCTTGCGGGTGCGCTTATAGGCGCTACTTCCACGTCCGGCACGATCAACCTCAACAATACCCAACTGGAAGTGCAGGGCGCCGGCGCGGTGGGTGCTTCAGTCGAGAATGGCTCGACCCTTACCGCAAGCAACGGCACACGCATCGCCTCGCTGCAGGGTAATGGTATTGACTTCGTGAACAGCGGTACGGCGACGCTTACCGGCACCACGGTAGCCGCTGCGGGCGATGCCTTCCATTCCACGTTTACGACGGCAGGGCAAACGCAGAACATAACGCTCGGAGCCAACTCCACAGTTTCTAGCGGCAACGGCAACTTGCTGTATGTTCAACGCAAGACCGACGGTTCCGACGGCGTTGTCAACTTGACCTTGCAAAATGGTTCCCACGCGTCGGGCAACATACGCAACTACGACGCCGATGGCAATCTGGTCGCCCGCGCGGATACTTTCACAACCGTCAACGTTCAGGACGGTGCAATTTGGGCCGGTATTTTCATCGATAAGGGCACCTCTGTTGTCGACGGTGACGATGACATGGACGATTTCACCACCGGAGAAGGCGAGGACGTCGCAATCGATGGCACCGGTAGCGGAACGCAAAACTTCAACGGCACCACGAACATCGGCGGTAGTGTATCGGTAGGCAGGGACGTGTCCTTCAACGGCCCCACCACCATCGGCAACGACCTCAATGGCCAGGACGGCACCTCCACCTCGATCCAAGGCCCTGCAACCATCGGCGGTTCAGTCGTCGGTGGTGCGGGTTCAAGCTTCGCGTTCAACAGTACCACCAGCATCGGTGGAAGCGTCGCAGGTGCCGGCGGATCCGATTTTAGCTTCAATGGCGACACGAACATCGGCGGCGGGGTGTCGGGCCAGGGTGGGGCTTCCTTCAGCTTCAGCCAAACCGGGTCGTCCAGCATCGGCGGCGACGTCAACCTGGGCGGCGGTTCGTCCATCGGCGGCGGCTCCATGAACAACCCCATCAATGTCGGCGGCAATGCGGTCGTTGGAGCGGGCTCCACACTGGGCGGCAACCTGAATGTCGCGGGTTCGCTTTCGGGCAGCGGCGGTACGTTCGCGCCTGGCAACTCCATCGGCTCGCAAACCTACGGCTCGATGGGAAGCTTCACCGGCACCTACGTGGCTGAAGTGAACTCGGCGGGCCTTTCCGACCTGGTCACCATCACGTCGGGCAATGCCGATCTTACCGGCATCGACCTGAAGGTCAGCCAAGAGAATGGCAACGGCGGCTACAAGCTGTATCACGACTACACCATCGTGAAGACCGGCAAGGCGGACGGCATCAGTGCGGTGGCCGGCAACAAGTTTGCCAGCGAAGCGCTTGACGACACTTTTGCCGGCACGCTGGTCAAGCTCGACCCGGCCAAGTTCGGCGCCAACGACGTCAAGGTGAGCCTGTCGGTGGACGGCGATGCCATCGATCGCACCGGTCTCAGCTCCAACCAGAGCGCCACGCTGGACGGCGCACTGTCGGTGGCGGGCCAGAACGCCTCGGCCGACGCTGTTATGTTCATGCAGCCCGACGCCCGCAAAGACGCCCTGAACCAGCTGTCGGGCGAACTGCACGGCAGCACGCAGGCGGCCCTGCTGCAAACCAGCAGCCTGGTCTCGCGCACGCTCAGCGCCCGCATGCGCGGCAACCTGGGCGCGGGCATGCAGCCCGGCGCACCCACGGCCCAGGCCGGCGGTGCCGTGGCCGGCTCCATGCCGACCTCGGCGGCCTATCCGCTGTGGGCCCAGGTGGTGGGCAACTGGAACACGCTTGACAGCGACGGCAACGCGGCCAAGGTCAAGACCAATACGGCGGGCCTGTTCATCGGCGGCGACACCGACGTGGGTTCGGGCTGGCGCGTGGGCGGTGCCCTGGGCTACACCGATGGGCGCGTCAAGGTCGACGACCGCGATTCGCGTTCCGACGTGGGCACCTTCACGGCCGCGCTGTACGGCGGCAACAGCTGGGATCAGGGCAGCGGCAAGCTGAACTTCCTGGCCGGCGCGGCCTACAGCCACCACAGCATCGACACGCGCCGCAGCGTGAACGTGGGCGGCAACCAGACGCTCAAGGCCGACTACAGCGCGCACACCACGCAGCTCTTTACCGAGCTGGGCTATGCGATGCCGGTGGGCGAGCGCAGCGTGGTCGAGCCGTATGTGGGCCTGGCCTGGCTCAGCCAGAAGGCACGCGGCTTTACCGAAGAGGGTGGTGCGGCGGCGCTGAGCGCCGACAGCCAGAAGGACGACGTCACGACCTTCACGCTGGGCCTGCGGGGCAAGACGGCGCTGAACGTGGGTTCGAACCCGGCGCATCTGTTTGCCGGCCTGGGCTGGCGCCATGCCTCGGGTGATGTGGACCCGGGCCGCAGTGTGTCGTTCGTGCAGGGCGGCGGTGCGGCGTTCAATGTGGCCGGTGCGCCCATTGCCAAGAACGCGGCGGTGTTCGACCTGGGCGTGGAGATGTCCGTGGGCCGCAACACGGCCATGGGCCTGGGCTACAGCGGCCAGTACGGCAACGACAACACCGACCACAGCGGCCAGCTGTACCTGCGCGCCCGCTTCTAAGGGGGAGCAAGGGCCGGGGCGCATGCCCCGGCCTGGCGGCCGATGCGATGACCCCGGTCGTCTACCACGGGTCGAGGTTAGTAAAACGGTTCATCGTGTGGCCGAAGCAAGCAAAGCAATAAGGGCCTGCAAGCGTCTGCTTGCAGGCCCTTATTGCTTTGCTTTCAGCCGGCGCGACAGCGCCGTTGTGTATACGGGCAACGTGGTTACTCAGACAGCCTTGGCCACAGGCGGGCGGTATGCACCAGGGCAAGCACCCATACGGTGTCGTTATCGATTTCGTATACCAGGCGATAGCTTTCGTGAGGTATCAGTTCACGGGTGTCGGGCACCTGGCCGGGCTTCCCCAGACGAGGATGCTCGGCCAGCTTCGCGGCCGCGGCGCTGAAAAGTTTGTCCATACGCAATGCCGCGCGGCGGTTGTCTTCTGCAATGTAAGCGCAGATATCAAGACGGTCTTGTCGCGCGGAGGCTGTCCAGCGGACTTTCACATTTTGGCCTATGGCGACAGTTTTTTGCGGATGGCCGAAAATTCAGCCTCTATTTCGTCGTTCGAATAGCTGCGCCCGGCGGTTTTGTCGGCCCGCGCACCGGTGACCTTGAGGCGCAGATAGGCCTCGTATTCACGCGCATGGCGGCGCTCGTCAATATAGTTGCGCATGAGTTCACGCACGACCTGAGAGGCGGGCCGGTCGGCTGCCGCAGCCTCAGCCATGAATTCGTCACGCAATTGGGGCTCGAGCTTCATGGTGAAAACGGTTTTTGCGTTCATGAGCGTGCCTGTTCAATGTACGTACTTAGTATATACCAAGTAATTACAAAATCCATATTCCATCTGTGCAGTTGAGCAGAGAAATTACGTGATATTGCTTGCAGGCCCTTTTTCGTACCGAGGGTCAGTCTTCGCGGCGCAGGTGCGGGAAGAGGATGACGTCGCGGATGCTGGCGCTGTCGGTCAGCAGCATGACCAGGCGGTCGATGCCGATGCCGCAGCCGCCCGTGGGGGGCATGCCGTATTCCAGGGCGCGGATGTAGTCGGCGTCGTAGTACATGGCTTCTTCGTCGCCGGCGTCCTTGGCCTGCACCTGGGCCAGGAAGCGGGCGGCCTGGTCTTCGGCGTCGTTAAGCTCGGAAAAGCCGTTGGCGATCTCGCGCCCGGTCATGAACAGCTCGAAGCGTTCGGTGATGCCGGGTTCGGTATCCGACGCGCGGGCCAGGGGCGAGACCTCGACCGGATAGTCGATGATGAAGGTGGGGTTCCACAGCAGGGCTTCGGCGGTTTCTTCGAACAGAGCCAGCTGCAGGGCGCCGATGCCGGCGCGCGCCAGGGTGGGGCCGTTGATGTCGACACCCTTCTTGCGCAGCTCGGCGCGCAGGAAGGCTTCGTCCTGAAGCTGGTCTTCGGTATAGCCGGGCGCATACTTGAGTATGGCCTGGACGATGGTAAGGCGGTCGAAGGGCTGGCCCAGGTCGAGCTCTTTGCCCTGGTAATTGAGCCGCGCGCTGCCGGTGGCGGCCACGGCGGCCTGCCGTATCAGCGATTCGGTGAATTCCATCAGCCACTGGTAGTCGGTGTAAGCGGCGTAGAACTCCATCATGGTGAATTCGGGGTTGTGCCGCGGACTGACGCCTTCATTGCGGAAGTTGCGGTTCAGCTCGAACACGCGTTCGAAGCCGCCCACGATCAGCCGCTTCAGGTAGAGCTCGGGGGCGATGCGCAGGAACATCTCCATGTCGAGCGCATTGTGATGGGTGACGAAGGGCTTGGCCGCTGCGCCGCCGGGAATGGGGTGCAGCATGGGCGTTTCAACTTCGAGAAACCCCGCCTCGAGCATGAACTGGCGTATGCCGCCTATGGCCTTGCTGCGGGCCACGAAGGTGCGCCGGGTTTCTTCGGTCATGACGAGGTCGACGTAGCGCTGGCGGTAGCGCAGTTCCTGGTCGGAAACCCCATGGAACTTGTCGGGCAGGGGGCGCAGCGACTTGGTCAGCAGGCGCACCTGCGAGGCCTGCACCGAAAGCTCGCCCTTGTTGGTCTTGAACACCTTGCCTTCCACCGCGACGATATCGCCGATGTCCCACGTTTTGAAGCGCGCGTAGGCTTCTTCGCCCAGGGCACTTTTGTCGAGGTAGATCTGTATGCGGCCCGAGCCGTCTTGCAGCGTGGCGAAGCTGGCCTTGCCCATGACGCGCTTGAGCATCATGCGGCCGGCCACCTTGGCGGGGGCACCCAGCTCGGCCAAGGCGTCTTTGTCCTGCTCGCCGTATTTGGCGTGCAGCTCGGCGGCCTTGCTGTCGGGCTTGAAGTCGTTGGGAAAGGCCACGCCTTCTTCGCGCAGCCGCGCCAGCTTGCCGCGCCGCTCGGCGATAAGGTGGTTTTCGTCGGTGGCGGTGGCGGGGGTTGGTTCAGTCATGTCGATGTATGGGGTTCAGGATATGGGGCGCCGTAAAGCATTATGGCAAAAAGTGCGGCGCCGGTCGGGCGCCTGGGCATCCGTCATGTTCGCATGCAGCGCGAAACTTCGAACGCACGGATGCCCGGCCGGGCTGCGGGGGTGGCCTACACCCCCTGTTTCAGGCTGGCCTGGATGAAGGGATCCAGGTCGCCGTCCAGCACTTTTTGCGTATTGGAGATTTCGACGTTGGTGCGCAGGTCTTTGATGCGGCTCTGGTCCAGCACGTACGAGCGGATCTGGTGGCCCCAGCCCACGTCGGTCTTGGCGTCTTCCATTTTCTGCTGCTCGGCCATGCGCTCGCGCATTTCCATCTCGTAGAGCCGCGACTTGAGCATTTGCATGGCTTCGGCGCGGTTGCGGTGCTGCGAGCGGTCGTTCTGGCATTGCACGACGATGCCGCTGGGAACGTGCGTGATGCGCACGGCGGAATCGGTTTTATTGATGTGCTGGCCGCCGGCGCCGCTGGCGCGGTAGGTGTCTACGCGAAGATCGGCCGGATTGACCTCGATTTCGATGGAATCGTCGATTTCGGGATAGACGAAGACGCTGGCAAACGAGGTGTGGCGCCCATTGGATGAATCGAACGGGCTTTTGCGCACCAGGCGGTGCACGCCGGTTTCGGTGCGCAGGAAGCCGAAGGCGTGGTCGCCCTCGATCTTGATGGTGGCCGACTTGATGCCGGCCACGTCGCCGGGCGACTCTTCGAGCACTTCGGTCTTGAAGTCCTTGTTTTCGCAATAGCGCAGGTACTGGCGCAGCAGCATGGACGCCCAGTCTTGCGCCTCGGTGCCGCCGGCGCCGGCCTGGATGTCCATGAAGCAGTTGAGCGGGTCGGCCGGGTTGTTGAACATGCGGCGGAACTCGAGCTCTTCGAGCTGCGCGCCCAGTTTTTCGCAGTCTTGTTCTATGGCGGCCAGCGTGGCGTCGTCATCGTCTTCGGCCGCCAGCTCGAAGAGCTCGCGTGCTTCGGACAGGGCGCTGCCTATGTGGGTCAGCGAACCAACGATGTTGTCGAGGCTTTTCTTTTCGCGGCCCAGCTCTTGGGCGCGTTGAGGGTCGTTCCAGACGTCGGGGCTTTCGAGCTCGGCGTTGACGACGTGCAGGCGTTCAGATTTGCCTGCGTAGTCAAAGATACCCCCGTAGCGCCGCCTCGCGCTCCGCGTAGTCTTCGATGCGGGCGATGAGCTGGTTCTGGCGTTCGGCTTCCATGTGCTTTCCTGGTTTGATGCGTGTATTTGGCTTAACACGCCATTTTACCGTAGCCGCGGGCGAGGCGGCGGCGAAAGCCCAGCGGAAATCGTTATCAGGCGGCTGTCCGGCTGGCCAGCCAGGGCAGGGAAGGCGTCGGGCGGCCGCCACCCGGCGGGTTGTCCGGGAAAAAGCGCGAGGCGAGGACGACGCCTTCATCGTCGGGCGAAGGCATTGTCAAGCCCGCATCTCGTCCGCCGGCAAGATGGCCGAACCCTTCCGGGTCGTCTTCGAGGGGCTCGCATTCGTGCTCCGGCCCGGCGTCATCGGGCATGACGAAGCGCGCGATCACTTCCTGCAAGCCCTGGGTCTGCTCGATCTGCCGCAGCGCGGCCTGGGCGGCCTCATGCACCAGCCGGGCGTTTTGCTGGGTAATGACGTCCATCTGGGCCACGGCGACCGTCACCTGGTGTATGCCCTGCGACTGCTCCTTGGAAGCCGCGCTGATTTCTTCCATGCGGTCCTTGGCCAGCGCCACGCAGGACACGGTTTCGTCCACGGCGGTAACGGCCTCATCGACCAGCTTGCCGCTCTGGTCAACGTGGTTCAGGGATTGCCGGATGAGCGCCTCGATTTCCTTTGAGGCCGTGGCGCTGCGCAGCGCCAGGCTGCGCACCTCGTTGGCCACCACGGCGAAGCCGCGTCCATGGGCACCGGCGCGGGCGGCCTCGATGGCGGCGTTCAGGGCCAGGATGTTGGTGCGCATGGCGATGCCTTCGATGGTGGCCACGATGTCGGCCATCTGTCCCGAATCCTGGCGCAGCAGGCTCATGGTACGCGCCGCCTTCTGCATTTGCGCACTGCCATGGGCCGCGCGGGTCGAGGCATGGGCCACCCGCTGCATGGCCTCGTGGGCATTGTCGGCATTGAGGCGCACTGCGGCGGCCAGCTGCTCCATGGCCGCCGACGACTGCTGCAGGCTGGCGGCCTGCTCGTCGGTGCGCTGGGAGAGGTCTTCATTGCCGCGAGAGATCTCGTGTGAAGCCGCCGCCACCTGCAGCGTGCGCTCGCGCACCTGGCCGACCACGCCCTGTATGCCTCGGCCGATGCCGTTGAGCGCGCCCAGCAGTTGCCCCATCTCGTCGCGCCGCAGGGTGGGCGCGGTGGCCGTCAGGTCGCCTTGCGCCAGCAGTTGCGCCAGCCGCACCCCCTGGTTGAGCGGCCGGCGCACAAAGCGGTACAGCAGGAAGAGCGCGGCGGCGCTGCACAGCAGCAGGGCAAGCAGGGTTGCCGTGGCGATGCGCATGGCGCGTTCGCTAAAGGCGCGCGCCGCGTCCATCTCGGCCGCATAGCGACTGGACTGCATGGCGTTGAAATCATCGATTTGCCGCGACAACTGGGCGGCTGGGCCTATGTATTGCTGGCCGAACAGCAGCACTTTGGCCAAGAGAGGCTGGGGCAGGGCCACCTTCAGTCCGCCGGCTCCGTCGTCTTCCAGGCCCTTGGCCGTATTGATGGCCTTGATTTCCTGCTGGGCCAGGGCCTGGGTGGCGGCGAAGGCCGATTCCACGGTTTCCATTTCGGCGGCGGTGAAGTCGGCCCGGCGAAAACGCTCTATCAGCGGCGTGCTGTCGCCGCTGGGGTCGGCCGCCTTGCCGTGCAGCAGGTCGGCGACATGGAAGTAGGCCTCTTCGAACTCGGGCTGCTCGCTCGAGACGAAGGCCATTGCATGACGCGTAAGGGCCTGGGCATAATCTTTGTACAGCGCGGCCAGTTCGGTGGCCCGCAGGCGCTTGCTTTCGGTCTGCTGCAGGTGCTGGATGCTGTCCGCCACGTTGCGCAGGGCGCTGAAGGCCAGCGCACAGCACAGCCCCAGCACCAGCAAGAAAATAATGAATCCGTTCTTCAGTGTAAGAAAGCGCTGCATTGCCTGCCTTGGTGGTTCGACCCAAACCGCGAAAGTATGGCGGGCGAAGATTACATGTTTATTGCGCCTGCACGCCGGCTTTCAGGCTGTAACATGGAACGAACTTTGCTGGGATATCCTCTTCAAGCTGCTGGCATCGTCCCCGAAAAAGCGGGAGGGGTTGGGCTGGGGCGATCCTGGCGGGTAAGAGATGTGCGATAGTAAAAATCAACCGGCACAATTGAATCAATCAATTTTACAAATCATACCCCGTTGCCTATACTGGCTTCACTAACCCATTTATCAACCACAAAGGAAGACAAAACATGTCCTTGATTAATACCCAAATCAAACCTTTCAAAGCTACCGCGTACCACAACGGCAAGTTCGTCGACGTTACCGAAGAAACGCTGAAAGGCAAATGGTCGGTGCTGGTCTTCTATCCGGCCGACTTCACTTTCGTGTGCCCCACCGAACTGGAAGACCTGGCCGAGCAATACGCCGAATTCCAGAAGCTGGGCGTCGAAGTCTACAGCGTCTCCACCGACACCCATTTCTCGCACAAGGCATGGCATGACACTTCCGAGGCCATCGGCAAGGTCACCTATCCCATGCTGGCCGACCCCACCCACCAGCTGGCCCGCAACTTCGAAGTCCTGATCGAAGAAGAAGGCATTGCGCTGCGTGGCACTTTCGTCATCAACCCCGAAGGCGAGATCAAGGTTCTTGAAATCCATGACAACGGCATCGGCCGTGTCGCCTCCGAGCTGTTGCGCAAGGTCAAGGCAGCCCAGTACATCGCCGCCCACCCCGGCGAAGTCTGCCCCGCCAAATGGGAAGAAGGCGCCAAGACCCTGACTCCTTCGCTGGACCTGGTCGGCAAGATCTAAGCATCGCCCCGCGTAAGCTGCATTAAGCAACGCCCACAAGGCGATTCCATTCGAAGCGGCGGTTTCCGGGCTACGAGCCCGGTCGCCGCGGCTTCCTGAACCCAACCTTCATGAGAGTAAAAATATAATGTTAGATGCCAATCTCAAGACCCAGTTGAAGTCCTATCTGGAAAAAGTGTCGCAACCCATCGAGATTGTTGCCTCTCTTGACGAGGGGGCAAAATCCCAAGAGCTGCGCGAACTGCTGCAGGAAATCGATTCCCTCTCCGAGCGCATCACGCTTGTCGAGCAAAGCGACGATTCCCAGCGCAAGCCTTCGTTCAGCATCAACCGCCCGGGTACCGACATCAGCGTCCGCTTCGCGGGCATACCCATGGGCCACGAATTTACCTCGCTCGTGCTTGCACTGCTGCAAGTGGGCGGGCATCCGATCAAGCTCGACGAAGCGGTCATCGAGCAGATCCGCAATCTCGACGGCGACTACCAGTTCGAGACCTATTTCTCGCTGTCGTGCCAGAACTGCCCCGATGTGGTGCAGGCGCTCAACGCCATGTCCATCATCAACCCGCGCATTCGCCACGTGGCGATCGACGGCGCGCTGTTCCAGAGCGAAGTCGACGAGCGACAGATCATGTCGGTACCCACGGTCTACATGAACGGCGAAGTATTCGGCCAGGGCCGCGCGGGTGTTGAAGAAATCCTCGCCAAGCTCGATACCAACTCGGGCAGCCGCAAGGCCGAAGAGCTCAGCGCCAAAGAAGAGTTCGACGTGCTGATCGTGGGCGGCGGTCCCGCCGGCGCGGCGGCCGCGGTGTACGCCGCGCGCAAGGGCATTCGCACCGGCGTGCTGGCCGAGCGTTTCGGCGGCCAGGTGCTCGACACCATGGCCATCGAGAACTTCATTTCCGTGAAGGAAACCGAAGGGCCGAAGTTTGCCGTGGCGCTTGAAGAGCACGTCAAGGCCTACGAGGTGGACATCATGAACCTGCAGCGCGCCGAAGCCCTGGTGCCGGGCAAGTCGATCGAGATCAAGCTGGCCAACGGCGGCTCGGTCAAGGGCAAAACGGTTATTCTTGCCACCGGCGCACGCTGGCGCGAAATAAACGTGCCGGGCGAAAAAGAGTACCGCAACCGCGGCGTGGCCTATTGCCCGCACTGCGACGGCCCCCTGTTCAAGGGTAAAGACGTGGCGGTCATCGGCGGCGGCAACTCGGGCGTCGAGGCGGCCATCGACCTGGCCGGCCTGGTCAAGCACGTTACGCTGATCGAATTCGGCGAAAGCCTGCGGGCCGACGAAGTGCTGCAGCGCAAGCTGCGCAGCCTGTCCAATGTCACGGTCATCGTGTCGGCGCAAACCACCGAGATCCATGGCGACGGCAGCAAGGTCACGGGCCTGTCGTACACCGACCGTCCCAGCGGCGAGTCGCGCAAGGTCGAACTCGAAGGCGTCTTCGTGCAGATTGGCCTGGTGCCCAACACCGAATGGTTCAAGGGCACGGTAGACCTGTCGCGCTACGGCGAGATCGAGATCGATGCGCGCGGCCAGACCTCGGTTCCCGGTGTATTTGCCGCCGGCGACGCCACCACGGTGCCGTACAAGCAGATCGTCATCGCCGCGGGCGATGGGGCCAAGGCTGCCCTCAGCGCCTTCGACCATCTCATCCGCAGCTCGGCGCCTGAAGAAGAACCGGCCCAGGAAAAGGCCATCGCCTAAACGCCTGTCCCGGCTCCTCGCCCTTCGGGGGCGCGAACCAGAGAAACCCCATTCTCGGCTTCGCGCGCCCGAAGGGCGTTTTTCTTCTGGGCGCGACTATGATGCAAGCACTGGTGTCGCTGGATCAATGTGTGGAGATCGTGGTGCAGCCAGCGAGGCGGCCGCACGCCCCGGGCATTACCGTTGCGGCCTGGTGATTGAAGGGCGGCCTGGTGTGGCGCGGCAGAGTTGTCCACAATTTATGTGAACAACTCTGCGGACAACTCTTTGACATGTCGTGCAAACGTAATGGGCGCGCCCGTTTGCCGGGTTTGTGCAAAGGGCGGCCGTTTGTCCGTCATTGCCGCTTGATTCACGCAACGGGGCGAAGGCAGGCTCGTCATCCGGCATGACGAGCCTGGCGGCACCGGCACACCAGAGATATTCAGCGCACCTCTATGTCGCATTGCACGGGCAGGCCGCGCAGGGCGCTTTCGATGGCGGCTGCCTGAGCCTGGTCGCGCACGACAATCAGGCAGCGCGACGACTGCTCGTCGCGCAATTCCGCCTCGCAGTGCTGCAGCAGGCCCGCCTGCCGCAGGGTGTCGCGCACGACGTTCAGGGCCGCCATGCGCCGCAGGGCAGGCTTGAAGATCTTGCCCACGGGCGTGGTGGGCATGGCCTTCAGGATATGCACCTGCTTGGGCACGGCCGGCCGCTCGTGGATGCGGGGCGTGGCCTTGGCCAGCAGTTGCGGCGCGTCGCAGGCCGCTTCCGACTTGAGCGTGACGAACACCACCGGTAGCTCGCCGGCGTAGCGGTCGGGCTGGCCCACCGCGGCGCAATCAAGCACGTCGGGGTTGGCCAGGAAGGCTTCTTCGATGGCCTGCGGGTCGATGTTGTGGCCGCTGCGTATGATCAGGTCTTTCGAGCGCCCGGTGATGAAGATGCGGCCCTGTTCGTCGACATAGCCCAGGTCGCCGGAAATCAGCCACCCATTCTCGGTGAAGGTGCCGGCGTTGCGCGCGGCGTCGACGTAGCCGGGGCTGACATGTGGCCCCCGCAGGCACAGTACGCCTTCGTGGCCGGGCGCGCAGAAGGTGTCGGGGCGCGGCTTGTCGGCCTCGTCCAGCGGCAGGGCCCGCACCTCGGTATAGGGCAGGGCCAGCCCGACCGAGCCGGCCGTGCGCGGCAGGGCCATGGGCTCGATGGCCACGATGCCGGCGCATTCCGTCATGCCGAATATATTGCGCACGGGCACGCCGGTGCGCGCTTCGAAATGGCTGGCGATTTCGGCCGGCAGGGAAGAGCCGCCCGTAAGGGCCGCGAGCACGCCGCAACTGCCATCCACGCCGGCCTGTTCATGGCTTTGTGCCAGCGAGGCCAGCGTGGTGGGCACGCAGCCCAGATGGGAGATGCCGTGCTCTTTGAACAGCTGCCAGGCGTTCGCCACGAAGCGCTGGTTGCGCATGCCAAGCAGGGTGGGCACGTAAATCGTGCCGCCCACCGCGAGGGCGGCCAGGCCGTAGACGAACACGCCCGCCACATGAAACAGCGGAAAGCCGTTCAGCAGCCTGTCGCCGTGCGAAAAGCAGTAGTAGGCGGCGGCCATGCAACTGGTGTGCAGCTCGTTGCGGTGGCTGTGCCGCAGTATCTTGGGCAGGCCCGTGGTGCCGCCGGTGTGGAAGATGGCGGCGGTGGTGTCGGGCGAAATCTCATCCACCAGGCCGGCCAGGGGCTCGGTGGCGCGCAGCAGCGCCTGGAACGAGCCGGGCGCGGGCTTGGCCTCGTCGGGGTCGATCTCGAACACCCGGCGTTCGCCGCCCGCCAGGCGCACGGCCTCTTGGGTGGTCTGTTGTATGGCGAGCTGTTCGCTGTGCCCCAGGCTGACGATCACGCGCACGTCGGCGGCGCGCAGCAGGCCGGCGATGTGTTCGGCGCCCAGGAGATAATTGATGGGGAACACGCAGCCGGCCAGCTGTGCGCCCCACAGCGCCACATGGGTAGAGGGAATGTTGGGCGCGATGACGGCCACCGGCGCATCGCGGCTTACCCCCGCATGGCGCAGCAGGGCGCCCGCACGCAGTATCTGGTCGGCCAGTTCGTCGTAGCGCCACGCCAGCAGTTCAGACCCGGGCTCGGGCTCTGACTGGAAGAGCAGGGCGGGCGTGTCGGGATACTGCCGCGCGTTGCGCAGGATCAGGTCCAGGGTCGATGCAAAGGGCACGCTTCGCGCATAGGGGCGGGCCTCGATGCGCGGGATGCTGTCCAGGCTGTCGATGACGGGCGGTGTCCAGTACCGCCCGTTTTCATGGCTTACTGCGCCAGTTTCCATTTTCCGTCCTTGATTTCCACCACCACCTGGCCGCGGCTGTCGATGCCGTTGTGGTTCTCTTTGCTCATGTTGAAGACGCCTTCGGGGCTGACGACTTCCTTCATGTTTTCAAGCGCGTCGCGCAGGGCCGAACGGAATTCCGGCGTGCCCGGCTCGGCTTCCTTTAGCGCGACAGGCACCGTGGCTTGCAGCCAGTTCAGGGCGGTCCAGGCGGTGGAGCCGAACAGCGAGCGCGTGCCCGCGCCGTATTTGCCTTCGTACTGGGTCACATAGTCGACGCCCGCCTTCTTGGTGGGGTCGTCCTCGGGCAGTTGTTCGGCCACCAGCACGGGAGCAACCGCCAGGAAAGTGCCTTCCACGTCTTTGCCGCCCACGCGCAGGAAGTCGGCGTTGGCCACCCCATGGGTCTGATAGATTTTGCCTTGGTAGCCGCGCTTGACCAGTTCGGCCTGGGGCAGGAAGGCCGGCGTGCCGAAGCTGAGGATGTAGATGGCGTCGGGCTTGGCCGCGACCAGGCGCAATATCTGCGCGGTGACGCTCAGGTCTTGCGCGCCATAGCGTTCGACCCCGCTGATTTCTATGCCGTGGTCCTTGGCCTGTTCGGTAAAGGCGTTCAGGAAGCCGTTGCCGTAGCTGGTCGAGACCGCAATGGCGCCGGCCTTCTTGACGCCGTGGGCAGCCATGTGTTCAAGGGCGCGCTGTACCGAGATCGCTTCCGGGGCCGCCATCTTGAAGGCCCAGGTGCGGGCGCCTTCCTGGGGCTCGATGATGGCGTTGCCGCCGCCCAGGGCGATGACCGGCGTGGCCAAGTTGCCGGCGACTTCGACAATGGCGATGGAGGGCGGCGTGACGGACGAGCCGACGATGACGTCGACTTTTTCTTCGTTGATGAGCTTGGCAGCCTGGCGGGACGCCTCGGTGGGGTCGCTGGCATCGTTCAGCATGATCACCTTCAGCTTCTGGCCGGCGATGCTGTCGGGCCACAGCTTGACGGTGTTTTCAGCCGGCTGGCCCAAAGAGGTGGCCGGGCCGGTGGTGGACAGTATCACGCCTACGGTAACGTCGGCGCTGGCGCCTGCCGCCAGGCCGAACGAGAGCGTGAGGGCGGCGCACAGGCGGGTCGCGGTGGCGGGCCGGGGAAAACTTCGGATTTTCATGGTGGGTGTCTCCTTGTATCCTTATAGGTTGTTGGTCCGTGGTTGGGGGCTGGAACAAGCCTCGCGCCGCCTGCCTGTGCAGGGCCGGGTAGCAAGCCAGTCCACGGCTTTGTCGCAGTATGACAAGGCTCCGCGCCCGGGTCTGTCCACTCAAAAGACGACAGGGGCCGCCACCGCGGTTCGGTTCTATACACCGTATCTTTTTAGGAGTTCGCGCCATGAATGCCTGGAGCCTGGACAACGCAGCAAGCGCCCATGCCTCGGCCGCCCGTCCGGTCGACGGGCTCATGAGCCATGTCATCGATTCGCTGGGCGAGCCCGATTTCGGGCGCAGCCTCATCGCGGGCCTGAACGAGCTGGTTCAGGTCGACTTCTTTTCGGTCTACCAGCTCGACGTCCATGCAACGCCCCGCATGTTTCTTTCATCCAGCCGTTCGGGGCACGACGTCAGCGCCGACTGCTTTCGCAGCTACCAGAAGCGGCTGCACGCGCAAGACCACACCTTCGACGGCGCCAAACAGCTGCTGAGCCACGGGGCCATGGCCATGACCTACGCCCATCAGTCGCATTTTGCGCCGCCGCACCGCGAAGCCATCTATTCGCGCCACGGAATACAAGATCGCCTGTCGGTGGTGTGCCAGGCCGACCAGGGGCTGGTGCTGGCCACCAACTTCTACCGTTTCGAGCGCCAGCCCATGTTCGGATCGTCTGATGTAGACGCCCTGCAATCGGTGGCCAAATCGGTGGCGGCCTGCGTCACCAAGCACATCAGCCTGGCCCAGGGCCTACGGCCGGCGCCGGGGCCCGACATCGGCGCCCTTACGCGCGAACTTGCCGCATTGTGCCCGCGCCTTACCGGACGCGAACTCGACGTATGCGCGGGCCTGCTGCTGGGCCGCACCTACGACGGCATTGCGGCCGACCTGGGCCTTTCGGTGGCCACCGTCAAAACCTACCGCGCCCGCGCCTACGACAAGCTGGGCATCAACTTCCGCAGCCAGCTGTTCGGCATTGCTTCGCGCCTGGTCCAGCCCTAGGCCGATTGTCGCCGCGTACGGGCATCGCGCGGGCCGTGCATTGCCTGCAAAGCCCGCAGACCGGCGGGCTGCCCGAAGCGCTAGAACTCGTATTTGTCCAGCGAATGCTCGTCGGCTGAAAGCCGCGACAGGTCGAGCGGGCGCACGGCACCCATCCAGATGGCGAAATCGCGGTGGTCGATGAGGTCGTTGCCCGTGACCGGATGGGTGAACACGACCAGGCCCTTGCGGTTCATGGCCAGCCACGGCAGCAGGTCGGCCAGTATCGGCGGCCGATAGGAAAGCTGGCAGCTCCAGTCGGGGTGAGGCCCTACCGGCTTTTCGTGCACGCGGCCCATCTTGGCGCCAAAGCGGCGCTCGGCCTCTTGGCAGAGCATCCGGGCCTGCTCTACCGTGGACGCATCGAAATAAACATGGGAGTGGTAGCCCGCGACGGGGCGCCCCTGCCAGGGGCCGGCGGGTGAATGTGTGTGGCTTGTCATGTGACCATCCTGTGTTGCGGGTGTTTGCCTTGCTTACTATATTGCGGTTTCGCCGGGCCACCTTAGCATGGTTACAATGCACCGGACCGTGCCCCGTGAATCGGAAAGGCGCGGCGCCAAGAATGAAAACGGGGGAAGCACTGGTGTTAAGCAGAGATTGGTCCGTATCCGCGATTACGGCGGGTTTCCTGGCTGTACTGATCGCCTACGCCGGCCCGGCGGTCATCTTCTTCCAGGCGGCCGCCGTGGCCGGAGTCTCGAACGAGATGCTGTCTTCCTGGATCTGGGCTATTTCCATCGGCCCGGCCATTACCGGCATCTATCTCAGCTGGAAGCTCAAGACCCCCATCGTCACCGCCTGGTCGGCGCCGGGCACGGCGCTGCTGGTAACGCTGTTTCCGTCCATCAGCGTCAACCAGGCGGTGGCGGCCTACATTACCGCGGCGGTCATCATCTTCGCCATCGGCGTGTCGGGCTGGTTCGACCGCATCATAAAGGCCATTCCGCGCGGCATCGCATCGGGCATGATGGCCGGCATATTGTTCCAGTTCGGCCTGGGCGCCTTCAGTTCCGCTGCCACCATGCCTTTGCTGGCCTTCGGCATGATAGCCGCGTATATCGTTTTCAGGCGCCTGTGGCCGCGCTACTGCATCGTGCTGGTGCTGTTCGTGGGCATTGCGCTGGCGGTGCTTACAGGCCATACCAATCTATCCACGCTCGAGTTGCGCTGGGCCACCCCGGTCTTCATCATGCCCGACTGGACCTGGGACAGCACGCTGAGCCTGGCCCTGCCTCTGGTGCTGGTCAGCCTTACGGGGCAGTTCCTGCCCGGCATGGCCATACTCAAGGTCTCGGGCTACGACACGCCGGCGCGTCCGCTCCTGGTTACCACCAGCATGGCTTCGGTGGTGGTGGCCGTATTCGGCGGCATCAACGTGGTGATCGCCGCCATTACCGCCGCCCTGTGCACCGGCAAGGACGCGCACGAAGATCCGGGCAAGCGCTATGTGGCGGGCATCGCCAATGGCGTGTTCTACCTGATAGGGGGGCTTTTTGCGGGCACCATCGTGCTGCTGTTCACGGCCCTGCCCAAGGAGTTCATCGCCGTGCTGGCGGGGCTGGCCCTGGTGGGGGCGATCGCCAGCAATGTTGTAGGAACGGTACAGGACGAAGAAAACCGCGAGGCCGCCATCATCACCTTTCTGGCCACGGCCTCGAACATGAGCTACCTGGGCCTGGGCTCGGCCTTCTGGGGCGTGGTAATAGGCGGCTTCGCCTATGCGGTGCTGCGCCTGCGTAGGGGCCGCAGCGCGTAGGCCTTGTCCTTCGCGGCTCGGGAGCAGGCCCGAAAAAAAGCGAGGCATGTTGTAGAGCCGTTTTTGGCAGCGGCATAGAGCAATCCCTGCCGCGGGGCCCGGTTTTATATGTCAGTATCTTTTGCTCATTTTGCCTCTTTATTATTTTTGGAAATAAACAAAGAGCGCAAAATTTGTTGGTGCGGCGCAACTTGAAAAGTAAAGTTTCATATACGCCAATTAATGTGTTTGGGCCGTGCTTAATACCCGTATAGCTATAAAGGTTTTTCGGGCAAAAAGCGCCGCGAACTCTTGCGCATCCCGCACTGACATCCATGAAACTAGCATTCCAACATATCAAGAAGCGCTTCGGCGACCTCAACGTGGTCGAAGAGTTCAGCCGCGAAGTCGACTCGGGCGAGCTTGTCGCGCTGGTCGGCCCCTCGGGCTGCGGCAAATCCACGCTGTTGCATATCGCGGCAGGGCTCGAGAAGCCTTCGGCGGGCACCATGCTGGCCGGCGGCAAGCCGGTGCGCGGTCCCGACCCCGAGCGCACCCTCATGTTCCAGGAGAACGCCCTCTACCCCTGGATGACCCTGGTGCAGAACGTGGCCCTGGCGCTTGAATTCCAGAAGGTCGACAAAAAGCAGGCCGAGGCCCAGGCGCGCGAATGGCTCGAAAAGGTCAACCTGAAAAGCTTCGAAGACTATTACCCGCACCAGGTATCGGGCGGCATGCGCCAGCGTGCGGCCCTGGCGCGCGCCTTCATCACGCGCCCCAAGGCGCTGCTGCTCGACGAGCCCTTTGGCGCGCTCGACGCCCTTACGCGCATGACCCTGCAAGACGCCCTGCGCCAGCTTATCCGCGAGGCCGGCCCCACCGTGCTGCTGGTTACGCACGACGTCGACGAGGCCTTGTTCCTGGCCGACCGCATCCTGGTCTTCAGCAAGCGGCCCGCCACGGTGCTGAAAGAGTTCTCTCTTTCCCAACACGAAAAAACCCACGATCTGTCCGAGTTTGCGGATATGCGGCGTGAAATCCTGGGCCTGCTGGGCATCCATGCCAAGCACGAGCAAGACGCCGAACCAGTTTCAGAAACACAAGAATCCCTAGAAGGAGTAGCGGTATGAAGTTTTTGCGTATGTTGTTGCCGGCCCTGGCCGCCCTGGCCCTTTCCAACCAGGCTGTCGCCGCCGAGAAATTCAAGATCGGCTATCTGCGCGTCATGGACGACGCCCAGGTCATGGCTGCCTATGAGGGCGGCTTCTACAAGAAGCACGGGCTCGACGTCGAACTGGTCGAATTCAAGTCGGGCACCGATCTTATCAAGGCCATCGTGGGCGGCCAGCTCGACACCGGCGTGCTGGGCTTTACCAACGCCGCCTCATGGTCGTCGCGCGGCGCCGACCTCAAGGTGGTGGGCGGTGCGCAGCACGGCTACCACGCTATCGTCGTGCGCGACGACGCCAACATCAAGACCGTTGCCGACCTGAAGGGCCGCACGCTGGCCTCGCAGAAAGAGGGCAGCACCGCCGACACCGTGCTGCGCGGCGTGGTCCTTAAGAACGCTGGCCTGCAGGCCAGCGACCTCAACATCATGGGCGTCAGCCCGCAGGTTGCCGTCCAGTCGCTGGTGGGCAGCCGCGTAGACGCCGCCTTCCTGTTCGAGCCGCAGGCCAGCATCGCCAAGCTGGTGGCCCCGGTTAGCGAAATCTACGAGATCGGCGAAGTCTGGCCCTTCCCGTGCATGGTGGTGATCACCTCGGGTGAAACGCTCAGCAAGAACAAAGAGGGCGTATGGGCCTCCATGGACGCGCAGCGCGAAGCCATCGACCTGCTGGCCAACAAGCCCGACGAAGCCGCCAAGCTGATCGCCTCGTACTTTATCGCCGAGCCCACGCTGAAGACGCAAGAGCATGGCGAGATACCCCGCGAGAAGGTCATCAGCGACGCCATCGCCAGCCAGACCTTCAGCCCCGTCCTGACCCAGAAAGAACTGGCCCGCATGCAGGAAATCGCCGACATCATGCAAGAGCAGGGTGCGCTCAAGACCCGCGATGGCTCGCCTTTCAATGTAAGCACCATCGTTGACCTCAGCTGGCAGGAAGCGCGCAAACTATAATCCTTGCGCAGCCTTTCCAACCCGGGGCCTGTAAACACTAAAACTTTTAGTGTTTGCCGATCCTAGAGATGGCCGGTCGTTGCCGGCCATCTTGTTTTGAAGCACTCCATGAGCTCACGTTCACAACTTACCCGTTTTCAAAAGTCCGCCGCCATGGTGGTGGCCATTCTATTCATCCTGCTCATCTGGCAGACCGCGGCCTGGACGCTGCCCGACTTCCTGATGCCGGGCGTGCCCACGGTCATAGCGCGTCTGTGGGCCGACATCCAGACCGGCGAGTTTCGCCAGGTGCTGTCGGGCAGCCTGACGCGGCTGGGCTTCGGCTACGGCATTGCCCTGTTGTTCGGCATTGGCCTTGGCCTGCTGGGCGGCGTCATGTACTTCTTTCGCGAAGTGCTCAAGTCGGCCATCATCATCCTGCAGTCCATTCCCTCCATTGCGTGGGTGCCGCTGTTCCTCATTCTGATGGGGTTCGGCAATGTACCCATTATCGTGGTCATCGCCCTGGCGGCCTTCTTTCCGGCTGCGCTGTCGGTCATGAACGCCACTGAAAGCGTGTTGAAGGTGCATGTGTCGGCTGCCCGCGTCATGGGCGCCTCGCCCTGGGGCATGGTCAGGCGCGTCTACCTGCCCGCCGTCATGCCCGAGCTGATCACCGGCGCGCAGCTGGCTTTCGGCAATGCATGGCGGGCGCTGATCTCGGCCGAAATGCTGATCGGCTTCGGCAAGGGCCTGGGCCGTTCGCTGGCCTATGCCGGAGAAACGGCCGACATGATAGGCGTGATGGCCAACATCCTGACCATCGCCATCCTGGCCACGCTTATCGACCAGGTCCTGCTCGAGAACCTGAAGCGCAAGCTGTTGCGCTACCAATATGTCTAGATATCGGTTTCGGACGTTCACCGCGGCGCTGTTCCTGGCCCTGGGAGCTTCCCAGGCCGGGGCCGCGGCGTCGTCCGGTACCGCGTCCGAAGGTCCGGCGGGGCCCGCGGTGTCTTCCGCTTCTTCATCGGGGGGCCAGGCTCTGTCCGATCTGACAGTGGGCGTGCGCTATGTGCCGCCGCCTTTTGTGGGCGGTTCCAAGGTGCGCACCCCCGAAAGCATTGAAACCCTGCTGGTGGCCGAGGTGGCCGGCAAGCTGCAGCGCAAGGCAAGGTACGTCGAGCTCGACGCGGGCGCCGCTTCGGTGCCGTCGGGCGCCATGGATTTTGCCGTGGCCAGCCTACCCAAGGCGCAGCCGCGCAACGACGGCGCCGTGGTCATCGCCACCGGCCAGGTCACGCGGCCCATGGCCATCATGCGCACCGACACCGACATCAAGTCGTGGCGGCAATTGCAGGGCAGAACGGTTTGCCTTGCCGAGGACGGCCGCTACGTGGGCCGCATCGCCGAACTGTACGGCGCCATCGAGCAGGTGTATCGTGCCCCGGCCGACGCCTTGCTGGCCTTGCGCACGGGCGAATGCGACGCAGCTGTGCACGACGACACCATGCTCAAGGCGCTGCTGCGTTTTCCCGAGTGGAAGAAGTTTTCGGCCAGCCTGCCCCCCGGCGAGGCCGAGACGCAGTATTTTCTTGTGCCCGCGGGCAATGACAAGATGGCGACCTTGTTGAAGGAAATGGTCGCAAGCTGGAAATCCCGGAGCCATTTCAAGAAGCTCATCGCCGACATGACGCAGGACATTGCATTCGAGGTCTATCTGGACCAGACTGTGCCCGATTGCCACTGATTCCGCCCGCCCGCCCATGCAGCAAACCACCGGACGCCTCTTTTTTGCCCTGTGGCCCGACGACGACGTAGCGCGCCGGCTGGCCGACACGCAGTCGCCCCTCGAGGGCGGGCGCAAGACGCACGCGCGCGACTTTCACCTGACCCTGGCCTTTCTGGGCGTGCAGCCTTGTGAAAACCTGCCGGAACTGCGCAGGGTGGTGGAAGAGATCGAGTTCAGCGCCTTGCCGCTCGTCCTGGATCGCTATGGCGAATTTTCGCGGCAGAAAGTCGTGTGGGCGGGTATCAGCAGCGTGCCAGAGGGCTTGCCCCAGCTGCGCAGCCGCCTGCTTGCCATGTCCGCTTTGCAGCGGCTTTCGTTCCGGCGCGAGGCGGGCTTCGTGCCTCACGTCACACTGGCGCGCAAGACGCATGCGCCTGTTTCCAATTTCGAGCCTATCCCGTGGCGTGCGGCGCGCATCGCCCTGGCCGAGTCGGTGGGGGGCGAGGCGGTGCCGCGCTATCGCCTGCTGGCTTGTCGCGACGCTTAGCCTGGGTTACGGTAAGGCCTTTTGCGGCTATTGCAAGGAGCCCAAATGCCCGTATCTTTTCGCCGACTTTTCCTGTTGCGTCACGCCGAAGCGGGCCGTCCGCCGGGAACGGGCGACCACGAACGGCCGCTTAGCGAACAAGGACGCGACGACGCCGCATCGATGGGCGTCTACATGGCCCAGGCCGGCCTACTGCCGCAGATGGCGCTGGTGTCCACCGCCACGCGCACGCGCAGCACCTGGGAATTGGTGCAGAAGGCCTTGCCGCAGTTGGTGCCGGCCCTGTTCGAAGGAAGAATCTACGAGTCCACGCCCGAGGCCATTCTTGCCGCCATACGTACCACGGCGGCCGAGCATGAAAGCCTGATTGTCGTGGGCCATAACCCGGGCATGCACCGTCTGGCACTGCATCTCATAGGCAGGGCCGACCGCAACGCCTTTGCCAGGCTGCACAGCGACTATCCGCCGGGGTCTTTGGCGGTAATTGATTTCGAAGTGGATGCCTGGACGGGCATCACCGAGCATGGCGGTACGCTTGAACGCTTTGCCACGCCGGCAAGCCAGTCTGATTGAGTTTCCTGGCGGGGCGCGCCCAGGGCCGTGGCCCATAAGCTTTTTTGCCAGGCAAGATACCCTTAATGACGCTTGCGCGCGGGCGTATAGGCGGGACGATTGGGCAGGTGGCGGAAGGTGATGCGGCCCTTGCTGAGATCGTAGGGCGACATTTCCAGGGTGACTTTGTCACCAGCCAGGATGCGGATGTGGTGCTTGCGCATTTTGCCGCCGGTGTAGGCGACGACGGGGTGGCCGTTGTCCAGTACGACACGGAAACGGGAATCGGGAAGGACTTCTGTGACAGAGCCGCTCATTTCCAATAATTCTTCTTTTGCCATATATGGTTCTCCTGTAATGACATTGCTGCAAGGCCACGCTTATGACGCGGGTTGCCATGTCGATGGGCGCGTATGGCGCGGATTGATGAAGCGGCTTGCCTGCGCGTGGCGTGTGCCGGAGCCGCATTGCGTGAAGGGAACAGATTGCCCCGCCTTTAAGTCGAAGTGGCGGGAACTGCACGCGCTTATAACTAGCCGCTATATAACTTGTTTGTATTTGAATAGGCGTTTATTCAACTAAAAATTGTAACTCGCCTGGGGGGAGAGGTCAAGTTTTATAGTTCGCCCGCCGCTGTGGCGGAAATTGCCGCTTGGGGTTCAAAAAAGGGGCACGAGGCTTGCTGCAGCCGGAAGTTGCGTATTTTTCTTCCACGTCGAACAGGAGGCAGCCATGCCAATTTCAGCAAACGATTTTCCCGCAAGCCGGCCGGGCGAGGCCATGGGGGCCGGCCGACCGGCGAGGCGCCGGCTAGCATGCATGGCGGGCGCCTTGTTGCTGGGCGGCATGTTTGCCGCGGCGGCGCAGGCGGACGTCAAGGTGACGCTGCACCAGGTTTCGCAGCAAGGCGTAATGGACGAGATCGGCGACGTCGTTGTGTCGGAATCGCCACACGGCCTGGTGTTCACGCCTAATTTGAAGGGGTTGAACCCCGGCATCCACGGCTTTCACGTGCACGAGAAACCCAGTTGCGAGCCCCAGGAAAAAGACGGCAAGGTAACGGCCGCCGGCGCGGCGGGCGGGCATCTGGACCCCGAGGGCAGCAAGAAGCACGGCAGCCCCTGGGGCGACGGGCACTTGGGCGACCTGCCCGCGTTGTATGTCGATGCCCAGGGCAATGCGCAGCTGCCGGTGCTGGCGCCCCGATTTACCAAGCTTGACCAGTTGAAGGGCCATTCGCTGATGGTGCACGAGGGCGGCGACAATTATTCAGACCATCCCAAGCCCTTGGGCGGGGGCGCGGGCCGCATGGCCTGCGGCGTGGTGGAGTAGGTTCAGGGGTTGCGCCGCAAGTTCATGGCTTGGCCGATCTGCTGTAGCGCCGCGCTGTCGAGCATGCGCCGGGCCATGGGCAGCAGCTCTTGGTCTTCGCACTGCAGGTGGCCGGCGTAGCCCTGAATAAAGGCCTGTATGTCGCTGTCGGGCAGTTCAACCGCCTTGCCGTCGCAAAGCTGCTGCAGCAGAGGCCGTAGGCGCTGCCATTGGTTCTCGAGCAGGCGATGTTCGTTCGACAACTTGTCGAACAGGCCCCGCAGGCAGCTTGCGTCAGAGCCGGCCACTGATTCGAGCAGGGCGGGGAAAAGGTCTTTTTCCTCGTCGGCATGATGGTAAAGAGCCGGGCCGTCGAAATAGCGCAATATGCTTTGGGCGGCGCTGCGCGCCTGTTCGTCGGCGCCATGCCGGGCCACATGGCCAGGCAGCCGCGAAAGGGTTTCGCAACGGCTGCGCAGCTTGTCGTGGCAGGCCGAGAGCATGTCCACCGGTTCGTCGAAACCGGCGGCGGGGGCGTTGAAGCCCGGAAATGATTGGGCCATGGCGTGTCCTTGTCAGTGTCCTTAACCAAACAGGACACTAGGAGCGGCGGCCGAGCGGCCCGGATGAGGCAGGGCCGTGGCTGGCGCGCCGCTATGTTGATCAATGGCGGGGTGTGCCGATGATGCGACGCATTACATTCTTGTCGCCCGCCAGATGGTGCCAGAACGCAGCGACAATATGGCCGATGATCAGGGCAAGCAGCAGCCAGCCCAGCAGGCTGTGGAAGTTGCTGCGCAGGTCGGTCATCCATTCTATTTTATCGCCCTCGAAGCCCGGCATGAGCGGTATGCCGAAAGGTGAAAAGGCGCGCCCCGAGCCGAACTGGCGGATGAGGGCGACAAGCGGCACCGCGATCATGAGCAAGTACAGACAGGCGTGGCCCAAGCGCGCCAGCGCGCTGACCGACGGTGGGCGGCGCCCGGTATTGGCCAGGGCCCACAGCACACGCAGCACGATCAGCACCATCAGCAGGAAACCCGAGGTCTTATGGGTGGACCACATGAATTCGTCGAGGGGAGAGTCTTCGGCCAGCAGGTGGGCGGCGGCCGAGGTGAATTGCCAGACGAACACCACGGCCATGAGCCAGTGCAGTGTGCGGGTGATGCTTCCGTAGCGCAGGGCCGAGTCGCGAGTCTGTGGGGTGTTTTGCATGCTTATTCCTTGTTGACGAGAACTGGGCATGCCGCCCTGCCGGCAGGGGCGCCGCCCGCGAGGCCGGATACCGCAGCGGACAGGGGGCAATGATGGTTGGCACTTATACCATGGCAACTTTACAACTTGACATTCATGGGTGTGCGCGGGGCGTTATCCTTGAGCATGAATAAGCGTACACTAGCAATCGCTTCAGTGCCACGGCATAACCAACAAGCGGGTCGCAAACCGATGCAAGAGTCCACGATACAAGCTCCCCGTTGGGGATTGGATCAGATTCCCTTCGAGCAGATTGACGTTTCAGAAGCGCGTACGCGCGAAGACTTGTTCTACCTTGTCACCAGCGCGTCGTTCATCGAGATTGCCTCCGATCTCTACACCAGCAATCTCATCCAGCATTTCCAGGGCGACGACGATGTGGTGCAATGGCTGCAGCAGCAGTGGCAGCACGAAGAAATGCGCCACGGCTATTCGCTGCGAGACTACGTACGGCATGTATGGCCCGAGTTCGACTGGCAGGGTGCCTACGATGCCTTTTTCGACGAATACTCCAAGATGTGCACCGTCGATGAATTCGAGCCCACGCGGGGGCTCGAGATGGTGGCCCGCTGCGTGGTCGAGACCGGCACGGCAACCTTTTACACTGCGCTCAGCCAGCATGCGGACGAACCGGTGCTGTCCGGCATCGCCGCGCGCATCCGGGCCGAAGAGGTGGGCCACTACAAGCATTTTTACCAATATTTCAGGCATTACAGCGAACGCGAATCGCCCAGCCGCTGGCGCGTTCTGGGCGCCATCCGGCGCCGCGTGCTCGAGGCCCGCAACTCCGACGCCGAAGTGGCGCTGTGGCATGTGTATGCCCACAAGCATCCCGGCTCTGACCGGCGTGCCGACCGGCAGGCCTTCCAGGCAGTGCTAAGGGGGCTGGGCACGGCGGTGAAGCGCCACTACCCCGTTAACATGGCGGCCAAGATGGTGCTGCGTCCCTTGAACCTGCCGGCGCGGGTCAACCAGGTGATCGAAGGGCCGCTGTCGCGGGCCGCGAGCCTGCTGCTGCGCTAGCCGACTAAAAAACGCTGTCCAAGCGTTACCCGCTGGCGGGCGGCCGCCAAGAAAGCGGCTAAGAGTCTTGCGGCCCCAGCAGCCCGTGCAGGCGGATATAGTCTTGCACGCGCTCGAGCCTTTGAGCAGGGTCGCGCATTTTCAGCAAGTTCTGCCTTTGCAGGGCGGTAAGCGGCAACAGCTCGGCCCAGCGGTCGGCGACCCAGCCGCATTCGTCCAGCCTGAAGGGCGGCGCCAGGGGCATGGCCGCGGCGGGTATTTCTTCTTTCTGCATATTGGCGATCAGGCGGCCCAGCGCGTCGGCACTGGGCTGCAGGGCGGCGGGCAGTGTTGCGGGCGCGTCGGCGGCCAGCAGAGCGGTGCGCCCGACCCACAGGCCGTATTTTTCTTGCCGGCTGCTCAGCAGTTCAAAGGGGGCGGTGCCCACGCAGCGTACATGAAGCAGCGTGGGCATGGGCGCATGCCAGGCGTCGATGCGGGCCATGGTGCCGGCGCTGGCCAGGGTTTCGACGCCCTGCGGAGAGCGCACTTCGCGACCCTCGAGCAGGCCCACCACGCCGAATTCGCTTCCTTCGGCGATGCAGCGGCGTATCATGTCCAGATAGCGGATCTCGAAGATGCGCAGATGCAGCACCCCGTCGGGGAACAAGGCCCGCCCAAGCGGAAACAAGGGTATTTCGTCCATGGTGGCTGTACGGGTTTCCCCAGGAATATAGGGGTTAACTATAAATTGTTTCTATAGAACTAATTGCGTATAGTTTTTGCATGGCGGGTCCGCCCCGCGTCGATGCAACGATACCACTTCAATGACGCATCGTTCGAAATGCAATGGAGACAGTAGTGAATATGCCCGAAATCCAAGGCGCGCGTTTGTTCGCCGAGCCCGCCGTCAAGGTTGAAACACGTGCCGACGGCACTCTGGTGCTTGACACGCCCATGGCGCTGGAACCCTATGCCCGCTGCGTGGGCGAATACCTTGAACACTGGAGCGGCCAAACCCCCGACCGCGATTTCCTGCTCGAGCGCGGCCCGCAGGGCGACTGGCAAGGCGTTACCTATGGCCAGGCGCTAAGCCAGGTCAGGCGCATCGCCGGCTGGCTGCTGCAGCATCACAAGCGCCCCGACCATCCGGTTTGCGTCCTTACCGACAATAGCGTCGAGCATGGCCTGATCATGCTGGCGTGCATGCATGTGGGCATTCCGTATACGGCCGTGTCGCCCGCCTATTCGCTGGTTTCCAAAGACCACGCCAAGCTCAAGAACCTGATCGAGCGGCTCGATCCCGAGTTTATCTACGTGGGCGGGATACAGCGCTTCCTGCCTGCGCTGAAGTCGATCGAAGGCCTGCACAAGGCCACCCTCATCGTTTCCGATCACGATACGCGCCCCGAGGGCGCCCTGCGGTTTTCTCAGCTTCTCGAGGGCATTGACGGCCCGGCGGTAGACGAGGCCTATCGCCAGGTGGGGCCCGACACCGTTGCAAAAATCCTGTTCACCTCGGGGTCCACCGGCTACCCCAAGGGCGTCATCAACACCCAGCGCATGATGTGCGCCAGCCAGCAGGCAAAGCGCCAGGTATGGCCGTTTCTTGCCGAGCATCCGCCGGTGCTGCTCGATTGGCTGCCATGGAACCATACCTTTGGCGGCAACCACAATTTCAACGTCATCCTGGCCAATGGCGGCACGCTGTACCTTGACGGCGGCAAGCCCTTGCCGGGCATGTTCGACCAATCGGTGCAGAACCTTCGCGACGTGGCGCCCACCCTTTACCTGAACGTGCCGCGCGCCTTCGACATGCTGTTGCCGGTATTGCGCTCCGACGCCGAGCTGCGCCGCACGTTCTTCTCGCGCCTGCAGGTCATTTTCTATGCCGCGGCCGCCTTGCCCCAGCATCTTTGGGACGGCCTGATCGAACTTTCAAAGCAAGAGCTTGGCTATGCCGTGCCCATGGTAACCGCCTGGGGCTCCACCGAAACCTCTCCGCTGGCCACCGACTGCCATTACCAGGCCGACCGTTCGGGCGTCATCGGCCTGCCGGTGCCGGGGGTGTCGATCAAGCTCGTGCCCAGCGGCGACAAGCTCGAGGTGCGGGTAAAAGGGCCCAACATTACGCCGGGTTACTTCAAGCAGCCCGAAGAAACCGCCAAGGCTTTCGATGAAGAAGGCTTCTACCGCATCGGCGATGCCGCCAAGTTCGCCGACCCCGACAACCCGGCCGCAGGCCTGATGTTCGACGGACGCGTCTCTGAAGACTTCAAGCTGACCACGGCCACCTGGGTCAGCGTGGGCGCCTTGCGGGTCAAGGGCATTGAAACGCTGGCGCCGGCGGTGCAGGACATTGTCGTCACGGGGCACGACCGCGACTCGGTCGGCTTCCTCATCTTCCCCAACGTGGCGGCATGCCGCAAGCTGGCGGGCCTGCCCGAAGACGCGGCGGCCGAGCAGGTGGCGGCGCATCCGGCCGTCGTCGAGCACATCACGCGGGGTTTGCAGGCCATGCGCAGCCAGGGCACCGGCAGTTCCACCTTCGCCGACCGGGCCGCGCTGCTTGTCACGCCGCCGGCCGTCGACAGCGGCGAGATCACCGACAAGGGCTATATCAATCAGTCCGCCGTACTTCGGGCGCGCGCCCCGCTGGTCGACAAGCTCTATGGCAGCGAGATCGATCCGCTGATCATCAGGTTGTAAGCCATGGCCCAGGAAAAGCCCTTGGTGATCGAAGCGCCCGACTTGCAAGAACGGGTGGCGCAGCGCGTGCGCGCCGCCCGGGCGGGAAGGGCCATGTCCATGAAGCAGCTGGCGCGCGAATCCGGCATATCGCTGCCGTATCTGTCGCGCGTCGAGCGTGGAGACGGCAATATCTCGCTGGCCGTGCTGGGCAAGCTTGCGGCGGCCCTGCACCTTTCGCCCGACAGCATGCTGGCCGACGACGAGCGCTATGGGGCCGACTATGCCCTTATCGTCGAACTACTCAAGCGCCAGTCTCCGGCGCGCCTGCGCGAGATACGCAAGGCCTTGCTCGACGGGGCGTCGTCCGGGCGCGGCAAGGCGCCGCGCCGGATCGCGCTGGTCGGGCTGCGGGGGGCGGGCAAGTCTACGCTGGGGCCCGTGCTGGCGCGGCGGCTGGGCCTGCCTTTCGTCGAACTCAACCGCGAGGTCGAGAAAGAGGCCGGCATTGCGCTTGACCTCATCTTTTCCATCTACGGCCAGGCGGGCTTCCGGCAGCTTGAAAAGCGGTGCCTCGACCGCGTCATTGCGCAGTATCCCGAGGTGGTGCTGGCAACGGGCGGCGGCATCGTGGTCGAGCCCGCCACCTACGAACTCCTGCTGCATTCCTTCTTTTGCGTGTGGCTGCACGCCGATCCGCACGAGCACTTCCGGCGCGTCATGGCGCAGCATGATGCGCGCATCGCCACGCCCGAACTGCACAAAGACGCCATGGCCAACATCGCCGGCGCGCTCGAGGCCCGGCGCAAGCTGTACGCGCTGGCGCACGCCGACGTCGACACCACGCACCGCGAGGTCGACGAGCTGGTCGGGCAGCTTGAACAGCTGGTTCAGAAGCATTCTTTCGGCCAGGTCGGCTCGGCGCTGACCCAGGCCTTGTGCGCCTGAGGGCGCGGGCGAATCCGTTTGTTTTCTTGTAGGAGTAGCGAATCATGCAGCGAGAGGTAAAACGCGTCGCGGTAGTAGGTACCGGCGTGATCGGGGCCAGCTGGACGGCCTATTTCCTGGCTCAGGGCCTGGACGTCGAGGCCACCGACCCGTCGCCGGGAGCCGAGCAGCGCCTGCGCGAGACCGTCGCGCGGCTATGGTCCAGCATGGAGCGCATCGGCCTGCGCCCGGGGGCTTCGCAAGACAGGCTGCGCTTTCATGCTGACCTGCTCGATGCATTGAAGGACGTCGATTTTGTGCAAGAGAACGGGCCCGAGAACCTGGAGTTCAAGATCGACCTGTTCGGCCGCATGGACGCGGCCCTGCCTGCCGACGTGGTGCTTGCGTCCAGTTCGTCGGGCCTGCTCATAAGTAAAGTGCAGTCGGCCTGCAGGCATCCGCAGCGCGTGGTGCTGGGCCATCCCTTCAATCCGCCGCACCTCATTCCCCTGGTCGAGGTCATCGGCGGGGAACACACCTCGCCCGAGATGCTGAAGGCCGCCATGGATTTCTACACGGCGATCGGCAAAAGCTCGGTGAACCCCCGCAAAGAGGTCAAGGGGCATATCGCCAACCGCCTGCAGGCGGCGTTGTGGCGCGAGGCTTTTCATCTGGTGGACCAGGGGGTGGCGACGGTGCGCGACATCGATGTGGCGATCTCGCAGGGGCCGGGGCTGCGCTGGGCCTTGCTGGGGCCGTTCATGAACCTGCATCTGTCGGGCGGGCAGGGGGGCATCGAGCATCTGCTCGACCACCTTGGCGGGCCGATAGAAGACTGGTGGAAGGACCTCGGGGATCCCTCGATGACGCCCGAGCTGAAGCGCAAGGTGGCGGAGCAAATGCGGGAAGTGCTCGCCACGGCGGATGAGGCACGCTTCGTACCCGAGCGCGATCGCCTGCTGCTGGACGTGATCGCGGCCAAGAAGGAGTCGGGGCAATTGCCGTGAATCGTGCCTGCCTCTGTCAGGGTGTGTTTTCTTAAGCTGTTCCTGAGTTTTGCTGAAAGGGCGCTGTTTCTAAGCCGCTTCCTGCGCTTGGCCGATAAGGAGTTTGCTTCCTTGCGCCATATCTGTGTTTAGTTCGTGACGGTGTTGGCTTTAAACCCGTTCCTGCGCTGCGGGGTATGTCTGTTCCGGGCGGAGGCAGTCGTCCCTTCGGGCCCGCCTGTCCGCATCCTCCGGGCCTTCGCCCTCCGTTCTGCGGCGCCTGGCTCGACAGCCAACGCCCGGCCCAGACACACCCCGCATCACAGGAACTGCATTGGAGTGAATAGCCGCACCTCTTGCGAGGCACGCCACAAACCAAGACGCTATGAGGCGTGATGCGGGGGCAGTATTGGGGGCGACGTTGAGCGAGCCGAGCACCCTGTCGTTTTTGGGGAGGCAAGCCCGCAACTGTTCGAGCGCGACGGGTGTGTACAGCCCGGGGGGCTGTACACCGCGCGAGTTTTGCGGGCGCCCCAAAAATGATAGGGTGCGAGGGTAGCCGGCAAAGCCGGCCGAAGCTCTCCGGCGCCCCCAATACTGCCCCCGCAGCGCGCCGGTTTAAGAGCCCAAATGACAAACGTCCAATCTCAAAGCGCATCGGCTTAAAAACCAAGAATCAGCCGTTCAATTAACCGAAAGCCGATTCAATCGGCCAGCGTGGCTCCTTCTTCCAGCACTACATCAATCGCCTGCTCGACATTCTCCAAAAACACGAACCGCAACTGATCGCGCGCTTCCTGGGGGATGTCTTCGAGGTCTTTCTCGTTGCGGGCAGGCAGCAACACCGTGCGGATGCCCGCCTGCAGCGCGGCAAGAACCTTTTCCTTGATGCCGCCCACCGGCAGCACTAGCCCGCGCAGGCTGATTTCGCCCGTCATCGCGTGGTCGTAGCGCACCGGACGGTCCATCATCAGCGAGGCCAGGGCCACGAACATGGCCACGCCCGCGCTGGGGCCGTCCTTGGGAATGGCGCCCGCAGGCACGTGTACGTGGATGTCGCTTTTCTCGAAGCGCTCGGCCGCGATGCCCAGCCGTTCCGCCTTGCCCTTGAGCAAGGTCAGCGCGGCCTGCGCGCTTTCCTTCATGACGTCGCCCAACTGGCCCGTGAGTATCAGCCGGCCGCCGCCCGGCGAACGGCTGGCCTCGATGAACAGGATGTCGCCGCCGACGGGCGTCCAGGCCAGCCCCGTGGCCACGCCGGCCAGGCTGGTGCGCATGGCCAGTTCGCTTTCGTGCTTGTGCGGGCCCAGAATGGCATGCAGGTCGGCTTCTTCGATCTTGACGTGTTGCACCGTGCCTTCGGCCACCTTCATCGCCACATGGCGAAAGACACTGCCTATCTCGCGCTCGAGATTGCGCACGCCGGCTTCGCGCGTGTACGAGTGGATGATGGCGCGCAGGGCCTCGTCGGTCAGTTCGCACTGCTCGCGGCTAAGGCCGTTGGCCTCGAGCTGGCGCTTTATCAGATAGCGCTGCGCAATCTGCATTTTTTCGGCTTCGGTATAGCCCAGAAGCTGGATGACCTCCATGCGGTCGCGCAGGGGGCCGGGAATAGCGTCCAATACGTTGGCGGTGGTGATGAACAGCACCTTGGACAGGTCGAAGGGAACGGCCAGGTAGTTGTCGCGAAAAGTCGCGTTCTGTTCCGGGTCGAGCACTTCAAGCAGGGCGGCGGCCGGATCTCCATGCACGCTGCCTCCGCCCAGCTTGTCGACTTCGTCGAGCATCAGGACACAGTTGCGGGCGCCGGCCTTGTGTACAGCCTGGATGATGTTGCCGGGCAGCGCGCCGATGTAGGTGCGGCGGTGGCCGCGGATCTCGGCCTCATCGTGCACGCCGCCCAGGCCCAGGCGCGCGAACTTGCGCCCGGTAGCGCGGGCGATGCTTTGGCCCAGCGACGTCTTGCCCACGCCAGGGGGACCTACGAAGCACAGGATGGGGCTGCGGCCTTCGGGGTTGAGCTTGCGCACCGCAAGGTATTCCAGGATGCGGCGCTTGATCTTCTCGAGCCCATAATGGTCGGCCTCGAGAATGTCGCGCGCCTGCGCAATGTCGATGCGCTCGTCGGTGACGACGTTCCAGGGCAGTTCGGTAAGCCAGTCGAGGTAGGTGCGCAGCGAGGAATATTCGGCCGACGAGTCGGGCATGTTCTGCAGCCGGCGCAGTTCTTTGCGGGCGGCCTGCTCGACGTCTTCGGGCATGCCGGCCTTGGCGATGTTGGTCTCGATCTCGGCAACTTCGGCGGCATTGCCCTCGGTTTCGCCCAGTTCACTCTGGATGGTCTTGAGCTGTTCGCGCAGCAGCACTTCGCGCTGCCTGTCCTCGAAGCGCTCTTTGGTCTGCTTGTCGATGTCGCGGCTGATGCGAAGCACCTCGGCAAAGTGCACCAGAAAGCCCAGCACCTTGTCGAGCCGCGGCAGCAGGTCGAAGGTTTCGAGTATGTCTTGCTTTTCAGAGGGCTTGAGATCCATGAGGCCCGACACGAAGTCGCACAGCACCGCGGGCGACTCGATGGCCGCCGCGGTGTTGGCCAGTTCGGCGGGCGCCTGGGGCAGCATCTGCAGTATCTCGGCGGTGCGTGCCTTGAGCTGCAGCATGCGCGCCTCGATGTCGGGCGAACTGGTTTCGGGCTCTTCGAAGCTTTGCACCCGCGCGACCAGATAGGGGTAATCGGGCAGGTACTCTTTGACGACGAAGCGCTGTTCGCCCTGGCAGATCAAATGGTGGTTGCCGTCGGGCGTGGTGACATAGCGCAAAATGCTGGCCAGCGTGCCCACGCGGTGCAGGTCCACACCCAGCGGTTCGTCGGTCTCGGCATCGCGCTGCAGCACGATGCCCACCTGGCGGCCGGTGCGGGCGGCGTCCTGGGCGGCCTTGATCGAGCTTTCGCGTCCTATGCCTATTGGCGCCACCATTTGCGGGAACATCACCAGGTTGCGGACGGGAACGATGATAAGGGCGTCGTCGGGAATATTGAGTTCGGGTGGAGCCTCGGCGCCTGGCTGCTGTTCTTGTGCTTTATCGACGGGAGGCTGCTCGGATGTCTTGGTGTCCATGGCTCTGTCCATCTTGGTTTTGCGATTGGGGCCTGTTTACTGTAAAGAACCGGCCCTACAGTTTGCGCAGGGCAAGAACCAGGCAGCCGTTGGCCAGCGAGGATTCCTGTATTTCGAATTGGCCGGGAGGCAGCTCGATGCGGCGCTCGAAGCGGCCGTAGGGTATTTCGATGCGGCGTATGTGGGCCGATGCGGGGGCGGGCATGGGGCGTTCGCCCACGACCAGCAGGGTGCCGCCGTCTATCAGTACCTGCAGGCGGTCCGAGGCGACGCCCGGCAGGGCTACGAGCACGGACAGATGGGTGGGGGTTTCAAAGACATCGGCGGGCGGCTCCCAAGTGGGGCCCCGGGCCGGGCCGCGGCGAGGCTGGAAGAACTGGCGGTGCAGGCGGTCGGCCTGTTCGAGCATATTCATGGCTTGCGCCCAGGTTACGTCGGGCGATTTGCGGTAGTTCATGGCTGGTGTTTCCCGAGATCTGCTTACTGCCCACTATAGAAGCAAATCCCGGGCCGCTGCAAACGCCTGCCTGCCCGAGGCCGCCCCGAAGCGTCCCGTCTGTTCGACTGGAGCCGACCCGGCGCAAACAGCGTTTCGTGGTCAGGCCGGGCAGGCGTACTCGATGATCAGCTGCGCCGACACCATGCCGTTCCAGCTGTTCTGCTCGAGCCTGTAGGCTACGTCGATCTGTTCCGGAAGCATCTCGGCGTGGTTGAACCAGATGGCGTCGAAGCGCTGATGGCCCCGCTCGAGGCTCAGCTTCAGGTGCTTGTCCTTGAGCAGGCGCTGATGATGCACGTGGAACACGTCGCGGAACACGGGCGGGGGGAAGCCCGCGCCCCATACCTGCTCGGCCAGCAGGCCCGCGACCTGCGCGTTGGCATAGCCCGTTTCCAGCGAACCGTCGGTCTCGATGACGGGCTCGAAGCTGTCTCGTCCCGTCAGTTGCCGAACGGCTTCGTCAAAGCCCTGAAGGAAGCTTTGGTAGGCGTCTTCGCGCAGGGTCAGGCCTGCTGCCATGGCATGGCCGCCGAACTTCAGGATGGCGCCCGGATGCTGCTTGGAAACCAGGTCGAGCACGTCGCGCAGGTGAACGTCGGGTATCGAGCGGCCTGATCCGCGCAGCTCGCCCGGCCCCGAGCGCGCGAAGGCCAGGGTGGGGCGCCAGTAGGTTTCTTTCAGGCGCGAAGCGACCAGGCCGACCACGCCCTGGTGCCAGTCGGGGTGATAGACGCAGACACTGGCGCCGATGGTGGGCTGGCCCTGCTGCACGGCCTGCAGGGCCTCTTCGCGCATGGTGCCTTCTATGCTGCGCCGCTGCTGGTTCATTTCGTCGAGTTCGCGCGCCAGCTGCAGGGCATGGCCTTCGTCGTCGGTGATCAGGCAGTTGATGCCCAGGCTCATGTCGGCCAGGCGGCCGGCGGCGTTGATGCGCGGCCCCAGGGCGAAGCCCAGGTCGAAAGTGGAGGCCTGGCGCCACTCGCGGCCCGCCACGGCGAACAGGGCGCGCAGGCCGGCCTGCATGCGGCCGCTGCGTATCTTTTGCAGGCCTTGTGTAACCAGCAGGCGGTTGTTGCTGTCCAGCTTGACCACGTCGGCGACCGTGCCCAGCGCGACCAGGTCGGCAAGCAGGTCGAGCCGCGGGCCCCCGTCGGCCGGATAGACGCCGCGGCGGCGAAGCTCGGCCCGCAGGGCCAGCATGAGATAGAAGATGACGCCCACGCCGGCCAGGTTCTTGGACGGAAAACCGCAATTGGGCTGATTCGGGTTGACGATGGCCATGGCGTCCGGCAGCACGGGCCCCGGCAGGTGGTGGTCGGTGACAAGCACCTGCATGCCGGCCTGACGGGCCGCGGCCACGCCATCGACGCTGGCGATGCCATTATCTACCGTGATGAGCATGTCGGGCTTGCCGGTGGCATGGTTCGCGGCCAGCGCCACGACTTCGGGCGACAGGCCATAGCCTGTTTCGAAACGGTTGGGCACCAGGAAGTTGACGCGGGCGCCCATGGAGCGCAAGGCGCGGATGCCCACCGCGCAGGCGGTGGCGCCGTCGCAGTCGTAGTCGGCGATGATCAGCAGGCGCTGGCCGGCCTGGATGGCGTCGGCCAGCAGGCCGGCGGCGGTGTCCACGTGGGTGAGGCGGGCGGGTGGAATCAGCGCCGCCCATTTCAGGGCCGTTTCGTCGGCCGCCCGAACGCCGCGCGCCGCCCACAGGCGGCACAGAAGGGGATGGATGCCGGCCGCCTCGAGCGCCTTGGCGGCGTCATCGTCGGCGGTGCGGGTGCTTAGTTTCGGTACGACCACCATTTGCTCCATGTATTGCGGCTGCCGGGCAGCCATTGCGTCCAGCGCGCCAGTGTGCGTGGTTCAAGCGTGGCCAACTGGTTGCGGCCCGCAAGCACCAGCACAGGCTGCATGCCCTGTTGCCGCAGCGGCAGGAAGACCTGAGCCTCGAGTTCGGCGAGCGCCGCCAGCCAGCCCGCCCAGTCTTGCGCCATGAAAGGCGCCTGCAGCGCTTCGTAGCAGGGAGCCTGTTCGGGCAAGGCCGCGTTGCGCAGCTGCTCGGCCCGACCGCCGCCGAACAGCCACAGGCCGTTGACCGGCGGCAGGCCCTGGTTCTGGCGCGACGCGTTGACGGGGTGGCCGAACCACAGCATTTGGATCTCGTTGACCAGGCGCCTCCAGGGTCGTGCGGCCTCTTGCTGGGGCCACCAGTCGTTGACCGACGTGGCCGCAACCAGGGCCGGGCTGGCGCTGTGCAGGGCGAAAGAGGCGGGAGCTTCGATGCGCCAGCGCCTGTCGCCGTCATGATGCAGTTGGAAACCTGTTCCCTCGAACAGCGTTTGCGCCGATTCGAACAAGGCTACACTCTGGTCTGGCGTAATGCGCAGTACATCCGAAGCCAGCATGGCCGTGCTGGTTTGCGTGGGTGCCATGTGCACCAGCTCTGCCAGCCATACCGGCTGGTCGGGGGCGATGCTGCGGTCCTGGGCCCATAAAGGGCCCAGTCCTGCGCTAAGATTTTGCTTCGCATCGGGCTGAAACCCCGCGCGTTCGAGCTGCCAGTGCTCAAATGCGGTGCAAGCCGACACAGCCGGGTCGACCGTGCGCAGCCTGGCCCGCGAGCGCGACAGCCAGCCCGTGAAGGTGGGCGCGGTTTCGTGCAGGTGGGGAAGCAGGGCGCGCGCCGCTTCGGGGTCGGGCAGCGCGCCGGGAAGTACGATATGCATGCGTGAATTGTAGTGTCTATACGTGAAACCGAAACGAAACGACGAGAAAAACAAGGTGGCTTGCAAGAATGTCTTATGAATTGTGGATAGGGTCCCGCTATGCCGGTGTGTCGCGCGGCGCCCGCCGTGGTGGTCGCCGGGATCGTTTCGTCTCCTTTATCGCCGGTACCTCCATGGCCGGCATCGCCCTGGGTGTCGCAGCCCTGATCGTGGTGCTGTCGGTGATGAACGGCTTCCAGACCCAGGTGCGGGACCGCATGCTGTCGGTCCTGCCGCACATCGAGGTCTTTGTGCCGGGCGCCGACCCCAACCAGGTGCTGGAGCACTGGGAAGACCTGGCTGCCGACGCGCGCAAGCATCCGGCGGTGAAGGGCGAGGCGCCATTCGTGTCGGCCCAGGCCATGCTGGTAAGGGGGCAGACGCTAAGCGGCGTGCAGCTCAAGGGCATCGACCCCGAGCGCGAGGCCGCCGTGTCCGACATTGCGGGGCAGATGACCGACGCCGAACTGAACGTATTGCAGCCGGGCTCGTATGCCATTGTCCTGGGCAGCTTCCTGGCTGATTCCCTGGGCGTGCGCCCGGGCGACACCTTGCTGGTGCTGGCGCCGCAGGGCTCGATCTCGCCGGCGGGCTTTACCCCCCGCATGCGCCAGTTCACGGTCAAGGGCATATTTTCTTCGGGCTACTACGAATACGACGCCTCGATGGCCTTCATCAACGAGCAGGATGCCGCAAGGGTATTCCGCGACAATGGCGTAAGCGGAGTGCGCCTGCGCATCGCCGACATGCAGCGCGCGCCGCAAGTGGCCCAAGAGCTGCGCGAAATGTTGCCCCCCTATGCGCGGGTGCGCGACTGGACGGAAAACAACCGTACATGGTTCGCGGCCGTGCAGACTGAGAAGCGCATGATGTTCCTCATTCTGGCCCTGATCGTGGCCGTGGCGGCCTTCAACTTGCTGTCTTCGCTGGTCATGGCCGTGAAGGACAAGCAGTCCGATATCGCCATATTGCGCACCCTGGGCGCAACGCCGCGCGAGATCGGGCGCATATTCCTGGTGCAGGGCGCCCTGATCGGCGTGATCGGCACCGCTGCGGGCGTGGGGCTGGGCATGCTCATCGCCTTCAATATCGACGTCATCGTGCCCTTCATCGAACGCCTGCTGGGCATCCAGTTCCTGCCGCAGCAAATCTATTTCATCAGCGAACTGCCATCGAACCCCGAGGTAAGCGACATCGTGATCGTCACCGTCACATCCCTGGTGCTGTCCCTGCTGGCCACCGTTTATCCAAGCTGGCGGGCCTCGCGGCTGCAACCCGCCCAGGTGTTGCGTCATGATTGATGCAACAAGCGCCTCGGGCGCGGATCATGTCCTTGTCGCCCGCAACCTGGTCAAGTATTACGACGAAGGCGCAGAGCGCATCGAGGTGCTGCGCGACGTCAGCCTGCACGTGGCGCGTGGCGAAATGGTGGCTGTGGTGGGGGCCTCGGGGTCGGGTAAAAGCACCATGCTGCACTTGCTCGGCATGCTCGACCAGCCCAGTTCGGGCTCGGTCTGGGTAGACGGCCAGTCGGCCGAGGGCCTGTCCGAGGCGCGCCGCAGCCAGCTGCGCAACCGCAGCCTGGGCTTCGTGTACCAATTCCATCACCTGCTGTCGGAATTCTCTGCGCTGGACAACGTCGCCATGCCATTGATCGTGCGCCGCGAACGGCGCGAGACAGCCCGCGAGCAGGCCGCGGCCATGCTCGAGCAGGTGGGGCTGGCTCATCGCACAAGCCATTATCCCGGCCAGCTTTCGGGTGGTGAAAGGCAGCGTGTCGCGCTGGCGCGCGCCCTGGTTACGCGCCCGGTTTGTGTCCTGGCCGATGAACCCACGGGCAATCTCGACCGGCATACGGCCCAGGCCATGTTCGAACTGCTGGTACGATTGAACCAAGAGTCGGGCACGGCGTTTGCCATCGTCACGCACGACCCGGCGCTGGCCGCGCTGGCCCATCGCCAGCTGTTCATGGACGACGGGTCCTTGGTCGACACTGAAGCCCAGACACCGGGCTGATCAACACGCCGCAAGGTGCAAGATCGGCCGACACAGCGCAGGACGCACTCATGTTGATCGACACGCACTGCCATCTGGATGCCGCCGAGTTTGGCGATGACCGCCAGCGCGTCATCGACCGGGCTCGGGATGCCGGCGTCGACGCCATCGTCATTCCGGCGGTGGACCGCGCCAATTTCATCGCCGTGCGCGAGCTGGCCCATTCTTTTCCCGGCGGCAGCTATGCGCTGGGCATACATCCCATCTGCGTGCCGCGCGCCTCGGACGACGACCTTCAGGTGCTGGAGCGCGAGGTCCGTGCCTCGCTGGACGACCCGCGCTTCGTGGGCGTGGGCGAGATCGGGCTCGACTTCTTCATTCCGGAACTCAAGACCGACGCGATGCGCGAGCGCCAGGAGTTCTTCTACGCCGCTCAGCTCGACCTGGCCCTGCGTTACGGCTTGCCGGTCATACTGCATGTGCGGCGCTCGCAGGACATCTTGTTGAAGCACTTGCGCCGGCGGCCACGCATCGGCGGCATCGGCCATGCCTTCAACGGCAGCTTCCAGCAGGCTGAGCAGTTCATCGAACAGGGTTTCGTGCTGGGCCTGGGCGGCGCCATGACTTTCGAGCGTGCCCTGCAGATACGGCGCCTGGCCAGCCGCCTGCCCATCGAAGCCCTGGTGCTGGAGACCGATGCACCCGACATTCCACCGGCCTGGCTGGAAAGCGGCAGTCGCAACGAGCCTGCGTGCGTCGTGGGTGTGGCCGCCGTGCTGGCCGAGTTGCGGGACACGACCGTGGGCCAGGTAAAGGCGGCGACGGGGGCCAATGCGCTGCGCGCCTTGCCGCGCCTGGAGCGCTGCCTGGCCGCCAGCGCCCCGCTTGGATGATCTTGCGCAGGGGGGCGCTGCTTTCCCCATGCGGGGCAGGGCGGCGCTGGCCGCCGTATGTGCGAGACGGAGCCCGGGGCCGCTTCGTTCAGGCCTGGGGCTTGAGACGCGAAGGATCGAAGCCCGCCGCGCGCTTGTAGCGCATTGAGATGGCCTCGAGCTCTTCCTGGGGCATGACGTCGTGGATATGCGCAAAGCCCTCGGGCGCACGTTCGTGCGCCAGCTGCATGACCTGTTCGGGGCCGTTCAGGCGGTTGCGCAAGATGATGCCGGTGGTGGCCGGCAGGCGTTCCGCCTCATATTCCTTCAATGCGGCCTCGGCATTGCGATGGCGCTTCTGCACGGTTTCCAGCAGCCTGTCGGCCAGGCAGCGGGCGTCGAGTATCGCCTGGGCCGAGCCGTTCGAGCCGATGGGGTACAGCGGGTGGGCGGCATCGCCCATAAGGGTAGCCTTGCCGTGGGTCCAGCGCGGCAGGGGGTCTTTGTCGACCAGGGGAAACTCGTAGATGGCAGGGGCCCCGTCGATCAGCGCGGGAATGTCTATCCAGGGCCAGTTCCAGCTCTGGAACTCGGCCGCGAACACGGATTTGTCGACCACCCGGTTCCAGTCGGTGTATTCGCGCCCGTCGAAGGGCACGCTGAGCTCGGCGATCCAGTTGATGGCCGCCATGCCCTGGGGCGCGGCTTCGTCCATGATGGGATAGGCGACGAACTTCTGGTCCTGGTGGCCCGCCATGAACATGGTGCGCCCGTCGAGAAAAGGCTGGGTGTAGGTGACCGCGCGCCATAGTATGCGGCCCGAAAAACGGAATTCATCGCGCTCGGGGTAGAAGCCCTTGCGTACGGCCGAATGGATGCCGTCGGCTCCGACCAGCACGTCGCCCCGCACTTGCTCATGGCTGTCGCCTTTCGAGCGATTGCGGAACACGGCCGTTACGCCCTGGGCATCTTGCTCCAGCGATTCAAAGGCCATTCCGGTCTGCAGCGCACCGGCGCCCAGCCTTTGTCGCACGGCGTCGGCCAGCAGAAGCTGCAGCCGCCCGCGATGGATGGAGAGCTGCGGCACGGCATAGCCGGCGGCCAGGCCGCGCGCCTCTTGCCAGATGTTCTGGCCGAAGCGGTTGTAGTAGTGCAGCGCCGAAGTGGCCACGGCGTTGTCTTGCAGGGTTTCCAGCAAGCCAAGCTGCTGCAGTTCGCCGGCGGCGTGTGGAAGCAGGTTGATGCCCACGCCCAGCGGCTTGAGCTCGCGCACGCTTTCAAAGACCTGGCATTCAATGCCTCGCTTGTGCAGCATGAGGGCCAGGGCCAGGCCGCCGATGCCTGCGCCGACGATGATGACTTTCAAAATGTTTCTCCGGAAATGTGGCGGAAATGATAACAAAATTGGCCGGGGCCAAGCCCGGGCTTTGTCGTGCGCTTCTTCCGCCATGCGTATCTTCCGCTGTGATCTTGCTGTCCCTTCTGTGTCCTGCCGGCCCGTGAATCTGCCTACGATGGGGCGATTTGGATGAACGGCGATGGTGGGGCGGATCAGTTTGCTGGCAGGGCTGGCGGCGGCGGGGGTGGCGCATGTGCTGCCGCGCACGCCCACGGCTTCAGAGTGGGCCTGGCTGCTGGGCTGCCTGCTTGCCGTCTCGCTGTTTGCCGTGGCCATGTCTGCGGCGGCATTGTCGATTGCTTCTTTGCCCGTATCGGCGTTCAGGTGGAGCGGCTTGCGCTTGCCGCCCCTACGCGGCCGCGCATGCCTCGGCCTCCTTGGTCCGTTGTGGGCCACGGCGCTGGGCCTGGCCTGGGTCTGCCTTCATATCGATCATCGATTATCCGATTCGCTGTCTGTCGAGGACGAAGACAAGGTTTCCCGGGTGGTGCTGCGCATAGCCACCTTGCCCCGCGAGCTGCCGGGCAGCCGGCGGTTCGAGGCCGAAGTGCTCGCGTCGAAACCCGAAGGCATACCGCGCCGCGTGTTGGTGGCGTGGCATGGGGCGGACTATGCGGGGCCATACCGCCAGCCCTCCGCCGGGGCCGACGCGTTTCCAGAACTGGTTCCGGGCCAGGTATGGCGCATGTCGCTCAATCTTCGCCGGCCGCATGGCGCCAGCAACCCGCATGGCTTCGACTATGAGGGACACGTTTTCGCCCAGGGGCTGCGCGCCGTGGGCAATGTGCGCGGCACGCCGCGGTTTATGCGCGATGAGCCATGGACGGGCCTGGCGGTGATGGCCGAGCGTATGCGCCATTTCGTGCGCGAAGCCATGAAGCCTTATACACAGGACAGCCGTTATGGCGCAGTGTTGCTGGCCCTGGCGATTGGAGACCAGGCCGGTGTGCCGCCCGAGGACTGGACCGTATTCAACCGCACGTCGATCACGCACCTCATATCCATAAGCGGGTCCCACATCACGATGATTGCCGCGCTTGGCGGCCTTGCCACACTATGGCTATGGAAGCGCCTGGCCTGGCGCGGCCGCATGCTGGCCGAGCGGGTGCCGGCACAGGTGGCCGCTTGCGTAGCGGCGCTGGCGGTGGCCTGGCTGTATTGCCTGCTGGCTGGCTGGGGCGTGCCGGCCCGCCGCACTTTTTTGATGCTGTCCGTGCTGGCGGCGGCTCATTTGGGCCGTTTGCCCCTGGGTCCGTCGCGCGTGCTGCTTCTGGCCGCCGCGGCCGTCGTGGCGCTGGACCCCTGGGCCTTGATGGCCAGCGGTTTCTGGCTGTCTTTCGGGGCGGTTGCCGTGCTGCTGGCCAGCGGGCACTGGCTGGGAACCCAGGCGCCCGCGCATGTCGTGCCGGCCCGCGTCCGGCTTCTTCGAGGCTTGAAGGCGGCCTGCCGGCTGCAGCTCGTCGTGACGGTGGGCCTCATGCCTGTCCTGGCATCGCTGTTCAACGAGATCTCCATCGTCTCGCCCCTAGCCAACGCGTATGCCATTCCCGTGATCAGCCTGGTGGTGACGCCGTTGTCCCTGCTATTGGCGGCGGTGTCGGCCGTGCCGGGGCTGGAGTGGCTGGCCAGCGCCATTTCGGGGCTGGCGCACGAAGCGCTTCGATTCATGATGGTGCCGACCCATTGGCTGGCATCGCAGAGCGTGGCCAGCCTGGATGCGGCCGCGGCGCCTTGGTGGACGCTGCTGCTGGCGTTGTCCGGCATGGCGGTGGCGCTGTTGCCGCGCGGCCTGCCCCTGAGCGGGGCGGGATGGCTGCTGGTGCTGCCCGCCCTGCTGTGGCGCCCCGAGCGGCCTCCCCAGGGCGCCTGGGACATGGTGGCCCTTGATGTTGGACAGGGCGCGGCCGTGCTGGTGCTCACTTCAGGCCACGCCTTGCTGTTCGATACCGGCGTGCGCCACAGTCCGGCGTCCGATGCCGCCTCGCGCAGCATCGTGCCGTTTTTACGCGCCCAGGGCGTAAAAAAGCTGGACGTACTCGTCGTGTCGCATGCCGACATCGATCACGTGGGCGGACTGCGCAGCGTACTTGAGGCGCGCGGCGTGGGCCAGTCATACAGTTCCTTCGATACCGTGGCCTATTTGAAGCGCGAAGCGGCGCTGCTGGGCGTGCCCGGCGACCTGCCACCTTTGCCCCGGGCATTGTCCCGCTGCCATGAAGGGGTCCGGTGGACCGTCGACGGCGTGGCATTCGAGTTCGTCTGGCCGCTCGAGTCCGCCCCGCCGGTGGGGGTGGGAAGCCAGTCGAAACTGCGCAATGCGCAAAGCTGCGTGCTGCTGATACGGGGCAGGCATCATTCGGCCCTGCTCACCGGCGACATCGCCGCCGCACAAGAAGGCGAGCTTGTGCGGCGCGGGTTCGGCCCCATCGACGTGGTGGCGGCTGCCCATCATGGCTCGCGCAGCTCATCGGGCGACGTATTCGTGAGTCACGCCGCTCCCGGCCACGTCATCGCCCAGGCCGGCCGCTGGAACCGCTATGGCCATCCGCATCCTGCGGTGCAGCGCCGCTGGCAAAGGGCGGGGGCGCAGTTCTGGCGCACTGACCTGCATGGGGCGATTACGCTGCGGTCGCGAAGCGATGGGCTTGACGTGGAGTCGCACCGCAAGGCCAGGCCAAGGCACTGGAGCTTGGACTCGGCATCCGCTCCTTAGGCTGCTCAACGACGAGGGGACGAAATGCCCTCGACGCCGCTGAAGCACGAGTCATTCAGCGGCGTTACCGACATGAAGGGCAGTCGTGCCTTGCCGTATCAGGATGAAGGCGGGCTTTCCCCACACAAAAATCGGTTACCATTTTTTTGGCCCTAATTTTCCGGAACAAGCCGTCATGACCGAACCCCGCCTCGAATACGTAATGTGTGCCAGCCCGTCTGGCGTTCACCGCATGGCCTACTGGGAATGGGGCGATGCGGGCAACGAGAAGGTGCTGGTCTGCGTGCACGGCCTTACCCGTTGCGGCCGAGACTTCGACGAACTGGCCACCCGGCTCGCGTCCCATTACCGGGTGGTGTGCCCCGACGTGGTGGGCCGAGGGCGTTCCGACTGGCTGGTCGACCCTTCCGCCTACACCGTGCCGCAGTACATTTCCGACATGCTCACGCTGGTTGCGCGGCTGGACGTAGAGCAGGTTGATTGGCTGGGCACCTCGATGGGCGGCCTGATAGGCCTTGGGCTGGCCGGCGCGCTGGCCATGTCGGCCCTGCAAAGGCCGCAGCGGGGCGAGTTCGGACTGCCTGCGGCGCGCACCGTGCGCCTGGGCAAGGTCGTGCTCAATGACATCGGGCCGCGCCTCGACGTGCAGGGTATCGCCCGCATCGCAGGCTATGTGGGCAGCGACGTCTCCTTCGACACCTTCGACGAGGCCGTGGCCTACGTGCAGTCGGTTTCGGCCGGCTTTGGTCCGCATTCGCAGGCTTTGTGGAAGCGGCTGACGCGCGACATGTTCAACCAGCAAGATGGGCGCTGGGTTCGGCACTACGATCTGCGGCTTGCGGCGCCCATGGCGCTGCAGGACGAGGCGGCATTGAAGGCGGCCGAGTTCATGCTGTGGTCGGCCTATGAAAGCCTGGCCTTGCCGGTGCTGCTGCTGCGCGGCGAAGAGTCCGATGTGCTTTCCCGGGAAACCGCCGACGAAATGCTGGCGCGCAACGGCCAGGCGCAATTGGTGGAATTCCATGGCGTCGGCCATGCGCCCACCTTGCTGACCGAAGAACAGATCGCGCCGATAGAGCGCTTTCTATGCAGCTGAGCTGAGTTCTTTGCGGATGCGCCGAGCGTGCGCCGTACTTCAGCTGCTTGTAGCGCAAGGCCGGTACAATGGTTTCAATGATTCGTAACACCCATTCCCTCAACGCCGACCTGCACTGCCACTCCCTGGTTTCCGACGGGGTGCTGACGCCGGCTGCATTGGCGCAGCGAGCGGCCCAGAACGGGGTGCAGCTTTGGTCGTTGACCGACCACGACGAGCTGTCGGGCCTGCAAGAGGCCCGCGAGGCCTGCCGTGAACTCGACCTGCCCTTCGTCACCGGGGTCGAGATTTCCGCTACCTGGGCCCGTCGCACCGTCCATATCGTGGGGCTCAATGTCGACCCCGAGAATCAGGCCCTGAAAGACGGCCTCGAAGCGATACGTTCGGGCCGGGCCGACCGTGCCCGGCAGATTGCCGTCCGGCTCGAGCAAATGGGGGTCGAAGGCAGCTATGAGGGCGCGCTGCGCTACGCCTCTAACCCGCAACTACTCAGTCGCACGCATTTTGCCCGCTTCCTGCTCGAGCAAGGCTATTGCAAGACCATGCAAGAAGTCTTCGACCGCTATCTGGGCGACGGCCGTTCGGGCAATGTGCGCATTCACTGGTCCAGGCTCGAAGAAGCGGTGCAATGGATAGTGGGCGCCGGGGGGCGGGCGATTATCGCGCACCCCGGCCGCTATATCTACGATGAAACCCAGGCAGAGGCGTTTTTCGATGTGTTCCGGCAGTTGGGCGGCGAGGGCATCGAAGTGGTGACGGGCAGCCATCGGCCCGAGCAGTACCGTCAGTATGCCGATGTGGCGCGCCGCTTCGGCTTCCTGGTTTCGCGCGGTTCGGATTTCCATGCGCCCAGCGAAAGCCACGTCGACCTGGGCAGCCTGCCCGAACTGCCTTCCGACCTGAGGCCGGTCTGGCACGACTGGGTGTAGCCAGGGGCTTTGGCCCTGCCCGGTGCAAGGCGCGGCCGGGCCAGCGGCTTGTCAGTCGCCCGCCTCGATTTCCTGTTCACCCTGCAAGGTGGCGTAGTTGACGCCGAAAACGCTCATGTAGGTGGGGTAGAAGCTGCAGTACAGCACCGCGACGACGACAATGTTGACCGGCACCATGACCAGTTGCACGAGCCCGGCCGGCAGCCCGATGGACATCAGCATGTCGCCACTGAATTGCACCGCCATGAAAATGGCGCCCCAGCTTAGCCCGTACAACAGGAAGGGCCATTTGTTGCGCCAGCAGGCCACCATGGAATAGAACAGGGCCTGCACCAGCTTGATGCCATGCCAGCCGGTCAATGCCGGTGCATGCCAGAACAGCGCCGAGATCAGCACATACAGCACGGCAAAGGTGATCAGGGGGCGAAGCATGGCGTCGAACAGGGCCGAGGGGTCGATATTGTTGCCGTCGCCCACCGCGGCCGAGAGCTGGTCAAGAAAGGGCAGGGTGGCAATAAAGCCCGCCAGCATGCAGCAAGCCAGGTAGGCCAGGCCCAGCCGGAACAGCCGGCGCCGTACGCTTTTGTCGCGCAAGGGTTCGAACCACATGCCCGGCAGCATCTGGCGGCCTTGTGAAATATGCCGACAGGCGCAAAGGGTGATGAAGGTAAGCACCGGCGTGGCGGCGATAAGGGCCATCTGGCCCAGGATGGGAATGACCGAAGCCACGGTGATGAGCAGGCTGGTCAGCAAGCCCCAGAAAAACATGGCCAGGGGCTGGCGCCGGAATATCCGGCCTCCTTCTTGTATCCATAGCCATCCGGAACGAAAAGGTAGTGTGGCAGCTTGCATGGTTTCCTTTCAGCGTTGACAACTGGCCTTAGGGTTAACAGGCCCTAGGGCAGGGCCGGGGCGGGCGCCGTGCGCCGTTGGCGCAGCACGCGCTCGAAATGGCGCGGGTCGTGCGGCTTGAGGGTTTGCGCGGGCCGAGGCAGGAAGTAGTCGAACAGCCGTGAAGTCCAGAAGCGCAGGGCGGCGGCCTGCAGCAGCAGCGGCCATGCCTGGCGCTCTGCGGCGGTAAACGGCCGCACCTGGGCGTAGGCCCGCAGCCAGGCCTGCAGTTTTTCGTCGATGAAGGCGCCGCTGTTGCGATCTATGCACCAGTCGTTGACACTGACCGCCACGTCGAACAGCCAGGTGTCGCAGCCGGCGAAATAGAAGTCGATGAAACCGCCCATGCGGGGCGTTTCGTAGGTGCCGTCGAACAGGACGTTGTCGCGGAACAGGTCGCAATGAGCGGGGCCGGAGGGCAGCTCGCCATACAGTCCGGATTGCGCGAAGGCGATCTGTTCTTCAAGCACGGCGCTGATCAGCTCGGCTTGGCCGGGGTCGAGAAAGGGCAGCACCTTGGGAATGGTTTCGCGCCACCAGCCGAGCCCGCGCAGGTTGGGCTGTTGCATGGCGAACGAACTGCCCGCAAGGTGGGTGCGGGCCAGGGTGGCCCCCGCCAGGGTGCAGTGGGTCGCGCCGGGATCGGGTTCGTAGCCGCCCGAAAGCCGGGTGACGATGGCGGTGGGCTTGCCGTGCAGAAGGCCCAGGCGTTCGCCGTTGCGCCGGGTCTGGGGCTCGGGTACGGGTATGCCCTTTTGCGCCAGGTGGTGCATCAGCTCGATGTAGAAGGGCAGTTGTTCGTAGGTAAGCACCTCGAACAGGGTCAGCACGTATTCGCCCTGGGTGGTGGCCAGGAAGTAGTTGGTATTTTCGATGCCGGCAGTGATGCCCCGCAGAGAAATCAGTTCGCCCAGTGAATAGTGCTTGAGAAGCTCGCGCGCATCGTCGTCGCTGACAGGGGTAAAGACGGCCATAGAAGATGAACAGACAAAGAAAAGTGGCGCCGCACCGTGCAGCAAAGCCGGATTGTAAAACAGCGGGCGGAGAGATGGAGCGGGGGGCGGCCGCATTGGACGTTAAAATCGTGCATTGCCCATATCGAACCACTATACCGTATTGTGAAATCCTCATTGCAAGCTGACGCCGGATGGCGCCTGTGCGTTGCACCCATGATCGACGTCACCGACCGCCATTGCCGCTACTTTCACCGGCTTCTGGCGCCGCGTGCGCGCCTGTATACCGAAATGATCACCACCGGCGCGCTGTTGCATGGCGACGTGGCGCGCCACCTGGATTTCCACGAGGCCGAACAGCCCGTGGCGCTGCAGCTGGGCGGCAGCGACCCCGAGGCCCTGGCCTATAGCGCGCGCTTGGGCCAGCAATGGGGATACGACGAGATCAATCTAAACTGCGGCTGCCCGTCCGACCGGGTGCAGCGCGGCGCCTTCGGCGCCTGCCTGATGGCCGAGCCGGCGTTGGTGGCCGATTGTGTCAAGGCCATGCAAGACGCGGTGTCGGTGCCGGTAACCGTGAAGCACCGGCTGGGCCTGGATTACGATGAGTCCTACGATTTCGTGCGCGATTTCGTCGGCACGCTTTACCAGGCCGGCTGCAGGGTATTCGTCGTGCATGCCCGCAATGCGGTGCTCAAGGGCCTGTCGCCCAAGGACAATCGCGAGATTCCCCCCTTGCGCTACGACGCCGCGCGCCGCCTCAAGGCCGATTTTCCCGATTGCACCGTTGTGCTCAATGGCGGCATTGCGCAGGCCGACGATGCCCGGCGCCAGCTTGAGGATTTCGACGGCGTCATGCTGGGAAGGGCCGCCTGGCACAACCCGGGCGTTCTGTCCGAGCTGTCGCGCCTGCTCGAGCCGGGCATCGAGCTGCCCGAACCGGGCCAGATCGTTCACGCCATGACCGAATACGCCCACGGCCAGGTAGAGCGGGGCGTGCCCTTGCGCATGGTGGTCAAGCCCATGCTGGGCTGGATGAACGGCCGGCCGGGGTCGCGCCACTGGCGCCGCACTCTTTCCGACGCGACGCTTTTGAACACGAATGATCCGCAGGTGCTGGAAAAGGCCTGGAGCGATCTGGTGCTCAGGGCCGAGTAAGTAAAAGAAAGAAAGAAAGGCGCCCTTGGGGCGCCCTGTGCCTGATAAAAGGCCTAGCTGCGTTCTTCGACCTTCAGGGCCTCGCCGTCGCCCGGCCAGTCGCGGATATAGGCCTTGAGCATGTTGTTTTCGAACTGTTGGGCCGCCACGATGGCCTGGGCCATGTCATAGAACGAGATGACCCCCTGCAGCACCGGGCCGTCCATAACCGGCATGTAGCGCGCGTGCTTGTCGAGCATGAGCCGCTGGACTTCTTCGGCGCTGGTGTTGGGCGTGACGCTGACCGGAGCGTCGTCCATGATGCTGCGTATGGTGTTGGTGCCCGTATTGCCGCCGTTGGCGTGCAGATGGCGGATGATCTCGCGGAAGGTAAGCATGCCCACCAGCTCGCCGTGTTCCATGATGACCAGAGAGCCGATGTCTTGCTCGCTCATGGTTTCGAGCGCTTTGGTAATGGGCATGTCAGGGGTGGCGGTATATAGGGTGTGCCCCTTGACGCGCAGGATCTCACTGACTTTCAACATGATGCGTCTCCTCGGTCTGCTTCATTATGCTTGTATTTTGCCCGATATCCTCTGTTTGGGGTAGAACAGTGCCCGACTGTGCGCTTTGGTGTTCATTGGCAACAAACGGTTGCCAATCCGTATCTTCATCAAGCAGTTCGCCGATGGTCAGCTCGGGACGGGTGGTCAGCGATGCGGCGATGCCGGGCAGCAGGCAGGGCAGCTTTTCCAGCGCGGGCTGGTGGCGGTCGATCAACAATTGGTCTACGAGCCGCCCCAGCTTGGCCTGCTCGAGGTCGCAGGCCAGCACCCATTGGTCGGAGCCGCGGTCTTTGTCCTGGGTTGGAACGGCGTAGCCCAGGCTGTGCAGAGTGTTCAGTATGTGGTTGAGTTCGTCGGGATGCAGGCGCAGGTGGGCGCTTAGGAAGCGCGAGCTGCGGCCCGGCGAGGGCGTGCCCTGGGCGCTGCGCAGCAGGCGGATTATGCTGATGACGTCGACGATGGCTGCGCCGGAATGGCGCTGCTCGGCCCAGCGCCGCATGCGCAATGCGGGCAGGGTGGCGGCCACGGTGGCGCCCAGCAAGATGGCCAGCCATGAAAGGTAGATCCACAGCAGGAAGATGGGCAGGGTGGCAAAGGCGCCGTAGATAATGGTGTACGAGGGGAAGTGCGAGATATACAACGCAAAGCCCGATTTCATCAGTGCCAGCACCACGGCCGTGCCCATGCCGCCGGCCAGGGCGTCGCGCCAGTACACCTCGCGATTGGGCACATAGACGAACAGCGCGGCAAAGCCCAGGCCCGTGGCGATGACCGGCACCACCGACAGCAGGAAGTTCATGAAGGCCGACATCTCGCCCACCAGCCCCAGCGATTGCTGGGTAAGCAGGGTGGTGGTCCAGAGGCTGGCCCCGGCCAGTATGGGCCCAAGCGAGATAATGGCCCAGTACACCAGTATGCGCTGGCGCAGCGGGCGGCGCTGTTCGACGCTCCAGATGTCGTTGAGCACGCCGTCGATGGTCATGATGAGCATGATGGACACCACGACCAGAAATACGGTGCCCACCGCGGTAAGGCCCGACGCCTTGGCCGCGAACTGGTTCAGGTAGCCCATGACGTTCTCGGACACCGAGGGCGGCATCAGGCTGGACGTCAGGAAGTTTTCAAGCGCGAGCTTGAACTCGCCGAACAGGGGAAAGGCCGTGAACAGCGAAAGCACCACGGCCAGCAGGGGAACGATGGCCAGTACAGTTGTGTAGGTCAGGCCCGCGGCAATTTGAGGGAGGCGTTTTTCACCGGCGCGCTGCAGGGCGTAGAGCGCAGCCTGGCGGGCGCTGTCGAGCCAGTCTGGAGAACGGACGCGGCGGGCTTTGCGATCGGAGGCGGTACCGGCTGTTTCGTCTTGCATGATGGGTGCGGCAAACGGCAAACGGGCCGCTCTGGATGCCAACTCGTTCTTCAATCCGGGTAATAATACCAGTATGACTACGACTCGACTCAATCCCGCGCTGCGCCTTGGGGCGTCTGTTTCGCTATTGGCCCTTATCGTGCTTTGCCTAGTCTGGGAGCTGTGGCTGGCGCCTTTGCGGCCGGGCGGGTCGTGGCTGGTGCTGAAGGTGCTGCCCCTGCTGCTGCCCTTGCGCGGCGTGCTCAAGGGCAATCTGTACACCATGCAATGGGCTTGCATGCTGATCCTGCTGTATCTGATGGAAGGCGTGGTGCGGGCCTGGTCCGACCCGTCTCCCGCCTCGGTCGCCATGGCCGGCATCGAGGTGGCGCTGTCGCTGGTGTTCTACCTTTGCGCCATCTTCTACGTGCGGCCGGCCAAGCGCGCCGCCAAGGCCGCGGCCCGGGCTAGTGGGGCGCGCTCATGAGCGTGGATTCCATTCTCGACCTTCCTGCGGTCGACTCTTTTTCCGGCCTGCCGCCGCAGTTCTATACCCGGCTCGAGCCCCAGCCGCTCGATCAGCCTCGCCTGCTGCACGCCAATGCCGAGGTTGCGCGCATGCTGGGGCTGTCTCAGGCGGCCCTAGCGCGTCCTGAATTCCTCGATGTGTGCGCGGGCACTCGCGGGCTGGCGCCCGGCCGGACGCTGGCCGCCGTATATAGCGGGCATCAGTTTGGCGTTTGGGCCGGGCAGTTGGGCGACGGAAGGGCCCACCTGCTGGGCGAGGTCGCGGGGCCGGAAGGCAGTTTCGAACTGCAGCTGAAGGGCTCGGGCCTGACGCCGTATTCGCGCATGGGCGATGGCCGCGCGGTGATACGGTCGTCGGTGCGCGAGTACCTGGCCAGCGAGGCGATGGCAGGCCTGGGCATTCCCACCACCCGCGCCCTAGCTCTTGTTACCGCGCGCAACCCGGTATACCGTGAAACGGTCGAAAGGGCGGCCGTGGTCACCCGTGTGTCTCCCACCTTCGTGCGCTTCGGATCCTTCGAGCACTGGACCCAGCATCCCGAGCAGATGCGCATCCTGCTCGACTATGTGGTGGATCGTTTCTTTCCCGAATGCCGCGAGGCGCAAGCCGGCCAGGCGCAAGGCGAGCATGGCGTGCTGCTGCGTTTTCTGCGCGCCGTGGTGGCGCGTTCGGCTCGTCTGGTGGCCGACTGGCAGACAGCCGGTTTCTGTCATGGGGTGATGAACACCGACAATATGTCCATCATCGGTCTCACGCTCGACTACGGTCCCTACGGCTTCATGGATGCCTTCCAGATCAATCACGTGTGCAACCACACCGATAGCCAGGGCCGCTACGCCTGGAATACCCAGCCTTCGGTCATGCACTGGAACCTTTATCGCCTGGCCAGCGCTCTGGCCGTGCTGGGGCCCGAGCCCGAAGACCTGCGCGCGGAACTGGCGCATTTCGAGCAAGACTTCCTGGACGCTTATCACGCCAACCTGGTGCGCAAGTTCGGCTTGGGCGGCTGGCGCGAGAGCGACGACACGCTGGTCGACGACTGGTGGAGGCTGCTGCATACCCAGCAGGCCGATTTCACGCTGAGCTTTCGTCGCCTGGCCGGTGCCCCGCAAGAGGCAGAGCCTTTCCTGAGCCTGTTTTCAGACCGCGAGGCGGCCCAGGCCTGGCTGCAGGGCTATGTGCGCCGCATCGGACTGGACGACCGGCCCCAGGGCGAACGCATCGAGCTCATGAACCTGGCCAACCCCCTGTACGTGCTGCGCAATCACCTGGCCGAAATCGCCATTCGCGCCGCCGAAGACGACGATGCCGGCGAGATCGACACCCTGCTCGAGCTGCTGCGGGCACCCTATGCCGAGCGGCCCGGATACGAAACCTATGCGGCCCCGGCGCCAGACTGGGCGCGCCAGCTGCACGTCAGTTGCTCTTCGTGATGCGATATCATGATGTCCCACAGAATTCGATAACTTATTCACCATGTCCGGCAATACCCTAGGCAAGCTTTTCTGCATCACCAATTTCGGCGAATCACACGGACCGGCCATCGGGGCGGTGGTCGATGGTTGCCCGGCCGGCATGGAGCTGACCGAGGCCGACATCCAGGCCGAGCTCGATCGCCGGCGCCCGGGCACCTCGCGGCACGTCACCCAGCGCCAGGAGGCCGACCAGGTCGAGATTCTGTCGGGGGTATACCAGGGGGTGACCACCGGCGCGCCCATCGGCTTGCTCATCCGCAACACCGACGCGCGCAGCAAAGACTACAGCAATATCGAAGACACCTTCCGCCCGGGCCATGCCGACTATACCTACTGGAACAAGTACGGCGTGCGCGACCCGCGCGGCGGCGGCCGTTCGTCGGCGCGCCTTACGGCGCCCACGGTAGCCGGCGGCGCCATTGCCAAGAAGTGGCTGGCGCGGCAGTACGGCGTGCGGGTGCGCGGCTACATGAGCCAGCTGGGGCCCATTCACATTCCGTTCGAAAGCTGGGACGAGGTGGGCAACAACCCTTTCTACGCACCCAATGCGGGCATCGTGGCCCAGCTTGAAGAATATATGGATCAACTGCGCCGCGACGGCGACTCCATCGGGGCCCGCATCGAGGTCGTGGCCGAAGGAGTGCCGGCGGGGTGGGGCGAACCTTTGTACGACCGGCTCGACGCGGACATCGCCCACGCCATGATGGGCCTGAACGCGGTCAAGGGGGTGTCCATGGGGGCAGGCTTTGAAAGCATCGCCCAGCGAGGCTCCGAGCATGGCGACGAGATCACTCCCGAAGGCTTTGCCAGCAATAACGCGGGCGGCGTGCTGGGGGGCATCTCGTCCAGCCAGCCCATTACGGTGTCGCTGGCCATCAAACCCACTTCCAGCATACGCATCGAAAGGCGCTCGGTCGATCGGCAGGGCAATCCGGTCCAGGTTCAAACGCTGGGAAGGCACGACCCTTGCGTGGGCATACGCGCCACACCCATCGCCGAATCCCTTCTGGCCATCGTGCTGATGGACCACGCCTTGCGCCAGCGTGCCCTGAAAGGAGCCTGACGCGCCGCGGGCCACGTCCGGCCGCCGGGCATGGCCTGAAACCACTGCTCGATCTGTTCGCCGCCTTGCCGGCGCCAACCTTCAGAAACGGAGTTCACCATGAAGACGATCTGGTTCTTGAAACGAGGAAGCGCCATTGCCGCCGTCACGGGCGCGGCCCTGCTTGCCGGCTGCGCGGCGGTGCAGACCACCGACTCGGGTACGGTCGGGGTCGATCGCAAGCAATACATGTCCAGCCTGGTTTCCGAGCAGGCGCTGGTCCAGGAAGCGCAAAAGCAATATGCGAGCATCGTCTCGCAGGCAAAGGCCCAGGGCGCCCTGGATGTCGACGCCAAGCAGACGGCCCGTGTAAAGGCCATTGCGCAGCGCCTTATCGCACAGGTCGGCGTCTTCCGCCCGGATGCGGCGCAATGGAACTGGGAAGTCCACGTATTGAATTCCGACGAGGTCAACGCCTGGTGCATGCCCGGCGGAAAAATCGCTGTATACAGCGGCATGATCAAGCAGCTCAAGCCCACCGATGATGAACTGGCAGCGGTCATTGGTCACGAGATGGCTCATGCCTTGCGTGAACATTCGCGTGAACAGGTGTCGCAACAGATGGCGACGGATGTGGGCTTGTCGGTGCTGTCGGCGCTTACAGGCAGCTCGGCCACGTCCGACCTGGGCGGCAAGCTGACCGAGGTGATGTTCACGCTGCCGAACAGCCGCACGCACGAAACCGAGGCCGATCGCATGGGCGTGGAGCTTGCGGCGCGCGCGGGCTACGATCCGCGGGCGGCGGTGACGCTCTGGCAGAAGATGGGCTCGCTTAGCGCGGGCAATGCGCCTCCCGAATTCCTGTCGACCCACCCGTCGGCGGCAACGCGTACGGCCGATCTGACGAAGATCGCGGAGCAGGTGATGCCTTTGTACCAGAGCGCGAAGAAGTGATGGCCTTCGTTGATGAATGGCCTTCATCAATGCAAGAATGCCCGTTGTTTCGACTCTTGAATTGGGAAGCTGCGGGGAAGTAGGTTGCTCTTTGAGTCTCGTTCTTTGAGTCCTTGAGCCGGCGTGCTGCGGGGCACTATTTTGGGCGCCGGAGAGCTGCGGCCGGCTTTGCCGGCTTCCCTCCCGCCCCTCCATTTTTGGGGCGCCCGCGAAATCGGCGGCGGACCAGTGGTCCGCCATGCGTGCCGCTCATACAGGCGCGGGCTTGCATCCCCAAAAATGGAGGGGCGCTCGGCTTGCTCAACGTCGCCCAAAATACTGCCCCCCATCACGCCTCACAGAATCTTGATTTGGGACGGAGTTTCTTGGGTTGTCGCGCTACATGTTTCTTGCGGCAGGTGTGCGGCATTGCTACGGAGTGCTTGGCATTTATGCCATCGCGCCGGTGAGCTTCCACTCTGTGAACATGGCGACATCAAGCAAGCAACTTTACCCAGTAAACACCATAGCTGCAGCGATGAGTCGTGCTCTGAATAGTCATTGTTGACTTGGCCAATCCATCGCATTCGGGTTCAACAGCCGCCTCCCGGCCCATGCCTCGCAAGAGGGCCGTTTATCCTCCCCAATGCAGTTCCTGTGATGTGGGGTGTGGCTGGGCCGGGCGTTGGCGGTCGAGCCAGGCGCCGCAGAACGGAGGGCGAAGGCCCGGAGGATGCGGACAGGCGGGCCCGGAGGGCCGACCGGCGTCGACCGGAACAGACATACCCCGCAGCGCAGGAACGGGTTTAGAACAAACACCGTCACAACCAAGAGGCAGAAGGAAGGAGCAAGAACAAACGCCGTCACGGCCCATACACAACGTAGAAATGGGCCAAGAACCGATATTTTCGCAGGCAAGAGAAAGCACGAGAACGAAGCAAGAACACACATCTTTGCATTCATGAGAAAGTGCAGGAACGGCAACAGGCCAATGCACCAGAATCAAAGCGTAGATACTGTGCAATATGTATACCCCTCAATGCCAGGATATCACTCATAGTACTAGTATATTTGCTCTTCTTGTACTAGGTTGAGATGCTGTCATAATACCTTTCATACCCCGTTCAGAATGTGGGGGAACCCCTTCACCTTTACCCGAGAGCACCCCATGGCCAAGACCCTTTACGACAAATTGTGGGACGCCCACGTCGTCGATCAAGATCCCGACGGCACCTGTCTTTTGTACATCGACCGCCACCTGGTCCACGAAGTGACCAGCCCGCAGGCCTTCGAGGGGCTTACCCTGGCTGGGCGCAACCCCTGGCGCATCAGCGCCAACCTGGCGGTGGCCGACCACAACGTGCCCACCACCGCCCGCAGCGAAGGCATACAAGACCCCATATCGCGTTTGCAGGTCGACACCCTGGACGAAAACTGCGACACCTTCGGCATTACCGAATTTCGCATGAACGACGTCCGGCAGGGCATCGTGCACGTCATCGGCCCCGAACAGGGCGCCACTTTGCCCGGCATGACGGTCGTCTGTGGCGACTCGCACACCAGCACCCACGGTGCCGTGGGCGCATTGGCCTTCGGCATCGGCACCTCTGAGGTCGAGCACGTGTTGGCCACGCAGACCTTGCTCATGAAAAAGAGCAAAAACATGCTGATCAAAGTCGATGGCAAGCTGCCTTTCGGCTGTACGGCCAAGGATCTCGTCCTGTTCGTCATCGGCAAGATCGGCACGGCGGGCGGCACGGGCTATGCCATCGAGTTCGGCGGCTCGGCCGTGCAAGAGCTGTCCGTCGAAGGACGCATGACCGTTTGCAATATGGCCATCGAGGGCGGCGCCCGTTCGGGCATGGTGGCCGTCGACGACAAGACCATCGAGTATTTCCGCGGCCGGCCCTATGCGCCCACCGGTGAAATGTGGGACCAGGCCGTAGAGTACTGGAAGACGCTGCATAGCGACGAAGGCGCGCATTTCGATCGCGTCATCGAGCTTGACGCCGCCGAGATCACGCCGCAGGTCAGCTGGGGCACCTCGCCCGAAATGGTGCTGTCGGTGGATGCGCAAGTGCCCGATCCGGCCGGCGAGAAGGACGAAGTCCGGCGTGCCGGCATGGAGCGCGCCCTGCAGTACATGGGGCTCGAGGCCAACACGCCCATGACTGAAATCCATGTCGACAAGGTCTTCATCGGCTCGTGCACCAATTCGCGCATCGAAGATCTTCGCGCCGCGGCCGAAGTGGTGCGCGGCAAGAAGGTGGCCGGCAACGTCAAGCAGGCGATGATCGTGCCGGGCTCGGGCCTGGTCAAGAAGCAGGCCGAGCAAGAGGGCCTGGACAAGGTCTTCCTGGAAGCCGGCTTTGAATGGCGCGAGCCGGGCTGTTCAATGTGCCTTGCCATGAACGCCGACCGCCTCGAGCCGGGCGAACGCTGCGCCTCGACCTCGAACCGCAACTTCGAGGGACGCCAGGGGCAGGGCGGCCGCACCCATCTCGTCAGCCCCGCCATGGCGGCCGCGGCGGCTGTCGCCGGCCACTTCGTCGACGTACGGAATTTTCGATAGGAAAGCCTCATGCAAGCATTCACCACTCATAAGGGCCTTGTGGCCCCGCTCGACCGCGAGAACGTCGACACCGACCTGATCATTCCCAAGCAGTTCCTCAAGTCGATCAAGCGCACGGGGTTCGGCCCCAACCTGTTCGACGAGCTGCGCTACCTCGATCATGGCGAGCCGGGCATGGACAACTCCAAGCGGCCGTTGAATCCGGAGTTTTCCCTGAACAAGCCGCGCTATCAGGGCGCATCGATTCTGCTTACGCGCAAGAACTTCGGCTGCGGCTCGAGCCGCGAGCATGCGCCGTGGGCGCTTGACCAGTACGGTTTCCGGGCCGTCATCGCGCCGTCGTATGCCGACATCTTCTTCAACAACAGCTTCAAGAACGGCCTGTTGCCCATCGTGCTGCCCGAAGACGAAGTCTCGCGCCTGTTCGAAGAGCTTTACGCCAATGTGGGCTATACGCTCGACATCGATCTGCCGCGCCAGGTCGTGGTTACGCCCGAAGGCCGGGAAATCGCCTTCGAGGTCGAGCCTTTCCGCAAGCACAGCCTGCTCAATGGCCTGGACGAAATCGCCACCACCTTGCAGAAGTCCGACAAGATCCGGGCCTTCGAGGCCGAACGCCTGGCGCGCCATCCGTGGCTGGCCGGCGGGCCGCAAGCATAATAGCGGCCGCATTCAAACAAAGAGAAACCCATGACACACAAGATTGCAGTACTGCCGGGAGACGGCATCGGCCCCGAAATCACAGAACAGGCAGTGCGCGTGCTTACGGCGCTCGACCTCGACCTCGACCTGCAGACCCAGCCGGTGGGCGGCGCGGCCTACGACGTGCACGGCCACCCCTTGCCGCCCGTGGTGCTCGACCTGGCCAAAAGCTCCGACGCCATCCTGTTCGGCGCGGTGGGCGACTGGAAGTACGACACGCTGGCGCGCGAGCTTCGTCCCGAACAGGCCATTCTGGGCCTGCGCAAAGCGCTGGGCCTGTTCGCCAACCTGCGTCCCGCCATCCTTTACCCGCAACTGGCCAATGCTTCTTCGCTGAAGCCGGAAGTCGTGGCGGGTCTGAACATCCTCATTATTCGCGAGCTTACGGGCGACATCTATTTCGGCCAGCCGCGCGGTGTGCGCGAAGTGGCCGAGGGCCCGTTCAAGGGCGAGCGCCAGGGTTTCGACACCATGCACTATGCTGAAAGCGAAGTGCGGCGCATCGCCCACGTGGCTTTCCAGGCAGCGCAAAAGCGCAGCAAGAAGCTGTGCAGCGTCGACAAGTCGAACGTGCTCGAAACCTCGCAGTTCTGGCGTGAGATCGTGATCGAGGTGGCCAAAGAGTATCCCGACGTGGCCCTTTCCCACATGTACATCGACAATGCCGCCATGCAGCTGGTGCGCGCGCCCAAAGAGTTCGACGTCATCGTCACCGGCAACCTGTTCGGCGACATTCTGTCCGACGAGGCAGCCATGCTTACGGGCTCGATCGGCATGCTGCCGTCGGCCTCGCTCAATTCGGCCAGCCAGGGGCTGTACGAGCCCAGTCACGGCTCGGCGCCCGACATCGCGGGCAAGAATCTGGCCAACCCCCTGGCTACCATTCTGTCGGCCGCCATGCTGCTGCGCTATTCGCTGGGCAAGGCCGAACAGGCCGATCGCATCGAAAGCGCCGTGCAGAAGGTGCTGGAGCAGGGCTTGCGCACGGCCGACATCCACGAACAGGGTCTTACCAGGGTTTCCACCTCTGAAATGGGCGACGCGGTATTGAAGGCGCTAAAATAGCGTTTGATTCCCTGATCTTTCATTAAAGTGAGCCATATGACCCAGGCAGTAGGTTTGGTCGGCTGGCGTGGCATGGTGGGTTCCGTCCTCATGCAGCGCATGCTCGACGAGAACGATTTTTCCCTTTTTGAACCCGTCTTTTTCTCCACCAGTAATGCCGGCGGCAAGGCGCCCGCCTGGGCCGAAGGCGCTGGTGCGCTGCAAGACGCCTATGATATCGAGGCCCTGAAAAAGCTGCCCGTCATTGTCACCGCCCAGGGCGGCGACTACACCACGGCGGTCTATTCCAAGCTGCGTTCGGCGGGCTGGGACGGCATCTGGATCGACGCCGCCAGCACCCTGCGCATGGCCGACGACGCCATCATCGTGCTCGACCCGGTCAACCGTCCGGTCATCGACGCCGCCCTCAAGCGCGGCATCAAGAACTATGTCGGCGGCAACTGCACGGTCAGCTGCATGCTGATGGGCCTGGCGGGCCTGTTCAACAACGACCTGGTCGAGTGGATGACCAGCATGACCTACCAGGCCGCCTCCGGCGGCGGGGCCCAGCACATGCGAGAACTGCTCACCCAGTTCGGCCTGCTCAACGAATCGGTCAAGCTCCAGCTCGATGACCCGGCTTCGGCCATTCTCGACATCGACCGCGGCGTGCTGGCCAAGCAGCAGCATGCCGACCTGCCTCGCGACCACTTCGGCGTGCCCCTGGCGGGCAGCCTCATTCCCTGGATCGACAAAGATCTGGGCAATGGCGTTTCGCGCGAAGAATGGAAGGCCGAGGCCGAAACCAACAAGATCCTGGGCCGGGGCGAAGCCTTCGGCACCGCGCCCACGCCCATCGACGGCCTGTGCGTGCGCATCGGCGCCATGCGCTGCCACAGCCAGGCGCTTACCATCAAGCTCAAGCGCGATGTGCCCCTGGACGAAATCTCCGACCTGCTTCGCGAGGGATCCAAGTGGGCCAAGGTCGTGCCCAACGAGCGCGAGGCGACCATGCAGCAATTGACGCCGGTGGCCGTTACGGGTACTTTGGACATTCCCGTGGGGCGCCTGCGTAAAATGTCCATGGGTTCCGAATACCTCAGTGCCTTCACCGTCGGCGACCAGCTGCTGTGGGGTGCTGCCGAGCCGCTGCGCCGCATGCTGCGCATCACTTTGGGCGAACTGTAAACATGCATAAAACTTGTTGTGGGGCCAGCAGAACATCGTTGATCCAGGCCGCTCCAATGGCCCTCGCCCTGGCGGCGGTGCTGTCGGTATGTGCGCCGGCCCACGCAGCAAGCATTGGCCACTCGCGCCTGGTATCGGCGCCAGGCCAGCCCCTGCATATCCATGTTCCCCTGCGCGATCTCAGCCAGGCCGACCTTCAGTCCCTGCGCGTCGACGTCGCTCCGGCCGCGGCCTGGCAACAGGCGGGCCTGGTTCCGCCGGTCGAGCTTTCCAGCTTGCGCCTCAGCATCGACGAAGGCTTCACCCCCAAGTCGCGCGTGGTTCAGATACGCTCCAGCCAGCCGTTTGACGGACCGGTTGCCGACCTTCTGCTTCAGGTCGCCACGGCTGCCGGCAGCCAGCAGTATCAGGTCAGCCTGCTTACGCACAGTGCACCTCCCGGCTCAGCCGCGGCAGCGCAGGCCGCTCCTGCATCAAGCGGCGGGGCCGCAGCGGGCAGCGCCGCGCCCGCGGCAGCAGGGGCCGGCTCCATTGCCGTGCGGCGCGGTGACACACTGTTTGCCCTGGCCCAGGCCCACGCGGTGCAGGGCGTGTCGGTGTACCAGATGATGATTGCGCTGCAAAAGGCCAACCCCCAGGCTTTCATCGACGGCAACGTGAATCTCGTCAAGGCCGGCGCCACATTGGCCATACCCGACGCCCAGGCCTTGAGCGCAGTGTCCGATCGCGAGGCCAGGCGCATCTACCAGCAGCACGCCCAGGCCTACGCGGCATATCGGCAAGGCATCGCCTCCCGGCGCGCCCAGGCCGTGCAGGGCGGTCCGGCACAGCAAGGGCGGGTTTCGGGCGCATCGGCGCGCGTATCGGCCAGGCCCGCCGGCGCAGCGGGCGACCAGGTCGTCCTGTCCAGCGGCAGCGCAAGCGATGCCGCCAACGACGAACAAGAAGCCACCCGCCGCAATATCGACGAATCGCAGGCGCGGGTTTCCCACCTCGAGCGCAATGTGCACAGCCTTAACCAGGCCTTGCAGATGCAGGGCGAGGCGGCCAAAGAAGCCGTGCTCAACGGGGCCGCGGCCGTCGGCCAGACGCTCTCCGATGCGGCAACCAGCATTGGCGCGTCCGAAGAGGCTTCGCCGGGCGGTACCGAATCAGGCGCAGGCCAATCCGGCTCCGCCCAGGGCGCCGGCGGCCAGGCGGCGGCGTCGGGTTCGAACGCAGATGCTTCCAGTTCGGACGCTGCATCGGGCTCGGGCGGCGGCGCTTCCGCTGAAGCCGCGCAGGGCCAAGGGGCCAGCCCCGCAAATGGATCGAACGCGGCTTCGTCCGGCGAGGCGGCCCAAGGCTCCGCCGCCGGGCAGGCGCCCGCGGTCAGCGGCGCGGCGGGCAATGCCGCGGGCGACGCCGATTCGGCATCTGCCCAGGGCGATTCCAATTCCTCCACTTCCAGCAAGGCAGAGCAATCCGTGTCGTGGTTTCAAGAAAACCTGTTGGGCGTCATTACCGCTGTGTTGGCGCTGGTCGTACTCATCATTGCATGGGTATTGCGCCGAGCCAGCGCATCGCGCAGCGACGATGGCCAGGGCGGTGTCACCGAGGCCATGGTGCAAGAGCGCCTCGAAAAAATCGACCTTGACCTGAACAACCCGCCCGCCGAAGGGCAGCCGCCCCGCGGCGCCTAAGGCCCGTTGGTGGCGACAAACCCGGGGCCTTTACCGGCGCACCAGGGTAAAGCCTTGCCGCGCGTGGCATTGGGGCTGGCGTACGACGGCGCGTCCTGGCAGGGGTGGCAGACGCAACCCGGCGGCCTTACCGTTCAAGACACCCTCGAAGCGGCGCTGGGCCGGTTCCTTGCCCATCCCGTTCCCACTATTTGCGCGGGACGCACCGATACCGGCGTACATGCGCTGGAGCAGGTGGTGCACGTGGACACCTCGGCGCAGCGCGAGCCCGAGTCGTGGGTAAGGGGACTCAATGCCTTGCTGCCCAGCAGCGTGGCCGTGCAATGGGTCTGCCCGGTAGACAACGGCTTCCATGCGAGGTTTTCGGCCTTGTCGCGTACCTATGTCTATATTGTGCGGCAGGCAAGGGTGCGCTCGCCCATGGCGCACGGCCGAATGGGCTGGGTCTACCGTCCGCTTGAGCTTGAGCCGATGCGGCATGCGGCCGCGCGCCTGATCGGCGAACATGATTTCAGCGCTTTCAGGTCTTCGCAGTGCCAGGCGGCCAGTCCGGTGCGCACGCTTCACGCGCTGGACATCCATCAGCGGCGAGAATGCTTTGTGTTCGTCTTCAGGGCCAACGCATTTTTGCACCACATGGTCCGCAACCTGATGGGCGCCTTGCTTTACATCGGCCAGGGCCGTCACGAGCCCGCCTGGGTCGACATGTTGTTGCGGCAGCGCGATCGCCGCCTGTCGGCGCCCACTTTCTCGCCCGCCGGCCTGTATCTGGCAAGCGTCGAGTATCCGGCCCATTTCGGCCTGCCGAGCGCCAGCCTGGATGAACTGCTGGAATCCCACATGCTGCCGGGCATTCGAGCCGGGCGTTAAAATGTCCGGCAGGGCACGCGAAGCAGTCTACATGCTGGGCTCTCCTGCGCAATGCTTTCCTGGCAGTTTACGTTTTCGATTTTCTTAAAGGTCTTTTTGCTCCATGCTACGAACCCGTGTCAAGATCTGCGGCATTACCCGAATCCAGGACGTCGAAGCGGCGTGCGAAGCGGGCGCCGACGCGATCGGGCTGGTCTTCTATCCCAAGAGCTCCAGGCTGGTTTCCCTTGAGCAGGCCCGCAGCCTGCGCAAGGCGGTGCCCGCCTTCGTCAGTGTGACGGCCCTGTTCGTGAACGTGCCGCACGAGCAGGTGCGGCAGGTGCTGGACACGGTCGGGCCCGACGTCCTGCAGTTTCATGGCGACGAGACCCCGGACTACTGCGCAGGTTTCGACCAACCCTACATGAAAGCCTTTCGTGTGGGCGGCCCCGGCCTGGAAAACCCGCAAGCCGTGCTCGAATCATGCCGCCGCTACTCCCATGCGGCCGCGTGGCTGTTCGACAGCTACAGCCCGGGCTATGGGGGCAGCGGCCTTACCTTCGACATCGGCCTGCTGGACGAAGTGCGTCGTGCTTCGGATAGCCGACCGCTGGTCCTGGCCGGCGGCCTGGACCCCTTGAACGTGGGCGATGCGGTGCAGGCAGTGCGGCCCTATGCGCTGGATGTTTCCAGCGGTGTGGAAGAGTCGGGCGGCATCAAGTCGGCGGAAAAAATCCGCGCCTTCATGCAGTCGGTATATCGCGCTTCCTTTTCCTGAACGTCCCTGTTGCGGTGCCGGGGGTTTAGGGCAATTCGTCCGCTTGTTCTAAAGCCATTCAGGGCCCGGGCGCCGCAAGAAATTCCCGGGTGCTGTATTGGCTTGGCGGCAGGAGCCGCAGGGTCCGGCCTGAACGTGCCATTTCCTGTGCATAGTCCAGGAAGAGCTGGGTTGCATCCAGCCCCACGTCGACACGCTGATCATCGTGCAAGCGGGCGAAGGCGGTGTAGTGGTCTTTGCCGTCGGCAATGAAGTCGATGGTGGCTACGGAATAGTTGCGGTCCAGGTCCAAAGGCACATAGCGCCCGTCTTGCATGACTTCAAGGCCCGACAGGCGTTGACCCGGTGCCTGGCTTGCATCCACCCGCCAGCGCATGCCCGCGGCATAGGGATAGGCTCCGGTGCTGGGCGTGGGGCCGAGCGCCGCGCCGACGGCGCTTTCGAGCACCTCCTTGAGCATCGAACCGGATATCTTCAGCTGTACCAGGGTGTTCTTGAACGGCAGCAATGTATGGACGTCCAGGACGATAAGCGGCCCCGCCGGCAGGTCGATGCGTACGCCGCCCGCGTTGATCAGGGCGATGTCGGCATCGAAGTACGAGCGCGCCTGCTCAAGATAGGCTTGCGCCACCAGTTGCTGTATGTCGCCGCCATGCCGGACGACGCGGAGGCTGTTGTTGCATGCGTCGCCCTGGCCCGAGCGGCTGCGATCGCCGCGGGGGCCGGGAACACGTCGCGCGCAAAGTGTTTCTTCTGTGCGCGCCACGACGACGGAGCCGTATTCGTGCTTGTGATCTTTGTGGGGCGCCAGCGCCTTGACTGCGTCGGGATCGGGGCGAGTAAGGCGCAAGACGCCCGAGCGTTCTATGTCGGCCCGGACAGCCTGTTTTTCTTGATCGCTCAGGGCTTGCGCGCCGGTAGCGCGGCGAAAGTCGTCGCCGATCAGTATATGGGGCCGGCCCTCGCACGAGAGCAGGCGGCCGGCATTATCGAAGCGCAGCGCCAGTTCACCCACCACGTTGGCATACTGCCCCGCCTGCACCACGCATACCAGCTTGCCGTCAAGATCCGTGACGCGGGTGGGGTAGGGCCCAATGGGTGTCAGGCCATGGTTCTTCAGGCTGGCTGGGCCCAGCAGGGTATGGGAATCACCGCCCACGATGGCGTCCACCCCACGCAAGCGACGAGCCAGGGCAAGGTCCGCCCCATAGCCGTAATGGGTTTGCAGCACGATGATGTCCACGCCTTGACGGTGCAGGGCGTCGATTTCGGCCTGGGCGCTGGCGGCTTCGTCCAGGAAGGTGGTGCCCGGGTCGGGGCGGGAGGAGTTCAGGGTCTTGTCGGCCACGGTAATGCCCACGAGGCCGATGCGGCGCCCGTTGCGCTCGACGATGACGGAAGGCTGCACCAGGCCCGGAGCCCTGGCGGGGTTCAGCGCCGAACCGGGCCCGAAGCGCACATTGGCGCTAAGCACCGGCGTCTGGCACTTGCCGCCGTGCAGCCGGTCGATGAAGCGCCTGAGCGCCGAATCGCCGTGGTCGAACTCATGGTTGCCCAGCGTCATGGCGTCGAAGCACACCGTATTCATGAGGTCGGCATCGGCCTGTCCGTCGGTCAATGAGTAATAAAGAGTGCCTGTGACGGCGTCGCCGGCATGGATCTTGAGGGCCGAGCCATGTGATTGCGCGGCCAGTTCCTTCATGGCCGAGGCAAGCCGGGCGAAGCCGCCGGCCGAAACCTGCACGCGCTCTCGCCGGCCGCCGCCTGTGTCAAGCACTAGCGGCACGGTGACATCGTCCAGATGGGAATGATGGTCGTTGATATGGAGTATCGTCAGCGTGTAGGCGCTGTCTTGCCCGGTTGCCGATTGCGCCTTCGGAACTTGTCCATCCATGCCCGAACAGGCCGCAAGCAGGGCCAGGGCGGCAAGGCACGTCGCGTGTACAAGGCGCATGGCGATTGAGGGGCGGCGAGACAAAACGGAATGCGTCATGGCGACAGGGGTTTGCGGGCGGGGGTCTGCGGGTGGGGGTCTGCGGGCGGATCTGCCAGGATGCTAAAAGCAATACGACCTTGGCGTCAATAAAAAAGCCGCTTCCTTGAAAAGAAGCGGCTTTTTGCGTGGGGTTCAAGCCCTGAATTCTGGTAGGCAGTACTGGATTCGAACCAGCGACCTCTACGATGTCAACGTAGCGCTCTAACCAACTGAGCTAACCGCCTAGAAAGAACGAAACTATAGCGTATTTTTTGGGTGTTTGCAAACAAGCAGAATCTATTTTGCTGGCGTTAGCTGGCGGAGTTACGTTCAAAAATGAACGATACGTTTAAAATAATGACATAAAGCCGGGATGCTCCTATACTTTTCTGAACGGGACACAGCTAAAAAGTATCAACCACAGGAGGAAGACAATGAAACTCGTCAATTTTCTGGCCGGCGCAGCCTTGGCACTTGCGGGCATGACCGCGCAGTCCGCGTCCACAACCCAGCAACAGGGCGCTTCCGATTTGCGCGTCCACCTTCTGGGTACGGGCAGCCCCTTGCCTCAGACCTTTCGTTTCGGACCTTCGACGCTTATTGAGGCTGGCGGAAAAAAATACCTGTTCGATTCGGGCCGCGGCGTCATCCAGCGCTTGTATTCTCTGGGCATTCCCTTCAACGATGTCGACAAGCTGTTCCTGACTCACCTGCATTCGGACCACACCATAGGTGTTCCCGACCTGTACCTGACGGGCTGGGTGAGGGGCCGCAAGCATCCCCTGCGCGTCTGGGGTCCCGAGGGCACCGCCCGAATGATGAACGGGCTGGCCGAAGCGTTCGACTACGACATAAAAGTTCGCCTGGAGCAGAACCCAGGGTCTCAAGTGGACGCGGTGGACGTGGGGCCCGGGGTAGTGTACGAGGGCGATGGCGTGAAGATCACCGCCTTTGCGGTCGATCATCCTCCGCTCGAGTCGTCTTTCGGATACAAGTTCGAATACCAGGGGCGCACCGTGGTGCTGTCGGGCGACACGCGCTACAACGAAGACGTTGTCAGGAACGCCAAGGGCGCCGACCTGCTTGTGCATGAGGTTGCGGCGGCATCCGACAAGCTCATGAAAGCCTCGCCGATCATTCCCAAGATACTGGCCAAGCACACCTTGCCCGAGGAAGCGGGGAAGGTGTTTGCCGATGCAGGCGTGCGCATGGCCGTGTATTCGCACATCGTGCTTTTCGATGTTACCGAGAAAGAGCTCGAGGAACGCACGCGCAAGAGCTACGAAGGCCCCCTGGTGATCGGCCAGGATCTGATGACGTTCGACATCGGCGACGAAATCACCGTCAGCACGACGGAACCGACAGAATGAACGAAGGGCGCAAGCCGGGCCATGCCGGCCGGGCAAGTCGCCGTGCCGGGCCGGCATCGTAGAGGTCTCTGGTTCGAATCCAGTACTGCCTACCGCTTGGGCCGATGCGCCCAGCCGCCCACGGCCTGATTGAAAAAGCCGCTTTTCGTATGAAAAGCGGCTTTTCTGCACTGGCTCGTGGGCTGCTTAAACTACATACAGATCGACATATTCATGCACGGGCATGGCTTCGAGCCGGTCCTGGTCCAGCGAGACGTCCAAGATACGCTGCTGCTGTTTGGCGGCAAAGCGCCGGGCCAGGTT
>NZ_QEKO01000009.1 GCF_003096595.1 Pusillimonas noertemannii | reverse complement strand
GCATAAACCTCAACTTCTCGAACCGCCCGGTGCGGACCCGCATGCCGGGTGGTGTGGGAGGGGCGCAGCCTCAAGGCTGCCCCCTATCCCGATTTCGCGAGCGCCCCAAAAACAAGGTGACGCGAGGGAAGCCGGCAAAGCCGGCCGCAGCTCTCCGGCGCCCAAAATACGGCCCCGCAGCACGCCGGTTTAAGACTCAGAAACAACCTTCCGATCTGCATCACGCCAGCTTAAAGAATCTCAAAAAGCGGCCGCCATTCTCAGCAGCGCGCCGACTCAAGAACCCAAAGAATGGCCGCAGTACTCTGCCCCGACGACTCAAGAAAAGCCCTTCAATCAGCCGACGACAATTTCAGTTCCTGGCATTTGCGAGTCAGCGTATTGCGCCCTATTCCCAGCCGCTGCGCAGCCTCGGCACGGCGGTCGCGCGAATGCTTCAGAGCCGTGCGGATCAGCGTCGCCTCGAACTCGCGCATCAAGGTCGCCATGATCGCCGGCTCGTTACGCTCGAGCCGCCGGGCCACGTCTTGAGACAAAAGCTGGGACCACACCGGCGTGCCCAGGTCCTCCTCCCGGGCCGCGTGTTCCACCAGCCCCGTCACCGCAACACTCGATTGCGGCGACGCCTGATCACCCCCCGCCTGCACCTCCGGCGGCAGATCCTCCACGTCCACCCATTGGCCCGACGCCATCACCGTCAGCCAATGGCAGAAATTCTCCAGCTGGCGGATATTGCCCGGGTAATCGAACTCCACCAAAGCGCGCTGCGCCTCCGGAGTCAGGCGCCGCACCGCCACGCCAAGCTTCTCGGCGCTGTTCTGCAGAAACAGCCCCGCCAACGCGGGAATGTCCTCCTTGCGTTCGCGCAAGGGCGGCAGCCTGAGGCGGATGACGTTCAGGCGATGGAATAGATCTTCGCGGAACTGGCCCTGCGCCACCCGCTGCTCCAGCGGCTGGTGGGTGGCCGCCACGATCCGCACGTCTACCCTGATGGCCTGCGAGCCGCCCACTCGATAGAAACTGCCTTCGGCCAGCACGCGCAGCAAGCGCGTCTGCAGTTCAAAAGGCATGTCGCCGATTTCATCCAGGAACAGCGTGCCGCCATCGGCCTCTTCGAAACGGCCCCGCCGCATCGTGGTCGCGCCGGTGAATGCGCCGCGCTCGTGGCCGAACAGTTCCGCTTCAAGCAGATCGCGTGGGATGGCCGCCGCGTTCAGCGCCACAAAAGGCTTCGCGGCCCGTGAGCTATGCGTGTGCAGGGCGCGGGCGATGAGTTCCTTGCCGGTGCCCGACTCGCCCGTGATCAGGACCGTCGCGGGCGACACCGCAAGGCGGCCTATGGCGCGGAACACCTCTTGCATCGCGGGCGAGGCCGACTTCATCATCAGGCGCTCACCGCTCAACGCAGGCGTCGCTTCCTGCTCGGCTTCGTCCTGCCCCGCCGTGGTCTCGATGGCGCGCTGGATCAGGCTGACCGCCTCGTTGATGTCGAAAGGCTTGGCCAGATAGTCGAAGGCCCCTTTCTGGAAGGCAGCGACCGTGCTGCTAAGATCGGTGTAGGCCGTCATGACGATGACGGCCAGGCCGGGATGTCCCTGCTTGATCTCCTGCAGCAGCGCCAGCCCGTCCTTGCCCGGCATGCGTATGTCGGTAATCAATACGGCGGGAGTGGCGGTTTCCAGGGCGCGCAGCATCTCGTCCGCCGAAACAAAGCTGCGTGCGGGCAGATTGGCGCGCTGCAGCGCCTTCTCGAGCACCCAGCGTATGCTCTGATCATCGTCGACTATCCAGACGGCCTTCATGGCAACTCCAAAGAGAAATCGAGCGCAGCCGCTGCGCGGATCGAGGGTTCGAATTCGTCGGTCCACGCCGGCTTCATGGCGACTCCAGCGGCAGTATCAGGCGAAACTCCGTACAACCGGGGCAGGAATCGAATTCGATGATGCCGCCATGCTGCTGCACGAACTCCTGAGCAAGGCTCAGACCCAGGCCGGTTCCGCTTGCGCGCCCCGTTACCAGCGGATGAAAGACCTTCTCGCGCAGCGCTTCGGGTACGCCCGGCCCGTTGTCGATGACGGATATCACCACCCCCATGCGGACGGGGCGGCTGGCCAGCACCAGCTGGCGCCCGATGCGGGTGCGCAGGGTAAGCACCGGCTTCGATTCCGACCCATGCTCGAGCAGCGCCTGCGCGCCGTTGCGGGCGACGTTCAGCAAGGCCTGGACAAGCCTTTCGCGATCGCCGGTCAGATCCGGAACCGAGGCGTCGTAGTCGCGCCGCACTTCGACGGCCGGTGAAAACTCGGCGCGCACCAGGGTGAATACGCGTTCGCAGATTTCGTGAATATTGAAGCGCAGCATTTTCAGGCTGTCGCCTTGCGGCGCGATAAGCCGGTCGATCAGCGCTCGAAGCCGGTCGGCCTCGCCGACGATGACGCTGGTGTATTCGCGCAGGCCGCCTTGGCCCAGTTCGGCCTCGAGCAACTGGGCCGCCCCGCGGATGCCGCCCAAGGGGTTCTTGACCTCGTGAGCCAGATTGCGCAGAGATTCCCTTTGCACCTGCAGTTCTTTGCTCAACTGCTGAGTGCGGTCGGGCGCGCCCTGGTGCTCCAGGCTGCGAACCTCGAGCAATGCGGCCCAGTCGGGGTGGTCGACGGGCGCCACGGTAACGCCCACCGGCAAGTCGGCCGCCGAAGTCCTGGCCATGGTGGCCAGCCGCAGAACGCCGTAGTGTCCGCGCACCGCGTCCACAAAGCGCGACTCGAGCGCCGCGTCGCCGGCAAACAAGGCCAGTGCATCCATGCCGGCCAACTGGCGCTGAGACAAGCCGAACAGCTCTTGCGCCGCCACGTTGGCCTGCAGCACCAGGCCGTCATCGTCCAGCGCCAGTATTGCGGTGGCAAGCAGGTCGAAGTGATCGAATGATGTCATCGCTTCGCCCGCCTGCCCGAGTTCATGCCTACAGGCTGTAGTACATGTCGAACTCGACCGGATGGGTGGTCATGCGCAGGCGCGTGACCTCGGCCATCTTGAGTTCGAGATAGGCGTCGAGCATGTCGTTGCTGAAGACGCCGCCGCGCGTCAGGAACTCGCGATCCGCATCCAGCGACTCGATGGCCTGCTCGAGCGAAGCACATACCGTCGGAATCTTGGCGTCTTCTTCGGGCGGCAGGTCGTACAGGTTCTTGTCGGCCGGATCGCCCGGGTGGATCTTGTTCTGCACGCCGTCCAGGCCGGCCATCATCATGGCCGAGAAAGCCAGGTAGGGATTGGCCAGGGGATCGGGGAAACGCGCCTCGACCCGCCGCGCCTTGGGGCTGCTGACATAAGGAATGCGGATGGACGCGGAACGATTGCGCGCCGAGTACGCCAGCTTGACCGGGGCCTCGAAGTGAGGCACCAGGCGCTTGTACGAGTTGGTCGAGGGATTGGTGAGCGCATTCAGCGCCCGCGCATGCTTGATGATGCCGCCGATGTAGAACAGGGCGAACTCGGACAGGCCCGCATAGCCGTTGCCGGCGAACAGGTTCTGGCCGTCCTTCCAGATGGACTGGTGCACGTGCATGCCCGAACCGTTGTCGCCCACCACGGGCTTGGGCATGAAGGTGGCCGTCTTGCCATAGACGTGGGCCACGTTATGAATGGTGTACTTCAAGATCTGGTTCCAGTCCGCGCGCTCCACCAGGGTGGAGAAGCGGGTGCCGATCTCCATCTGGCCGGGGCCGGCCACCTCGTGGTGGTGCACCTCGACGGGCACGCCCTGCTGCTCCAGCAGCAGGCACATTTCAGAGCGCATGTCGTGGAAGGAGTCGACCGGGGGCACGGGCACGTAGCCGCCCTTGACCGAAGGCCGGTGGCCCATGTTGCCGCCTTCCAGTTCGAGGCCGCGAGACCAGGAGCCCTCTTCGGACTTGATCTTGACGAAGCAGCCCGAGGCGTCGTCGTTCCAGGTGATGCCGTCGAACACGAAGAACTCGGGCTCGGGGCCGAAGTAGGCGGTGTCGCCCAGGCCGCTGGACTTCAGGTAGGCTTCAGCGCGGCGGGCCAGCGAACGAGGATCGCGGTCGTATCCTTTGAGATCGGAAGGCTCGAGCACGTCGCAGGTAAGAATGAGCGTGCTTTCTTCGCGGAAGGGATCCAGGCGCGCGGTAGAGGGATCGGGCATCAACAGCATGTCCGAGGCTTCGATGCCCTTCCAGCCCGCGATCGACGAACCATCGAAAGCCTGTCCGGATTCCATTTTTTCTTCGTCGACGGTGCCGCCGGGGACCGTCATGTGGTGCTCGCGGCCGAGCGTGTCGGTAAAACGAAAATCCACGAAGGCGACTTCGCGTTCGGCGATCAGCTTCACAATATCTTCTGCGGTGGACATAGATGCTCCAGGCTGGTGAATGTCAAAAATAGGACGTCGATATGCATTACGCAACATCCATGCCAGTTTCTTCGGCAGGCCTGGCACAGCGGCGCCTGCTTGGTTTCGGGAAATATCAGGTGTTTTGAATGCGGAAAACGCCCTGTTTTGGTGCAACGCCCCATATTGGGTCAAATTGTAGTGCAAAGCCGGTGCACGGTATTCCGCCATTATGGAAACCAGTGGTAAGCGGCCAGGGGCTGTTAACAGGTCTAATCCAGAAACATGGCCTGCAGGTCGTTCAAGAAACGCCAGCCCAGCGGCGTGGCCTGGATGCGCGAAGGGTCGCTTTGCAGCAGGCCCTTGGCCACCGCCCGGTTCACAACCGGCAAAATGGCGGCCAGGCTCAAGCCCGTGCGCTCTTCGAAGCTGGCGGCGCTTACGCCGTGCTTCAGGCGCAGGGCGTTCAGCATGAACTCGAAGGGCAGCTCCGAAGCCTCTACACTGCGTTCTTCGGCGATATGGCCACCTTGCCGCTGCAGGGCCGCCGTCATCCACGATTGCGGCTGGCGCAGCCGCGACTGGCGCAGGATGCGGTCGGGAAAGGACAGCTTGCCGTGCGCGCCCGGCCCAATGCCCAGGTAATCGCCGAACTCCCAGTAATTGAGGTTGTGACGGCTGCGCCCTTGCGGCCGGGCGTAGGCCGACACCTCGTAGCGTTGCCAGCCGCCCTCTTCGGCCAGCTGCGCCACCGTGTCCTGCATGGCCGCGGCCGTGTCGTCGTCGGGCAAGGCCGGCGGCGGATACTTGGCAAAGACCGTGTTGGGTTCGAGGGTAAGGTTGTACAGGGAAAGGTGTTCGGTGCCGAAGGCCATGGCCGTTTGCAAATCGGCGCGACAGGCATCGGGGCTCTGGCCGGGCAGCGCGAACATCAGGTCGAGGTTGACGCGGCCGAAAGCCTTTTGCGCAGCCTCGATGGCACGCCTGGCCTGGGCTGAATCGTGTATGCGGCCCAGGGCCGCCAGCGCGGCATCGTCGAAGCTTTGTATGCCCAGCGACACGCGATTGACGCCGCTGCGCGCGTAGTCCTGGAAACGCGCCGCCTCGACCGTGCCCGGGTTGGCTTCCATGGTGATTTCGGCATCGGGCCAAAGGTTCAGGCAGGCGCGGAACATGGCCAGCATTTCATCCACCGCCGCGGCCGACAGCAGGCTGGGCGTGCCCCCGCCGATAAAGACCGTATGCACCTGCCTGCCCCATATCAGGGGCAGCGCCTGTTCCAGATCCGCACGCAGCGCCGACAGATACTCCTGCTCGGGCAACTCGCCCTTCAGTTCGTGCGAATTGAAATCACAGTAAGGACATTTGCGCACGCACCAGGGCACGTGCACGTACAGCGAGAGCGGCGGAAGGCTGGCCAGCCTGATGCCACCGCCAAAAGCCGAGGCCGGCGCGGCCTTGCCCTCGGGCGCAATGCGTATGACCTTTTGCACTTAGGACTCGTCGTGCCCCGCAAGAGCACGAAGCAATTTGCGCAAAGCGCGCGAACGATGGCTATGGCTATTTTTTTCTTCGGGAGCCAGTTCGGCCGCCGTCCTGCCCAGGTCGGGCAGGTAGAAGTAAGGGTCGTAGCCGAAGCCATTCGCGCCCGCGGGCTCGAGCGCGATCTGGCCGTGCCATACGCCTTCGGCAATGATGGGCCGGGGGTCGTCCGCGCTGCGCACGTAGACCAGCACGGCAACGTAAGACGCGGAACGATCGGCTTGCCCTTCAAGGGTTTGCAGCAGCAGCCTATTGTTGGCCGCATCGGATTTTTCACCGCCGTCCAGGCTGGCGTAGCGCGCCGAATACACGCCGGGCGCACCGCCCAGGCAATCGACGCACAGACCCGAGTCATCGGCCAAGGCCGGCAAGCCCGTATGCCGGCTGGCATGGCGGGCCTTGGTCAGCGCGTTCTCGACGAACGTGGCGTAAGGCTCTTCGGCCTCGCCGACGCCCAGTTCCCCTTGCGGCACCATCCGCATGCCCACGCTGGCCAGAATGGCTGAAAATTCCTTGAGCTTGCCGGCATTGTTGGAGGCCAGAACGACTTTGGACAGTGCGGATTCGCTGGGAGATTCGGACGAGGGAGCGTAGGAAGACATGGGAATGAAATAAAAAATGAGCGGGGCCCGCACAGTGGCTGCTGCAAGCTATGAGCTGCGCAGGCTGGAAACTTATACGGGGCCGAGCATGAAGGGCGCCCGCATGGGCGGCGCCCTTCAACATGGACGATGTCTGCATTTTAACCGACCGGTTCGGGCCGCAGGCTGCGCCGGCCCGGACGCCATGGCGGGTGGAACCCCAATGCGCCCGGCTTCTGGAAGCGTGCTTCAGGCCTCGCCCGACAGCGCCTGCTTCTGCCATTGCACCAGCTGCCCTATGCCCTGGGCGGCCAGGCCAAGCAAGGCGTCGAGCTGAGAACGGTCGAATGTCTGGCCTTCGGCCGTACCCTGTACCTCGACAAAGCCGCCTTGGCCCGTCATGACGATGTTCATGTCGGCGCCGCAGCCCGAGTCTTCCGGATAGTCGAGGTCGAGCACGGGCTGGCCGCCCACCAGTCCGACCGACACCGCGGCCACGTGATCGCGAAGCGGGTTGTCCGCAAGCTGGCCGCCCTGCACCAGGCCCCGCACGGCCAGCGCCGCCGCCAGCCACGCGCCCGTAATGCTGGCGCAGCGCGTGCCGCCATCGGCCTGGATCACATCGCAATCAAGATGAAGCGTGCGTTCGCCCAGCGCCTGAAGATCGAACACGGCGCGCAGGCTGCGCCCGATGAGACGCTGGATTTCCTGCGTGCGGCCGCTTTGCTTGCCCCGCGCCGCCTCGCGATCGGAGCGCGTATGCGTAGAGCGCGGCAGCATGCCGTATTCGGCGGTGACCCAGCCCTGCCCCTTGCCCTTCAGGAAGGGCGGAACCTTGTCGAGCACGCTGGCGTTGCACAGCACATGGGTGTCGCCCATTCTGATCAGCACTGAGCCTTCGGCATGGCGTGTGTAGCCGGTTTCAAGCGAGACTGGGCGCAATTGGTCTGGAAGACGGCCTGAAGGCCTTGGAGCGGGACTGGAAGACAAGAAAACTCCTGATTTGATGAAAGGTGCTGCCCGCATGGGCAATAATAGAGATCACCCATCATTATGCAGGATACCCATTCATGATAAGCAGCATGACCGCCTTTGGCGCCGCCCGCGCCGAATCCACGCTGGGCAGCGTTACCGTCGAAATCCGCACGGTCAACAGCCGCTATCTGGATGTCAGCCTGCGCCTGCCCGACGACCTGCGCCTGGCCGAAGCACCGCTGCGCGAGCAGATAGGCGCGCATCTTCGGCGCGGCAAGGTCGAAGTGCGCGCCTCGTTCGCACGCGCCGCCGACAGCGCCGAACAGGAACTTGCCGACGACTATCTCAAGCGCACGGCCGAACAGCTGGGCCGCGCGCGCGCCTTCATTCCCGATACGCCCGCCCCTACCCTGGCCGAACTCATCAAGGGCGCAAGCGCTTCCGACGAGGCGCCCGACCCCAGGGCCTGGAGCGCCCTGTGCACCGAGGCCAGCGGCCAGGCGCTGCTTGAACTGCAGGCCAACCGCGAGCGCGAAGGCAGGCGCCTGGCCGACATGATGCTCGATTGCGCGCGCGGCGTGGCCGATATCGTCGAAACAGTCGAAGGCGAAGTGCCGCGGCTGCTGGCCGAGCATCAGCAGAAACTGGCCACCAAGTTGCGGGAAACCCTCGAGGCCGCCAGCCCGGCGGGCCTGTCGATGATCAGCGGCGAAGAACTCTCGGCCCGCATCGCCCAGGAAAGCTCGCTGTTCTCGTTGCGCATCGACGTGGCCGAAGAGCTGTCGCGCCTGCGTTCGCACATCAGCGAGCTTCAGCATCTGTTGGGCGGCTCAGGCACCTCTTCCGTCGGCTCCGGCGCAAAGTCCCCTACCGGCAGTCCGACCTCCGCGGCCGCTTCGGCCGCCAAGCCCAAAGGCGCCGGCAAAGCGGCCACGGGCAGCATCGGCAAGCGGCTCGATTTTCTCTTCCAGGAAATGAACCGCGAAGCCAATACGCTGGGTTCGAAAGCCAGCGGCATCGAAGTAACCCGCGCCGCCATCGATCTCAAGCTGCTCATCGAGCAGATGCGCGAGCAGGCGCAGAATATAGAGTGACGCGCGAGGTGGGGAAGCCCCTGGGCCGGCCGCGCAAAAGTGGGCATGACCCAGGAACAGTTCGCAAAACATTTCTTTTGCCGCTGCGCGGTCTCATCAATGCAGTCGGGCCAATCCACTACAGAGGCTCCTTTGAGGAAACGCTTCCCTAGCACGCACTCGAACTCGAAATCAGCGTCCGAAGGCGGCTGCACCGCAAACGCCTCTAACCGCGCAGGCGGCGCAGCGCCACAAGCACCCCATATACGATGAAGCCCGCCACGATGCCGGTAGCGGCGCTGATCAAGGCGGGGCCCAGGTAGGACGAAACCGCTTCCAGTATGGAAACGTGTTCGCCGGCGGCGTGATGAAATGCGTGGTGCACCCAGCCTTCCAGCGGCGCAATGCCATGCACGAGCAAGCCGCCGCCCACCAGGAACATGGCGGCCGTGCCGGCGATTGAAAGGCCCCGCATCAGATAGGGCGCGAACGCCAGCACGCCCCGCCCCGTGGCTCGCGCCAGACGGGCGGTCGTGTGCGGGCCCTTGCGGCGCAGCAGATAGGCCCCGACATCGTCCAGCTTTACCACGGTGGCCACCAGGCCATACACGAGAATGGTCAGCAGCACGGCCACCACCGCCACCACCAGGGCGCGGGTGCCGAACGGCGCGTTGGCCACCGTGCCCAGGGTGATGGCCACGATCTCGGCCGACAGAATGAAGTCGGTGCGTATGGCGCCCTTGATCTTCGCCTGTTCGTTCGTCCTGAGGGTGGCCGCATCCAGGTCGGCCGTGACAGCGGCCATTTCCTGCCGGGCCTGCGCCGCATCATGAGGTTCCGCGTCCGCGACCGCTTCATGGCCGCCTTCCGCGGCGGGCTTATGAGCCCTGTTCGCCTTGTGCGCCTTGCGAAAAAAGGAATGGATGATCTTCTCGGCCCCTTCATAGCAAAGGAAGAGGCCCCCGACCATGAGCAGGGGCGTTACGGCCGCGGGCAGGACGGCGCTGATGAGCAGGGCCAGCGGAACGAGTATGAGCTTGTTCAGGAATGAACCCTTGGCCACCGCCCAGACGACCGGAAGCTCGCGCTTTGCCGCCACGCCGCTGACCTGTTCGGCGTTGAGGGCGATGTCGTCGCCCAGCACTCCGGCGGTCTTTCTTCCTGCAAGCTTGGTCATGGCCGCGACATCATCCAGTATGGTGGTGATGTCGTCCAGCAGCATCAACAGCCCGGCTCCAGCCATGTCGTCTCCCTTCCCGTATGTAAGCCGGCGTCGGCGCCGCCAGCCACCTCGGCCGTGCAGCGCCTGGCGCCGTGTCCATTTTTCCATGCCCGGGCCGGCCTGATATACTGTTTTTATACACAGCATATCGAATACATGGCGAAGCAGCTCGACAACCCCTTCTACTACCTCGACAACTTCGAGTTCGTGCTGAACTGGGTCGAGCAGCGCTACGCCGACATCCTCAACGGCGTCGAGGCCCGCTTCATTCAGCAATATCGGGGCCTGCCACGCGCGTCGCGCGCCTTGCTGGCCCGCATGGTCATGCGCCGGGGCGTCCTGTTCCGCCAAAGCCGGCTGCACTACCCCGAAATCGGCCCCGCCGCGCCGGCCCTGGCGCCGCTCGTGGCGGCGGGCTGGGTCGACGATGCGCCGCTGCTTGGCCTGCGGCAATTGTTCGATCTTTTCACCAAGCCCGAATTGCTTGGGGCATTCGCCGGCCAGGGCCTTCCCTCTACATTGTCGAAAGCGGCCATGTATGCCCGGATGGCCACGGCGTTGCCCCCATGCTTCGCCTCGGCCGAAGCAGGCGCCGTGGCAACGCCGCTGTCCGCCACCCACACCGAAGCGGCGCTCTCCGGCGAGCCCCGCGGCCACAGCGTGCACATGCCCGCCGGCCGTGAGTACCTCGCCCCCCTTTCCGGCTGGTGGGCGCAAGCCGGCGACCCGGTCTGCGAACTGCTCGTCATGCCCTTGTGCGAACGCTTCAGACTCATGTTCTTCGGCAATCTTCGCCAGGATTGGAGCGAGTTCGTGCTGGCCGACCTGGGCCTGCTGCGGTACGAGACAGTTGCCTTCTCGGCTTCGTGCCGCGCCCTTGAAAGCCGGCGCGACATCGACGACTACCTGCATCTGCATGCCTGCTCAGACCGCCTGCTGGCGGGTGAAGACGCCGCGGCCGTCATGGCCTGCGTTTCGCCGCAAGCCCATGCCAACCCCTGGATAGAGCGCCGCCGCGCCAAGCTGCTGTTCCGCATCGGCCAGGCTTGCGAGCGGACCCACGATTGGCAAGGGGCGCTGCGGGCCTACGGCGCAAGCAGCCACGGCGAGGCAAGAATGCGGCACATACGCGTGCTTGAACGGGCCCTGCTCTACGAGCCGGCCCTGCTGGCCGCCGAGGCAGCGCTGAACGAACCCGCCAGTGAGGCCGAGGCGCAGCAGCTGGCACGCATGCATCCACGGCTGAGGCGCAAGCTGGGTTTACCCGTCCAGGCCGCGCTCAAGCCGCATCCGCCCGCAACGCTTACCCTGCATGCCCCGCCCGAAGATGCCGCGCACGGCGTCGAGGAACTGGCGCGGCGGCAGCTGCACCAGGCCGAGGCGCCGGCCCACTACGTAGAGAACACGCTCGTCAACGCTCTGTTCGGCCTGCTGTGCTGGGAGGCGCTGTTCGCTCCCCTGCCCGGCGCCTTTTTTCATCCTTTCCAGCGGGGGCCGGCCGACCTGAGCGAGCCCGATTTCATGCACAGGCGACGGGCGCGCTTCGATACCTGCCTGTCGCAGCTTGATTCCGGCCAATACCTGCACACCATCCGGGCCAACTTCGACGCCAAGGCCGGACGCCAATGCTCCTTCGTGCATTGGCCGGCCCTGAACACCCAACTGCTGCAACATGCCCTGCAATGCATACCGCCTGAACACCTCAAGAAATGGTTCCTGCGCCTGCTGGCCGACATTCCCGCCAACCGTTCGGGCTTTCCCGACCTTATCCAGTTCTGGCCCGAACAGCGCCGCTACCGCATGATCGAGGTCAAGGGCCCGGGCGACCGCCTTCAAGACAACCAGCGTCGCTGGCTGGCCTATTTCGCCGAACACGACATGCCTGTGGCCGTCTGCTTCGTGCAGTGGGCGGAAACATGAGCTATGCCGTCTCGGTGCGCACATTATGCGAGTTCGCCGCCCGGCGCGGCGACCTCGACCTGCGTTTCCACCTGGGCCCCAGCGCCCAGGAAGGCATGCTGGGCCACCGCATCGTCACGGCCCGGCGCGCCGATCATTACCTGAAAGAGATCCCGCTTCAGGCCCAGCACGGGGCGCTGACCGTGCGCGGACGCGCCGACGGCTTCGACCCCGAATCCCGCCGCCTCGAAGAAATCAAGACCTATCGGGGCCGATTGCGCGACATGCCGGCCAGCCACAGCGCACTGCACTGGGCGCAAGCCCGCGTCTACGGGCACCTTATGTGCCGCAAGCTGAATCTGAATACCATCGAGCTGGCACTGGTGTATTTCAACGTAGCCACAGGACGCGAGACCATACGCAGCCAGGAATGCAAGGCCGCCGATCTTGAAGATCACTTCAATGCCCTGTGCGGCCGGTTTCTTGCCTGGGCGCTCCAAGAAATCGAACATCGCCGGCAGCGCGACGCGGCGCTGCAGGCGCTGCAACTGCCCTTCGAGGGCTTTCGCGACGGCCAGCGCACGCTGGCCAAGGCAGTGTATCGCGGCCTGCGCGACCGCACCCATCACGCCATCCAGGCGCCTACCGGCATCGGCAAGACCATGGGCACGCTGTTTCCCGCGCTCAAGGCCATGTCCGAACAGAAGCTGGACAAACTGTTCTTCCTTACGGCCAAGACGCCGGGGCGCAAGGTGGCGCTGCATGCCCTGCAAGCCTTGCAAGGCCCGCGGCTCATGCCCTTGCGGGTGCTGGAGCTGGCCGCGCGCGAACATGCCTGCGAGCACCCCGACAAGCAATGCAATGGGCAAAGCTGCCCGCTGGCCAGGGGTTTTTACGACCGTCTTGAAGGGGCGCGAGAGCAGGCGCTGAAAGAAGGCATGCTCGACCGGGCGGCATTGCGCCGGCACGCACTGCGCCATGACATATGCCCCTATCACCTGGGCGCCGAGCTTGTTCCCTGGTGCGACCTCGTCGTGGGCGACTACAGCTACTATTTCGATGTGGGCGCCACGCTGCACGCCCAGACCGTTGTGCAGGAGTGGCGCACGGCTGTCCTGGTCGACGAGGCCCACAACCTGGTCGAACGGGCTCGCGCCATGTACTCGGCCACGCTGCGCCAGCAAGATGTGCGGGCATTGCTGCGGCTCCTGCCTGCGGCACCCCGCGCTGCTTTCGGGCGGCGCCGTACCGGCACCGAAGCGCCGGCATCGGCCAAGCCGGTACCAGAACAGGTGCCGCTTTGGCTCGAGGCGGGCCCGCATGATGTGCAGGCCGACACCGCGCAACCCGCCGGTCTGCGCAATGCGCTGGACAGCCTGGCACGCAATTGGCAGAAGCTCATCGCCGGCCAGGCGGGCGCCCAGCCGGCTCAGGCGGCCCCGCCCGAGCCTCTTCTTCAATCGCTGCGGCAGGCTGCTGGCGCCCTGTCCGACCATCTGGAACAGGCGGACGATTCCACACACGATGAAGCATTGCGCCTGTACTTCGAGGTCCAGCATTTCCTGCGCATGGCCGAAAGCTTCGGCCCGCACTCCCTGTTCGAAACGACGGCATTCCATCAAAGCGCAGGCGGCGACGGATTCCACGAATGCAGTATCCGCAACGTCGTGCCGGCGCCCTTCCTGGAGCCCCGGTTCCAGGCCGCCCACGCCTGCGTGCTGTTCTCGGCCACCTTGCAGCCCAAGGCCTTTTACGCCGACGTGCTGGGCCTGCCGGAGTCGACCGCATGGCTGGACGTGGCCACGCCGTTCAGCGCCGAACAGCTTCAGGTGCGCGTGGCCGGCGGCATCTCCACGCGCTATGCCGACCGCCAGGCTTCACTGGCGCCCATGGTGGAACTCATCGCCGCGCAATACGCCCGCAAGCCGGGCAATTACCTGGTGTTTGCCAGCAGCTTCGATTACCTGCACCGCCTGGCCGAGGCGTTTGCCGATCGCCATCCATCCATCGCGCTATGGGTGCAATCACGCGAGATGGACGAGGCGGCCAGGGCTGATTTTCTGGCGCGCTTCGATGCTTCTGGGCGCGGCATCGGCTTTGCCGTGCTGGGCGGCGTCTTTGCCGAAGGCATAGACTTGCCCGGCGATCGCCTGATAGGCGCGTTCATAGCCACGCTGGGCCTGCCGCAGGTCAATCCCAGGAACGAAGCGCTGAAGCAGTGCCTGGAAGCCAGTTTCGCCGGATGCGGCTACGACTATGCCTATCTGTATCCCGGGCTGCGCAAAGTAGTGCAGGCGGCGGGCCGCATCATACGCACGCCGCAAGACGCGGGCGTGGTCTATCTGATGGACGACCGCTACAACAGGCCGGCCGTGCGCCGGCTGCTGCCGGCTTGGTGGCGCATCGAACAGGCGCGGGCCGCCCCAAGGCCGGCGCCCGAACTCCCATTGCCACCCGTGCTCAGCGCCGCGCAGGGGCAAGCCGACGAATCAGCCCGGCATGCTCGGGGTGCTGCCTGATCAAGGCCTGGGGGTCGGCCAGCTCGAACTCGCTGAACTCGAAGCCCGGAGCCACCGTGCAGCCCACCAGGGCAAATGCATCGCCCGCGGCTTGGTCCGGAGCGCGCAATGCGCGTGACGCCAGTTCGGCGGCAAACCAGCGCCCCGCCGGCACCACCGCCTGGAACGTGCAGCCGGCCTCGCGCAGCGGATCTCCCAATCGATGGGTCAGCAGGCCACCGCTCTCATCCAGCACATGGATGTCCAGGGCCTGGCCCGCATAAAAATGCCATAGCTCGTCGGAAGCAATGCGGTGCCAGGCGGAATAATCGTTGTCTTCGAGCAGGTAGTAGATGGCCGTGGAAGCGGCGCGGCGGCCCGCCTGAACCGTGACGCCCGCGGCACTGCGATAGGTTTCGCGGTAGTAGCCGCCCTCGGGATGAGGCTGCAGGCCGAACTGCGCGACCAGGCGATGAACGGGTGTGTCGATGCTGCTCATGCAAGGCTCCTTTATTGCCATGCCTTCAAGAAGGCCATCAGCACCCGGGTGGAATTTTCGGCGGCCAGGTTCAGGAAGGTGTGGATTTCGTTCGCGCCGTCGCCGCCTCCGGCCAGATCGCTGAGCGAGCGAAAGGCAATGAAGGGCACACCGTTGCTGTAGGCGACCATGGCGCAGGCGGCGCTTTCCATGTCGACGACGTTGGCCTGGAACGCATCGTGCAGGTGCTCACGCAGGGCTGCATTATCGACGAACACCGGCCCGGACACCCCGTTTCCCCCGATCACCAGCGACGGCCGCTTGCTCAGGCACTGCCCCTTTGCATCGCAGCTTGTCAGCTCGACATCCTGGATACCCTGCGCCGCCGCGAAAAGCCCCGGGTCGACGTCGAACCAGAATTTTTCATGCGGCATGGGCTGTTCGGCGGTGCGTACCTTGACAGGCCGGGTGAAGAACATGCCGAAGCCCGGTGCATCCACTGTGCCGCCCACGCCCATGGCATCGTAGCGTCCCGGCTCGATCTCTTGCGCGGCCACGGTTTCAAGATACTGGCCCCAGCGCCGGACCACCGTTACGTCGCCGATGTTCAGCTGCGGATTCACGCCTCCGGCCACGCCGCTGAAAAGGATGTGGGTGACAGTGAAGCGATCGAGCACCAGTTGAGTGTTCATGGCGGCATTGGTCATGCTGATACCGCTCAAGAAAACAACCACAGGCTTGTCTTGCAAGGTGCCCGTAAGGAACTCGACGCCGTTGATGGACCGGCTGGATGCGTCCTGCAGGGCCTCGCGCAATATGACCAGTTCCGGTTCGAAGGCGGAAACAATGGCGATGCGCGGCGTTTCGTCCACGCGGCTGTCGGCATGCGCCAGCGCGCTCATGCCGGCAAGGCAGAATGCGATCAGCAGATACAGGGGCAGGACGAAGCGGCGCAGGGGCACGAAGGGGCTCATGTGTTTTTGTGATCAAACGTAATTGGAATGTGCCCATTGTATTTGCATCGTCTGGCCCTGCAACCCCGGAATTTCGCAAGCCGCCGCGTTCCGCCGAAAAAATGGAAGCCGCGCCCAGAAGGTATAAAAAAGCTTTAAGTTATGAATGTAACCCCATAAATATATTGGTGATTTCGTTTTTGTCTGATATCATCGCCTTCAGTTTTCCTGCCTTGAAAAGCCCGCGCCCGCCATGCCTTTTGCCTATCGCCGACACCTCCTGTCCTGCTCCCTGGCCGCCGCCCTGGCCGCCGGCGTGCTGTCTTCGTCTCCACTGCGGGCCCAAGAGCCCAGCCAGGCCCGCATGCAGCCGGCGTCGGGGGCAGCGAGCCATGTCGCGCCCCGGCGCAGCCATGCGCTGGCGGGTAGCGGACAAGGCGGCGTCATCCAGGTGGCATTGCGCCAAAGCCGGCTCGAGACCGCGCCTCTGCCTTCGCATTCCGAACCCGCAAGCACGCTGCCTCATCTGGCCCAGCTGCATTCCGAAGTCGCCTTCGTGCAAGACCTGGACAGTTCTACGGTGCTGTACGACCAGAACAGCGACGAGGCGCGCCCCATCGCTTCGATCTCCAAGCTCATGACCGCGCTGGTAGTAGCCGAGGCCAAGCTGCCCATGGACGAAATCCTGACCATTGCCGACGAAGATGTCGACCGGGTGCGCTATTCGCGTTCGCGCCTGGCCGTGGGCACCAAGCTCAGCCGCGCCGACATGCTGCATCTGGCGCTCATGTCTTCCGAAAACCGGGCCGCCCATGCGCTAAGCCGCCACTACCCCGGCGGGCTGCCCGCCTTCGTGCGCGCCATGAACGACAAGGCGCGCGCACTGGGCATGCGCCGCACGCATTTCGTGGAACCCACAGGCTTGTCCGAGCACAATGTCTCGACGCCCCGCGACCTGGTCAAGCTGCTGCGCGCGGCATCCGGGCAGCCCCTCATCCACCGCTACTCTACCGATGAAAGCTATCAGGTTACCGTGGGCAAGGGCCGCTCTCTCAAGTACAACAACACCAATCGCCTGGTCAAGAGCAGCCAGTGGGACATCCAGCTTTCCAAAACCGGCTTCATCAACGAAGCCGGGCAATGCCTGGTCATGGTCACCCGCATCGGCGGGCGCGATCTGGCGATTGTCCTGCTGAACGCCACCGGAAGCTACTCGCGCATAGGCGATGCCGTGCGGCTGCGCAAGTTCGTTGAAAGCGAAACCAACCTGGCCATGATGTAGAGTGGGCCCCGGCACGAACCGGCTTGCCCCCTTCATTCGCTGAACATGCCCTTGGAACATGCAGGCGGGCGGACCGCCGCAACGGGGCTCCGCCTGCCTGGCCGGATCACCTGCCGTGGATGGCCGACTCGAAGCGCTGGTAGGCCTCTTCCTGTTCGTCCAGCACCGTGCCGGGGTCCAGTATCTTCAGCTTTATGCCTTCGAAAGGCGGATCGATCTTCTTGTTGGTGGCGTAGTAGCCGATCTTGCGCAACACGCCTTGCGCTTCTTCGCTAAGCATGTAGTCGTAGAACAGCATGGCTGCATGGGGATGCGGTGCGTTCTTCAGTATGCCCATGCCTATCGTGATGGTTACGGCCGGCTCGATGGCGAACCATTCTATCGGCGCACCGGTCTTCTTGGCCTGCTCCACGCTGTAGTCGTATACCGTCAATGCCAGCGGCACCTCGCCCGAACCCACAAGATTGGTCAGCAGCGGATGGCCATTGCGCACCGACAACTGGTTCTTGGCAACCAGGTCCTTGAAGAACTGCGTGCCCTTTTCTTCACCCATGTCGTGCACGACCGAGGCCATCCAATCATAGTCCGAACCCTCGATGGCCAGCTTTCCCTTCCACTTGGGGTCGAGCAGGTCTTCATAGGTCTTGGGCAGGTCTTCTTTTTTGACGGCCTTGGTGTTGTAGGCCTGCACCAGCGTCAGCAGGTTGATGGACACCCATTCCTGGTGACCGGGCACGGCTTCGTCGATCAGGTCTTCGAAATGCGGGCTCTTCACCTTCTGCAGCAGACCCTCGCGATGCAGCGCCTCCATGGGTGGAGACGTGCTGGCGATGATGTCGACCTTGGGCTGGCCGGAGCGCGCCTCATTGATGACGCGCTGCTGGATCAGTTCGGAGCGCGCGCGCCAGACCTCGACCTTGATGCCGTATTTCTTCTCGAAAGGCTGGATCAAGTCTTTGGCGTATTGGGTGGGAATGGTGGTGTAGAAGACCAGGTCGCCCTCTTTCTTTGCGCCTTCCTCTATGCGCGCCTGCCGATCATCGCCGGCGTATAGCGCGATGGGCTCCGTACTTTGGCTCCATGCAAGGGATGACACGCAGTAAAGCATCGAGCAGGCCAAAGCCCTGAACATCTTGTTCATCGCAGTTCTCCTTCTTTGGATGGCCGGACTCGCCCGCCCGAGGAGGCGGCGGCCCGATATAGGTTTTCTTTGCCGGCGTTTTTAGTATCGACGCGCTCATTTTGAGTGTCAACGCATTTGTTCTTTTATACGGAATATAGTTTCACTTTATTGAAATCGAGTGTGTTGGAACGGCGACCTTCCGTCCCCGGCCGCAGGACAACGGATGCCGGCCGGGACTTTTCACTTGGCGCCATGCGGCCCAGCCGCGGCGGGCCGGGCCCTAGCCGGCTTCAATGCATGCAGGAGCCGCCGTCCACCACCAGTGTCTGGCCGGTGATGAAGTCGCTGTCGGCCGAGGCGAAGAACACCACCGCACCGGTCAGGTCCTCGGGGCTTTGCACACGCTTGAGGGCACGCGTGGCACTGGCCTGGGTGCGCATCTTCACGATGCTCTCGTCAGGGTTTTCTTCTGACAAAGTGCTGCCCGGCGCCACGCAGTTGACGCAGATATTGTCCTTGCCCACTTCATTGGCCAGGGTCTTGGTAAAGCCCAGGACGCCCGCCTTGGAGGTAACGTAGTGGATGCGGCTGGGAGAGCCCTTCAGCGCCGTGCCCGAACTGACATTGATGATTTTCCCGTAGCCCTGCTTGCGCATCTGCGGGATGACCGCGCGGCTGGCCAGCCAGGGCCCCTTCACATTGACCGACATCATACGGTCCCACTCGTCGATGCTGATCTCATCGAACGGCGAGCGCGACATGGGCACGGTGGCGAATATCGCCGCATTGTTGACCAGTACATCGATGCGGCCGAAACGCCGGATGGCAGCCTGGGCCATCTGCTCGACGCTGGCGGGGTCGGATACGTCGGTGCGCACGCCCAGCGCCTCGTGGCCGGCATCGCCCAGTTCCTTCGCCACTGCCTGCGCCGCCGCTTCGTCGATCTCGGCAATGACCACCTTGGCCCCTTCCGCTGCAAGCCGCATGGCGTACGCCTTGCCAATGCCGTGCCCTCCACCGGTAACGATCGCTACACGGCCCTCGAGTCTGTCCTTCATCTTGTCTCCTGTTACGTGGCTGCAAATACACCTGGAACGGCGGAACGCCTTGCGCTACCTCGCATGCAGGCGGCCATGCCGACTCTAGCACCGGCCTTTTCCACGCGTCAATAAAATTTTCCATATAAAGGAACAATATCCCTTTATGCAGAAAATGTTCTACTTTCCCCCTATGTCGTGCTATAACCAAATCTCACATCGAGGAGACATCCTTATGATACATATGAGCATAAAAAGCCTGGTATCTTCAATCGCCGTATCGGCCGCCTGTTTCTTGCCGGCGCATGCTGCGTCGTTCGCCGAACTGGCTTCCAAAGACACACCGCAGCGCCATAATCAGTTGGTGGAACAGGCACGCAAAGAGGGTTCGCTTACGCTCTACACCTCCATTCCTTCGAAGGACATGGCCGTGCTCGCCGCCGACTTCGAAAAACGCTACGGCGTACGCGTGAATGTATGGCGCGCCTCCACGCTCAAGGTTGTCCAGCGCCTGGTTGCGGAACATAAAGCGAACCAGTGGAATTTCGACGTGGTCGACATTTCGTCTCCCGAACTCGAGGCCCTGTACCGCGAAGATCTATTGCAGGAAGTCGACTCGAAGCTGCATGCCGCGCTGCTGGAAGACGCCATGCCTTCCCATCGCGGCTGGGCGCCGCAATTCATCACTCTCTTCGTCCAGGCCTACAACACCAACGCCATCAAGAAAGAAGACCTGCCCAAGACCTATGCCGACCTGCGCGATCCCAAATGGAAGGGCCTTCTGGGCGTGGAGGCCAGCGATGGCGACTGGTATTGCGGGCAGATCGAACACCTTGGCCAGGAACAAGGCAAGCAGCTTTTCGACGACATCGTCAAAACCAACAAGTGGTCGGTGCGCAGCGGGCATTCACTGCTGGCGAACATGGTCGTTTCGGGCGAGGTTCCTATCGGGCTCACCACCTACAGCTACATGATCGACCAGGCCAAGCGCCAGGGAGCGCCCGTCGACTGGTTCGCCATCGATCCCATCATCGCGCGCACGAACGGCATCGCCGTATCGCGCCAGCCGGCCAATCCGCATGCCGCGCTGCTGTTCTATGAATATATGATCAGCGATGCCCAACCCCTGATCCTGAAGATGGACTACTACTCGCCCGTGAAGAAGCTGGCCTCATCGCCCAAGGGTGCAAGCATACGCTTCGTGGACCCCCTGACGGACCGGGCAGAGATCGAGCGCTGCAACCAGGCCTTCATGGAACTGAACAGACTGTCGAACTAAGCTGAACCAAAAGGTCGTCCGGCTTTGCCAAGCTTGCACGACCAGGAGACGAACATGGCACTTTCCTTCACTCCATTCGATGCCGCGCTTGGGGCAAGCGTGGCCGGGCTGGACATTACAAGCATCAGCGCAGGCGAAGCCGAGCAACTGCACGACGCCTGGCTGAAATACCATGTGCTCGTCATCCACGGTCCCGTCGTCACCGAAGACCAGCTCGTCAGCTTCGGCGAATGCTTCGGCAAGATCGAGAACGCCAGGCGGCAATCGGCGCTGGCGTCGCGGCCCGAGATCATGGTCATCTCGAACATCCGCGACAACGGCCAGGCCGTGGGCGCCCTGCCCGACGGCGAGCTGACCTTCCACTACGACCGCATCCACCAGAAGGTTCCCAACAAGGCCGGCGTACTACACGCGCTCGAGATTCCCGATGCCGGCGGGGAAACCTTGTTTTCGGACATGTGCCTGGCCTATGACACCTTGCCTGCCGACATCCGCCGGCGCCTGGACGGCCTGACCGCCCTCAATACCTACGAATACGGCCAGACCCATGCCGAAAACAAGAGGCTGGCGCAGGATGCGCCGACGGCGGTCCATCCCGTCGTCCGCACCATACCCGAGACGGGGCGCAAGGCCCTGTTCATCTGCCGCCTGATGACCGACCGCATCCTGGAGCTGAGCGAAACCGAGAGCCGTGAACTGCTGGACAGCCTGTGCGACCATGCCGAGGACGCACGCTTCATGTATGCGCACCGCTGGCAAGTGGGCGACATCCTGGTCTGGGACAATCGCTGCGCCATGCACGCCCGCCGCGATTTCGACGGCAGCCAGCGCCGCCTGATGAAGCGCGTCACGGTGGGCGAGACACGAGCGCCGCAATAAGACTTTCAATGCTGCGCCCCATCGATAGGGCAATGACGGCGGGCCTGCACCCTCCCAAATACAGTAAGCTAGGGCTCATCGTCATCCCTTCTTCGACAAGACATGTGCATTGCCTATTTGGCCATCGGCGCCCATCCCGACTGGCCCCTGTTCATCGCGGCCAACCGCGACGAGTTCCATGCCCGCCCCACTATGGTTGCGGGCCCCTGGCCCACGCATCCCGAGCTGCTTGCGGGCATCGACCAAATGGCCGGCGGAACCTGGCTGGGCGTGACGCGCCAGGGCCGGTTCGCCCTGCTTACCAATTATCGCGACATGGCTTACAAGGCTCAGGCTGCTTCGCGCGGCGCGCTCGTGGCCGACTACCTCAAGCAAGAAATGCCGCCCGGCGACTATGCCGCGCAGATTGCCCGGCAAGGCGGGCGCTACAACGGCTTCAACCTCATCGTGGGCGACCTGGAGCAAAGCTGCTATGCGAGCAACCGGCACGGCGACGGCCAGGCCGTCGTGCTCGAACCGGGCCGGCATGTGCTCTCCAATCATTTATTGAACACGGCCTGGCCCAAGACTCAAAGGCTGAAAGAGCGGCTGGATGAATACCCCATGCAGGAACTGGCCAAGACGCTGAACCCGGTTTTCGACATTCTGAAGGACACGACCCCCGCCGAAGATAATGCGCTGCCCAGCACAGGCCTTTCGCTCGAGCGCGAACGCCTGCTAAGCAGCCCCTTCATCATCAGCCCTGAATACGGCACCCGCTGCTCCACCGTCGTGGCCATCAATCGCGATGGCCGGGGCTTTTTCAGCGAGATCACCTACGATCCGCAGGGAATCCCCGCCGAACGCCATGACTGGCCCTTCAGCCTGGCGCGGCATCCCGTGCCGGCAGCGGGCTCTGAATCCTGAACCACGCTGCCCGGGCGTGCACCGTGCACAGAGGCCCAGTCTTTATATCAATGCAATGTTCGCGAAGGCGGATCAAGGTCGGACAGGTCGGGCGCATCGGGATCGTTGCGCAGTTCGCCCAGGGCCGCTTTCCAGCTGCGCAGCGGCACGCATGTCTGCAGGCGATAGATGGCCTGGCGAACCAGGGCGTCGTGCAGTTCGTGGCCCACCTTGGAAGCAACGTCGAGGGTGGCGTCGCCCTGCAACTCGGCCAGGTGTTCGTGGGTTTCACGCATGAACTCCACCGGCACGACCGGGTCGTCTTCGCCGTGCAGAAAATGCAGGGTGGTGGCCGGCGGCGCCATGTCGGGCAGGCGCGCATAACAGCCTGAAAACGCCAGCACCCGGCCCGCCAGGTCGAGTTGTTCGTGGACCGCCTCCAGCGCAATGGTGGCGCCCTGACCAAAGCCCACCAGAGCGGTGTGCTCTCCTTCGAGCAGATATTGCCTTTGCAGGCGCTGGATAAGGGCGACCAGGCCGGGGAGCGCCGTCTTGACGCGTTCCACATAGTTTTCTTCGGTCAGCCCTGTTTGCTGAAACCAATGGTAGGCGGTGTCGGCCGAGCGCAGCGGCGCATAAGGCAATACCACCATGCTTTGGGGAAAAGCCTGCTTGAGCGATTGGGCCAACTGGCCTAATTGCTCAGGCGATGAGGCGTCGTCATGAAGCAAGACGAAGAGCTGCCGGGGCGCGCCCTGGGCGGGCACGTAGATCAACGGCATGGGCGGCTGCCCTTTGGGTGTAGTCATGAATGGGTTCCATGCGAACTGGTTACATAAAGCTAGATTAGCCCAGGCGGGCCTTTTGTGACAAACCGGTCGGCCGGTTGGAAAACGCCGATCCGCCTGAGATATACTGTTCATAAATACAGTATTTGGCCACATTACCATGAAGCCTTCCCCGTCCCTCCTGCGCCACCCCGAGCATATCCATCCCAGCCTCTGGAAGGGCACCCAGCTGGCCCAGGCCCAGCGCCCGGCGCTGTCCACCGGTTTCACCCGGCTCGACGCCGAGCTTCCGGGCCGGGGCTGGCCCATCGGCGCGCTTGTCGAAATCTCCCTCGAACGCCCCGGCATCGGCGAAATCTCCCTGCTGCGTCCCGCCTTGGCCCAATTGGGCCGCGAACGCAGCATCATGTTCATCCAGCCGCCTTGCGCACCGCACTTTCGTTGCTGGGCCAACTGGGGCCTGCAAGACCAGCGCCTGCTCTGGGTGCAAACCGATAACCTGCACGACACCCTGTGGGCCTGCGACAAGGCCCTCAGGCACAACGCCTGCTCGGCCCTGCTTTGCTGGGCGCCCGGCGCCCAGGCCCAATCGCTGCGGCGTCTTCACCTGGCCGCCCAGCAAAGCAACACCCTGCTCGTCATGCTGCGCTCGCCGGCCGAGGCCCGCCAGCCCTGTGCCGCACCGCTGCGCCTGGGCCTGCGGCCCGCGGCGCAAGGCCTGCTGGTGTCCATCCTCAAGCGCCGCGGGCCAGCCTGCGAGCACGCCATTCCCATCATCCTGCATCCCGAACGCGCCTACTCCAGCTCAGGTGCCCATCATGTCTCTCTGGATCAGCCTTCATCTGCCCCGCCACAGCCTGGACGCCGTTTTTCCTCATTGGCGCACTAGGCGGCTTGCCGCGGCCGTCATCGACCAGGCACAGGTCTGCGCTCTTACGCCCGCAGCCCTGCAGGCTGGCATCACGCCGGGCATGCGCCATGGCACGGCGCGGTCCGTGGCGCCGCAGGCCCTGCTAAGCCGCCGCGACCTTCCGGCCGAAGCCCAGGGCCTGCAGCAGGCGGTGCTGTGCCTGCTGCAATTCACACCCGACATCACCTTGCTCGATGCACACTCATTGGCCCTCGAGGTCAGCGCCAGCCTCGACCTGTTCGGCGGCCCCCGCGCCTTGTGGCGCCGGGCGCAAGACGCCCTGCAAGATCTGGGCCTGACCCTGAGCCTGGCCATGGCCCCCACCGCCCAGGGGGCCTGGGCGCTGGCATTGCAAACACAAACCAGGCGCCGCCGCGTGCTCAAGCCCGCCACATTGGCACGGCGGCTCGATGCCCTGCCCGCAAGCTGTCTGCCCGCCCTGCTGCCCTGGGTCGACTGGATGCAGGGTCTGGGATGCTCTACCCTGGGCCAGTTGCGCCACCTGCCCCGCAAGGGCTTGCAGCAACGCACCGGGCCCGAGGCCATGCGGGCCATCGATGCCGCCTATGGTCGCCATGCTCCGCCCTTCACCTGGGTCGTACCGCCGGCCAGCTTCTGTCTTCGCCACGAGCCCCTGCAACACCTGGAACACATCAATGCCATGCAGGCCGTGGCCGGCAAGCTTGTCGACCAGCTATGCGGCTGGCTGCAGGCAAGCCACCGCTCAAGCAGCCGGCTCTCGTTCATGCTGCACCATGAAAAAGGCCGCCAGGCTCGGCCGCCTTCCCGGCTCGAACTCTCTTTGTCGCAGCCCGGCTGGCGACCGGACGATTTCCTGCCCGCGCTGGCCGAACACTTCAGCCGGCTGGTCCTGCCCGGCCACGTTCTGGCCATCGAGCTGTCGGTCGACGAAACCCAAGAGCGCGTGGCGCGCAGCCAGGGCCTGTTCCCCGAGCCCGCCCAATGGGCCCGCCAGGAAAACCGCCTTCTCGACCTGCTGCGCGCCCGGCTGGGCGAAGACCGCATCCTTGCCGCCAAGCCGTTTGCCAGCCATCTGCCCGAATCCGCCAATCGCTGGGTATCCGCCGCCCAGGCGGGCGAATCCGCCACGAACGTCCCCGCACCCCTCCTGCCCGAGCAGGCCCGGCCTTTCTGGCTGCTCGACCCACCCCTGGCCCTGCAGGTCGACCGCCACAGCCCCTTGTATCAGGGCCGCCGCCTGCGCCTCATGCAAGGCCCCGAGCGCATCGAAAGCGGCTGGTGGGCCCATGATCACCAGCAGCGCGACTACTTCATCGCCCAAGATGCGCAGCATGCGCGCTACTGGATCTACCGCCAGCGCGCCGCACTTGATGCGCGCTGGTTCCTGCATGGCCTCTTCGGATAAGCATCATGCAGCCTGACACGCTTCCCGACTACGCCGAGCTCGACTGCATTTCCAATTTCAGTTTTCTAAGCGGCGCCTCCCACCCTTACGAGCTGGTCCGGCAGGCGGCCAAGCTCGGCTACAGTGCCCTGGCCCTGGCCGATGAATGCTCGGTGGCGGGGGTGGTGCGGGCATACATCGAGTCGCTTGAACACAGCATCCACCTCATCGTCGGCAGCCGCTTCCGGCTCGACACGCATGGGCCGGACGAACTGCACATCGTCGCCCTGGCGCGCAACGACGAAGGCTACGCCAATCTTGCCGAACTCATCACCTTGGCGCGCACACGCAGCACACCCAAGGGGCAATACCAGCTAAGCCTGCAAGATATCCTTGAACCGCCGCGGGGCTTTGAGCACCTGCGCGGCCTGCCCGGCTGCGCCATCATCTTCAAGCCCGCCTACGGCATCCAGGCAGAGGCACTGCGGCGCCAATTGCAGCGCCTGCTCCCTGCCTTTCCAGAGGGCTTCTGGCTGGGGCTTACCCTGCACCACCGCCAGGACGACGCCCGCCATGCCATGGTGCTGCAGCAAGCGGCTCAAGAACACGGCCTGCGCATTACGGCCACCGGCGAAGTGCATATGCACAGCCGCTCGCGCCAGCCTCTGCACGACACGCTCACGGCCATCCGGCTGCGTACCCCCATTGCCCAGTGCGGCTATGCCCTGGCTTCCAATGCCGAACCGCATCTGCGCAGCCGCCTGCGCCTGCTGCAGCTATATCCGCCGCAGGCTCTGGAAGAAACCCTGGCCATCAGCCGGCTTTGCCGTTTCGATCTCAATCGCCTCAAGGATCGCTACCAGTATCCGCGCGAAACCGTGCCCCAGGACATGACTCCCGCCCAGTATCTGCGCCAAGAAACTTATAAGGGGGCCCGCGAACGCTACCCTCGAGGCATACCGTCCAAAGTCCAGGACCAACTGGAAGAAGAGCTGAACATCATCGCCACGCTGCGGTACGAGCCCTATTTCCTCACCGTATACGACATCGTGCGCTTTGCGCGCAGCCAGGGCATTCTTTGCCAGGGCCGCGGTTCGGCCGCCAATTCGGCCGTCTGCTATTGCCTGCGCATCACCGAGGTCAATCCCGACAACGGCAACGCCCTGTTCGCCCGCTTCATCAGCGCCGAGCGCAACGAGCCCCCTGACATCGACGTCGATTTCGAGCACCAGCGGCGCGAAGAGGTCATCCAGCACATCTACGAGTACTACGGGCGCAAGCGGGCGGCCCTGACCGCCGTGGTCATCACCTATCGCGCGCGCAGCGCACTGCGCGACACCGGCAAGGCCCTGGGCGTAGAGCTCGACCTGATCGAAAAAGTGACCAAGTCCTGTCGCCACTGGGACGGCAAGGGCGAGCTGATCCACAAAATGGCCGAACAAGGCCTTGACCCCGATTCTCGCCTGGCCCGGCAGTGGGCCGCCCTGGCCCAAGACCTGCGCGATTTCCCGCGCCATCTTTCGCAGCACCCGGGCGGTTTCGTCCTGGCCGACGACAACCTGGCCCGGCTGGTGCCCATCGAAAACGCCGCCATGCCCGGCCGCAGCGTCGTGCAGTGGGACAAGGACGATCTCGACGCGCTCAAGATCATGAAGGTCGACGTGCTGGCCCTGGGCATGCTGTCGGCCCTGAACCGCATGCTGGCCATGGTTACGCAGCGGCGCGGGCGGCGCTTTACCCTGGGCGACATCCCGGCCCACGACGAGCCTACCTTCGAGATGATCCGCCAGGCCGACACCATAGGGGTCTTCCAGATCGAGTCCCGCGCGCAAATGAGCATGCTGCCGCGCCTCAAGCCCAAAGTGTTCTACGACCTGGTCGTACAGGTGGCCATCGTGCGGCCCGGGCCGATACAGGGCGGCATGGTGCATCCCTACTTGCGCCGGCGCAAAGGAGAGCCCTTCGACGCTCCCGCCGGCATCAAGAAAATACTCGAACGCACGCTGGGCGTGCCCATCTTCCAGGAACAGGCCATGCAGATCGCCATCGACGCCGGCGGTTTTTCGCCCGGCGAGGCCGACGAGCTGCGCCGCTCGATGGCCGCCTGGCGGCGCAAGGGCGGCATCGGCCCTTTTCATGCAAAGCTCGTCAACGGCATGAAAGCAAAGGGCTACGACCAAGACTACGCCGAGGCCATCTTCAAGCAGCTCGAAGGCTTCGGCGAATACGGCTTTCCCGAAAGCCATTCGGCCAGCTTTGCCAAACTGGCCTATTTCAGCGCCTGGTTCAAGCGCCACGAGCCCGAAGCCTTTCTGGCCGCCCTGCTCAACTCCCAGCCCATGGGGTTTTATTCGTCCAGCCAGCTCGTGCAAGATGCGAGGCGGCATGGGGTCCAGGTCCTGCCTGTGGACGTCACTACCAGCGGTTGGGAAACTTGTCTCGTCCCGCCCGACGGCGGGCTGCTCGGCAAGGACTCTCCCTCCAGGAACATCGGCCCACCCTCTGACTCCAGCCTTTCGAAGAGCGTGCCTGGCAACCATGAATCGCTGAATGAAGCGACCTTATGCGATGATGAAGCGCGCAAAAGCTGGGTCTCGTCCGAGGACGCCCCTCGGCCTGCGGTGCGACTCGGCTTCAACCAAATCAAGGGCTTTTCCAAAGAAACCGGCCTGCGCATTCAGGCCGCGCGGCAAGACGGCCCTCTTCGTGACCAGCACGACCTGGCCCTACGGGCCGGCCTCGAACGCGCCGACCTCGAACGGCTGGCCGGCGCCGACGCCTTGCGCCAACTCAGCGGCCACAGGCGCCAGGCGCAGTGGCAGGCCGCCAATCCGCCCTTGAAGGGCCTGCTGCGCGATGCGCCGGTCTGCGAAACCGAATTCCCTTCGCTCGAGCGGCCCACCGAGGGCAGCGAAATCCTGGCCGACTATCATTCCACACAGCTTACGCTGCGGCGCCATCCCCTGGCCCTGTTGCGCCGCCTGCCCGAACTGCGGCCCTTTGCCAGCGCCGCCCAGCTGCAGCAGTGCCCCGATGGCCGCCTGGCCCGGGCCTGCGGCCTGGTCACCATGCGCCAGCGGCCGCAAACCGCGAACGGCATCATCTTCGTCAGTCTCGAAGACGAGACCGGCATCGTCAACGTCGTCGTCCGGCCCCCGGTGGCCGAACGCCAGCGCATCCCGCTGCTGCAGTCGCGGCTGATGGGGGTGCACGGGGTCTGGCAGCAGCACGAGGGCATCTGCCACTTGATGGCTGGCCGGCTCATCGACATGAGTGCCCTGCTCGGAACCCTGCCTGCCCGCAGCCGCAATTTTCATTAAAGCGCAGGTACCCCCAAACTCTGCCCGATCACGATGGGGTAGCCATACCCGCGACAGCCCGCGTCGCTAAAGCGGCGGCATGATATTTGCTCGCTCGACATGAGCCGCGCAAGCGGCCGGGGCGACGGCGCGCGCCGTCGCAGCGAGAAAATTCAATACAGGAGTGCGCCGTATGCAAGCCAAGGAAAATCAAGCTCAAACTTCGGGACATCAGAACCCCACTGCCGAAAACCGAGGCCATGAACCCGAAAAAAGAGGCGGCGCCGATAATCGGGATACCCGTCAAGGCGCCCAAAGGCCGGACAAATTCGAATTCGACGTCCAGGCCGCTCGTGCCCGGGCCCGCGAAAATATCGATGCCGGCGTGATCACTGCCGCCTACGGCGCAAACCGCGAAGAAGTGCTGCGAATGCTTAACGAAGCCCTGGCCACCGAGCTTGTCTGTGTGTTGCGCTATAAGCGCCACTACTTCATGGCCAGCGGCATCCATGCCGATCCGGTTGCCGCCGAGTTCGCCGAGCACGCCACCCAGGAGCAGGATCATGCCGACCGGATCGCCGCCCGCATCATCGAGCTTGGGGGCAAGCCCGATTTCAATCCCGTCACCATCGCGCAACGAAGCCATTCCGAATATGTGGAAGGCGAGAACCTGAAGGACATGATTCGCGAAAACCTGGTCGCGGAACGTATTGCCATCGACAGCTACAAGCGCATGGTCGACTACATCGGCGATGGCGACCCGACCACCCGCCGCTTGCTGGAAGACGTTCTGGCGGTCGAGGAGGAACACGCGCACGACATGGCGGATTTTCTCGAAGCCGGCTGATCCCACCACGGCGAGCCGCTCATCCGCGCGGTAAGAACGACCTGGCACACTTATCGCGCTTGCCTGGCTTGCAAAGCCTGCGTGCCCGAAGGCTGCGTTAAAATGAGGCAGGCGACGATCGGCCCGTCTCCGCCCAATCCCGTTCCCACACATCAAGCGGCCCGGGCCGCCCCTTCAATGCGGCGCCCAGCGCCCTCTACACAGGACACACCATGAGCAACACGCTCAAGCCCCAACTGAGCGACGCCGTCAAGGCCGCCATGCGCGCCAAGCAAAGCGAACGCCTCGCCACGCTGCGCTTCCTTCAAGCCGCCATCAAGCAAAAAGAAATCGATGAAAGGCGCGATCTCGACGATGCCGAAGTCACCGCCATCATTGAAAAACAGGTCAAGCAGCGCCGCGAGTCCATCGCCGCGTTCGAACAGGCGGGCCGCACTGAAACCGCCGAACAAGAAAAAGCCGAGCTGCGGGTACTGCAGGAATTCCTGCCCGAACAGGCCAGCGCCGAGCAAGTGGATGCCGCCATCGAGCAGGCCGTTGCCCAGGTCAACGCCGAAGGCGCAAGCGGCCCCGCAGCCATGGGCAAGGTCATGGGCCTGCTCAAGGCCTCGCTGGCCGGCAAGGCCGACATGTCCGCCATCTCGGCAAAGGTCAAGGCGCGCCTCAATCCATGAGCCCCCGCCCGACACCCCCTGCCGGTCAGGCGCCAGAGTCGCCCGACTACTTCGGGCTGAGCATTCCCTACATGGCTTCGCTCGGGCTGGTGCCCGAACAATCGACGCCCGAACTGGCTCGCACCCGCATGCCCCACCGGCCCGACCTGCTCAACAGCCGGGGCGACGTGCACGGAGGCGCCCTGATGAGCGCGCTCGATTTCACGCTAAGCGCCGCGGCGCGTGCTCATGAACCCGGCACGGGCATGGCCACCATCGACATGACCACGCATTTCCTGGCGCCCGCCCGGGGCACGGTGATATTCGAAGCGCGCTGCCTGCGCATCGGCGCCTCGCTGGCCTTTTGCGAAGGCCAGGCCCGCGATGAAGAAGGCACGCTGCTGGCCACCGCCAGCGCCACCTTCAAGATCGTGCGGCGCAAGCGCGCAAGCGGCTGAGCCATGAAAAAACCGGCGACATGTCGCCGGTTGATGATTATGTGGGCCTTGCAAGGCCCGGCCCGCCGCGCCCATGGCGCCGGTGCGGCCATTATTTATAGACGTGGCATACGGAAGCGTCCATGCGGATGGACTGCTGCATGGCGTTGAGCACGTCCTGGTTCCAGGAACCGTGCCCCGAAACGATCTGCACCACCTCGGTATGCTTGGCATCGACCGCCTTCAGGCTGGTGCGCGCCATTTCAACGCCGGTAATGGGATCGATCACCGAGACGACCCCGGTGCTCATGGCAGGGTCGATGCGGCTGCGCACCTTGACGGTACTGTTTCCGTACTGGCATTCATTGGCCTGGTGGGCGGCCCGCATATAAACGACCTGATAGGTGTGAGGCACCGTATACGTGACATTGGGCGAGCTGCCGTCCGTCTGTATGCCCAGCGCACATCCGCCAAGCAGGCCCATTGCCAGAACCGCCGACCACGCTTTCATGGTGTTTCTCCGACTGATGATACTGTCCGAATCATACGCCCGCCGTCCTCCGCAAGCCAGCGCATCCGTCTTGCGCATGACGTCGGGCCTGGATGGCGCTTGCAGCGGCCCCTAGGCGGACAGTTCGGAAGCGCTACAGGCCGTGATGCAGGGATAGTCGGTGTAGCCCCGGGGGCCGTCCCCATAGAAAGTAGAGGGATCCCAGGTGTTCAGGGGCAGGTCTTCGCGCAGGCGGCGCACCAGGTCGGGGTTGGCGATAAAGGCCTTTCCGAACGCCACGGCGTCGGCCAGGCCCTGGTCGAGCAGGTGCTGGGCGCTTTGCGCGTCGTGCCCCTCGTTGGCGATGACAGGCCCGCCAAATTGCTTTTTGATGGTGCCCAGCAGGCTGCCGGGCCCGGCCGATTCGCGCACGAACACGAAAGCCAGTTTGCGCTGGCCCAGTTGCTCGGCCACATAGCTGAACAGCGCCTGGGGATCGGAATCGCTCATGGAGTGGGTGTCCCCGCGCGGCGACAGGTGCACGCCCACCCGATCGGCGCACCAGATGCCCACGCAGGCATCGACGATTTCAAGCAGCAAACGGGCCCTGTTCTGTACAGACCCGCCGTATTCGTCGGTGCGCTGGTTGGAGCCGTCGTGAAGGAACTGGTCGATCAGGTAGCCGTTGGCGCCATGCACCTCGACCCCGTCGAAACCCGCTTCTTTGGCATTGCGCGCCGCATGGGCGAAATCGGCGATCACGCCGCGTATTTCGTCGGTTTGCAGGGCCCGGGGCACGACGTACTCGCGCTTGGGTCGCAATTGGCTGACATGGCCCTCGCAGGCGATGGCGCTGGGCGCAACGGGAATCTCGCCGTTAAGGTGTTCGGGGTCTGATACGCGCCCCACGTGCCAGAGCTGCAGGAATATCTTGCCGCCCTTGTCATGAACCGCGCGGGTGATTTTCTTCCAGCCCTCGACCTGGGCATGGCACCAGACACCGGGGGTGTTGGAATAGCCCACGCCTTGAGGCGAAACAGAGGTGGCCTCGGTGACGATCAGGCCGGCACTGGCCCGCTGACAGTAATACTGCCGCATCAGCTCGTTGGGAATACGCCCCGGCGCAGCGCGCGTGCGCGTCAGGGGCGACATCACGATGCGGTTATTCAGGGACACGGCGCCCAATTGGACGGGTTCGAACATACTGGTCATGAGAAACTTGTATTAAGGTAAACCCTAGTACTCATAAAATTAACATAGTTCGTCCGGATATACTCGCTCAAACCACTTTCAGGCGGTAAAAACATGGCGCAATTTGCTGTATTGGGGCTGGGCCGCTTCGGTTCAGCAGCCTCTCAGGAACTCATCAAGCTGGGACATTCGGTGCTCGGCGTCGACGCGGACAACAAACTGGTGGCCAAGTACGCCGACGAACTCACCCGCGCCGTCATCGCCGACGTCACCGACAAACAGGCCCTGGAAGAACTGGGCGTCGACAGTTACGACGTGGTGCTGCTTGCAGTGGGCTCCGACATCCAGGCCAGCCTGCTGTGCGTCGTTCATCTCAAAAGCTTGGGCGTGAAGTCCATCTGGGTCAAGGCCTCGTCGCATACCCATCACCTCATCTTGAACAAGCTGGGCGTCGAACGCATTATCCATCCCGAAGAAGAAATGGGCATACGCATCGCCCAGGCGCTCAGCTACCCCATGGTCGAAGACTATATTTCGCTGGGCAACGGCGAATTCATCGTTGAAATCCACCTTAGCGAGCAGCTCGAAGCCGCCGCCCTGGGCCGCCTGCTTCACGATACGCCCTCGCCCATCCATGTGCTGATGGTCAAGCGCCGTGCCGACATCACCGTCCACCCTCCCGTGGAATTCGAAGTGCAGGGCAATGACGTGCTGGTGCTGCTTGGCCAGTTGAATGCGCTCAAGGCCATTGCGCCCAAACTGGCTTAGGCAGCACATGCGCCTTCACAAGCTCTGGTCCGGCCATGCACCTTATAAGCGGCTGCGCAGCGGCGGCGTGTTCAGCGCCAGCCCGCCCATGGTGCTGGCCGGGGGGTTCATGCTGCTCATCCTGCTGGGTGCCGGCCTGCTCTGCCTGCCCTTCGCCGCCGACAAGCCCCTGGGCTTCTTTACCGCCCTGTTCACGGCCACGTCCGCGGTCACTGTTACCGGCCTGAGCATCCTCCAGGCCGACACCCAGCTGCGCCCGTTCGGCTACGCGGTGGTGGCCGCACTAGTGCAGATCGGCGGGCTGGGCTTTGTCACATTTGCGGTCGTGGCGGCCATGTCGCTGGGCAAGAAAGTGGCCCTGCAATACCAGGCCGTGGCGCTCGAAGCCTTCAACCAGACCAGCGTGTCCAAGATCCGGGCCACGGCCTTCGCGGTGTTCAAGCTGAGCGCAGGCATAGAGATCATGGGCATCCTGGTGCTTACGGCATGGTGGCTGCCCGGTTCGGGTTTTCTGCAGGCCCTGGCCGACGCCGTGTTTCATACCATCATGGCGTTCAACAATGGGGGCATGACCCTGCCCGGCACCGCAATGAGCCGCTACCTGGGCGACCCGATCACCATCCTGTCCACGACCGCCCTCATCATCCTGGGCGGCATCGGCTTCTCGGTGCTGAACGACGTGCGCACCAAGCGAAAATGGGGCACGCTTACTTCTTACACCCGCATTATCCTGTTGGCCACGCTATTGCTGAACCTGTTCGGCTTTCTGATGATCTGGGTCCTGGAATACGGCAACCCCGACACCCTGGGCCAACTGCCCGTCCACGCACAGGCCCTGACGGCCTGGCTGCAAAGCGTAGCCTCGCGCACCGCGGGCTTTCACAGCCTCGACCTGGCCCACATGCGCGACGAGACCACCCTGGTGCTGATGCTGCTGATGTTCATCGGCGGCGGCTCGCTGAGCACCGCCAGCGGCATCAAGGTGGGCACCTTTGTCGTGCTGCTTGCCGCGGCCTGGGCCTATATACGCGGCCATCGCGAAATCGTGCTGCTTCGGCGCACCATCGCTCCCGACACCGTGCAAAAATCGCTCGCCCTGCTGCTCGTCACCGGCGCACTGGCTTTCGTGGCCACCCTGCTGATGTGCATAATCGAAAAAGCCCCCTTCATCGACATACTGTTCGAAGTGATTTCCGCCCTGAGCACCACCGGCGCCACGCGCGACCTTACCCCGGGCCTGTCGTCACCGAGCCATCTGCTGCTGATCGTGCTGATGTTCGTGGGCAGGCTGGGCCCCCTGACGCTCATCTACAGCCTCAGCACCCAGCGCGCCAGCCGCGTGCGCTACCCCGAAGCCCCCTTCCAGGTAGGCTGAGGCCGGCCCGCGGCGAAGGGATAGCGGCTAACGGCCCGAATCCGGGCCGCCGCCCACGTCCGGCCCCGAAGGCCCCGGCCCCTGGGTTTCGGGCTTGCCGCCCGAGGACGGTCTGGCGGCCCCTTCATCCTCGCCATTCGGCTCCGACAGGTCGTGTCCCGCTGCGGGGGCCTGCTGCAAAGCCAGCCCCTCGGCGTCGCCCGGCTGGGGCTTGGCAAAATGCAGCACGGTCTGGGGATACGGCAGGTCGATGCCCGCCTCGGCAAAGCGCTTGCGCACCAGGCGGTTGAATCCGCGCTGTACGGCCCATTGCATGCCGGGCACCGTCTTGATCAGCACGCGGATGTTGTAGCCGCGCTCATGCAGCGATGTAACGCCAGGGATCTCGATATTGTCCAGCACCATGCCGGCCAGGTCCGGATCCTGCATGAACTCGTCGAACGCTGCGTGCAGGTGGCGGACGGCTTCGTCCACGTCGGCCCCATAGGCAATCGCATATTCACCGTAGTGATAGCCGAAGTCGCGCATGTGGTTGGACACCTTATCGATGGCCGAGAACGGGATCAGGTGATAGCCGCCGTCCAAAGTGCGTATGCCGACCGAGCGGATGGTGATTTTCTCGACCGTGCCGAAAATGCCCGCTACCTCGACCACGTCATTGTGATTCATGCCGTTTTCGAGCTGGATGAACACCCCAGTGATGACGTCCTGCACCAGCTTCTGGGCGCCGAAGCCTATGGCCAGGCCTACCACCCCCGCGCCGGCGATGAGCGGGCCGATGTCCACGCCTATCTGCGACAGCACGACCAGCACCGTCATGGTCACGATGACCGCCAGGGCGGCGCTGCGAAACAGCGACAACAGCGTCTTCTGCCTTTCGGTGGTGCGCCCCGACGAGTCGTCGTTCAGACGGCTTTCAATAATGCTGGCCACCACCGTCCATATGCCCATGGCAAACAGCAGTATCACCGCCACGTGCACCAGGGTGGCGATCGCTTCGCGCCCTTCCGGCGAGTAAAGCCATGCGCTCAGGTTGAAGGCCCGCCAGGCATCCAGCACCAGCAACAGGGCGACCACGAGAATGACGCCCCTCAGCAGGCGTATGGCGCCCGGCACGTAGGAGTTCAGGCGATGCTCGAGCAGCGGAAGCCGCCGGCGCAGGTCGGAAGAAAGCGTGATGCGCCGCGTCAGCAGGGAGGAAAGCGCTGCGGCCAATACCGTGGCCACGCCCACGATGATCAATGTGCGCAGCGTCGCCTGCGCCATGAAGGGCAGCGCGTCTTGCTGGTCCACCTGGGTGGCGATGAGCAAGGCGGTGAAATAGGCCAGGCCGACCCAATGCCACAGCCTGCCCGCGACGCGGTACAGGGTGGAGAAGAAGGCGTTGGAAGCCGCCTCGGCGCGCTGCTCGAGACGCCCGCGAACATCGTGCCGGTTGGTCCAGATCACCCTTACGGCGTATACATATACGCCCAGCATGATGAACAGCCCCGCAAGCTGCCCGATGGAGGGCGTCAGCATCTGTTGCACTACGGGCACCGCCACCAGCATGCCGTAGCCCGTAATGCTGATGATGCGCTGCAGCCAATTGCTCCAGTATCTGGCCCGGTCGTCCTCCATGCGCCACAGGCGCAAATTGGGATGCCGCTCCGAGAACACGGCCCGACACAGCGAGCGCGCGAACTCAATGGCCACGAAGGCGCTGACGAAGATCAGGGCCAGCAGGATGGAGGTGCGCCACTGCTCTTGTATGAACAGGGCGAGTGCATAGCCGGCCAGGGCGGCCAGCAGGATGGCCCCCGCATCGATGGCCAGCGCGCCGACGATGGCTCCCACGCGCGGGGTCAGATGCATCGGGCGCCGGCGCACACGGGCCGAGCCAGGCACGTGTTCCGTCTGGCTGGACCGGACCCATGCGTCCAGGCGCCGAAAAAACCACAGCGCCACAAGACGGAAGACCGCAAAGGCAAGCAAGGTCGCGACGATGACCAGCACCAGGTTCAGCAGGCGTGAACGCCACTGTTCGGCTGTCATGCCATGTATGCCTTCGCCCGCGAAAAGCCCGCGCAACATGCCGGCCGTCTGGGAAAAGTCATGGGCCATTCCGGCGGCGAAAGCCTGCAGTGCACCGGCTACCCCGCCCAGGGGATCGTCTTCGCCGGAGCCCGATGCCTCGCCTTGCCCTGTCGTTGCAGAGCCCGCGGCGCCGGCGGCGCTCGTTCCGCCCCGGGGTTCAGGGGCCGCGGCGCGTTCAGCGCCCTCTTCGGCGGCGGAAGACGTAGCGGGCGTTTCACCGGCCAGTTCACGCAGCTGTTCGATCAGGACCTGGCGGGATCGTTCGTCTTCAAGCAGGTTTGCCAGCGCAGCGTATGAAGGCGTGCCGGCCGGCGCGGCACGCGGCGCCGGAGAATTTCCGGAACCGGCCTGTGCGGACGATGCAGGCGGAGAGTCCGCCGGCTGCGCCGAGGCAATCGGCACCACCGCAAAGAAACAAAGAAGCAATATATAAAGCAGCAGAGTCTGCACCCGGACGGCAAAAGCGCCCTCACCGTTGCGACAAATCAATACCCATCTCCTTGTTTTTCTGACCAGACGGCTGCAACGGCCGCGCCATCGCAGTTGCCCTTAAAGGGTAACATCGCAAGGCTTCAGGTAAAACCGCGGGCCGCCGTGGTCACGTCGACGATGGGTTCGCCGGCACCGCCGAGTATCTGATCAGCCGTAAGAACGCCGGAAAATGCAGGATTGGCGCTACGCTGAGCGGCCGCCTTTTGCACCAAGATTGTGTGCCTGGGCAAGGCCGCATCAACATCAACAGAACCACAAAAACCAAATGGGCTTACAGATTGACTCTGTAAGCCCATTTGGTTTGGAGAATTTTGGTCGGGACGGAGTGATTCGAACACTCGACCCCTTGCACCCCATGCAAGTGCGCTACCAGGCTGCGCTACGCCCCGAGAAAGAACAAGATTCTAGCATAGATTTTTTTGGCGTGTAAGCGCCCTTCGTCCCCCTTCATACGGCTTAGGTTTTCCGGCTCGTATCTGGTACGCCATACGCCGCATGTCCGTTTGTTGCACTTTGTCTAATATTTTTGCCAAGGGCCGAGAACTGGGGAGAACGGAAAAATGCGCCGTGCCGTATGCGATCACACAAATCTGCCATGGGCGGCACGGCCGGCGGCGCATCGCGCCCGGATTCTGGACTGCGCCTGCGTTGTACTGGCGCTGGCCGCCGCGGCTCCGGCGCAGGCGGTCACCGCTAGAGCGGGAGGCGAGGAGTATCGGCAGTTGATCGAACAGGCGCGTGCCGGTCGCCATGATTGGGCGCTGGAACGCCTGGCCGAACAGGCCCGGCTGCATCCGCAAGACCCGCGCATCAGGCAGGACCAGTTGATCGTGGCCGGCTGGGCGGGCCGCCATGACGAAGTGCTTCGCCTATACCAGGCATTGCCCCCGAAAGCCCTGCCCTTGCCCCGCGCCGCCCTGGCCGCGGTGGCCCGGGCATACCGGGACGAACGCCAGTGGCCCGCAGCCTTGTCCTTGTATCACGAAGGAATACGCCGCTTTCCTGGAGACGCCGACTTTCGCCTGGGCGAGGCGCTGGTGCTGGCCGACTCAGGGGAAGCGGAGGCCGCGCTCGACATGGCCCATGGCCTGGTGGAACGGTCTCCGAACAATCCGTCCAGCCATCTCGTCCTGAGCTATGCGTACAGGCTGAATCAGCAGCCCTATGCCGCCCTGGAGGCGGCCTCCAAAGCCTATTCGCTTGCACCCGCAAACCGGAACGTCGTAGAGGAATACATCAGCGCGCTGGCGGCCGCGGGGCTCGCCGACTCGGCGCTGCGCGTGGCGCGCGACCATTCCGACATGGTCCCTGCCCGCCACATGCTCGACCTGGAAGGCGATCGTGCGGCCGAGTTGACCCGGCTGGCCTCCAGGCCGTCCCGCCAGGAGACCGAGCGCTATGCCGTGGCCGACCGGGCCCTGCAGGCCTACGCCCAACTGCCGCCCGATGGCGAAGCAAAACCGGAGGGCTACGCGGCCCTGGCGCAGCGTGAGCGCATCGATCGGCTCATCGCATTGCATTCGCGCGCCCGAATGGGCGAAGTGGTAAGCGAATATGAGAAACTGCGCGCCGAAGGCGTAGAGGTACCCCACTATGCTCTGGGCCATGTCGCGGATGCCTACCTCGACCAGCGCCAGCCGGAAAAAGCGGCCGAACTCTATCTGCAGATCCTCAATGCCGAGCACTCGCGCCAGGTCGACCCGTCGGTGCGCCTGAGCCATCAATCCGGCCTGTTCTATTCCCTGGTGGAATCCGAACGCTTTGATGACGCACAAGAGGTCGTGTCGGGCGCCCTGGAGGAACAGCCCGCCTGGCGCCATCTGAAAGGCACGCCGGTGCCCCAGCCCAACGACCTGAACCTGGAAGCAAGCCAGTATGCCGCCATGGGGCATCACTATGCCGACGATACCGTTCAGGCACAGGAAGGCCTGGAACACCTGGTGGCCCGTGCCCCCGGGCATTCGGGCCTGCGCAGCGCCCTGGCCCAGGTCTACCTGGCCCGCGGATGGCCCCGGCGCGCCGAAGAGGAACTGAAGATCGCCGAGACCCAGACGCCACGCTCGCCGGCCGTGGTCGCGGAACAGGGCAAGACGGCCATGGCCCTGCAGGAATGGAGGCAGGCCGACCTGCTGATTTCCGACGTGGCGGCGCGCTACCCGGAAAACTCTTATTCCAGGCAGCTGGTGCAAGACTGGGAACGCCATAACCGCGCCGAACTGCGCATTTCGGCCACGCGCGGGCTGGCATCGGACAGCCCGGTCGCGGGCAATGGCGACCTGGTCACGGATGCGGTGGTCTACACGCCCCCCATCGACTACAACTGGCGGGGCTTTGCGGGCGGCGGTCTGGCGAAGGCCGACTTCGATGAATACGATGCCGACTACCATTGGTTCCGCGCCGGCGCCGAATGGCGCAGCCGGGGCCTGACTGCGGAAGCCGAAGTCTCTTCCAACCATTATGGCCGCGGCGCCAAGGTCGGCGCCCGCGTGCAGCTTGCCCACGACCTGGATGACCAATGGCAAATAGGCGGGCAGTACGCGTTCCGCTCGCGCGAGACCCCCCTGAAGGCGCTGGCCAACGACATCACCGCCAACCGCCTGGACGCTTATGTCCGCTGGCGGGCAAGCGAACGGCGGGAGTGGAGCCTGACGCTTTCGCCCTCGCGCTTCAGCGATGGCAATCGCCGGACGGAGGCCGCCATATCCGGCCGCGAACGCCTGTACACGGCGCCGCACGTCAAGCTGGACGGCCATCTCGATATCTCGGCTTCGCACAACACACTGCAGGACGCCCCCTATTTCAACCCTCGGGCCGACTTGTCGGTGCTGCCCTCCTTGTCCCTGACGCACACCTTGTACCGCCGCTACGACACGGTACTGGAACAGCGCTTCATGCTGGGCGCGGGCATCTATGCGCAACGCGGCTATGGGTCGGGCGCCATAGCGGCGATCGGATACGGCCTTCGCTACCGCTTCAACGAAATGCTGGACGCCGGAGTAAGCATCACAGGCGTCAGCCGCCCCTACGATGGCGTGCGCGAGCGCGAAGCCCGCGTCATGTTCGACCTTCAACTCCGATTCTGAGACACGAGATGGCTGCCTATCCGACCCGCCTGTCCTGCCTCGCACTCCTGTTCTGCGCCCTGCTCGCGATGGCGGGCTGCGCGGGCCAGCGGACGACGTTCGTACCGCCCGACCAGCGTCCCCTGGACAAATCGGAGCAACCCTGGCCGCTCAATCATTACCTGGTGCTGGCCTACCATGACGTGGAAGACGAGGATCCGGACCAATCCTTCGTGTCCGTGCGCACCAATCACTTGATCGAGCAGTTCTCGTGGCTGCGCGACAATGGCTACCGGCCCGTCACGGTGGACCAGATTCTGGCCGCCCAACGGGGCGGTCCGGCCCTGCCCGACCAGGCGGTGCTGCTTACCTTCGACGACGGCTACCGAAGCTTCTACACCCGTGTGCTGCCAATACTGAAGGCCTTCAAATGGCCGGCCGTGCTGGCGCCGGTAGGCGTCTGGGTCGACACACCGACCGGATCCAGCGTCGATTTCGGCGGCAAGAAGGTCGAAAGAAGCCGCTTCCTTACCTGGAGCCAGATCGCCGAGATCTCGCGCTCGGGCCTGGTGGAAATCGGGGCCCATACCGATGCGCTGCATTACGGCGTGGTGGCCAACCCCCAGGGCAACGAGCAGCCCGCGGCCGCCGCGCGCATCTATGACCCGCAAAACCGCTCCTATGAAACAGATGCGGCCTATGAACAGCGCGTACGCCGGGACGTCAGGAGCATCAGCGAGAAGATCCGGCGCGTAACCGGCAAGACCCCCAGGGTGTGGGTATGGCCCTATGGCGAGGCAAGCGGCCAGGCGCTCCGGATCGTTCAGGAGAACGGCTACGAGCTCGCCCTGAACCTGGACAACAGCCTCGCCTCGGTCGACAAGCCGTTCAGCGTGCCCCGGCTTCTGGTGGCCAACGACCCTACCCTGCAAAGATTTTCCCAGGCGGTCGTGAACATGGAAAACACCGTGGAAATGCGGGTGGCCCATGTCGACCTGGATTATGTCTACGACAGCGATCCCGAGCAGATGGAGCGCAACCTGGACAAGCTTGTCCAGCGCGTCGCCAACCTGGGCGTCAACACGGTGTTCCTGCAAGCCTTCGCCGACCCCAACGGCGACGGCCTGGCGCGCGAACTCTACTTTCCCAATCGCCATCTGCCCATGCGTGCCGATCTGTTCAACCGCGCCTCATGGCAACTGCGCAGCCGTGCGTTCGTCAAGGTCTACGCCTGGATGCCGGTGTTGAGCTTTCAGCTGGACCCTTCGCTGCAGCGGGTCACCCACTGGTACCCGGAGGGACCGCGCGTCGATCCCGGGCAGTACCAGCGGCTGTCGCCCTTCGACCCGCGTGCGCGGCAGCAGATCATCGACATCTACGAGGACCTTGCGCGCAGCGCGCTCTTTGGCGGAATCCTGTTCCACGACGATGCGCTGCTGTCCGACTTCGAAGATGCCAGCCCTTCTGCGCTGGCCGCCTATCGCGCTGCTGGGCTGGGCGACTCGATCGAGCAGCTGCGCTCGGACCCCGACACCCAGCAACGCTGGACACGTTTCAAGAGCCTGTATCTGGTCGACTTCACCAAAGAGCTGGCGCAGCACGTGCGCACCATACGCGGACCACAGCTGATGACGGCTCGCAATATGTTCGCCTCGCCCATCGTCGAGCCGGAAAGCGAGGCCTGGTTCGCCCAGAACCTGGACGACTTCCTGGCCGCCTACGACTGGACCGCGCCGATGGCCATGCCCTGGATGGAGGGCATATCAGAGGCGGAAAGCAAGGCCTGGCTGCGTCGCATGGTCGACACTGTGGCCGAACGTCCGGGCGCGCTCGACCGCACCGTCTTCGAGCTGCAGGCACGCGACTGGCGCCGCGGCCCCGACGGATCGGAAGCGGGCCACGTGGATTCGGTCCTGCTGGCCGACTGGATGCGATGGCTGCAGATAAGCGGGGCCCGGAATCTCGGCTACTACCCCGATGACTTCGTGCAGGACGAGCCCCATCTGGAAACCGTCCGTCCCTTTCTGTCCAACAATTGGTATCCCTTCCAATGACTGCGCGCCTGACTGCCCTGCTGATCCTGTGCATCGTCCTCGGCATCCCGATCGGCCTGACCATTCTGACCACGAGCAGCCTGCTGCTGAGCTTCGTGTTCTTCTACCCCTTGTTCATGTCGGGCATCTGGATGGCGGGCGGCCTTTACTTCTGGCTGGTCTGGGAAAGACGCTGGCCCTGGGCCCCGGGCAAGATCACACCCGTCCTGCCCGGCAACCCTCTCATCAGCATCGTCATACCCTGCTACAACGAGGCCGAAAACGGGGCGGAAGCCATACTCGCGGCGCTGGCCCAGCGATACACCCACATTGAAGTGATTGCAGTCAATGACGGTTCGACGGACGACACGGCCTCGATGTTCGACGAACTCGCCGCCCAGCATCCGGCCCTGCGCATCATCCACCTGGCCCGCAACCAGGGCAAGGCCATGGCGCTGCGCATGGGCGCCATGGCGGCGCGCGGCCAGTACATCGTCTGCATCGACGGCGACGCCATGCTCGAGCCCGATGCGGTGGCCTACCTGGTAGCGCCCATGCTGGGGCGGCCGCGGGTGGGCGCAGTCACGGGCAACCCGCGCATCCGGACGCGCTCCACCCTGGTGGGCCGCATACAAGTGGGTGAATTCTCGTCGATCATCGGGCTCATCAAGCGCACACAGCGCGTCTATGGCCAGCTCTTCAGCGTGTCGGGCGTGGTCACGGCGTTTCGTGGCCGGGCCCTGGAGGACGTGGGCTACTGGAGCCTGGACATGATCACCGAGGACATCGACATCACCTGGAAGCTGCAACGCAACCATTGGCAGGTGTTCTTCGAGCCGCGCGCGCTGTGCTGGATATTGATGCCAGAAACCCTGCGCGGCCTGTGGAAGCAACGCCTGCGCTGGGCCCAGGGCGGCGCCGAGGTATTCCTGAAGAACATCGGGCTGTTCGGCAGTTGGGAACACCGCCGCATGTGGCCCCTGATGCTCGAGTTCATGCTGTCGACCATCTGGGCCTTTGCCATGGCCCTGACCGTATTGCTGTGGCTGACCGGATTGCTGTTCGACGTCGAACCCGCGCTTCGAGTGTCGCGGGTCTGGCCTCCGTCGTTCACCGGCATGGTGTTGGCCGCGACCTGCCTGCTGCAATTCGCGATCAGCGTTTTCATCGAACGACGCTACGAACGCGACATCTCGCGCGCCCTGTATTGGATCGTCTGGTATCCATTCGTGTACTGGCTCATCAACCTGTGCACCACTCTCGTCAGTTTCCCCAAAGTCATGCTGCGCATCCGCCGCCGGCGCGCCCGGTGGACCAGTCCGGACCGCGGCATCAAGGAGTTGTCATGACCCCCATCATCCGCACCCATCGCTCACGCGCCCTTGTCATCATCGACGCCCTGATAACCGCCCTGGGCTGGCTGGCTTTCAGCTATCTGGCCACGGCGGGCATCATCGCCGTCATGACGGGCCTGGACCACAGCTTCGAGTTTTCCTTGATGGGCAGCGAAGTACCCGTGACCCATGCCTTGCTGCTGTATGTGACCATCGCTGCCCTGAATGCCTTGATCCTGATTCTGTGGGGCACCTATCGCAGGCGCTCGACCCGGACCGCGCCGCAGAGCAACGCCGCTTCGGATGATGCCTCGCTGGCCGAACGGTTTGCGCTTTCAGGCGCCCAGCTGCAAGACATAAGGCTGAGCCGGCTGCTGGTCATCCACCATGCCGACAACGGCGAAATCAGCCGCTGGGAAGGCTATGACGCCTCGAATATACGCCTTACGGCCTAGATCGCGAGCGACGCAAAACAGGCGAAAAGACTTACGCCGTATGGCGGTCGCCACTTTAGGGCATACGCCTCATGTTGTGCTGCGGATGGCTCTTTATTATGAACATACGGTTTCCACAAGTAATAACACCTTTCTTTTGTAAGCGCGAGAGGGGGCAGGCAAATGAGACGCTGGATCAAGCATGGCCAGGCAGCGCTGTTCACTTTGGGTTGGGTGGCCGCCTACGCGGCGACGGCACAACTGGACAGTGACCTGTTACAGAAAAGGCCTGAAAGAAGCGTACTCGACGATCCTCTGAGCGGCATCGTGGTCAACCGTACCGTCACCGTGCTGGGCAACGATTTCTATCAATACTTCGCACGTGCATGGCGTGAGAAGGACGGCGATCACCGCTACTCGATCTCCGTGCACGAACGGCCTTCCGCGCGCTGGGGCAGCGAGATCTGGGTCCAGTATCGCCAGCAACGGGTGTTTCACATGTTTCTGTCGCCGGCCCGCCAGGCAGCCAAGGAAATCAGCGAGCAGGCGGCCCAGCTCGTTTACGAGAACGTCGTCAATAGCGAGATCCAGCGGATGCTGGTTCAAAGCCAGGACTTGGGAGAAGAGGAGCTCTAAATGAAGACCAAACACAGACTCCATGGCGCGGCATACTGCGCATCAGCGGCCTTGGCGGCCCTGCTGGCAAGCTCGCCCGCCACGGCCACCGAAATGGTGTACTACCCGCTCAACCCCTCCTTTGGAGGAAGCCCGCTGAATGGACCGGTGCTGCTGAATTCCGCACTGGCCACCAACAAACATACGGATCCGGCGGCCGATCAGGATTTGTACGGCAGCAACCAGCAGTCGCCGCTGGAAATATTCCAGGACACGCTCGAGCGCGCCATTCTGGGCCGACTTGCAGCATCGGCCACTTCGCGCATCGTGGGCGAGGACGGCAAGCTGATCCCGGGCAATCTCGAAACCGAGAACTTCACCATCAACATCGTCGACGTGGGCGGCGGACTGCTCTCGATCACGACCGTGGACAAGGTGACCGGCGGATCAACGACCTTCCAGGTGGGACAATGAAGACGCGCGCCCGCCACCCGGCCGCCCTACGCCCGGCACGCGGCCTGAAGGCCGCCGCCCTGGTCGTTGCCTGCGGCGTGCTCACCGCCTGCGCCTCTTACCGGGAACCCGTGGAAGTGGGCACGGCCGCCCAGCTGACGCCGGCCACCCCCTCTACCCACGACCTGCTCAAGCTGCCCGAGCCCAAAGGCAAGATCGTGGTAGCCGTGTATGGCTTCCGCGACCAGACGGGCCAGTACAAGCCTTCGCCGGACAGCTCGTTCTCGACCTCGGTCACACAGGGCGCCGCCTCGATGCTGGTCAAGGCGCTGAAGGATTCAGGCTGGTTCACCCCGGTCGAGCGCGAAAGCCTGCAGGAGCTCCTGACCGAGCGCCGCATCGTGCGCGCGCTGGACGGATCGCAGGACAAGAACGCGCCGCAGATCAGCATACCCGCGCTGCTGCCCGCCTCGATACTGATAGACGGCGGAATCATCTCGTACGAAAGCAACGTCCGGACGGGCGGCCTGGGCGCGCGCTTCCTGGGCATAGGCCTGTCGACGCAATATCGCATGGACCAGGTGACCGTGGGCCTGCGCAGCGTCGACATCCGCAGCGGCCGCGTGCTGCAGACCGTCTCGACGACCAAGACGATTTTTTCCTACGAGGTCCGGCCCAGCGTCTTCAAGTTCGTGAACTTCAAGGACCTGCTGGAAATAGAGGGCGGCATCACCCAGAACGAGCCCGCACAGCTGTGCGTGAAGGAAGCCATCGAGGCGGCCGTGGTGCATCTGACGGTCCAGGGCCTGAAAGACAGCAACTGGGCCTTGAAGAATCCCGACGACTGGAACTCTTCGATCATCCAGGACTATCTGCGTGCCGAGGCCGGCTACGCACAGCCTCTGGATGAAGCGCAGGCGTCCACTGTCGCGGCCGCATCGACGGCTGCCCAGTCCGAATGACCAGGCACCCAATCGAGTTGTGATCGGGCCCGGTTCTGAAGACCGCCGGGTACCCGTGAAGCATCCCCGGTCTTCATAACGAGGAGAAACACTATGACTTTCAAACTATCCGCCATCGCATTGGGCGTCGGCATCATGTTCGGCGCGGGTTCCGCCCTGGCCGACACCGCCACTATCTCGCAAACAGGCTCGTGGAACGATTCGTCGATCGAGCAGTACGACAACAACAACGCTGTCTCGACCATCACGGTAGACGGCTACGGCAACGATGCCGTGGTCGTCCAGCAGGACGTGAACTCTGCATCGGCCCACATCACCCAGACCGCAAACCGGGGCGATGCCACGATCGATCAGAGCGGGTCCGAATACTGGCACCACACCGTAGCGGGCAACAACCAGACCGCCAATATCAATCAGACATGGGGTTGGGGCAACACCGCGTGGGTCACGCAGCGCGGCGACAACACCGACGCCATGATCACCCAAGGCGGATTCGGCAACCTGGCTGGCATCGAGCAGCGGGGCACCGGCAACACCCTGGTGGCGGCAAGCATCACCCAAAGCGGCACGCTCAATGACGGCTACGTCGAGCAAAGGGGTTCCAACCTGAACGCCAGCATCAACCAGACCGGCTACAAGAACGAAGGAGTGATTCTGCAAACCGGTTCGGGCCATGTTGCGACCATGACCCAAGTGGGCGCCCACAACGTCGGCTACATCAAGCAGCGCTAAGAGCCGCGCCAGTCGCTGATCAGCGCGATGCCGGCCCCTGGCACGGGTTGTGCATCGCGCCCCGAGCGAACGGCTGCAGGCCGAATCAACACCGACACGTCGAAATCAACAGGAGCATGAACCATGAATGCCGACACCGACCTGCAGGTATGGCTGGAAACACAAGCCCAGACACGGCCCGGGATAATCGTGCCCTACGTGCAAAGCAGTCACTCCACCCATTTGCGCTATCTGCTTCGCACCACGGTAACCCGAGGCGGAAGCAGCAGCCGGGTAAGCCAGGGCGGCATGCTGGAAGTACCTGCCGGTACCGCCGTACCCTTGCCCCGCTTGGCCGTCAGCCAGCCAGATGGACAATGCCGTATCGAACTGGTACTGGCTGAGAAAAAGGGTTCGGAAAGACACTATGAATTTGACTGCGCTTCTGCGCGCCCCGCAGCGGGCTACTGACATATAACCGCAGTTTATTCACTCATATACTTAGTATTTATCCCCATATTTTATATTTATTTATTTACTCATACATTGAATTACAATGTTGCAGTTAATTTCCAATGAAATCATTTACTTGTACATATTATTTCATTTAAATTATTGACGTCGCGAAAAGGGCGAAAATACGCCACATAGAGGGGAGCCGCCTGCTGGGCAGGCCCAGTGCAGAATCATCCTACGTGCAACAACCGTTTGTTGCGATCGGCAAGGGGATACTTTGTGCGCCACACCAGTCAGACGCGAATCCCAACCCTCTAACATGCAACGTCGCACGTAGGAAGATAAGCATGACCATTATCAAAGTAGTGGAACCACATGCAATACTCCGGTTGGGACTCCTGCAACTCATCGCCAACGTCGTCCCCGACGTCAAGATCGAAGGCGCAGACTACGCCGCCATGACCGGAGCCAGCCGCGACCCGCGCGACATCGACCTCGTGCTACTGTCGATCTCACCCGCAGAAGACACCAACCACCTGATAGACGCGGCGCTGCACGCCTACGCGCCCCGCTCCATCATGCTTCTGTCGGACCATCATCAGTTGCCGGGCTCTATCGCCCTGCCCGCCGCCGTATGCGGGTATGTGCCCAAAAATGCCGACCCCGAGGTGCTGCAAGCGGCCATCCGCCTGGTCCTTGCCGGCGGCACTTGCTTCCCCTTGCGCAAGCAGATCACGCCGGAGCAAAGGGTGCGCCCGTCCAAGCGGCCCGACACGCCAGGTCCCGACAGCAAGGCCCAGGAACCGTGCCAGGGCAAGCTTTCGCTGCAGGCGCATGCCGAGTCGGAGATGCTGGGCCTGACGCCTCGACAGTACGAAGTGCTGGTGCTGCTGGCCAGGGGCTATCCGATGAAGACGGTAGGCCGCTATCTGAATATCTCGGTGGCCACGGCCAAGGCGCATACGGAAACCCTGTACCAGCGCCTTGACGTGCACAACCGCAATGCGGCGGTCTATGCCGCCGTGTCGCGCGGCGCCAAGCTGGGCTGGACCTGCATCGGCGGGCAGTCCGAGACCTCGGGCCGGTAGCCGCCGGCCCGGGCTTTTCCCGCCGCGGACGCCGGGGTGGGCTTGTGCTCGTCCATATGCCGGGACAGTTCGCAAAGCAGCGGGCCGGGCACGCTGGCAAAAGGCCGTGATTCGGGCATGCCAATGTAGAAACCCTGGCCACCCGGTATGCCGATGCCGCGCAGAAACTGCAGCTCTTCCACTTGTTCAATGCCCTCGGCGACCACTACCGCCCCCGACTCGAGCGCAATGTCGCGAATCGAGCGCAGGAACTGCTGCTTGAGGGAGTCAAGATGGACGTCGCGCACAAAATACATGTCGACCTTGACGTATTCGGGCTTGAACTCCGACCAGCGGCGCAGGCTGGAATAGCCCTCACCCAGGTCATCGATGGCCAACTGGAAGCCCGCGCCTCGATACGACGCGAGCAGACCGGGGAAATGCTCGCGATCATGGACGGAGTGCTCTGTCAGTTCGAGGACGATCCGGGCCGGCGCCAGGCCCAGGCTCTCGAGGTTCAGGGCCATGGCCTTGCCGTCGCGGGCAAGCCGCGGCAATGCGGGCGCACCGATGTTGAGAAACAACTGGCCGGGCAGGCCAAGGCCGGCAAAGCGGCGCAGCAAGGTCTGGCAGCAACGCAGCTCGAGCTCGATGGTCAGGCCGTTCTCGCCCGCCACCCGGAATAGGTCCAGCGGCGAACGCAGCGGGCTTCCGGAGGGGCCGCGAATGAGTCCCTCGTAGCCTACGAGGGTCCCCCGCTGCAAGTCGACAATGGGCTGGAACACCGGCACGAGCCGGTCATGCCTCAGGATGTCGCTCAGGCAGTCGAGCAGAGTCGCTTGAATAGGTTCCCCCTGAAATCCGGGCGGGCTTCCAGCAACCTCGTGCAACGACATATTCAACGCCTCCCGACTTTCACACCAACACTACAGCGCGCAGCCATAGGGTTCGCAAGGGTATAACGGACGACGCGAAGAAAAATTTAGCGCCACCGCGTCGATGCTATCTTACAACGGTGTTGCGCTTGCTGGCATCCTACATCAGGCCTAGTTCCAGTTTGCCATGCTCGCTGATCATCTCACGGCCCCATGGCGGATCCCACACCAGGTCGACGCTGACGTTTTCTACGCCGGGAATCGACATCAGCTTGGTGCGCGCTTCATCGGCGATGAAGGTGCCCATGCCGCAACCTGGCGCAGTCAGTGTCATGTCCACTTCGATGCGGAACGTGCCCTCTTCCTGGCCCGGCAGCACCTCGCAGCGATACACCAGCCCCAGGTTGACGATGTCCACGGGAATTTCAGGATCGTAGCAAGTGGCCAGCAGTTCTAATGCCGAGGCCTCGACCGACTCGGCCGTGACAGGTCCGGAGGCGGGCTGGACCGCCGGCGCCTCGACCGGCTCCAGGCCCAGGGCGTCTGCATCACGGCCCTCGATGCGGTAAAGATTGCCTTCTACGTAGACGGTGTAGCTGCCGCCCAAGCGCTGGGTGATTTGTGCCACGCAACCTTCCTGGATGGTGACGGCCTCGCCAAAAGGCACCGACACGGCCGGGCAGTCCCGGCTGACGACAACTTCATTGGGTCTTCTATTGTGATACATGGAACAGCCTCATTCGGTTTTGGCGGTGTCCGCCACGCCGGCCAGGGCGTTATGCAAGGTGTGCCAGGCCAGAGTCGCGCACTTGACCCGCACGGGAAACTCTTTGACGCCGGCCAGCACCTGCAGCTTGCCGAAGTCGCGCCCTTCGGGCTGGGACTCGGTAAGCATGGCGTGGAAATCGCGAAACAGGGCCTCGACTTCGTCGAGCGGCTTGCCGCGCACCGCTTCGGTCATGAGCGAGGCCGACGCGGTAGAGATCGCGCAGCCCTGACCCACGAAACTGGCTTCGGCCACGACGCCGTTTTCGACCCGCACGTAGACGGTGAGCTCGTCGCCGCAAAGGGGGTTGTGGCCGCGTGCAACGTGGCTGGGCCGCTCCATGCCATGATAATTTCGCGGGCTTCGGTTGTGGTCGAAGATGACTTCCTGGTAAAGCTCGCGCAGATCGGGCTGCATGTCGCTCATGAGGCCTCCTGTATGCCGAACAATGCCTGGGCCTTGCGCACGGCGGCCACCAGGGCCGTGACGTCATCGACGCTGTTGTACAGGGCGAAGGAGGCCCTGGCCGTGCCCGGTATGCCGTAGCGAGTCATGATGGGCATGGCGCAATGATGGCCGGCCCGTATGGCCACGCCCTCGGAATCCAGTATGGTGCCCAGATCGTGCGGATGGATGCCGTCTATGACAAAAGAAAGAATGCCCGCCTTCTTGCGCGCCGCGCCGATCAGCCTTACGCCGGGCAAGGCCGATATCTCTTGCGTTGCCAGGTCGAGCAGATGCTGCTCGTGCGCGGCGATGCGATCGAGTCCGACCGACAGCACGTAGTCGATGCCCGCCGCCATGCCTATGACGCCCGCGATGTTGGGCGTGCCCGCCTCGAACCGCTGCGGCGCGTCGGCATAGGTAGAATTCTCGAAGCTGACGGTAAGAATCATGTCGCCGCCGCCCTGCCAGGGCGGCATGGCCTGCAGCAGTTCGCGCTTGCCGTACAGCACGCCGATGCCGGTAGGCCCATAAAGCTTGTGGGCCGAGAAGGCATAGAAATCGCAGTCCATGGCCTGCAGGTCGACGGACTGGTGGGCCACGGCCTGTGCGCCGTCGACCAGCACCCGTGCGCCCGCTCCATGAGCCAGGCGCACGATCTCGTCGACGGGATTGACCGTTCCAAGAGCGTTGGACACATGGGCCACACAGACCAGCCGCGTGCGCGGACTCAACATTGCTTCGTACTGGTCCATCAGGAGTTCGCCGCGGTCATCGATGGGCGCGACCTTGATCTGCGCTCCGGTCTGGTGGCAAAGCAGCTGCCAGGGGACAATGTTGGAATGATGCTCCATGCCCGTGAGCAGGATTTCGTCGCCCGCCTTCAGGTTGGCCCGGCCCCAGCTCTGGGCGACCAGATTGATGGATTCAGTGGTGCCGCGCGTGAAGACGATTTCGTCGTCATGGCTTGCGTTGAGAAACGCGCGCACGGTGGCGCGGCCCGCTTCGTACAGGTCGGTGGCATGCTGCGACAGCCAATGCACACCGCGGTGGATGTTGGCGTTGGATTGCTCGTAGAAATCCGATTCGGCCCGGATGACCGACAAGGGCTTTTGAGTAGTGGCCCCGTTGTCGAGATAGCAAAGGCGCTTGCCCCGGACCGGCCGCGCGAGTATGGGGAAATCGTGCGCGAGATCCAGAATGGGTTGCGAAATAGCGCTGGATGCATTGGCGCTCATGCAATGTCTCCAAGAAGGCTGCCGCCCGGCAGCAATGCCCGAACCGTGGCGGCCACGCGGCGGCGCATGGGCTCCAGCGCAATGCGCTGAAGCGCCTGGGCCGCGAAAGCGTAAGTCATGACGCCATGCGCATGCGCCTCGGACAGGCCGCGGGAACGCAGGTAGAACAGGCTTTCTTCGTCTATCTGGCCCACCGTCGCCCCATGCGCGCACTTGACGTCATCGGCATAGATTTCGAGCTCGGGCTGCGATGTGACCCGAGCCGTGCGCGACAGAAGCAGGTTGTCGGAACGCTGGATGGCATCGGTGCCATCGGCGCCCTGCCTGACCTGGATGCGTCCGGTAAACACTCCCTGCGCCGAATCGGACAAGATGCCCCTGTAATACTCGTGGCTTGTACTGTCGGGCCGGGCGTGATCGATGCAGGTATGGTGATCGACGTGGCGCCGCCCGTCGGCATAGAAAAGGCCATTTAGCAGCGCATGGCAATGCCGCCCGTTGAAACGCGTTGCGATATCGTTGCGCGCCAGCCTGGCGCCGAACGAAATGGAGTGCGATTCATAGGTCGAGCCTTCGTCCTGCTGGATGTCGACCGACGCCAGGTGGAAGGCCTCTACGTGCTCTTGCTGCACTTTCAGGTGGGTCAGCCGCGCATCCCGCTCGAGCCTGCCGCGCAGCACGGTGTTGGTCAGCGTGAACGACCCGGCGCTGCCCAGGTAATGCTCGACCAGCGTGGCGCTGGCGCCCTGACCCAGCAGCACCACGCTGCGCGGGAAGCTGGCCGCGCCCGCGCCGGCGGCAATGTGCACCAGGTGCAGCGGTTCGTCGAGCGAGGTGCGCGCCGCCAGTTCGACATAGGCGCCGTCCGCCGCCAGGGCCAGATTCAGGGCGGCGGGGCTGCCGCCTTCTTCGGCCTGGCCCAGGCTGGCCTCGAGCTGCCCGGCATCACCGGCCAATACCTGCGCCAGCGGTGCAATGCGCACGCCCTCGGGCAGGCTGCCGATACGAGACAGGCCGGCCTCGAACCGCCCGTCCACGAACACCATCCAATGGCCGTTCTGCCCCTGGCGCAATGCCTCCAGATCGAACCCCGACGGGGTCCCGCGCGATCCGTCGAACTTCTGCTGCTGCAGGAAGGCCAGCGAGGTATGGCGCCAATCTTTGTGGCGGGTGGTGGGCCAGCCTTCGGCCATGAAGCGGTCGAGCGACCTTTGGCGCGCGTTGGCCAGCCAGGGTGCACGAGCCCCTGGCAGACTCGGCCCCTGGGCCTGCGCCCGGTCGAACCACGTTTGAAGCACTTCGCTCATGCGCTGGCCTCCTTGCCCTGGACGGCTTCTTTCTTGATCCAGCCATAGCCGCGCTCTTCGAGTTCGAGCGCCAGCTCGCGCCCGCCGGAGTGGGCAATGCGCCCCGCCGACAGTACGTGGACATGATCGGGCACGATGTACTCGAGCAGGCGCTGGTAGTGAGTGATGACGATCAGCGCGCGATCGGGCGAACGCAGGCGGTTCACGCCTTCGGCCACCACGCGCAAGGCATCGATGTCCAGGCCTGAATCGGTTTCGTCCAGTACTGCCAGACTGGGTTGCAGCAACGACATCTGCAGCACCTCGTTGCGTTTTTTCTCGCCGCCCGAGAAGCCCTCGTTGACCGAACGATAAAGAAATTCTTCTTTCATGCCCACGGTCTTCATTTCGGCCTTGACCAGGGTCAGGAAATCCATGGCGTCTAGCTCGGGCTCGCCGCGATGACGCCGTACGGCGTTGACCGCGGCCCGCAGGAAATAGGCGTTGGAGACACCCGGTATTTCGATGGGGTACTGGAAGGCCATGAACAGCCCTTCTCGTGCCCGCTCTTCGATGGGCATGGAGCACAGGTCGCGTCCGTTCCAGGTGATCGAGCCGCTTTCGATGTGAAAGTTTTCGCGGCCTGCAAGCACCTGGGCCAGCGTGCTTTTTCCGGAGCCGTTGGGCCCCATGATGGCATGCACTTCGCCCGCCCCGACCGCCAGGTCCAGCCCGCGCAGTATCTCTTTTTGGCCGATCTTGACGTGAAGATCCTTGATTTCCAACATGTTCCGTTCTCCTTAGCCGACGCTGCCTTCAAGGCTGACGCCCAATAGTTTCTGTGCTTCCACGGCGAATTCCATGGGCAGTTCCTTGAAGACCTCTTTGCAGAAGCCGTTCACGATCATCGAGACCGCGTCTTCGGCCGACAGGCCGCGCTGCATCGCATAGAACAGCTGGTCTTCGCTGACCCGAGAGGTGGTCGCCTCGTGCTCGACGTGGGCGCTGGGATTCTGCGCCTCGATGGTCGGGAAAGTGTGCGCCGCGCATTCCTTGCCTATCAGCAGAGAATCGCACTGCGTGTAGTTGCGCGCGTTCTCGGCCTTGGGCGTAACGCGTACCAGCCCGCGATAGGTGTTGCTGCCGTGGCCGGCCGATATGCCCTTGGAGATGATGGTGCTGGACGTGTTGCGGCCCATGTGGATCATCTTGGTGCCCGTGTCGGCCTGCTGGCGGTGATTGCTCAGCGCCACGGAGTAGAACTCGCCCACCGAATCGTCGCCGCGCAGCACCACGCTGGGGTATTTCCAGGTAATCGCCGAACCGGTCTCGACCTGGGTCCAGGAAATGCGCGAACGCGCGCCGCGGCAGTCGCCGCGCTTGGTGACGAAGTTATAGATGCCGCCCTTGCCGTCCTTGTCGCCCGGGTACCAGTTTTGCACTGTCGAGTACTTGATCCTGGCGTCGTCGAGCGCAACCAGCTCGACCACGGCCGCATGCAGCTGGTTCTCGTCGCGCATGGGCGCCGTACAGCCTTCGAGGTAGCTGACGCTGGCGCCTTCCTCGGCAATGATGAGCGTGCGCTCGAACTGTCCGGTATCGCGCGCATTGATGCGGAAATACGTGGACAGTTCCATCGGACATCGCACGCCCTTGGGTATGAACACGAAGGAGCCGTCGGAAAACACGGCCGAATTGAGCGCCGCATAAAAGTTGTCGCCCGGCGGCACCACCGTGCCCAGGTATTTGCGCACCAGTTCCGGGTGCTCTTGCACCGCCTCGGAGAACGAGCAGAAGATGACCCCGACCTCGGCCAGCTGCTTGCGGAAGGTGGTGGCCACCGACACCGAGTCGAACACCGCATCTACGGCAACGCCCGCCAGGCGGGCCCGTTCGTGCAGCGGCACGCCCAGTTTTTCGTAGGTGCGCAAGAGCTCGGGGTCGACCTCATCGAGGCTTTTGGGCCCGTCGGCCTTGCTCTTGGGCGCTGAATAATAGACGATGTCCTGGAAATCGATGGGCGGAAAGTCGACCATGGCCCATTCGGGTGTTTCCATCTCGAGCCAGCGCCGATATGCCTGCAGCCGCCATTCCAGCATGAACTCGGGTTCGCGCTTGCGGGCCGACAGCTGCCTGATCGTATCTTCGGACAAGCCCTTGGGCAAAGAGACCGACTCGACTTCGGTCACGAAGCCGGCCTCGTACTCGCGGTCCAGAAACGATCCGATGTTGGGGGAAACACTTTCCATTTGATATTCCTCTTGAAGGCGCGCCGAAGCGCGCGTCGCCGATTCAATTCAGACTAGTTGCTGCCTGCGCACCACGGCCCGAGTCCCGGGGGGGCGCGAAAGCGGAGGCGGCTGGGCCATGTCGGCCACTGACACGTCTTCGAGCGTGCGCCGCACGATCGCATTGATGCGCTGCCAGTTTTCGCGCAATGTGCAGCCGGTTTCAAAATCACAGCTGCCCGGCACAGCGGTGCATTCAGTCAGCCCGAAAGGCTGGTCTTCGAGCGCGTCGATGACCTGGGCGATGGAGATCTGCGCAGCCGGACGCCCCAGGGCATAGCCGCCCTGCACGCCGCGCACGCTGCGCACCAGCCCGTGCCGGCCCAGCAGCTTGAGCACCTTACTGACAGTAGGAGGGTTCAGGCCCAGCGCCCTGGCCAGCTCGGAAGCACTGCACAGGCGCTCGGGACAGCCGGCCATATAGGTAAGCACCAGGGTGCCGTAATCCATGATCTTGCTGATGCGCAACATGATGCGGGCTCCAGTGAATGTCTTGGCAGTTGGCGGCAAATACCGGCTTGGCCGCCCCGCTGCCTGCTTATCTATACAGTACTCTGCTGGTCCTATATGAGTCAAGCATGCCCCTACCCTTGGCAGGGTCAGGAGGAGGTGAGCTCTTCTTCGCCATCCTCCTGCCCCGCCTGCTGCAGCATCCACATCTGCGCATAGCGGCCTCCCTGCAGCAGCAGCTCTCGATGCGAGCCCTGTTCGATCACCCGGCCGTGGTCCAGCACCAGGATCTCGTCCGCATCCACCACCGTCGACAGCCTGTGGGCAATGATCAGCGTCGTGCGGTTGCGGGCAATCTGACGCAGTTCGTCCTGGATCGCCCGCTCGGTGCGCGTGTCCAGCGCGCTGGTGGCCTCGTCCAGGACCAGTATCGGCGGGTTCTTCAGCAGGGTCCGCGCAATCGCCACCCGCTGCTTTTCGCCGCCCGACAGCTTCAGGCCCCTTTCGCCCACCTGGGTTTCATATCCTTCCGGCAGGCTCATAACGAAATCGTGGATGCGCGATGCCCGGGCCGCCTCCACGATGTCCTCCCGGCTGGCGCCAGGGCTGCCATAGGCAATGTTGTACAGAATGGTGTCGTTGAACAGCACCGTGTCCTGGGGCACGATGCCGATGTGGCGCCTGAGGCTGGCCTGCTCGAGGTCGCGCACATCCATGCCGTCGACCTTGACCGCGCCCTCGCTTACATCGTAGAAGCGGAACAGCAGGCGCGAGAGGGTCGACTTGCCGGCACCCGAGGCGCCCACCACGGCAAGCGTGCGGCCGGCGGGAATCTCGAAGCTCACATCGAACAGTATCTGCCGGTTCAGCTCATAGCCGAAGTCCACATGCTCGAATTGCACCGAGGCGCTGCGCGTGTCCAGGACACGCGCCGAAGGCTTGTCGGCCACCTCGAGATTCTGCTCGAGCAGGCCGAACATGCGCTCCATGTCCGCCAGGGCGTGCTTGATCTCTCGATACACGAAACCCAGGAAATTAAGCGGCGCATACAACTGCGTAAGATACGCCGACACCAGAACCACGTCGCCCACGGTCATAGTCTGCTTTACCACGCCGCTGGCAGACAACCACAGCAGGGCCGTGACGCCCACGGTAATGATGACGCCCTGCCCCATGTTCAGCAGATTGAGCGACACCTGGTTCTTCACCGCCGATTCCACCCAGTTGCCCAGGTTGCGGTCGTAGCGGTTCAGCTCATAACTTTCGTTGCCAAAATACTTGACCGTCTCGTAATTGAGAATCGCATCGATCGCCTTGCTGTTGGCCTGGCTGTCCAGGTCGTTCATGCTGCGCCGGTACACCATGCGCTTCTCGGTAACCAGCAGCGTAAAGACGATGTACGAGGCAATGGTGCCCAGCGTGACCACGGCAAACAGGAAGTCGTAGCGCCACAGCAGTATGGCCGCCACCATCCCTATCTCGAGCAAGGTCGGCAGCACGTTGAACACCATGAAGTTCAGCAGGAAGCCGATGCCCTTGGTGCCGCGCTCGATGTCCCGGCTAAGCCCGCCGGTCTGGCGCTGCAGATGGAAACGCATCGACAGGGCGAACAGGTGCTCGAACAGGCGCACAGCGATACGGCGGATCGAACCTTGCGTGACGCGCGCAAAGAGCGCGTCGCGCAACTCGCCGAACACGCTGGAGGCCAGCCTGGCGAAGCCATAGCCCAGCAAGGCCGCCACCGGCTGCACCATCAGGGTCTGCGGCAGGCTCAGGCCATCGACCAGATCCTTCAGGAACAGCGGGGTGACCACGCTGGCGATCTTGGCCGCGATCAGACAGGAGAGCGCAAAGATGACGCGCCATTTGAACTGCCATACAAAGGGAAGTAGCGAACGTATCGTCTTGATGTCGTCGCGATTGGCTGGGGCCGGGCCCCGGTAGTGGATTCTGCTCATGAACGAAGATGAAAAGTGAAGGACCGCGAACGGCGGCGCAGGCAACACCTTATACAATAAACCCGCAATCAAGAAACCGGAGACCACATGGTCGACTCGACTTTCGACTACCACGCCGCCCTGTCCGCCTGCGCACAGGGCGACCCCCAGGCTCTGCAAGACCTCTACACACAAGAGGCTCCGCGCATGCTCGCCCTGGCCAACATCATGCTGGGCGACCAAACCGTCGCACAGAACGCCGTCCACGACGCCTTCGTGCTGGTATGGAAAAACGCCGGCAGCTACGACGCGCGCACGGGCAGCGCCCGCGCCTGGATCTACAGCATCATGCGCTACCGCAGCCTTAGCCTCCTGCGGCGCAACCCCGCTCCGTCCTCCGCCGCGCCGGCCACGCCCGGCGCCCCGCCGCTTCGCGAAGACGCCGCCGCCGGCGTTGCCGCAATGCTGGCGCGGCAGCCCGAAAATACGCGCAAACCCGTGCTCATGGCCTTCTACAACGGCCTGAGCTACCCTGACATCGCGGCCCGGCTGGGCTGCTCGACGGCCGAATTGCGCAATCGCGTGCGTTCCTGCCTTCGCGCCTTGCGGGAGTGCGAACCGGCATGAGCCTGCTGCATCACAAAGACGATTTCCTCATCGCCGAGTACACGCTCGGCCTGCTCGATCCGGACGAAGTCGCCCAGGCGCATGCCGTGCTTGGCGGCGACGACGACGCCGTAGTGTGCGCCCTGCAGTGGGAAGCCCGGCTGCTCGAGCTGACCGATGCGCTGACTCCCTTGAATCCCCCCGCGCCCTTGCTGGGGCGCATCCAGGCTACGCTGGGGCTGCCGCGCAACGCTCCGGTCCAGGCACGGCCCTCGGCCGGAACGGCCGCCTCGGCGCCGCCCGCCACGCTCGGTATGCGGCAAGCCGGTGCGGGGCAACGTCCCGTGCCGCCCGTGCAACGCCAGGCGCCCCCCCCTCCTTCACCCCGGGTTCCGGCACCGCCCGCCTCGTCGGCGCAGTCGGGCATGGCCATGGATTTCGAACCCCGGCTCATCCGGCCCGACGCGGCATCCACCGCCCAACCCCGGGCGGCGAGCCCTGACCGGTCCGTGGCTGATTCCGCCGGAGGCCCAGCTGTAAACACGCCCTCCGCGCATACGGCACCCGAAGCGCCCTCATCCGAACCGCAAAGAACCGGCGAGACGACCTCGGGCCCGCCGCGCGTACGCACTGCGCCGCCCGATCCCCTCGAGGCCTTTCGGCCGGGCGCCGGCTCGCGTCGGCCGCCCAGGCAGGCGATCTGGCGCAGCCTTTGGTTCTGGCGCGCCCTCAGTGCGGCATTGGCGATACTGGCGGGGGTGCTGGTGCTGCCCAAAGACACGTTCAAGCACGACCCCGCACTCAGCGCCTCGCTGCAGCCGCCCAGCACGCCGGCGCCCAAGATCGTGCAGATTGCCATCATGCAGGCCCCCGGACTCAGTTCGACACCCGGCTGGGTGCTGACCGTCGACAGCCGGCAAAACCTCGTCCTGGCTCCGCAGGTGGATATTGTCGTGCCCGAATCGGAATCAGTGTACTTGTGGACCCACAACGAACAGTCGCCTCATCCGCGGCTTCTTGGCGTGGTCGATCCCACCCGCTCCTTGACCCTGCCCATGGAAGTCACCGGCGAGATCGTTCCGGGGCAGATCTTTGAAATGACGCAAGAATCCAACGTCGCACCGCCCAGAGAGCCCGACGGACCGATACTGTTCATCGGACGCACCGTCAGCCTTGGATGAACACAGCGGGACTTTCGCGGTTGGGGGGGCCGTGCCTCTTCAGGCCGGCCCTGCCGCTTGAACACCGCCCCGGGGTCAATCCGACGCTACGGCGGCCTGCTGCAATGCCTGCAATTCGGCCTCGCTGAACCCAGCCTGCCGGCGGGCCTGCAGATTGAAGGGGCCGCGCAGGCGCGGAGCGCGATACTGGCGCGCCAGTTCACGATACTGCGCCACCGGGTCTAGCCCTTGCTGCCGGCATAAATGCCCGTACCATTTGTTGCCAATGGCCACGTGCCCGATCTCGTCACGCAGGATCACGTCGAGTATGGCCGCGCCCCGCTCGTCGCCCGCTTCCGCCAGCTTGCCACGGATGGCCGGCGATGCGTCCAGGCCGCGCGCCTCGAGCGTGCGGGGCACCAGGGCCAGGCGCGCCAGCAGGTTGTCGGAGGTGCGCTGCGCCATTTCCCACAGGCCGTCGTGGGCCGGAAAATCGCCATACTCGTGGCCCATGCCGCGCAGATGCTCGGCCAGCAGGCTGAAGTGATGGGCCTCTTCGCGTGCCACGCCCGCCCAGTCGCGGTAGAACCCGGCGGGCATGCCGGCAAAGCGCCAGACAATGTCCAGGGCAAGATTGATGGCATTGAACTCGATGTGCGCCAGCGAGTGTATGAGTGCCGCCCGGCCTGCCTCGGTATGCGCCGAACGCTGCTTTACCTTGAACGGCCCGACCAGTTCGGGCCGGGCGGGACGCCCGGGTATGCCCTGCGGTTCGGCTACACACCAAGATGAGTCGACATCGTGCGATGCATCGATCATGGCCACGGCGGCGATCTTGTCGGCCGGCGCCCGGCACAGCAGCGCCGCCAGGGCTTGCGCCCGCATTACTGCCCGCCGGAAGCGCCCAGGGCCTGGGCCAGTTCGTCGCGCGCAGCCTGCAGCTCGGCGCGCACCATTTGCAGCTCGTTGCCGCTGAGGCGAACCGCCGCCTCTTGGTCGAAAGGCGCCTGGGCGTCGCCCAGGCGGTTGCGCGCGCCGCTGATGGTAAAGCCCTGCTCGTAAAGCAGGTCGCGTATGCGGCGAATGAGCAGAACCTCGTGGTGCTGGTAATAGCGGCGGTTGCCGCGCCGCTTGACAGGCTTGAGTTGGGTGAATTCCTGTTCCCAGTAGCGAAGCACATGCGGCTTGACGCAACACAGGTCGCTGACCTCACCGATGGTGAAATAGCGCTTGGCCGGAATCGGCGGCAAGGTAACGGAGGTTTCAGTGGAACTCATGGGCGATCGTTATATGAATGAATGGCGTGGTTCGATCGGGCAGGCCCGGCGTGCCTTCTTGCTGCTTAGTCGGATCGGCTTGCTGACGTGGATGCCCCGGCCTGCTCGACCACGCTCTTGAGCTTCTGGCTGGCGTGGAACGTAACCACGCGCCGGGCTTCGATGGGTATGACTTCGCCGGTCTTGGGATTTCGGCCCGGGCGGGGGGGTTTGTCGCGCACCTGGAAATTGCCGAAGCCCGAAAGCTTGACCTCGGTGCCCCGGGCCAGGCATTCGCGGATTTCTTCAAAGAAGGTGTCGACGATATCTTTGGCTTCGCGCTTGTTCAGCCCTACCCGCTCGAACAGCAACTCGGCCAATTCGGCCTTGGTCAAGGTACGCGAGTCTGGATTCATACTAGATAAGCTCCTTAAGCACGCTGGCGCGCCCCATGGGCGTCGACAAGCGCCTGCAGCAATCGGCCCATGCACTGTTCGACCCGGGCGTCGTCCAGGGTGACCTGTTCGTCTTGCAGCCAGAATCGCAGCGCCATGCTTTTGTCGCCGCCCGCCGGGGCCTGCGACGGATCGCGCCATACGTCGAACAGCCTGATGTCCTGGACAATGCCAAGAGTAGCATCAGATTCAATGGTTTGGGTAAGGGTGTTCAGTAAATCCTGATACAAGACGTTCGCACCTACCCAGAAAGCCATGTCGCGCACGGCGACCGGCTGGCGCGAGAGCTCGCGCGGACGGGGCATGGGAGCAACCTCCAGGGCCTGGACGTCGATCTCGAACACCACCGGGGCATGCGCCAGGTCGGCCTGTTGCACCAGGCGCGGATGCAGCTCGCCCAGCCAGCCCACCGCCCGGCCGTCGAGCAGCAGGCCGGCGCCGCGGCCGGGATGCAGGGCCGGATGCTCGGCGGGCTGGCAGCACAATTGCGCCGCGCGCGCGCCCAGCAGGGTCTCGACATCTTTCTTTACATCATAGAAATCGACCTGGCGCGTGGGAGCGCCCCACTGCTCTTCCAGGGCCGGCCCCCATGCCGCCCCGGCCAGCCGCTGCGGCTGGGCCACCCCGGCTACGGACAGTTCGCCGTCGCGCACCGAAGCGTCGCGGTAAAAGACGCGGCCCAGTTCAAAAACCCGCACCCTGGGCTGCTTGCGGTTGACATTGTGGCATATGTTGTCGACCAGGCCGGCCATGAGGCTGGAGCGCATGACCGCAAGCTGGCTGGCGATGGGATTTAGCAGGCGGATGGGATCGGCGTTGCCGGCGTACTCGCGCTCCCAGTCTTCCTGGACGAAGGAGAAATTGACGACTTCCTGATAGTCCATGGCGGCCATGGCGTGGCGCAAGGCATGAGGCCCGCGCAGCGTCTCGGGATCGACGCGCATATGGGCCGGCGCGCGCGGCGGCTGGTCGGGCAGGCGCTCGAAGCCGTAGATGCGGGCCACCTCTTCGATCAGGTCTTCTTCGATTTCAATGTCGAAACGGTACGAGGGCGGCACCACGCTGAAGACCGCGTCGCGGCATTCCCAGGCAAAGTCGAGGCTATCGAAGATGCGTTCGACCTCGGCCTGTTCGACCGGCACACCCAGCACCCTGTGGCAGCGCTGCAGGCGCATCTGCACCGGCTTGCGCTCGGGAAGGTTGATGCTCTGGTCGTCGATGGGGCCGGCCTGGCCGCCGCAGACCTGCTGGATGAGACCGGTAATGCGCTCGAGGTCGCGCACGATGTTCTGGAAATCGACTCCGCGTTCGAAGCGATGGCTGGCTTCCGAGCTGAACTTGTAGCGCCGCGCCTTCCCCATGATGGCGTCGGGCCACCAGAATGCCGCCTCGACGTAGATGTCGGTGGTGTCCAGCGTGACCGCGGTGGCTTCGCCGCCCATGATGCCGGCCATGCTTTCCACTACGTCGCCGGCGGCGATAATGCCCACGTCGGGAGCAAGTTCCACCGTCTGGCCGTTGAGCAGCTCGAGCTGCTCGCCCTGTTTCGCCCAGCGCACGGTCAGGCCGCCCTGGATGCGCTGCAGGTCGAACACGTGGGTCGGACGGCCCAGTTCAAGCATGAGGTAGTTGGAAATATCGACCAGGGCCGACACCGAGCGCTGGCCGGCGCGCTCGAGCCGTGAAACCATCCAGTCGGGCGTCTGCGCACGGGCGTTGACGCCCCGGATGACGCGGCCGGCGAACCGGCCGCATAGGTCGGGCGCCTGCACGTCGACCGCCAGGCGATCGTCTATCTCGACAGCGGCCGGCAAGGCTTCCGGCAGGGCCAGGGGCGAGCCGGTCAGGGCAGAGACTTCCCGCGCCACGCCCAGTATCGACAGGCAATCGGCCCTGTTGGGCGTGAGCTTGAGGGTGAACAGCGTATCGTCCAGGTCGAGCGTCTCGCGCAGCGACTGCCCGACGGCCGCCTGGGCATCCAGCTCGAGCAGTCCGGCGTGGTCTTGCGACAGGCCCAGCTCGCGCGCCGAACACAGCATGCCGAACGACTCGACCCCGCGCATCTTGGCCTTGCCGATCTTCATGCCGCCGGGCAGCACGGCGCCCAGCCGCGCAAGCGGAACCTTCAGGCCGGCGGCGGCATTGGGTGCGCCGCATACGATCTGCAGCGGCTCGCCCGAGCCATCGTCCACGCGGCATACACGCAATTTGTCCGCGTCGGGGTGCTTCTCGACTTCGAGGATGTGAGCCACCACGATGCCGCTGAAGGGCGGCGCGACGGGCTCGGTTTCCTCTACTTCAAGGCCGGCCATGGTCAGACGATGGGACAGCTCGTCGGTGCCCAGGCCGGGATTAACAAACGTGCGTAGCCAAGATTCCGGGAATTGCATGATGTTTTGTCAGATCCGTTTGCAGCGGCTGGCGTCCAAGAGGCGCTCAGCGATTGAATTGACGCAGGAAGCGCAAATCGCCTTCGAAAAACTGGCGCAGGTCGTTGACGCCGTGACGCAGCATGGTCAGGCGCTCGAGACCCGATCCGAAGGCGAAGCCGATGTAGCGCTCGGGGTCAAGCCCGAAGTTGCGCACCACCTGGGGATGCACCTGCCCCGACCCCGAGATTTCGAGCCAGCGGCCCTGGTTGGGGCCCGAGGTGAACATCATGTCGATCTCGGCCGAGGGTTCTGTGAAAGGGAAGAACGAAGGACGGAAGCGCACCGAAAGGTCATCGGTTTCAAAAAAGGCGCGCAGGAAGTCGGTATACACGCCCTTCAGGTCGGCAAAGGAAATGTCCTCGGCGATCCACAGCCCTTCGACCTGATGGAACATGGGCGAGTGGGTGGCGTCGCTGTCGACGCGGTAGGTGCGGCCGGGTGCGATGACCTTGATGGGCGGCTTGTTCATGCGGGCATAGCGTACCTGCATGGGGCTGGTGTGCGTGCGCAGCAGTAGCGGCAGCCCGCTTTCGTCGTTCATGTCGACGTAGAAGGTGTCCTGCATGGAGCGGGCAGGATGGTTCTCGGGATTGTTCAGCGCGGTGAAGTTGGTCCAGTCGTTTTCGATCTCGGGGCCTTCGACCGAATCGAAGCCGATCGACGAGAAGATGGCCTGCACCCGCTGCCAGGTCTGGATCACGGGATGAATGCCGCCGACGCCCCGTCCCCGGCCAGGCAGCGTCACGTCGATCGTTTCGGCGGCCAGGCGCTTGTCGAGCTCGGCCTGGGCAAGCTCGGCGCGGCGCTGGTTGAGCAGCCCCTCGATCTGCTGCTTGACCTGGTTGATGCGCCCGCCCTGCTCGCGCTTCTGCTCGGGATCGAGCTGGGCCAGGCCCTTGAGCAAAGCGGTAAGCGCCCCCTGCTTGCCCAGAAAGCGCGCCTTGGCGTTTTCGAGCGCAGCCGGGTCGGCTGCCTGGGCGAAGAGTTCTTTTGCCTGGGATATCAGGTCATCAACCGGTAAAGTCATGGATCATCGCTTCCAAAAGCAAACGGAGCCCCCGAAGAGCCCCGTTCGCAGCAACACAATATCGTGATCGAAGTAGCTTAGGCAGCCAGGGCGGCGCGCGCTTGGGCGACGACGGCGGCAAAACCCGCCTTGTCGTTTACCGCCATGTCGGCGAGCACTTTGCGATCGAGTTCGATAGAGGCTTTTTTGGTACCGGCGATGAACGCGCTGTAGGTAATGCCGAGTTCACGGCAGCCCGCATTGATGCGGGTGATCCACAGGGCGCGGAAGGTGCGCTTTTTGTTGCGGCGATCGCGGTAGGCGTACTGGCCGGCCCGCATGACCGCCTGCTTGGCGATGCGGAAGACATTGCCGCGGCGACCGCGGTAGCCTTTGGCGGCATTGATGACTTTTTTATGACGGGCGCGGGCTGTAACGCCGCGTTTTACGCGTGGCATGGTATGGGATCTCCGTTAGATATCAAGCAAAAGGCATCATGGCCTTGACCGAGGCGACGTCGGCCTTGTGCACGGCCGTCGAACCGCGCAGGTGGCGCTTGTTCTTGGTGGTCTTTTTAGTGAGGATATGGCGCTTGAACGCCTGTCCGCGCTTGATGGATCCGCTACCACGAACCACGAAGCGCTTTGCGGCGCCTCGCTTGGTTTTCATTTTAGGCATGACAAAAACTCTGTTGTGATTTATGGCCGCAGGTGGCTGCCGGCAAAAAGGCAGCGCTTGGCAAACCCGCCGAAAAACCTCGGCCCAAAGCACCCAAAAGTGCTTAAAGCAAAAGTCTTCGTGAGCCATTTATGGTTCTTTCCCCCGCTTGGGCTTAAGGGCCCAATAAAGGAAAGCCCTTGATTATACGACATTTCTTCATAACCTGCATAGGCCAGGCAGGTAAAAACGGTGTCAGCCTGCACGAGGTGTTTTTCTGGGCGCCCTGCTGAGGCTGTTGTTGCCATTGACCAGAACGGCGATCAGGCGCATGAATTCGGCGCGTTCGTGCTCGGGCAAAGGCTCCAGGAGAAGCTCCTGCGAGCGCAGCACGGCCGGCGTAGCCGCCTGGAGAAGCTCGCGCCCCTGCTCGGTGATGGTAAGGCAGAAAGCCCGCCGGTCCGTCGGCGAAGGCCTGCGCTGCAGCAAGCCCCTGCCCTCGAGACGGTTGACCACCCCCGTGGTGGTGGATGCATCTTGCCCGATGGCGCCCGCCAGGGTGCGCTGGTCTATGTCGGGGTTGGCCAGCACGGACTGCAAGGCTGCAAACTGCACCGGGGTAATGCCGAAGGGCTCGGTTTCCTGCAGGAAGATGGCGACCGATATCTGATGCAGACGCCGAGCGAAATTGCCGGGCAAGCGGTTGAATTCGATCGCGGCGGGGTCTGTTTTCATATATTTAAGGGTTAACCCTAGTTTCATTGAAAAATGCTGGTAAGCGATTTTTTTAGTTAGTATACTCATTATAAGTGCACTCACAAACAGGGTTTTCCCTGAGCCAGACAACAAGCTGCCGGCCCGTTGCCAAGTCCGGTGCTCTCTTCAGTGCATCAATCCTTGAACCCGCCTATTTCTTTCTGGCGGACGAATCGCCCCTGCATCGCAAGCTGGGCATCTACCAAACCCGCCCCTAAGGGCCGTCACCGAAATGTCGCAATCCACTCATATCGACGTCCAGGACTTCCTGGACAAGCAAAAGCTGTCGGGCTTGCAGATCCTGACTCTGTTCCTGTGCTTTTTCATCGTCGCCGTCGATGGCTTCGATACCGCCGCCATCGGCTTCATCGCGCCGGCCATCCGGGCCGAATGGGGTCTTGACGCCGCGCACCTGGCGCCCGTTTTCGGCGCCGGCCTGTTCGGCCTGATGGCCGGATCGCTTATCTTCGGGCCATTGGCCGACCGCTATGGGCGCAAGCGCATCCTGATGCTGAGCGTGTTCTTCTTTGGCCTGATGACGCTGCTTTCAGCCTGGTCCACCTCGGTCGAAATGCTGATCGCACTGCGCTTCCTTACCGGCCTGGGCCTGGGCGGAGCCATGCCCAACGCCATTACCATGAGCTCGGAATACTCGCCCCAGCGCCACCGATCGGTACTGGTCACCACCATGTTCTGCGGCTTTACCCTGGGTTCGGCAATGGGTGGAATCGCCGCCGCGCACATCGTCGAAAGTTTTGGCTGGCACTGGGTGCTGGTAATGGGCGGCGTGCTGCCCATCGTACTGGTACCGGTCCTGGCCCTGATCCAACCCGAATCGCCCCGCTACCTGGCGCTCAAAGGGGGTGCGGACGAACAAGTGCGCCGCCTGATGCAACGCATCGCTCCCAATGAGGATCTCGCCGGCGCCACCTTCACGGTACGTGAAAAGCGCGCGCCCGGCTTTCCCGTCAAGCACCTGTTCGCCCCCGAGTTGCGCTTTGGCACCCTCTCGCTGTGGGCCACCGTGTTCATGACCTTGCTGGTGATCTACCTGCTGTCGAGCTGGCTGCCCACCGTCATCAACAACACCGGCATGTCGCTCAAGAATGCATCCCTGGTAACGGCCATGTTCCAGGTGGGCGGCACCGCGGGCGCCATCATTCTCGGCCGGCTCATGGACCGTTACTCTCCTCAGCGCGTCCTGGGCATCACCTACCTGATCGGCGCCGCCTTTACCTTCATGATAGGCAGCACGACCGGCAGCACCGCCATGCTGGTGCTGGCCGTGTTCGGCGCCGGCTTCTGCGTATCGGGCGGCCAGGTCGGCACCAACGCATTGGCCGCGGCCTTCTATCCCACCGGCTCGCGAGCCACCGGCGTAAGCTGGTCGCTCGGAATCGGCCGCATCGGCTCGATACTTGGATCGTTGGCCGGCGGCTGGATGCTGGTGCTGGGCTGGAGCATTTCCACCATCTTCCTGGCCGTCAGCATTCCCTCGCTGATAGCCGCCTTGTGCATGGCCGCCATGGCCCGCAAGCGCAAGCAGGCGGCGCCTGGCCTGGAGCAGGCGATAGGCGTCTCGAGCTAGAGCCTGCCCAAAGGCCCTAAGCCTCGGGGCGGCCGCCCGCGCCCCAAGGCTGGCGATAGCGGGCAGCTTCGGCAAGATGCCCGCTATCGATGGCGTCGCTGCCCCCCATGTCGGCCAGGGTACGCGCCACGCGAAGCACGCGGTGCACGACCCGGGCCGACCAGCTCCAGCGCCCCATGGCCTCGCGCAACAGCGAACGCGCATCGTGCTTCAGGGCGCAATGGCGCTCCATGCCCTCTACACCCAGCTTGGCGTTCAGGCACGACTGCCTTTCCAGCTGCCTGCCGCGGCAACGCTCCACCCTTGCCCGAATGGGTTCCGACGCCTCGCCGGACGGGGCATCAAGCCAGTCGGCGCCCGCCGCCGGCAGGCTGATCTGCAGATCGACGCGGTCAAGCAAGGGCCCCGAAATGCGGCTGCGATATTTCTCGATGCGGTCGGGCGTGCAGGCGCATCGCATGCGCGCGTGGCCCAGCCAGCCGCAGGGGCAAGGATTCATCGCCGCAACCAGCTGGAACTGAGCCGGAAACTGCAGGGTGAGGCTGGCCCGGGCGATGGACACGCAGCCGGTTTCCAACGGTTCACGCAAGGCCTCGAGCACATGGCGCTGGAATTCGGGCAACTCGTCCAGGAAGAGAACCCCATGATGCGCCAGGCTGATTTCGCCCGGCTTGGGACGTACGCCGCCTCCTACCAGGGCAGGCATGGAGGCCGAATGATGAGGAGCCCGGAACGGGGCCATCGAGCTGAAACGGGGCTCTTTGCCTCCCACGCTGGCAAGCGCGGCGACCTCGAGCGATTGCTGGTCGCTAAGCGCCGGCAAGAGGCCAGGCAGCCGATGGGCAAGCATGCTCTTGCCGGCGCCCGGCGGGCCCGACATCAACAAGCTGTGTCCGCCGCAAGCCGCGATTTCGAGGGCGCGGCGGGCATCGGCCTGGCCCCGCACCTCGGACATGCAGGGCACCGGCGCGCAATGCGCCGCCCAAGGCGTGGCGGATGCCGGGCCCAGAGGCGCGCCGCCACGGAAATGCTCGACCACTTCGCGCAGGCAGCCCGCCGCCAGAACCCGCAAGCCGGGCACGTGCGCCGCCAGCCCCGCGCACGCGGCCGGCAGCACCAGCGCGGCCCCCGGCTGACTGTGGGCGACGGACAGCGCGATGGCCAGCGGCGCCGCCACGGGCACCACCGCGCCGGTAAGGGAAAGCTCGCCCGCGAACACGTAGCCGCCCAGTTCCGGAGGGTGATCCGCCTTGCCGCCCTGGGCCGCCGGCGCGGAGATCTGGCCCGAGGCCGCCAGTATGCCCAGCGCGATCGAAAGGTCGAAGCGCCCGGATTCCTTCGGCAGGTCGGCGGGCGCCAGGTTGACCGTAATGCGCCCCGCCGGGAAATCGTAGCCGCTGCTGAGTATGGCCGAGCGCACACGCTCGCGGCTTTCACGCACGCCCGTATCGGGCAGCCCCACCAGGCCGAAGGACGGCAAGCCCGGCCCGACGTGCACTTCGACCCGCACGGCAAAACCCTGCAGCCCGCACAAGGCCTGGCTGGCCAATACCGCTAAGGACATGAAGGCATACCCCGCTGCAATGAAGACAAACGGCAGTATGCGTCAGGAAAGCTTGCTGGCGGGCAGCCCGCGGATGAACACGTCCATCCGTATTACGACCCTGCCCAGCAAAGCCGCCACGACAAAGCCTATGACAATGCCCAGCAGTACGGCGATGTTGCGCAGGAAACCGCGCGCATACTTGTTGATGGCAATGATGGAGAACAGAACCAGGGCGGTGATGCCCAGGTTGACAGGGTCGCCCGCGTTGGGCCCCCGGCCCGCCACCCAGTTCACCCCCACCGGAATGAGATTGAGCCCCGTAACGGTAATGACCGTGCCCGTGACCACCGGCGGGAACAACTTGATCATGCGGCCCACCAGCGGGGCAAGCAGCAAGGTGATCAGGCCCGCCGCAATAATGGCGCCGAACATGCCCCGCAAGCCGATGCCGGGGTTCGAGACCATGACCATCATCGGCGGTACGGCGGCGAAGGTAACTCCCATCATCAGAGGCCGGCGTGCGCTTTCATCAAGAGGTCGAAAAAACCTTGAAAAGCCTGGACGGCGTGGTGGCCGACCTGCGCGACCTGACCTCCTTGCGCACTGGCAGGGTGCGCGTGGTTGCCTCCACCGTCATATCATCCGGCCTTCTGGCCAAGGCTTTCAAGGAATTCAAGGAATTGCATCCGAACGTGCAGTTCGCGCTTCATGATGTCGCCGAGGAAGCCATCATGCGCACGGTATTGGCCGGCAATGTGGATTTCGGCATCGGCACCGCGAACGAACTGGCTCTTGGCCTGGACGAAGAACATTTGTTCGACGACCGCTTTATTGCACTATTCCATCAAGGCCATCGCCTGGCGCGCCGGCGGCGCATCACGTGGGCTGAACTGCAGGGCCTGCCGTTTATCGCCCTGGCACCCAAGAGCCCCATACGCAAGCTCATTGACAATGCGGTACAGGACGCAGGCCTGAGGCTGAACATCGTCAATGAAGTATCGTTTGCCACCACCGTGCTCAGCCTGGTGGGGGCGGGCATCGGGGTCAGCGTACTGCCCATGAACAACCACCCTTCTTTGCCCGCATACCAGGTGCATGGAAGCCGGCTGGTCGAGCCGGTTATTACCCGCAAGATATCCATATTGAAGCCCAGCCACCGATCGCTGTCGCCTGCTGCGCAGGCATTCGCCCGCTTTCTGCATGAGCAGGTAAACCGCAAGGACTGGCCTGGACCGCCTTCGCTATGAGGCAGGAACAAGCAAGGCGCGACTGGCAACACCAGCCCTTACTCTTGCGGCGAGCCGCCCAGGCTGGCAGCGGTCTCGAGGGCCTGCACCTTGGCCTCGAGCACGGCAATGCGCGCCAGCGCCCGTTCCAGCAGTTCGGACTGGGTGTCGAACTCTTCGCGGGTGATCAGGTCAAGCCGCGAGAACGTCTGCGCCATCATCGCCTTGACGTTGCGCTCGATGTCGGCCGCGGGACTTTTGGCGATCAGCTCGGAAATGTTCTTTTGAAATTCTTCAAAAAAATCGCTGCGGTTGGCCATGACGGGCTCCAGAAAAGTGATCAAACTCGAAATTACCCATAGTTTAGTTAAATTCCACCCTCAGCCGCGGAAGATTCTTGCCGGGCGCCGTCGCTTCACGCCAGCGGGCAATACAGCCCTTCGTCCAGGGCGCGGCGCCTAGCGTGGGGGCGTTTTTACCGGGGGCGCCGAGCCTTGGGGCGGCCCGGCGGTAAAAAAGCCCCCACGCCGCGCAGGCTACTGCCTGCTTGCTGTCCACCTCGCGGCCTGCATGCCGCTCGGATTCGCCAGGCGCAGGACAGTCCGCAGGGACTGTCCTGCGTCCGGGCTCATCCCCCGAGGGGCGTTTTTACCGGGGGCGCCGAGCCTTGGGGCGGCCCGGCGGTAAAAAACAGGCGGGCCGCTGAACGCGGCCCGCCTGCATTTCAATGCGCCGGAAAGGCTTAGTTGGACGAACCGCCAACCTTGTCCTGGATCGCCGCGTCGGCCTTGGCGGCGCCGTCGGCGACAGCCTGGCGGGCACTTTCGGCGGCAGAGGCCACTGCGTCACCGGCGTTGTCCGCCGCCTCGGAAGCCGACTCCTTGGCGTCGTTCATGGAGCTGCTCGGAGCGGGAGTGGCGGGTGCGCCGGCATCCGGCTGCGTGCCAGGGGCGGGCGTCATGGGATCGGCGGGAGCTGTGGCGGGCGGCGCGCCGGCATCGGCAGGCGGCGCGTTGTCGTCTTCGTTGGAGCACGCAGCCAGCAAGCTGACGGAAGCGGCCATGGCCAGAACAGCAACGTAAGTACGGGTTTTCTTCATGGATTTCCTCACTTTGTCCAGAGTCGCGGTTTTACTTGACACTGAGCCCGGTGCGACTAACGGTTCAGTAGCGAGCTTGTAACAACTGGCTTGGTTACAAGTCTAGCCACCGATTCGGGAAATCACCTAAAGCTAGTGTAAACCGTGATTACAGCGGGGGCCCACGGCCGAACCCGGCAATTGCCCTTCGAGCCGCATGAAGACAGCACTTGCGGAGAGCCGATGCGTTCCGGCCGGCATACATCAGGACACAAAACCCCCGGCCCATCCACCTCTTGTTACAGGCCCCTGCCCCATAGACCATCGCTGCGCAACCATGCACCGGCATGAGCATAAACGCACCGGCGTGGTGCGCTTGCCGTGTTCCATCACACAGCGTCCGCGGTAAAGGCCCCCGGCAAGCCACGTGCCTCTTTACCCGAAAAAATTGGCATGGATGTTGCGTATGGCTAAAGGCACCCCTTTGGAAAAGGACCTACTCACATGAAACTCATTACCGCGATCATCAAGCCGTTCAAGCTGGACGAAGTGCGTGAAGCCCTGGGCGCCATCGGCATCCAGGGAATGACCGTAAGCGAAGTCAAGGGCTTCGGCCGGCAGAAAGGCCACACCGAGCTGTATCGAGGCGCGGAGTACACCGTCGACTTCCTGCCCAAGCTGCGCATCGACATGGCGGTTTCCGAAGCCATGCTGGAACAGGCTATTGAAACGCTGTGTTCGGCCGCCCACACCGGCAAGATCGGCGACGGCAAGATCTTTATTACCCCCCTCGAACAGGCCGTGCGGATCCGCACCGGCGAATACGACGACGCGGCGCTATAGGAGGCCAGGCCATGGATAAAGCTGATTTTGTTTGGGTGAGCGTATCGACCGCTCTGGTGCTTCTGATGGTGGTGCCCGGCCTAGCCCTGTTCTATGGCGGCCTGGTGCGCGCCAAGAACGTGCTGTCCGTGCTGGCGCAGGTGCTGAGCGTATTCTGCCTGGCGATCATCTTGTGGTTTGCATATGGCTATTCGCTGGCCTTCACCGAAGGCAATGCCTTCATCGGCGGTTTCTCGCGCGTGCTGTTCAGCGGCATGGCGCAGCTGGACACCATGAGCTTCGAGATGGCGGGCAGCATTCCCGAGATGGCCTTTGCTTCTTTCCAGGCCACCTTCGCGGGCATCACCTGCGCACTTATCGTGGGCGGATTCGCCGAACGCGCCCGGTTCGGCGCGGTCCTGCTGTTTACCGCGCTGTGGCTCACCTTTGCCTACCTGCCCATCGCCCATATGGTCTGGGCGCCCGGAGGCTGGCTGTTCGAGCGCGGGGCGCTGGACTTCGCCGGCGGCACGGTGGTTCACATCAATGCCGGCATCGCGGGCCTGGTCGGCGCCTACTATATCGGCAAGCGTCTCGGCTACCGCCAGGAAGCCATGCCGCCGCACAGCCTGCCGCTGACCATGGTGGGCGCCTCGCTGCTGTGGATGGGCTGGTTCGGCTTCAACGCCGGTTCGGCGCTGGGCGCGAATGAAACAGCCGCCCTGGCCTTCTTCAACACACTGCTGGCAACCGCCGCGGCGGTGCTGGCCTGGATTGCCGTGGAATGGATAGGCAAGGGCCGTCCTTCCCTGCTGGGTGGAGTGTCGGGCGCCGTAGCCGGCCTGGTGGGCATCACGCCCGCCGCGGGCCTGGTCGGCCCAGGCGGTGCGCTGATCATCGGCGCAGTCACCGGCGCGGCCTGCGTATGGGGCGTCAACGGCCTCAAGCGCCTGCTGCGCGCCGACGACGCCCTGGACGTGTTCGGCATACACGGCGTGGGGGGCATCGTGGGCGCAATGCTGACAGGCTTGTTCAACGCCCAGGCACTGGGCGGGCCGGGCCTGGCTTCCATGAGCGAGGTGCCCTATCAGCTATGGATACAGCTGGAAGGCATTCTGATCACCATCGTGTGGTGCGGGATTGTTTCGTGGCTGGCCTACATAGTTGCCGACAAGGTCTGCGGACTGCGGGTCAGCATGGATGCCGAACGCCAGGGGCTGGATGTTCACGAGCACGGGGAAACTGCTTACCAGCGCTGACCACTCGCCAGGCTTTGGCTCTCTCGTCAAGGCATGAGCGCCCCAAGATCTGGACTACTTGTCCGGCTCTTGGGGCGCGCTTCACCTCTACGCTTGTCCAGGCATGAGCCGCTGGGGGCGCTTAAAAACTCAATAGAAGCGCCACGCCAGGCCCCTGGCGCGACCCAGGCGAAAGATCAGCCCTCGAGCGATGCCAGGTCGATGCGTTCGGCGCGGTTCAGCGCCGAGGCCACCTTGACGCGCAAGGCGTTGGAGTGAGCCAGGCGGATTTCCTTCTTCACGTCGAGCAGCTGCTGCGGATGCATGGAGAACTCTTTCAGCCCCAGGCCCAGCAGCATGCGGGTCATGCTGGAGTCGCCGGCCATTTCGCCGCAGACCGCCACGGGCTTGCCGCCCCGCTCGGCGGCATTGATGGTGTGGGCGATAAGGCGCAGCACCGCCGGATGCATGGGGTCGTACAGGTCGGCCACGTCGCTGTCGCCCCGATCGATGGCCAGCGTGTACTGGATGAGGTCGTTGGTGCCTATCGAGAGAAAATCCAGGGCCTCGACAAAAGGCTCGATGGCGATGGCAATGGCCGGAATCTCGACCATGGCGCCCAGGGCAACGTTCTTGTCATGCGGTTCGTTGCGGGCGTCGAGCTCGCGCCCCGCCGCGATAATGGCCTGCTTGACCGCGCGCACCTCGTGCATGTGCGAGATCATGGGAATGAGTATGCGCACGGGCCCATGGGCGGCCGCCCTGAGCAGCGCGCGCAGCTGGGCGGCGAATATTTCCGGATTGGCCAGGCAATATCGTATGGCGCGCAAGCCCAGCGCCGGGTTGGTGGCCACGGCGATCTCGCCGTCCAGCGTCTTGTCGGCGCCGATATCGAGGGTGCGTATGGTAACGGGCCGGCCCTGCATGGTGCGTACCACCGAGGCATAGGCCTGGTACTGCTCTTCTTCGGTCGGCAGGCTGCTGCGCCCCATGAAGAGAAACTCGCTGCGGAACAGGCCTATGCCGTCGGCGCCCGCCCGCATGGCCTCTTCGGCCTCTTCGGGCAGCTCGATGTTGGCCTCGAGCTTCACCGCCACGCCATCGAGCGTCAGCGCCTCGGCGTCGCGCAGCAGCGTCAGTTCGGCGCGCGCGTCGGCATAGGCGCTTTGCCGGCGCATGTATTCGTGCAGCACGAAGTCGGGCGGGTTCACGATGACGGCGCCGGTCATGCCGTCGACGACCAGTACATCGCCATCGCGCACCAGCGCCCTGATGTTGCCGATGCCCACCACGGCGGGCACGTTCATGCTGCGGGCCACAATGGCCGTATGGGAAGTGGGACCGCCCAGGTCGGTCAGGAAGGCGCCGAAGCGGGCGCCGCGCAGGCGCAGCATGTCGGCGGGAGAAATGTCGCGCGCCACGACGATGAGGGGCTCGCCGTCGTGGCCCGCCTCGAGCTGCGGCAGCAACGCCGTGCTGCCCGACAGTACGCGCAGGACGCGTTCGATGACCTGGCGGATGTCGGCGGCGCGCTCGCGCAGATACTCGTCTTCCATCGCCGCAAACTGCTCGGCAAGGAGCTGGCCCTGCGTCGTCAGCGCCCACTCGGCGTTGTACTGCCTTTCAGCAATCAGATCGCAGGTCTGCTGGGCCAGCATGGGGTCGTCCAGCAACAGGCTGTGCACCGTAAGCAGCGCCGCCATCTCGCGCGGCGCATCGGCCGGCAAGTTGCGCACCATGTTCTGCAGATCGTCCCGCGCGGCCGCCAGCGCCTCGGTAAGGCGCCGGCATTCTCCGGGGACGTCGTCCGGCTGTATGCGGTAATGAACCACCTCGAGGGCGGCCGCGCCCATTACCGCCGCCCGCCCTATCGCATAACCCTTGACTACGCCCTGGCCGCGCATGCAGATCGTGGCGTTCAGGGCGGAGACGGCGGACTCGGCAGCGGTCATGGGCGATCCTAAAGGGTGGCGGCTATTCGTGCTCGCCGAATTTGTTGGCGAACAAGGCCTGTATTTCGGCCAGGGCGCGGTCCGCATCGGGCCCTTCGGCATCGACGGTGACCGTTACGCCGAGGCCGGCCGCCAGCATCATGACCCCCATGATGCTCTTGGCGTTGACCCGCTTGCCCTTGCGCGCGATGAATATCTCGCAATTGCTGAAGCCCGAGGCCAGTTGCGTGAGTTTCGCCGCCGCTCGCGCGTGCAGCCCCAATTTATTGCTGATGACGATATCGACTGCCGGCATGTCTGTTCTACTTGATTAGTGTCCGTATGAATGACTGGCGTGGAACGGAAGCGTTGCGCCCCGTTCAGGGAATACAGTCGGCCCGCACAATGCCTTTCAGTGCCCCTTGGCGGACTTTTTCGCTGAGTTCTTCAGGGTTGTCCTGATTGTCGGTAAGCGCCTTGAGCACCATGCAAAGATTGGTGCCGGTTACCAGCGCCACGCTCATGCCCTGGGCGGTAAGGCTGCGCACCGCCCGGCTGGCGATGTTGAAGGGAGTGGCTCCGTAGATGTCGCACAGGATCAGGGCGCCTTCGCCGCGATGGGGCGCCAGCAGGCTTTCGAGCCTTTGAGCGGAATCGTCGGGCGAATCGTCGGCATGCACGTCGAACACCAGAATGTCGGGTTCATGACCCAGGATATGGGCGGCGCAGTCGGCAAAAGCCTGGCCGAGCGGCGCATGCATGACAAGGGCCAGGCGTACCATCTCAGCCACCCGCCGCCCGCTCGAGCGCCACCGCAAACGCCTGTGCCACGTCGAAATCGGTTTGTTCGGTAATCTCGACGAAACAGGTCGGGCTGGTGACGTTGACTTCGGTCAGGTAGTCGCCAATGACGTCGAGGCCCACCAGCAGCAGGCCCCGCTCAGCCAGGCGCGGCCCGAGGGAAAGGGCGATTTCCTTGTCGCGGGCGGTAAGCGGCTGCGCCACGCCCCGGCCGCCGGCGGCCAGGTTGCCGCGGGTTTCGCCGGCAAGCGGAATACGCGCCAGCGCATAAGGCACGGGCTCGCCGCCTATGATGAGGATGCGCTTGTCGCCGGCCACGATCTCGGGGATATAGCGCTGCGCCATGATGGTGCGCTGGCCATTGTCGGTAAGCGTTTCGAGAATGGCGCCCAGATTGGGCTCGGCCTTCTGGAGCCTGAAGATGCCCATGCCGCCCATGCCGTCGAGCGGCTTCACGATGACGTCGTGGTGCTGGGCATGGAAGGCGCGCAGCCGGGACATGTCGCGGGTGACCAGCGTGGGCGAGGTGAACTCGGCAAACTCGGTGATGGCCAGCTTTTCGGGGTGGTTGCGTATGGCCGCACCCGTGTTGAATACCTTGGCGCCCTGCTTCTGAGCGAACTCGAGCAGGTGGGTGGAATAAAGGTACTCCATGTCGAACGGAGGGTCTTTGCGCATCAGCACGGCGTCGAAGCCGTTCATCGACACGTCGGCCCGGGCGCCCTCGCGCCACCAGCCGGGCTGGTGAAGATCGGCGCCGTCGACGAGCTGGATGGCCTGGCACTGCACCTTGACGACACCCGCGTCGATATACAGATCGCCCTGCAGCGCAACGCTGAGCGTATGGCCTCTTGCGGCCAGCGCACGCATCATTGCCACGGACGAGTCTTTATAGGCCTTCAGGGAAGGCAGCGGGTCGATAACGAATAATACGTGCATGGAAAGGCTCTGTGTGCCACCCGGCCGCGGCAAGGGCCGCCGGGTGGCGCTGTGGGATCAGGAGGCGGAGTCGTTCTGCTTGCCGCCCGCCTTCTTGCGGGGAGCCAGCACCATGACCATCTGGCGCCCTTCGAGCTTGGGCATGGCCTCGACCTGGATGAGTTCGCCCAGATCGTCGCGCACGCGTTCAAGCACCCGCATGCCGAGCTCTTGGTGAGCCATCTCGCGACCGCGGAAGCGCAGCGTTACCTTGGCCTTGTCGCCGTCTTCGATGAAGCGGCGCAGATTGCGCAGCTTGACCTGGTAATCGCCTTCGTCGGTGCCGGGCCGGAACTTGACCTCTTTGACCTGGATGACTTTTTGCTTGGCGCGCGCTTCAGCCTGGCGCTTTTGCTCTTGGTACTTGAACTTGCCATAGTCCATGAGCCGGCACACGGGCGGCGCGGCATTGGGGGCAATTTCGACCAGGTCGACTTCGTTTTCTTCTGAGAGACGGAGAGCCTCGGATGTCTTGACTATACCCAGCTGCTCGCCGTCGACGCCAATAAGTCGCACCTCGGGAATACGAATTTCACCATTGATGCGATGTGGTTTTTCGGTTGCGATATCTACGACTCCTAGAGTTGATGAAAAATGCGGCGTCAGGCCGCCCCGACGTCACGCCGGGTGTCGATGTCTTGTTGAAGACGCTGCGAAAACTGTGCCAACGGCATGCTGCCCAGGTCGCCTCCTCCGCGAACCCGCACCGCGACAGTGGCCGTGTCGCGTTCTTTTTCACCTACTACCAGAATGTAGGGAATTTTCTGCATGCTGTGTTCTCTGATTTTACGGGTGATCTTTTCACCGCGCAAATCGGCGCTGGCCCTAAACCCTTGTTTTTTCAGGCTTAGGGCGACTTCAGCGGCATAATCGGCAAAATGCTCGGAAATGCAGCACACCACCACCTGCTCGGGAGACAGCCAGGGAGGCAGCGCGCCGGCGTAGTTTTCGATCAATATGCCGATGAAGCGCTCGAACGAACCCAGGATGGCCCGATGCAGCATGACGGGCGTCTTGCGCTGGTCGCTGGCGTCGACATACTCGGCGCCCAGCCGCTGCGGCATGGAAAAATCAACCTGTATGGTGCCGCACTGCCAGTGCCGTCCGATGGCGTCTTTAAGGGTGTACTCGATCTTGGGACCATAGAAGGCGCCCTCGCCTTCGGATATCTCGAACTGGCAGCCCGTGCGGTTCAGGCTTTCGATAAGGGCCTGCTCGGCCTTGTCCCACACTTCGTCGGAACCGATGCGCTTTTCGGGGCGGGTGGCCACCTTGTACAGAATCTCGGTAAAGGCGAAATCGGCATAGACCTTTTGCAGCAAGGCGGTAAAGGCCGCGCATTCATCTTGCAGCTGGTCTTCGGTACAGAAGATGTGGCCGTCGTCTTGCGTGAAGCCGCGCACCCGCATCATGCCGTGCAGCGAACCCGAGGGCTCGTTGCGGTGGCATTGGCCGAACTCGCCATAGCGTATGGGCAGCTCGCGATACGAATGCAGGCCCGCATTGAAGATCTGCACATGGCCCGGGCAGTTCATGGGCTTGAGGCCGTAGACACGGTTCTCGGACTCGGTGGTGAACATGTTCTCGGCGTAGTTGTCCCAGTGGCCGGTTTTTTTCCACAGCGACAGATCAAGGATTTGCGGCGCCTTGACCTCTTGGTAGCCGTTGTCCAGGTACACCTTGCGCATGTATTGCTCGACCTGCTGCCACAGCGTCCAGCCCTTGGGATGCCAGAAGATCAGGCCCGGCGCTTCATCTTGGAAGTGAAACAGGTCGAGCTCGCGGCCCAGCTTGCGGTGATCGCGCTTCTCGGCCTCTTCGAGCATGGTGAGATAGGCGGCCTGTTCTTCTTTGGTGGCCCAGGCCGTGCCGTAGATGCGCTGCAGCATCTCGTTCTTGCTGTCGCCGCGCCAGTAGGCGCCGGCCACTTTCATCAGCTTGAACACCTTGAGCTTGCCGGTGGACGGCACGTGGGGGCCGCGGCACAGGTCGATGAAGTCACCTTCGCGGTACAGGCTGATGGCCTCGTTCGAGGGAATCGACGCGATGATCTCGGCCTTGTAGGCTTCGCCTATGCCCTTGAAGAACTCGACCGCATCGTCGCGCAGCCATTCTTCGCGGGTGACGACTTCATCTTTGCGGGCCAGCTCGGCCATTTTTTTCTCGATGGCCTCGAGGTCTTCGGGAGTAAACGGGCGCTTGTAGGAAAAATCGTAGTAAAAGCCGTTTTCGATGACGGGGCCGATGGTGACCTGGGCGTCGGGGAACAGCTCTTTGACGGCATAAGCCAGCAGGTGGGCGGTAGAGTGCCGGATAAGGTCGACGCCCTCGGGGTCTTTGGCGGTAACGATGGCCAATTGCGCGTCCTGCCCTATGACGTAGCTGGTATCGACCAGCTTGGGCTCGTGGCCGGGCAGCGTGACGCGGCCCGCAAGCGCGGCGCGTCCCAGCCCGGCTCCGATGGAGCTGGCTACGTCGTGGACGGACACCGGGCCGGGAAACTCGCGGCTGGAACCGTCGGGCAGGGTAATTTGAAGCATAAATCGTCCTAATACAAAAAACGCGGCCTATGCCGCGTTTTTATGGGAATGCACTGCTGGGGTCTGTTGGTGATCGATACGCGGCGACGACTAACAAGCCGTTGTCGTAGTTCGTTCGATTGGAATATGCATGGATTGCGGACCCCTGTTCATGATCTACACAGTGTAACACTTAACCTGCTTATTCTCCTGTGAAAAACGGTGAAGGCCGGGGCTTGCCGTCCTGGTATTCGCCGATCTGTTGTTTAAACCCCACCGGCAACCCAGGGTAACCCCCGCTTTCGCCGCCTCGCCGGAATTGCTATGCTGTGGCGGGCGTTTTTTGGAGGAACCCCCGCAGCCGCCGTCGACCAGGACAAGAATGCCAAACAATGAATGAAGCAGCGTTTCTCAAGTTTTCCCATGTCCGCAAAACCTATGATCAAAAGTCCCTGGTCGTCGATGATTTCAATCTGGACGTAAACAAAGGCGAGTTCATCACCCTTCTGGGCCCGTCGGGGTCGGGCAAGACCACCGTCCTGATGATGCTGGCGGGCTTCGAGCATGTCACCAGCGGCCACATCACTGTTGGCGGCCAGCCCATTACCCGCATCGCGCCCCACAAGCGCAACATCGGCATGGTGTTCCAGAACTACGCCCTTTTTCCGCACATGACGGTGGCCGAGAACCTGGCCTACCCGCTCAAGGTAAGGCGCACTCCGGCGGCCCAGATAAAACAGCGGGTGGCCGAGTATCTCAGGCTTATCGAGCTCGAGCCCTTCGGCGACCGGCATCCCGGCCAGCTGTCGGGCGGGCAGCGCCAGCGCGTGGCCCTGGCGCGCGCCCTTATTTTCGAGCCCACGCTGGTTCTCATGGACGAGCCCCTCGGGGCGCTCGACAAAAAGCTGCGCGAACAGATGCAGTTCGAAATCACCCGCCTGCACCGCAAGCTGGGCTTCACCGTCATCTACGTCACGCACGACCAGTCCGAGGCGCTGACCATGTCCAGCCGCATCGCCGTGTTCAACGCCGGCAAGGTCCAGCAATACGCCAGCCCCGACGCGCTGTACGAACAGCCCGCCAACGCCTTCGTGGCCAGCTTCATCGGCGAGAACAACCTTATTTCGGCCGGACGCCCCGACGCCGATGGCCCCGGTACTATCCGCACTACCTTGCCCGACGGCACCGTGCTGCGTGCGCGCAATGGCGATTGCCAGGCTTCCACCCGGCGCTGCGTGCTTTCCATCCGTCCTGAAAAACTGGCCATTTCGCAGCCGGGCCAGACCTTCGACAACCAGGTAACGGTGGGCTTCCTCACCCGCCATTATGTCGGCGACTTCATTCGCTATTACTTTCAATTGCCCGGGGGCGGGCGCGCCGTCGTCAAGCTGCTGAACGACACCCGCGCGCCACTCCTGCGCGACGGCCAGCCCGCCACGCTGGGCTGGGCCACCTGCGACAGCTTCGCCTTCCAATCCGACGCACCGATCCAAGGAGAAACAACATGAAGAACAAAACAGCCCTGTCACTGGTCGCGGGCGCATTGCTCGCGCTGGGCCTCTCGGGCACCGCTGCAGCGCAAGAGGCCCTGACCGTGGTGTCCTTCGGGGGAGCCTATGGCGCCACACAGAAAAAACACCAGATCGACCCCTATGTGGCCGAGACCGGCAAGCGCGTCATCTTCGAAACCTATAGCGGCGGCATCGCCGAAATGAAGGCCCAGGTGCAGTCGGGCAACATCCAGTGGGACGTGGTCGACATGGAAACCATCGACCTGGAGCGCGCCTGCTCCGAAGGCCTGCTCGAAATCATTCCCCGCGACATCCTTCTGCCCGGCGACGACGGCACGCCGGCCGAGCAAGATTTCATACCCGAAGGGCTGGCAAGCGAGTGCGCCGTGGCCGAGATCGTCTACAGCACCATCTATGCCTACAACGAAAAAACCATAGGCCCCAACCGCCCGGCCACGGTCGAGGACTTCTTCGACGTAAAGAAATTCCCGGGCAAGCGCGGTCTGCGCAAGAGGCCGCAATTCGTCATGGAGTGGGCGTTGATGGCCGACGGCGTGCCCGACAAGGACATCTACAAGGTGCTTGCCACCCCCGAAGGCCAGGCCCGCGCCTTCGCCAAGCTGGACACCATCAAGAACGACGTGATCTGGTATGACAGCTGGTCGCAGGCGCCGCAAATGCTGAACGACGGCGGCGTCAGCATGATTCAGGTGGCCAACGGCCGCATCTTCGACGCCATCCGCAACGAAAACAAGCCCTTTACCATCGTGTGGGACGGCAATATGTACGACCTGGGCGCCTGGACCATACTCAAGGGCACGCCCAAGCTGAAGCAGGCGCTGGAATTCGTCGCCTTCACCACCAGCACCAAGGCCCTGGCCGGTTTCGAAGACGTGGCCTACGGCCCGCCGCGCAAGTCATCGCTTGCCCTGGTCGACAAAGACGTGCTTACCCACCTGCCCAGCGCCCACATGGATGAAGGCGTTCAGGTAGACAGTGTGTTCTGGGCCGACTACGGTGAAAGCCTCAGCGAAAAGTTCAATGAGTGGCTGCTGAAGTAGAACCGCAGTGGAAGCCTTGCCAATGCTGACACCTGACGAGGCTCGCGCCGAGCGGCGCGAGCTGCGCCGCCGCCGGCGCACCGCCCTGCTGCTGGTGGCGCCGTTGCTGGCCTTCGTGCTGTTCGCTTTTTTTGCTCCCATTGCCAACATGCTGTACCGCAGCGTCTACAACCCGACGCTGGCCGAGCTCATCCCTCAAACGCTTGCGCACCTCAAGCAATGGGACGAGGCCCCCTTGCCTTCGGCTGAAACCTTTGCCTCGATGGCGATCGAGCTGAAAAAGCTCTCGGCCGAGCGCAAGGCGGGGGTGCTGGCCGCAGCGGTGAACCAGGCCTACCCTGGCGCTTCCAGCCTGATCAATTCAACAGCCCGCCGCATGCGCGGCCTGGACGACGGCATTGCCCCGGCCGAGGCGGCCCAGGCCTTGCGCGACGCCGACAATCGCTGGAGCGAGCCCGACCTCTGGCACGCCGTCAAGCGCAGCGGCCAGGTACATACGATTACCCACTACCTTACCGCCCTTGATCTCGAGCGCAACCAGCAGGGCGAGATCGTGCAGCGCGAATCGGCGCGAATCTATGTGCAGCTATACAGCCGGACCCTGGGCATGGCGCTGGCCATCACGCTGATGTGCATCGCCCTGGGCTACCCCCTGGCCTATTATCTGTGCCGCGCGCCCAAGCGCCTGGCCGGCGTGCTGATGATATTCGTGCTGCTGCCCTTCTGGACCTCTTTGCTGGCCCGCACCACCGCCTGGATCGCCCTGCTCCAGCCCCACGGCATCATCAATTCGGTGCTGCTGTCGCTGGGTGTCATACGGCAGCCGCTCGAGCTGCTTTACACCGGCCTGGCAACGGTCATCGTCATGACCCACATCCTCCTGCCCTTCATGATCTTGCCGCTGTACAGCGTGATGCGCGGCATCGACCCCGGCTATGTGCGCGCCGCGCAGTCGCTGGGCAGCACGCCCTGGTCGGCGTTCTGGAGGGTGTTCCTGCCCCTCAGCATGCCCGGGCTCAGCGCGGGGGCGCTGCTGGTATTCATCATCTCGATCGGCTACTACATTATTCCTGCGCTGGTGGGCGGTACCGACGGCCAGATGATCTCCAACATCATCGCCTTCCATATGCAGCGCTCCAACAACTGGGGGCTGGCCGCGGCATTGGGCACATTGCTGCTGGCCGTGATCGTGATCCTGTACTGGGTATACGACCGCCTGGTGGGCGCTCGCAACCTGCGGCTGGCCTAGGGCCTGTTAACGCTAAAAGGACAGTCGCATGAACACGCCGACAGCCGAACATCGCAATACCGGGCACAAGCGGCGCCCAGCGCCCGCGAGCCCCGTCGAAGGAAGCGCCCGGCTGGGGCATTGGGCGCTTCGCATCGCAGCCTGGGGGGCGCTGGCCTTCCTCATGCTTCCCATTCTTGTCGTCATCCCCCTGTCGTTCAACGCCGAGCCTTTCTTCAGCTTCACTTCCGGCATGCTGCGCTTCAGCCCCGACGCCTATTCGGTCAAGTGGTACGATGCCGTCTTTGCCAGCAACAGCTGGATGATGGCCATACGCAACAGCCTTATCATCGGCCTGTGCTCAACCGCCATCGCCACCGTGCTTGGAACCATAGCCGCAATCGGGCTGGCCAGCTCCGACATGCCCTGGCGCCGGCCCATCACCGCGGTATTGCTTGCGCCCATGATCGTTCCTCTTGTCATCGTCGCCGCGGGCATGTTCTTCTTTTATACCCGCTTCAACCTGGTGGCCACCTTCAGCGGCATCATCATCGCCCACGCCGCCCTGGGCGTGCCCTTCGTCGTGCTGACCGTCACGGCGACGCTGGCGGGCTTCGACCGCTCGCTCTACCATGCGGGGCTCAACCTGGGGGCTTCTCCTGTACGCGCTTTCATCGACGTCGTGGTCCCGGTCATCCGGCCCGGCGTCATCTCGGGCGCCCTGCTGGCCTTCGTTACCTCGTTCGACGAAGTGGTGCTGGTGCTGTTTCTTGCCGGCCCCGAGCAGAACACCATTCCGCGCCGCATGTTCTCGGGCCTGCGCGAGCAGATCAACCCCAGCATCCTGGCGGTGGCGACTTTGCTCATCCTGATGTCGATCTGCCTGCTGTTCGCGCTGGAGTTCCTGCGCCGCAGGTCAGAGCGGATCAGGGCGGGGCGCTAATAATTAAGGACGGCCATGAAACTCATACAATTGCGCAACCTGCTGGCCATCTCCGAACAAGGCAGCGTGCGGGCCGCGGCGCGCCAGCTGGGCATTGCTCAGTCGGCGCTTACGCGCAGCATACAAGAGCTCGAGCGCGAACTCGACGTCGCCCTGTTCGAGCGCCAGGCCAAGGGAGTGCGCCTGACCGAAACCGGCAAGCACTTCATAGTCCGGGCGCAGGCCATCCACAACGAGGTCCGACGCGCCCAGGAAGAAATCGAGCAACTGCGCGGCATCGCCAAAGGCGTGCTTCACCTGGGCCTGTCCACCGTTTCGCAGATCGCGCTCTTTCCCTATGCGGCCAAGGCCTTTCGCGCCCGCTATCCCGACGTCGTGCTGCATGTGCGCGACGGCTTGTATCCCACCATGGAACCCTACCTGAAGAACGGCACGCTCGACGTGTACGTGGGCCCCGTCCTGAACCATCGGCCGGCGCCCGACATCACCGTAGAGAAACTGCTGGACAATCCCCGGGGAATCATTTGCCGCAAGGGCCACCCCTTGGCCAAGGCCAGGTCGCTGAGCGACCTCGTCGATGCAGGGTGGGTTACCACTTCCGTAACGTTCAGGGCCGAAGAAGAGCTGGGCCCCTTGTTTGCGCAACACGGCCTGCCCAAGCCGAGGCTGATATTCCGCGCCCACTCGGCCCTGTCCTTCGTCACTGCCATGGTGTCGTCGGACGCCTTGGCGATGCTGCCCGTGCAGTTTGCCGAACTGACCATGGCCGGCGCCGAGCTCGAGGTCATCCGCATTGCCGAACCCCTGCCCGAGCCTCCGCTTTGCCTGGTGCGCCGCAACGACATCCTTCCGACGCCGGCGGCGGAATACTTCTGCGACATGATACGGCGGGCCAGCGGCCATATCGAACAAGAAAGAAAGGCCTCGAAAAAAGCCCTTTGACTCGAGGCGGGCGACGCCCCAGGCGCCGCCCGCCATGCCCGCGGCTTATGCTTGCGGCGGCCGCACGCAGCAGCGAAGCGCAAAGGCAAGTTGCTCGAGCTGAAAAGCCGCGCCCAGCCGGTGAAAATCGATGCAATGCCCCGCGTTGTAGAAATTGGCGGCATCCACCCGGGGCGAATGGGTGAAGGCGGCAGCGAATCCCGCAATCTGGTCTTCGCCCGTGATCCACAGGCGATCGAACTCTCCCTGACGGTAATGGACAGGCACCTGGACCCGCGCGGCAAGGTCTTTCACCGACGAATGCCAGGTCGTGACGATGTCGATGAGTTCAGCGCGGGGCACCGGCGCGTCGGAGGCATGGCTTCTTTCAGGCGCATCCGCTTCGAACGTCCAGGAAGGGCCGAACATGACCTGTTCCTTGAGTGCACCGGGCAGATCGATCATGGGTATGTCGGGCAAGGCGGCCCACTGCTCCCCGCTCTCGGGGGGCGTGACCATGCCGACGCCCGAGACCGCTATGCCCAGCAAGGGCCATGACGGCCGCCGGGCGGCGATCGAGACGGTGATGGCGCCGCCGATGGAATGTCCGATCAGCACCACGCCTCTGGCCGCGCCGCCCGCGTGGCGCCATACGTGGCCGATCGCGTCGTCCAGCCATTCGGCGTTATGGGCTACCGTGGCGTCGGCGGGCGCCAACGGCGTCGTCTCGCCATAGCCTGGACGATCCAGCGCGATGATGGGCAGTCCCAAGGCCGCGGCACGTTCGAGCAGCGAAAAGCCCGGCAGGCCGAAATACGCGGACGAATAGGTGCCGCCATGCAACGCGATGATCAGGGGATAATCCTTGCCCGGCGGCGATGCCGGCTCGCGTTGCCGCCCGGATAGAACGCCTCCTTCGAAAGCGGTGTTGAAACGGGCGCTGCGCGGCTCGGCTGCGCGCTGGTGTTTTTCTTCTTGATTCGACATCCAGTCCTCCTTTTGAAAAGTCATACTCACGGGCGCGGAGCCATGTCGCGGCAGCGCCGGGATAGGCGGCTCACACGGCCTCGTCCAGGTCGTGCGCGCCCAGCAGCATTTCGTTCAAGCCTTTTCCGGCCTCGATCATCGGCCAGACGCTTTCCGCCTCATCCGTGATGAAGTTCATGAAAACCAGCCTGTCTTTCATCTGAAAAGCTTCGCGCAGCGAAGCCGCCACGTCGCCGGGGTTCTCGATGGTCATGCCGACGTGGCCGAACGACTCGGCCAGCCGGTCGAAATCAGGCAAGGCGTCCATGTACGACTCGGAATGGCGCGAACTGTTGTAGACGTCCTGCAGCTGCCGCACCATGCCGAGCGAACGGTTGTTGAGCATGATGATCTTGGGCGTAAGGCGGTACTGCCTGCAGGTCGCAAGCTCCTGGATGCACATCTGGATCGAGGCCTCGCCGGTCACGCAGGCGACGGTCGAACCCGGATGCGCAAGCTGCACTCCCATGGCGTACGGAAGCCCGACCCCCATGGTGCCCAGCCCGCCCGAGTTGATCCAGCGCCGCGGAGCGTTGAACTTGTAGTACTGTGCGGCCCACATCTGATGTTGGCCCACGTCGGACGTGATGAAGGCGTTTCCTCCGGTGACCGCGCAGAGCTGCTCGATCACGAACTGCGGCTTGATGGCCTTGTCCGCGGCCGGGTATTTCAGGCAGCCCTTCGCGCGCCAAGCATCGATCTCCTTCCACCAGTCGAGCACCGGCGCGGGCGTCGACGCCTGCTCATCCAGCTGCGCCAGCATCTGCGTCAGAACGGCCTTGACGTCTCCGACGATGGGGACGTCTACCTTGACGCGCTTGGAGATGGATGTGGGATCGATGTCGATATGGATGATCTTGTGCGCTTGGCGCGCAAAATGTGCCGTATTGCCGATGACCCTGTCGTCGAATCGCGCGCCGATGGCCAGCAGCACATCGCAATGATGCATGGCCATATTGGCTTCGTATGTGCCATGCAATCCGAGCATGCCCAGGAAGTTGCCGCTCGTTCCCTTGTAGCCGCCCAAGCCCATCAGCGTATTGGTGCAGGGATGGCCCAGCCGGTCGACCAGCCGGTTGAGTTCGGGCGCGGCGTCGGCCAGAACCACGCCGCCGCCCGTGTAGATCAATGGCCGCTTCGCCTTCAGCAGCATCTTCAGCGCGCGCTGGATCTGGCCCGGGTGCCCTTCCGTGTTGGGCTTGTACGATCTGACGCTGACGGGCTTGCTGTAGTCGAACCGGCATTTGCTCGTGGTGATGTCCTTGGGGATATCGACAAGCACCGGTCCCGGGCGTCCGGTGCGGGCGATGTGGAACGCTTTCTTGATGGTCGCCGCCAATTGCCGGACGTCCCGGACCACGAAGCTGTGCTTCACGCAGGGCCGCGTGATGCCCACGGCATCGCACTCCTGGAACGCGTCTTGTCCGATGACGCTCAATGGAACCTGGCCCGAGAGAACGACCAGGGGGATGGAGTCCATATACGCCGTGGCGATGCCGGTCACCGCATTGGTGACGCCCGGCCCCGAAGTGACGAGCGCCACCCCCACGCGGTTCGAACTGCGCGAATAGGCGTCGGCGGCATGGACGGCCGCCTGCTCGTGCCGCACCAGCACGTGCGTCACGATATCTTGCTGAAACAGCGCATCGTAGATGTTCAGCACTGCGCCGCCCGGATAGCCGAAAACGTGTTCGACGCCCTCTTCGATCAGGCATCGCACGACGATTTCGGCGCCGGTCGGCACGTCGTCGCACGTGCCATCCGAAACGCTGGCAGCAGGGTTTTCGTGAACGATCGAATCTTCCAGAGTTTCCATTTTCCCGCCTGAGCTCAGGTGTTATGAATAGGAAATAGGATAATCGCGTCGCCACGAAATTTGCTGCTTAATTAAACCGCCCCTTGCCCAGCATGCAGTGTTTAAAGTTAGTTTTTTATACGTAGGCGGTTTTTTATACCGGGCTACACCACTTTCTGCGTCTGCGCGCCCAACTGGTCCATGCGCAGGGTGATGACATCGCCCTTCTTCAGGAACTGCTGCGGCTTCATGCCCAGGCCGACGCCGGAAGGCGTGCCGGTAATGATTACGTCGCCCGGCAGCAAGGTCATGAACTGGCTCAAATGGGAAACAATCTGGGCCACAGGGAAGATCATGTCGGCGGTAGTGCTTTTTTGCCTTGTTTCGCCATTGACCTTCAGCTCCATCTCAAGCACCTGGGGGTCGGGGATTTCGTCGGTGGTGACCAGCCACGGGCCGATGGGCCCGAAGGTGTCGAAGCTTTTTCCCTTGCTCCATTGACCACCGCGCTTGGCCTGCCAGTTGCGCTCGGAAACGTCGTTCGCCAGGCAGTATCCGGCAACGTGCTCGAGTGCCTTCTCGACGGGCACTTTTTGCGCCTTCGTACCGATGATCAGGCCCAGTTCGATCTCCCAGTCGCCCTCTTGCGCGCCGTCGGGCAGGACGATGTCGTCGTTGGGTCCAGACAGCGAGGTGATGGCCTTGGTAAAGATGACGGGCTCTTTGGGGATCTCCATGCCGGCCTCTTCGGCATGCTTGCGGTAGTTCAGGCCGATAGCGACGAACTGGCGCGAGCCCGCGACCGGCACGCCGATGCGCACGGACTCGTCGACCAGGGGCAGCTTCTGCAGGTCGATGGCCGTAAGGGCCCTGAGACGCTCTGGCGCCAGCCACTCGGGTGTCAGGTCGGGCACCAGAAGGGAAAGATCGCGCATGCGTCCTTGTGCATCGAGCGCCCCGGCTTTCTCCTGCCCTGCCGGGCCATAGCGTAGTAGTTTCATGGTCGTTTCCTGGTGAATGATTGAGAGTCATTGCATCGTACACACACCGCCGTCCAAAGCCAACAGACCGCGGAACAGGCCGGATGCCGGAGAACGCATCCGGGAACGGGCGCACAGGCCGATGATTCGCTGGCGTTGGTCGGGCATGCCTGGCGCCGCAATGATGCTTTCAAGTGATCGGCAAGGTGTTTTTCTCATCTGTCGCAGCGGGAGGCTCTTGCCTACACTCGAAAAAAACAGACCCGCGAGACAACATTCCCCAGCCTCATCCGGCACACTCCAGCCGCCGATCCGTCCGCATCCGAACCGCGGCGCGCAGGCGCAGTCGATCAGAGACCATGAAAAAAATAGACATCTACAACCACGTGCTTCCGCCTCAATACCTCGAGCTGGTCAAGACGCACTCCAAGGACGCCGGCATCGTCAAGCGCATGGTCGGCCTGCGCATGCTGTGGGACATGGAGGCGCGCGCCGCCATGATGGTCGAGAAGTTTCCCGACGTGGTGCAAGTGCTTACCCTGAGCCAGCCTTCGCCCGAGATGCTGGGCGGGCCGGAACAATCGCCGGAGTTCGCCCGTGTGGCCAACGACGGCATGGCGGAGATCTGCCGCCGCTGGCCCGACCAGTTCCCCGCTTTCGTGGCCGCCTTGCCCATGAACAACGTGCCCGCCGCCTTGAAGGAGATGGACCGCGCCATCAATGAACTGGGTGCGCGGGGTGTGCAGGTGGTGACCAACGTGAACGGACGCCCCCTGGACGACCCCGAGTTCTTCCCCATTTTCGAGGCCATGGCCACGCGCCACGAGCTGCCGGTGTGGATGCATCCGTTCCGGCCCGGCACGGTCAACGACTACAAGGACGAAGAGCGCTCGAAATACGAAGTGTGGCAAGTGCTTGGATGGCCGTTCGAGACCTCTGTCGCGATGTCCCGCATCGTATTCTCGGGCATGCTCGAGAAGCTGCCCGCCCTGCGCATCATCACCCATCACTGCGGCGGCATGCTGCCCTACTTCGCGGGCCGCGCCGAAACCCTCTGGGCGCAGTTGGGCAGCCGCAGCGCCGACGGCAGCGAGGCTGAGGTGCTCAAGCGCCTTTCAAAGCCGCCCATCGAATACTTCAAGATGTTCTACGGCGACACCGTGCTGGGCGGCTCGGCGTCGGCCCTGCGCTGCGGGCTCGACTTCTTCGGTGTCGATCATGTGGTCTTCGCCTCGGATTGCCCTTTCGATCCCGAGGGCGGTCCCATGTTCATCCGCGAAGGCATACGTTCCATTGAAAGCCTGGATCTCAGCCCCGACGACGCCGACAAACTGTACTTCGGCAATGCGCTGCGGCTCATGCGCCTGCGGCGCCTGGGAAAGCAGTAGGCGGCGAGACCCGCCCGGCCTGAAAACACGATGAACAAGGAAACATGACATGAACAACGCAATTGCGGTGCAAACGCGCCAGTACTGCCAGTTGATAGCAGGAGAATGGGTCAATGCCGACGACGGCGATGCCTTCGACGACATGAACCCCTATAGCGGCGAAGTGTTCGCCCGCATCCCCGCTTCGGGAAGCGCCGAAGTCCAACGTGCGGTCGAGGCGGCCCACAAGGCCTTTCCCGCCTGGGCGGCGATGGGTGCGCGAGAGCGCCAGGCGCTGTTCCTGAAAGCGGCCGACATCCTCGAACGCCGGGCCGACGAAGTGGTTCTGATCATGGCCCAGGAAACCGGCACCGCCACGCCCTTTGCCCGGTTCCAGATCCAGTGGGCATCGGGCTTCCTGCGCCAGGCCGCCGGCTATCCCTATTTGCCGGGCGGCGAGATCGTGCAGTCGGACACGCCGGGCGTATTTGCCATGGCCGTGCGCAGGCCGCTGGGCGTGGTGGCGGGCATTTCGCCCTGGAACGGCGCCCTTGCCCTGGGCTTCCGCACCATCGTCGCGCCGCTGGCCTGCGGCAATACAGTCGTGCTCAAGCCGTCGGAAGAAGCTCCCGTATCGGCGGGGCTGCTGATGGGCGAAATCATGACCGAGGCGGGCTTTCCCGCCGGGGTGGTCAACGTGGTCACGCACGCACCCGGCGCAGTGGGCCCCATCGCCGACCATCTGTTCGAAAGCCGCAAGGTCCGTGCGTACAACTTCACGGGCTCGTCGGCCACGGGCGCGCTGCTGGCCGCCCGTGCGGGCAAGCACCTGAAGCGCATCGCGCTTGAGCTGGGCGGCTACAACCCCATGATCGTCCTCAAGGACGCCGATCTCGACTATGCGGTCGACACGGCTGTTTTCGCGGCCTTCTTCCACCAGGGGCAGATCTGCATGAATACGCGCAAGATCCTGGTCGAACGCTCGCGCTATGAAGACTTCCTGGCACGCTTCGCGGCGCGTGCGCGCGACATCAAGCCCGGCGATCCCAGCGACCCGCGAAACAAGATCGGCCCCCTGATCAACGACGCGGCCGCCGAGAAAGTGAAGCAAGCCATCAAACAGGCGGTGGACAAGGGCGCCCGCATCGTGGCGGGCGGTGGTTCGGAAGGCCGCTGCGTAGAGCCCACGGTGCTGGTCGATGTTCCCAGAGACGCGCCCATCCATTGCGAAGAAGTGTTCGGTCCGGTGGTGATCGTCCAGCCGTTCGATACCGAACAGGAAGCGGTGGACGAGGCCAACGGAACCGACTATGGCCTCACGGCCTCGGTCATGACGGCGGACGTCTGGCAAGGCATTACCCTGGGCGGCCGGATACAGGCCGGCATGGTCAACGTCAACGGCCCCACCATGGGCGGCGAGCCGCAAATTCCGTTCGGCGGCGTCAAGGACAGCGGATGGGCACGCTTCGGAAGGTGGGCCATCGACACCTTCAGCGACCTGAACCTGATTACCGTCAGCAACGACAAGCGCAGGTACCCTCTATGAAGCGCGGCGAAGCCGGCGCGGCCGCCCTGGTCCTGGATCTGCCGCGCACAGTCTGCGCTGCGGGCTCCATTTGCACATTGGCCGGCGAACTGGAAGCGCTGGGGGTCCGGCGGCCGCTGCTGGTCACCGACAAGGGCATACAGGCCGCCGGCCTCGTGGCCAGGCTGGCCGATGCGTACGGCAATGCAAACGCCCTGGCCGTCTTCGGCGACGTCACCGAAAACCCCTTGTTCTCCGACGTGGACCGGGGCGTGGCCCTGTACCAACAGCATTCGTGCGATGGGGTCGTGGCGCTGGGCGGCGGCTCGGTCATCGACACGGCGAAGTTCATCGCCCTGCTGGCATGCAATACGGGGCACATCGCCGACTACGCCGGCAAGCCGGGCGTTGCGCACAAGGCTTCAGCCCCCCTCGTCGCCATTCCCACCACAGCAGGAACAGGCAGCGAAGCCTCGCACTCCGCGGCGATCCACCCCGACGCTTCGGCGCCCGCAGTCGGCATGAGCTCGCGCCATCTCATCCCCCGTGTCGCCATCCTCGACCCCGAACTGACAACCGGCCTGCCGGCCCGGCTTGCCGCCGCCACGGGTATCGATGCGCTGTCTCATTGCATCGAAGGATATCTGTCCGACAAGGACCAGCCCCTGGGCAAGGCCATTGCGCTGGAGGGCATCGCGCGCGTTGCCGGCGCGTTGCGGCGCGCCGTCGCCGAACCCGCGGATCTCGATGCGCGCACCGACATGATGCTTGCCGCCTATGCCGGAGGGGTGTCGATCGGCATGGGGCTGGGGCCTGCCCACGCCGTGGCGCTGGCGTGCAGCGACCAGGGCTTCCACCACGGGGTATTGAGCGGCATCGGCCTGGTTGCCACGCTGGAAGCCACCGTGGCCAAGGTGCCCGAACGCGGGGCGGCGGTGGGCGATGCATTCGGCCTGGCGCCCGGCGCCTCGCTGGCCGCCGCGATTGCGGACCTGATGCGCGAACTGGGACTGCCCGCCACCTTGGCCGAGCTGGGCTATGCAGCGGACGGGGTCCAGGCCCTTGCCGATGCCGCGCAGCGCAGCCACTTCAATATCTTCGCGCCCGCCAAGCCGACTTCGGCCGAGTATGCCGCCATGCTGGCCGAATCGCTGGCCGTTCCGGTTTCCTGACGCCGGAGCCGGGGCGGCCGGCGAAACGGCCGGCGGCAGCCGCCTTAGAGCAGCACCCTGCGCAGATCGGTCAGCGCCGCACTGAGATAGACACTGAAGCGCGCGCCCAGCGCCCCGTCCACCACGCGGTGATCATAAGATAGCGACATGGGCATCATCAGGCGCGGCGCAAATTGCTCGCCATTCCATACAGGCTTCAATGCTGTGCGGGACAAGCCCAATATCGCCACCTCCGGCGCATTGATGATGGGCGTGAAGCCCAGGCCGCCGATGCCCCCCAATGAAGAGATCGTGAATGTGGCGCCCTGCATGTCGGCCGGCTTGAGCTTGCCTTCCCGCGCCTGGGTGGATAGCTGGGCCATTTCCTGCGCGATAAGCATGACCCCTTTCTGGTCGGCGTCTTTGATGACGGGCACAACCAGCCCATGCGGCGTGTCGGCGGCAAAGCCGATATGGTAGTAATGCTTCAGGATCAGGCTTTCGCCGTCTTCGCCCAAAGAAGCGTTGAACGAGGGAAACTGCTTCAGGGCCGCAACGCTGGCCTTGATGGCAAAGGCCAGCAGTGTCAGCTTGGCGTTCGCGCCGTCCTGCGCGTTCACCTGCTTGCGAAAGGCTTCCAGCTCGGTGACGTCGGCTTCATCGTACTGCGTCACGTGGGGAATCATCACCCAATTTCGATGCAGGTTGGCGCCGCTGATTTTCTTGATGCGGGACAAGGGTTGCACTTCAACCGGCCCGAACTTCGAAAAATCCACCACCGGCCAGGGCAACAGGTTCAATCCCGTTCCGCCTTTGCCGCCGGTAGCCGTCTCGCCGCCCGCCAGGGCCGACTTTACGTGCTGCTGCACGTCCGCACGCTGGATGCGGCCCTTGGCGCCGGTACCCGGCACCCGCATCAGGTCCACGCCCAGTTCACGCGCGTATTGGCGTATTGACGGCGAGGCATGCACGGTGGATTGCGAGGCGGCGTCTCCATCGCCCGCATGCAAGCCCTCCTGCTCGGCTGGCCGCCGCGGGACGGCCGTCGTTGGCGCCGCGTCCAGGGCCCGTTCCCCGGCAAGCTGCGCGACCGGGATTGGCCCTGCGGCCTCAACCGCCGGCAGAGCGGTCGCCTGGGGCTCGGCCTGCGGACGGGGCTCGATCTGCGGGCGGGGCTCACCCGACGTGCCTGGCGGCGCATCGGGGGACGGCGCTTCGTCCGCCGGGGCGGCTTTGCCGCTTGGCCGCAGCATCAGCAACACGGCGCCTTCGGCAATCTTGTCGCCCACCTTGATGCCCAGCGACTCGACCACGCCGGCGTGGCTGGACGGTATCTCCATGCTGGCCTTGTCCGACTCCACAGTGATCAAGGACTGATCGGCCTCTATGGTGTCGCCTTCCGCCACCATGACTTCAATGACCTCGACTTCCTTGAAATCCCCGATGTCCGGGACTCGTATCTGCATCAGTTCCATGACCGCCTCTACACCTCGGTCGACAGGGGCTTGCCCAGGTCCAGGTCAAGCGCCTGGGCGAAGGAGCGCAGGCTTTCCGGATCGGGCGACAGCTGGCTGAAGGCCGTATAGGCGATCCAACGGGCGTCGACCTCGAAGAAATCGCGCAGGTTGGCACGCGTATCGCTTCGTCCGAAGCCATCGGTGCCCAGGGTGGTGTAGGAGCCCGGCACGAAAGCGCGTATGCCTTCGGCCACCGCACGCACATAATCGCTGGCCGCGATGACCGGCGCCCCGCCGTCGCCCAGCACCTGCGTTACGTAGGGCTGGTCTCCGGCATGTCCCAAGCGCTGGCTGCGCTGCGAAGCGATGCCGTCACGGGCCAGTTCGGTATAGCTGGTAACGCTCCACACCTCGGCGTCGATATCGAGCTTTTCCTTGAGCAATCCCGCCGCGGCGATGGCTTCTTTCAACACCGGCCCCGAAGCAAGCAAACGCACTTGGGCTTCGGACAATGCCGCCAGGCAGTACATGCCCCGGCGTATGCCCTCTTCCACGCCTTCCGGCATGCTGGGCTGCGCATCATTCTCGTTGGTGACCGTCACGTAGTAGAAGACGTCCTCCTGCTCTTGAAGCATGCGGCGCATTCCATCTTGCAGTATGACGGCGACCTCATAGGCATAGGCGGGGTCGTAGGCAATGCAGTTGGGAATGGTGGATGCCATCAGGTGGCTGGTGCCGTCCTGGTGCTGAAGACCCTCGCCCGCCAGGGTGGTTCTGCCCGACGTGGCGCCGATCAGGAAGCCTCGCGCCCGCTGGTCGGCCGCCGCCCAGATCAGGTCGCCGATGCGCTGGAAGCCGAACATGGAGTAGTAGATGTAGAACGGCAGCATGGGCACGCCATGTACTGTGTAGCTGGTGGCCGCGGCCGTCCATGACGAAATCGCGCCGGCCTCGGTAATGCCTTCTTCAAGAATCTGGCCGTCCGTGGCTTCGCGATAGGACAGGATCGAACCGATGTCCTCGGGTTCGTAAAGCTGGCCCTGGGAAGAGTAAATACCCACTTGGCGGAACAGATTGGCCATGCCGAAGGTGCGAGCCTCGTCCGCCACGATGGGAACGACATGGCGGCCCACGCCCTCGTCCTTCAACAGGCCCCCCAGCATGCGCACCAGCGCCATGGTGCTGGACATCTCCTTGCCCTGCGCCTCGAGCGCAAAACGGGCGTAGGACTGGATTTCAGGAACCGTAAGTACCGGCGAATGCGCGTTGCGGCGCGGCATGAAGCCGCCCAGTTCGGCGCGGCGCTGCATGAGGTGGCGCATTTCGGCGCTGTCGGGCGCGGGTTTGTAGAATGCCAGCGCCTCGCAATCCTGGTCGGAAATCGGCAGGCGGAAGCGATCGCGGAATTCGAGCAGGCTGTCGGTGTCCAGCTTCTTCTGCTGGTGGGTGGTCATCTTGCCCTGGCCGGCGGCGCCCATGCCGAAGCCCTTCTTGGTCTGGGCCAGGATCACGGTGGGCTGCCCGCGGTGATTGGCCGCCGCATGATAGGCGGCATGGATCTTCTTCATGTCGTGGCCGCCCCGCTTGAGGCGATCGATCTCGTCGTCTGTCAGCATCGAGGCGATGGCGCGCATGCCGGGCGTCTGCCCGAAGAAATGCTCTCGATTGAAAGCGCCGTCGTTGGCGGCGAAGGTCTGCAGTTGGCCGTCCACGGTGCGGCCCAGCACTTCGACCAGCTCGCCGGCCGGATCACGCGCGAAAAGAGGATCCCAGTCGGAACCCCACAGCAGCTTGATGACGTTCCAGCCCGCACCCGCGAACAGGGTTTCCAGTTCGTCGACGATGCTGCCGTTGCCCCGCACCGGGCCGTCCAGCCGCTGCAGGTTGCAGTTGACCACGAACACCAGGTTGTCCAGATGCTCGCGCGCGGCCAGGCTCAGGGCAGCAAGCGATTCGGGTTCGTCCATCTCGCCGTCGCCGAAGACGCCCCAGACCTTGCGGTCTTGCGGCGCCAGAAGGTTCCGATGCTCCATATAGCGCATGAACCTGGCCTGGTAGATGGCGCTGATGGGGCCGATGCCCATTGAGCCTGTGGGAAACTGCCAGAAATCGGGCATCAGCCAGGGATGGGGGTAAGAAGCCAGGCCCCGCGCGCCTTGTTTTCCGGCCTGTATTTCCTGCCGGAAAAGCGCGAGTTCCTGCTCACCGAGGGACCCCTCGAGAAAGGCGCGCGCATAGATGCCGGGGGCGGAGTGCGGCTGGAAATACACCAGGTCTCCGCCGGACTCGTCGCTGCGGGCCCGGAAGAAATGATTGAAGCCCACTTCGAACAGATCGGCCGCGGAAGCGTAGCTGGAGATATGGCCGCCCAGTTCGCCATAGGCTCGATTGGCGCGCACCACCATCGCCAGGGCGTTCCAGCGAATGATGCTGGCCAGGTTCTGCTCTATCTCGAGCGCATCCGAACCGCCCGGAAACGGCGGTTCGTCCTGGGCGCGTATGGTGTTCTCGTATGGCGTGTTGCGCGAATCGCGCCATTGCAGTCCCAGCCTTCTGGCGGTTTCGCTGAGTTGGGTCATCAGGTAGCGCGCCCGCTCGGGCCCGGCAGCCTGTACCACGCCCCGCAGCGCATCCAGCCATTCCGCCGTTTCCTGCGTGTCTTCATCGGGGTTCAGATGTTGGGTCGACATTTCCATGCCCTCTCTCCTGGTTCAATTTCTACTGAATAGGATAATTCCGACGACACCGAATAGGTAACTGTATTGGCCTTTCGAACACCCCAAATTCAGCATAAAATTCTGTATAAATATATTCATGCAGAATTTATTTTTCAGAATAATCAAAGAGGCAAGCCATGGAACTCGACGCCACCGACCTGCGCATCCTGCGGGTGCTGCAAGAAGACGCCAAGATCAGCAACATAGAACTCGCCAAGAAAATCAATCTGTCCGCGTCTCCGACATTGGCCCGGGTCAAGAACCTGGAAAAGAACAAGATCATCTCGCGCTATGTGGGGCTGGTCGATCCCGCCGCGCTCGGACTGAAGATGAACGTCTTCATCCAGGTCAGCCTCGACAGGCAGGAATCAGCCGCATTGGATCGCTTCGAACAGGAAGTCAGCCGCTTCGGCGAAGTGATGGAGGTCTACCTCATGACGGGCGACGAAGACTATCTGCTGCGCATCGTTGTCCCGGACATCCAGGCGCTGGAGCACTTCATCCTCGATCACCTGACCAAGATCCCAGGCATCAAGAAAATACGCTCCAGCTTCGCGCTCAAGCAGGTCAAATACAAAACAGCGCTGCCGATAGACTCGTAGCGCTGTTTGCCTGAACTTGAAACGGGGCCGTGCCTTGGATACCCCGAAGGCAAAGGCCCGGCGCCATGCCTTAGCTCATGGGGCACTGCTTGTAGTAGGCGTCCTTGTGGGCCTTCATGGGCGTCGCCGCGGTGCGGACCGTGTAGCGCCCCTGGTCGTCCTTGATCACCTCGTACATGGAGAAATCTTGGATGGGGAAGTGATTGGTGTTGAACTTGAAGTCGCCGCGCACCGAGTTGAAATCGGCTTCTTTCAGGGCAGCCCTGAACGCATCTTTATCGGCGACGTTGCCCTTTACCTTCGCGATGGCCGAATCGAGCAGCTGTGCGGCGTCATAGGCTTGCGCCGCCCAGGTCGAAGGAATGACGCCGTACTTTTCTTCGTATGCCTTGACGAACTGCTTGTTGGCCTCGTTGTCGATATCGGGCCCCCAGAAATGGCCGCCGAACGCACCCACGGCGCTGTCCTTCAGGGCCCTGAGCATGGGCAGCTCGAGCATGCCGCTGGAAAGCAGGGGAATGGATGAGGGCAAACCGGCAAGCTGGTATTGGCGCACGAACGACACCGCCATGCCCCCGGGGTAGAAGGCATACACCGCATCGGGCTGCTGCGAAGCCACCTGGGTCAGTTCGCTGGAGAAATCAAGCTGGTTCAGGGGCGTGTAGACCTCGTCCAGCACCTCGCCGTTATAGAAACGCTTGAAACCCTCGAGCAAGTCTTTGCCGCCCTGGAAATTGGCCGTCATCAGCACGACCTTCTTGTAGCCCTGGTCGCTGGCGTACTGGCCGACCACCTCGGCGATGTTGTCGTTCTGCCAAGAGGTGGAAAAGAAATTGGGCGAGCATCCCGCGCCGGCCAAGGGGGAAGGACCGCTGTTGGTGCTGATCAGGAACACGCCCTTGTCCGTAATCGTCTTGGCCACGGCCATCATGACGTTCGACCCCGTGATGCCCGCAATAATGGGAACGTCGTCGCGCTCTATCAGCTTCTGCACGACCTGGGTGGCCACCTCGGGCTTGAACTGGTCGTCTTCTTTCAGGACCTGAACGGGCACGCCGCCCAGCTTGCCGCCACGCTGTTCGATTGCCAGCATGAAGGCGTTGTACTGCTCTTCGCCGGGCACGGCCACCGCGCCGGAAAACGTGTTGAGAAAGCCGATCTTGATAGGCTGCTGCGCCTGTGCCTGTGCGATGGCGGAAGCCCCAAGCATCATGGTCGCGGCAACCACTGCCTTGCATACGAAACTGTTCATCATTGTGTTGTCTCCTTTATGTAAATATTTGTTTTCACTGCACTCTACCCCCGCTGAAATCGCCCGGGAAGATGACAATAAGCCGAGTTCGATACCTGAATCGCATCGCCCTTCAGCAACTCTGTACCAATGCCGGCGAATACCTCGCCTGGGCATCGCGCCAAACCGCAGCCCAGCAATCCGGCCTGGCCGTGCCTTCAGGAAAATCTCTATTTTCATATCAGCCCTGATCTCGTAATATATTACAAACATCATGTAAAACATCAAAGAAATACGGAGACCATCTTGCATCTAGGCCGACTGTTCCAAAGAAGCGTTCAAATGCACGGCGACCGGCCCGCGCTTGCCATGGGCTGCGCGCCTGCCGCCAACTATGCCGAACTGGATGCCCGGATCCGTGCGCTGGCCTATTGGATGCGCCGCGACCTGGGGCTGGAACCAGGCGACCGCGTCACGCTGGCCATGAAGAACCGCGCCGAATACGCCCAAGCCCTGCTTGCCGCCTGGCACGCCGGGCTATGCGCCGTGCCGGTCAACAGCAAGCTGCACCCGAACGAAATCGACTACATCCTGCGCGACTCGCAATCAAGGCTTTGCCTTACCGACGCAAACCTGTACAAGGGCTTGCGTCCCGTGGCCGACGACATCAAGGCGCTGCACCTGATCGACGTCGAAGCGCCCCGCTATGCGCACGCGGCCACCGGCCCCCAGGCCCCGGAAACCATCGAACCCGGTCAAGACAGCCACGCTCCCGCATGGCTTTTTTATACGAGCGGAACCACCGGTCGCCCCAAGGGCGTCGTCCTGAGCCACGCCAACCTCGTCAATATGGCGCTGAATTTCTATGCCGACGTGCAGCCGGTGGACGACACCGACGTGCTGCTGCATGTCGCGCCCATGTCGCACGGAAGCGGGCTTTACAGCGTGCCATGCTTCCTCAAGGGCGCCCTGCAGGTCGTTCCGTCCAGCGGCGGCTTCGACGAGGCCGAGACCTGCGAGCTGCTGCAGCACTATCGCAACGCCAGCCTTTTCGCCGCGCCGACCATCGTGCAGCGCCTTGCCGAATACGTCGCAAGCCGCAACGCCCCGCTTCCCGGGCTGAAAAGCATCATCGTGGCCGGCGCGCCCTTTTATGTGGAAGACATCAAGCAAGCCGTACGCGTGCTCGGACCCCGCATCGCCCAGATATACGGCCAGGGCGAATCGCCCATGAGCATCACGGCTCAGACAGCAAGCCGGATCGCCCGCGCGGTCGAACAGAACGACGACGAGTTCCTGGGCTCGGTCGGCCACGCCCAGGCCAGCATCGAGATAAGCATTGAAGACGCATCGGGCAATCGGCAAAAGGCCAACCAGGCGGGCGAAATCATGGTCTCGGGGCCGACGGTCATGCAGGGATACTGGCAGAACCCCCAAGCCAGCCACGACACGCTGCGCGACGGCAAACTGCATACCGGCGACATCGGCCTGATCGACGGCCGGGGCCTGCTGCACCTGAAAGACCGCTCCAAAGACGTTATCATCAGCGGCGGCACCAACATCTATCCGCGTGAAGTCGAAGAAACCCTCATGCAACACCCCGACGTCGCCGAAGTATCGGTCATCGGCATGCCCGATCCGCATTGGGGCGAATCCATATTGGCGTTCGTCGTGCGCCGCGAAGGACGCCCCCCTGCCGGCCCGGCCGAACTCGACGCACTTTGCCTGAGCCGTATGGCGCGATTCAAGCGACCCAAGCGCTATGTGTTTCTTGATCAACTGCCCAAGAATGCAACCGGCAAAGTGCTCAAGCGCCAGCTTTACGATCTTGTTCCACCCACGCCATGACCAAACAAACCGACGCCCTCTTCAACCGCCAGGCCGTCAGCCAGACCGACAAGGCCTATGGCCTGCTTGAAGAACTGATCGTCACCGGAGAACTTGCGCCGGGCAGCCAATGGTCGGAAACCGCCCTGGGCGAGCGCCTGGGCATTGGCCGCTCGCCCATACGCGACGCCCTGCAGAAACTCGCCTTTCAGCGCCTGGTGCACATCGCCCCGCGCCAGGGCGTCTTCATTTCCGAGATCGATTACCAGGGGCAGCTCAAGGTCATCCAGGCCCGCCGCGACATCGAGCATCTCATCGTCACCCAGGCGGCCCTTTGCGCCACACAGGCCGAGCGCCAGGCCATGACCGGCCTCATGGCCGAGCTGCGCAAGCTCAAGAAGAACCATGACATGCGGGGCTACATGCGCCTGCATTTTGCGCTGACGGACGTGCTGGGCATAGCTTCGCGCAACAGCTATGCCGCCGAGTTCTACGCCATATTGCAAACCCTGTCGCGCCGCTTCCTGTATTTTCACAAAAAGCGCCATGCCGACCTGACGCTGATCTGCGACCTGCACGTCGATCAGCTCAAGGCGATCGTCAAGGGTTCACCAGAAGCTGCGCAGCAGGCGGCCGCGGCGCGCAACGACTACGCCGAAAGCCTGGCCCGCGACACCATCATGGAAATGATCGCCAGCTCGGAACTGCAGGTATCGACGCCGCGCCGTCCCCGCTGAACCGGCCGGCACGGGGCGGGCGCTAGTGTGCTGTTTGATTAATTAGTCAAACAGCACACTAGGCCTCGGCCTTGGCCCGAACGCCCAGGCCGCTGACCCTGGCCAGTACGTCGTCTCTCCAGACATCGCCCGTCCAGGCAATGTGCTGGTCGGGCCTGATCAATGTCAATGGCTGTGGGTACAGGCCGCGGATGCCGGCTTCTTCGGGCTGTATCACCGCCAGCGGTATACCCAGGCGCTGCGCCTCTTCTCTGGCGGCATCCACCCCTGCGCGCCCCGACGGGGACGACACCAGCAGTGTCAGGCCCAGGCCGAAATGGTCGAACAGCGAGCTGCCGTCGTGCAGCCAGGCATGGGGAGCCCGGCATCCGGGCTCGGCCCTGGGCACGTAGTTCAGGAAGTCGCGCGGCGGCTCGGGCCGGTCGGCCCGGTCTATGACGGGCGAATCGGCATAGCAATCGCCCAATATGGTTCCCAGGGTGTAGAACTCGGAAAGCTTGCCTCGCCGGATGTGCTCCGCGGCCCGCCGCCGGGCGGCTTCTCCCTGCTCGTTGTCGGCCTCGATATCGTTTTCAAGCAAGCCGTTGCTCATGAGTTTGTGGTTGGCGGTCGCCTCGCCCATGACGTGAACGTGCACGGGCCGCCTTTCGCGTTCGTAGCTGTCGAGCAGGGGCGGCCCGCCCCAGCCCTTCAGCACGGCCGAAAGCTTCCAGCCCAGGTCGACCGCGTCGCCTATGCCCATGTTCATGCCGAAGCCGCCAAAGGGCGGATGCATATGGGCCGCATCGCCGGCCAGGAATACCCGCCGGTCGCGATAGTGGGTGGCCAGCAGGCGGCTGGCCACCCATTCGTCGGCGCTGAGCACTTCATACGGAACATCGATGCCGGTGGCGCGGCGGATGAGGGCCGGCGCCTCTTCCTTGCTTATATGCACGTCGGGCGCCAGGCCGGTGGGCATGAAGAACCAGCGGTCGCCGGTATCCATGGGGCCGATCAGGCTCGGCACGTCGCTGTTGATCTGCCAGTACATGATGGCGGGACCGTGCGCGTGCGCCTTGGCCAGGCCGGGTGCGCGAAACACGAAGTTGTAGTTTCTGGACAGGCCGTACTCGCCCTCGAGCCTGGCGCCGATACCGTCCCGCACCAGGCTGCGCGGCCCGTCGCAGCCGACCATGTATTGCGCCTGAACCTCGAACTGCTCGCCGGTCTTCAGGTCGCCAAGGCGGGCGATCACCAGGTCGTCCCGCTGCTCGAAGCCCAGCAATTCGCACTGCAGCTGCAGCTTCACCGAAGCCAGGGTCTGCAGCCGGTCGCGCATGATCTGTTCGACCGTGTACTGCGGAATCCATTGTGCATGCTCCGAGTACAGTGGGTTGCGGCCCGGCCCGCAGTACAGCGCATTGTCGAACCGCGCCAGCCGGTGCCCCGACAGCCGCGTGGTGAACACAACATTCGAAGGGTAATCGATGCCCAGCGGAGAAGCGTCGCGCAGCGCCTGTGCAATGCCCCAGCGCCTGAAATGCTCGCGCGACCGCACGTTGGTGGTCTTGGCCCGCGGCGCCACGCCGACTCGATCGTTCTTGTCGATGACCAGGCAATCGATGCCCCTTAGCCCAAGCTCTATGCCCAGGCCCTGACCCACCGGGCCTGCCCCCACGACAAGCACCTGCGTCGCAACGCGACCGATCTTGGCTTTATTCACGTATTGTTCTCCACCGAGTGTTCTTTGCAGCATTCATTTTTCCAGGGCTTTTTCCAGGACGAAACCTGTTCCGGGAAAATACCTCTTGGAAAATTTACCCAGCCCGCTACAGTGGCATAAGATGGCAATTCGATCCGGGTGATGCCAATAGGTAATCATCCGGACGAAACCGGTTGCGCACAGCGCGGCAAAACGAGTCAAAATGCATTGACAGTGGCAAGTAGTATCGTCACCATACTAAAAAGGCGCCGCACTCCCACGCAGACGCACGAACGAACACAGGAGACAACCATGACCGTCGCAACCCAGGCAGAAGCCACCACCACCGAACAGAACGAACCCGCCGTCAACCTGAAGTTCAGCCACATGGGCCTCAGCGTAAAAAACATACCGGCAATGGAAGAGTTCTACACCAAGGTACTTGGCTTTACCGTGACCGACCGCGGACATGCCGGCGGAATGCAGCTGGTGTTTCTCTCGCGCGACCCGCTTGACCACCATCAGATCGTGCTGGCCACCGGCCGTCCCGCCGAGCTTCCCGGCAACACCGCCAACCCGCAGTTCGGGCCCAGTATCAACCAGATATCTTTCAAGCTGGGCGGGCTTTCCGACCTGCGCGACATCCAGAAGCGCCTGGCCGCGGCCGGCGGCGACAGCATCTTCCCCGCCAATCACGGCATCGCCTGGAGCATCTACGCGCACGATCCCGAAGGCAACAATCTCGAGTTCTTCGTCGACACCGACTGGTATATCACCCAGCCGTTCCTGATTCCGCTCGACCTGACCCAGAGCGACGACGAAATCTTCGAGCTGACCAAAAAGCTGTGCGAAGAAAGCGAGGGCTTCGAGCCCTATACGCAGTGGCGCGCCCGCATCGCCCAAAAAATGACGCCCTTCGTCGACCCGGCGCAATAAGCTCCGGCGGCCGCCGAAGCAGGCCGCCACACCTTCCGATATCGCTGGCGCGGGGCGCACGAGCCCCGCCAGCACTCGCGCGCCCGCATGCGCGCGCCCGCAATGCCGTCCCGCGACCTGCCCTGCCCGCAACCACCACACAGCCTTGCCAAGGAGAACGCCATGTTCATTCGAAACGCCTGGTACATAGGCGCCTGGGCCCATGAGGTCGAACAGGCGCCCTTTGCCCGCACCATCATGAACGAGCCTATCGTGTTCTTCCGCGACCACGCGGGAAAGGTCGGCGCGCTGGAAGATCGATGTTGCCATCGGGCCGCGCCGCTGCGCTTTGGCCAGGTCGTCGAGGGCGGGCTCGAGTGCGGCTATCACGGCATGGTGTTCGACGGCTCCGGACAGTGCGTCAAGATTCCGGCCCAGGACAAGATTCCCGCCAAGGCCTGCGTCCGGCATTATGCCGTCGTCGAAAAGGACGAGTTCATCTGGATCTGGATGGGCGATCCCGAACTGGCCGATGAATCGAGCATCATCGACTACCCCTTCCATAACGACCACGAGCGCTGGCCTCACAAGCACGCCGTATACGAAATCGAGGCAAGCTATAAGTTGATGGTGGACAACCTGATGGACATGACGCACGTGGGTTATGTGCACAAGTCGACCATAGGCGGCAACCCCAACGTGCACGTCGACGCCAAGACGGTCGTCACTCCCGGCGACAACGGCCTCAAGTACGTGCGCTGGCTGCTCAACAGCCCCCCTCCGGCCACCTACTCCAAGGTCGTTGAGTTCAAGGGCAATATAGATCGTTGGGCCGAATTCGAATACATAGCGCCCTCGTCCATCATCCAATGGACCGGCGGCATAGATGTTGGAAAAGGCGCACAAGAAAACCGCGACCAGGACGGCGTGGCCATTCGCGTATTCCATGGCCTGACACCGGTCACCGAAACAAGCTGCCTCTACTTCTGGGCCCCTGCCCACGGCTTCCGGCAAGACGAGCCCCAGATCACCGAGGCGCTGTATCGAGAGATCGACACGGCGTTCAAGGAAGACAAACGCATCGTCGAAGCGCAGCAGGCCATGCTGCTTTCCACGGGCGAAGACCGGACGGTAGACCTGGTTTCGGACGCCGCGCGCATCCAGATGCGGCGGGTCATGCAGCGACTTGAAAAAGAAAGCAACCCGGTGGACTGAGCCGCACCCGGGACTAGCCCCGCACACGCACCTGCGCGGGCCGGGCTCTCTCGTCGCATGCGGCATGGCCATGCAGGGCGCGCAAGGCCCGCTGCATGGCCCGCATGTCCTCTTCGCCGGTGATGCACGTCATTTCCGCCTGCACCTCTGTCATGGCGTTGCGGATGGCCTGCATGAGCTCTATGCCTTTTGCGGCAAACGACACTACTTTGGCCCGGCCGTCCTGCGGGTCGACACGAAGCTGCACCAGGCCCAATTGCTCGCACTCCTTGACGATCTTGCCCATGGAGCCCTTGGTGATCTGCGCTCGGGCGGCCAGGTCGACAATGCGCGTGCCGTCGGGATCGAGGTGGCGCAGGACATTGAAGTGAACGTGCCGAACCATCGAAAAGCCCGACTGTTCGAGCCGGCCCATCAACCTGCCTTCGAAAAAACTGAATCCGGCAAGCAGCAGGCGACCCACATTGTCCGAACGCCAGCCATGCGTCAAGCCCAGGTCCAGATCAGATTCACCCAAAGTCACGGTTGCCCTTCGATCTTGAAAAACTGAAATCTTACTCCATCACCCTGCTCGACAAGGAAGGAAAATGAACTCCAGCGATAAACCCATAGCACTGGTCACCGGCGCCAATAAAGGCATAGGCCTGGAAACCGTGCGCCAACTGGCAGAACGCGGCTACATTGTGTACCTGGCCTGCCGCGACCCGCGGCTGGGCGAACAGGCCAGGAAAGAACTGGACATGCCCCAGGCGGACATCCGGGTCGTGCAGCTGGACGTCACGGCTCCCGCCACCCTGGTCTCGTGCTTCAATACTTTGCACGAAGCCGAAGGCCGGCTCGACGTGCTGGTCAACAATGCCGGAGTGCAGCTGGAAAGGCTCGCGCCCACCGAATGCACCGAAGAAGCCCTGCGGCAAACCTATGAGGTCAATGTCTTCGGTCCTGTCCTGTTGACGCAGCGCCTGATGCCGCTGCTCAGGGCGGGCGCAAGGCGGACGATCGTGAACGTCTCGAGCGAGCTGGGCTCGCTCAGCCTGCACAGCTATCCGGACTTTGCTTTTCACCGTGTAAACCTGTTTGCTTACAACTCGTCCAAAGCGGCGCTCAATGCTTTCACCGTGCTCCTGGCCAAGGAACTGCTGGCGGAGGGATTCAAGGTCAATTCGGTCAATCCGGGCTACACCAAGACGGGCTTGAACCAGTTCAACGGCACCCGCTCCGTCGCACAGGCAGCCGAAGTCATCGTGCACTACGCCACACTGGACGCAAGCGGTCCCACAGGGGGCTTCTTCATGGAAGGCGGGCCGGTACCGTGGTAGCCGTGCCCGGGGGCCTTTGTTTGTTTAGCCGGCCCCCTGCCCGTCTGATTTCAATCGGCGCCAAAGCGTGGTGCGGCTGATGTTCAGCAGTTCTGCGGCCTTTGCCTGATTGCCGCCGCACTCGCGCAGCACCTGCTTGATGTGGCGCAGGTCGGCCGCCCTGCGACGCTCTTCCAATGAGCCGCTCGCGGCGGCGCCTTCCTCAAAGATCTCGGGAACCAGGGTCTTCAGCGCGTCGGCTGCAGCCCCTTGCGCCGGGTACAGGTCGCTGAGCACCATGACACGTTCCAGCACGTTCTCGAGTTCGCGGACATTTCCCGGCCAGGCATAGTTGCGCGAAGCTTCGAGCAAGGCCTTGACCAAGGCCTCGTCCAGCTGCGGCCGATCGCCTGGCTGCTCGAGCCATTTCTTTTGCAGCGCCTGGATAAGCGGACGCAGATCTTCGGGCCGGTCGCGCAGGGGCGCCAGGCGGATCAGGAGAATGTTCAGTCGATAATAGAGATCTCGCCGGAACACGCCCGCTGCGACTTGTGAAGCCAGGTCCTGATGCGTGGCGGCGATGATGCGCACGTCGATCGGCGTAGGATCGGTGGCGCCGATGCGCAGTACTTCTTTTTCCTGCAAGACCCGCAGCAAGCGGGTTTGCAGCGACAGCGGCATTTCGCCGATTTCATCCAGAAATAGCGTGCCCGTATGGGCGGCCTCGAACAGCCCTGTCTTGCCGCCGCGGCTTGCGCCGGTGAAAGACCCTTCGGTATAGCCGAACAGCTCGCTTTCAAGCAGGCTTTCGGGAAAGGCGCCGCAATTGATGGCCACGAAAGGCTGGCTGGAGCGCTCGCTTTCCATATGGATGCTTTGGGCGATCAGCTCTTTGCCCGTGCCGCTTTCCCCCGTGATGAGGACCGTGGCCCGGCTTCTGGCGCAAGCCAGCACGCGCGCCCTGACGTCGGCGATCAGCCTGCTGTCACCCACGATGTCGTCAAGCCCGTATCGCACGGAGCGCATGCGCGACGCGCTGCGCGTACGCAGGCTGCGGTCCATGCGGCGGATCGCTTCAGGGTCCTGGCAGGTAAGCACCGCGCCGGTCAGCCTGCCCTGCTCGATAATGGGTACCCGGCTGGTGACCAGCGTGCGGCCCGAAAACCGCTGGACCCGTTCGAGCTCGGGCCGTTGCCAACGCAGCGTGGGCTCGAGGTCGAGATCGCCCATGAAGGAAGCCAAGGGCCTTCCCACCAGCCTGCCGGCGGGCTGGCCCAGTATTTTTTCCATCGCCGGGTTCAATACCTCGATGCGCCCCTCGGTATCGACCGCCACCACGCCATCGCGCAGTTCGCCCAGAATGGTGTTGATCCGGTCGCGCTTGGCGGCCTCGGACCTGCGCAGCCGGCCCACCTCGACGGCATCTTCGATGGCTTCGCGCACCAGCCTTTGGGAATAGATCAACATGCCGGTCAGGCCGTTTTCGCGGGCCAGGTCCACGACCAGGCCGGGCGCGACCACGACTTCCACGTCCATCGATTTCAGCTCATGAACGCAGGCGCGGGCCTCGTCTTCGTTGCCATAGCTTCGCAGCTCGACCGGCAACGCAAAGGTTTCGACAAACTGCCGAATTTCGTCGGAAACCACGCCGTAGGTGACCAGCGCGATGCGCCCGGCGTACCGCCGGGCCGCGCTCAGGCCCTGCATGACATCGAAGCCGCTGACCCGGACCAGCACCACGGGAATGTCCAGGCGCTGGCGCAGATAATTGCCGTTGGAGCCGGCGGCAACAATCGCGTCGACCGTGGCTCGCCGGCGCAGGGCCGCGATATCGCCCACCGCTTCGTCGTAGGCCTTTTCGATCAGGGTGACTTCAGCGTTGCGAACGCTGGGAATGAGTTCTTCAAGCAAGTGGCGCAAGCCGTGAAGACCCACCGCCACGACGTGCACCGGTAGCTGCGGAGGCGAAGCAATGGGCATGTTCATGGCCTGTTTCCTTGAGCTCTGTTTCAGAAATTGAAACATGATTATTTCAATATTGAAACACGGTCGCAGATATTCGACGCCAAATAATCACGGTCAATATTTTTCTTTATTAAAAATAAAGACTTATGTATTCATAAAATCGACCGCGAATTTGGCATGAAGTTTGCGTATAGTTAAGCATTACCCATCACTTGGTCAAAATACCATGCCTTCAAGCCAAAACACTGCTCCTACGCCCGGCGAACTGTTCCGCGCCGCGCTGGCCGAAGAAAAGCCCCTGCAAATCGTCGGCGCCATCAACGCCAACCACGCCCTGCTTGCAAAGCGGGCGGGCTACAGGGCTGTATATGTCTCTGGCGGCGGCGTGGCCGCGGGTTCGCTGGGCCTGCCCGACCTGGGCATCAACACGCTGGACGACGTGCTGGTCGACGTGCGCCGCATTACGGATGTGTGCGACCTGCCCCTGATGGTGGACATCGACACGGGTTTTGGCCCGTCGGCCTTCAACATCGCCCGCACCGTCAAGAGCCTGATCAAGTTCGGCGCCGCCGCATGCCATATCGAGGACCAGGTGGGCGCCAAGCGCTGTGGCCACCGGCCGGGCAAGGAAATCGTAAGCCTGCAAGAGATGGCCGACCGGGTCAAGGCGGCCGCGGACGCGCGCATCGACGCCAGCTTTTACCTTGTTGCCCGCACCGACGCACTGGCCTCGCAAGGCCTGCAAGCCGCGCTGGAGCGCGCCCAGGCCTGCGTCGAAGCCGGCGCCGACGCCATCTTCGCCGAAGCGGTTCGCGATCTGGAAACCTATGCGGCCTTCACCGAGGCGCTTGACGTACCCGTGCTGGCCAACATTACCGAATTCGGGCAGACCCCCCTCTTCACGATAGAGGAACTGCGCAGTGTCGGCGTAGGCATGGCGCTTTACCCGCTCTCCGCCTTCAGGGCCATGAACAAGGCCGCCGAGGCGGTATACACGGCAATCCGGCGCGACGGACACCAGCACAACGTTCTTGACGCCATGCAGACACGCGAAGAGCTGTACGACCGCATCGGCTACCACGCCTACGAACAGAAACTGGACGAGCTCTTCCGGCAGAACGCCGGCGGCGCCGACAAATAAAACATCGCATACAAGGAGATACCCATGGCCACGACAAACCAGCGCCCCGCCTCGCCCGCGGCAGAGCCGGGAACCGGCGCACCCAAGGCCAAGAAGTCCGTCGCCCTGTCGGGCGTCGTGGCGGGCAACACGGCCCTGTGCACCGTGGGCCGCAGCGGCAACGACCTGCACTATCGAGGCTACGACATCCTGGACATCGCCGAAGCCTGCGAGTTCGAAGAGGTGGCCCACCTGCTGATTCACGGCCGCCTGCCCACCGCCGTTGAACTGAAGGCCTACAAAGAGAAGCTGAAGCGGCTTCGCGGACTGCCGCTGCAGGTACAGCACGTATTGGAAAGCCTGCCCGCCTCATGCCACCCCATGGATGTGATGCGTACCTATGTTTCGGCGCTGGGCTGCGTACTGCCCGAAAAGGACGACCACAATACGCCCGATGCCCGCGACATCGCCGACCGGCTCATCGCCGGCTTGGGCTCGGCCCTGCTGTACTGGTATCACTACAGCCACAACGGGCGCATCATCGATGTGCATACCGATGACGACAGCATAGGCGGCAACTTCCTGCATCTGCTGCATGGGGCCAAGCCCGACGCCGACTGGGTGCGGGCCATGCATACCTCGCTCATCCTGTACGCCGAGCACGAATTCAACGCCTCGACCTTCACCTGCCGGGTCATTGCCGGCACCGGCTCGGACATGTATTCGGCCATCGCCGGCGGCATCGGCGCGCTGCGCGGGCCCAAGCACGGCGGCGCCAATGAAGTGGCCTTCGAAGTGCAAAAACGCTACGCTTCGCCCGACGAGGCCGAGGCCGACATACGCAACCGCGTTGCCAACAAAGAAGTCATCATCGGCTTTGGCCACCCGGTGTACACCATCTCGGACCCCCGCAACGAAGTGATCAAGCGCGTGGCGCGGCAACTGTCCGGCAAAGCCGGCAACACCGGCATGTTCGAAATCGCCGAGCGGCTGGAAAGCACCATGTGGGACGCCAAGAAGATGTTCCCCAACCTGGACTGGTTCTCGGCCGTGTCATACCACATGATGGGCGTGCCCACGGCCATGTTCACGCCGCTGTTCGTCATTGCCCGCACCGCCGGCTGGGCGGCTCACATCATCGAGCAGCGCATCGACAACAAGATCATCCGGCCCACCGCCAACTATGTAGGGCCCGAGAACCGTACGTTCACACCGATTTCAGAACGCGGGAACTGAAACCCTTTTTCCCATCCCTTTGATCGAGCCGTCCGCCCGAAGGCGGATGGCTCAAACCTTGCCAACCGGAACAACAATGAGCACTCACATTTCCAACGTCCGTCCCGAGCCCGACCAGGTACTGGTCGACATCGTGGACTATGTGCTGAACCACCCGATCGACAGCGCCCTGGCCTACGACA
>NZ_QEKO01000008.1 GCF_003096595.1 Pusillimonas noertemannii | reverse complement strand
CAAGGCCTCGTGAAAGGCCCCGCGGCGCACTCATTCCAAGCGCCCACACTTATCGGTTGTTTCGTTGTTAAAGAACAAGGGTCCTGCCCCAACCTGGCTGCGCTTAACATGTCGCGCCTGGCGGTTACTGCGTTACTGCAAAGAAACGAGATTATGAAGCAGTTTTTCTGGCTTGTCAAGTTAAGGGTTTTGTGTGGAGCCTTCTGGCCTAGCACCGCAACCGCTTCTTGAACCGCCCTGCTCAACGCTCTCATCTGGGAACCAGAACACCGCCTAATAAAACCGCGTTCCTGACCCCGCTTTACAGCGCTCTTTCACCGGCCCGATCGACCCCGAGGGGGACCGGCGCCACCACCTGGGGTAAACCCTTAATAGGTGGCTGCGAAAGAACGTAACTATAGCACAGCATTTTTAGCCCGTGCAACTGGAAAACCGCCCCAATTCCTCCTGCCGCCCCTACCTGAACACCCCCGAACAACCTAAGCCCTTGATCGGTCATGGAAATCTTTTTTTAACCGCGCTGAAATATTTTTTGAGCCGGGGGAAATTATTTTTAACCAAGGAGAAATACTCTTAAATCGGGGATGGGAAACAGTGCTTCTTCCCTTCTTCCCTTCTTCCCTTCTTCCCTTCTTCCCTGCTCCTTCGCTCCTTGCGGCGCGAATAAGTTTTCACCAAGAGGAAATTTCTTTTCTTCTCACGCGCCCCCGCTGCCCCGACGCCTTTTGTCAGCGCTTTTTTGTTGTATCTTGCTAAGGGCCGGCTGTTCGCGTTCTGTGCGCCGGCAACGCCCATAGAGAGCACACATGACCGAAGACATACTCATCAACGTAACTCCATTCGAGACACGCGTCGCCATCGTCGAACAGGGCGCCGTGCAAGAACTGCACGTCGAGCGCAGCATACAGCGGGGCCATGTGGGCAATCTGTATCTGGGCAAGGTGGTGCGCGTGCTGCCGGGCATGCAGAGCGCTTTCGTCGACATCGGGCTGGAGCGGGCCGCCTTCATCCACGTGGCCGACCTGCGCCAGAATCGCAGCGAGCGGGCGGCCGGCATTCCCCATACCCCTATAGAAAAGCTGCTGTTCGAAGGCCAGCCTTTAATGGTGCAGGTCATCAAGGACCCCTTGGGCACGAAAGGCGCCCGGCTTTCCACCCAGATAAGCATTGCGGGCCGCATGCTGGTTTATCTGCCGCACGACCCTCATATAGGCATTTCCCAGAAGATAGAGTCGGAAGAAGACCGCATCTCGCTGCGCGAAAGGGTGCTGCAGCTGCGCCCGGCCGAAGAAAACGGGGGCTTCATCGTGCGCACACAGGCCGAGGGAGCCACAGACGACGAGCTGGCGGCTGATATTTCCTACCTGCGCATACTATGGGGCAGCATACAGGGCAAGGCCAAGACACAACCCGCCCCCGCCCTGCTGCACAGCGACCTTACCCTTGCCCAGCGCGTATTGCGCGACATGGTCGGCCCCGAAACCGGCACCATCTTCGTCGACTCGCGCAGCACCACCCGCAAGCTCGAGGAATGGGCCGGCACCTATACCCCCTCGGTAGTCGATCGCATCAAGCACTACAGCGGCGAAAGACCCCTGTTCGACACCGCCAACGTCGATGAGGAAATCGCACGCGCCCTGTCGCGGCGGGTGGAGCTGAAGTCGGGGGGCTACCTGATCATCGACCAGACCGAAGCCCTGACCACCGTGGACGTAAATACCGGAGGCTACGTCGGCGGACGCAATTTCGACGACACCATCTTCAAGACCAACCTGGAGGCGGCCGTGGCCCTGGCCCGCCAGCTTCGGCTTCGCAATCTGGGCGGCATCATCATTCTTGATTTCATCGACATGGACGACGCCGAACACCGCGAGGCCGTGTTGGGAGAATTGAACAAGGCGCTGCGCAAAGACCGCACGCGCATGACCGTGAGCGGATTCAGCCAGTTGGGCCTGGTGGAAATGACCCGCAAGCGCACCCGCGATTCGCTGGCCCACCAGCTGTGCGAGGTCTGCCCCACCTGCAATTCGCGCGGCGTCGTCAAGACCGCCCGCACCGTGTGCTACGAGATTCTGCGCGAGATTCTGCGCGAATCACGCCAGTTCAATCCCAAGGAATTCCGCATCCTGGCCTCCCAGGATGTGATCGACCTGTTTCTTGAAGAAGAAAGCGCCCACCTGGCCATGCTGGGAGACTTCGTCGGCAAGCCCATATCGCTCGAGCTGGAAGGCTCTTATTCGCAGGAGCAATACGATATTGTGCTGATCTGAGCCGAAGGCCGGCAGACCGTTGGGAGCGCGGGTGGCCGCATGGCATGAGGAGTGGGGCAAACTTGCCCCCCGACAATCAGACAGTTATCAATGATCGCCGGAATCCACCTTGTCGTCCGGTTTTTCGGGCGGGGTTTCGCCGGGGCAAAGCTCGGGATGCAGAATCGCATCGAACAGGGCTTTGACCTGGTCCTTGCCGGGCGTGTAGTAGCTGTACAGCCGTGCCCGCGTTATGGCGTCGCCGCCCTCGCGCAGGGTAACCCCCAGCACCTTGGACTCTGATTGCTGCAGCAGCGTCAGGCCCAGCACCAGCAATTTGTCCCAGTCTTCGGGGCCGGCACCCTCGGCCAGCGGCATGGTGACACGCGCGTAGCTGGGGTGCTGCTGGTCGACTTTGAACTGAAGATCCAGGCCGCAACGGGCCTGCTGCTTGAACACGGCGCGCTGGATCTGTACGAAATCCATGGGCAGCTTGCGCTCTGCGCGCAAATAAGGCGCCGTTTCAAGCTGGTAAAGGCCCACGCCCTGGTTCGGAGCCGCGCATCCGGCCAGCAGCAAGGCGGTAGCGATCGACAGGTAGGCTTTCTTCATGGCGCGGTTTTCCTTGCTGTGTGCTGAATGTCTTGATTGCGGTTGGAAGGGTGATTGTATCGGCGGCGCGGCATCAGTTCACGTCCCGGAACTGCATCCGGTACAGCGAAGCATACAGGCCGCCCTGAGAGAGCAGCTCTTCATGCCGGCCCTGCTCGACGATGCGCCCCGCGTCCAGGACGAGGATCTTGTCGGCCTTCTGCACCGTGGACAGGCGGTGGGCGATGACCAGCGTGGTGCGCCCGGCCATGAGGCGCTCGAGCGACGACTGCACCTGGTGCTCGGACTCGCTGTCCAGGGCCGAGGTGGCCTCGTCCAGGATAAGGATGGGGGCATTCTTGATAAGGGCCCGTGCAATGGCCAGGCGCTGGCGTTGCCCGCCCGACAGGGTATTGGCGTTTTCGCCCACCTGTGTGTCCATGCCCTCGGGCAGGCTGTCGACGAAATCGGCCAGGTTCGCGGCCTGGAGGGCCTGGCGGATTTCTTCACGGCTGGCTTCGTGCAAGGAACCGTAGCCCACGTTCTCGGCCACGGTGCCGTCGAACAGCACGACATCCTGGCTGACCAGCGACAGCTGCGCGCGCAGGCTGCGCAGCGTGCATTGGTCGACAGGCATGCCGTCGACCAGGACCTGGCCGCTGGTGGGCGTGACAAAGCGCGGCAGCATGTTGACCAGCGTTGTCTTGCCGCTGCCCGAGCGCCCCACCAGCGCCACGGTCTGGCCCGGCTCGGCCACAAAGGACACGTTGGAAATCGTGTCTGCCTGCGCATCGGCAAAGCGGTGGACGATGTTGCGAAACTCTACCCTGCCCTGGGCCTGGCCGGTGAAATGATGGGTGCCGCGGTCTTCTTCGGGGTCGTAGTCGATTAGCGTAAAGACGCTTTCGGCCGACACCAGCATGCGCTGCATGGCGCCCGCGATGTTGGTCAGGCGCTTGAGCGGGTCGAAGATCTGGCCCAAAGCCGCCATGAAGGCCGCGAAGCTGCCCACTGTCAGGCCCTCGGTATTGGCCTGGTACAGGGCCACTGCGATTACCGCGGACACCGACAGGCCCACGAAGAACTGGGTAATGGGCGACATGGCCGCATCGGCCGAAACGGCCCGCATCGCGAAGCGCCGCAGGCGGCCGTTGACGTACTGGAAGCGGCTGGATTCGCGCTCGTAGCCGTCGAACAGCTTGATGACGCGCTGCCCGTCGATGGCCTCGCCCACGACCCGCGTAAGCTCGGCGTTCATGTTGATGGTGTCGCGGTTGATGCGGCGCAGGCGCTTGATGAAGATGCGCGACACATACACCGACAACGGCAGCACGACCAGCACGATCAGCGTCAATTGCCACGACATATACAGCAGCACCGCCAGCAGCGCCACCACGATCATGGTTTCCCGGACTATGACGGTAATGACTTCGGTGGCCAGGTTGGTGACATTGCTGGCGTCGATGGTGAAACGGTTCAGCAAACGCCCCGTGTCGCCGCGCTTGAACTCGGAATCGGGCAGGCCCAGCAGGCGCTCGAACATTTCGCGGCGTATGCCCAGCAGCATGTTGTTGGCGACCCAGGCCAGCACGTAGTTGCTGGCAAAGGTGCACAGGCCGCGCAACAGCATCAGGCCGATCACGGCCAGCGGTATCGCCCATATGTAATAAGGCTTGTCTCCGGTAAAGCCGTCGTCGAGCAGGGGCTTCATGATGACCGCCAGGGCGGGCTGCGTCGCGGCGCTGACGCTTACCAGCAAGGTGGCCACCAGCGCAGCCTTCCAGTAGGGACCCAGGCGGGAATAGATGCGTCGCCACATTTCGAAACGCACGGGCGCCGCATGCGCGGGCTGAACGGAAGGGGTTGAGCTCAAGGACCGACTCGCTTTCTGTGTATGGGTAAGCTAAAGAACGTATCATTTTAACGTTCTTGAAAAACGGTTGATAATAGACGCCAATCCTCTTTGACGGCCCGCTCCATGCTCAATTATTCCGCCCTCTACGTGCGCCTGCCCAATTGGATAGGCGATGTATGCATGAGCCTGCCCTGCCTTCACGCCCTGCTTAACACCAAGCTGCCGGTCGTGGTGTGCGCGCGCCCCTGGGCCAAAGACCTTCTGTCGGCCTTCCAACTGGCCGGTTTCATTGAAATGAGCGGGCGCTGGCGCGAAGACCGCGCCCACGTCGCCAGCTTCCGCAAAAAGGCCAGGCATACGCATCCGCGCGGCCTGATCCTGCCCGACTCGCTTTCCAGCGCCCTGGTGTTCAAGTTCGCGGGCATTCCCGGCGCGGGGTACCGCGACGACGGACGCAGCCTGCTGCTGCGCTGGCCTGTTTCCAAGCCGGGCCCGGCCCTGCACGCCGCACAATCATGGTTTTATCTTGCAAGCCAGGCGCTCGAACGCTGGAAGCTGCCTGTAGTTCCGGCCACCCTGCCCACTACGCTGGGGCTGGAAACCACCGGCCGGCACGAAGAGCAGGCGCTCGAAGCCGTGCGGGCCGCGGGCCTGACCCCGGGCGGGTTCATCCTGATCGCGCCCACCGCCACGGGGCTGCATAAAGGGCGTGTCAAGGTCTGGCCGCATTTTGATGCGCTTGCGCGCCAGTTGCAAGAGCAGGGGCTCGTCGTGGCCATGTGCCCGCCCGCCTCCGAGCGCGAGGCGGCGCTGCGGGCCGTCCCCACCGCGCTGTGCCTGCCGCCGCTGGGCCTGGGCGCTTTTGCTACACTGACCCGGCTGTCGGCCCTGGTCATCTGCAATGACTCGGGCGTCTCGCACCTGGCCGCCGCCGCCAATGCGCGCCAGCTTACGCTTTTCGGCGTCACCGACAAGCAGCGCACGGGGCCGTGGTCGCCCAATGCCACCTGCCTGGGTTCCTTCAACCACTGGCCCGGGCTTCCCGAAGTGCTGGACCATACGGCCCGGCTCACCACAGAATCCGTCCTGTAGAGCATGTCTTTTTCCAGCTTTCTCGCCAACCTGATCATCCCCCTGAACCTGTGCGTGACGCTGCTCGTCGTCGCAGTCGTCCTGTTGATGCTGGGGCGGCGGCGCATTGCGGCCGCATTGATCGGGCTCAGCGTGGCGTGGGGCCTGTTCTGGTCGCTGCCGGCCTCTTCGCTGTGGGCCGGAGGCAGGCTCGAGCAACTCTACCCCTACACGGCGGCGGCCGACCTGCCCGCGGCCCAGGCCATCGTGGTGCTGGGCGGCAATACAGCCGGCGGACGCCTGAACTGGTTTCAACCCTACGACCGCGAAACGGCCCTTACCCGCACCGAGTCGGCGGCCATGCTGTTCAAGGCCGAGCGCGCGCCCTTGATCTTGCTGTCGGGAGCCGCGCTCGAGGGGTCGCAGAGCGAAGCCGAGTTCATGGCCAACACCCTGCGCAAGGAAGGCATTCCGTCCGATGCGCTGCTGCTCGAGAAAAACAGCTTCAACACCTATGAAAACGCGCTGTATTCTGCCCGCATCCTGAAAGAGCGCGATATATCGCGCGTGCTGCTGGTTACGTCGGCCCTGCACATGCCTCGAGCCATGGCGGTATTCAGCCGGCAGGGCCTGACTCCCATCGCCGCACCCTCGGCGCCGCAAATCGTGGTGCCCGACGACCCCGATTTTTCTTTCTGGCTGCCCGACGAGCGTACTTTCTTCGCCTCCCGCTCCATCATCAAAGAGTACGTCGGCCTGCTGGTGTACTGGCTGCGGGGCTGGGTCTGAATGAAAATCCTGTATACGAACTTTCACGCCGGGCCGGGGCTGGGCGGCCACAACACGTATATTGCGAGCCTGGCGCAGGCCTTGCGCGCTCGGCATCAGATAGCCGTTGCGGTACCCGCGTCCAGCTCGCTGTTCGCTGCTGCGCAGGACATGCCCGGCGTCCAGGCCCATGCGCAAGACTACCCTACGCGCTTCGGGCCCATGCTTGCGGCGCTGGCGTCAATGAGCCGCCTGCTGCGCGAACAGCAATACGACATCGTGCACGTCAACGGCTCGTCGGACCATCGGCTGGTGGCGCTGGCCTGCCTGCTCATGAAGCGGCCGCCCAAGATCGTTTTCACCAAGCACAATGACATTCCCGTCAAACCTGTAGGAGCGGCACTGCGCTCGCGGCTGGGCACCGACCATGTCATTGCCGTGTGCGAGCATGTAGCCCGGCGGATCGGCGACAGCCCATACCGGCGCAACGGCATCAGCACCATACTCAACGGCGTGGACGTCGATTTCTACCGGCCCGCGGACGAAGAGCAAAAGGCAGCACTGCGCCTCGAATACTTCGGCCACAAAGCCCACGGAAAAATCGTTCTGGGCAGCAACGCGGGCACCGACGACTACAAAGGGTGGATAGATATCGTGCGCGCGCTGGCGAAGCTGCCGCGCCCCATGGCCGATCGCTTTCATGTCGCGCTGGCGGGCGGGGCGCTTGGCAACGCCCAGATGGCGGAAGTCGACGCCTTGGGGCTGGCCGGCCATCTGAGCTATGTGGGCCAATTGCCCGACGTACGGCCTTTTCTGAACGCCATCGACGTGGGCTTCGTGCTTTCATACCGGGTCGAGACCATATCATTTGCCTGCCGCGAAATGATGGCCAGCGGCAAACCAGTGATAGTCACCCGCTATGCCGGCCTGCCCGAAAACATCGACCCGGGGCGGGACGGCTGGGTGGTTCCCCCCCAGGATCCGGCCTCGCTGTCAGAGCTGTTGAAAGCCATCGCAGACGGTACCCATGACATTGCCGCCATGGGGCGGGCCGCAAGAGAAAAAAGCGTCGGGCAATTCGGCCTGGACAAGTTCGTGTCGGCGACCGAACACGCGTACCAAGCACTGCTGGCCTCTTGAGGCGGCCGCCTGCGGCCATGCCCGCGGCCGGATCAAGCGGCTGGCCGTTCGGCCAGCACTTCTTGATACAAGGCTTCGAATTGGCCCGCTACGCGGGGCCAGCTGTGGCGAGCCACCACTTGCGCCCCGCCCCCGGCCAGCCTTTGACGCAACGCGGGCTCGCTATACAGGCGCTGAATGAAGGCGGCCAATTGCCCGGCGTCTTCGGGATGGTTCAGGACCAGGGCCTCGCTGCCTTCCTTCACATATTGCGCAAAGCCGCACCAGGGCGCGGGACTGAGCACCACCGGCAGGCCGAATGACATGGCCTCGAGAGGAGCCATGCCGAAGCTATCGTTCAAGGTGGGATGTACGTAGACATCGGCCGCTTGATAGTATTGCGCGACATGGGGCGTCTCGCCCAGGATACGCACCCTGGACATGAGGTCGTCGGCGTTGCGCTGCGCAACATGCTCGCGCGCGGCCGCGTTGCCGCCCACGATCAGCAGTTTGACGCTCTGCGGCAGTTGGTCAAGCGCCGCCAGCATGGTGGGCAGGCCCTTGCGCAAGGGATTGCGCGCCACAAGCAGGCAGACCAGATCGTCGTCGGCGTAGCCCAGGGCCTGACGGGTGGCCACCCTTTCGCCTTGCGGCCCTTGGACGGCGGGCGCCACGCCGGGCGGGATGATGGGTAGCACGGACAAAACGGGGTAGGCCTGGCGCAACTGCTCGGCGATCAGGCCCGACACCGCAACTGTACGATGGCCGCTGCGAGGCGCAACGCGGCGCTGTTCAAGATGCAGATAGGTCTGGACACGGAAGCTGATGCGCGACAATGCACGCTTAAGCCAGGGCAAGGGGCGCACGCGCCAGTTGTAGCGCACCGGCGTAACGTGTATGACCTCGACGTCGCCGCACCAGCCGTTCATGTGCGAATGCACAATATCAAAGCCGCTGCGCGTACGCCGCCGGGCGCGCAGGGCGAACAGCAGCACGCGCACCCAGCTTGGCCAGTGCTTCCAGCTGCGCAATGGAACATAGGGCAGGCGCAGGTCGCAGGCGTCGTCGTAGTCGCGGGCCAGAACAGTTATCTCGTGCCGCGACGAAAGCTCGCGCATCAGCTCTACGCCATAGGCCTCGGCGCCGCCGAAACGGCTGCCGAAGCGATCGACGACAAAGGCTATTCGAAGGCGGCGATCAGGCATGTCGCTTCTTGTCCTCGAGGCGGGTCAGGCATTTCTGCAAAAAGCGCACGATATGGGTGGAACGCGCCACCGTTACACGGGGCAAGCCGAAGAGATCATCGGCCGGGCCCGCCAGCCCGCCGCTGGTGGTGGTGGCGCTTGTATAGCCCGCCCGCCTGACCATGTCGCGCAAGGCGGGCGTCTCGTGGCCATAGGGGTAGCAAAAGGCCGTCACTTCGGCATCAAGGGCCTGCTGCAGCTCTTGGCGCGAGCTGTGGATCTGCTCGAAGGCGGCTTCGGGAGCAAGGTCGGGCAGGTTCGGATGATCGAGGGTGTGCGAACCTGCCTCTTGGCCCCCGGCCACCCATTGGCGTGCCTGTTCGCGCGACATCAGCGGCGCGGAAGGCACGCCGTTGGCATGGTCCCATTCATTGGTGCCGCCGAAACGATGGGCGACGAAATAATTGGTGGACGTGAAGCCGAGTTCGCGCAACACCGGCAAGGCATTGGCCAGCACATTGACATAGCCGTCATCGAAGGTAATGCCGAATACCCTGCCCTGCTTCTGCCCCTGCAGATAGGGCATAAGGTCGCGCATCGACAGGCCCCGGTAGCCCAGCCGGCGCATCCACGCCATCTGGCGCCGGAAGCTGGCCGGATGCACGGTAAGGCCCCTGTAGGGTGTGCCCCGGGGCGACGGCTGGCCGATCTGGTGATACATGAGGATGGGAATCACGCTGGCATCCTTCATTTCTCACGGCCCAGGAAGTACAGCTTGGCATAGCGGAAGAAGCTGCCGGCCGATGCGGTGACAGCCAGGATGAAACCTTCGCGGCCGTCGAGAAAACCCTTTCGTATCAGGTAGATGCGTATGAACGTCCACATTGCGTGGCCCACCGCGCCGGGCACCGAGCTGCGCCGCCCCTTGGCATGCATCATGCGGGCGGCATCGCTGGAATAGCGGTTGATCTTGGCGACCAGGGCGTCCATGTCGGCATAGGGGTAATGCAGGAAATGGGCGTCTAGCGTGGCAACCGGCCCCTGGGCCTGCACGCGCTCATGCACGGCCGCATCGGTGAAGCGCGCGGTGCCCCGCTTGAACAACCTCAGTACATGATCGGGCCACCAGCCGCTGTGGCGTATCCACCTGCCGCAGAAATTGGACAGGCGGGCCATCTGGTAGGCCTGCGCCGCCGGCTGCGCCATGGCTTGGGCTATGGCCTGCGCCAGCTCGGGCGTAACCCGCTCGTCGGCATCCACCGACAGCACCCACTCTTGGGTGGCCAGGTCGAGCGCACGATTCTTTTGCGGGCCGAAACCGGGCCAGTCGGCGGTTTGTGCTACTCGGGCACCCTTCTCGCGGGCGATCTCGCAGGTTCGGTCGCTGCTTCCCGAATCAAGCACAATGATCTCATCCGCGAAGGCCACCGAGTCGATGCATGCGCCTATGTGCGCTTCTTCGTTCTTGGTGATGATGATGACCGAAAGCGTCATGCCCTTTGCCTGCGCGCCCGCTTCCACAACTTGAACCGGTTGAAGACCGGCGCAATGACCGGATGTGCGGCAACCTGTATGCGCCGCCCTACGGAGTCGCCCGTGGTGTTGCGCACGGCGAACCGATGGATGTGGGCGGGATTTGTGCCCGCCAGGTTCTGGCCGAAGGCGTGCGTGGTGTACAGGTATTTGAACCCTGCCTGCTGGGCCACGCGCACATAATCGGCGTCAAAATAGCCCTGCGGCCAACAGAAGTGCTCGGAGACCGAGCCCAGATTCTCGAGCAGCGCCTGGCGCGACTGCTGGAGCTCTTGCGCCATGAGCGCGTTTTTTTCGTGGGCGCGCTCGCTTTTGTCCCAGCGGGTATGCGTATGGGTATGGCTGTGGAATTCGACGAGGCCGCTTTCCTGCATGGCCTGGATCTCGCTCCAGCGCAGCATGACGCTGTCGGAATCGCCCTGGGCGATGCGCCGCTCGCATTCGTCGTGGCTGGGGGTATCGGGCAAGGGCGGCCCCTGGCCCACGATGGGCCGCGCAGGACCCTGGCCGACCCAATCCGTAACCAGGAAGATCACCGCCTTGTAGCCGTATTTCTTGAGCAGCGGAAAGGCATGGACCCAGTTGTCGAGATAGCCGTCGTCGAAGGTGATGAGTACGGACTTGTCGGGCACGGGCTCGCCGGCGAGGTGGGCCGCGAACTCGTCGGTGGTGAGCGAACCGTAGCCGTGGCTGGAAAGCCAGGCAAGCTGGTCTTCGAAATTCTTGGGCGAGGCCGTGATGGCACCCTCGGATGGCGAGACGTGGTGATACATCAGGACGGGAACCGAATGGGCTTTTTTCATTTTCGTTCGCTCAACCAGCGCTCGTAGCAGGACTCGACACTTTGTACCATGGCCTGGGGCGTGAAGCGCCCCTCTTCGAGCACCCGGCGCTTTCCGGCCGCGCCCATGCGGCGCCGCAGCCCGGGATCGTCGACAAGGGTGCGCAATGCCTCGGTAAGGGCCTGTTGATCATGAAGGGGAACCAGCAGGCCCGTCACGCCATTTTCCATCATTTCGGGGACACCGTCGACGTCGGTGCCCACCACTGCCAGCCCGGCCGCCGCGGCCTCGACGAACACGGTGCCCGACGCCTCTTGCTCGGTGGCCAGGGCAAAGAGGTCGAAGCCCGCCAGCAGATTGGGCACGTCATTGCGCCGCCCCAGCAAATGAACACGCCTGCCCAGGCCCTTCTCGGCGATGTAGGCCTGGGTCTCTTCGAACACGGGCGAGCCACCGCCCACGAACACCAGGTGCAGGTTGGGCCGGCTGCGGATCAGGGGCTCCATGGCGTCGACCAGCGCGCGATGGCCTTTCTTGGCCCGCATGACCGCCACGCATCCCACCATAATGTCGTTCTGCGCCAGTTTGAGTTCGTCCCGGAGCGTGGAGGGCTTGTCCCAGGGCTGCAGATTGACTACCGGATAGACCGTGGCCACGTGGGAAGGCAGCACGCCCCGCTCGATGAGATGGTTGCGTACGAAGTTGCTCGCGGTGGTGACCCTGTGAGGGATAATGGTGTACGACAGCAATGACCCCACCCGCTTGGCAAGATGGCGGGTGCGGACGATAAGCGGGGTGCCGGCCAGGCGAGCCGCCGTGCCGGCCAGTATGGTGTCGCGCCGGCTGTGCGTATTGAGCACGTCGAAGCGGCCCTCGCGCAACACCTTGCGCAGGCGCACCACCCCCTTCATGAAGTTGGCCGGCCCGTCCATCAGCAGAGTATGCACGGTAAAGCCGTCGTCGCGCAGGCGCTGGGCCAGGACGGCATGGGGCTGGCAGATGGCCTCGAGGTGGTGGCCGCGCTCGCGCATGGCCGTCATCATCTGGTAGATGTATTGCTCCTGGCCGCCGAAGCTGGTGGCGGCTTCAGAGTGGACGATGCGCAGCGGCTTCATTGATAGGCGATCTCCACGCTGTCTGTGGACACCCAGCCGTGCAGCTGTTCGAACATGTCGTCGGCCATGCGCACCCTCCAATCGTCGCCCAGGCGCAGCACACACTGATAATCGTCGCGCTCGAGGCAGACTTCTACCCGCACGCCGGCGGCATTGTCGTGGGACGCGGCGCGGAACGGATCGAGCACCTGCCTCAGGCGCTGCACGTCGGCGTTGCCATTGAGCGTGATGCGCAGGGCACGGGCACGCGCCTCGCGCGCAAGCTGCAGGTCATAGATTTCGTCGGCCGACACGCGCAGCCCGCCGGAATAGTCGTCGTTGCTGACCTTGCCATGGATGATGACCAGGCGGTCTTCCTTGAGGCGATTGCGGTGCTGTTCGTAAAGCTCGTTGAACACCGCTACCTCGACCTGGGCCGAACCGTCGTCAAGCACCGCATACAGCATCTTGCCGCGCCGGGTCATGCGCGGACGCACCGAGGCCAGGACACCGGCGAACCACTGCAGGCCACGCGCCGGCTCGAGGCGGGACAGGGGCTTGGGCGCAAAGCGCCGCACCTCGTCGCGCCAGGCGTCGAACAAATGGGCGCTGAAGAAAAAGCCCAGCGCCGCCTTTTCTTCGGTCAGCTTGGTTTGCAGGTCCCAGGGGGCCACCTTGGCCAGTTCGCCCTCGACGATGTCGTTGCTGTCGTCGTCGAACAGGGAAACCTGGTTGGCGCTGCGCTCGGCCTGCTCGGCCGCTTCGATCGCATTGCCCAGCGTGGCCAGCAGCGCGGCGCGGTTCTCGTCTATGCCGTCGAAGGCGCCGGCGCGAATAAGGGCCTCGATGGTGCGTCGATTGACCGCATGGCGGTCGATGCGGCGGCAGAAGTCGAACAGGCTGGCGTAGGGGCCGCCTTCCTGGCGGGCCCGGATGATCTCTTCGACCGCCGACTGGCCCGTGCCCTTCACTGCACCTAGGCCGTAGCGCATGGTGCGGGGCGGACGGCCCTCTTGCATGTGCCGGTCGAACACGGGCTCGAAGCGATAATTCGAGTGATTGACGTCGGGCGGCAGCACCTCGACCCCATTGGCCAGGGCGTCTTTCCAGAAAATCTGCACCTTGTCGGTGTCGTCCATGTCGGACGACAGGGTGGCGGCAAGGAACTCGGCCGGGTGGTACACCTTGAGCCAGGCCGTCTGGTAGGCGATAAGCGCATAGGCCGCCGAGTGGCTTTTATTGAAGCCGTAGCCCGCGAATTTCTCCATCAGATCGAACAGCTTCACGGCCAGGTCGGCGTCGTAGCCCTTTTCGACCGCGCCCTTCTCGAAAATGGCCCGGTGCTTGGCCATTTCTTCGGGCTTTTTCTTGCCCATGGCCCGGCGCAGCATGTCGGCGCCGCCCAGGGTGTAGCCGCCGATGATCTGCGAAATGAGCATCACCTGCTCTTGGTACACGATGACGCCGTAGGTGCTGCGCAGGACGGGTTCGAGGTCTGAATGGAAGTAGTCGACTTCGGCTCGGCCGTGCTTGCGGTTGACGAAATCGACCACCATGCCCGACTCGAGCGGCCCCGGACGGTACAGGGCCAGCATGGCGATCACGTCTTCGAAGGTGCTGGGGCGCAGGTTGCGCAGCAGCTCTTTCATGCCGCGCGATTCAAGCTGGAAGACCGCCGTGGTGTTGCCTTCGCTGAGCAGCTGATAAGTGCCCGGGTCGTCGAGCGGCAGCGCCATGATGTCGAAATCGCGCTTGTCTTCGTTGAACTGGCGCACATAGCGCACGGCCCAATCGAGAATGGTCAGGTTGCGCAGGCCCAGAAAGTCGAACTTGACCAGGCCCGCCGCCTCGACGTCGTCTTTGTCGAACTGCGACACGGCGTTGGTGTCGGTGCCCGGCTGGCAGTACAGCGGGCAGAAGTCGGTGAGCTTGCCCGGGGCGATAAGCACCCCTCCGGCGTGCATGCCGATGTTGCGTGTCAGGCCTTCAAGCGGCTTGGCCAGGTCGACCAGGGCCCGGACTTCTTCATCTTGGTCGTAGCGCTCTTTGAAGGCCGGTTCGTCCGACAAGGTGCGCTCGAGGCTCCAGGGGTCGGCCGGGTTGAAGGGAATGAGCTTGGACAGGCCGTCGCACAACATATAGGGCATTTCCAGCACCCGCCCCACGTCGCGCACCACCGCCTTGGCGCCCAGGGTGCCGAAGGTGGCGATCTGGCTGACGGCCGCCTTGCCGTACTTGTGCTTGACGTAGTCGATGACCCGCTCACGGTTATCCTGGCAGAAGTCGATATCGAAGTCGGGCATGGAAACCCGCTCGGGGTTCAGGAAGCGCTCGAACAGCAAGTCGTAGCGGATGGGATCGAGGTCGGTGATGCCCAACGAGTAGGCCACCAGCGAGCCGGCCCCCGAGCCCCGGCCCGGCCCCACCGGCACGCCGTTCTGCTTGCCCCAGTTGATGAAGTCGGCCACGATAAGAAAGTAGCCCGGAAAGCCCATGTCGACGATGGTCTTGCATTCCCACTCGAGCCGCTCGCGGTACTGCGGATAGCGCTCGTTGCGCTCGGCCTCGTCGGGAAACAGCTGCCGCATCCGCACGTCGAGCCCTTCGCGCGAAAGCTGCACCAGGTAGTCGTCCAGCGTAACGCCGTCGGGCGTTGGAAAGTCGGGCAGCTTGGGCTGGCCCAGCTGCAGTTCAAGCGTGCAGCGCTTGGCGATCTCCACGGTATTGGCCACGGCCGAGGGCACGTCTTCGAAGCGCCGCAGCATTTCGTCGGAATCAAGCAGGTACTGGTCGTTCGTGAAGCGGCGCACGCGCTTTGCATTGGCCAGTTGCTCGCCCTCGGCGATGCACACACGCGCTTCATGCGCACGAAAATCGTCGGCCTCAAGGAACTGCACCGGATGCGTTGCCACCACGGGCAGCCCCAGTTCGGCGGCCAGGCGCATGGCGGCCTGCACGTACTCTTCGTCGCCGCTGGCGACGCGCTGAAGCTCGATGTAGTACGCCCCCGGAAACGCGTCGGCCCACTGCCGGCCCAGCCGGCGCGCCAGTTCGACATTGCCCGCCTCGAGCGCCTGTCCCACGTCGCCCGCGCGGGCGCCCGACAGCACGATCAGGCCTTCCAGGCCCGCCAGCCACTCGCGCCGGATCTCGGCCCGGCCGCCATACTGGTTCTCGAGCCAGGCGCGGGTAAGCAGTTCGCACAGGTTCAGGTAACCGGCATGGTTGCGCACCAGTACCAGTACCCGATGCGGCTTGTCGCGCTCTTCGTCGTTCTGCAGCCATAGGTCGCAGCCCGCAATGGGCTTGACCCCGGCATTGCGCGCCGCCTTGTAGAACTTGATCAGGCCGAAGAGATTGCACAGGTCGGTCAGCGCCACGGCGGGCTGCCCGAAGCCGGCCACCTTCTTGACGAGTTCGGGAATGCGGACGATGCCATCCACCACCGAAAACTCGGAGTGGATGCGCAGGTGGACGAAAGAAGCGGGCATGGCGGATTTCATGATAAGGATTGTACTTAAGGGGAAGCCCCGAACAAGTCATGCGGGCTGTTCGATACTTTCTTAGCGCTGGGTCGCTGCCCAGGCCTTCTGCAAGCGCTTTACCGAAACCGGCATGGGGGTGCGCAGTTCCTGTGCAAACAAGGCCACGCGCAACTCCTCGAGCAGCCAGCGGAATTCGTCCAGGCCGGCGTCGGGCGCCCCCTTCAGCGCGGCGCGCGCGCGCTGGTATTGGGTGATCAACGGTGCCATTTCCGCCATCTGGCGCTGGTCGCGCGCGGGGTCGGCCCTGAGCTTGTCGATGCGCGCCTGCGCCGCCTTCAGGTAACGCGGAAAATGCGACAACTGCTGATAAGGTGTATCGCGCACAAAGCACTTGCCCATCAGCGCCGATATCTGCGCGGCCAGGTCGGCATGGGCGGCCGCATGCGGCTTGGCCTGGGGCAGCTTTTTCTGCAGGGCAGACCATTCGGCGAGAATGGCCGCCGCCAGGCGCGCCACCTCTTGCGCCAGCAGCCCCAGGCGCGTACGCCCTTCGGCCACGCGCGCCTCGAAGGCGGCACGGTCGTTGGGCCAGGGCTCGCCCAGGCAGGCGCGTTCCAGCGCGGTGTCGATGATCTGGTCCCGCAGCTCTTCCTGGGTGCCCAGGCTCATGTACAGCATGCTCATGCGGGTCAGGCCATCCAGGTTCTTCTCAAGAAACTTGACCTGCTCGCGCAGGGCCAGCCTGAAAAGCCGCAGCAGTCCCGCCCGATGCCGCCGTCGGGCTTCGCCCGGGTCGTCGAACACATCGAGGTCGCAATGCGTCTTGCGATCGATCAATGCGGGGTATCCGATAAAGGACTGCCCCTTGCGCCGGATTTCCATCAGTTCGGGCAGCTCGCCAAAAGACCAGTCGACCAGGTTCTCGTGGGCCAGCACCTGACCCACGTTCTCGTCTCGCGCCGCCACCTTCTGGAAGGAGGCCTGAGCCTGGCTGCCGTGCTCGGCCTTCAGCTGATCGAGATTGCGGCCGCCGGAAAGCATGCGGCCATGCTCGTCCACCACCTTGAAGTTCATGAAGAGATGGGCCGGCAGCGTCTCGAGCTTGAAGTCGCTGTGAGCGGGACGCACTTTGACCTGCTCCCACATGTCGCCGCGCAAGGCGTCCAGCAGCCCCATGGGCGGGTCGTCGGCGCGATCGAACCAGCGTTCGTAGAAGCCCGAGGCGTAGTCGGGCAGCGGCACGCAATGGCGCCGCATCTTCTGCGGCAGCGACTTGAGCAGCAGATGCACTTTTTCCTTCAGCATGCCCGGCACAAGCCATTCGCAACGCATGGGGTCTATCTTGTTCAGCGCGAACAGCGGCACCGTCAGGGTCACCCCGTCGCGCGCGGAGCCCGGCTCGAAATGGTAGTCGAGCGCCATGTCGACGCCCTGCCATGAGACCTTCTTGGGGAAGACATCCGTGGTGACCCCAGCCGCCTCGTGGCGCATGAGGTCGTCGCGCTTCAGGCGCAGCGCGTCCAGGGCCGCCTTGTCGAGCCCGCCCGCCCATTTCTCGAGCGTGGCGGTCTGGTAAATGTCCTGCGGAATCTGCTTGTCATAGAAAGCGAAGATCAGGGCGTCGTCGACCAGGATGTCGGGCCTGCGCGCCTGGTGCTCGAGCTTCTCGATCTTGGCAATGAGCTGCCGGTTCTGGTTGACGAAAGGCAGGCGCGTATCGATGTCGCCCTGCACCAGCGCATCGCGGATGAATATCTCGCGCGCCTGGGCCGGGTCGATCTTGCCGAAATGGATGCGCCGCCCGGTGTATACCGGCAGGCCATACAAGGTTGCGCGCTCATTGGCCACCACCTGCCCGCTCTTGCGGTCCCAGCGTGGATCGGACCAGGCCCGGCGCAGCAAATGCGCGCCCGCCCTTTCCAGCCACGGCGGTTCGATTCGCGCCACGCAGCGCGCATACAGCCGGGTCGTCTCGACCAGCTCGGCGGCCACGATCCAGCGCCCGGCTTTCTTGACCAGGCTCGAACCCGGATGGATCTGAAACCGGATTTCGCGCGCGCCCAGGTAGCCGCCGCCCTCTTCGTTCTTCAGGCCGATATTGCCAAGCAGGCCCGACAGCAGGGCCATGTGGGTTTGCTCGTAGGTGGCAGGCGTGGTGTTGACGCGCCAGCGCTGCTCGCCGACCAGGGCGGCGAGCTGGCTGTGCACGTCGCGCCATTCACGCAACCGTATCGGCGAAAGAAAGTTCTGGCGCAGCAAGGCCACCAACTTGCGCTGCGACCCTTTGTGGGCCACCTGCTCGTGATACCAGTTCCATAGTTTCAGGTAGCCCAGGAATTCGGACTTTTCGTCGCGGAACTTGGCGTGCGCCGTTTCGGCCGCCTCGCGCTCGTGCATGGGCCTGTCGCGCGGATCCTGCACCGACAGGGCTGCGGCAATAATGAGGATCTCGGCCAAGCATTGCTGCGCCTGGGCCTCGAGGATCATGCGCGCCAGGCGCGGGTCGACCGGCAGCTTGGACAGCGAGCGGCCGGTGGGCGTGAGCCTGTTCGCGCCATCGAGCGCGCCTAGCTCCTGCAGTTGCTGGTAGCCGTCGGCAATGGCTCTGCCCGTGGGCGCCTCGACGAAGGGAAAGGTCTCGATGTCGTCCAGCTTCAGCGCCTTCATCCGCAATATGACCGAAGCCAGGGACGAGCGCAGGATTTCCGGATCGGTGAAGGGCGGCCGCGCCTTGTAGTCGGCCTCGTCGTACAGCCGGATGCACACGCCCGGCCCGATGCGCCCGCAGCGGCCCGCCCGCTGGTTGGCCGAGGCCTGGCTGATGGGCTCGATGCGTAATTGCTCGACCTTGTTGCGCCATGAGTAGCGCTTGACCCGCGCCAGGCCGCTGTCGACAACGTAGCGGATGCCCGGCACCGTAAGTGAGGTTTCAGCCACGTTGGTGGCAAGCACAACGCGGCGCGCATTGCCCTGTGGGCGGAAAATGCGCTCTTGCTCGGCCTGCGAAAGCCGCGCAAAAAGCGCCAGCACCTCGGTGCCGGGCGGATGGTGCTTGCGCAGCGCCTCGGCCGTTTCGCGTATTTCGCGCTCGCCGGGCAGGAACACCAGCACGTCGCCGGCGCCGTGCCGGGCGCATTCGTCCACGGCGTCCACCACCGCGTCGACCAGGTCGCGCTCTTCATCCTGCGACGATGCAGGGCCCTGCCGCGGCCCCCCGCGCCTGGCCGCGGCATCGGTCGATTCGTCTTCGCGCAGCACGGGCCGGTACAGCACCTCGACCGGATAGAGCCGCCCCGACACTTCGATGACGGGCGCCGGCCGCCCCTCGACCGCAAAATGGCTGGAGAATCGGCCTGCGTCGATGGTGGCCGACGTAATGATGAGCTTCAGGTCGGGCCGCCGGGGCAGCAATTGCTTCAGGAAGCCCAGCAGGAAATCGATGTTGAGGCTGCGCTCGTGCGCCTCGTCGATGATGATGGTGTCGTATCGGCGCAGCAGGGGGTCGCGCTGGGACTCGGCCAGCAGAATGCCGTCGGTCATCAGCTTGATGGCCGTGTCGGCTCCGCTGCGGTCGCTGAAGCGTATCTGGTAGCCCACCCAGTCGCCCAACTCGGAGCCCAGCTCTTCGGCGATGCGCCGGGCCACCGACGTGGCGGCCAGCCGCCTGGGCTGCGTATGGCCGATCAGGCCGCCCCGCCCCCGGCCCAGTTCCAGGCAGATCTTGGGCAGTTGCGTGGTCTTGCCCGAACCGGTCTCGCCGCTTACGATCACCACCTGATGGGCGGCGATCGCCGCGGCGATATCGTCGCGCCGTGCACTGACGGGCAGGTCTTCCGGGTAGCGGATGGGCGGCAGCGGACGAACGGCCCCAGTTTGGGAACGGGAGCGCCGGCCTTCGCTTCTGTGTTGGTTTACCGACAAATCGACGGGCTCTTGCATGAAAACTCAAATAAAACGGGTACCCGTCATTATAATTTTGTATTAGTGCAACAAATGGGAACCCGCGTGCAAGACGACCTGGCCCTTACCGACCCCGAAACCCTCTCGGCCCATGATGCGCCCGAGTTCGCCCCGGCGCAGTTCGTGCGCTGGTTCCGCGAAGTGGCGCCATACGTCCATGATTTTCGCGGCAAGACCTTTGTCATCGCCTTTGGCGGCGAGCTGGTTTTCGACGGCGCCCTCAATGCGCTGGTGCAAGACCTTTCGCTGCTGTCGGCGCTGGGGGTCAAGCTGGTGCTGGTGCACGGCTCGCGCCCTCAGGTCAACGAGCAGCTTAAATTAAAGGGCTACTCCACGCAATTCGGCCGCGGCACCGAACCCACCTCGCCCGAGGCGCTTGAATGCGCCAAAGAGGCCGCCGGCGAAATCCGCCTCGACATCGAGGCCGGCTTCAGCCAGGGCCTGCCCAATACGCCCATGTCGCACGCCCAGATACGCGTCATCTCGGGCAACTTCGTCACTGCGCGCCCGGTGGGCATCATTGATGGCCTTGATTACCAGCACACCGGCGCGGTGCGCAAGCTCGACATCGACGCCATCAGGTCAGTCATGAGCCAGGGCGCCATCGTGCTGCTGTCGCCGCTGGGCTTCTCGCCCACGGGCGAAGCCTTCAATCTGGCCATGGAAGACCTGGCCACAAGCGTCGCCGTGGCGCTGCGCGCCGAAAAACTCATCTTTCTTACGCAAGACCGCATCGTTCGCCATGAAGACGGCTCGGTCGACACCGAGCTGGCCCGCGAGGACGCCGACGCCCTGCTTGCCAGCGGCACGCTCGACGAAGACACGGCCTCTTTCCTTACCTATGCTTCACGGGCGGTCAAGCGCGGCGTGGCGCGGGCGCACCTGCTGCCCTATACGCTCGACGGCAGCGTGCTGCTCGAGATCTTCACCCACGATGGGGTCGGCACCATGGTGGTCGAAGACAACCTCGACGACCTTCGCCCCGCCACGGTGGACGACGTCGGCGCCATCGTACAACTGATCGAGCCCCTCGAGGCCGACGGCACCCTGGTGCCCCGCGGCCGGGCGGTCATCGAGCGCGAGGTCGAGCTCTTCACCGTGCTCGAGCACGACGGCGTCATCTACGGCTCGGTGGCCCTCAAGCCCTATCTCGACGAAGGCATGGTCGAAATGGCCTGTCTCATTGTCCACCCTGAATGGCAGGGCTCGGGAGAAGGCGAAATGCTGCTGCGCCACGCGGAAAGCAAGGCCCGCGCCATGGGCGCCCGCCGGCTGTTCGTGCTGACCACCCGCACCTCGCACTGGTTCATGAAGCGCGGCTTTGCCCGGGGGGGGGTCTCCGACCTGCCCAAAGAGCGCCAGACGCATTACAACCGCTCGCGCAACAGCCTTATTTTCATCAAGCGGCTGTAAGCCGCCACACTGAAAAGCGCGCGTCACGCGGTGCGGCGTCCATGCCGGCACTGGCAGCAAAACCCAGGCCGGCGATCGCGGCCAAGCCCCTGACGCCTCCTCCACCCGGCCTGGCCGGGCAGCCGTCGGCAGGCAAGCCCGCGGCGAGCTGTTTCGCGCCGCGCAGCTTGTACAATGGGCCATTGATCAAACGTACTTTTTAGGTAGGAATGTCATGGCACGCATGGTCCACTGTGTAAAACTCAAGCAAGAAGCCGAAGGCCTCGAGGCGCCGCCGTATCCCGGCGAACTGGGCATCCGCATCTGGCAAAACATCTCGAAGCAGGCCTGGGCCCAATGGGTCGAAACCCAAACCCGCCTGGTCAACGAAAACAGGCTCAACCTGGCCGACGTCCGCGCCCGCAAATACCTGGCGCAGCAGATGGAAAGCTTTCTGTTCGACGACGCCAACGTCGAAGCCCAGGGCTACGTGCCGCCTTCGGCCTGATCAGGCAGGGCACGCCACGAAAAAAACCGGGCAGTCGCTCAAGACTGCCCGGCTTCCGGGTTTCTTCTGAAAGCGCTTCCGCGCCTGGCGGCCCCGCCCTTGATGCGTATCAGGCGTCGTTGTCTTCTTCGTAGGTTGCGCCGCGCGCCGTGCGCTCGGTGGCCTTCACGCCCGTGTGGCGCACGTCGTCGCCCTTTACCATGTAGATGACCCGTTCGGCCATGTTCTTGGCATGGTCGCCAATGCGTTCGAGCGAGCGGGCGATGAAGATCAGGTCGATGGAGCGGGTGATGGTGCGCGGGTCTTCGATCATGTAGGTGATGAGGTGGCGCAGCGAGGCCTTCCACTCTTTGTCGACCTCTTTGTCGCTGCGCACCACCTGCGCGGCATGGATGGCGTCTTCGCGCGCGAAGGCGTCGAGCGACTGGCGCAGCATGGACACCACGTACTCGCGCATGTGGCGCAGTTCGACGGCCGGAATGAAGCGGCCTTCGGATTCATGCAGCCGCCGGGCCACCTTGGCGATTTTTTCGGCCTCGTCGCCGCAGCGCTCCATGTCGGTAAGCATCTTGGAAATGGACAGCAGCAGGCGAAGGTCTACGGCGGTGGGCTGGTTGCGTGCAATGAGCAGGCCTATGCGTTCGTCGATTTCGACTTCGAGGCGGTTGACTTCCTTTTCGCGCTCGCGCACGCGGTCAACCAGGCTAAGGTCGCCGGAAATAAGCGTTTCGACGCCGTCGTAGACCATGGTCTCGACCAACCCGCCCATTTGCAGGAACAGGGATTTGGTGGTTTCGAGATCGGTGGAAAACTGCCTGTTGGTGTGCTCGGTCATATCGGCCTTCGTCGCGGAAACTTTGAAATCAGGGTCTGCAGCCGGGTTTCCCGCCTACTGCTACAAACATGATAATCCATTCAAAGGAAAAAGCTTAGCCTGGGATTATGACGCTATTGTGAAACCTGGCCAGCTCTTAGCTGCCGCACCCCCTGCTGGCCCGAAACGAGCGCCACATCGGCGCCTGCAATGGCGAACAAGCCGCAGGTGACCACGCCGGGAATGTCGTTGATGCGCGCCTCGAGCGCGGCCGGATCGGCAATATCAAGACCCGACACATCCAGTATGCGGCAGCCGTTGTCCGTGACGAAACCCTTTCTTTCTTCAGGCTCCCCCCCCAATCGGGCCAGGCGCCGGGCGACGGCCGCCATTGCCATGGGTATGACCTCGACCGGAAGCGGGAAGGCGCCCAGTTTCGCGACCAGCTTGGACTCATCGACGATGCACACGAACTGCTGCGCCACCGAGGCCACGATTTTTTCGCGTGTAAGCGCCCCGCCGCCGCCCTTGATCATGTTCAGGCCGGAGTCGATCTCGTCGGCGCCGTCGACGTAGGCGGGCATGGTCTCGATGTCGTTAAGATCGAAGACCTGTATGCCGGCCTGGGCCATGCGGGCCGAGCTGCGCTCCGAACTGGACGCCGCGCCGCGAAAGCGTTGCTTGTGGGGCGCCAGGGCGTCGATGAAGAGATCGACGGTGGAACCCGTGCCCACCCCCAGGATCGAATCGGGACCCAGCAGCGGCAGTACATAATCGACAGCGGCCTGCGCCGCATTGCGTTTGAGGGCGTTCTGGTCAAGCATGGCCTACCCCTTGAGTTCTTCGTATTTCTTGGCCGAAAAGCCCGCATTGACCCGGCCGTCGGCATCGACGCGAACGGGCCGGCGCACCAGCGTGGGAAACTCGGCGATCAGCGCCAGCCACTCGGCATCGTCCTTGGGCGCCTTGCGCTGCTCGGGCAGATTGCGCCAGGTCATTGAAGCGCGATTCACCAGTTTCTCCCAGCCGCCCAGCTTGTCCTTCCAGTCGGCAAGCACCGGGGCCGGCACCGGCTCGTCGCGGTAATCGATGAACTCATAGGGCTGACCCTGCTCGTCGAGCCAGGCCATGGCCTTGACGCAGGTACTGCAGCGCTTCAATCCGTAAAGTCGTAGGGCTTTCATGATTCCTCTTTGCGCCATTGCACCTTGCTCGCCACAATGACGGATATCCCCACGATAAGGATGAACAAGGTAGCCAGGGCATTGATTTCAGGTTTGAGTCCCAGGCGCACCCGGGAAAATACTTCGAGCGGCAAGGTGGTGTAGCCCGGCCCCGAAAGGAAAGAAGCGATCACCACGTCGTCAAGCGACAGTGTAAAGGCCAGCAGCCATGACGCCATGAGGGCGGGCGCGATCAGCGGCAGCGTGATGACGAAGAACACCTTCAGTGACGATGCGCCCAGGTCGAGGGCGGCCTCTTCGAGCGAACGGTCAAGGTCGCGGATGCGCGCCTGGATCACCACGGCCACATAGGCGATGCACAAGGTAACGTGCCCCACCCAGATGGTGAACAAGCCGTTTCCCGCCGGCCAGCCGAAGAGCGACCCCAGTTCGACGAACATCAGCAGCAGTGAAATGCCCAGCACCACTTCGGGCATGGCCAGGGGCGCGCACAGCATGCCGACATACAGGCCCGAGCCGCGAAACGCCCCCATGCGCACGAGCACATAGGCCGCCCAGGTGCCCAGGGCCACGGCGGCCGTCGCCGTAAGCGCCGCGATCTTCAACGACAGGCCCGCCGCCGACAGCAGGGCCTGATCGCTGAACAGCTCGTGGTACCAGCGCAGCGAGAAGCCCGTCCATGAGGTCATCATGGCCGAATCGTTGAAAGAGAACAGCATCAGGCAGGCTATCGGCACGTACAGAAAGCCATAGCCCAGGGTAAGGACGAAAGCCCGCAGGAGACGGTCAGGTTTTGCCATGGCGCCTCTCCGAATCGAATTGCCGCGCCTGGTTGTACTGCAGCAGCGCCAGCGGCACGATCAGTATCAGCACCATGACGCAGGTTACCGCGGCGGCCATCGGCCAGTCGGTGTTGTTGAAAAACTCCGTCCACATCAGCCGGCCCATCATCAGGGTATCGGCGCCGCCCAGCATTTCGGGAATCACGTACTCGCCCACGGTGGGGATGAAGACCAGCAGCGAGCCGGCGATGACGCCCGGCAGCGACATGGGCAGGGTAACCCGCCAGAACGCCTGGAAAGGCCTGGCGCCCAGGTCGTAGGCTGCTTCAAGCAGGCGCATGTCGAATTTCACCAGGTTGGCGTACAGGGGCAGGATGAAGAACGGCAGATAGGCATAGATCAGCCCGATGTAAACCGCCAGGTCGGTGCGATAGATTTCCAGCGGCGAATCGATCAACCCCAGCGCCATCAGCGCGTTGTTGAGCAGGCCGTCGTTGCGCAAGATGCCCACCCAGGCATACACGCGCAGCAGCAGCGAGGTCCAGAACGGCAGGATCACGGCCAGCAGCATCATATTGCGCGCTCTGGGGTTGGCGCGGGCAATGTAGTAGGCCATGGGATAGCCCAGCAGCGCGCAGCATACCGTGGTAACCAGCGCCATCTTGACCGAGCTGATGTAGGTGGCCACGTACAGGCTGTCGCGGAACAGCAGCAAGTAGCTGCTGAGGTGCACGCTCAGGCTCAGGGTCTCGTTTTCCAGCGTCGCAAGCGGCGTGTACGGCGGTATGCCGAAGCGAAGGTCGGCAAAGCTGATCTTCAGCACCAGCAAGAAAGGCACCAGCAGGAACAGCGCCAGCCATGCGAAAGGCGGGACGATGGCCAGCTTGCGCAATACCGACTGGCGGTCATGGGTGAACAGGCGCCTCATGACGCAAGCACCACGGCGCTTTCGCTGGACCAATGGATGAACACCTCTTCGTCCATGCCCGGTGCATCGGTTTGCGCCATGATCTGGCGCGGAACGGCGGCCTCGACCACCAGGCCCGAATCCAGCCGCAACTGGTAGCGGGCATGGCTGCCCATCCAGGCCATGTGGCTGACGATGCCGCGCGACCAGTTGTACTCGGCCTGCGGCTGCTCGCGCGCCACCCTGATCTGCTCGGGCCGCACCGATACATATACCTGCATGCCCAGCGGTTCGCTGACGCCGTGATTGACATGCATCGGCCGCAGAAGCTCGTCGCTTTCGATCAGCACGTGATCGGGTTCGTCGACGGTGATGGTGCCGGTGAACAGATTGGTGCTGCCGATAAATCCCGCCACGAAACGCGAATTGGGAAACTCGTAGACCTCTTGGGGCGTGCCGCACTGGACGATCTGCCCTTCGGTCATGACCGCCAGCCTGCTGGCCATGGTCATGGCCTCGTCCTGGTCGTGGGTGACCATGATGCAGGTGACGCCGACCTGGTCCAGGATGCGCACCAGCTCGATCTGCGTCTTTTGCCGGATCTGCTTGTCCAGCGCCGACATGGGCTCGTCGAGCAGCAGCAGCTTGGGCCGCTTGACCAGGCTGCGGGCCAGGGCCACGCGCTGCTGCTGGCCCCCCGACAACTGATGCGGCTTGCGGCGCGAATAGCCGGCCATCTGCACCAGGTCGAGCGCCTCGAAGACCCTTTCGTGTATTTCGTTGCGGGGCACGCCCTCTTGCTTCAGGCCGAACGAGACATTGGCTTCGACCGTCATGTGCGGGAACAGCGCATAGGACTGGAACATCATGTTGACCGGCCGGCGATAAGGCGCCAGCGCGGTAATGTCCTCGCCGTCGAGGTAGATGCGGCCCGACGTGGGCTCTTCGAAGCCGGCCAGCATGCGCAGCAGGGTGGATTTTCCGCAGCCCGAGCTTCCGAGCAGCGCGAAGATTTCCCGGCGCCTGACCGAAAGATTGACCGACTGCACGGCCACGACGTCGCCGTAGATCTTGACCACGTCGTCGACGCGGACGAACTCGTCCTCGTCGGCCGGCCAGGCGGGAGTGACACTACGATTGTCCATGGCTCAGCGCCCCGATCGAAGTTTGGCCCACAGCCTGTTCTGCACGCGCAATACGTGAAGAGGCAGGGCCTTGATGACAAAAAGCTGGGCCGCGACCTCGTCGGGCGGATAGATCATGACATTGTTGGCCACCTCGGGGTCGACATATTGGCGGGCGGCCTTGTTGGCATTGGGATAGAACATATTATTGGTGATCGCAGCATGCACTTGCGGCGTCTCGATGTAGTTGATGAAAGCATGGGCCTCGTCGACGTGGGCGGCCCCCTTCGGAATGGCCATGGTGTCGAACCAGGCCGGAGCACCGCCCGCGGGCAGGTAGTAGTCGATCTCGTAGGGCTTACCCGCCTGCCTGGCGCGTTCCCGCGCAATCAGCACGTCGCCCGAAAAACCGTAGACCATGCACAGGTCGCCCGATGCCAGCTCATCGATATAGCCCGACGAACTGAACTGGCGCACATAGGGCCTGATCTGCCTGAGCAGCTTGAGCGCGGCCTCATAGTCGTCAGGGTTGGTGCTGTTGGGATCTTTGCCCAGGTAGTGCAGCGCCGCGGGAAACACCTGCGCAGCCTCGTCCAGTATCGCAATGCCGCAGCCCTTGAGCTTGCTGGCGTACTCGGGATCGAAGAGCATGTCCCAGCTTCCCAGGGGCGCGTCCGGTCCCAGGATCTCGCGCACGCGCGTCACGTTGTAGCCCAGGCCGTTGGTGCCATAGCCCCAGGGCACAAGATACTGGTTGCCCGGGTCGACCGCGGCAACCAGCTTCATGATCTCGGGATCGAGATGCCGCCAATTGGGTATCCGGCTTTTGTCCAGCTTCTGGAACAGGCCCGCCTCGAGTTGCCGCGCGGCATAGTGGGTGGACGGCACGACCACGTCATAGCCCGACTTTCCCGTAAGCAGCTTGGCCTGCAGGGTGTCGTTGCTGTCGTAGACGTCGTAGCGAACCCGGATGCCTGTTTCCTTCTGGAAACCCGACAGCGTGTCCGGCGCGGTGTACTCGGCCCAGTTATAGACGTTGACCACCCCGCCCTGCCCCCAGGCGGCGCAGGACGCCAATGCGAGCATCGCCAACAGCCATGACGCGACCCTGTTCAAACTCACGGCAAGAGCCTCCGGAAACAATCCACCGAAAAGACGTGATGATAAAGCTTTTTGGGGTTGGCGCTGAAAGGCCCTAGGCGGAAAGTGCCTCGTAGGCGCGGTGGATCTGTACCCAGCAATCCAGCCCCCGCTGGCCGGCCACTTTGTTCAGCGAGCGGCGCAGCCGCAACAGATTGGACCGCCTGGCCTGCAGGCCCACCGGCCCGTGGCGGGCGCGGTCGAAGTCGATGAGCCAGGCCAGGCCGGCCTTGTCGAGCAAGATGTTATAGGCATTCAGGTCGGCATGCCAAACCTCCGCCTCGTGCATGGCGAAGATGGCTTGTGCCACCGCCTGGGGCGCCTCCAGCGCCTCGGCCAGGGTCCGGACTTGGGGTATGCGTTCTATCAGGATGGCGGCGCGGTAGAACGGCCCCGCCCTCCAGTAGGCGCCGGCAAGCGGCGCCGGCACCCGCAGGCCTTGCCCGTGCAGCAGTTGCAAAATGCGAAACTCGGCAAACGAGCGGGTGGAGGATTCACCCGTCCACAGATAGCGGTCGCGGCTGACGCGGGCCGCCAGGCCACCTCGCCGGTAATGACGCAGTACCGCGGCGGGAACCTCGCCCGAGACGAACCACGCCGACTGCCTGCCGCCTACCGCCACGGAAGCCGCCTGCAGTGCCGGATTGCTGGGATCGAACAAGGCCGGACCCGGCCGGCCAATGCGCGCCGGATCGAAACACAGGGCGCCCGACTTGAAGCGCAATAAACCGGTACCGAGCGGAGTGGAGATCATGCGGCCTCCCGCAGCATGCGCAGGGGGGGTGTGCGCAGCACGCCGCGCAGCGCAAGCCCGCCCCCTAGGCAGGAAATCAACGCCCCGCCGGCCACGCCCACCGCCCAGGGCCACCATGGCCATCCAAGCGAAAACTCGAACACCCGCTCGGCCAGCAAGCGGGCCAGCAGTATGGAGCCCAGGGCGGCCAGCGCGCCCGACAGGCCGCCCAGCACGAGCAGTTCGATCAGTTGCGTGCGCCGCAGCCGCGTCGCCCCCGCCCCCAGCACGCGCAGCACGGCCACTTCGTGGATGCGCTCGTCGCGCGTGGCCGCAAAGGCCGCCGCCAGCACCTGCACGCCGGCCAGCACCGTAAACAGGAACAGCAGCTGCACGGCCAATATCGCCTGCTCGACAATGCGCCGGACCTGGGCCAGGATGGCGCCCACGTCGACCACGGTCAGGTTGGGGAACTCGTCGACCAGCCGCTGGCCCAGGCCAAGCCGCGCGGGCGGCATATAGAAAGAGGTGATGTAGGTGGCCGGCGCCTCTTCCAGAACCGCCGGGGACATCAGCGCAAAGAAATTGACATCGAAGGAGTCCCACTTCACTTCCCTCAGGCTGGTGACCTTTACCGTTACCTGCTGGCCCGCGATATCGAACGACAACGTGTCGCCCAGCCCTATGGCCAGGGTTTCGGCAAGGCCGGTCTCGAGCGAAACCTCGCTGCCCCGGGGATCGAGCCAGCGCCCCGCCACCAGGGTGTTGCTGTCGGGCAAGGCGGCCAGATGCGAAAGATTGAACTCGCGTTCGACCATGCGCTGGGCACGCTCGTCTTCGTAGCTGCGCGCATCGACGGGCTCGTCGTTGATCGCCAGCAGCCTGCCCCGGACCATGGGGGCCGGCCGCGCCGCGTGTATGCCCGCCTCTTCAAGCCGGGCGCCCACCGCCTGGCGCTGGTCCGGCTGGATGTTGATCAGGAAAGTGTTGGGCGCATCAGCCGGCAAAGTGCCCCGCCAACCGTCGAGCAGGTCGGTGCGGGCGAGGGTAAGCAACAGCATGACCATCAGGCCGACGGACAAGGCGCACACCTGGGCCGTGGCCAGGCCAGGGCGCCGCACCATGCCCCGCAGGGCGAAGCGCAGCGACGAGGCGTTGCGCAAGCCACCCGCAAGGGCGCCCAGCAGGCGGATGACCCCGTAAGCGACGCAAAAGAACACCGCCAGGCCTACCAGGAAACCGCCCGACACCAACAGGCTCATGCGCACATCGCCCGATATCCACCAGGCCAGCAGAAAAAAAGCCAGAAAGCCGGCGGCATAGGACACGGCGGTTCTGGGCGCCCATCGCCCCCCGGCCTGCCGCAACACATGCATCGGAGGCACGCGATACAGGGCCGACAGGGGCGGCAGCGCAAAGCCCGCCAGCAGCAGCAAGGCGGCCGCGGCGCCATGCCAGGCGGGCCGCCACGAAGGCCCGGGCAGGTCGACGTCGAGCAGGGCCGCCACCAGATGGGCCAGGCCCGCCTGCACCAGGAAAGCCAGCGTCACGCCCAGCGCGGCGGCGCACAGGGCCAGCAACAGGAACTCTATGCCGAACATGGCGGCAAGCTGCCGCCTGCCCGCTCCCATGCAGCGCATCACCGCCACACCGTCGCGATGGCGGCGGCTGAAGCGGCGGGCGGCCAGGGCCACCGCCACCGCCGAGATGACCACCGTCAGCAAGGCCACCAGGGTCAGGAACTGATAGGCCCGGTCAAGCGAGCGCTGTATTTCGGGGCGCGCCTCACCGGGCTCTGAAAGCCTTTGGCCGCGCTCCAGGCGCGGTTCGAGCCATTGCCGATAGGCGGCCACGGCCTGCTGCGGGCCGGCGAAGCTGGTCACATCGCGCACGCGGCTGGCCGGGCCAAGCAGGCCTGTGGAGGCCAGTTCGTCCAGCCTCATCATGACACGCGGCGCCACGTTGATGAACTGCACGCCCCGGTCGGGCTCGTAGGCAATGACGCCCGCGATGCGGAATGAAGCCTCGCCTAGTTCGATCGTGTCGCCCACATCGACATGCAGCAGGCTGGTCAATTGAGGGTCGATCCAGACGGTTCCCGGCGTCGGGCCCGAGGCCGCGGGCCTGCCTTGCGGCATGGCATCGTCGCGCAGCAGCAGCTCGCCTCGCAGCGGGTACGACGTATCGACCGCCTTGAGCGAGACCAGCCTCATGCCGCCCGGTGAATTGGCCATGGAGGACATCGTGCGGTGGGTGGAGGCTTCGAGCCCCAGGGCGATGGCCTGGTCCAGCACTTCGTGCGCAATGGGCTCGTCGGCCCGAAGCACCAGGTCGCCGCCCAGCATCTGGGCTGAGCTGCGATCGAGGGCGGCCGACACGCGGTCAGAAAGAAAGCCCACGCTGCCGACCGCCGTGACGGCGATCAGCAAGGCCAGCGCCAGCAAGCCCAGCTCGCCCGAACGCCAGTCGCGCTTCAGGGCCCGCAGGCCGGGGGCGAGGTAGCGGCTCCATAAAGTCATGGCCCCGCCCTATCCTCGCAAGCGGTCGATGGCCGCATCGATGCGGTCGACCGGCCAGATCTCGAGGCCTTCAATGGCCTGCCGGGGCGCGTTGGCCTTGGGCACCAGCGCAAGCCGGAAACCCAGCTTGGCCGCTTCCCTAAGTCGCTCCTGGCCGCGCGGAGCCGGCCGGATCTCGCCCGCCAGGCCGACTTCTCCGAATGCGATCAGGCCCTCGGGCAGCGGCTTGTCGCGCAGCGAAGACATGATGGCCAGCAGAACCGGCAGGTCGGCCGCAGGCTCGGTGATCTTGACCCCGCCCACGGCGTTGACGAACACATCCTGGTCGAACGTGGCCACGCCCGCGTGCCGATGCAGCACGGCCAGCAGCATGGCCAGGCGCGTGCTTTCCAGCCCTACCGAAAGCCGCCGCGGATTGGGCACGTGCGCGCCGTCGACCAGTGCCTGGATCTCGACCAGCAATGGTCGGGTGCCCTCTTGCGTGGCCATCACGCACGAGCCCGACACATTGCGGTCGTGCTGGGAAAGAAACAGCGCGGACGGATTGCTGACGCCCCGCAGCCCACGGTCGGTCATGGCGAATACGCCCAGCTCATTGACGGCCCCGAAACGGTTCTTGATGGCCCGGACCAGGCGAAAGGACGAATGCGTATCGCCCTCGAAATACAGGACGGTGTCCACAATGTGCTCGAGCACGCGCGGCCCGGCCAGGGCACCGTCCTTGGTGACGTGGCCGATGAGCACGATGGCCGTGCCTGTCTGCTTGGCCAGGCGGGTAAGCTGGGCAGCGCATTCGCGCACCTGCGACACCGAGCCGGGCGCGGCGCTGAGTTCAGAGGAATAAAGCGTCTGGATGGAATCAATGACGGCCACCCGCGGGCGTTCTTCGGTCAGCGCGGCCACGATGGCCTCGAGCCGGATCTCGGCCAGCAGCTTGACCTCATCGGTGGCCAGTTCGAGCCGGCGCGCCCTGAGCGCCACCTGCTCGGCCGACTCTTCGCCTGTAACGTACAGCACCGGCGTGACCCGCGACAGCGACACCAGGGCCTGCAGCAGCAAGGTGGACTTGCCTATGCCCGGATCACCGCCAATGAGGATGACGGCGCCCGTGACCAGCCCCCCGCCCAGCACGCGGTCGAACTCGGGAATGCCGCTGGGCTGGCGCGGAAGCTCGCGGGCCTCGATTTCGGCCAGATTGCGCACCGGGCTTGCGCCGGCCAGGGGTGCGAAGCGGTGCTGCTGGGCCGGAGCGGCCACTGTTTCGGTCAGGGTGTTCCATTCGCCGCAATGCGGGCACTTGCCTTCCCACTTGGGGCAGGTGCCGCCGCATTCGCTGCAGACAAAGGTGGTCTTGGCCTTGGCCATGCAAAGTCCTTTAGTGTTAACGGGCCCTAGTGTTGGCTAGCGCCGGCCGGCCAGGCTGCCGCCCCCGTCCACGCCCAGCACCTGCCCCGTGATGAAGCCGGCTTCGGGCGACAGGAAGAAGGTGACGGCTGCCGCCACCTCGGCAGGCTGGCCCAGCCTGCCCATGGGAATCGAATCCAGGGCGGCCTTCTCAGCCTCGCTGCCCACGGGGCTGTTGGCCCGGAACAATTCCGTTTCGACCGGCCCCGGCGACACGGCGTTGACCGTGATGCCGTAAGGTGCGAGTTCGACCGCCCAGGTACGGGTGCAGGCAACGAGCGCGTTCTTGGCGGCCGCATAGCTGGTGCGATTGGGCGAACCATGCACCACGCGGCTGCAGATGTTCACGATGCGCCCCTCGTGGCGCGCCTTCATCGAGGCGACAAAAGCCTGGGTAACCTGCACGGCGACCCGCAGGTTGAGGTCGTACACCTGGTACAGCGAGCCCAGGTCGATCTCGCCCAGGGGCTCGGGCTTGACGATGCCCACATTGTTCACAATGGCGTCGACCGGATATTTTTCGCGGATCACGCGCAGCATGTCTTCTGTTTCGCCGGCATTGGACAAATCGCACGAATACAGATAGCCGGGAAAATCGATGTCCTGGGTATGGCGGGCCAGGCCCACCACATGGCAGCCCAGGTCGGCCAGGCGCCGGCTGATGGCCCATCCTATGCCCTTGGTGGCGCCGGTGACCAGCACGCATTGATTCTTCACGATGTATTCCTTTCGTAGACTCAGACAGTGACGGAAACCGGCACGCGAGGCGCCAGGGCGCATAATAACTCGTACCCGATGGTTCCGGCCGCATGAGCGACCTGGTCCACCGAGGGCCCCCCGTGGCCCCAGAGCACCACGGGCGACCCGATGCCGGCCTGCAGCACAGAGGTCAGGTCGACGATGAGCATGTCCATCGAAACCCTGCCCACCAATTGGGTGGCGTGCCCGTCTACCGTCACGGGCGTGCCGTTGGGCGCATGCCGGGGATAGCCGTCGGCATAGCCGCAGGCCACCACGCCCACGCGCATGGGTTTTGGCGCAATAAAAGCATGCCCATAGCCAACACCCTGCCCGGCCGCCACCTCTTGCACCCCTATGATCTGCGAGCGCAGTGTCATCGCGGGCCGCAGGCCCAGGTCGTGCGCCGGCTGGTTGGGGAACGGCGACGAACCGTAAAGGCAGATGCCGGGGCGCACCCATTGTTCGGTATCGGGAGACGGCCACATCCAGTAGCGCGGCGTAAGCGTGGCCGCCGAGTTGCACAGGCTGACCGGGCCTGGAAGATGGCGGGTGGCCTCTTGAAAGAGAAGGAATTGCTCTTGGGTGACGTCAACGCTGTCGTCCGAGCGTGCAAAGTGGGTCATCTTGCCCACAGTGCCGAGCACGCCGCGCCGCTGCGCTTCCAGCGCTTGCCGATAGGCCGCGGCATAGTTTTGCGCGGAAAACCCCAGGCGGTTCATGCCGGTATTGAGCTTTACCAGCGCATGCAGCGGCTGGCCGGGTTGCGCCGCCCCAAGCATGTCGAGCTGCTCCTGGCAATGCAGCGTGGTCCATAAACTATAATCCCGGAACACCGCGATATCGGCGGGTTCGAAAAAGCCTTCGAGCATCAGTATGGGCTTGCTCCATCCGGCCTCGCGGCACTTCACGGCCTCGTCCAGGTCGAGCATGGCCAGGCCCTGCGCCTGTTCGAACGCGCGTACCGCATTATGGATGCCATGGCCATACGCATTGGCTTTTACAACAGCCCAGATATGGGGGGCAACCCGGCTGTCCTGCTGGCTGAAACTGTTCAATTGCGTGGCGACAACCGCCAGATTGTGCTTTAACGACGGCAACGAGATCGAAGCCGATATTGGACGTGGCATAAAACTCCCCTAATAGCGAAAGTCTAATCCATGTCGACACCCGATGTGAAACAGCGGGAGCACTATGAGAACTTCCCGGTCGCCTCGCTGCTGCTGCCCCGCCGCCTGCGCGCGCCGGTCTCGCATATCTATCATTTTGCGCGCAGCGCCGACGACATCGCCGACGAGGGCGACGACGCGCCGGCGGCCCGTCTCGAGAAGCTGGGCGCCTACCGCCGGGCCCTGCTGGCCATGCATGAGGGGCAGCCCGGCATGCCGGCCCACGACCCACTGCACGAGGTCTTCGGCCCCCTGGCCCACACGGTGCATGCCTGGCGGCTTCCGCTGCAGCCCTTCCTTGACCTGCTCTCGGCCTTCGAGCAAGACGTCACCACCCACCGCTATGCCGACGACGGCGCCCTGCTCGATTATTGCTCGCGCTCGGCCAACCCCGTGGGACGCCTGATGCTGCATCTTTACGACGCCTGCACCCCCGAGAACCTGCGCCGTTCGGACGCCGTCTGTACCGGATTGCAGCTGGTCAATTTCTGGCAGGACGTCGCCATAGACTGGCGCAAGGCGCGCGTATATCTGCCGCAGGACAAACTTGCGCGCCATGGCGTGGACGAATCGCAGATCGCGGCGGGCCGCTGCGACGCCGCCTGGCAATCGCTGATGCGCGAGCAGTGCGCGCAGGCCAGCGGCCTGCTCCAGCAGGGCATGCCGCTGGCACGGCGGCTGCCGGGCCGCATCGGCCTCGAACTTCGCATGGTCGTACTGGGCGGCCTGCGTATCCTGGAGCGCCTGGAACCATTACACTACGACGTGTTCCAAAACAGGCCCACGCTGCGCAAGCGCGATTGGCTGCTGCTTTCATGGCGTACGCTGCGCGACGTCGCGTACCCCTACCCTTACCCGGCTTCGACCACGCAATGAGCCCCGACGAATACTGCCAGAACAAGGCCGCGCAAAGCGGCTCCAGCTTCTATTACTCGTTCCTGTTCCTGCCGCCCGAGCAGCGCAAGGCCATCACGGCCCTGTACGCTTTTTGCCGCGAAGTGGACGACGTGGTGGACGAATGCAGCGACCCTTCGATCGCGCGCACCAAGCTGGCCTGGTGGCACGCCGAGGTCGACCGCATGTTCGCAGGCAAGCCCGACCACCCCGTTACTCGGGCGCTGGCCCCCCATCTGGCCGAACGGCGCATCACCGCAGACCGCATGCATGCCGTGATCGCGGGCATGGAAATGGACCTTGACCAATCGCGCTATCTCGACTGGCCCGGCCTGCGCACCTATTGCTGGCATGCGGCCGGCGTGGTGGGCGAGCTGTCGGTGGGCGTATTCGGCTATACCGACGACAAGACGCTGGATTACGCCGACAAGCTGGGCCTGGCCTTCCAGTTGACCAACATCATCCGCGACGTCGGCGACGACGCCCGCCGCGGGCGCATCTACCTGCCCATCGACGAACTTCAGCGCTTCGACGTCAAGGCCTCCGAGATACTCAACAGCCAGCACTCCGAGCGCTTTGAAAAGCTCATGCAATTCCAGGCGCAGCGCGCGCGGCAGTATTATCGCGAAGCCATGCAGGCCCTGCCCGAGGCCGATCGCCGCAACCAGCGTCCGGGCCTGGCCATGGCGGCCATCTACCACGCCCTGCTCGATGAGATCGAGCGCGACGGCTGGCACGTGCTAGAGCAGCGCATCGCCCTTACACCCATACGAAAGTTCTGGCTGGCCTGGAAGACCTGGGTGGGCGGCGGCCGCGGCCTGGTCAAGCGCCTGGCCCGATGAACATCGCCGTCATCGGCGCGGGCTGGGCCGGCCTGAGCGCCGCCCTGGAGCTGCACCGCATGGGGCATGGCGTAACGGTATTCGAAGCCGGCCACAGGCTGGGCGGCCGCGCACGCGGTCTGCACTCGCCTCGCTTGAACGCCACGCTGGACAACGGCCAGCACATCATGCTGGGCGCCTATACCGAAACCCTCGCGCTGATGCGCAGGCTGGGCTTGGACCCAGATGAATTGCTGTACAGCATGCCGCTGGCCCTGCAATCGGCCGATGGGCACTTTGAACTGCGGGTGCCGAACCTGCCTGATGCACTGGCCCTGCCCGCCGCCCTGCTGCGCGCAAAAGGAATCAACTGGCCCGAGCGCCTGCGGCTGGCCATGCTGATGTCCGGCCTGGCGCGGCGGGGTTGGAAGGTCGACCCAGGTTCGGTCATGACCCCAGGCCAAAGCAGGCATCGCCACGGGAATACCGGCGGGAGCCCCGCCACCGTCCAATGGCAAGCGCCCGACGGAGCCCGTCCCGGAGGCCTGACCGTCGCCCAATGGCTGACGCGCGGCCAGCAGTCTGCGCGCCTGATACGCAGCTTCTGGGAGCCGCTTTGCCTGGCCAGCATGAACACCCCCATAGACCGGGCCTGCGCCCAGCTCTTCGCCAATGTGCTGCGCGACAGCCTGGGCGCCGGGCCCCGCGCCTGCCAGGTGTTGATCTCGCGCGTTGACCTTTCGTCCTTGTGGCCTGAACGGCTTCCCGGCGATATCCGCGTTGAGCGCGGACACGTGGTTCGCCGCCTGGACTATGGCCTGGAGCCCATCGCAGCCCCACCCGCTGTAGAAACCCCTGACACCCGGACTTCAGACGCACCGGATGCCCGCGCAGCAAGCTCGCCTGAGCTCCACCGCCCGGGCGCCGTTGGACATCATGGCGTGCTGGTGGATGGCCAGCCTTTCGATGCGGTGGTAGTAGCCACCAACGCCCAGCCCGCCCGCCGCCTGCTAAGCCGGCTGCCTGCTACCGAAGACTCGCAGAAATATCTGGCCATGCTCGACGCCTTCGAGCCCATGCCCATCGCCACCCTGACCCTGGAGCTCTCGGCCCGGTGGGACATGCCCGATCCCATGCTGATGCTGGCTGACTCCCCCGCAGACGGCCGCTTTGGCCAGTGGCTGTTTCACTGCAATGTGTTCCTGTCCGAGCCGCCGCCCACCAGCCGGCTGAACATCGTGATCAGCAATGCGGCGGGCCTGCGCGACCACAGTGAAGAACAGGTTGCACAGGGCGTACTGGCGCAGATCGCCGAGCAGACCGCCGGCATGCCTTCCATGCCTTCAGTGTGCCGCTACGAACTGATCACCGAAAAACGCGCCACCTTCGCCGCCGTGCCGGGCCTGAATCGGCCTTCCAACGCCACGCCCTGGCCGCGTGTATATGTAGCGGGCGACTGGACGGACACCGGCTACCCGGCCGTGCTCGAAGGCGCAGTACGCAGCGGCCTGGAGGCAGCGCGGGCGCTGGGCGGCGTCAATAACAACAGCCGGCAAGACTTCAACTAAACCGTTGTCCAACACGCATTCGCTTTGGCCCTGGACAAAAATGGCCCCATGCTCCCCTATACTGTTATTATGTGTACTATACACACTCATGAACAGCAAGGAACTCATTCGACAGCTTGAACAAGCCGGCTGGCAACTGCGCAACGTCAAAGGCTCTCACCATGTCTTTTGCCACCCTACGCGGCCGGGACATATCAGCGTCCCTCATCCCAAGAAGGATCTTGGCATCGGACTTCTCAACAAGCTGCTGCGTCAAGCTGGAATCAAGTAAGGAGTAACCATGAAATACCCTATTGCTATTGAGCCGGGTACCGATACTACCGCCTGGGGCGTTGTCGTACCCGATCTACCCGGCTGCTTCTCCGCAGCGGATGACGGCGTAGACGAAGCCATTGAAAACGCCAAGGAAGCCATCGCCGCCTGGATCGAAGAAGCCATTGCCAATGGCGAATCCATCCCCAAGCCATCCAGCATCACCGAGCTGCAAAAAACCGGCGAATATGACGGCTGGATCTGGGCCATTGCGGAAGTCGACCCTGCCCTGATCGACGACACGATCGAACGTGTCAACATCACCCTGCCCCGCAGGATTCTCGCCTTGCTCGATCAGCGGGCGAAATCCGCCGGAGAAAGCCGGTCGGGTTATATCGCCCGGATGACATTGATGCATTAGGCATGCCCAAGTCTTGTTCACTCCAGTACGGCGCGTGCAGGCGCACAAACACCTTGTTATCCTGAAGCTGTCTTTCCTCACCAGCCACTTTGCCTCGTAGCACATACTCGTTGTCGTCGTACATACAGCCTCCAGACATCTTCCTGAGGCCAACTAATTGAAGACGCCACACCGACTGTTAACCAGCCCTGTCTTGACATGAGCTTCGCTTTAGCTGACTCGCCATAGAGATGGGGAACGTACGGTTTTTTCATCATACAGCCTATTTTGTAGTGTTTTCCCGCTGTGTCCGATGAACTTCTTAGCGGCCGACTGCCGATCAAGACCTGGGACACTCAACGACTGATATCCGCGGTTAGTCATCCGCATTGGTCGAGCAACAGCGTACCAATGTTTTTGAGCGGCGCTAACTCTCTGTAGCTTCGCTGTCGCCAGTCCCGGCCTTCAACTCCTGCATGAACTTATCAAACGCCGTTGGATACCCGCGCAGGCGACAATCGACGTGCACGCGACCACAGCTAGGACTAGCTACAGTGCTGAGCGAAAGTTCTTCATCATGCACTGGCTCCTGGAGTGATGGATGTCGCCATTGAGCTGGTAAAAGACGGGCGCCCTTGATGTTGATGGGCTTCCATCCATAAGAAGCTCCATCAAGAAATCACCGCAGTGCATTCACCGTCAACAACCCCATCCCCGTAAGTACCAGCGCCCCGAACAAGCTCACTCCCGAATAGCCGAGCGCCAGCAGCAGCTGGCCGCGCTCGATCAGGCCCACGGTTTCCGCCGAGAAAGTAGAGAAGGTGGTCAGCCCGCCCAGGAAGCCGGTGGTCACCAGAAGCTTCATCCAGCCCGGCGTCTCGGGAAAAAGCAGGAAGCAGCCCAGGGCCAGGCCGATGAGATAGGCGCCGACCAGGTTGGCGGCCAGGGTGCCCCAGGGCAGCGTGGAGGCGGCATGATTGAGCCATAGGCCCAGCAGCCAGCGGGCGATGGCGCCCAGCGCCGCGCCGATACCTACCGCAAGAACGTTGCTCAGTATCGACACGGTGGGCCTCCTTGCTTATATTTCGGCGTGCTGCCGGATATAGTCTTTGACCAGGCTCGCATCGCAGGCCATGACCTGCACGCGCTGGGGCAGGCTGGGCAGGTCTTGCAGATGCGCAGGCACTGGGGCGATCTGTCCGGTGGCTTCGCGGATGGTGTCCGCGAACTTGACCGGCAGCGCGGTTTCCAGCACCAGCATGGGGGTGTCCGGATCGGCGTGCTCGGCCGCAACCTTGACGGCGTCGGCGGTATGCGGGTCGATCAGGACGCCCGTTTCGTCGTAGACCGAACGGATGGTCTTCAGGCGGTCTTGGTGGGTGCTGACGCCGGCAATAAATCCATAGCGAGACTCGAGCTGCGGCTTGAGTTCGCTGAGGTCGAATTCGCCCTGCTGCTCAAGCTGCTTCCACAGCTGGGCCACCTTGCCCGCATCGCGCCCGACCAGGTCGAACACGAAGCGCTCGAAGTTGGACGCCCGCGAGATGTCCATGGAGGGGCTGGAGGTGGCATGCGTCTGGGCGGCGGAACGCGGACGGTAGACGCCGGTGCGGAAGAATTCTTCAAGCACATTGTTCTCGTTGGTGGCCAGCACCAGCTTGGCGACGGGCAGGCCCATTTCGCGCGCCAGATGGCCCGACAGGATGTTGCCGAAGTTGCCGGTGGGCACGGCGAAGGAGACCTTCTGCCCCGGCCCGCTGGTGGCGCGCAGCCAGCCCCAGAAGTAGTACACGATCTGGGCGGCGATGCGCGCCCAGTTGATGGAGTTGACCGCGCCCAGCCGGTAGGCCGACTTGAATTCCAGGTCGCCGGCCAGCGCCTTGACGATGTCCTGGCACTCGTCGAACACGCCCTTGACCGCCAGGTTGTGGATGTTGGGATCTTGCAGCGAATACATCTGGGCCCGCTGGAAGTCGCTCATGCGGCCATGCGGCGACAGCATGAACACCGCCACGCCCTTCTTGCCGCGCAAGGCGTATTCGGCGGCCGAGCCGGTGTCGCCGGAAGTCGCGCCCACGATGTTCAGGGTGGTGCCGCGCTTGGTCAGCACATATTCGAACACCTGACCCAGAAACTGCATGGCCATGTCCTTGAAGGCCAGGGTGGGGCCCTGCGACAAGCCCAGCAGGCTGGTCTTGCCGTACAGCGGCTTGAGCGGCACCACGTCGGGCGAGTCGAACACGCCCGGGGCGTAAGCCGCCTGGGTGAGGCGGTTCAGGTCTTCGCGCGGGATGTCGTCGATGAACAGGCCCAGCACTTCGGTGGCCAGCGAGGCGTAGTCAAGCTTGCGCCAGGCCTCGAGCTGCTCGGCCGACACCTGAGGCAGGGTCTCGGGCAGAGCCAGGCCGCCGTCGGGCGCCAGGCCCTCGAGCAAAATATCTGAAAACAGCAGCGGGCTCATGCCGCCGCGGGTCGAGCGGTATTTCATAGCAGGTGCTCCATGCGCAGGCGGGTGACCTTGGACTTGACGAAGGGCAGGTACTGGATTTTCCGCAGTGCGTCTTCGACGTTGCCTTCGCGGGCCTCGTGCGACAGGAAGATGATGTCGGCATCGTTGTCGCCATGGGGTTCCTGGAACATCGAGCCGATGGAAATATCGGCATCGGCCAGGATGCGGGCCAAGTCGGCCAGCACGCCGGGGCGGTCTTCGACACGCAGGCGCAGGTAGTAGGACGACACCACGTCGTCCATCGACAGTATGGGAATGTCGACCATCGACTCGGGCTGGAAGCCCAGATGCGGAACGCGATGCGCCGGATCCACGTCGAAGGCGCGCGCAACGTCGACCAGGTCGGCCACGACCGCCGAGGCGGTGGGCAGTTCGCCCGCGCCTTGGCCGTAATAAAGCGTGGGCCCCACGGCATCGCCGCTGACCAGCACCGCGTTCATGGCGCCTTCGACGTTGGCCAGCAGGCGCTCGGTCGGGATAAGGGTGGGATGCACGCGCAATTCGATGCCCCGCTCGCTGCGGCGGGTGATGGCCAGCAGCTTGATGCGGTAGCCCAGGCGCTCGGCGTGGGCGATGTCTTCGCGGGCCAGATGGGATATGCCTTCGGTGTGGGTCTTGTTGAACTGCACCGGGATGCCGAATGCGATCGAGGCCAGCAAGGTAAGCTTGTGGGCAGCGTCAACGCCCTCGACGTCGAAGGTGGGATCGGCTTCGGCATAGCCCAGCAACTGGGCCTCGGCCAGGGCCTCGTGGAAGGACTGGCCACGCGAGCGCATTTCAGAAAGAATGAAATTGCTGGTGCCGTTGATGATGCCCGCGACCCACTGTATCTGGTTGGCGGCCAGGCCTTCGCGTATGGCCTTGATGGCCGGTATGCCGCCGGCCACCGCGGCTTCGAACGCAACCGTAACGCCCTTGGCCTCGGCCGCCGCAAAGATTTCGTTGCCATGGCGGGCCAGCAGGGCCTTGTTGGCGGTGACCACGTGCTTGCCCTGGGCAATGGCTTCCATGATCCATTCGCGCGCCAGGGTTTCGCCGCCTATCACCTCGACCACCACGTCGATGTCGGGGTCGCGCACGACCCGCATGCCGTCTTGCGTGACGTAGGCCGAGTCGCCCACCAGGCCCTGGGCCTTTTGAACGTCGCGCACGGCCACGCCCACCACCTCGATGCGCCGTCCGGCGCGCCGCTGGATTTCATCGGCGTTGTTCGTGAGTACCTTCCAGGTGCCGCCACCGACGACGCCCAGGCCCAACAGACCTACTTTTACTGCTTTCATTTACTCAATCCGTCCTTTCGGAACATTTCCTTGATGCCGCGCACCGCCTGGCGGATGCGCTGCTCGTTTTCGATCAGGGCGAACCGAACGTAGTCATCGCCGTACTCGCCAAAGCCCACACCGGGGGAAACCGCCACCTTTGCCTGCGCCAGCAGCTTCTTGGCGAACTCGAGCGAACCCAGTTCGTGATAGAACTCGGGGGTCTTGGCCCAGATGTACATCGAGGCCTTGGGCACGTCGACCATCCAGCCGGCCTCGTGCAGGCCCTTGGCCAGCACGTCGCGGCGGCTGCGATACAGCTCGGCCACGCGCAGCACCTCGTCTTGCGGGCCTTCGAGCGCGGCAATGGCCGCCACCTGTATGGGCGTGAAAGTGCCGTAGTCGTGATAGCTCTTGATGCGCGCCAGCGCATTGACGAGCTCGCGGTTGCCCACCATGAAACCGATGCGCCAGCCCGCCATGTTGTAGCTTTTGCTCATGGTGAAGAACTCGACCGCGACGTCGCGCGCGCCTTCGACCTGCATGATGGAGGGCGCCACATAGCCGTCGAAACAGATGTCGGCGTAGGCCAGGTCGTGCACCACCAGGATGTTGTGCTCTTTGGCCAGCGCCACCACGCGCTCGAAAAAGCTCAGGTCGACGCACTGGGCCGTGGGATTGCTGGGAAAGCCCAGGATCATCATCTTGGGCTTGGGTATGCTCTCGCGCACCGCCCGTTCGATTTCCTCGAAGAAGTCGACCCCTGGCACCATGGGCACCGAGCGAATGTTGGCGCCCGCAATGACCGCGCCGTAGATATGTATGGGGTAGCTGGGGTTGGGCACCAGCACGGTGTCGCCGCGGTCGAGCGTGGCCAGCATGAGGTGGGCCAGGCCCTCTTTCGAGCCGATGGTGACGATGGCTTCGGAATCGGGGTCGATCTGCACGCCGTAGCGGCGCTCGTACCAGCCTGATATGGCCCGCCGCAGCCTGGGTATGCCCTTGGACACCGAATACCCATGGGTGTCGGGGCGGCTGGCCACTTCGATCAGCTTGTCGACGATGTGCTTGGGCGTGGGGCCGTCAGGGTTCCCCATCGACATGTCGATGATGTCTTCTCCTCGACGACGCGCCTCCATCTTGAGCTCGCCCGTAATATTGAAGACATAGGGAGGCAGCCGCTCTATTCGAGGAAAATTCGTCATGATGGAGTCCTTGGGGGTCCGTGCAAAGCTGAAAAAGGCCTGAAAAAGCCAAATGGGAAAAGATAACCTGATAGTTTAAACGATCGCGATGGCGCCGTAAAAAGCCCCGGCCGGCATATCCCCAGCCCGGGAGAAAACCCTATCCGGCCGCAGGCGATGCTCCCTGGCGAACCCGCCTTCTTCCGACCCATATTTGCGCTATGATCGGAATGAAGATGGGAGCAACCGAGTGCAATTACAGTCCGAGTCCAACCCCGCGCTGAACACCGTTACCGCCTACGGCGAAGACTATATCGAGATCAACGCCGTCACCTACCGCCATGCTGTCTGCTTCGGCCCCGAAGGCGAAGTCCATCGCTGGTCGGCCAGCGGCCCCGGCGCCATCAGCAGGGCGTCGCTGCGGCAGGCCGCGGGCCTGACCGAATCGCGGCCCGATCCCATGGCCTTTCTCGACGGCACTCCGCCCTCCCGTCCCGCCAATGCCCCCGAAGTCCTGCTCGTCGGCACCGGCTCGCAGCAGCGCCTGCTTCCGGCCGAGACCGTGAGCGAACTGCTGTCCATGGGCATAGGCGTCGAATCCATGAGCACCCAGGCGGCTGCTCGCACCTACAACATCTTGATGGCCGAAGGCCGGCGCGTCATCGCCGCCCTTCTGCCGCTGGAGCCCACTCAATGAGCCAAGTCACCGTCGGCGCCCCACTGCCCGATTTCACCGCAGCCAGCACAGAAGGCGAGATCACCAAGGCCTCGCTGGCCGGCCAATGGGCCGTGCTGTATTTCTACCCCAAAGACCACACGCCCGGCTGCACCACCGAGGCGCAGGGCTTTCGCGACCATCACGCCCAATTCCAGAAGGCCGGGGCCCGCATCATCGGCGTCTCGCGCGATTCGCTCAAGACGCACGGCAACTTCATCGAGAAGCAGGGCCTGCCCTTCGCCCTCATTGCCGACACCGACGAAACGCTCTGCGAACTGTTCGGCGTCATGAAGCTGAAAAACATGTACGGTAAACAGGTACGGGGAATCGAACGCAGTACGTTCCTCATCGATCCCAAAGGCGTGCTGGTCCGCGAATGGCGCGGCCTGCGCGTACCCGGACACGTCGAGGCGGTGCTTCAGGCGCTGCACGAAGCCGCCGGCTGACGGCGCCCTGCGCCCCCGACGCAACGACCACCACAAGGAGCCTACGCCTCATGCCGCTGCCCAAGTTGCCTACCCGTATGGGAACCGTGCTGTCCATCGCCGAAGATGCCGTCGAAGCCGACCCCGTCATCGCCCCGGCCCCAGTCGAAACCCCAGCGGCGCGCCAGCCGGCCGAATCCAGGGCAACACCTCCCGCCACGCCGGCCAAGCAGCCGAACCTGGCGGTCGTCAAGCCCAAGGGGGCCAAGAAGACACGCCTGCCCTCGTCGCGGCGCAAGCTTTTCGTGCTGGACACCAATGTGCTGCTGCATGACTCGAACTCGCTGTTCAAGTTCGAAGAGCACGATATCTTCCTGCCCATGATCGTGCTCGAAGAGCTCGATCACCAGAAAAAGGGCATGTCTGAAGTATCGCGCAACGCCCGCCAGGTCAGCCGCTTCCTCGATGGGCTGGTCGGGGCAAACGGCGACCTGGCCAAAGGCATGGCCCTTGACGCCCTGGGCAACCAAGAGGCCCTGGGCTCCCTGTATTTCCAGACCAGCGCCCTGGCGTCCGAACTGCCCATCGAACTGCCCATGGGCAAGGCCGACAATGTCATCCTGCATGTCGTGCACGCCCTGCAGGCCGTGTATGCCAAGCGGCAGGTCATCCTGGTGTCCAAAGACATCAACATGCGGCTCAAGGCACTGTCGCTGGGCCTGGATGCCGAAGACTACTACAACGACCACGTCCTCGACGACTCCGATCTGCTGTACGACGGCGTCATGCCCCTGCCCGAGAATTTCTGGACCAAGCACGGCAAGGACGTAGAGTCGTGGCAGCAGGGCGGAACCACCTATTACCGCGTCAAGGGTCCCTTGTGCGCCGAATTCATCGTCAACGAATTCGTCTACTTCGAAGGCGAACTGCCACTGTACGCCCAGGTAAAGGAAGTCAGCGGGAAAAGCGCCGTGCTGGCCACCTTGCGCGACTACAGCCACGGCAAGAACAATGTCTGGGGCATCACCGCGCGCAACCGCGAGCAGAACTTCGCCCTCAACCTGCTGATGAACCCCGATTGCGACTTCGTCTCGCTGCTGGGCCAGGCCGGCACCGGCAAGACCCTGCTGGCCCTGGCCGCCGGCCTGACGCAAACGCTTGAAACCAAGCGCTACAACGAGATCATCATCACCCGCGCCACCGTGCCGGTCGGAGACGACATCGGCTTCCTGCCCGGCACCGAAGAAGAAAAGATGCTGCCCTGGATGGGCGCCCTCGAAGACAACCTCGAGGTGCTGCACCTGGGCGCGGGCAACGAAATGAGCTCGGGCGGCGGCCAGGAATGGAGCAAGAACACCACCATGGAGATCATCCGCTCTCGCATCAAGGTCAAGTCGCTCAGTTTCATGCGCGGCCGCACCTTCCTGAACAAGTTCCTCATTATCGACGAAGCTCAAAACCTCACGCCCAAGCAAATGAAGACCCTGGTCACGCGGGCCGGGCCCGGCACCAAGATCGTCTGCCTGGGCAACATCGCCCAGATCGACACGCCCTACCTCACCGAGGGCAGCTCGGGCCTTACCTATGTGGTAGACCGCTTCAAGGGTTGGCCGCATGCGGGCCACATCACCTTGCAGCGGGGCGAGCGCTCGCGTCTTGCCGACTATGCCAGTGAAACCTTGTAGGCATCGAGCGGCTCCGTGCCGCCCGAACGTGCCGCCCAGGGCCTGCCCATGAGCGCCAAGGCGGCAAACGCGGCCCGGCCCCTGGGCATCACCATGGGCGATGCGGCGGGAATAGGCCCGGAAATCATCCTCAAGCTGTTCGACGCGGGGCTTGACGCCCCCGCCGTCGTCTACGGAGACGAGGGCGTCCTGCGCGCAACGGCGCAGGCGCTGGGCCTGGGCCATATACCCATTGTCGCGGCCGATACGATCGAGGCTTTGCCAAGCGGCCCCTCTTCGGGCCTGCTGGCCGTGGTCAACCGGTGGCAAGCCCTGCCCGCCGATCTGCCTGCCGGCCAGGTTAATGCAGCCGCCGGCCGCGGCGCCTACGAATACCTGTGCCACGCCATAGACGATGCGCTGGCGGGCCGCCTGCGCGCCATCGTGACCGCCCCGCTCAACAAGGAAGCCATGCGTGCGGGCGGCGTCGATTATCCGGGCCATACCGAGATTCTGGCCGAGCGCACCGGCACGCCGCATTACGCCATGATGCTGGCCAATCGCGATCTGCGCGTCATACTCGTCACAATACACATGGCACTGGCCGATGTGTTCAAGCACATTACCGTACAGAACGAACTGGATACCATTCAGCTGGCCCATCAGGCCTGCCTGGGGGCGGGCATAGCCCGGCCCCGCATCGCGGTCGCCGGCCTGAACCCCCACGCCGGTGAAAGCGGCCGCTTCGGCCGTGAAGAAATCGACATCATCGAACCTGCTATCCGCCAGGCCCGCGCCCAGGGCCTGGATGCCAGCGGGCCCTGGCCGGGCGACACCATCTTCATGCGCGCCCGGCGTGGTGAATTCGACATTGTGGTAGCCCAGTATCACGACCAGGGCCTCATACCCGTCAAGTACCTCGGCGTCGAGGAAGGCGTGAACGTAACCGTGGGCCTGCCCTTCGTGCGCACCAGCGTCGATCATGGCACCGCCTTCGACATCGCTGGCCGCGGTATTGCCGATCCGGCCTCCCTGCGGGCCGCCTTCGACATGGCCCTGGCCATGACAGCCCCTCTTGCCGCGCAGCCTGGATAGGCACCCGGCCGGAACCATGCTTCGCATCCGCCCATGGCCGGCCATCGCTTTGCGAACATTTCGGCAAAGGTTTGCCATGGCGCCTGGGCACTTTTCAAGTTCCGCCACGGCATGGATGCAGCAGCCCCCTACAAGACATTAGAGAGACATCATGCCACGCACTTCTGATACCCGGGTCTTGCAGGCCCGCCCCGAGCCCTTCACCCTGAACCCGCAACGCTGCGCCATCATCGTGAACGACATGCAGAACGCCTTCTGCTCGCCAGGCGGCTACCTTGAACGCATCGGGTTCGACATCGGCGGTGCAAGCAAAGTCATCGAAGCGGTGAGCCGGGTCTTTGACACGGCGCGTAGCGCTGGCATCCCCATTTTTCACTTTCAAAACGGCTTTGCGCGCGACTTGAGCGACATTCCCGAAAACTCGCCATGGTGGTTCAAGTCGCCCGCCATGCGCCATTTTCGGCAGCACCCCGGGCTTGCCGAACCCATTCTGGTCGAAGGCAGCTGGGATTTCGCCATCGTCGACGAACTGGCGCCCAGGCCCGGAGAAGTGGTGATCCATAAATCCCGCCCCAGCTGCTTCGCCGGCACCCTTTTGGACAACCATCTGAGAGCCCGGGGCATCGACACCGTTTGCGTCGTGGGCATCGCCAGCAACGTGGGGGTTGAATGGACCCTGCGCGAAGCGGTCTCCAAAGAATACTTCGCCATCCTGGTGCGTGACGCAACCATGCCCGCCGGGCCGGATGAAGTACAGCGGACGGTTGAACACAACGTCGAGAACTTCATCGGCTGGACGACCACCAGCGCGGAGTTCGCGGCCGCGCTGAGCCGATAGAGAACACCCTAAATCGTCATGCCCGGCGTGAAATTGAGGAAGCGCGTGCTGGAACCCTGGAACGTCAGCCGCACCATTCCGATAGGGCCGTTACGCTGCTTGCCGATGATGATCTCGGCCGAGCCCTTGTCGGGTGAATCAGGGTTGTAGACCTCGTCGCGATAGATGAACAGGATAAGGTCGGCGTCCTGCTCGATGGCGCCCGACTCGCGCAGGTCGCTCATGACGGGACGCTTGTTGGGGCGTTGCTCGAGGCTGCGGTTCAACTGCGACAAGGCAATGAGCGGGCAGTTGAGTTCCTTGGCCAGGCCCTTCAGCGAACGGCTGATTTCCGAAATTTCGGTGGCGCGGTTCTCGCCCGCGGAGTTGGCCGACATAAGCTGCATGTAGTCGATGATGATCAGGCCCAGCTGGCCGCACTGGCGGGCAAGGCGGCGGGCGCGGGCGCGCACTTCCATCGAACTTAGCGCCGGGGTTTCATCAATGTAGATCTGGGCCTCTTGCACCTTTTGCACAGCGTGGGTCAGGCGCGGCCAGTCGTCATTGGTCAGCTTGCCCGTGCGCATGCGGTGCTGGTCGAGCAGGCCCACCGAGCCCACCATACGCATGGCCAGCTGCACCGCGCCCATTTCCATCGAGAAGACCGCAACAGGCAGCCCTTGTTCGATGGCCACATGCTCGCCGATGTTCATCGAGAACGAGGTCTTGCCCATCGAGGGACGGCCGGCCACGATGATGAGGTCGCCCGGCTGCAGGCCGGATGTCATGCGGTCGAGGTCGCTGAAGCCGGTGGGTACACCGGTGATGTCTGAATCGCCTTCGCGGTGATAGAGTTCGTCGATGCGTTCGACCACCTGGGAAAGCAGGGGCTGGATCTCTTGGAAGCCGGTGGCCCCGCGTGAACCTTCCTGGGCTATCTGGAATACGCGCGACTCGGCTTCGTCAAGAAGCTGGCGCGCCTCTTTGCCTTGGGGGTTGAAGGCCGCGGCGGATATTTCATCAGCGACCGAGACCAGCTTGCGCAGCATCGAGCGCTCGCGCACGATCTCGGCGTAGCGGCGGATATTGGCGGCCGAGGGGGTGTTGTGGGCCAGCGCGTTCAGATAGGCCAGCCCGCCCACCTCTTCGCCCTTGCCCGCGCTGGACAAGGATTCATATACGGTGACCACGTCGGCCGGACGGGCCAGGCCGATGAGGCGCGTGATGTGTTGCCAAATGATCTTGTGGTCGAAGCGATAGAAATCCTCTTCGCCCAGCACGTCGGTGATGCGGTCCCAGGCGGCGTTGTCGAGCAACAGCCCGCCCAGCACCGACTGCTCGGCCTCGACCGAGTGCGGCGGCACCCTCAGGTAGTCGAGCTGCGGGTCGCCCGATAGTTTCTTAGCATCCAGCATACTTGCCTTGGGGGACCGGACCCCTTGAAGGGCCCCGGCATGAACGAAAAAGCCGGCTCGCGCCGGCTCGTGTCTGCGTGGCGTGGCACATGGCCGTGAAACGGCCAATGTACCATGGCAAGGCGAAAGCCGATCAGGCCATTTCGCCCTGCACCTGCACCGTGATGTCGGAGACGACGTCGGCGTGCAGCGCGACCTGGGCGGGGAACTCGCCCACGGCCTTGATGGCGCCGTCGGGCAGGCGAACCTGCGACTTCTGGACGCCTTCGAAACCTTCGGCCACGAGTGCGGCGGCGATATCCATGGTGGTGACCGAACCGAACAGGCGGCCGTCGACACCGGCCTTCTGCGTCAGCTTCAGGGTCAGGCCGTTAAGCTTGGCGCCCGTGGCTTCGGCGGCGGCCAGCTTCTCGGCCTGGGCCTTTTCGATCTCGGCGCGGCGGGCCTCGAACTCTTTGAGGGCCGCATCGGTGGCGCGACGGGCGATTTTTTGCGGGATCAGGTAGTTGCGGGCGTAGCCGTCACGAACACGGACGACTTCACCGAGGTTACCCAGATTGGCGACTTTTTCGAGCAGAATGACTTGCATGACGATAGCCTCGGATTAATTGTGGTTGTCGGTGTAAGGCAACAGGGCCAGGAAGCGCGCACGCTTGATGGCGGTGTCGAGCTGGCGCTGGTAGTGGGCCTTGGTGCCCGTCAGGCGCGCAGGGATGATCTTGCCGTTTTCCTGGATGAAGTCACGCAGGGTATCGAGGTCTTTGTAGTCGATCTGCTCGACACCGGCCGCCGTGAAGCGGCAGAACTTGCGGCGCTTGAACAGCGGGTTTTGCTGGTTGAACTTGCGCTTTTCTTTGCCTTTTTTGAAGAAAGCCATAATGTGCCTCTTGTCTGTTGCACGGGCCACGCCCGGGCTGTGTATTTACGATGCGTCGAACCGAAGCCGGCCTACGCGATTCAGTTTGTGTGTTCGGAACGGCCGCTAGACCACAGCGCTGCCGCTGCCCGCATATGCCCGGTTCGCCTTCTGTATATGAACCACCAGCTTGCCGGACCCCTTGCGGGTGGGGGCCAGGAAGCCCTCGATGGCCAGTTGCGCGCCAAGCGGGGTGTCGGCCAGCAGCAAGGCGATATCGCCCAATGCCACCGCCGGGACCGTCATGCTGATGCGCCGCTGAAGGCCCGCCTGCATGACGTCGGACTCATGTTCCAGCTGCATTTCGATGGCCGGCACTCCGGCCGGGGTGTATCGCAACGGCTTGAGTTCAAGAACGGTCGCCGTCAGTGCAAGCTGGTTCACGCCGGTATTCCGAACGACTGCTTATTCCTTGTCGCCCGTGGATTCGGTCGTGGCCTTGCGGGCCTCTTCGCGCTCGACGGACTTCATCATGATCGACGGCGAGGTGTCGGCCTTCTTGGTCTTGATGACCAGGTGGCGCAGCACGGCGTCGTTGTAGCGGAAGGAATGCTCGAGTTCGTCGAGTGTGGACTGGCCGCACTCGATGTTCATGCAGACGTAATGAGCCTTGACGAGCTTCTGGATGGGGTAAGCCAGTTGGCGGCGGCCCCAGTCTTCGAGGCGATGCACCTGGCCGCCCTCATTGGTGACGACCGCCTGGTAGCGCTCGATCATGGCGGGCACTTGCTCGCTTTGATCGGGATGCACAATAAACACTACTTCGTAGTGACGCATGTAATACTCCTTGTGGATGTCTTTTGGCACAACGCCAAAAGGTCAGCCCGCTGGCACAAGCCCCGTTGAAACAACCGGAAAACCGGGCAAAAACCCCGATTTATCTCCGGATATTTCCTTAAACGCATGGCTCAGTCGAGCAAGAAACCAGCTAGTTTAGCATAATTTAGCGCGCAAGCGCCCGGCGCCATTGGCTTTTTGCCGCCGGCCATGCCTGGCCGTGCCCAGGGCATGGCCGGCGCGTTGAAGCAGGCTCAGCCTTCGACGACTGCGTAGGCCGAATGATTGTGTATGGACTCGAAGTTCTCGGCTTCGATGCGGAAGCCCTGTACGGCTTCGAAGCCCTTGACCGCCATGGCCACGTCGCGCACCAGGTCTTCGACGAACTTGGGGTTTTCGTAGGCGCGTTCGGTGACGTATTTTTCGTCGCCGCGCTTGAGCAGGCCCCACAGCTCGCACGAGGCCTGCTGTTCGATACTCTGGATGAAGGCCGGCATATCGATGGCGGGATCGCTTAGTACCGCGTTGACCGTGACGTGCGAGCGCTGGTTGTGCGCGCCGTATTCGGAGATGGCCTTGGAGCACGGGCACAGGCTGGTGACGGGCACCACCACGGTCAGCTCGAACACGGTCGCCTCACCTTCGGCGGCGCGCGCCAGCCACTTGACTTCGTAATCCATAAGGCTGGAAACGCCCGACACCGGCGCAACCTTGTCGATGAAATACGGGAAGACGGCAGTGATGTCGCCCTGCTTCGCATTGAGCAGCGGCAGCATTTTTTCGGTCATTTCGCAAAACAGCGCCGGCGTCATGGGAAGGCGGCGGTACTGTTCGAGCTGCGCCACGAAACGCGACATGTGGGTGCCTTTTTCTTCGGCCGGCAATGCGACGGTAAGCTCCCAGTTGGCGACGGTGGGCAGGGCTTCGCCGTTCGAGCAGGCCACCAGCATCGGATGCCGCACGCCACGCACACCGACGCGCTGGATGGGCAAACGACGGGTATCGACACTGCTCTGCACATCAGGCATCGCCACGACCGAATCGGTAACTGAATTCATATCTGGACCTGGGTGGGCCGGCCGGAAAGGCTCGGCCATTGATGAATGGACAACTGTTTATTATGGACCAGTTTAGTCGCTAATACCCTTATTCCCCTAATGAGCTTGCGACTTTACCCTCTTTCTGAGTCGCCGGCGCCGGAAAACGTGCGGCGATGCTGCGCTCGATTCCCTGCGCATCCAGGCCCACCGACCGAAGCAGTGCGCCCTGCTCTCCATGGTCGATGAAGCGGTCGGGAAGCCCCAGCTGCAGCACCGGAACCGCCACGCCGCGCTCGCTGAAATGCTCGAGCACGGCGCTGCCGGCGCCGCCCATCAGGGCTGCTTCCTCGACCGTCACGATGGCGTCGTGGCTGCGCGCCAGCTCGTCGAGCAGTTCAGTGTCCAGCGGCTTGACGAAGCGCATGTCGGCCACGGTGGCGTCCAGGTTCTCGGCTGCTTCGAGGGCTGCCGGAACAAGGGTGCCGAAGCCCACGATGGCGATGCGTCTTCCCTGGCGCAGGATGCGCCCCTTGCCCAGGGGCACGGTCTCGAAGCCCGCCTCGACCGGGGCACCCCTGCCCGCGCCACGCGGATAGCGCACGGCCGCCGGCCCTTCATGCTGATAACAGGTGGTAAGCAGCAGGCGCGCCTCATTTTCGTCAGAGGGCGTAGCCACCACCATATTGGGCACGCAGCGCAGGAAGGCAATATCGTAGTTGCCCGCGTGCGTCGCGCCGTCGGCGCCAACCAGGCCGGCGCGGTCGAGCGCAAAGGTGACGTCGAGATTTTGCAGGGCCACGTCGTGGATGAGCTGGTCGTAGGCGCGCTGCAGGAACGTGGAATAGATGGCCACCACAGGCTTCATGCCGTCGCAGGCCAGGCCCGCCGCGAAGGTGACGGCGTGCTGCTCGGCAATGCCGACGTCGAAATAGCGCTGCGGAAAACGCTTATGGAACTCGACCATGCCGCTGCCCTCGCGCATGGCCGGGGTAATGCCCACCAAGCGGCTGTCGTGATCGGCCATGTCGCACAGCCAGCGCCCGAACACCTGCGTAAAGGTCTGGCGCGGCGGTGTGGACGGCTTCTGTATGCCCACCGACGGATCGAACTTGCCCGGCCCGTGATACAGGACGGGATCGGCCTCGGCCAGCTTGTAGCCCTGGCCCTTGCGGGTAACCACATGCAGGAACTGCAGGCCGCCCAGCGAACGCAGGTTCTCGAGCGTGGGAATGAGCGCATCGAGGTCGTGTCCGTCGATGGGCCCCACGTAGTTGAAGCCCAGCTCTTCGAACAGGGTTGCGGGCGAGGCCACGAAACCCTTGGCATGTCCTTCGAAGCGGCGCGCCAGCTCGAGCACCGGCGGCACGTGCTGCAGCACCGCGCGGCCCATGTTCTTGGCGGCGGCATAGAAACGCCCCGACAGCAGCCGGGCAAAGTAATGATTAAGCGCCCCCACCGGCGGAGAGATCGACATGTCGTTGTCGTTCAGCACCACCAGCATGTTGACGCCGGGGGTGACGCCCGCATTGTTCAGCGCCTCGAAAGCCATGCCCGCCGTCATGGCGCCGTCGCCGATGACGGCGACGTGCTGGCGGTCCAGGCCCTTATTGCGGGCGGCCACCGCCATGCCCAGCGCGGCCGAGATCGAAGTGGAAGAATGCGCCGTGCCGAAGGCGTCGTAGGGCGATTCGCTGCGCTTGGGAAACCCCGATATGCCGCCCAGCTGGCGCAGCTGCCCCATGGCCTCGCGGCGTCCGGTAAGGATCTTGTGAGGGTAGGACTGATGACCCACGTCCCACACAATGGGGTCTTCGGGGGTATTGAACACATAGTGCAGCGCTATCGTGAGCTCGACCGTGCCCAGGTTGGACGACAGGTGCCCGCCGGTCTTCGAGACCGAATTCAGGACGAATTCGCGCAGCTGGTTCGCCAGTTCTTCGAGTTCGTGCCGGTCCAGCGACCTCAGGTCGGCAGGAGACTCAATGTGTTCGAGAGAGACAGTAGTCATACGTAAGGAACGTGTATCGGGTTTAACAGGCCCAGGGCCTGTTGACGCTAAAAGGACAGTCGCACTGGCTCTACCGATTGCGCCCGACGATGTAGTCGGCAAGTTCAGCAAGACGCGTGCCGGGCGGGCCCAGCGGCAGGACAGCCGCATGCGCCTCCTGGCGCAGCGCCTGCAGCAGTTCTCGCGAGCCCTCGAGGCCAAGCAGCGACACATAGGTGGGCTTGTTGCCCGCCGCATCCTTGCCCGCGGTCTTGCCCAGGGTGGAGGTATCGGACACTACGTCGAGCACGTCATCCACCACCTGGAAGGCGAGCCCGATGGCATCGGCGTAGGCTTCGAGCCCCTGGCGCGCGGTAGAGCTGGCGCCCGCCACGATGCCGCCCAGCAGGACGCTGGCCTCGAGCATGGCGCCGGTCTTCATGCCGTGCATGATCTGCAGCTGCTCCTGGCTAAGGTCGAGGCCCACGCTGGCGCAATCGATGGCCTGGCCGCCGGCCATGCCCAGGCTGCCCGCGCATCGCGCCAGGGCTTCCACCGCCTGCACCACCAGGGCCGGGGCAACAGGCATCTGCGCCAGCAGCTCGAAAGCCAGAGGCTGCAGCGCATCGCCGGCCAGCATGGCAGTGGCTTCGTCAAATCGCACATGCACCGTGGGGCGGCCGCGCCGTAAGTCGTCGTCGTCCATGCAGGGCAGGTCGTCGTGCACCAGCGAATAGGCATGGATCAGCTCGACCGCCGCCGCAGCGTGGTCAAGCGCAATGCCCTGGGCCGAGGTAACCGACTGCCCGGCGGGCACGCAGGCTTCGCCGGCGGCGTACACCAGCGCGGCCCTGACTCGCTTGCCGCCCCCCATGACGGAATAGCGCATGGCTTCGTGCAGGCGCATGGGCACGATCGATGATTCGGGCAGGAAGCCGTCGAGGACGGTCTCCATATGCTGTACCCGCTCGGAAAACCAGATCGGGAAATCGGCTCTTCCCATGATCAGCCTTCGTCGGGCGGGCCGCCGGCCTCGTCGAGCGGACGCAGCAGGTTGCCCTGCAGCACCTTGACCTGTTGCTCTGCTGTGTCGAGCAGCTTCTGGCAGATGCGGGCCAACTCTACCCCTTTCTGGTAGGCCGCCAGCGACTGATCCAGCGGCAGGGAGCCGTTCTCCATTTGCGACACCAGGGCCTCGAGCTGGGCAAGCGCCGTCTCGAAGTCTTGCGGCAAAGCGCCCGATGCGGCGTTGCCGCCGGCAACGGCACCCGCCTCGCCCGGTGTCCGGCTGTGATCGACCATGAGAAATTCCAAAAAAGAAATATTCGGCTTGCGCCGCGAAATTGGGTTGGCAATAGCCGAATTGTACGAGATGCGGCGAGCCGGCTTGTTATTTTTCGTGCCAGGCCTTGTTTTATAAAGGAAAATCTACGGTACAATTGAATGTTCACTTCTAACTCTTTATATTTCGGCGATTGGCCGTTTTTTTCTTCGCATCGGATCTTAGGCTTATCTGCAGGCCATACTGACAAGGCGGGCCGCAGGCCACACAGGCAGGGCAGACCGCACAGGCAGGCCACAGGCCACGCAGCATAAGGGCAAGCCCCTGCAGGCCAGGCCCCGGTACAAGCCGGGTCGCCAGCAGGCCGGGAACTCTGCGGTTCTTCCCGGACCCAAGCAAGAAGCGTCCGATTTTCAGCACAGCGGGGGAGGAATCCATGACCGACATTGGTCGGGAGGCGCAGTTTGCGCTGGCGCAAACGCAGTTGTCTGTCAGCAGCTACTTCGACGAGGCCATATTCGCCCGCGAACAGGCGCTGATCTTCAAGCAATCATCCCTTTACGTGGGGCACGAAAAGCACGTCCCCGAGCCAGGCGACTGGCGCACGCTGCCACAAGAAAAAGGCGGCCGGGTTCTGGTGCGCGGCCCCCAGGGGGTCGAACTCATGTCCAATGTCTGCCGCCACAGGCAGGCGCTTATGCTGGGCTTCAACCAGAACGGCGCGCCCGCAAGCGGCAATCTGCGCCAGACGGGCGGCAACATTGTGTGCCCCGTGCACCGCTGGACCTACAGCGTGCAGGGCGAGCTGCTGGGCGCCCCGCAGTTTCCCGAAACGCCCTGCATGAACCTGCAGCGCTTCACGCTTGAAAACTGCCATGGCCTGCTGTTCGAGGGCCCCCGCAACCCGGCAGCCGACATGGCGGCCCTGTTCGAACGCCCCGAGTTCGATTTTTCAGACTACGTGCTCGACCACGTGGAGATCCACCGCTGCAACTACAACTGGAAGACCTTCATCGAGGTCTACCTTGAAGACTATCACGTGGGCCCCTTCCACCCGGGCCTGGGGCGCTTCGTTACCTGCGACGACCTCAGCTGGGAATTCTCTGAATACTACAGCCTGCAGCGCGTGGGCGTGCACAATGCCCTGGCCCAGCCGGGCAGCGACGTCTACCGCCAATGGCATGACAGGCTGCTTGATTTCCGGGGCGGCGAAACGCCCGATTTCGGCGCAGTGTGGGTTACCTACTTTCCCACCCACATGATTGAGCTCTATCCCCACGTGCTCGTGCTGTCCACACTGCATCCGGTCAGCCCGCAAGAAACCGTGAACGTGGTCGAGTTCTACTACCCCGAAGAAATCGCGGCCTTCGAGCGCGAATTCGTCGAGGCCCAGCGTGCGGCCTATATGGAAACCGCCGTCGAAGACGATGAAATCGCCGAGCGCATGGACGCGGGCCGCAAGGCCCTGATGCAACGCGGCGTCAATGAATCCGGCCCCTACCAGTCGCCCATGGAGGACGGCATGCTGCACTTCCATGCCTGGTACCGCCGCATGATGGCGGGTGGAGCCGCATAGCAGGCTGGTCACCCCGGACAAAGCCGCTTGGCCGGAGCACCTGGGCCTAAGCCTGATAAGGCCGGCTAGCCCCCCGTCTCGACAGGCCGTTTGGCATCGCTGCACCATTCGCTCCACGAACCGGGGTACAGCGCCGAGCCGTGCAGGCCGGCCAGTTCCATGGCGAACAGGTTGTGGCTGGCGGTAATGCCCGAACCGCACTGATGCACGATCTGCCCGGGCTGCCGGCTGCCGAGCAAAGCCTGGAACTCTTCGCGCAGCTGCTCGGCCGGCTTGAAGCGCCCGCCTTCCTGCATATTGAGCGAATTGGGACGATTCAAGGCGCCGGGAATATGGCCCGCCACGGGGTCCATGGGTTCGACCTCGCCGCGAAAGCGTTCGGGCGCGCGGGCGTCCACCACCGTCAAGGCGGGGTTTTCGAGGTTGGCCAGCACGGCCTGGGCGTCAACGGTCGGCATGCCTTGCACAGGGGCTTCGTGCGCGCCAGCGCCGCCCAGGCGGGGGGCAGCCTCATCGCCCGACGCGCCGCCAGGCCGCCTGCTCGCCACCTGCCCGGCCTCGACCAGCCCGCCCGCTGCAAGCCAGGCCTGCCAGCCGCCATCGAGCACGGCAACCTGCTCGTGTCCCATCCAGCGCAGCATCCACCACAGGTGGGCGGCGAACATGCTGCCGCTGGCGTCATAGACGGCCACCTTGATTTCCGGGCGCAGGCCCAGGCCGCGCATCAGGGACTGGAAGTCGCGCAGTGCCGGCAAAGGGTGGCGCCCGTTGTTTCCGGTGCGCGGGGCTGATAGCTGGCGCTCGTGGTCGAGATAGATCGCGCCGGGTATGTGTCCTTCGTCGTAGGCCTTGCGCCCCGCCTCATGGTCGGCCAGATCGTGGCGGACGTCGAAGACGAGCCACGGCTCTTGCATCATGGCCTGTTGAAGCTCGAGGGGGCTGATGAGAATCTCGGACAATGCTTGCTCCTGCTTTGGATTGAATGGAATGCCGCCGCAAGACGGGTTCAGGCCGGCTTGCGACCGGGCTGCGCGGCGGCGTGCCGCTTGCGGCTTTCAGTATAGGTGCGCCAGGTGGACAACAGGCCCGATGCAATGATCAATGCCATGCCCGCCCAAGCGATCGTGTCGGGCCAGTCTCCCCAGAAGATAATGCCCAGCAAGGCGGCAAAAATAATGGTGACGTACTGCAGGGCGGCGGTCAACAAAGTGGAACCATAGCCGAAGGCGCGCGTCATGGCGAGCTGCCCCACCAGGCCCGAAGTGCCCAGGCCCACCAAGCCCAGCCAGGCGGGCAGGCCCGGGGTGTTCCAGCCTTGAGCCAGCAAGCCGGCGGTGCTGGTCAGGCAGACGCAGCTGGAAAAGATCAGCACCGTGCGCCACTCGGGTTCGCCCACGCGCCCCAGCTGGCGCACCTGCAGCATGGCGACCGCCCCGAAGGCGCCCGAGCAAAGTCCAAGCAGGCCGGCCAGGAAGTGCTCTTCGCCTATGCTGGGGCGCAGCACACCGACCACGCCCAGGAAGCCCAGCACCACGGCCAGGCTGCGCAGCCAGTCGCGCTGCGCGGCCACCGACACCAGCATCCAGCCTGCTATGAACAGCGGTGAGGTGTAGTTGAGGCTGACCGCTGTGGGCAGCGGCAGGTTGGACAGGGCGTAGAAGCCCAGCCACATGGCCGTGACGCCCGACAGGTTGCGCCACAGATGCAGCTTCCAGCTGGGCGGACGCAGCTTGCGCCCCGTAAAGCCGGCCCAGACGAGCAGCAGCAATACCGACGGGACACCCCGGAAAAGGACGATCTGGGACAGCGACGCGCCAAAATCAGCCGCCACCTTGATGCAGGCGCCCATCACGGCAAACATGGCACAGGCCAGCAACATCCACAACGACTGCATCTAGGTCCTCACGCCCGATTCGACCAAAGACGCTACTATACTTGCCTCCCGTGTATTTTTGCGACGCGCCGGCATATTGGCAGCCGTGCCGGCCGCGGCGGGCAAGACGGCGGCCAGGTATCCCAGGAGAAGCCGGCCCGCGGGGCGTTTGGCTCGGCTGCGTTTATTTAAGTTTTCTTCTCGGCGGGCACTTTAAGTCGCACGCGCTGTCTCCATATAATCCCAGACAACTCCAAAACTACAGTTCGCACAGGATACAGCCCATGAAACGCATATTCCTATTTCTGATGACCAACCTCGCCGTCCTGGTCGTGTTGAGCGTCACCATGAGCATCTTCGGGGTCGGGCGCTTTCTTACCGAAAACGGCATGGATCTCGGCCAGCTGCTGATCTTCTCGGCTCTGGTCGGCTTCACGGGCTCGATCATTTCGCTGCTGATGAGCAAATGGATGGCCAAGCGCAGCACCGGCGCGCGCGTCATCGATCCCCAGGCGCCCGCCAATTCGCGCGAGCGCTGGCTGGTCGACACCGTCCACCAGTTGGCTGACCGCGCCGGCATCGGCCACCCCGAAGTCGCCATCTACGAAGGGGCGCCCAATGCCTTCGCCACCGGCGCATTCAAGAACAATGCCCTGGTGGCCGTATCCACCGGGCTGCTGCAAAGCATGACCGAAGAAGAAGTGGCCGCCGTGCTGGGCCACGAAGTGGCTCACGTTGCCAACGGCGACATGATCACGCTTACGCTCATACAAGGCGTGGTCAATACATTCGTGATCTTCCTGGCGCGGGTCGTGGGGTACTTTGTCGACCGCGCGGTGCTCAAGAACGACCGCGACGGCGTGGGCATCGGCTACTTCGTCACCGTCATCGTCTGTGAGATAGTGTTCGGCATCCTGGCCTCCATCATCGTGGCCTGGTTCTCGCGCCAGCGCGAATTTCGCGCCGATGCGGGCTCGGCCAAGCTGCTGGGCGCGCGCGAGCCCATGATACGCGCCCTGGCCCGCCTGGGCGGCGTACAGGCCGGCGAACTGCCCAAGAACTTCGAGGCCGCGGGCATCTCGGGCGGCCGATCCATCGGCGCCCTGTTCGCCACTCATCCGCCCATCGAAGTTCGCATCCAGGCACTGCAGCAAGCCTCGCCCTCGGCCTGACACACGAGGAGGCCTCAAACCGGCCCCTGTACTCTCGCCTGCCGGCGTCAAGAAAGCCCCTACGCCGCGCAGCCTGACGCCTGCTTGCTGCCCCCCCGGGGACAGCATTTGGTCGAGGGTGCCGAGCCTCGGTGCGGCCCGGCGTCAAAAAAGCTGCCCGAAGGCAGCTTTTTTGACTTTCGGCTGGCTCCCCGGAGAGACCAGGGGCACAGACCGCCTGCGGACCGGATCAGAGGTGGGTCTTGAACCACTCCAGCGCCTTGGCCCAACCGACCTTGGCGTCGGCCTCGCGGTAGCTGGGGCGGTAGTCGGCATAGAAGGCGTGCCCCGAATCAGGGTACACGACGATACGGGAAGCCCGGGCGGCCTCGTTGCCCTTGGCCAGCTCGGCCTCCATGCGGCGCACGTCGTCCAGCGGAATGCTGGCGTCTTGCCCCCCATACAAGCCCAGCACGGGGCCCTTGAGCGTTTGGGCGACATCGACCGGATTGCGCTTTTGCAGCGGACCGTGCCCGGTGGCCAGTTTGCCGTACCAGGCCACGCCGGCCTTGGCGGCAGGGTTGTGCTCCATGTACATCCAGGTAAGGCGTCCGCCCCAGCAAAAACCCGTGACGCCCAGGCGCGAGGCATCGCCGCCCCGCTCGCCCGCCCATTTGGCGCAGGCGTCGAGGTCGGCCAGCACCTGCTCGTCGGACACCTTGGAAACGATGTTGGCGACCAGATCGGGTATGGCGCTGTATGCGTTGGGATCGCCCTGGCGCTGATAGAGTTCGGCCGACACGGCAAAGTAGCCCTCGTTCGCAAAACGCCGGCATACGTCGCGTATGTGTTCGTGCAGGCCGAAGATCTCTTGGATGACCAGCACGACCGGCGCATTGGCCTGGTTCTTCGGCCGCGCATAATAGGCATCGATGGTGCCATCGAACGTCGGCAGCTTGAAAGAGCCCTCGTCCAGGCCTTCGGCCGGCGTGTGGATGGTGGTCTCGGCTTGGCCCGTAATGGGTGAAAAAGACATCGGCAACCTCCTTTGAAAATACGTTTGGCCTAGCCCGCCTGGCCTTTGCCGGCCAGTGCGGCTGTCCTTTTAGTGTTAACAGGTCCTAGTGGGCCTGTTCCCAGTTGTCGCCCACGCCCACTTCGGCCACCAGCGGCACCGCAAGCTCGGCCACGTCGCACATCAGGCCGGGCAGTCGGGCGGTGACGAGCTCGACTTCGGTATCGGGCACCTCGAGCACCAGCTCGTCGTGCACCTGCATGATGATGGTTGTGCCAAGCTGCTCGGCGTCGATCCAGCGCTGCACGGCCACCATGGCCATTTTAATCAGGTCGGCGGCGGTGCCCTGCACGGGGGCGTTGATGGCCGCCCGCTCGGCGCCCGCAAGCCGCGGGCCCTTGGCACCGCGTATGTCGGGCAGCCACAGGCGGCGCCCGAACACGGTTTCGACATAGCCCTGTTCGCGCGCCTTGAGCTTGGTCTGCTCCATGTACGAAGCCACGCCCGGATAGCGCGCAAAATAGCGGTCGATGTATGAGCGCGCGGCATCGCGCGTAATGCCCAGGTTGGACGCCAGGCCGAATTCGCCCATGCCGTATATCAGGCCGAAGTTGATCGCCTTGGCGGCGCGGCGCTGCTCGGCGGAAACCTCGGCAAGGGGCACGCCGAAGACTTCGGCCGCCGTGGCCATGTGAATGTCTTCGCCGCGGGCAAAAGCGCTTTGCAGGTTTTCGTCTGCCGACATGTGGGCCATGACACGCAGCTCGACCTGCGAATAGTCGGCCGAGGCCAGCTTGCCGCGCTCGGGCACGAAGGCGCTGCGCACCCGGCGGCCCTCTGCGGTGCGCACCGGAATGTTCTGCAAATTGGGGTCGGACGAGGCAAGCCGCCCGGTGATGACGGCCGCCTGCGCGTAACGGGTATGCACACGCCCCGTATCGGGATCGACCATGCGCGGAAGCTTGTCGGTATAGGTGGACTTGAGCTTTGACAGGCCGCGGTATTCCAGCAGCGCCTGGGGCAGCGGATAATCGCGCGCCAGCTTGGTCAGCACATCTTCGTCGGTGGAAGGTGCGCCGCCGGCCGTCTTGCGCACGACGGGCAGCTGCATGCGCTGGAACAGGATTTCGCCCAGTTGCTTGGGCGAATTCAGGTTGAAGGGCTGGCCCGCAAGCTCGTGCGCCTTCTGCTCGAGCCGCAGCATTTGCTGGCCCAGTTCGTGGCTTTGGGCCTTGAGGGCCGGCACGTCTATCTTGACGCCGTTACGCTCGATGGTGGTCAGTACGCCCGAAACCTGCATTTCAAGCTGGTAGATGTGCTCGAAGCCGGGCTCGGCCGCCACCATGGGCCGCAAGACCTGGTGCAGGCGCAGCGTGTAGTCGGCGTCTTCGCAGGCGTAGATGGACGCCTTGGCCAGCTCGACCTCGTCGAAGCAGATCTGCTTTGCACCCTTGCCGCAGAGCTCTTCGTAGGTGACTCCGGTAAGGCCCAGCCAGCGCTGGGCAAGCTCTTGCATGTTGACCCGCCGATGCGACTCGAGCACGTAGGACTGCAGCATGGTGTCTTCGGTGATGCCGGCCAGCGTGATGCCCTCGTTGCTGAAGATATGCGTGTCGTACTTGGCGTTGTGCAGCAGCTTGGCGGCCTTGGGGTCTTCGAGCCAGGGCCGCAGGCAGTTCCAGACTTCGTCCATGGAAAGCTGGCTGGGGGCGTCGGGCCCGCGATGTGACAGGGGCACATAGCAGGCCTTGCCCGGCTCGACGGCAAGCGAAAGGCCGACGATGCGCGCCTGCATGGGATCCAGGGAAGTGGTCTCGGTGTCGAGGGCGACCAGGTCCGCACTGCGCAGGCGCTCGAGCCAGGCTTGCAGCGTATCGAGGTCTTGCACGGTTTCGTACTCTACCTCGGCCGGCGCCTGGGGCAGCTCGGGGGCGATGCGCGCGTCCTGCTCGGGGATGCGCTGCTCGTCTCCGCTGAGCTCGCGCAACCAGGTGCGAAAGCCGTACTCGTCGTACAGGGCCATGAGGGACTGCCGGTCGGGCTCTTTGGGAACCAGGTCTGCAAGCCCTTCGTCATCGAAGAAGGGAATTTCGCAATCGAGCTTGATGGTGACCAGTTGCCGGGTCATGCCGAAATCGGGAATCGCCTTGCGCAGGTTGTTGCCCGCCACGCCCTTGATTTCGTCCGCGTGCGCCACGAGGTTGTCCAGCGTGCCGTAGGCATTGAGCCACTTGGCGGCTGTCTTGGGGCCCACCTTCTCGACCCCGGGGATATTGTCGACCGTGTCGCCTGTTAACATGAGGTAGTCGATGATCTGGTCGGGCCGAACGCCGAACTTGCGTATCACGCCCTCTACGTCCAACGTTTCTCCGCTCATGGTGTTCACAAGCTGCACGTCTTCGTTCACCAACTGGGCCAGGTCTTTATCGCCGGTCGAGATCACCGTGCGCACGTCCAGCGCGGCGGCGCGCCGCGCCAGCGTGCCGATGATGTCGTCGGCCTCTACGCCCGACACCGCCAGCACCGGCCAGCCCAGGGCCGCCACGATCTTGTGTATGGGCTCGATCTGGGCCCGAAGGTCGTCGGGCATGTCGGGGCGATGACCCTTGTACAAAGGATAAATATCGTCACGAAATGTGCCGCCTTTGGCGTCGAACACACATGCCGCGTAGTCCGCCTTGTAATCCTGAAGCAGTCTACGTAACATGGAAACGACACCATAAAGGGCACCGGTTGGCTCTCCCTTTGCGTTACGCAGGTCGGGCAAGGCGTGATAGGCGCGGTAGAGATAGCTGGACCCATCAACAAGCAACAAGGTTTTTTTCATGACAGTAAATAAAATAGTGCGCGCATCGGCGGCAAAGCAGATTCCCGAGATTATGTCAGAGATGCAGGCCGCCGCCGACACGCTGCAGCAGGTGGGCTGGGGTGTCAGCATTTTTGGCAGCGCCCGCATCAAGCCCGATTCGCCCTACTACGCATTGTCCGAACAACTGGGCCAGCGCCTGGCCCAGGCGGGCCTGCCGGTTATTGCCGGGGGCGGCCCGGGCATCATGGAGGCCGCCAACAAGGGCGCCTTCACCGCCGGAGGCACCAGTATAGGCCTGAACATCAGCCTGCCCCGCGAGACCACCAACAACCGCTACCAGACCCATAGCCTGCAGTTCGAATACTTCTATTCGCGCAAGGCCACCTTCTTCATGCACAGCGCGGCCTATATTGCCATGCCGGGCGGCTTCGGGACGCTCGACGAACTCTTCGAGGTCATGACGCTGGTGCAGACGCGCAAGGTTCCGCCCGCACCCATCGTGCTGATGGGCGTCGAGTTCTGGAACGGGCTGTTCGACTGGATGAGGCAGCAACTGCTTACCCACAAGCTTATCGGCCCCAACGACCTCGAGCTGGTCACCATCAGCGACGATGTCGACGAGGTCATGCAGCATATCGAGGCCTTCTGCTCTGATTACGCCGAGCACCTGGGCCGCGGCGCTGTGCTTCCCACCGAATAAAAAACTATTTGCGCGTCAGCGCCTGGGCAACCAGATAGCCCGAACCACCGCCCAGGCCGGGACCGGGGTGGGTCGAGGCGCCGATATGGAATACGTTCTTGTAGGGTGTTTTATGCGCCTTGGCCCCGTTGGCGCCGGCAAACGGCCGCAGCCAGAAGAACTGGTCGGGCGAGCATATGCCCGAATAAGGGTCGCCCCCGACCAGATTGCAGTTCATGGCCTGAAGATCGCCCGGAGAGTATGCGCGGCGCCCGATGACGAGGCTTGAAAGCCCGGGCAGCACGGTTTCGAGGCGGGCCTGCACGCGGTCGGCCATGGCCTCGCGCACGGCGTCGTTCCACTGGCCGTCTGGCGGCACTTCGATCTGGCCCGCCGCATCGCCCTTCAGGTGCGAAGGCATTTCTTGCAGTTGCAGCCATAGTATCCATTTGCCCTCGGGCGCCCGCGAGGGATCGACCGCAACGGGCTGTCCCACGGCCACGGTGGGCGTGCGCGGCAGCAGGCCGTTATTGGCCTCGGTGACCGACATGCAGACGGATTCCATGCTGTCGGCCAGGTGGACCAGGGGCACCTTGAGCATTTCGGGATCGCGCCAGGGTGCGGGGCCGTTCAGGGCGAAATGGATCTGCATGCAGCCCCGCCCGAAGGCGTAGGCCTGGGCACGGCCGCGCACCGCCTCGGGCGCCTGGGGCAGCAGGCGGCCATACAGCTGGGGCGGGGTAACGTTGCACACAACGGCCTGCGAGGCGGTATAGGTGGTGCCGCCGGCCTTGACGCCCGTGGCGCGATCGCCCGATATGATCACCTCGGTGACATCGACGCCGGTAAGCACCTGCCCGCCATGGCGCTCGATCAGCGCCTGCATGGCTTGCACCAGCTTCTGACTGCCGCCCTTGACCACGGGCATGCCGCCCGCCACCACGGCCGCAAAGGTAAGCTTGCCGATCAGTGCCGAAGTGGCGTCGTCGGGGCCCAGGCCGGTGTGCAGCACCCAGGGGCTGATCATGGCGCGACTAAGATCGGACGAAAGGGTGCGCTGCCCCCAGCGCCGGAAGCTTTCGAGCGATTCGGCGGCAAAACCCAGCAAGCCGTCGTTGCCGCGCTTGCGCCATTCCGAGAACAGCAGGCGGCCCGTTTTCCAGTCGTACGGAGAGTTGCCCAGCAGGCCGAAGGTAAGCGCGGCATCCTTGCCGAACAGCTGGCCCGCCATGGCGCCAAAGGCCTGGCCGTCGCCCGGGGCCACGGCCTCGATGCGGCGCACGGCATCGTCGATGTCCTGGCGCAGGGCAAGCGTGCGGCCGTCGGGCAGGGCCACGCCGGTGGTGTAACCATTGGATACGAACTCGACCCCCAGGCTCGCCAGGTCGTCCTTGAGTTCGGGATAGGCGGCGCCGCCCATGAACAAGGGGTACCAAGAGGACAAGACCTCGTGCTGGAAGCCGGGAAAGAGCTCTTCGGTGCGTATGCACCCCCCTGCCCTGTCGTTGCGTTCAAGCACCAGCACCGACTTGCCCCGTTTGGCGAGCAGCGCAGCGCAGACCAGCGAGTTCATGCCGCTGCCGACTACGATGATCTGGGCTTCGGTCTTGTTCATGCGATCTCCTTTGTTTTTATCGGCGCCGTACCGCGGCTTAGGGAACCAGGGCCAGGACGCGCAGGGGGCTGCCCGAGCCCGCCTGGATCTTCAGCGGCGCGGCAATGATGACCGCCCCGGTGGCCGGAAGCTGGTCGAGATTGTTCAGGCATTGCAGCCCATACTTGCCCGCGCCGTGCATGAGCGTATGGCAGGGATAGGGCACGGGCCAGCCGAAGGCCTGTCCCGCATCGGTATTGATGGTCTCGACGCCGAAACCGTGGACGTTGCGCTCTTTGATCAGCCATTCGACCGCTTCCTGGCTGGGTCCGGGCGTATGGGCGCCGTCTTCGCGCACGTTCACGTAAGAGGCGGGGTCGCTCAGCCGCTTGGACCAGCCGGTACGAAACAGCACCCAGTTGCCCTCGGGGATGCGGCCGTGCTCGGCCTCCCAGGCCTTGAGGAAATCGGGCGTCAATACCCAGTCTTCGTTCTGGCTGACCTGCTCGGTGGCGTCGACCACCACGGCGGGCGCGATGAAATTGCCCGGGTCGATGGTGTCGACTGAGTTATGGGGCAGGTCTTTGCCGGAAATCCAGTGCACGGGCGCATCGAAGTGGGTGCCGGTGTGCTCGCCACAGGTGAAGTTGTTCCAGTACCAGGCGGGACCCGCATCGTTGTACTGCGAGATGGTTTCCATCTTGAAGGCACTGACCTGACCGAATTGGGGTGGCAGCTGCAAAGGCGGGAAATCGGGCGAAAGCGTATGGGTCAGGTCGATGACCTTGAAATCGCCCTTGGCCATGAGGTCGATGAAATTAGAGGTGTTTGTGCTCATTGCGGTCTCCGTCATAGATTTTGTAGGATAAGGATAAGGGTGCTTTGCAATCGGCGCCCCCGGGGTTTTTATGTATGGTTTTTATCGATACTTAGTTTAAACTTAAATAATCCGTGCAGTCATCTGCGCGTTTACGCGCCCTTGGTCCGTATGGTGCGACCGTTCCCTGGAGGTCTGCTTCCATGAACTTGCCGTCCCCACCCCCCATCGCACCCCGCGATGCCCTTGCGCTTCGCCTCTTTCATTCGCACGACCTCGACGAAACCCGCAGCACCGTCAGCAGGGTCTTCAAGCCCCACGATCTCGACGTGCTTGGCAGGCGCCAGAAGCTCGATGCCTTCATGGACCATCTTCCGTTGGGCAAGGCCTCGATCAACCGGCTTTGCTACGGGGCCGACGTCAGCATAGAGCCCGACTGCCTCGGCGACTTCCTGCTGGTGCAGATGCCCATGCGGGGCAGCGCCCAGATCCGCTGCGGCGACCAACAGATCACTTCGGGGCCGCACACCGCCTCGGTGCTTACCCCTTCGCTGCCGCTGCACATGCGCTGGCAAGGCCAGTGCGACCAGCTCATCATCCGCCTCGAACGCGCGGCGCTCGAGGCGGCCTGCGGCGCCCAATTGGGGCACGCCCTGCCCCGTCCCATCGAATTCCAGCTGGGCATGAACCTTCGCAGCCCGCAAGGCGCGGCCTGGCAGTCCCTGGTGCAGTTTCTCGCCTCGTCGGCCTTTGCCGACGAGGCGGCGGGCCACGCCCTTATAGGGCAGCAAGTCGAGCAGCTGCTGGTGGCCACGCTGCTGGCCCAGCACCCGCACAACTACACCGAAGCCCTGGCCCAGCCCGTACAGGCGCCTCCCAGCCATTACGTGCAGCGCGCCGAAGACTACATCCTGGCTCACTATGCCCAGCCCATCACCATCGAGGCCCTGGCCGGCCACGCCGCCATCAGCGCCCGCAGCCTGCACAAGGGCTTCCAGCAGCACAAAGGCATGTCGCCCATGAGCTTCTTGCGCCTGGTGCGCCTGCAGAAGGTCCACGAGCGGCTGCTGCGAGCCCGTGCCCATGCCGAACCCGTCAGCATCACGCGCGTGGCGCTCGAGGCCGGCTTCACCCATCTGGGACACTTCACCCAGGCCTATCGCAGGCAATTCGGCGAAACCCCAACCCAGACGGCGGCGCCCCGCTCTTGCTGAGCCCGCCTTTGCCGCCACCGTCACAAGGCCTCAAACAGCCGATCGCCCACGCAGGTCGGGAGCGTGCTGTTCAGCCGTCCGGCCCCGCATCCGCTGGCGCTTCAACAGCACCCGCGTCACTGACCGATAATCGTTGGCATTGGTGGGCAGCAGCCACTGCTTGAAGCGCGTGAATGCCGATACGTTAAGGCCCATTTCATTCAGCATTTCGTCGATGTTGTGCATCGAGAACGGAATGATGTTGGTGCCGCGCGCATGCTTGCCCTCGGTGCGCTCCTGCATCCAGCGCAGGCGCTTGCGCACATGGGTACGCCTTTCTTCGAGCGGCGGAAGGCTTATTTCCCCCATCGTATAGGCCGCGATCCACAAGGCGGCCACCTCGGCGCTCAGGGGGCTGTAGAACGACGAGTTATAGCCGCAGAAGAACAGGTTGGGAATCTCCAGGGGCTGGATCTGGCGGTACAGCATGAAGTTGCCTTCGTCATCGGTCAGCCTCTGCTGCAGCGCCTCTGAAAAGAAGGGCACCACCTGCTTGAACCCGGTGCCGCAGATCACGATTTCGGCGGGCACCTTGCGGCCGTCGCTCAGTTCGGCTATCGGCTGCCCCCGGTCCTGGCCCAGGCGGACGATCTCGCAGTCGCGCACCACTTCGCTGCGCCCCTCTTCGACCTGGCGATACAGGCTGTCGGTAGCCAGGCTGACCGTGCTGCGGGCGATGCGGTCGAAGGTGCCTTCGGGCACGAGGCCCAGCTTCTCGAGCTTCAACTGGCGCGTTGCGACCGACTGCAGCGACTTGATCATGCTGTCTCGCACGCCCTTGCCGGGCCCGTGCAGGAAGCGCTCGAAGCCCCGCTGCTCGATGTACGGAAACAGGCCCTCGCCCATGCGGGTCAGCATCAGGTACTTGTAGTTGAGCACATTCATGATCTTGCGCGGCATTTTCCACAAAAGCTCGCGGGCGATCACCTTGGTGGACATGGCCACCTCGCCCACGGCCGCCGCCACGTCGCAGGACGACTTGCCGTAGCCCACCACCAACACATGCTTGCCGCGCGCCTGCTCCAGGTCGCGGAAGTCGGACGTCGCGCACAGGCGTCCGCCGGCAGCCTCGAAAGCCTCGCGGCCCTCATACGGAGGAATGAAAGGTTCGGAGAAGATGCCGTTGGCCACCACCAAAGTGTCGGTCTCGTGATCGCTTGTTTCACCCGTCTGCGCATTGCGCAGGGTCAGGCGCCACCCGTCGCGGGCGGTGGGTTCAGCGGACATTACCTCGGTGTTCAGGCGTATGGAGCCGTTAAGGTCGAAATGACGTGCGTAGTCTTCAAGGTACTGCTGCACCTGGGCGCCCGAAGGCCATTCGGGGTAGGACGCCGGCATGGGAAAATCGGTATAGCAGTACGTGCCCTTGTTGTTCTGGGTGCGCAGGCCCGGATAGCGCCGCGTGGCGCTCCACACGCCGCCTACGTCGGGCGCCTTCTCGAACAGGGTCACCTCGTGGCCGAACTGCGACAATACCTTGGCCGAAGCCAGGCCCCCGAAACCTGCGCCTATGATCGCGATCTTCATGTCTGTCTCCTGATTTCTTTTATGTGTCCACCGGCCTTGGCCGGGGATGCCGTGGCCCATGCAGGGCAAGGACGACGCCTACTGCGCAAGCAGCGGAATGGCGGGAACTCCCTGCTCGGGCCCCATGGCGCTGTAGCCGCCGTCGATGGGCAGGTCGGCGCCGGTAATGAAGGACGCCTGGGCCGAACACAGGAAGACCACGCCCTGGGCCACCTCTTCGGGGTCGCCCACCCTGCCCAGCATGTGGAAGGGCGCGGCCACCTTGTCGGTCTTGGCGCGATTGCCCTGCGACAGCTCGTCCATGACCCGCGACCAGGTCCAGCCCGGCGACACCGAGTTCACCCGTATGCCGTCGCCGGCCAGGTCCATGGCCATGCTGCGCGTCAGTTGCGCGACCGCGGCCTTGCCCACGGGATACAGCCAACGGCCCGTCTGGGCGACCTTGGCGCTGATGCTGCTGAAGTTCACGATGGCGCCGCCGCCCCGGGCGATCATGTGGGGCCGACATGCCTTGCTCATCATCACAGCGCCCACCACGTTCACGGCCAGGCTCTGGTTCCAGTCCTGGCGGGTCGATTCCAGGCCGTCGTCGACATAGCTGCAGGCCAGGTTTACGAGAATATCCACGCCGCCGTGCGCTGCAACGGTGCCTGACACGCAGGCCTCGATCTGCGCGTCGTCGGTGATGTCGGTGGCGATGAAGCGTGCGCCCTCGCCCAGGCCGGCCGCCACGCGCTCACCGCCCTCTTTATCGATATCGGCAATGACCACCCGCGCGCCGCCCGCATGCAGTGCCGCGGCAACGGCCGCGCCGATGATGGTCGCGCCGCCGGTGACGATGGCCACCTTGTCCTTGATTCCGTCCATGGTCTGTCTCCTTTCCCGTTACGGTGGAACGGGCTGTTTTTTGATTAAGGATTGTTTACAGACCATTATGGACAGCTGAAGCGCGGCGGCTATCCCGCAAGCGCCCTTTGCTATCCGGAAAGCGCAGCCCTACGATAAAAAAATGGCACGACTCGCAAGCCGTGCCATTTTTTCTGCGGAATCGCAGCGCTTTCAGCGACTCAAGCGCCTTCGCGCATGGCGCGGCGTCGCTCGTGCTCCTGCAGGTGGCGCTTGCGCAGGCGTATCGATTTGGGCGTCACTTCGACCAGTTCGTCATCCGAGATGAACTCCACCGCATATTCCAGCGTCAAGCGGATGGGTGGAACCAGATCGATGTGCTCGTCCTTGCTGGTAGTGCGGATATTGGTGAGCTTCTTCTCTTTGATCGGGTTCACGACCAGGTCGTTGTCGCGGCTGTGGATGCCAATGATCATGCCCTCGTACAGCGCCTCGCCCGGGCTCACGAACATGCGCCCGCGGTCCTGCAGCTTCCACAGCGCATAGGCCACCGCGGCCCCGTCGTCCTGGCTGATCAGCACCCCATTGCGGCGCTCGCCCACGCCGCCTTCGCGCATGGGGGCGTAATCGTCGAAAATGTGGCTCATCAGGCCCGTGCCGCGGGTAAGCGTCAGGAACTCGCCCTGGAAGCCAATCAGCCCGCGCGCCGGAATGCGGTATTCGAGGCGGGTGCGTCCGCGCCCGTCCGACTGCATGTCCAGCAGATCGCCCTTGCGCCGGCCCAGTTCTTCCATGACCGAGCCCTGGTGCCCTTCTTCGACGTCGACGGTAAGCAGCTCGTAGGGCTCGTGGCGTACGCCGTCGATTTCCTTGAGCAGTACCTGGGGACGCGAAACCGCCAGCTCATAGCCCTCGCGGCGCATGTTTTCGATGAGGATGGTCAGGTGCAGCTCGCCGCGGCCCCGCACCTCGAAGACCATGTCGTCGGCCGTGGGGTTGACGCGCAGCGCCACATTGGATTTCAGCTCGCGCTCGAGGCGGTCGCGCAGCTGGCGGCTGGTCACGAACTTGCCCTCGCGCCCTGCCAGCGGCGAAGAGTTCACCATGAAGTTCATGGTCAGCGTGGGCTCGTCGATGCGCAGCATGGGCAGGGGTTCGGGAGCCGCAGGGTCCATGAGCGTGCAGCCGATGCCAATGTCTTCGATGCCGTTGATCAGCACGATGTCGCCCGCCTCGGCCTCGTCGACCAGTTGACGGTCAAGGCCCTTGAACTGCTGTACCTGGTTGATGCGGCCCTTGAATGGCGCGCCTTCGGGGCCAAACTGGACAGTAACGTCCTGGCCGGCGCGCACCCGCCCGCGATTGACCCGGCCGATGCCGATCTTGCCGACGTAGCTGTTGTAGTCCAGCGAGATGATCTGCAGCTGCAGGGGCGCCTCGGCGTCGTCTTCACGCTGGGGAACATACTTGAGTACGGCGTCGAACAGCGGTCGCATGTCGCCGCTGCGCACATCGTCGGTCAGGCCGGCAAAGCCCGACAGCCCCGAAGCATAGATAATGGGGAAATCAAGCTGCTCTTCGGTAGCGCCCAGCTTGTCGAACAGGTCGAAGGTGGCGTTGATCACGTAGTCGGGGCGCGCGCCCTGGCGGTCGATCTTGTTGACCACCACGATGGGCTTGAGCCCCAGCGCCAGCGCCTTGCGGGTTACGAAGCGGGTCTGGGGCATGGGGCCCTCTACCGCGTCCACCAGCAGCAACACCCCGTCCACCATCGACAGCACGCGCTCGACCTCGCCGCCGAAGTCGGCGTGGCCCGGGGTATCGATGATGTTGATGTGAGTACCTTCGTACTCGACCGCACAGTTCTTGGACAAGATGGTGATGCCGCGCTCTTTCTCGATGTCCCCCGAGTCCATCACCCGTTCGGACACCTGCTCGTTCTCGCGGAAGGTGCCCGATTGGCGAAGCAACTGGTCCACCAGGGTAGTCTTGCCATGATCGACGTGGGCGATGATGGCTACATTGCGCAAAGCGCGTTTCATAGTTGATCCTTTGATTTGAGATTTTCCGGCCACAAGCCAGGGGGCAGGTCCTGGGGCGCGATCAGCACGGATTGGGGTTCGGACATTTGCTGCAGCGTCTCCAGGCCCACCCCGTCGTCGAGCCGGAACGGCCCGACCTGGGTGCGCCGCAAGGCGGCAAGATGGGCGCCGCAACCCAGCGCGCGGCCGATGTCCTGTGCCAGGGTACGGATGTAAGTACCTTTGCTGCAATGCACCAAAACACGTGCATCACGGCCGTCGAAACTTAGGAGCTCCAGGCGATATATCGTCACCTGCCGGGGCGGGCGCTCGAGCTCGATGCCCTGCCGCGCATACTCGTACAGCGGCTTGCCGTCGCGCTTGAGCGCCGAATGCATGGGCGGGATCTGCTCGATGGGCCCGCGGAACTGCTCCAGCACCGCCTCGAACCGCGATTGTGCGACAGGCTCGGCGTCGGACGGCTCTTGAAACACAATATGGCCTGTCAGATCGCCCGAATCGGTTTCCTCGCCCAGGCGCACGGTGGCTTCATAGACCTTGTCGGCCTCGAGCATGGCCGACGAAATCTTGGTGGCCCGGCCCAGACAGCAAACCAGCAGGCCGGTCGCAAAGGGGTCGAGCGTACCGGTGTGCCCGGCCTTGCGGGCATCGAGCGCCCGCTTGGCCCTTTGCAGGGCGTGATTACTCGACAAGCCTTCGGGTTTGTCCAGCAACAAGACACCATCGAGCATCTGCCCGCGTCGGGAAGCCATCGTCTCGTCTCTCTTTGAACAGCAACGACGGCTCCATCAGGAGCGCTCGTCGGGGTCCTCGGGTTCGGCCGGCTCGGAAGCGGAATAGCTTTGCGGCCGGTTCGCCTCGTCGATAAGGCGCGAGAGCTCGATGCCCCGCACCAGCTGCGCATCATGGACGAAGTGCAATGTGGGCACGGTATGGATGTGCAGCATCTTGAACAGCAGCGAATGCAGCCATCCGGCCTTTTCGTTCAGCGCCGCCTGGGCGGCCTCGGGCTCGGCGCCCATGACCGTGAAGTGAACCTTGGCATGGGCGTAGTCGGCCGACAGATCCACGCCGGTAAGGGTGACCAAACCGGCACGCGAGATGTCTATTTCGCGCTGGATGAGGCCGGCCAGATCCTTCTGGATCTGGTCGGCCAGCCGCGTATTGCGGCCCGGATTCGGTTTGGACTTGTGTCGACCCATTTTTACAGCGCCCGCGCAAACTCTTTGATTTCGAAGATTTCAAGCTGGTCGCCGACTTCGATATCGTTGTTGCCCTTGAGGGTGATACCGCAGTCGAAGCCCGACTTGACCTCTTTGACGTCGTCCTTGAAGCGGCGCAGGGAATCGATGTGGCCTGTCCAGTGCACGACGTGATTGCGCAGCAGGCGAACCTGCGAGTCGCGGCGAACGACGCCGTCGGTGACCATGCAGCCGGCGATATTGCCGATGCGCGACACGCTGAACACCTCGCGGATCTCGACCATGCCGATGACTTCTTCACGCTTCTCGGGCGCCAGCATGCCGGACATCGCGTTGCGCACATCGTCGATGGCGTCATAGATGATGTTGTAGTAGCGCAGGTCGATGCCATTGCTTTCGGCAAGCTTCTTGGCGCTTTGCTCGGCGCGTACGTTGAAGCCGATGATGACGGCATGCGAGGCGATGGCCAGGTTGACGTCGCTTTCGGAAATGCCGCCCACCGCCGCGTGCACCACCTGGACGCGGACTTCGTCGGTGGACAGCTTGAGCAGCGACTGCACCAGAGCCTCTTGCGAACCCTGCACGTCGGTCTTGACTATGAGCGCCAGCGTTTGCGTGCCCTCGCCGATGTTGTCGAACATGGACTCGAGCTTGGCCGCCTGCTGGCGCGCCAGCTTGACGTCGCGGAACTTGCCCTGGCGGAACAGCGCGATTTCGCGCGCCTTGCGTTCATCGGCCATGGCAATGACCTCGTCGCCCGCCGCGGGGACTTCGGTAAGGCCCTGGATTTCGACCGGGGTGGCGGGGCCGGCGCTGTTGACCGGCTTGCCGTTCTCGTTGAGCATGGCGCGCACACGGCCGAAGCTGGCGCCGGCCAGCACGGCGTCGCCGCGCGACAGCGTGCCGCTTTGCACCAGAATGGTGGCCACGGGGCCGCGGCCCTTGTCGAGCCTTGCCTCGATGACGATGCCCTTGGCGGGCGCATCGATCGGGGCGGTGAGCTCGAGCATTTCGGCCTGCAGCAATACGTTCTCGAGCAGATCGTCGATGCCCTGGCCTGTTTTGGCCGATACCGGCACAAAAGGCACGTCGCCGCCGTATTCCTCGGGCACGACCTCTTCGGCCACGAGCTCTTGCTTGACCCGCTCGGAATTGGCTTCGGGCTTGTCTATCTTGTTGATGGCCACGACCAGCGGCACACCCGCGGCCTTGGCGTGGTGGATGGCCTCTTTGGTTTGCGGCATGACGCCGTCGTCGGCGGCCACCACCAGAATGACGATGTCGGTCGCCTTGGCGCCCCGCGCCCGCATGGCGGTAAACGCTTCGTGGCCCGGGGTGTCGAGGAAGGTGACGACGCCGCGGTCGGTCTTGACGCTATAGGCGCCGATGTGCTGCGTAATGCCGCCCGCTTCGCCGGACGCAACCTTGGCGCGGCGGATATAGTCGAGCAGCGAGGTCTTGCCGTGGTCGACGTGGCCCATGACGGTTACGACCGGCGCGCGCGGCAGGGCCTCGACTTCGCCCAGCTCGCTTTCGGCGACGTCGAGGAAGGCCTCGGGGTCGTCGAGCTTGGCTGCAATGGCGGTGTGGCCGAGTTCTTCGACCACGATCATGGCCGTTTCCTGGTCAAGCACCTGGTTGATAGTAACCATCTGGCCCAGCTTCATGAGATGCTTGATGACCTCGGCCGCCTTGACCGACATCTTGTGGGCGAGATCGGCCACCGTGATGGTCTCGGGCACGTGCACTTCGCGGGCGATGAACTCGGCGACCTGAGGCTCTTTGCGCTCGACCTGGGCCTGCTTGTTGCGTCCGCCGCGGGAACCCTTGCCGGACTTGCCTCCAGCCCGCCAGCCGTCGCGGCTGGGGCTGGACGGCGCCGCATCGGCGCGCGCAGAGGGCTTCTTGCGGCCGCTGTCGTCGCTCCAGGCCGTGGAGACCTCGGAACCCTTGACGGTTTTCTTGACTTCACCGGCCTTGGCGTCTTTCTTGGCCGCCCCTTTGCCGGCGGGCTTGTGCAAAGTGCCCGACAGGCCGGGCTGCTCGGGCTCGGGCGCCTTGAGCACCTTGCGCGGACGGCTGAGCATCTGGCGCAAGGCTGCTGCCTCGGCCTCGGCGGCACGGCGTGCGCGCTCGCGGTCTTCGTCGCGCGCAGAGCGGTCGTCTTCCTGTGATGCTGCCTGGGCAGGCTCCGGCTGGGCTTCGGCGGTTTCGGCCGGCTCGTCGGCCACGGCCTCGGGGGCGGCTTCGCCGACCTCGGCTTCGGGCTCTGCATGCTCGGGCTCGGACGCCTCGGGCGCGGCGGCTTCTGCCGGCTCGGCAGGCGTCTGTTCGGGCTCTGCGGCCTGAACCGGCTCGGCCTTGGCGGCTTCGGGCTCGACAGCCTGAGGCTCGGCCTGTACGTCGGGGGCCTGCGCGGCTTCGGGCGCTTCGGGCACGGGCTCGGCGGCCTGCTTCGCGGCCGGGGCCTCGCTGGCCTGGGCGGCGCTTTCGATCGCCGCGGCAGGCGCTTCGGCCGACGGGCTGGCCTGCTCGGCCGGCGCTTCGATCTCGGCGGGCAGCTCGGCTTGTTCGAGTTCGGCCTTGGCAGCCTCTGCCTTGGCGGCTTCGGCCAGAAGTTCGGCCGGATCGCGCTTGACGAACACGCGCTTCTTGCGCACCTCGACCTGGATGGTGCGCGAACGGCCCGAACTGTCGGCCTGGCGGATCTCGGAGGTCTGACGGCGGGTGAGCGTGATCTTCTGTCCTTCGGAGGCCCCATGGGCGCGCCGGAGGGACTCGAGCAGCTTCGCCTTGTCTGCGTCGGTGACCCCATCGTCAACCGACTGGAGTTCAACGCCAGCGGCACGCAACTGCTCAAGCAGCACGTTGGCAGGCATTTTCAGCTCGACTGCGAACTGGGCGACGGTGTTACTCGACATTCGACTCTCTCTTACTTACAACTGCGTTTTCAATGAATTGGCGGCTTAGTCTTGCATGATCACACTCATGCTTCGTCGCCGAACCAATGCGCCCGCGCCTTCATGATGAGGGCGCTGGCCGCTTCTTCGTCCAACTGGGTGATTTCCGAAAGCTCGTCGGTGGCAAGCTCGGCCAGGTCGTCCAGGGTATAGATGTTGTGCTCGCCCAGCTTTACGGCGAGATCGGGCGTCATGCCTTCGAGCTCGAGCACCGCCGGGTCGACCTTTTGCACCTGCTCTTCCTGGGCAATGGCTTCGGTAAGCAGCGCATTGCGTGCCCGGGCACGCAGCTCGTTGACCGTGTCTTCGTCGAAGGCGTCGATTTCGAGCAGCTCTTGGATGGGCACGTAGGCGATTTCTTCGAGGCCGGTAAAGCCTTCGTCGATGAGGATGTCGGCAACCTCTTCGTCGACGTCCAGCCGGGTGATGAAGGCCTGGCGAAGCTCGGAGCGCTCTTCCTCCTGGCGATTCTGGCTTTCTTCGGGCGTCATGATGTTGATCTGCCAGCCGGTCAGCTCGGACGCCAGGCGCACGTTCTGTCCGCGGGCGCCGATGGCCTTGGGCAGGTTCTCGGAATCGACCACGACATCCATGGCGTGCTTGTCTTCGTCGACCACGATGGAGTCGACGTGGGCAGGCGCCAGCGCGCCGATGACGAACTCGGCCGGGTCGTCGGACCACAGGACGATGTCGACCTGCTCGCCGCCCAGCTCGTTGCGCACGGCGGTAACGCGCGAACCCCGCATGCCCACGCAGGTGCCGATGGGGTCGATGCGCTTGTCGTAGGCCACGACGGCGATCTTGGCCCGCACGCCGGGGTCGCGCGCGGCCGCCTTGATCTCGAGCAGGCCCTGCTCGATCTCGGGCACTTCGTTTTCGAACAGCTGGCGAATGAACTCGGGCGCGGTGCGCGACAGAATGACCTGCTGGCCGCGGGCCGTGTGATCGACCTTGTACACCCAGGCGCGAATGCGGTCGCCCACGCGGATGTTTTCTTTGGGAATCATCTCGCTGCGCGGCAGGCGGGCCTCGATCTTGCCCGTTTCGATGATGACATCGCCCTTGTCCATGCGCTTGACCGAGCCCGAGACGATGGTCTCGCCACGCTCGAGGAAGTCGTTGAGCACCTGCTCGCGCTCGGCGTCGCGAATGCGCTGCAGGATGGCCTGCTTGGCCGCCTGGGCGCCGATCCGGCCGAATTCTTCGGGCTCGAGCGGCTCTTCGATGTACTCGCCCACCTGGATGCCGGGCACGATCTCTTGGGCGTCGGAATAAAGCTCTTGCTGATCGGGCTCTTGCAGGCCCGCATCGTCGGGCACGACCAGCCAGCGCCGGAAGCCCTCGTGGGCACCGGTTTCGCGATCTATGGATACGCGGACATCGGCTTCTTCCTTGAAGCGTTTTTTCATGGCGGAAGCCAGCGCGTTTTCCAGTGCGCCGAACACCACTTCGCGCGCCACATTTTTTTCACGCGCCAGGGCGTCAACCAATAGAAGAATTTCGCGACTCATCGCTTTTTACCCTTGAAATCAAGAACAGGATCCAATTTGGCACGATCGACATCGTCGAAGGTGAAGTTCAATACCTTGACCTCGCCGGACTTGCCCTCGGGCTCGAGTTCGAGCCCGAACTCGAGAGCGGAGGCCTGTTCGTCGGCGCCTTCGGGGGCATGCAGCATGCCTGAATAGACCTTGCGGTTGTCGACGGGCCGGCGCAGCCGGATTTCGACGCGCTGGCCGGCAAAACGAAGGAAGTCGGCCACGCTTTTGAGGGGACGATCGACCCCGGGCGAACCGACCTCAAGGCGCTTGTAGTCGATGTTTTCGACCTCAAACACGCGCGAGAGCTGTTTCGACACCTGCTCGCAGTCTTCTATGCGTACTCCGTCGGCCCGGTCTATGGTGACGCGCAGCAGCCCAAGGGGTGCGCGTTCGACATCGACGAGCTCGACATCCATGCCTGCCAAGGCCTGTTGCGTCAGTACGAATAGATCTGCCATAAATTCAAAAAAAAAGGGCTGTCATCCAGCCCACTATTGTTGCACCCCACGAGCCTTGCCGATACAAGGGCAAGGCGCCGGGTGCACTAGAAATGTGCCGCTATATTCAGTGTTGTCTTTCAGACCGCGTCAAAAGGCCTGAGCCTCTAGGGTGCACCATGAGGGTCGCACCACTAGCGGCCTGCGCCACTAAGCCCTCATTGGCAAACCATCGCAGCAAACCACCACCGCAAACACATATAGCTGTAAAGCCCTATATTCTAACAGAAAAGGGGCAAAAGCTTGTGGTTTCTCGCGAACTTACCTTAAAAGCGGGCGATCTAGCGGCCGCGGCCGCCAATAACGCCCAGCCGCGACTCGTGGGCCGATGCGCTGCGCGGCTGCCAGTCGTCGCCGCGAGCCTGGCCCTTGCCGCGGCCCCCGGCCTTGGCTTCGCCTGGCCGAGCGGCCTTGCCCGCAGCCGCCTTGCCCTTGCGTGGGGCTGTACGCCGCTTTTCGGGCGCCTGCCCCTGGCCGCCTGGCGCCGCCTTGGCTGCCGGGGCCGCCTTGCGGCGCCCCTTGGGCTTCTTGGCGCCGGCCTCGGGGTGCCCATTGGGCAGCCCGCCACTGAACATCAGGCCTGTGCCGTAGGGGTCGGAAGGAAAGGACTGGTTGGGAGCGCCCTTGGTCTGCCGCCCGCCCGCCAACTTTCCGCGCCGGCTTATGCGGGCGCCATTCAGGCCGTTGCGCTCCATGGTGCCGAAGCCGGGTGGCAGCGCGTTCTCGTTGGACACAGGCTGGCGTGCCTTGCCGCGCCCCCGTCGGCCCTCGCCACCTTCGCCGTCAGGATTGATAAGGCCCAACTGGACCATCAGGGCGGTAACCAGGGTGGAGTCGAGCTCTTCCCAGCGTCCGCGGCGCAGATTGCGCGGCAGCACGACTTCGCCGAAACGGGTCCGGATGAGGCGGCTGACGGTTACGCCGGCCGATTCGAACATGCGCCGCACTTCGCGGTTGCGGCCCTCGTGCAGGGTGGCGCGATACCACTTGTTGCTGCCCTCGCCCCCCAGGTATTCGAGCACGCCGAACTTGGCCAGCCCGTCATCAAGCTCTACACCTTCGACCAGGCGGGCCTGTTGCTCGGGCGTCAGTTCGCCCAGCACCCTGACCGCATACTCGCGCTCGGCGCCGTAGCGGGGATGCATGAGACGGTTCGCCAGGTCGCCCGAGGTCGTAAGAATGAGCAGGCCTTCGGTGTTGAGGTCGAGCCGTCCGACGGACAGCCACTTGCCCACCTTGATCTTGGGCAGGCGCGCGAACACCGTGGCGCGTCCCGCCGGGTCGTCATGGCTGACGATCTCGCCCGCCGGCTTGTGGTACAGGATGATGCGCGGCGGCTTGGAGGCATTGGGACGGGTGATCAGCCGCCCATTGACCCGGACCTGGTCCTGCGCCCCCACCCGCTGCCCGATGTGGGCGGGCTCGCCATTGACCGAGACCCGGCCCGCCACGATGAGCTCTTCCATTTCGCGGCGCGAACCGATGCCGGCGTCGGCCAGCACCTTGTGCAGCTTGGGCGTTACAGCATCGCTGCTGAGATACTTGCCCAGCCGCTGCTCCATCTTGGCCGCCTTGTCGAGATAGGCCAGCGCCTGCTCGGTTTCTTTTTCGGCCACAGCCTTGGACGCCCCCCGCGAGCGCTGGACTCGCGGCGCGGGGCTGGCGGGCTCGGGCGCAGGCGCCTCGGCGCCCTGGGCGGCTGCCTCAGCGGCGGCGTCGCCGCGGCGGCGGCGAAATGGAGTACGCAACTTGCGTCCCCTGCCCCGGCCCGCGCCAGGCTTGCCTTCGGCGGCGCCAGCGGCGTCGGAACCAGGGGTTGCCTGCGACTCGTTCTCGGTCGCGGCGGAATGTTCTGCTTGATTCATATTGTCAGAAAAGCTCCGTATCAATCTTTTTCGTCATATTCTTGTTCTGCGGCCATGTCTTCGTCAGGCTCGCCCGCAACCCGGGCCTCGGAGGCCGCGATTTCATCCAGGGCCTCAGCGCCCGTGGCGATTTCGCCGGCCCTGCCGGCCGCACTTGAGCCAGGCGTTTCAGCGAAGGCTGGATCCGCCTCGGAAATCTCGGCCCCGGAAACCATTGCCGCGGGCGAAGCTTCGGCTTCGCTCTCAGGCTCGGCCCCTGCCTCGGCTTCCGTATCATTGGCCGCGGAAGCGGCTTCGCCTTCGGGGCTCGCTGCATCAGCAACGGCGCCTTCTGCATCGCCAGAGGTTTCAGCCATTGCCTGCGACACTTCTTCGAAATTCAACCCCGCCAGGGCCGCGACGCCCTCGTGGGTTTCGAGCTCGGGCAGTTCGTCCAGGGCCTTAAGGCCCAGGTCGTCGAGAAACTGGCTGGTGGTGCCCAGCAAAGCGGGGCGGCCAGGTGCGTCGCGATGGCCAAGGACCTCGATCCAGCCTCGTTCTTCGAGGGTCTTGACGATCTGGGACGAGACCGTGACCCCGCGGATGTCTTCGATGTCGCCCCGGGTAACGGGTTGACGCCAGGCGATGATGGCAAGGGTCTCGAGCACAGCCCGTGAATAGCGCGGCGGCTTCTCGGGGCTGAGGCGCTCGAGATAGCGCTGCATTTCGGGCCTGCTTTGAAACCTCCAGCCGCTGGAAAGGCAAACCAGCTCGAGACCTTTGTCGGCCCAGGCCTGTTGAAGCGCTTCGAGGTGTTGGCGCATGGGGCTTCCACCCGGTGCGGATTCGCCGAAAAGCATGCCCAATTGCTCGACCGTCATGGGTTCGTCGGCGCACAGCAGGGCCGCCTCGAGTACTCGTATTATCTCTGATTCTGTCATCAAGTTGCATGGCAGCCCGGGCCGCCTAATTTGCATTGCAGGAATAATTGGGTTAATATTCTTTTTCTCAGACGCGGGGTGGAGCAGTCTGGCAGCTCGTCGGGCTCATAACCCGAAGGTCGTAGGTTCAAATCCTGCCCCCGCAACCAGAATTCAAGATGGGTCAAGCGCACAAGCACTTGGCCCATTTTTGTTTTGGTACGCTGCAAGAAAAACACACGAAATAAAGACGGCTGCGACAAAGACACCCGCGACCAAAACATGCGCAATACGAGCACCTGCGCGGACACCTGCGACGCGGGCCGCCCGGCAAAAGCCCCCGCCTTGCCTTGAAGGGCCCACTGCAGCGCGTGCGATACCGCCACGCCGGCCGGCGACAGCGGGACGGCGCGTGTACAGGAACCACATCCTATCGAGAACATATTGGCCAAATAGCTTTCAGCGTAGAGCTTTTTTGATGACGCACTTGCTGCCGGCATGGCGGACGAGAATGTCGGCACATGGACCCATTTACGGGTTTGCTGGGCACTATGAGCGTAAGGTATCAAAACCACCCTGGCTAGGCCGGACTGGAATCCGAAGCCGGGTGTCAATTATTTTTTGGGTTTGCTTAAACCCGCCTGAGGCGCAATCCGCAAGAAACGGCGGCATCGAAACGGGTAATGTCGGAGAGCTTCGCAGGTTCGCCCTTGGCGAACGGCATGAAAGGCTTCAATCACGACGACGTAAATATTAGCGATTTCTAAGTCTTATTACACCATTGCGCGCTTCATATTGCAATCTTTACTCTGCGAAAACCGTTATTTTTACAACGGCGCGCCGGTTTCGATACCTTCGCCGTCCAGAATGTCACGCAACTGCGCCAAAAAAACCGGCGCACCGCTTCCGTTCACGATGAAGACCAGGACCGGCCGCAGCGCCTCTGCCCTGCCTTGCGGGAGATCTGGCAACTGCTCGACCGGATAGAGCTGGCGATGGACGCCGTGCACCGCGCTGAAATGCCCTTCGCCCTGGAAACGCAGCAGGCCCTTGAGCCGCAGCAGGTCGATACCCGGCAGCTCATGTATGCGCCCCATGGCCCGGCTGAAAGCCGCATGGGAGACGTCGTTCATGACAGGCAGGGTAAAGACCTGGACCGCGCCGTGAAGAAATTTGCGAGCTGCGGGGTTTCCGCCGCCAGGACTTCTTTCCAAGAACAGCCCTGCCGCGTCGCGGCCGATGGCTTCGCCCACCGTTGCGGCCGCCAGCAATTCATCCAGCCCGGGCAGCGACTGCTGATCGAACAAGCGTGCCTGCGCGTTGACCTCGAGTATGGCTGCGGCCAACGCGTCCCTGGCCTCCGGCTGGACCAGGTCGCTTTTGCTGAGCACCACCGCATCGGCCTGCACAACTTGCTGCAAGGCCTGGGCGTGGTCCTGCAAGTGGGCCTGACCATGCACGCAATCGGCCACGGTAATGCAGCCCGCATAGACATAGCGGTCGCGCAGAAAGCCCTCGTACTTGAGCGTGTGCATCACCGCGGCAGGATCGGCCAGACCGGTGGTTTCGATGAGAATGCGGGAAAAGGCCGGAATTTCCTTGTGCAGGGCGGACAGAAACAGCTCGCGCAGGGCCTCGACCAGGTCGCCGCGCACGCTACAGCATACACAGCCCGACTCGAGCAGGATGACGTTGTCGCTGATGTGCCTGACACGTTCGTGGTCTATGCCTATGGTGCCCACTTCGTTCACCAGCAGCGCAATCCGGCGTACGGCTTCGGGGTCGGCCCGCTCGGGCGACAATACCCGGTTGAGCAGTGTCGTCTTGCCGCTGCCCAGGAAGCCGGTGACTACGGTGACTGGAATTCTATTGCTCATTGCTCGCACCCCCGCTCGAAAATCACTACACTTGGATGGGCTGCCCAGGAAGGGCGGCTGCGTATTCTTCGATTCACATTTTTGCTTTGGTCGCCGCCTTGTCCGAACACTTTGCTCTGGTTGAACATATCAGCGATATTAACGCCGAACACTGGAACAGTCTGACCGAAGGCCATCCGCTGGCACGACACGAATTCCTTCTGGCGCTGCAAGAAACCGGATGCGCCGCGCGCGAAACCGGCTGGTCGCCGCATTTCCTGGCCCTGTATCGCAACCAGGAGCTTGCCGCGGCAATGCCGCTGTATCTCAAGTTTCATTCGCGCGGCGAATATGTGTTCGACATGGCCTGGGCCAGGGCATTCGCCCAGCATGGGCTGCAGTACTATCCCAAGCTGCTGTCGGCCATTCCATTCACTCCCGTCCCGGGGCCCCGGCTGCTGGCCCGCGACCACCACGACCGCGTGCTGCTCGCCCGCCAGGCCATTGCGCTGGCCCGGCAAAATGAGCTTTCGTCCCTGCATGTGCTGTTCCCCACGCCGGCCGACCTTTCCGCACTTGAAGAGGCCGGCTTCATGGTTCGCGAGAACATCCAGTTCCATTGGCATAACGAGGGCTATCGCGACCTGGATGAATTCCTTTCCAGGCTCAACCAGAAGCACCGCAAGAAGCTCAAGCAGGACAGAAAAAAATCGATGCAGGCCGGCCTGCACTTTCGCTGGCTCGAAGGGCGCGAAATCGACGGCGAGGCATTGGCGTTCTTCTATGAATGCTATGCGCGCACCTACTTCGAACACGGCAATCCACCGTATCTTAGCCAGCGCTTCTTCGAGCTTCTGCTTGAACGCATGCCCGAGAACCTGTTGCTTGTCATGGCGTGCCGCGGCAATGAGCCCGTTGCCTGCGCCCTGAACATCCGCAGCGAAGACACTTTGTATGGGCGCTACTGGGGCACGACGCAGTTCGTGTCCGGACTGCACTTTGAAACCTGCTACATGCAGGCCATCGAATACTGCATATCAAGAGGTTTGCTGCGATTCGAGGGCGGCGCGCAGGGCGAGCACAAATTGTCGCGCGGCATGCTGCCGACACGCACCCACTCGGCCCACTGGATACGCGACGCCCGCTATGCCAATGCCATCTCCGAGTTCCTTGAGCAGGAAACCGCCATGATGGACGACTATGCCGACGCCCTGCACGAACACAGTCCCTATAAAAAAGCCATTGATCCGCAGAACGGCTAGGTCTTTTGCCGGACCCTAAGGCCTGGCGCCGCATTGCCCGTTGCAAAGGCGGCAGGCAGGTCCCTGCCCGCTACTTCTTTTTATCGGTATCGGGGGAAGCGGCGGGCGGGAAGGGAAACACGCTGAACATGGACCGGGTCTGGTCCTGCATCTGGTCCTGCATCTGAACGAACAGGTTCTTGCTTTGGTCGATGTAGTTGTTCATCATGTTCTGCAGTATGGGCGTCTGCACGTTCATGAACTGGGTCCAGGCCTCGGGCCCGAACTGGCTTCCGTACAAGCCCTTGGACTGCTCGGCCATGCGCTCTTGAATCTCCATGAAGGCCTGGATGTTCTTGTCAAGAAAAGACCCCATCACACCCTGCATCGAATGGCCATAGAAGCGGATGATCTGCTGCAGCGCCATCGACGAGAAAATGGGCACCCCGCCGCTTTCTTCTTCGAGAATGATCTGCAGCAGAATGCTGCGTGTCAGATCTTCGGACGTTTTGGCGTCGACGACCTGGAACTCTTCGTTCTCGAGCACCAGTTGCTTGACATCAGCCAGTGTGATGTAGGCGCTGGTCTTTGTATCGTAGAGCCGGCGGTTCGGATATTTTTTGATCAGTCTCGGCGAGCTGGCCGTCTGGGATTGCGTCATGGTTGTCTGGGCGGATGCGAATGAAGTACGGTTGAAGAAAGCGCCGCGCTGCCAGAGCGCGGTTTTGCCTGCGGGCACTGCGTCTGCTGTTGCCTTTAGCCCATGTGCAGGCCGCCGTTAAGGGAAAAGTCTGCACCGGTGGCAAAACCCGACTCGTCGGATGCCAGCCAGGCCACCATCGACCCGATCTCGTCGGGCGTGCCCAGCCGCTTGACCGGAATGGTGCTGACGATTTTTTCGAGCACGTCGGGGCGGATGGCCCGCACCATGTCGGTGCCGATGTAGCCCGGCGAAATCGTATTGACCGTAACGCCCTTGCTTGCGACCTCTTGGGCCAGCGCCATGGTAAAGCCATGGATGCCCGCCTTGGCGGTGGAGTAGTTGGTCTGGCCGAATTGCCCCTTCTGGCCATTGACCGAACTGATGTTGATGATGCGCCCCCACTGGTTTTCTATCATACCCTCGATGACCTGCTTGGTGACGTTGAACAGGCTGTTGAGATTGGTGTCGATGACGGCGCGCCAGTCGTCCTGGCTCATTTTGCGAAAAAGGCCGTCGCGCGTGATGCCCGCGTTATTGACCAGTACCGATACGGGCCCGTGCTCGGCCCGGACTTTTTCGAAGGCCGCCACGGTGGAATCCCAGTCGGACACATTGCCCACCGAGGCGTGAAACTTGTATCCCAAAGCGACCTGTTCGCCGAGCCACTGTTGATAATCGCGGCTTGGGCCGCATCCTGCCACGACCGTATAGCCTTCTTTGGCCAGGCGTTGGCATATGGATGTGCCGATGCCCCCCATGCCGCCTGTGACGTAAGCCAGTTTACCGCTCATTTTGCTTCTCCTTGACGCGAACAATTCTTGTGGGCCCACGCTGTGGCACGATGGCCGCTATTGCGATCGCACCGTTACGTAACGCCCCGGCGCCGGCTCGATGGGCGTGTGGCGGGCGTTGCCAAGCTTGCCCGGCGCCTTCTTGCGCGGCCCCGAGTGCCCGGCGAGCCAGTGTGTCCAGTCGGGCCACCAGCTGCCCGGATGCTCGGTTGCGTGGGACTGCCAAAGGTCGGGATCGCCCGGCATGTCGGGATGGGGAACCGTGCCCGATGCCGCCCAATAGCTGCGCCGGCCCTGCGAGGGTGGATTGATGACGCCGGCAATGTGGCCGGAGGCGCCGAGCACGAAGCGCATGGGGCCGCGCAGCAAGGCCGTGCTGGCATAGGCCGAACGCCACGGCACGATATGGTCTTCGCGCGATCCGTATATGTAGGCGGGCATCGACAGGGAGCCCAGGTCGATGGCCTGGTCGTCGATCTTGACGTGGCCTGGAGACTTGAGGCGGTTTTCGAGATAGGCGTTGCGAAAATACCAGGTGAAGAAAGGCCCCGGCAGATTGGTTCCGTCGGCGTTCCAGAACAGAAGATCGAAAGCCTGGGGGGCTTCGCCCTTGAGGTAGTTGTCGACGACGTAGTTCCAGACGAGCTCGTTGGGCCTGAGGAAGGAAAACGTGGTGGCCAGCTCGCGGGCGGACATCAGGCCGCCGCTGCCGAGCTGGCGCTCGCGTGTCTGGGCGTGGAATTCGTCGACGAAGACATCGAGCACCCCGGTGTCGGTGAAATCGAGCAGCGTGGTAAGCAGCGTGAGCGAGGCGACGGGATCTTGGCCGCGCGCCTTGGCCAGCGCCAGCGCCGACGCCAGCAGCGTGCCGCCGACGCAGAAACCCAGTGCGTTGATCTGCTTTTGGCGGCTGATGTCGCGCACCGCTTGCACCGCCTCGAGGACGCCCTGCTGAAGATAGTCGGACCACGTGGCGGTATCGACGTCGCCGTCGTCGCCTACCTGGGGGTTGCGCCACGACACCATGAATACCGTGAAGCCCTGCTCGACGGCGTGCCGGACGAAAGAATTGCGGGGCTGGAGATCGAGTATGTAGAACTTGTTGATGCAGGGCGGTACGACCAGCAGGGGACGCTGGTGCACCGTGTCGGTAAGCGGCGCATATTGGATAAGCTGCATGAGCCGGTTTTCATGGACCACCTGCCCCGGGGTGAGGGCCAGGTCGCGGCCCACCACGAAACGGGATTCGTCGGTTTGCGTGATGCGCCCTTTCTGTATGTCGGCCCACAGGCAGTTCAGGCCGGCGCACAGCGATTCGCCCCCGCTGTCGAGCATGCGCTGCTGCGCTTCGGGGTTGGTGGCCAGAAAGTTGGATGGCGACATGGCTTCGACCCACTGCATGCAGCTGAAGCGCAGCCGGTCGCGTGCGCGCTCGGGCAACGGTACCGCATCGACCATTTGCTGTATGGCCTTGCCCGACAGCAGGTAGGCATGGGCCATGACGAGGCTGGAAGGGTTGGATGCCCAGGCGTTGCCCTTGAATCGCCGGTCGGGCGGTGGCGCCAGCGTGCCCTGCTGAGCCTGGAAGAGCATGTCGGCCCAGCCTTTGGAGAACTCTGCCTGAATGCTGGCCAGCTTGTCGGGCGAGACGCTGACCGGGACAGGCCATTCAGGTGAAGACGGGGCTTGCATTGCAGATCCTACACAAAACTCTTTGGCTGAATGTTGTCCTGCAATAAAGGCACTGTCAATCAGGGTAAGTCGCTAGGGTTTGACGTGCTGCCCGGGCGTACAACTGAAAGACGAAGCAGGTAGGCTATTTGTCCGCCAGCCAGGCGACCGTCGCCATGCGGCCGGTCGGGCCATCGCGGCGATACGAATAAAACAAGTCGGCGCGCGCATGGGTGCAAAGGCCGCTGGCCTGCACTTGGTGAACGCCGGCACGCTTGAGGCGGTGCTCGGCCAGCCCCGCAAGGTCGGCCTGCCACTTGCCGGGGCGGCCCGGCGCAAAAAACCGCGCGGCCGCGGCATCGGGCCCGACGAAAGCCGAGCGCACGTCTTCGCCCACTTCGAACGCCTGCTGGCCGATGGCGGGGCCCACCCAGGCTCGCCAGCGCGAATCGGCCGGTGCCCTTGCTTGCACGGCCGCCAGTGTGTTCTCGAGCACGCCCCCCGCCAGTCCGCGCCAGCCCGCGTGCGCGACCCCCAGCACCGACCCGCGCAGATCGCAAAGCACGACCGGCAGGCAGTCGGCCGTCATGATGCACAGCACACGCTCCCGAACTGATGTAATCGCCGCATCGGCTTCCGGCGGCGCCACCCCGCTCGGACCCGCATCGGCGTCGAATACGTCGACACCATGCACCTGCTTGAGCCACAGAGGGGCATCGGGCAGCATCGATGCCAGCCGCTCGCGATTGACCGCCACCGCCCGCGCCTCGTCGCCCACGTGCTCGCCCAGATTGAAGGTGTCGTAGGGCGCCGCGCTGGCGCCGGCAGCGTGGCCCGCCGCCGGCCGGCCTTCGGCGCCTTCCGGTTTGCTCAAGCGCAAGGTGGTGAAATAGCCCAGCCCCGGCCATTCGTCTCCCGTGGCTACAGGCATGCCTTGCCAGTTCACGATTCCCATTCGATTTCCTCGAGGGCGGCGGCAAAGTCGGCAGGCAGTTCGGCGGCAAAGGAAAGGCGGCGGCCAGACCCCGGATCATCGAAGCTTAGCGCGCGGGCATGCAGCATCTGCCGCTGCATGCCCGGCGACGTCTTGCCGCCGTACAGCACGTCGGCGACGAGCGGATGCCGCAGGCTGGCCATGTGAACACGGATCTGGTGGGTACGGCCGGTTTCAAGGCGACAGACCACTTCAGTAACCGGCGCACCCGCGGGCAGGCGCCCCACCCGCTTCGGCTCGTAATGGGTAATCGCCTGCTTGGGCGCAATGGGCCGGTCGGTGGACATGCGCACCGGCACCCGCGCATCACGTCCGATGGCTTGATCGACGGTGCCGGCGGCGCGCAGCACGCCATGCACCAGGGCAATGTACTCGCGGCTGACGCTGCGGGCCTGCAACTGCCGGACAAGATGGGTCTGGGCCCGCTCGTGCCGCGCTACCACCAGCAGGCCAGAAGTGTCTTTGTCGAGCCGATGCACGATGCCCGCCCGCGCCACTTGGGCGAGCTCGGGAAAACGATGGAGCAGGCCATTGAGCAGCGTGCCGCTCCAGTTGCCCGCGCCCGGATGGGTGACCAGGCCGGCCGGCTTGAAAACCACGATCCAGTCGGCACTTTCGTCTACTATCCCGAATTCGACGGGTTCGGGCGCAAAGGCCAGTGCCTCTGGCGGCTGTTGGCGCCACACGGTGATTTCATCACCCGGGCCGACCAGTTGCTTGGCACGCGCCTGGGCGTCATTGACCAGCACGTGGCCGCTTTCGATCCAGCCCTGCAGGCGGCTGCGGGAATGCTCGGGGATGAGCCTGGCCAGCACCTTGTCCAGGCGCTCTGGGACAGCCTTGGAAGGCTGGCGGAAACACAGGGGTTCCGGCGAAGTTAAACTGTCTGGATCGCTATTTGTGTCAGGCATGGCGACAAATCATATAATCTGACTGCATGCTAACACCAAGGACTATTTCGTGATTCGCTCCGACTCCCTATTTTCCCGCTTTTCCGGCCTGAAACACTGGTCGCGCGCCCTGGGTGCGCTGGCTGTCGTCCTGGCGGTATCCGGCTGCGGCTCGTTCAAGTCCGAAGTCGACCCCACCGCGGGATGGAGCGCCGAACGCCTTTACCAAGATGCACGCACCGAAATCAGCGACGGAAACTGGAACGAGGCCCGCACGCGGCTCGAAGCAGTCGAGGCACGCTATCCGTTTGGCGGATACGCCCAGCAGGCCCTGATGGACCTGGCCTACGTCAACTGGAAAGACGACGAACCCGAACAGGCGCTTGCCGCCATCGATCGCTTCCAGCAGCAGTATCCCAATCATGCGGGCACCGACTACATGCTGTACCTGAAGGGCCTCATCACCTTCACGCCCCCCAGCGCGGTGTTTTCCCGCATCACCCGCCAAGATCCCAGCGAGCGCGATCCCAAGGGCCTGCGCGAATCGTACGAGGCCTTCAACGAGCTGATCAACCGCTACCCCGACAGCCGCTACGCTGAAGACGCCCGCAAGCGTGTTGCCTGGCTGGTTACCACCCTGGCCCAGAACGAGGTGCATGTCGCCCAGTATTACTACGAACGCAAGGCCTACGTGGCGGCGGCCAACCGCGCGCAAACCGTGGTCACCGACTTCCAGGGCGTGCCCGTGGCCGAAAAGGCGCTGTATATCATGTACTTGTCGTACGACAAGCTTAATCTGACCGACCTGCGCGACGACGCCAAGCGCGTGCTCGACCAGAACTACCCCGACAGCAAGTACTACGAACAAGGCCTTGACGAACCCGTCAACGGCTGGAACCCAATGAACTGGTTCTAAAGCAGCGGTATTGTGGGTGCCGGCTTGCGCGCCGCATAGAACGCCAGTGCCTGCGCCGGGTCGCGGGTGCGCGCGAAAGGCGGCAGGCCGCGCCACAGCAGGCGCCCGTAGGGCTTGTCCACGATGCGTGTGTCGCCCACCATCAATACCCCCCAGTCGGTTTCCGAGCGTATCAGCCGGCCCGCCCCCTGCTTGAGGGCGATGGCGGCTTCGGGCACCTGGTACTCCATGAAAGGGTTGCCGCCATTGTTGCGGCACTGGTTCAGGCGCGCCTCCAGCACTGGGTCGTCGGGCGGTGCGAACGGCAGCTTGTCGATGGCCACCAGCGTCAGCGCGTCGCCCGGAACGTCGATGCCTTCCCAGAAGCTGGCACTGCCCACCAGCACGGCATCGCCGCCGGTCCGGAAGCGCTCGAGCAAGGCACGGCGTGAACTGTCGCCCTGCTTGAGCAAAAGCCGCTCTATTCCCCGCTCTTCGAAGCGCTCTTCCAGCAGCTCGGCAATGCGGTCCACCGCACGCAACGTGGTGCATAAAACCAGCGTGCCGCCCGGCGTCGCCTCGATCAGGGGGGCGAGTACGTCGACGAACTTCTGGTTGAAATTGGGATGGCTGGGCAGCGGCAGGCCCTGGGGCACCAGCAGCAGGCCCTGCGTGGAGTAATCAAAGGGGGACTCCCATCGCAGGGTCTGCGCGTCCCACAAGCCCAGCTGGCGCTGGAAATGCCCGAAATCGCCATGCACGGACAAGGTGGCGGAAGTCATGATCCATGTCTGGTCGGGCCGCCGATAGCGGGAAAAAATGCGCGCCACCGACAGGGGCGCGCTATGCAGCCTTAGATAATGGGTGCCGGCTTCTACCCAACGCACGGCCGGCTCGTCGGCAGAGGGATCGGCCTGCAGGGCATTGTGGCCCTGGCGATCGGGCTGGCTCCATTGGAACAGGCGGGCGCGCAACTCCAGGCAGGTGTTGGCCGCGGCAGCCAGGTCGGGGTGTTTGTCCGATACCGCCTGCAGCAGGCCGCAGGCGGTGTCCATGGCCTGCAGCAGCTTGCCCAGCTCTGCGTCGAACTCTTCCGCATTGGGCAGCGCGTCGAAGGTGGCCTTGCGGCCCGGCACGCGGTCCAGCGGCGCCGCGGCCAGGCGCAATGCCCGCGCGCCCTGCTCCACAGCCTTGCCGGCCTCGCTCCAGTTGGTCGCCTCGCGGGCGTGCGCCAGGCCCGTGGCCTCGATGGTGCGCGCCAGATCGAGCAATTGATGCGACGATACGCTGACGCCCAGGAAGCGGGTGGCGATGTCGGGAAGCTGATGCGCCTCGTCGAAAACCACCATGTCGACCGAGGGCAACAGGTCGGTGATGCCTTCTTCGCGCAAGGCCAGGTCGGCCATGAAGAGCGCATGATTGACCACCACCAGGTCGGCCTCCTGGGCCTGGCGCCGCGCCTTGAGCACGAAGCAGTCGCGCACATGCGGGCATTCCTGGCCCAGGCAGTTTTCGCGCGTCGATGTAACCCGGCTCCAGATATCGGCTTCTTCAGGGATCTCAGCCAGCTCCGCCCTGTCGCCCGTGCGCGATTTTTGCGCAAATACCTGTATCTGGCGCAATTGGCCCACCTCGGCGCGCGACTTCAGGGCGCGATCGTCGCCCGACAGGCGCTGCAGGTGATAGTGGCAGACGTAGTTGCCGCGCCCCTTCAGCAGGGCCACGTTGATGGGCAGCGCCAATGCCTCGCGCAGTCTGGGCAGATCGCGACGAAAAAGCTGGTCTTGCAGGGTGCGCGTGCCGGTTGACACCAGCACCTTCGCATTGCTTAGAAATGCGGGCACCAGGTAGGCCCATGTCTTGCCCGTGCCCGTACCGGCTTCGGCGATAAGGGTTGCATGGTCGTGCAGGGCCTGGCCTATGGCCTGGGCCAGTTCCAATTGGGCCTGGCGTGGCCTGTAGCCCTCGACCTTCAAGGCGATGGGGCCCTGCTCGGAGAAAATTTCGGTCAGCTCTTGCGACAGCATCGGGAACGCTTCTTTACAATATTTGCTTGGCTCACAGCGGATAATACCCGGCAGTCTCCCGGTCGTGACGTACCTTGTGGCAAAATGCCCCGCTTGAACCTGTTTTTCAGATTGGCCATGACTCGTACTTCCGCAGCACTCTTGCCCGACGCATCCGCCCAGGGCAAACCCGAACACATCATCGCACTGCTCGCCCACGAACTGGGCGCCAAGCCGCCCCAGGTGGCCGCGGCCGTCGAGCTGCTGGACGGGGGCGCCACGGTGCCCTTCATTGCCCGCTACCGCAAGGAAGCCACGGGCGGCCTCGACGACACGGTGCTGCGCAACCTTGAAGTGCGCCTTATCTACGTACGAGAACTCGAAGAACGGCGCGCGGCGGTGCTGGAATCCATCGAACAGCAGGGCAAGCTGAGCGAAGGGCTGGCCCGCGAGATACGCGCCGCCGACACCAAGCAGCGCCTGGAAGACCTTTATGCGCCCTATAAGCCCAAACGCCGGACGCGCGCGCAGATTGCCCGGGAAGCGGGGCTGGAGCCCCTGGCAGATGCCATTGTAGCCGACCCTGATTGCGATCCCGCCGCACTGGCGGCCCAGTACCTCAACCCCGAAGCGTCCATCAATGACGCCAAGGCGGCGCTGGACGGCGCGCGCGACATTCTTGCCGAGCGCTATGCCGAAGACGCCGATCTGCTGGCCGATCTGCGCGAACACCTGTGGAACACCGGCAGGCTGTACTCCAAGGTCGCCGATGGCAAAGAGGCCGAAGGCGCCAATTTTCGCGACTGGTTCGATTTCAGCGAAACGCTGCGCACCCTGCCTTCTCATCGGGTGCTCGCCCTGCTGCGCGGGCGGCAGCAAGGCATGCTCGAACTGCGCCTGGGCCTGGAAGCCGAGCTTGAAGCGCAAACGCCCCACCCCTGCGTTGCCCGCATCGCACAGCGTCTGGGCCTCGATGTCGATTTCTCGGCCGACGCCCCGCCCCGCAGGCGCTGGCTGGCCGAAGTGTGCCGCTGGACATGGCGCGTGAAGCTGCTTACCGCCTTCGAGACCGAGCTCATCGGCCGCCTGCGCGAAAACGCCGAGGCCGAGGCCATACGCGTGTTCGCCGCCAACCTGAAAGACCTGCTGCTGGCGGCCCCCGCCGGCCCCAAGGCGGTCATGGGTCTGGACCCGGGCATACGCACCGGCGTCAAGGTTGCCGTCATCGACCACACCGGCAAGGTGCTCGATACGGCCACCGTCTACCCCTTTGAGCCCAGGCGCGACCGCGAAGGCTCCATCAAGACCCTGGCGGCGCTGGCCACGCGGCATCGCGTCGAACTCGTTGCCATCGGCAACGGCACCGCCTCGCGCGAAACCGAGAAGCTGGTGGGCGACATGCTGCAGGCCTTTCCCCAGCTCGAGCTTACCCGCGTCGTGGTCTCCGAAGCCGGCGCATCGGTGTATTCGGCCTCTGAACTGGCTGCGCAAGAATTCCCCGACCTGGACGTCAGCCTGCGCGGCGCGGTCTCCATCGCCCGCCGCTTGCAAGATCCCTTGGCCGAACTCGTCAAGATCGAGCCCAAGGCCATCGGCGTGGGCCAGTACCAGCACGACGTCAACCAGCGCGAGCTGGCGCGCTCGCTCGACGCCGTCATCGAAGACTGCGTCAATGCCGTGGGCGTCGATGTCAACACCGCCTCGGCCGCCTTGCTCAGCCGGGTCTCGGGGCTGAACTCCCTGCTTGCACGCAATATCGTCGCCTGGCGCGACGAAAACGGCGCTTTCGCCAACCGCAAGATGCTGATGAAGGTTACGCGCTTTGGCGACAAGGCCTTCGAACAGGCTGCGGGCTTCCTGCGCGTCGCCAATGGCGACAACCCGCTGGACGCTTCCGCCGTTCACCCCGAGGCTTATCCCGTGGTCGAACGCATCCTGAAGAAAATAAGCGCCGACGTCAGCCAGGTCATGGGCAAGCAGGCCGCCCTGAAAGGGGTGTCGCCCTCAGAGTTCACCGACGAGCGCTTCGGCCTGCCCACGGTGCGCGACATCTTCGCCGAGCTTGAAAAGCCCGGCCGCGACCCGCGCCCGGAATTCCAGACGGCTCAGTTCAAGGAAGGCGTCAATACACTCAACGATCTGCACGAAGGCATGATTCTCGAAGGCGTGGTCACCAACGTGGCCAACTTCGGCGCCTTTGTCGACATCGGCGTGCATCAGGACGGCCTGGTGCATATCTCGGCGCTGGCCGATCGCTTTGTCAAGGATCCGCGCGACGTGGTGCGAGTCGGCCAGACAGTCAAGGTCAAGGTGCAAGAGGTCGACATCGCCCGCAAGCGCGTCGGCCTCACCATGCGCCTGGACGACGATGCCGCGCCCGCAGCACGGCGTGGCGGCAACGCCGGCAGCGATCGTCCCCGCGGTGCAGGCCAGCCCCGGGCGGGCCGCGCCGAGGCTGGCCAATCGATGGGCGCCATGGCGGCGGCGTTCGCCAAGCTCAAGCGCTGACTCCGTTCCCGCGCAACGCCAAGGCCATTAGCAAAAGCATCACAAAGGGGGGGTTCATGGAACAGGATGAAGTCCAGCACAAGCTCGCCACCCTGGTCGAGCTGCTCAGTTGCCACGACCTGGACGAGCACGAGATCGAGGGCATTGTTGCGCTGTGCGTGCAGGCCCGGCGCGAACCTGATCGCGTCCTGGCCGAAAACTATGGCGACGATGCCGCGCAGGTAGCCCGATACGACCCGGCCGGCGTCACGGCCTTTGTGATTTTCACCGAGCTCGAAGACTATTTCGCCGTTTCCGACACGGTGGACGAGCTGCACGAGCAGATCATCGCCGCATTCGAGACGCCCACGCTGCCGGACTACCCCTACGACGACAACCAGTTCGAGACCGTCGCCGATTATTTTTCATGGCTCGATGCGCAACTGCTCGCCCATCATCCCAAATACCGCCTGATCGAATTCGGGCAAAGCTACACGCACGACTTCCAGGCCGTGCTGGTATTGCGCGACAGCGTGGCGCAAATAATGGCGCTGTGCCAGGAACTGGACATCTACGCCCAACCCTGCTCTGACTGAAGCGCCGCGGCGGCGTCAATGCCGCAGCGCCGGTACCGTGGCTGCCGCCGCAAGCCCGGGGCTGGCGTAGCGAGAGCGATCAGAGTTCGGACAAAGCCGCGCGCAGCGCGGGCAGTTCAGACTCGGGCAAGCGGCATACCAGCACCCCGTCCATGATCAGTTCGATCGACCCGCCGCGAGCCTGCAGGGCGTCTTCAGGCAGACCCTGCTGCAGGCGCTTGATCATCATGCCCGCCGACTGCGGGTTGTCGAAGGACTCGGAAAGAAACACCTCGTTGCCCCCCGCGGCCTGAAGCCGGAAACGGAAGCCTCCGTCTTCGCCGCGGAAGCTGACGAAGCGCGCTTTTTTGGCGGCCGGCTTGGCGGCGGCGCTTTTCGGCGCCGCGGCGGCCAGCGGGCTGCGCAGGCCCACCGCCTCGCGCAGGCGCTCCATCAGCGGCGTGGCCAGCGCGCGAGCCTTCAGCGCTCCGGCCTGGAGTATTTCTTCAATACGCTCCGGGCTGGCCATAAGCGCATCGTAGCGCTCGCGCATGGGGCCGAGCTCGTCCTCGATAAGGGCGAACAACTGTTCCTTGGCTTCGCCCCAGCCCAGCCCCTCTTCAAGCGCGCGCCGGAACTGCGCGCTTTGCTCGGGCCGGGCGAAGGCGCGATAGATGGTGTAAAGATGCGAGCCTTCAGCATCTTTGGGCTCGCCGGGCTGGCGAGAGTCGGTAACGATGCGCATGACGGCCGCCCGCGTGGCCTTGGCGCCGCCTTCAAAGAGCGGAATCGTATTGTCGTAGCTCTTGGACATCTTGCGTCCGTCCAGGCCCGGAAGCGTGGCCACTTCGTCGTCGATCTGCACTTCGGGCAGCACGAAGAAATCCTGGCCGCCTCCATACAGGTGGTTGAAGCGCTGGGCAATGTCGCGCGCCATTTCCAGATGCTGGATCTGGTCGCGGCCCACGGGAACCTTATGGGCATTGAACATCAGGATGTCGGCCGCCATGAGCACGGGGTAGGAAAACAGCCCCATGGTGACGCCGTCGTCGGCGTCCACGCCCTTGTCGGTGTTCTGGTCCACCGAAGCCTTGTAGGCGTGGGCGCGGTTCATCAGGCCCTTGGCGGTGACGCAGCTGAGCATCCAGCACAACTCGGGTATTTCGGGGATGTCCGACTGGCGGTAGAAGGTGACCTTCTCGGGGTCAAGGCCCGCCGCAAGCCAGGTGGCCGCGATTTCGAGCCGCGAGCGCGCCACGCGTTGCGGATCATCGCACTTGATCAGCGCATGATAGTCGGCCATGAAGTAAAAGGCGTCGACATCGGGGCGGAGGCTGGCTTCGATCGAAGGACGGATGGCGCCGGCATAATTGCCCAGGTGCGGGGTTCCAGAAGTGGTGATGCCGGTCAATACGCGGGTAGTCATGGGTGTGGCTTTCAGGGTTTACAGGTCGGCCGCGGCGCGGCGTTCGGACTCGAGGTATTCGCGCGATTGCATTTCGACGATGCGCGATACCGTGCGATGGAATTCGTTGGACATCGGGCCATCAGTATATAGCTCGTCGGCCGGGCACTCGGCCGACATCACCAGTTTGACCTTGTGGTCGTAAAACACGTCGATGAGCCAGGTAAAGCGCCGCGCCGCCGAGGCATGGCGCGGCTCCATGCGGGGCACGTCCGACAAAATGATGGCCTGGAAACGGCTGGCCAGGTCGAGGTAGTCGTTTTGCGAGCGGGGCCCCTCGCATAAAGTGGCGAAGTCGAACCACACTACAGTACCGCTCAGCGCAATGGCGTGCAGCTCGCGGTTCTCGACGGTAAGCACCGGCTTGAGCGCCGCCGTGTCGGCCAGGCGATCGAAGATGGCGCGTAGCTGCTGGTTGGTGTCGGCGCGTATGGGAGTCAGGTACATGGGCACCTGCTCGAGCGTGCGGCGCCGGTAATCAACGCCCGTGTCGACGTTCATGACGTCCAGCCGGTCGTAGATCAGCTTGATCGCCGGCAGGATGCGGTCGCGGTGCAGGCCGTCGGGATACAGCCCCGAGGGTTCGTAGTTGGACGTCATGACAAACGAGGTGCCGTTCTCGAACAGCTTGAGCAGCAGCCGATACAGGATCATGGCATCGGCCACGTCGGAAACGTGGAACTCGTCGAAACATATCAGCCGATAGCGCTTGGCAATGCGCCGCGCGACTTCGTCCAGCGGATCGGCCCGGCCCTTGACCTCGCCCAACTCGCGATGCACGCCCCGCATGAATTCGTGAAAATGCAGGCGCGCCTTGCGCTTGAGCGGCACCGTCTGGTAGAAGGCGTCCATGAGGAAGCTCTTGCCCCTGCCTACGCCGCCCCACATGTAAACCCCGCGGGGTATGTCCGGCCGCTTGAACAGCTTGCGCAGGGGAGACGAGCGCGCCTGCTTGTACAGCACCCACTCGTCATAGAACGCCTGCAGGCGGTCTATCGCCGCCAGCTGCGCCTCATCAGGCTGGTAGCCCCGCTCTTCGAGCGCCTGATGATAATAGTCACGAACGTTCATGCACCACTGGATCCATAAGATGAAAAGGGGGCAAGACGCCCCCTTTTCTTTTTACCGCCGGGCCGCCCCAAGGCTCGGCGCCCGGCAAGCCAAGCCGTCTATCAGAAGTTGAGCGTGCGCTTGTCGACGGCCAGCGCGGCTTCCTTCATGGCTTCGGACAAGGTCGGGTGGGCGTGGCAGATGCGCGCGATGTCTTCGGCGGCGCCGCGGAACTCCATGATGGTAACCGCTTCGGAGATCAGCTCGGAGGCCATGGGGCCGACGATGTGCACGCCCAGCACTTCGTCCGTCTTGGCATCGGCCAGCACCTTGACGAAGCCGGTGGTGTCGCCCAGGGCGCGTGCACGGCCATTGGCCAGGAACGGGAAGCTGCCCGCCTTGTACTCGACCCCGGCAGTCTTGAGCTGTTGCTCGCTGCGGCCCACCCAGGCGATCTCGGGCGAGGTGTAGATGACGCTGGGAATGACCGCGTAATTGACATGGCCGTGCTGGCCGGCGATATGCTCGGCCACGGCAACGCCCTCTTCTTCGGCCTTGTGCGCAAGCATGGGCCCGCGCACCACATCGCCCACGGCCCAGACATTGGTAAGGTTGGTGCGGCAGTCGTCGTCGACCACGACGAAACCACGCTCGTCGAGCTTCAGGCCAACGGTCTCGACACCCAGGCCTTCGGTGTGCGGCACGCGGCCGATGGAGACGATGAGATGGTCGACGGCCAGGGACTGCTCGGCGCCGGACGCATCGGTATAGGGCACGGTAACCGTCTTGGCCGTGGCCTTGACCTCGCCGATCTTGACACCGGTCTGTATCTTGAGGCCCTGCTTGTTGAACGCCTTGAGCGCCTCTTTGGAGACCTGCTGGTCGGCCACGGCCAGGAAATCAGGCATGGCTTCAAGGATGGTGACTTCGGCGCCCAGGCGGCGCCAGACGCTGCCCAGTTCAAGGCCGATGACGCCCGCCCCAATGACGCCCAGTTTCTTGGGAACTGCGGGAATGCGCAGCGCGCCGTCGTTGGAAAGAATTTTTTTCTCGTCGAACGGCAGGCCCGGAAGCGCGCGCGGCGACGAGCCGGTGGCGACGACGACATGCTTGGCGACCAGGTCTTCGTCGGAGGTGCCCGACACCTTGATCGACCAGCCGCCGTCGACTTGCGCCACGAACGAGCCGGTGCCGTGGAAGAAGGTGACCTTGTTCTTCTTGAACAGGTAAAGAATGCCTTCGTTGTTCTGCTTGACGACCGAATCCTTGCGGCCGATGAGCGTGTCGAGCTTCAGGCCCAGGCCCTTGACTTCGATGCCGTGCTCGGAGAAATGCGTGGCCGCCTGCTCGTAGTGCTCGGACGATTGCAGCAGCGCCTTGGACGGAATGCAGCCCACGTTGGTGCAGGTGCCGCCCGGGGCCGGCTTGCCGTCGGCCGTGGACCATGCGTCGATGCACGCCACCGACATGCCCAGCTGCGCGGCCCGAATGGCGGCGATATAGCCTCCGGGACCGGCTCCGATTACCACTACGTCGAATTGTTTAGCCATTTTGTGTACTCGATGAAAGAGGATGCGCACGGCCCGTGCGCCTCGATGATGGAAGAAGACCCGTGCCGCGCGGCCGGCGAAACGCGATGGCCGCCCAAAGAAGGCGCCCCGGCCGACGCGGGTGTCGGCGCGTTGGACGGGGCTCGCGGAGGGTCATGTATGCAAGCCTGGAATCAGACGTCCAGCAGCAGGCGCTGGGGATCTTCCAGGGCTTCCTTCATGGCGACCAGTGACAGCACGGCTTCGCGGCCGTCGATGATGCGGTGGTCGTAGGACAGGGCCAGGTAGTTCATCGGACGGATGACGATCTGGCCGTTTTCGACCACGGCGCGATCCTTGGTGGCATGAATGCCCAGGATGGCCGACTGGGGCGGGTTGATGATGGGCGTGGACAGCATGGAGCCGAAGACGCCGCCGTTCGAGATGGAGAACGTGCCGCCGGTCAGCTCTTCGAGGGTAAGCTTGCCGTCGCGGGCGCGGGCGCCGAAGTCGGCGATCTGCTTCTCGATTTCGGCGATGGAAAGCTGGTCGGCGTTGCGCAGGATGGGCACCACCAGGCCGCGCGGGCTGCCCACGGCGATGCCGATGTCGAAGTAGCCGTGGTAGATGATGTCTTTGCCATCGACCGACGCGTTGACGACGGGATACTTCTTGAGGGCGGCGACTGCGGCCTTGACGAAGAAGGAAGTGAAGCCCAGCTTGACGCCGTGCTCTTTCTCGAACTTGTCTTTGTAGCGGGCCCGCAGGTCGAGGATGCCCTGCATGTTGACTTCGTTGAAGGTGGTAAGAATGGCGTTTTCAGACTGCGACTGCAGCAGGCGCTCGGCCACCCGGGCGCGCAGGCGGCTCATGGGAACGCGCTGCTCGGGACGGCCGTCGAGCGACAGCGTGGGCGCGGCGGCGGGCGCTGCCGCGGCCTTCTTGGGAGCGGATTCAGCCGACAGGGCGTCGCCCTTGGTGATGCGGCCGCCGCGGCCGGAGCCTTCGACGCCGGAGGGATCGATGCCTTTCTCGGCCAGGATCTTGCCGGCGGCGGGCGAAGCGATGGCCGAAGCCGGCGCCGAAGCGGCCGCGGGCGCGGCGGCCTGGGGCGCAGGCGCCGCTTCAGGAGCGGGCGCCGCGGCAGCGGGAGCCGCGCTGGCCTTGGCTTCGGTGTCGATGCGGGCCAGCACCTCGCCCGACGTGACGGTGCTGCCGTCGGCCTTGACGATTTCGCTGAGGACGCCGGCGGCGGGCGCGGGCACTTCGAGCACGACCTTGTCGGTTTCGACCTCGATGAGAATTTCATCGACCTCGACGGCTTCGCCAGGCTGCTTCTTCCAGTTGAGCAGCGTGGCTTCGGAGATGGATTCGGAAAGCTGCGGTACGAGAACTTCTGTGATTGCCATGGTGTTTTTCCGTGATGTTTGATGTTCGTTACTTGGTCAGCATGAAGCCCTTGAATTTGGCAGCCATGGCCTGTTCAAGCAGATTGCGCTGCTGTTCCTGGTGCTTGGCCAGATAGCCCACCGCCGGCGAGGCCGACGCACTGCGCCCTGCGTAGCCCAGGCGCTGGCCTTCCATCATATTCTCGTACAAATGGTGCTGAATATAAAACCAGGGGCCCTGATTCTGCGGTTCGTCTTGTACCCAGACGATTTCCTTGGCGTTGGCATATTTTTGCAGCTCGGCCTGGAAGGCCTTGTGGGCAAACGGATACAACTGCTCGACGCGCAGGATGGCGATGTCGGAACGGCCGGCGTCGGCGCGCGCATGAACCAGATCGTAATACACCTTGCCCGAGCACACGAGCACGCGCTTGACGGCTGCGGGATCGATGGTTTCGTCTTGTTCGCCAATGACGAGCTGGAACTGGCCCTCGAGGTCGCTGAGCGGCGACGTGGCGTCTTTGTTGCGCAGCAGCGACTTGGGCGTGAAGATGACCAGCGGCTTGCGGAACGGACGGATCATCTGGCGACGCAGCACGTGGAAGATCTGCGCGCCGTTGGTGGGCTGCACCACCTGCATGTTGTTGTCGGCGCACAGCTGCAGGAAGCGCTCGATGCGGGCCGACGAGTGCTCGGGGCCCTGGCCTTCGTAGCCGTGGGGCAGCATGAGCGTCAGGCCGCACTGGCGGCCCCACTTGGATTCGCCCGATGAAATGAACTGGTCGATCACGACCTGGGCGCCGTTGACGAAGTCGCCGAACTGGGCTTCCCAGATGGTGAGCGTATTGGGTTCGGCCGTGGCGTAACCATATTCGAAAGCCAGAACCGCTTCTTCGGAGAGCACCGAATCAATGACCAGGAAAGGCGCCTGCTTGTCGGAGACGTTCTGCAGCGGGATATAGGCGCCGTCGTTCCAGCGGTCGCGCTTTTGATCGTGCAGCACCGCATGGCGGTGGGTGAACGTGCCCCGGCCCGAATCCTGGCCGGTGATGCGCACGGCATAGCCCGATGCCACCAATGTGGCAAAGGCCAGGTGCTCGCCCATGCCCCAGTCGAGCCTGGCTTCGCCACGGGCCATCTTGAGCCGGTCGTTGAGCAGCTTGTTGACCAGGGGATGGACGGTGAAGCCCTCGGGCACCGAGGTGATCTTTTCGCCAATGCGGGTAAGTTCGGCAACGGGGACACCGGTGTCGGCCTGGTCGGTCCATTTGGCGCTGAGGAAGGGTGTCCAGTCGGTCGAGTACTTGTTCTTGTAGTCGGTAAGCACTTGCTCGACGGTACGCTTGCCGTCTTCCATGAGCTGGCGGTAGCCCTTGACGAGATCGTCGGGTTCGCCTTCGCTCATGACGCCTTGGGCGACGAGCTTGTCGGCGTACAGCTTGCGGGTGCCGGGGTGCTGGCCGATGCGCTTGTACATCAGCGGCTGGGTGAGCGAAGGAGTGTCTTGCTCGTTGTGGCCCAGCTTGCGGAAGCAGACGATGTCGACCACGACGTCGTGCTTGAACTCGCGGCGATAATCAAGGGCCAGCTGCGTGACGTAGACCACGGCTTCGGCGTCGTCGCCGTTGACGTGGAACACCGGCGCCTCGATCATCTTGACGACGTCGGTGCAATACAGCGTGGAACGCGTGTCGCGGGGGTCGGACGTGGTGAAGCCGATCTGGTTGTTGATGACGATGTGCAGCGTACCGCCCGTGCCGTAGCCGCGGGTCTGCGCCAGGTTGAGGGTTTCCATGACCACGCCCTGGCCCGCGAAGGCGGCGTCGCCGTGCACCAGCACCGGCAGCACTTGGCTGCGGTCTTTGTCGCCGCGGCGCTCTTGGCGCGCGCGCACGCTGCCCTCGACCACCGGATTGACGATTTCGAGGTGGGAGGGGTTGAAGGCCAGCGACAGGTGGACGGGGCCCCCGCGCGTGGAAAGATCGCTGGAAAAGCCGTTGTGGTACTTGACATCGCCGTCGGTAAGGGCCTGGCTGTGCTTGCCTTCGAACTCGGCGAACAGGTCGCTGGGCATCTTGCCCATGATGTTGACCAGCATGTTGAGGCGGCCGCGGTGGGCCATGCCCACGACGATTTCCTGCACGCCGTTCTCGCCGGCATGGTTGACGACTTCGTCCATGGAGGCGATGAAGCTTTCGCCGCCTTCAAGTGAGAAGCGCTTTTGACCGACGTATTTGGTGTGCAGATAGCGTTCGAGGCCTTCGGCCTCGGTAAGCTGCTGCAAGATGCGCGTTTTGCGCTCGGCCGAGAACGCGGGCACGCCCACGCTGGACTCGAGGCGCTCTTGGATCCAGCGCTTGGCGGCCGGATCGGAGATGTGCATGAACTCGGCGCCGACGCTGCGGCAATAGGTGTCACGCAGGGCCTTGAGCATGTCGCGCATGGTCATGGTGTCGGCCTTGGTGAAATACGTATTGGTCGCCGCGTAGACCTGGTCGAGATCGGCCTCGGTAAGGCCATAGAACGCGGGGTCGAGCTCGGGGATGGTGGGGCGCTCTTGGCGCTTCAGCGGATCGAGATCGGCTACGCGCACACCCAGGGTGCGATAGGCGGCGATAAGCGTCTGGACGGAAACCTGCTTGCCGGCAACCGCCAGATCGGGTTCTTGCGCGCGGGCAAAGAAGGCATTGGCCTTGGCGCGCTGCGCGAACGACTCGATGATGGGCGCGTGGGCCTGGTCGCGGGTGATTTCCTGGCCGTCAGTGGCAGGCTGATGCTGTAGCTGATCGAAGTAAGTGCGCCATTGCTCGGAAACCGAACCTGGGTTGTCCAGGTAGGATTCGTAGAGTTCCTCTACGTATGGGGCGTTACTACCGAAAAGATAAGAGTTGGATAAAAGTTCTGTTTCCGATGACATATAAGCGCTTCACCTATCCGAGTGTCTCACTCGTTATGATGCAGGACAACCTTCCGCGACACGGCCAGACCGGTTAGCGGATAGCGGGGGGCAGAAGGCAACGTGTACGACGCCTTGATTAGCCGTAGTACGGGTAGTATACCTACAAACCCCTTATATGTAACGCGCAATCCCCCAAGGAACGGGCCTCGACGCAAAAAGCGTGGACGATAACTGACACTTCCGGCCGTTCCGGGGCTTCATGACCGACGCATTACACTTACGCTCTGTACAATTCAGTCATCACGGCAGATCTCGCCAGCCAAGACCGGTTTCAAGGGGCCGGGCTCCAGACCGGCCGGACACATTATTTTTTGCTTTTCGCTTTCAGGAGTTACACCCAAGATGGATGCCAACGCGGACCTCTCGAAACTGGCGCTCGACTACCACGCCTACCCCACCCCGGGCAAGATCTCGGTAACGCCCACCAAGACGCTGGCCAACCAGGACGACCTGTCGCTGGCCTACTCTCCGGGCGTGGCGGTTGCCAGCATGGCCATCCACGCCGGAGGCGAAGAGGCCGCCGCCATGTATACCTCGCGTTCGAACCTGGTGGGCGTCATCACCAACGGCACCGCGGTGCTCGGGCTGGGCAACATCGGCCCGCTGGCCGCCAAGCCGGTCATGGAGGGCAAGGGCTGCCTGTTCAAGAAGTTCGCCGGCATCGACGTCTTCGACATCGAACTCAATGAAACCGACCCCGACAAGCTGGTCGACATCATTGCCGCACTCGAGCCCACCCTGGGCGGCGTCAACCTCGAAGACATCAAGGCTCCCGAGTGCTTCTATATTGAGAAGAAGCTGCGCGAGCGCATGAAGATCCCCGTTTTCCACGACGACCAGCACGGCACCGCCATTATTTCGGCCGCCGCCATCCTCAACGGCCTCAAGGTCGTCGAAAAGGACATCGGCTCGGTCAAGCTCGTATGCTCGGGGGCCGGCGCGGCCGCCATTGCCTGCCTCAACCTCCTGGTCAGCCTGGGCGTGCCCCGCTCGAACATCTTCGTGGTCGATTCGCGCGGCGTCATCTACGAAGGCCGCGAAAGCAATATGGAGCCCACCAAGGCCGCCTATGCACAAAAGACCGACGCCCGCACGCTGGCCGACGTATGCCGCGACGCCGACGTCTTCCTGGGCTGCTCGGCGCCCGGCGTGCTGACCGCCGACATGGTCAAGAGCATGGCCGACCGCCCCCTCATCCTGGCCCTGGCCAACCCCGAACCCGAGATCCGTCCCGAGGCCGCCAAGGCTGCTCGCCCCGACTGCGTCATGGCCACCGGGCGTTCCGACTATCCTAACCAGGTCAACAACGTCCTGTGCTTTCCCTTCATCTTCCGGGGCGCCATGGACGTCGGCGCCACGGTCATCAACGAAGAAATGAAGCTCGCCTGCGTTCGCGCCATCGCCGAACTGGCCGAGGCCGAGCAGAACGACGAGGTCGCCAACGCCTATGCGGGCCAAGACCTTACATTCGGGCCCGAGTACATCATCCCCAAGCCCTTCGACCCGCGCCTGATCGTCAAGATCGCCCCCGCCGTGGCGCAAGCCGCCATGGATTCGGGCGTGGCCACCCGCCCCATCGCCGACATCGAAGCCTACCGCCAGAAGCTCATGAGCCTGGTCTACCACACCGGCCAGCTCATGCGGCCGCTGTTCATGCAGGCCAAGAACGCGCCCAAGCGCGTCATTTATGCCGACGGCGAAGACGAGCGCGTCCTGCGCGCCGCCCAGGTCGTCATCGACGAGAAAATCGCGCATCCCATCCTGATCGGCCGCCCCGCCGTCATCGAGATGCGCATCGAGAAGTTCGGCCTGCGTCTCAACCCCGGCGAAAACATCGAGATCGTCAACCCCGAAGACGACGAGCGCTTCAACGAAACATGGAGCGGCTACTACAAGCTGCAAGGCCGCAACGGCGTCACGCCCGACATCGCCAAGGCCATGGTGCGCAAGCACAACTCGCTGATCGGCGTCATGCTGCTGCAGCGCGGAGACGCCGACGCCCTGCTGTGCGGCGCGGCCAGCCGCTACGACAACCAGCTGCGCTACGTCGACGAAGTCATAGGCCTGCGCGAAGACGCCCAGACCTATGCAGCCATGAACGTCCTCATGCTGCCCGACCAGACGCTGTTCATCTGCGATACCCACGTCAATGAAAACCCCACGGCCGAGCAGATCGCCGACATGACCATCCAGGCCGCCGCCGAAGTCTTGCGCTTCGGGGTCATACCCAAGATCGCCCTGCTCTCGCACTCCAACTTCGGCAGCCGCGTCACCGAATCCTCGCGCAAAATGGCCCGCGCCCGTCAGATCATCGCCGAACGCGCGCCCCAGCTCGAGGTCGACGGCGAAATGCACGCCGACGCCGCCCTGTCCGAGAAGATCCGCCTCAAGGCCTTCCCCGAGTCCACCCTGAAGGGCCCGGCCAACCTGCTCATCACTCCCAATCTCGACACCGGCAACATCACCTACAACATGCTCAAGATGACAGGCAGCAACGGTGTGGCGATGGGCCCGGTCCTGCTGGGCGCGGCGCGCCCCGTGCACATCCTCACCACCAGCGCCACCGTGCGCCGCATCGTCAACATGACGGCACTGGCGGTGGTCGATGCACAGCAAGAAGCCGGGCAGGTGCAGTTGTAAGCTATTCGCTCCCGCTTGCGCCTGACGCAACCCATCGAACCGGCAAAGCTTTCGAGCTTTGCCGGTTTTTTTGTGTAGGCAACGCCTACTGCGCCGCGTACACCCTGGCCCCGGCGAAGTAGGTCTCCAGCACCTGCGTCTGCTTCAGCGACTCGGCGTCGACCTCGAGCACGTCGCGGTCGACGACAATGAAGTCCGCCTGCTTGCCCGGCGCCAGCGTGCCTATCTTGTCCGCCAGGCCTATGGCCTGTGCGGCGTGGCGGGTATACGCCAGCAGCATGCTGGTTTTGTCCAGGCGCTCGGCGGGGTTCAAGCCACCCTCCGGCCCCTGGCGCGTCATTGCATGATGCATGGCCTCCCAGGGGTTGGCCGTCGAGATGGGCCAGTCGCTGGCGCCGGCGATCACCGCGCCCTGCTTTTGCAGCGAACGCGCCGGATACTGTCCCATGAACGCCGTCTCGCTCAGATAGGGCTTGACCAGATCAAGCAGGTAATTGTCGATTTCCGCCCAATGCAATTGCATGACGGCGATGACGCCCAGATGTGCAAAGCGCGGATAGTCCCCGGCGTCCACCAGCTGCAGATGCGTGATGGAGTGACGCACGCCGCTGTCGCGATGCTTGCGCGCCGCCTCGAAGGCATCCAGGGACTCGCGTACGGCGCGATCGCCCAGAGCATGGATATGCACGAGCCAGCCGCGCGCATCGGCCGCATCGACCAGGGCCTGCAAGCCCTCGCGGGTTAGCAGCATTTCGCCCCGCTTGCCCGAGTTACCGTATTGGCCCAGCAGGGCTGCGCTTTGCGCCGGGTACTCCAGCACGCCGTCGGCGAATATCTTGATGCCCGGCAGGGTCAGGTTCGGCGTGCCTTGAAATTGCTCGCGAACGGTGTTCAGCCGCTCGAGGTCGGCGGCGTCGCTGATCGGGCTGGCCACCAGCAAGGCCGCCACATGCGCAGTCAGGGCACCGGCCTCGGCCAAGGCGCGATAGGCCGGCAATATACCCGTCCCCGTGCTGCCGGGGGCGCGTGAAAACAGCGCCTCGCCGGGACCGGCGTTGGCGGCCGGGTCCATCCAGGCCGTGATGCCATAGCGGTTGTTGGCGCGCACGGCAAACTTTCCGGCCTCCAGCAACAGGTTCTCGTCCGGCTTGGGCAGTTGCATGGTCACTAGGTCGACTCCGGCATCGACCAGGATGCCGTCCGGCTCGCCGTCGGCTCCCACGCCCACCGTGTGTCGCTGCGCGGCCGTCAGGCTGCGCGCATACGCCGCATCGATGCCCGCTTTGGCGCGCATGGCGCGGTTGGCCCAGGCGGTGTGCAAGTCCGAGCCCATCAGCAGCAAAGGCTGGGACGCCCAGCCACCCGCGTCGAAGACTTCGGCCAAAGCCTGTGGATCCTTCCAGGTGCCCGGGTTCACGCCGAAGACCACCAGGGGCGCGCCCGCTTCGCCGCGCGCCTCATCGTGCCAGATCTGCACGCGCCGCCTGACGGCCGCAATGTCCAGCTCTTCGTCTTGCAGATTGGGCGACAAGGCGGCCAAGCCGCCAATCACCGCGTGGGTGTGCGCATCGATCAGGCCCGGCAATACACGCTTGCCCTGCAGATCCACCACCTGCGTCCGCGGCCCCTTGTACGCCAGGACTTCGTCCTGTTCGCCAACGGCCAGTATGCGGCCGCCCTGCACTGCAAACGCCTCGGCCGAAGGCCTGGCCTCATCCGCGGTAAACACCTTGGCATTGACGAAAATGGCTTCTGGCGCGGCCTGCGCCGCCATTGCCACGCCCGCCAGCAAACCTGCCAAAACCGATGCACACCGCGCGATTACCGTGAGCATGCGCAATCACTCCTCTTTCTTTGCCCTGCTTTTTTTTGTCTTTCAGAGACTTCGGGACAGGGCAGTGTATCACTAGCGTTTACAACTGGCTAAGGCCTCTTCAGGCAAGCGTTACGAGCACGAAGGATGCGGCGCATGGCCTGTGGATGTACGGCAGGCACCCAGCGGGCTCAAACGCAAAAAACGCCCCGAAGGGCGTTTTTGCACAGCTTTCGAACGGAGCCGCAGCCGGTATTACTTGGCGATGTCGCGCGGAGCATGACCCGTGTACAGCTGACGCGGACGGCCGATCTTGTAGTCGGGATCGGACAGCATCTCGTTCCATTGGGCGATCCAGCCCACCGTGCGGGCCAGCGCAAAGATGGCCGTGAACATCGAAGTGGGAATACCGATGGCGCGCTGCACGATGCCCGAGTAGAAGTCGACATTGGGGTACAGCTTGCGATCGACAAAGTACGGGTCTTCGAGGGCGATGCGCTCGAGTTCCATCGCCAGCTTGAACAGCGGATCGTTTTCCAGGCCCAAGGCGCCCAGCACTTCTTTGCAGGTTTCCTGCATGAGCTTGGCGCGCGGATCGTAGTTCTTGTACACACGATGGCCAAAGCCCATCAGGCGAACGCCCGAATTCTTGTCCTTGACCTTCTCCATGAACTCGCCAACCTTGGCCACGCCGCCGTTGGCCTGCAGCTCTTCGAGCATCTGCAGGCAGGCTTCGTTGGCGCCGCCATGAGCGGGGCCCCACAGGCATGCGACACCCGCGGCAATGGCGGCGAACGGATTGGTGCCCGACGAGCCGCAAAGGCGAACCGTGGAAGTCGATGCATTCTGCTCGTGGTCGGCGTGCAGGATGAAGATGCGGTCGAGCGCGCGCTCGACCACGTCATTGACCTTGTAGTCTTCGCAAGGCGTGGCGAACATCATGCGCAGGAAATTGCCCGTGTACGACAGGTCGTTCTGCGGATAGATGTACGGCTGGCCCATCGAGTACTTGTATGCCATGGCCACCAGGGTAGGCAGCTTGGCGATCAGGCGGATGGCCGAGATTTCTCGGTGACGGGCGTTGGTGATGTCGGTGGAGTCGTGGTAGAAGGCCGACATCGCGCCGACCAGGCCCGTAAGCACTGCCATCGGATGCGCGTCGCGGCGGAAGCCGCGCAGGAACATGTGCATCTGCTCGTGAACCATGGTGTGGTTCGTGACCAGGGAATCGAACTCGCGCTTTTGCTCGGCATTGGGCAGCTCGCCGTTCAGGATCAGATAGCTGACATCCATGAAGTCGCAGTTTTGCGCGAGCTGGTCGATGGGATATCCGCGATACAGCAACTGGCCCTTGTCGCCGTCGATATAGGTAATCGACGACTCGCATGACGCCGTGGCCAGGAAGCCCGGATCGTAGGTGAACATGCCCGTTTGGCCGTAGAGCTTGCGAATATCGATGACATCAGGCCCGATCGTGCCCTGATATACAGGGAATTCGACGGACGCGCTGCCGTCGGATAGCGACAGGGTGGCTTTTTTATCTGATAGTTGCATCTTTATCAATCCTCTAAATATTACAGCTCTCGCATTTGCGCGACCAGGCGACGCAGCTCGGGAGTATCGTATTCTCCTTCGAGCTGGGTACGGGCCAGCAATACGTCAAGCAATTCATTGTCCCCCATCTCGAACAGCTGAGTGAGGGCGTGCACATCGGCATCGGTAAGCTCGTCTTCGAACTGATCGAGAAACTTCGTGATGATCAGGTCGTTTTCCAGCAAACCGCGCCGGGCTCGCCAACGCAAGCGCGGGCGGTCGATTTCCGACTGTTTTTTCATTGGGCTATCGCCTTAGATAGTGCGACGGACCAGGAGCTCCTTGATCTTGCCAATGGCTTTCGCCGGGTTGAGCCCCTTGGGACAGACGTCTGTACAGTTCATGATGGTGTGGCAACGGAACAGACGGTAGGGATCTTCGAGGTTGTCGAGCCGCTCGGCCGTGGCCTCGTCGCGCGTGTCGACGATGAAGCGGTAGGCTTGCAGCAGGCCTGCCGGGCCCACGTACTTGTCGGGGTTCCACCAGAACGACGGGCAGGCCGTGGAGCAGCAGGCGCACAGGATGCACTCGTACAGGCCGTCGATTTCTTCGCGCGCCTCGGGGGTTTGCAGACGCTCTTTTTCGGGCGGCGGCTGGTCGTTGATCAGGAAGGGCTTGATCGAATGGTACTGATTGAAGAAGTGCGTCATGTCGACGATAAGGTCGCGCACCACGGGCAGACCGGGCAAGGGACGCAGCACGATGGGTTCGCTTAGCTCGCGCAGGTTCGTGGTGCAGGCCAGGCCGTTCTTGCCGTTGATGTTCATGGCGTCGGAACCGCACACGCCCTCGCGGCACGAACGGCGCAGCGCCAGGCTGTCGTCGACATCGTGCTTGATGCGCACCAGCGCGTCGAGCAGCATCTTGTCGTTGGGCTGCAGCTCGACCTCGAGCTTCTGCATGTAGGGACGCTCGTCCTTGTCGGGGTCGTAGCGGTAGATCTCAAATTTGACGATACGTTTTTCGCTCATTTCTGTATCCTGCTTAGAAGGTCCGTGCCTTGGGCGGGAAGCTCTCGACGGTTAGCGGCTTCATTTGCACAGGCTTGTATTCGAGGCGGCGGTCTTCGGAGAACCACAGGGTGTGGCGCAGCCAGTTTTCGTCGTCGCGCTCGGGGTGGTCGTCGAGGGCGTGGGCGCCGCGGCTTTCGGTGCGGTTGGCGGCCGACTTGGTGGTGGCCAGCGCCACTTCCTTCATGTTGGCCAGCTCGAGGGCCTCCATGCGGGCCGTGTTCCAGACCCTGGACTTGTCCTTGAAGTAGACGTTGTCGCAGCGGTCGGCGATTTGCTCCATGTCGGTAACGCCTTCGTTGAGCAGCTTGAGCGTGCGGAACACACCGCAGTGGTTCTGCATGCTGTTGCGCATGGCGTTGTGCACTTCGTAGACATTTTCGCCCGAGCTGCGCTTTTCAAGCTGGTCGACCCGGTCGAGCGAGTAGTCGATGGCCGATTCGGGGATGGCCTGGTGAGCGTGCTGGCGCTCGGGGTGCGATTCGACAATGTGGTTGCCCGCGGCGCGGCCGAACACGATGAGGTCGAGCAGCGAGTTGGTGCCCAGGCGGTTGGCGCCGTGCACCGAGGTGGCCGCGCATTCGCCCACTGCGTAAAGGCCCTGCACCGGCTTGTTCTCGCCGTTGCGCCAATCCATGACCTGGCCGTAGATGTTGGTGGGCAGGCCGCCCATCTGGTAATGGATGGTGGGAATGACGGGGATCGGATCCTTGATGGGATCGACGTTGCCGAACTTGATGGCGATCTCGCGGATGGAAGGCAGGCGCTTCATGATGGTTTCTGCGCCGATGTGGTCGAGCTTGAGCAGAATGTGGTCGCCATTGGGGCCACAGCCGCGGCCTTCCTTGATTTCCTGGTCCATGGAGCGCGAAACGAAGTCGCGCGGGGCCAGGTCCTTGAGCGTGGGCGCATAGCGCTCCATGAAGCGCTCGCCGTCTTTATTGAGCAGAATGCCGCCTTCGCCGCGCACGCCTTCGGTGATGAGCACGCCCGCCCCGGCCACCCCGGTGGGGTGGAACTGCCAGAACTCCATGTCTTCGAGCGGCAGGCCGGCACGTGCCGCCATGCCCAGGCCGTCGCCGGTGTTGATGAAGGCATTGGTGGACGCGGCCCAGATGCGGCCCGCCCCGCCGGTGGCCAGCACGGTTTGCTTGGCTTCAAGGACGTAGATATCGCCCGTTTCGAGCTCGAGCGCGGTGACGCCCAGCACGTCGCCGGCCTCGTTGCGCAGGAGGTCGAGCGCCATCCATTCGACGAAGAACTGCGTGCGTGCCGCGACGTTGCGCTGATACAGCGTGTGCAGCATGGCATGGCCGGTACGGTCGGCCGCCGCACAGGCGCGCTGAACGGGCTTTTCGCCGAAATTGGCCGTGTGGCCGCCGAAGGGACGCTGGTAGATGGTGCCGTCGGGGTTGCGGTCGAACGGCATGCCGAAATGCTCGAGCTCGTACACGGCGTTGGGCGCTTCACGGCACATGAATTCGATGGCGTCCTGGTCGCCGAGCCAGTCGGAACCCTTGACGGTATCGTACATGTGCCAGTACCAGCTGTCTTCGCTCATGTTGCCCAGCGAGGCGCTGACGCCGCCCTGCGCCGCAACGGTGTGCGAGCGGGTGGGAAAGACCTTGGACAATACGGCGACCGACAGGCCCGCTTGCGCCAGTTGCAGCGAGCAACGCATGCCGGCCCCGCCGGCACCTACGACCACCACATCGAATTGGCGGCGAGGTAGGGAATGTTTGACAGCAGCCACGGCTTATAGACTCCAGAGAACTTTAGCGAAATAAACGATAGAACCCACCAGCCACAGCACAGTCAGGACCTGCAGGAAAAGGCGCAGGCCGGCCGAGGTGACGTAGTCCATCCAGATATCGCGCACGCCGATCCAGGCATGCCAGGCGACAGAGAAAAAGGCCAGCGTCGCCAACAACTGGCCCACGGGCAGCACGCCCAGATGGAAGGTGAAAAGATGCTGCCAGGCTTCGAAGTTCATTTCCGAGGAAAAGAGGAAGCCGAAGAAGATGATCAGTGTGTAGATGGCCATGATGATGGCCGTGCAGCGCTGAACGATGAAATCGAGAGTGCCGTAATGCGCCCCTACCACGAGGCGTTTCGTGCCAAGACGTTGCTGAGTCGTCATTACCATGCTCCGAACAGTTTGAGACCAAATACCACGGTCAGGGCCAGGCTGACTCCGAAGACGATCCCGGCGGATTTTTGCATCGATGCCTTCTCTGTGCCGATATGCAGGTCGAACACGAGATAGCGAATGCCGGCACAGAAGTGGTGCAGGTAACCCCAGATCAACACCAGCAGGATGAGCTTACAGACGGGGTGCCCCACCCATTCGCGCATGGCGGCATAGCTTTCGGGCGAAGTGATGCTGGCTGCGAAGAGAGGTACAAGGATCAGCGGCAGGCTCAGGAACAGCAGGGCGCCGCTGACGCGATGCAAAATTGAGGACTTGCCGGCAAGCGGGAGGTGGTAACTAAGTAGCTGCGCGGCGCTTAGATTGCGAAACTGCGGGCGCGGTTTGGAAGCTGAATCGGACATGACGGCCTCAAGGTTGTAACAAGTAATTATTGCAAAGCGATACGGAGTATTTTCGCCTATTTGGACGAAGACGATCAAATAAGGAACACACTCCTTCTAGTTCAAGCTGTTTCGGTAATGAAAGCGTTCGGTGACATAAAGGCCGCGGCGGACCTCCATGGGCCGGTCGCCATAGGTATAGGAAACCCGTTCAACCTGCAGCAACGGCGTGCCGGGCTCGACGCCCAGCAACTGGGCCGGTTCGCCCGCCGCCGCCATGGCGCGGATTTTTTCTTCGGCGCGCACCATGCTGACGCCGTATTCGGACTCGAACAGAGCATACAGCGGCCCCCTGTAGCGCGACAGGGAATCGGCGGTAAGCCCGCGGAAAACCGAGCCCGGCAGCCAGATGTCGTCAAGTATGGTGGGCACCTGGTCAAAGGACAGCAGGCGCCGGAGGTTGACGACGATGTCGGCGGCCCGCAAGTCGAGCAGGCGGGCAATGTCGACAGGCGCCTTGACGCGGCGGCAATCGAGTATCTGGCTGCCCGACACCGGCTGCTTGCCGTCGTCGGGGGTAAGGCGCAGGAAGCGGAAACGCACCTTGGCTTCGTGGTGGGTTGCCACGAAGGTGCCCTTGCCCTGCCGGCGCAGCAGCAGGTTTTCGGCGGCGAGCTCGTCGATGGCCTTGCGCACCGTGCCCTGGCTGACCTGGAAGCGCGACGCAAGTTCGAGCTCGCTGGGAATGGCCTCGCCCGGTTTCCACTCGCCCCGGTCGAGGCTTTGCAGCAGCAAACCCTTGATCTGCTGGTACAACGGGCTGTAGGCCGCGCTGGCTGCAGCGCGCTCGGTGTCGGGCGCGGAATCTGTCGAGGGTTTGTCGGACATGAAAAGACGTTTTCGAGAGCGATGGGAATTTCGTGAAACGCCCGCTATTTTCGCACGGTTCACATTTTCTGTCTAACACTCTTCTGTCTTATATAAGATATAAGATTGACGCTGTTTTTGATTTCCTCTAATCTTCTATCGTTTTAAACTAGCGAATGCCATCCAGAGTCGATTGACGCCAAACGGCCGGTGCGACCGCCCTTTTGCGTCAATCGATGCTGGACATTTGTTTATCATCACACCGGAGATCTCCATGTCCAAACCCGCCATGCGCGTCGCCGTCACCGGCGCCGCCGGCCAAATTGGTTACGCCCTGCTGTTCCGTATCGCCTCGGGCGAAATGCTGGGCAAAGACCAGCCCGTCATTCTGCAACTGCTCGAAATCCCCGACGAGAAGGCCCAGAAGGCCCTCAAGGGCGTAATGATGGAACTGGACGACTGCGCATTCCCGCTGCTGGCCGGCATGACCGCCCACAGTGATCCGCGCGAGGCCTTCAAAGATGCCGACGTCGCCCTTCTGGTGGGCGCCCGCCCGCGCGGCCCCGGCATGGAGCGCAAGGACCTTCTGCAGGTCAACGCCCAGATCTTCACCGCCCAGGGCAAGGCCCTGAACGACGTCGCCAGCCGCGACGTCAAGGTGCTGGTGGTCGGCAACCCCGCCAACACCAACGCCTACATCGCCATGAAGTCGGCCCCCGACCTGCCCGCCAAGAACTTCACCGCCATGCTGCGCCTGGACCACAACCGCGCCCTCACCCAGCTGGCCTCCAAGTCGGGCAAGCGCGTGGCCGACATCGAGAAACTCATCGTGTGGGGCAACCACTCGCCCACCATGTATCCCGATATCCGCTTCGCCACGGTCGAAGGCCAGGGCCTGGCCCAGCTCATCAATGACGACGCCTGGAACCGCGACACCTTCATCCCCACGGTGGGCAAGCGCGGCGCGGCCATCATCGACGCGCGCGGCCTGTCGTCGGCCGCATCGGCCGCCAACGCCGCCATCGACCACGTCCGCGACTGGGTGCTGGGCAGCAACGGCAAGTGGGTTACCATGGGCGTGCCGTCCGACGGCTCCTACGGCATTCCCGAAGGCATCATCTACGGCGTGCCCGTTACCACCGCCAATGGCGAATACACGCGTGTCGAGGGCCTTGAAATCGACGCCTTCTCGCGCGAGCGCATGGACCACACGCTGAACGAGCTTCTGGAAGAACGCGACGGCGTCAAAGACCTGCTGGGCTGATCCGCAGCCGGCAACAGGGCCTGTCGATACGAAGGCCTTCCAATACGCCCCGCGGCCCAACAGCTCGTGGGGCGTTTTTTCATCAGAACTTCGGCGATACCCGCTGACCCTACGGAGACAAGCCATGGCAACCGCGACAAAGAAAACCGCCGCCCCCGCCCCCAAGCCCAAGAAGTCCGTCGCCCTGTCGGGCGTCGTGGCCGGCAACACGGCCCTGTGCACCGTGGGGCGAAGCGGCAACGACCTGCACTACCGCGGCTACGACATTCTTGATATCGCCGACACCAGCGAATTCGAGGAAATCGCCCACCTGCTGGTCCACAGCAGCCTGCCCACCCGGGCAGAGCTCAAGGCCTACAAAGAAAAGCTGCGCCGCCTGCGGGGGCTGCCCGAAGCCCTGCAGCTGGCGCTGCAGTGCCTGCCCGCGGCCAGCCACCCCATGGACGTGATGCGCACCGCAGCCTCCGTCCTGGGCTGCACGCTGCCCGAAAAGGACGACCACAATCTGCCCGATGCCCGCGACATCGCCGACCGCCTCATGGCCTGCCTGGGCCCCGCACTGCTGTACTGGTACCACTACAGCCACAATGGGCGCATCATCGATGTGCATACCGATGACGACAGCATAGGCGGCAACTTCCTGCATCTGCTGCATGGAACGGCGCCAAGCAGCGAATGGGTCAGGGCCATGCATACCTCGCTCATCCTGTACGCCGAGCACGAATTCAACGCCTCGACCTTCACCTGCCGGGTCATTGCCGGCACCGGCTCGGACATGTATTCGGCCATCGCCGGCGGCATCGGGGCGCTGCGCGGGCCCAAGCACGGCGGCGCCAACGAAGTCGCGTTCGAGATACAAAAACGCTACGCCTCGCCCGATGAGGCCGAGGCCGACATACGCCAGCGGCTTGAAAACAAAGAGGTCATCATCGGCTTCGGTCATCCCGTCTACACCGTGTCCGACCCCCGCAACCAGGTCATCAAGGAAGTCTCCCGCAAGCTGTCGCGCAGCGCCGGCAGCATGAAGATGTACAACATCGCCGAGCGGCTCGAGACTGTCATGTGGGACGCCAAGAAGATGTTCCCCAACCTGGACTGGTTCTCGGCCGTGTCGTATCACATGATGGGCGTGCCCACGGCCATGTTCACGCCGCTGTTCGTCATTGCACGCACCGCCGGCTGGGCGGCCCACATCATCGAGCAGCGCATCGACAACAAGATCATCCGGCCCACCGCCAACTACGTGGGCCCCGAAGACCGCAAGTTCGTGCCGATCAGCAAGCGCCGCTGACGGCGGGCCTGCCCGCATCGGCACCACACCGACAGACGCCGGCCTTGGCCGGCGTCTTCCGCAATCAGGAACCATCACAGGAAGCCGCATGTCCGCCCCCATTTCCAACGTCCGTCCCGAGCCCGACCAGGTACTGGTCGACATCGTGGACTATGTGCTGAACCACCCGATCGACAGCGCCCTGGCCTACGACA
>NZ_QEKO01000007.1:100223-121125 GCF_003096595.1 Pusillimonas noertemannii | reverse complement strand
AGGGAAATGTTCGAGCCGCCCTTGCCGATGGCCGCCACGAGCTCGATCTCGTAGTGGTAGTTGCTGGTCTCGGCGGGGTAAGGCAGCTCGAGCGTGGCGCCTTCGGCCACGGGCACCACCGCATCGGCCGGCTTGCAGAAGAAGAACGGCGGTTCGCGATCAGGATCGAAGCCCATTTCACGGGCGTGGGCGGCGTAGTTGCGGCCCACGCAATAGACGCGGCGTACCGGGAAGGTGTCGGCGCTGCCATGCACGGGAACGGAGATGACTTCGGGCGGATTGACGACGTGTGACATGATGGATTCTCTTATGAAATAAGTATGGATTTAAGAAAGACCTGGCTCGATCGACGCGCTTTTCGCGCGGCAGGCCCGGCACCGACTGCATCGGTCTCTCAGAATAGCCGAAGAGCGCGGGCGCGTTATTTCTCTATATTTTCTAAGGGTCACTGTGCAATATACGACGTTTGCCTTGCATTGTGTTTGTTTTGGTATACGAAAAATAATGAAATATTCGTATTGAACATACCTAAATTTATATGCATGGCTTGCCCGAGCTTTTTGGCCTGGCTAAGCGGGCCGGTGCCGCTCGTCGGCCAGGTTGTCGCCCAAGCGGCGAATCAACGTGCGGCCAAGCCATTCGACTCAGGCCTCTTGAAGGGCTCTTCTTGTCTCCTGTTCGTTGTAGACGAGAGCACCTCATGCTAGACTTTCTGTAATATGGCACATTGTTCTGTATTACAGAACATAAGGCGTGGGCTGCCACCCTGAGGCCGCAAAATTAAAAGCCGGTCCATGCAGGCCGGCAACAAACAGGAGACAAGATGCGAATCATGCAGCATTGGGCGGCAGCGCTGGGTCTTGCGCTTGCATCCGCCGCCACGGCGCAGACGCCGGCCAGCCTTGAACAACTCGCCGTCTACAACGGCCCCGACCGCGAACAGATATTGATCGAGGGTGCCCGCAAAGAAGGCTCCCTTACCTTCTATACCTCGTTCGCGCAAAAAGACTTGCCTCCGATCGTGTCGGCCTTCGAAGAGAAGTACGGAATCAAGATCAACGTCTGGCGCGCCGGCAGCGACAAAGTGGTGCAACGCACGCTTACCGAGGCCTCGGGGGGCCGCCACGAGGTCGACGCCATCCACGTGGGCGCCCCCGAGCTCGAGGCGCTTCACCTGGAAAAAATCCTGCAGCCCGTCGATACGCCAGCCACCAAGAAACTGATCCGGGGCATCGCCCCGGCGCATCGCGAGTGGGCCCCGACCCGGCTGGCCGCATTTGTACAGGCCTACAACACTGATCAGATCAGCAAAGAGCAACTGCCCAAGTCCTGGCACGAGCTTGCCAAGCCCGAATGGAAAGGCAAGCTGGGCGTCGAATTTACCGACGACGAATGGTTCTACACCCTGATGCAGGAGCTTGGCGAAGAAGAAGGCCTGGCCCTGTTCCGCAAGATCGTCTCCGAAAACGGCCTGTCGGTGCGCAAGGGCCATTCGCTGCTGGCCAATCTGGTGGTGTCGGGCGAAGTGCCGATGGGGCTGACGGTGTATAGCTACATGGCCCAGACCCTGAAGGAAAAAGGCGCCCCCATCGACTGGATTGCCATCGAGCCGGTCATCGCCCGGGCAAACGGCATTGCCGTGGCCAAGCGGGCCCCGCACCCTCATGCGGCGCTGCTGTTCTATGACTTTCTGCTTTCCGCGCAAGCGCAAAAGCTGCTTGCCGCCATGCACTACCTGCCCGTCCATGCGGACGAGCCCTCACCCATGAAGGGCATCAGCCTGCGCGTCTCGACGCCGCTGATGATACCGGCCGAAGCGCAGAAGTGGCAGGCGCTGTATCGCGATGTCATTTCAGGCACGCCAGGCAACTAATCAATCCTTAACCCATCTTTTCCATCAAAGGTAAACCCATGGCCCTCGACAAGCTCGACCCGGCGCGCACCGCGCTGCTTTTCTTCGACATGCTGAACGGACACATCAAGAAAAACGACCCCAAGACCGACGCGCGCTACAAACCCGTGATCGCCGCGGCCACGCGCCTGCTGACCGAGGCCCGGCAGCATGGGATGATGGTGGCCTATGCGGCCGCCAACCACCGGGCCGACAACCTGACCAGCGCCCATACCGTGCGCGATACAGACGGCCGGCTCAATCCCATTCCGGTAGACCATCCGCCCGAGTTCAAGCCCGTGGTGGCGGGCGGCACCTGGGAAGCCGCCGTCATCGACGAAATCGCGCCTGCGCCCGAAGACTACCTCATCCCCAAGTACCGCTGGAGCGCCTTCTACCAGACCTATCTCGACCTGGCCCTGCGCACGCGCGGCATCGACACCATCATCATCGCCGGCGGGTCTACCGACGTGGGCGTGGCCAGCACGGCCTATTCAGCCCGCGACATGGACTACAACCTGGTGCTGGCCAGCGATGCCTGCTCGTCGCCCGAGACCGACAACCATGAACAATTCATGAAGCGCATCTTTCCCCGCATGGGGCGCGTGCGCACAGCCGAGCAGATCGCCGCCATGATACAGGCCGGCGCGGCGGCCTAGCCTTGCGCCATGGCATGGCTGCACCGGGGGCGGGCGCCCGCCCTTCTGGCCCGGCCTGGCCTCGCCTGCTTTGCAGGTTTACGAAATGGCAGGTCGGCAGGCGGGGTCGAAAAGCCAGGGCTCCTGCCTGGCTCGCAGCTGCTCGTAGCGCCGTATGGCGTCGGCATCGGCCAGGGTGATGGCGATGTCGTCCAGGCCCTCGAGCAGGCTGCGCTTGCGCGAGGCGTCGATCTCGAAGTCCAGGGTTTCTCTCGACGGCGTGGTGATGGTCTGCGCGGCCAGGTCGATCGACAGCCGGTAGCCCTCGGCGGCCTCCACCTCTTTGAACAGGCGGTCGATAAGCGCGACGTCCAGAGCAATGGGCAATATGCCGTTCTTGAAGCAGTTGTCGTAGAAGATGTCGGCAAAGCTGACGGCCAGAATGGACCGAAAACCGTAATCAAGTATGGCCCAGGGCGCGTGTTCGCGGCTGGATCCGCAGCCAAAGTTCTCGCGCGTGAGCAGGATCTGGGCACCCTGGTAGCGCGGCTGGTTCAATGAGAACCGCGGGTTCTGCTGCCGGGTGGCCGGGTCTTGCCCCAGCTCGCCCTCGTCCAGAAAACGCAGCTCGTCGAACAGGTGCTTGCCATAGCCCGTGCGCACGATGGCCTTGAGGAACTGCTTGGGCACAATGGCGTCGGTGTCGATGTTGTTGCGGTCAAGGGGCGCCACCAGGCCGGTCAGCGAAGTAAAAGCTTCCATATGCGCCTCGTCAGAATTGCGTAATATCGACAAAATGGCCTGCGATGGCGGCTGCCGCGGCCATGGCTGGGCTGACCAGATGGGTACGGCCCCCGGCCCCCTGGCGTCCTTCGAAGTTGCGGTTCGAGGTGGAAGCGCAACGCTCGCCCTTGCCCAGCCGGTCGGCATTCATGCCCAGGCACATCGAGCAGCCCGGCTCGCGCCATTCGAAGCCCGCATCCAGAAACACCTGATGCAGCCCCTCGGCCTCGGCCTGCCGCTTGACCAGGCCCGAGCCCGGCACGACCAGCGCCTGCCTGATATTCGGTGCGCGCCTGCGCCCTTTGACGACCGCGGCCGCCACGCGCAGGTCTTCGATGCGCGAGTTGGTACAGGACCCGATGAAGACCTTGTCGAGCTGGATCTGCTCGATGGGGGTGCCGCCCTTCAGGCCCATGTATTCAAGCGCGGTCTGCATGTTGCCGCGCCGCACCGGATCGGCCTCGTGCATGGGATCGGGCACCCTGCCGTCCACGGGTACGACCATCTCGGGCGTGGTGCCCCAGGTAACCATGGGCCGCAGGCCGGCCGCATCGATCTCGACGACCCGGTCGAAGGCCGCGCCCTCATCGCTGGCCAGCGTGCGCCAATAGGCTTCGGCGGCCTTCCATTGCTCGCCTTTCGGGGCCAGCGGGCGGCCTTTCACATAGGCGATGGTTTTGTCGTCCACCGCGACCAGGCCCACCCGGGCGCCCGCCTCGATGGCCATATTACACAGGGTCATGCGCCCTTCCATCGACAGCTCGCTGATGGCTTCGCCCGCGAACTCGATCGCATAGCCGGTGCCGCCCGCCGTGCCCAGGTGGCCGATGATGTTCAGGATGAGGTCTTTGGCGCCAAGGCGCTCGGGCAAGCGGCCGCAAACCCTGACCAGCATGGGCTTCAAGCGCTTGAGGGCAAGGCATTGCGTGGCCAGCACGTGCTCGGCCTCGGAAGCGCCCACCCCGAAAGCCAGGGCGGCGAACGCGCCGTGGGTGCTGGTATGGGAATCGCCCGCCACCACGCTGGTTCCGGGCAAGGTAAACCCCTGCTCGGGCCCGATGACGTGGACGATGCCCTGGCGCTCGTCGCCCAGGCCGAACTCGGCAATGCCGAAGTCGCCGCAGTTGCGTGTAAGCTGGTCCACCTGGATGCGCGACAAAGGGTCGCTGATGCCGTCGGCGCCGCTGCGCCGCTCAAGCTGGGTGGTGGGTACGTTATGGTCGGCGGTGGCCAGCACCGTCTCGGGCCGCCAGGCCTTGCGTCCGGAAAGCCGCAAGCCCTCGAACGACTGCGGGCTGGTAACGTCGTGCACCAGCTGGCGGTCGATATAAAGCAGCGAAGGCCCGCCGGGCTCTTCCTTGACAAGGTGCCGCTGCCAGAGCTTGTCGAACAAGGTCTGGGCCTTGGCCGCCTTTCCGGCCGTGTCCGCTTGTGTAGCTGTTGTCATGATCGTCTCTCTCCGTAAAGCTGCCCGCGCGAAAGCGGCAGCTTGGTCGTCAAGGGCCCGCCCGGCCATTACCGGCTCGTGCGACGCCCTTTCCGTCGTCCGCAGGCTCAGCTGCCCTGCCTGTCTCTTGAGGCGGGCAAGGGGTAGCGCCGAGTCCAGGGGCCGGCCTTGACCACCTGGCCGGGAATCTCGTGCTGGACGATGCCCGGCAGCTCGCGGGCCAGGGCCAGCAAGGCCTCGAGGTCGGCACCAGTGTCGTATCCCATGGCCTCGAGCATGTGCACCATGTCTTCCGTGCAGACGTTGCCGCTGGCGCCCGGCGCGAACGGGCAACCGCCCAGCCCCCCCAGCGATGCGTCGAAGCGGTCGATGCCCGCCTGCAAGGCCGCCAGCACATTGGCCAGGCCCATGCCGCGGGTGTTGTGGAAATGCGCGGTAAAGACCATATTCGGCCAGCGCTGCCTGACGGCTTCGCACACACGGGCCACCTGTGCAGGATTGGCCATGCCGGTTGTGTCGCACAGGGTGACCCCGTCCATGCCCATGTCGACGAAACGGGCAACCACCTCCAGCACGCGCGACAGGGGAATCTCGCCGTCGAAAGGACAGCCGAAGGTGGTCGACAAGGAGGCGTTCAGGCGTACCCGGCCGTTCACCTCGGCGGCAATCTGTGCAAACTGCTCGAGCGACTGCTGCGGCGTCATGCGCAGATTGGCCATGTTGTGGCTTTCGCTGGCCGACATCACCAGGTTGATCTCATCCACCCCGCAGGACAAGGCCCGCTCGCAGCCGCGCAGGTTGGGCACCAGGGCGGCATACTCGACCCCGGGCACCCGCTCGATGCGGCACATGACCGCCTCGGCGTCCGCCAGAGCCGGAATGGCCTTGGGAGAAGTAAAGGATGTGACTTCAATCTTGGCCAGGCCCGTACGGCTCAGTCCGTTGATGAATTCGATCTTGCGATCGGTAGGAATAAAGATGGGCTCCATCTGGAAGCCATCGCGAACGGAGACCTCTTGGATATAGAGACGCTTTCCGTTCTTTGGCACAGTGCTCACATTCCACCTCTTTGATTGTGCTCAGGCCAGCCCGGCCTGGCGCAGTTTTTCAAGTTGCTCGGCCGTAACGCCTATGGAGTCAAGCACCTCTTGGGTGTGCTGGCCCAGTTCGGGCCCCAGCCATTGGGTGCGGCCGGGCGTGGCGCTGAGCTTGGGCACGATGCCCGGCAGGCAGATGTCGGAGCCGTCGGGCAGCGTGTGCGTTTGCAGCATGTCGCGCGCCTGGAAATGGGCGTCGTTCATGATGTCGGCCGCCGTGTAGATGGGGCCGCAAGGCACGGACGCCTCGTTCATGGTCCTTACGACGGTTTCCAGGTCGTTGGCCGCCGTCCAGTCGCCGATGACCCCATCCAGCAATTCAGTCTGCCTGGCCCGGCCGTCGTTATGGGCCAGGGCGGGGTCTTCGGCCAGGTCGGGGCGGCCGATGGCCGTCATGAGCCGGCGGAATATGCCGTCGCCATTGCCCGCAATGGCCACATACTTGCCGTCGCGGCACAGATAGGTATTGGAGGGCACGATGCCCGGCAGCGCCGAGCCGGTGCGCTCGCGCACATGGCCGGTTTTGGCGTATTCGGGGATAAGGCTTTCCATCACGGCAAATACCGCTTCGTACAGGGCGACGTCGATATACTGCCCCTTGCCGCCGTTGACCTTCAGATGGTGCATGGCCATCAGGGCGCCCAGCGTGCCGTACAGCGATGCCAGGGTGTCGCCAAGGCTGATGCCCGCCCGCACTGGAGCCCGGTCGGGGTAGCCGGTAACGTGGCGCAGGCCGCCCATGCACTCGGCGATGGCCGCAAAGCCCGGTTTCTGGCTGGCGGGTCCCGTCTGGCCGTAGCCCGATATGCGCACCATGATCAGGTTTGGGTTGATGGCCGACAGCTGCTCCCAGCCTATGCCCCATTTTTCAAGCGTGCCCGGACGGAAGTTCTCGACCACGATGTCGGCGTCGCCCGCCAGCTTGCGCACGATCTCCTGGCCTTCTTCGGACTTGAGGTCGAGCGTCACCGACTTTTTGTTGCGGCTTTGCGTATACCACCACAGAGACGTGCCTTCGTGCAGCTTGCGCCACTTGCGCAAGGGGTCGCCCAAGCCCGGGGGCTCGATCTTGATCACCTCGGCCCCGAACTGGGCCAGCAAGGCAGTGGCATAGGGCCCGGCGATCAGCGAGCCGAGCTCAAGCACCTTGACGCCCGCGAGCGGCATTTCGGCTGAGGGAGAGCTGTGTTGCATGTTTGATCCTCTTCTTCTCAATCTATCAATAATGGCCACTTCGGCACGAACGGTAAAGAAGTGGTTTACGATGCTACCATCGCGAATGGCGATGGCCAGATCGCCGCCGAGACAGCCCATGACTCCAGACCCCAAATCCCTGCGCCTGTTCGCCAGCGTCCTGAAGCACGGCACCATCGCCGCCGCCGCCGAGCACGAGCACACGGCGGCGGCAGCCATCAGCCGCCGCATCAGCGACCTGGAAGAACAGCTGGGCGTCGCCCTGATCGTGCGCAGCAACAAGGGCATCAGCCCCACGCCCGCGGGCCGCGCCCTGTTGAACATGGCGCATCGCGTCCTGCACGACCTGGACAGCATCCGCACGCAGATGCATGACTACGCCCTGGGCATGAAGGGCTATATACGCATCTTCGCCAATATTTCCGCCATGCACCAGTTCATGCCCAGGGAGCTCAGCGCCTTCCTGGCCGAATGCCCCATGGTGCAGATCGACCTCGAAGAGCGCGTCAGCACCGCCATCGCCCAGGCCGTGGCCGAGAACAATGCCGACATCGGAGTGCTGGTGGTGGACACCCCGGTCGAAGGGCTGGAATACCTGCCCTACAAAGAAGACGAGCTGGTCGTGATCGTGCCCCTGTCCCATCCCCTGACCGGCCAGCAGCGGGTCCGTTACGCCGATACGCTCGACTACAACTACGTCGGCCTGCCGCCGGGCGGCCAGATGAACCTGCAGCTGATGCGTGCCGCGCGCGAACTGGGCCGCACCTGGCGCTACCGCTTCCAGGTTTCCAGCTACGACTCGCTTTGCCTCATGGTCGAGTCGGGCCTGGGCATAGGCATGGTGCCCAGGCGCATCGCCCTGGCCTATGAAAAAGCCCTGGGCATCAAGCTGGTGGTCCTGGACGAAGCCTGGTCGCACCGGCAGCTGCATGTGTGCATCCGTTCGTTCGATGCGCTGTCGCCCGCGGCCCGGCTGCTGGTGGAGCGCATGACGGGCAAGCCGGGCTAGATACCTTGTATTGCCCTCAGCTGCCCGGACCGCTACTTTCATGTCAGCGGCTCAGGGCCTGGGCCCGCCGGCGACAGGGCCGGCCGCCCCGTTCCATATCCAGTCCAGGCATTTATAGGAGTCTTCGGCTGTACGCCCTTCCAGCTGCGCATTGCGCACATCGCGCCCGATTCCTTCTTCGTGATAGAACTTCCAGACCTCACGCCCTTCCAGTTGAATGCGCGCGGTCCGCAGGGCGCGCTGCTTTGAAAACTCGGCGAAAGCGTCTTCGTATCCGTAGCGATCGAGCAGATTGGCAATGCAGCCCGCATCCTCGATCGCCATTCCCGCCCCCTGCGCATATGACTGCAGGACCGGATGCGCGGCATCTCCCAGAAGCACGATCCGGCCGCGGTTCCAGCGCCTTACGGGATCCCTGTCGGCGATCACCCACCGCCGCTCCAGGTCCATCAGCGCAAGTATGCTTTTCAAGGCGGGATGGGCGTTGGCATAAACATGCTGCACATCCTGTTCATGGGTTACGTATTGATCGCCATGCTGGGGAGCCGGGTCTTTGAACACCGCGACAATGTTGAACAAGGTGCCTTGCCGCAGCGGATAGTGCACGACGTGGTAGCCAGGCCCGCTCCATAGAACCACCTCCGTCTTATGAGGGAAGTCCGCGGGAATGTCGGCCATGTCGACAATGGTCCGATGCGCGACGTAACCGATCGGGCACAGATCGTCCTTCACCAGGAGTTCGCGAGCGCGGCTTTTAAGGCCGTCGGCGGCGATCAGCGCCGCACCTTCGAATATCCGGCCATCAGAACACGTGACGCGCACATGGTCTCCCAGGTCTTCGTGCCCGACGATCGCCGCATTGACGGTGACCTCGATGCCGGGGGTCGTGAGACAAGCCTCCAGCAGGACGTTATGGATGTCGGCCCGATGCACCACGACGTAAGGGTTGCGAAACCGCTTCCTGTATTCGGGCGTCGTCACCGGAATATCGATCAGCATCCGCCCGTCGTCCGCATCGATCATGCAGACGGAATCCGGAAAGTCGGCAATGGACTTTACCGAATCGGCCATGCCAAGTTGTTCGAACACATCGAAAACATTCGGCCCCAGCTGTATTCCATAGCCGATTGCGGAAATTTCGTGAGCCTGTTCCAGCACGTGCACGGAGCGGCCTTTCTGGGCAAGCGCTATGGCTGCCGTAAGGCCGCCTATGCCACCCCCCACGATTAAAACTGTATTGTGCGAACTCATCATGGCCTCCTGTTTTGTAGGAGCATGCCAAGCCACAGATCCTTTCAATCGCGCCGCACATGCTCGTGACGCATCGTCCGTGATTTACGTGTCGCGCGTCAATAAAGCGGCGTTGATTGCCTCTATAAGGGATTTGAATCGATAAGAGAGTCGGGAGAATCGGGCATGTCAAGGAAGGTATTGAACATGATCTGGCGCAGCCAGCAATTTCCCGGGTCCCGGTGGAAGCGTTCGTGCCAATATTGCCGCACCTCGTAAGACGGGCTGGCCACCGGGATCTTCAAGACCTGCACCCGGCCGCCGAAAGCCAGTGCCTGAGCCAGCCGGGCCGGCACGATTGCCAACAGGTTGGTCATGGAAACGCTCTGCCCGATTCCCAGAAACGATGAAACCTTGACCTTGATCCGACGGCGCACGCCCTGCTTTTCGAGCTCTTTATCAAGAAGGGAATAGCCAGTGGCGGGCGCTTCAAGCGCGACATACTCTTCAGACATCAACTGGGCCTTGGTCAACTGGCCTTGCACCCGGGGATGATCGACCCGGGCAACGCAAGCGTAGTGCTCGGTGAACAGGCGCTGTTGATAGATTCCCGTATGCAAATCGGCTGCAAACCCCACGGCGACATCCAGCTCGCCGGCCTCGAGCATATGCCCCACCTCCTGATCCAGATCAACCGATTCGACATTGAGCTGCGGCGCTTTTTCTTCGAACAAGGCAAGCAATTGCGGCAGCAGGGCCATCTGCGCAACGTTGGTCAGGCCCAGGCGAAAAGTACGGGTGGAAGTGGCGGCGTCGAAATCCTCATGGCGAGCCTTATTCCGAACAAGAAGCGTCAGAGCCTCGTCTATGCCCGGTAATAAGCTTTCTAAATAAGGGGTCGGCATCATGCCCGCCGAGGTGCGCACAAAAAGCGCGTCGCCGAAGTGGCGCCTTAGATGGCCAAGGCGCACGCTGATGGCCGGCTGGCTTAGGCCTATCGGCCCGACCGAAGACGATATGCCGCGCGTCTTGTAGATTTCTTTAAGGATCAGAAGATCAGAGACATCCAGGTTTGCCATGGTGACCGCATCTAGGTGTATTTAAAAATACGATAGATCTTATCAAGATTACTTTATTGCCCACTCAAGGACAACAAGCCAGACTGGGTCCGAATGAACAGGGCCGCCCGCATACTGCGTTGAAAATCGGCTCCCTTTGCACAGGACGACAAGATGGAAACGTTATCGCAAAAACACGAGACTCCGTCTCCAGAGCGCCAGAATTTCTACAGGAAAATAAGCGGCGCAAATGTGACCCCCTTGTGGGAAGTACTGCACAGCGTCATCACGGCCCAGCCCAACACCCCTTGCGTGCCGTACCTGTGGAAATGGCAGCAAATGCGGCCATGGCTTCTGGAGGCCGGCAGCCTGATCACAGCCCAAGAGGCGGAACGGCGGGTTCTTGTACTGGAGAACCCCGGGTTGCGCGGCAAAACCCGCATCACCCATAGCCTGTATGCAGGGCTGCAGCTCATCATGCCCGGCGAAATAGCCCCTGTGCACCGCCATTCCCAATCCGCCCTGCGATTCATCATGGAAGGAGAGGGGGCCTACACAGCGGTAAGCGGCGAGAAAGTCACCATGAACGTCGGAGACTTCGTCATCACGCCTTCATGGACTTTTCATGACCATGGCAATACATCCGGCAAGCCCATGGTCTGGCTGGACGGCCTCGACCTGCCCATCGTCGAGTTGCTCGACGCGCAATTCATGGAGAAGGGAGAGGGCCAGGCCCAGCAAACCAGCCGGCAGGCCACGACCAATCTGGCCAGGTTCGGCAACACCATGAAGCCCGTCGAATACAAGGCGCGCTCGCGCACTTCGCCCTTGTTCTGGTATCCATATGAACGGACCCGCGACGCGCTCGAAACCTTGAAGCGTCATGGGGAAATGCATCCCTGCTGGGGACACAAGCTGCAGTATACGAACCCCGTCACCGGGGACTGGGCCATTCCGACCATCGGCACATTCATGCAACTGCTGCCGGCCGGATTCTCCGGAGCCGGGTACCGCTCCACCGACTCTACCGTTTACTCGGTCGTCGAAGGACAGGGCCGGTGCCGCATTGCCGGCCAGGTTCTCGAATTTGGCCCCAAGGATGTATTCATCTGCCCCTCGTGGATGCCCTATAGCCTGGAGGCCTCCGAGGACACTGTGCTGTTCAGTTATTCAGACCGGCCCGTACAACAAGCGCTCGACCTCTGGCGCGAAGCAATCACGTAACAACCATACAACTCAGGAGACACAGCATGACAGGCATTTCCCAATATCCAACGTTTGCTCAACCGTCTGTTCGTGACGGATTTTGCACCAATGTGGGGGAGGCCCACCGGCAGCGGCGATCGATCCTCCAGGCCGTCCTTGTCGGCGCGACGCTGACCATTGCAGGGTTGCCGGTAAGTTCCGCATCGGCGGCGGAGGACAGCTTCAAAGTGGGTCTCGTTCTGCCCATGACCGGCCCGTTCGCCTCGACAGGCCGGCAGGTCGAAAACGGCGTACGAACCTATCTGCAACAACATGGCGACGAAGTCGCCGGCCGCAAAATTGAAGTGCTGCTGCGCGACGATGCGGGAGACCCGGCCCATAGCAAAAGACTTGCCCAGGAACTGCTCGTCACCCGCAAGGTCGACGTACTGGCCGGTTTCGGCCTGACCCCGCTGGCTTTGGCCGTCGCGCCCATGGCGACGCAAACCAAGACCCCGATGGTCATCATGGCTGCCCAAAGCCTGGCGGTGATCAACGCATCGCCGTATGCGATCCGAACCAGCGGAACCATTCCACAGGTAACGATGGGCTCCGCGGCATGGGCCGCCAAGCACGGCATCAAAGAGGTCGCCACACTGGTTCCCGATTACGCTCCGGGCCGTGAGTCGGAACAGGCATTCAAAGAGTTCTTCAAGGGCCCGGACCAGAAGATCGTCAGCGAAATACGCGTGCCCATGGCCAACCCCGACTTCGCTCCCTTCGTGCGCCGGATAAAAGACCAGAAGCCCGATGCCTTGTATGTCATGCTGCCGGCCGGGCCCGGCGCGGCCTTTCTTAAAGAATACGCGGCGCGCGGCCTGGCCAAGGCCGGCATCCCCTTGTTGGCCCACGGGGCTGTAACCGATGACGATTTTCTGAATGAATCGGGCGACGAGGCGCTGGACATCATCACGTCCGACTATTATTCAGCGGCGCATCCGTCCGAAATGAACAAGAAATTCGTTGCCGACTTCAAGCAGTTGAACAACGGAGAAAGGCCGAATTTCTTCGCGGTGGCGGGGTACGACGGCATGCACGTCATCTACAACGCGATCAAGACCGCAGAAGACCCAGGCAACGGCGATGCGCTGCTGAGCGCCATGAAAAACCAAAGCTTCGAAAGCCCTCGCGGACCTGTCGCCGTAGACCCTGAAACCCGCGATTTCATCCAGAACATTTATATACGCAAGGTAGAGCGTGTAGACGGCGAACTGTACAACGTCGAGTTCGACACGATTAAAAATGTCCTGAACACGGGCAAGACCAAATAAACGACTTGCCTATCGATTCGGCACGGACCGTGGCGAATCGATGAACTCGAAGGCGTTGCTCCAACGTAAAAATCCCCCAAGCGTCACTGACCCTTGGGGGATTTTTCATCCAAGCCGCTGAAGCGGTGTGACCGGCCTGGAATACTGAAAGGCCAGGCCGGCCGCCGAGCGCTTAGATGATGCGTGCGGCCTCGAGCAGGCGCACCACCGTCCACGACTTGTCGCGGCTGATGGGGCGGCCTTCTGCGATTTCGACCATATCGCCTTCGTTGTACTGATTGGTTTCATCATGCGCCTTGTAACGATTGGAGCGGATGATGATCTTGCCGTAGACAGGATGCTTGACACGGCGCTCGACGCGAACGACGACCGTCTTGTCCATCTTGTTGCTGACAACCTTGCCGATCAGCGTGCGTTGGCGCTTGGCTGCTTGTGTAGTTTGAGTTTCGCTCATTTTACTTTCCTGCCTTCTCAGTCAAAAGGGTGCGGACGCGCGCGATGTCGCGGCGGACCTTGCCCAGTTGGCTGGTGTTGGAGAGTTGCTGAGTGGCGCGCTGCATACGCAGGCCGAATTGCGCCTTCAGCAGGCTCTCGAGCTCGGTTTGGAGCTCGGCGGCATCTTTGGTGCGGAGTTCGCTGGCTTTCATGAGATCTCCTTAAGCGCCGATATGCCGCGACACGAAGGTCGTGGAAATGGGCAGCTTGGCGGCGGCCAGACGGAACGCTTCGCGCGCGAGTTCTTCGCTGACGCCTTCCATTTCGTAGATGACCTTGCCGGGTTGAATTTCTGCGACCCAGAACTCGGGATTGCCTTTACCGTTACCCATACGGACTTCCGCAGGCTTCTGGGAAATGGGCTTGTCGGGGAAGACGCGAATCCAGATACGGCCGCCGCGCTTGATGTGGCGGTTGATCGCACGACGCGCCGCTTCGATCTGGCGAGCGGTGAGGCGGCCGCGGCCAGTGGCCTTCAGGCCGAACTCGCCGAACGACACCTGGGCACCGCGAGTCGCCAGGCCGGTGTTACGGCCTTTATGCTCTTTGCGATACTTTCTGCGTGAGGGTTGCAACATGGTTATTCTCCTTCAGGCGCTGGCGCCGCTGCGGCGTCAGGCTTGCGGGGTCCACGGCCACGGCCACCGGCCGGACGACGGCCCTCGGGCCGATCGCCACGGGGACGACGCGAGCGGCGCTCTTCGTCGCGCGGGGCGGCGGTTTCGGGAGGCATTTCGCCGTTAGGCAGCATGTCGCCCTTGTAGACCCATACTTTGATGCCGATGATGCCGTAAGTCGTCTGGGCTTCGGCCGTGCCATAGTCGATATTGGCGCGCAGGGTGTGCAGGGGCACACGGCCTTCGCGATACCACTCGGTACGGGCGATTTCGATGCCGTTCAGGCGGCCCGAGCTCATGATCTTGATGCCCTGGGCGCCAAGACGCATGGCGTTCTGCATGGCGCGCTTCATGGCGCGGCGGAACTGGATGCGCTTTTCAAGCTGCTGGGCGATGGAATCGGCCACCAGCTGGGCGTCGGTTTCGGGCTTGCGGATCTCTTCGATGTTGACGTGCACGGGCACGCCCATCAGACGCTGCAGGTCGGACTTCAGGCTCTCGATGTCCTCGCCGCGCTTGCCGATGACCACACCCGGGCGAGCCGAGTAGACGGTGATGCGGGCATTCTTGGCAGGACGCTCGATGACGACGCGGCCAACGGACGCGCTCTTGAGCTTTTTCTTGAGGTATTCACGGACGCGGATGTCTTCGGCAAGCATGCCGCCGAAGGCCTTGTCGTCCGCATACCAACGCGAATTCCAGTTGCGGTTTACCGCGAGACGGAACCCAACCGGGTGTACTTTCTGTCCCATTGTGACTCCTTAAGCGCCGACTTTGACCACGATGTGGCAAGTCTGCTTCTCGATACGGTTACCACGACCTTTTGCACGGGCGGAGAAACGCTTCATCGACTGGGCCTTGTCCACATAGATGGTGGTGACCTTGAGTTCGTCGATGTCGGCGCCGTCGTTGTGCTCGGCGTTGGCGATCGCGGACTCCAGGGCCTTCTTGAGGATGCCCGCGGCTTTCTTGGGGGTGAACGTCAGGATGTTCAGCGCCTGGGCAACCGACTTGCCGCGGATGAGGTCCGCAACGAGACGCGCCTTCTGGGCCGAAATATGGACGCCACGAATAACAGCTGTAGTTTCCATCACTTACCTCTTGGACTTTTTGTCCGCAGCGTGGCCCTTGAACGTACGGGTCAGCGCGAACTCGCCGAGCTTGTGGCCGACCATGTTCTCGTTGATGTAAACGGGAACGTGCTGGCGGCCATTGTGCACAGCAATCGTCAGCCCAATGAACTCGGGCAGGATGGTGGAACGGCGCGACCAGGTCTTGATCGGCCGCTTGTCTTTGCCTTCGACGGCTGCATCGACCTTCTTGATCAGATGCGCGTCGACGAATGGGCCTTTTTTAATCGAACGTGACATTTGGTTCGCCCCTTACTTGCGCTTGCGACGCGAGACAATCATGTTGTCCGTGCGCTTGTTACGACGAGTTCTGTAGCCCTTGGCCGGAGTGCCCCATGGGCTGACCGGCTCACGGCCCTCGCCAGTACGGCCTTCGCCACCACCGTGCGGGTGATCGACCGGGTTCATGGCAACGCCACGCACCGTGGGACGGACACCGCGCCAGCGCACTGCACCGGCCTTGCCGATTTGACGCAAGCTGTGTTCTTCGTTGCCGACTTCGCCAATGGTGGCGCGGCAGTCGATGTGAACGCGACGGACTTCACCCGAGCGCAGACGCACCTGGGCGTACACGCCTTCGCGAGCCAGCAGCACCGCCGAAGCGCCTGCCGAACGGGCCATTTGCGCGCCCTTGCCCGGAAGCATCTCGATGCAGTGTATGGTGGCACCGACGGGGATGTTGCGGATGGGCAGCGTGTTGCCTGCGCGGATGGGAGCGTCTTTGCCCGAAAGCAGCGTTGCGCCCACTTCAAGGCCGCGGGGAGCGATGATGTAGCGACGCTCGCCGTCGGCATAGCACAGCAGTGCGATATGCGCGGTACGGTTGGGGTCGTATTCAAGGCGCTCGACCTTGGCGGGGATTCCGTCTTTGTTGCGACGGAAGTCGACCAGGCGGTAATGCTGCTTGTGACCGCCGCCACGATGGCGCACAGTGATGTGGCCATTGTTGTTGCGGCCCGAGCCGCGGGATTTCTTTTCGAGCAGAGCTGCGAATGGTGCGCCCTTGTGCAGATCAGGCGTTACCACCTTGATCATGCCGCGGCGACCAGCCGAGGTCGGCTTGACTTTTACGAGTGCCATTTAGTTCACCTCCGTAAAGTCGAGTTCCTGACCGTCTTTAAGCGAGACATAAGCCTTGCGCTCGTTACGGCGGCTACCCATGAAACGGCCAAAGCGCTTTTGCTTGCCCTTCTGGTTCAGGACCTGAACCGATTCGACCTCGACCTTGAACAGGAGCTCGACGGCGGCCTTGATTTCGGGCTTGGTGGCGTCGGCAACGACGCGAAAAGCGATTTGCTGATTTTTTTCGGCGACGAACGTGGCCTTTTCGGTCACGACGGGCGCCAAGATGACTTGCATTAAGCGTTCGGCTTTCATCCCAACATCTCCTCGAGTTGAGCGATAGCCGGCTTGGTGATCAACACTTTCTTGTAGTGGATCAGCGAAAGCGGATCGGCGTAACGCGGTTCGACCACGGCAACGTGAGGCAGGTTGCGCGTAGCGAGATAGACGTTTTCGTCGAGCACGTCGGTGATGATCAGCACCGACTCGAGACCCATGCCCTTGAGCTTGGCCGCGGCCTGCTTGGTCTTGGGGGTGTCGAGCTGGAAGCTGTCGACGACGGCGATACGATCTTCGCGAGCCAACTGGGAGAGAATCGCGCGAATGCCGGCGCGGTACATCTTCTTGTTGACCTTCTGGCTGAAGTTTTCGTCAGGCGAGTTGGGGAATGCGCGACCGCCTCCACGCCAGATGGGCGAGGACGTCATGCCGGCACGAGCGCGGCCGGTGCCTTTCTGGCGCCAGGGCTTCTTGGTGCTGTGCTTGACTTCGGAACGGTCTTTTTGCGCGCGGTTGCCGCTGCGGGCGTTGGCCTGGAAGGCCACCACGATCTGGTGCACCAGCGCTTCGTTGAAGTCGCGGCCGAACACGGTGTCGGGAGCGGCAACGGTGGACGAGGATTGACCCTGGTCGTTCAGGAGCTTGAGTTCCATCTGTTAGGCTCCTTTTTTGGGCTGCGACTTGACGGCCGGACGCACGACGACGTCGGAGTTCTTGTGGCCGGGAACAGCGCCCCTGACCAGCAACAATCCGCGTTCTGCGTCGACGCGCACGACGTCGAGATTCTGGACGGTACGGGTGACGTCACCCAGATGGCCGGCCATTTTCTTGCCGGGGAAGATGCGGCCGGGATCTTGAGCCTGACCGATGGAACCGGGCACGCGGTGCGAACGGGAGTTACCGTGCGATGCGCGCTGCGAGCCAAAATGATGGCGCTTGATGGTTCCGGCAAAGCCCTTGCCGATGGTGGTTCCGGTTACGTCGACCTTCTGGCCGGCCTCGAACACGCTTTCGACGGCCACGACGGAACCGGCCGTGAATTCGGCGGCTTTCGTGGGGTCGAGACGGAATTCTTTGAGGATGCTGCCGGCTTCAACGCCGGCTTTGGCGTAATGCCCGGCAGCCGGCTTGGTGACGCGCGAGGCGCGGCGGGTGCCGTATGCTACTTGTACCGCTGCATACCCATCAACTTCTGGTGACTTGACCTGGGTGACACGGTTGTTCGACACGTCCAGTACCGTAACCGGGATGGACTCGCCTTCCTCGGTAAAGATACGGGTCATGCCAACCTTGCGCCCCACGAGCCCCAGCCGGTATGCGGCAGGCGTAGGTGTCGAGTTCGACATCGTTTTCTCCATTCCCGACTGCGATTGGTCGGGGCTATGATTAATGCAAGCCCTGCCGTTAATAAACGGTCAGGCCGTGGCCACAAAAAGCAAAAAACCTTTGCCTAAATTTTTTACCCAAGGGCGCTTGCTATTCAAACAGACCAAAATCCATAAAGCACGCCAGCCAATAAAAAATAGACAAGGCGCCAAACTTTTTTGGTCAAGCATAGCACTTTAGCATGATATGGGCGGTGTAGGCAAGCCCTTGATAAGCTTGGGGCTCAGGCAGTGTCCGAAACCCGACAGCAAGGCGCTTCCGGTGCACGCTCCAAGCGGGCCACGACGGCATCAGAGCCATACGACTTGAGCTACTATCAGCTGAAACTTCGCCTCCCGGAGCCCGGCATGCCGTCCTTCTCAGCACATCGTTCCGCCGCCTTTGCCTTGCGCGGCCCGACACTCAGCCTTGTGGACGACCCGTTCCTTGCCGGGGACGAAGCCGCCCTGCGTTATGAGCCCGACGGCCTGATTCTTGTCAAGGACGGCATCATCACCGCCGTGGGCAGCCACGCAATGCTGAAGGCTCAGGTTCCACCCGGAGTGGTTACCCACTACCCCGACTCATTGATTCTGCCCGGCCTCATCGACACCCACGTCCACTATCCCCAGACCCAGATCATCGGCGCGTATGGCGCACAGTTGATCGACTGGCTCAACGAATACACTTTCGTGGCCGAGCAGCAATATGCCGACCCCGACCATGCGCGCGCCGTATCGCGGCTGTTCCTGGACGAGTGCCTGCGGGTGGGCACCACCACGGCGGCGGTCTACTGTACGGTGCACCCGGGCTCGGTCGATGCCTTCTTCCAGGCGGCCAGCGAGTACGGCATGCGCATGATCGCGGGCAAGGTGATGATGGACCGCAATGCACCCCTGCCGCTTACCGATACGGCCCAGTCGAGCCATGACGATACGCTGGCGCTGATCAATCGCTGGCACGGCAAGGGCCGGCTGCACTATGCCATTACGCCGCGCTTCGCGCCCACCAGCACGCCCCGGCAGCTGGAGCTTGCCGGCGAGCTGTGGCGGCAGCATCCCGGCACTTATATGCAAACCCATCTTTCCGAGAACCAGGCGGAAATCGAATGGGTCAGGCAGCTGTTCCCCGGCCGCGCCAATTACCTCGACGTTTACGACCACTACGGCCTGACGGGGCCTCGCTCGGTGTTCGGTCATGCCGTCCATCTCGATGAACGCGAGTGGCAGCGGCTGGCCGAAAGCGGCTCGGCCATCGCCCATTGCCCTACGTCCAATACCTTCCTGGGCAGCGGCCTGTTCGACTTTGCGCGCGCCACGCGGCCACAGCCCCCGGCCCGGCCTGTCCGTACCGGCCTGGCCACCGACGTGGGCGGGGGCACTTCCCTTTCAATGCTGCGCACCATGGGCGAGGCCTACAAGGTGGGCCAGCTTGGGGGGTATTCGCTTTCGGCCGCCAAGGCCTTGTACCTGGCCACCCGGGGCGCCGCGCGGGCCCTGTACCTGGAAGACAGGATCGGCTCGCTGGAGCCCGGCCTGGATGCCGACCTGCTGGTGCTGGACCTGAAGTCGACGCCGCTGATCGAATTCCGCATGAAGCACTGCCAGGACATCCACGAAGCGCTGTTCGTACAGATGACCATGGCCGACGACCGCGCCACGAAGGCGGTATACGTAGGCGGGCGGCTGGCCTATTCGCGCAATTAGATGCAGTCAACACAAAAAGGGACAGCCCTTATAGTGTTGACAGGCCCTAGGCGAACACCTGCGGCAATCCGTCCCACAGCAGCTTCAGGCCGGTGCAGAACAAGAATATATACATCAGCTTGTTGAACAGCACCGCGTCCACGCGGTCGTGCATCCAGACGCCCAGCTTGACCCCGATAATGGCCGCCGGCGCCAGCAGCAGCGAGGTGCCCAGGTTCTCGGCGCTAAGCTGGCCCAGCAAGGCGTAGGGAATGAGCTTTACGTAGTTGACCACGGCGAAGTAGATGGTGACCGTGCCGACGAAAATGCTTTTGTCCAGCTTCTTGGGCAGCAGGTAGATCATCAAGGGCGGGCCGCCGGCGTGGGCAACGAAGCTGGTATAGCCCGACAGCCCCGACCACAGCCAGCATGCGGGGCCATCGGGCAGGCGCAGCTGCAGCCGCACGCGCCCGCCAAGCCAGTACCGAAGCGAGAACAACAGCGCCAGCGTGCCGATCAGCACTTCCAGGAAGGCATCGCTGACGAAGCGGAAGGTCAGGGCGCCGACCACTATGCCCAGCACCGCGCTGGGCAGCAGCCTGAACATCAGGGCGCGGTCCCAGCGGCGTATCCAGGCCTTTACGCCCGTGACGTCCATCACGCACAGTATGGGCAGCATGATGCCCGCCGCCTGGATGGGTGAGGAGACCAGCGCCAGCATGGGTACGGCCAGTATGCCCAGGCCGCCTGCGAATCCGCCCTTGCCGATGCCGACGATCAGCACGGCCGGAACGGCCACCAGATAGAACAGCGGGTTTTCAATGAAGGCCAGCGTCACGGCGCCGTTTCTCCTCGAAATGCAACAAAGCCCTCCGGAGGGAGGGCTTTGTGCGCCGGCCAACTGTCGTGTGGGACAGCAAGCCGGCCATCATCGAATGCAACGATTACTGCAGGGCGATTTCGACGTCGACACCGGCCGGCAAATCCAGACGCATCAGGGCGTCCACGGTTTTGTCGGTAGGATCGACGATGTCCATAAGACGTTGATGCGTGCGCATCTCGAATTGGTCGCGAGCGGTCTTGTTGACGTGAGGCGAGCTCAGCAGGTCGTAGCGGCGAATGCGGGTGGGCAGCGGTACGGGACCGCGAACCACTGCACCCGTGCGCTTGGCGGTGTCAACGATTTCGGCTGCCGACTGGTCGATCAGCTTGTAATCGAACGCTTTCAAGCGGATGCGGATTTTCTGGTTTTTCATGGTGTTTCCTAAAGAACGAAATCGGCGGGGGAAGCCCCCCGCCTATGTGTGCAAGACTTACTTGATGATTTTAGCCACCACGCCGGCGCCCACGGTACGGCCGCCTTCGCGAATGGCGAAACGCAGGCCCTCTTCCATGGCGATCGGCTT
>NZ_QEKO01000007.1:0-100127 GCF_003096595.1 Pusillimonas noertemannii | reverse complement strand
CAAGACTTACTTGATGATTTTAGCCACCACGCCGGCGCCCACGGTACGGCCGCCTTCGCGAATGGCGAAACGCAGGCCCTCTTCCATGGCGATCGGCGCGATCAGCGTCACTTCCATCGAGACGTTGTCACCGGGCAGCACCATCTCTTTGTCCGCAGGCAGCTTGATCGTGCCGGTCACGTCCGTCGTACGGAAGTAAAACTGCGGACGATAGCCCTGGAAGAACGGCGTATGACGGCCACCTTCTTCTTTGGACAGAATGTACACCTCGGCCGTGAACTCGGTGTGCGGGTTGATCGAGCCGGGCTTGGCCAGCACCTGGCCGCGCTCGACGTCTTCGCGCTTGGTGCCGCGAAGCAAGATACCCACGTTGTCACCGGCCTGGCCCTGATCGAGCAGCTTGCGGAACATTTCCACGCCCGTGCAGGTGGTCTTGACCGTGTCCTTGATGCCCACGATCTCGATTTCTTCGCCCACCTTGATGATGCCGCGCTCGATACGGCCCGTGACCACCGTGCCGCGACCCGAGATCGAGAACACGTCTTCCACAGGCATCAGGAACGTGCCATCGACCGCACGCTCAGGCGTGGGGATGTACGAATCGAGCGCCTCGGCCAGCTGCAAAATGGCTTGCTTGCCCAGGGGGCCGTCGTCGCCTTCCAGCGCCAGCTTGGCCGAACCCTTCACGATCGGCGTATCGTCGCCCGGAAAGTCGTACTTGGACAGCAGCTCGCGCACTTCCATCTCGACCAGCTCGAGCAGCTCTTCATCGTCGACCATGTCGGCCTTGTTCAGGAACACGATGATGTACGGCACGCCCACCTGGCGCGACAGCAGAATGTGCTCGCGCGTCTGGGGCATGGGGCCGTCAGCGGCCGACACCACCAGAATGGCGCCGTCCATTTGCGCGGCGCCCGTAATCATGTTCTTGACGTAGTCGGCGTGGCCCGGGCAGTCAACGTGCGCGTAGTGGCGCGCTGCCGTCTCGTATTCCACGTGCGAGGTGTTGATCGTGATGCCGCGCGCTTTCTCTTCGGGCGCTGCGTCGATCTGGTCGTAGCCCTTGGCCTCGCCCGAACCAAATTCCTTGGCCAGCACCGTCGTGATCGCCGCCGTCAGCGTCGTCTTGCCGTGGTCAACGTGGCCAATCGTTCCTACGTTTACGTGCGGTTTGGTCCGCTCAAACTTACCTTTTGCCATGATTCATCCCATCAATATTTTCAAGGAAACAAAATTCTAGCCGCCCACCGGAAGGTGGGCGGAACCCATATTACTTACCGCGTGCGCTGATGACTTCGTCAGCGACGTTCTTGGGAGCTTCTGCGTACTGCTTGAACTCCATGGTGTAGGTCGCCCGACCTTGAGTCTGCGAACGCAGGCTGGTCGAATAACCGAACATTTCGGCCAGGGGCACCTCGGCCTTGATGATCTTGCCACCGCCGGGGATGTCGTCCATGCCCTGGACCATGCCGCGCCGCGAGGACAGGTCGCCCATCACGGTGCCCGCGTAGTCTTCGGGGGTTTCGACTTCGACGGCCATCATGGGCTCGAGCAGCACGGGGCTGGCCTTGCGCATGCCATCTTTGAAAGCCATGGAAGCAGCCATGCGGAACGCGTTTTCGTTCGAGTCGACATCGTGGTACGAACCGAAGAACAGCGTAACCTTGACGTCGACCACCGGGTAACCGGCCACCACGCCCGCAGGCAGGGTTTCCTGGATGCCCTTGTCGACCGCCGGGATGTACTCGCGCGGAACCACGCCACCCTTGATGGCGTCGACGAACTCGTAGCCGCCACCGGGTTCGAGGGGCTCGAGCTTGAGCACCACGTGGCCGTACTGGCCGCGGCCGCCCGACTGCTTGACGAACTTGCCTTCGATCTCTTCGCAGGTCTTGCGAATGGTTTCGCGGTAGGCCACCTGGGGCTTGCCGACGTTGGCTTCAACGCCGAACTCGCGGCGCATGCGGTCGACCAGAACCTCGAGGTGGAGCTCGCCCATGCCCGAGATGATGGTCTGGCCCGATTCTTCGTCGGAACGCACGCGGAAGGAAGGATCTTCTTGCGCCAGGCGGGACAGGGCAAGACCCATCTTCTCTTGGTCGGTCTTGGTCTTGGGCTCGACAGCCTGCGAAATGACGGGCTCGGGGAACTCCATCTTTTCGAGCAGGATGTGCTGGCCGACGTCGCACAGGGTTTCACCCGTGGTGACGTCTTTCAGGCCCACCACGGCAGCGATGTCGCCCGCCAGAACCTCTTTGATCTCGGCGCGGTTGTTGGCGTGCATCTGCAGGATGCGGCCGATACGCTCTTTCTTGCCCTTGACGGGGTTGTAGACCGTTTCGCCGGCATGCAGGACGCCCGAATACACGCGCACGAAGGTCAGCTGGCCAACGAACGGGTCGCTCATCAGCTTGAAAGCCAGCGCCGAGAACTTGGCGTTGTCGTCGGCCGGCAGGCTGATGGGGTTGCCGTCGTCGTCCATGCCTTCGACAGGAGGAATGTCGACCGGCGAGGGCAGGTAGTCGAGCACGGCGTCGAGCATGCGCTGCACGCCCTTGTTCTTGAAGGCGGTGCCGCACAGCATGGGCTGGATTTCGCCGGCAATGGTGCGCAGGCGCAGGCCCAGGTTGATCTCGTCTTCGGAGAGCTCGCCCGACTCGAGGTACTTGTTCATGAGCTCTTCGTTGGCTTCGGCAGCCGACTCGACCAGCTTCTCGCGCCATTCTTCGGCGTCATCCTGCAGCTCGGCGGGGATGTCGACGTAATCGAACTTGGTGCCCTGGGAGGCTTCGTCCCAGATGATGCCGCGCATCTTGACCAGGTCGACCACGCCCTTGAAAGTGTCTTCAGCGCCGATGGGGATGACGATGGGCACGGGGTTGGCCTTCAGGCGCAGCTTCAGCTGGTCGTAGACCTTGAAGAAGTTGGCGCCCGTGCGGTCCATCTTGTTGATGAACGCAAGACGGGGCACACCGTACTTGTTGGCCTGACGCCAGACGGTTTCGGACTGGGGCTGCACACCGCCCACCGCGCAATAGACCATGCAAGCGCCATCGAGAACGCGCATGGAACGCTCGACTTCAATGGTGAAGTCGACGTGTCCCGGGGTGTCGATGATGTTGATGCGATGCTCGGGGCGATCGCCCGCCATACCGCGCCAGAACGCAGTGGTTGCAGCCGAGGTGATGGTGATGCCACGCTCTTGTTCCTGCTCCATCCAGTCCATGGTGGCCGAGCCTTCATGGGTTTCGCCAATCTTGTGGTTGACGCCGGTATAGAACAGAATGCGCTCGGTAGTAGTGGTCTTCCCTGCGTCGATGTGGGCAGAGATACCGATGTTGCGGTAGCGCTCGATGGGGGTTTTGCGGGCCATGATTTGTAAGTCCTTAGATTACCAACGGAAATGGCTGAAAGCCTTGTTGGCTTCGGCCATTTTGTGCGTGTCTTCGCGTTTTTTCATTGCTCCGCCGCGTCCTTCGGAAGCGTCGAGCAATTCGCCGGCCAGGCGCAAGTCCATCGATTTCTCGCCACGCTTCTTGGCCGCTTCACGCAGCCAGCGCATGGCCAGGGCCAGGCGGCGCACAGGGCGCACTTCGACTGGAACCTGATAGTTGGCGCCGCCAACCCGTCGGCTCTTGACTTCGACGACGGGCTTGATGTTGTTGATCGCGGTGTTGAACACTTCGATGGGCTCTTTGCCAGTTTTAGCCTGAATGTGATCAAAGGCGCCGTAGATGATGCGCTCTGCAACGGCCTTCTTACCGGACAACATGACGACGTTCATGAATTTGGCGAGCTCTACGCTGCCGAATTTGGGATCGGGGAGGATCTCACGCTTGGGTACTTCGCGACGACGAGGCATTTTAAAACTTCCTTGTGACAGTTCAGTTGAGCCGCTTCTTGCGGCCTCGGCCATCTATAAGGAGATGACCACTTACATGCCATGGGCGAACCCACGGCCGCACCAATACGACTGGTCGGGCCAGCCGAATGAAAACTTAAGCTTTCTTGGGGCGCTTGGCACCGTACTTGGAACGCGCCTGCTTGCGGTCTTTCACGCCTTGCAGGTCGAGCGAGCCACGCACGATGTGGTAGCGAACACCGGGCAGATCCTTGACACGACCGCCGCGCACCAGAACTACCGAGTGCTCTTGCAGGTTGTGGCCTTCGCCGCCGATGTAGGAAATGACTTCAAAGCCATTGGTAAGGCGCACCTTGGCGACCTTACGAAGGGCCGAGTTGGGCTTCTTGGGGGTGGTGGTGTACACACGAGTGCAGACACCACGGCGCTGGGGGCAGTTTTCGAGCGCGGGGCTCTTGCTGCTGGCGCGGCTGACTTCGCGCGGCTTGCGCACGAGTTGACTAATGGTTGGCATGACCTTTACGCATCCTGTGGTTTTTACGCGCCCAGGCAATGGGCGAGCATTGAACGTACTAACAAAACAAGTACCAATTTTTCGCCTAGGCTTTTATTATTCTTGAACGCTTGTATACGTTGCAGAACGCAAAAACAACTTAGGCGGTCGCAATAACCGCCTAGCACAAAACATGTAAAAGAGCGGGGTATTGCAGCAACCGCAAAAAGGCGCTTGGACGTTTTGCCCAGGCGGTTTTTACGGTTAGCTAGCCATATTAGCATAGGGAAAGCACCAAGGTCAACGCGTGTACTGCTTGGCCCTACCACGCCGCTACGCTTTCACGGAGGCTGGCGTCAGGCACCACCTTAGTAACGGCAGACGTGATCGGCCATTTTCTTCGGGGAAACCCCCAGCGCCGCCCGCTCTTCGGGCTCGAGCACCTCGAGCGCATGCTGGATGATCTTGTAGGCGTCGGGCCAGGCCTGGGCATACTTGGCGCGGCCCAGGTCGGTCAGGTAGACGCGGGTGGAGCGGTTCCGTCCATGACCTTGCTGATGGCCATGTCGATGTTCACGTCGAACCTGACGAGCGCCGTCGTGACGATGGTGTCGGGCGCCAGGGCGGCCGAGTCGAAGGCGGTGCCTATCATCAGGGCGCCTTTTTCCTTGGCGGCCTGCAAAGTGCCCAGCACGTTCTCGTTGCCGATGCCCGACACCACGTCGGCGCCGCTGTCTATCATGCTGGCCGTGATTTCCTTGGCCTTGGCAATGTCGGAGAACGAACCCACGTAGGCGGACAACACCTGCACCTGGGGATTGATGCGCTTGCTGCCGCGCTTGAACCCTTCGTCGTACTCCTGAATGGTGGGCACGGGAATGGCGGGGACGTTGGCGATCTTGCCCGACTTGCTGACCAGGGCGGCAACGGCTCCCGCCATATAGCCGGCATCGCCCCAGCGGTTGTCGAACGACGCCAGGTTGGGCGCTTCGGACACCTTGGTGGTGTTGACGATGAACCAGGTGTCGGGAAAACGCTTGTGGATGCGCTTGGCCGAGTCCGCAAACTGGAAGCCATGGGCGATCACGACGTCATAGCCATCGCGGGCGTACGAGGACAGGGCCTCTTGCGCCTCGGCCACTCCCGTGTTCTCGCGTATTGAAACCTGCAGGTCGGGGTATTTCTGCTGGGCTTTCTTGATGCCCTCGGCAGCCGCACTGTTGAAAGTGCCATCCGTTACCGAGCCGGGCAGGACCAGCGCCACCTTCAACGGCGTCTTGTCCTGCGCACTTACGGTAAACGGAAGAACGGCCAGGCACAGGGTGCAAAGCAATCGGCGTAGCATGTTTGTCTCCTTATGGGGTTTTATATCAATGCTGCGTTACTGCCCGCGGCCGGCCCGCCTTGCTGTGGCGGGTCCAGCCAACGCGTTAGGCTTTGTGCGACCGCATCATCTCCAGCGCTTCCTTGCTGGTCATGACGTTGCCGAATTGCTGAATGATGTTTTCCAGGGCGGAGCGGTGCTCTTCATCGGACAGCGCTCCGCAGCAATCGGACAGCATCGTCACCTTGAAATCCATCATCATGGCGTCGCGGGCGGTCGATTCGCAGCAGACGTTCGTCTTGGTGCCGGCGATCAGCACCGAATCAATGCCCATGCTGCGCAGCACGCGCTCGAGCGAAGAGGAGCCCGGCGTGAGGGCGCTGTAACGGTTCTTGATGATGGTGATGTCCTCGTCGCCTACCTGCAGCTCGGAATAGACCGCCTGGTTCTGCGGCGAATTGCTTTCCAGCGTGCGGGCACGCACCTCGCCGGCCACGACATGGTTGTAGAACAGCTCCCAATCGCTGCGTCCCTTGTGCTGGGTATTGGCATGCAGCACCCAGATAACCGGCACGCCGTCCTTGCGCAGTTCCGCGGCAAGCGCATTGATGTGCGGCACGATGCCGCGCGACGAGGGCACCTCGGCCGGCGAGCCCGAGGCGCAGAACGTGTTCTGCATGTCGATGACCACCAGCGCCGTGCGCTTGGGATCTATCGTCTCGTAAAAGTTGATGCGGCCGCGACGCGCCATGAGGCGGTCGAGGATTTCCTGTCGAATCTGTATGTTATGCATTGCAATCACCAATGGCCCGAGTTAGAGGACGACGGCTTCAACCGTCGACGACATCATAGAGGAAAGGGTCTTCGCTCAAGGCGATCTCGCTGTCCAGCAACTGCCCGCAACCGTTGCAGACGAACTGGCGCAGGACGAGATCGGGGTGCACCGAAGCCGACCAGCCGGGTAGCTCGGCGACGGGCTCGGACTTCAGCACGGCGTGGTCCTTCCAGTGCGAGGAACTGCCGGCCGCAGTGAGTTCATGGCCGCATTCGGCGCAGCACACGCTGCTCCCATCCTGCGTTTCACGGCGCACCAGGGTGGGGGAAATACGGTTCGTCATGCGTGCACTCCTGTGTTCAGGCGCTCTGCCTTCATTTGGTCGCGCCGCGCCCGGGTGGCGGACTCATCGGGGCTACCGTTCTGGAAGACCACGCCGTACAGTTCTTCGGCAGCCTCTTCGGATACGGTTCGCGTCGCGACGTCGGCGGCGACGTCGGCAAGCGGCCGCGACAAGGGGTCGCCCACGCCGCCGCCGCCGTTCCAGCGCAGATAGAATGCATCGTTGCTTCCAAGGGGAAAGACCCCCCAGCTGACGGCTTCCGGCTCACCCGACAACGCCCCGGCGCTGGTTTCCATGCGGGAGGCGGAGCCGCCCTTGGGGCCGCGAAAAAGCACGTAGTCGTTGGCGGTGCCCGAGCTGCCGCCAGCCAGGCCGTCGCTCATGGGAAACTTGGAACCCTTGCCCGACAGCACGAAGTTGATGCCGCCGTCGGGGCTGCCATGCGGCACTATCGCGATCTCGCCGCCCAGGCCGCCGCGATATCGGCCGGCCCCGCCGGAATCAAGCATGCGCCGCCGGAACAGGTAGCGAATGGGAAAAGCGCCTTCAACGGTCTCGACATTGGCCATGCGCGAGATCGGGTTGGGCATCTCGCCCCCTATGTCCACGCCGTCTCCATAGGTCTTGGCGCCGCCCGCGCCCGCAAAGGTCTCGGTAAGGGTGTCGATGGCCAGTCGCCCTTCCCGCGTATGGCCGAACATGAAGACCGCGAAATGGTTGGCATGCCACACGGCCGTGGCCTCGTCCTTGTACTTTTCACTGGCGGCCAGCATCTTGCCGATGGCCGAGCAGGCGGCGTTATTGACCGACTGGATCGCCCCCACCGTGGCCACCGAGACGGGGGCGGGGCGGGTGCAGTTGACGATGCTGCCCTCGGGGGCGATCATCTTGATGGGCTCCACGGCGCCCTGGTTCCAGGTGATGTCGTAGCACAGCAAGGGGAACAGGGGCGCGAACAGCCCGCCCAGCGCCGCCCATTTGGTGCAGTTCACGCTGTACTGCGATTGGGGGCTGGAACCGGTGAAGTCAAAGGTAAGGGTGTCGTCGCGCTTGGTCATGGTCAGCAGCACCTTGGCCGTCTCGCCCTTGACGTCGATGTACTGGCGCGACTGCCACTGGCCGTCGGGCAGTTCGCGCAGGCGCTGGCGCAGCAATTGTTCCGACTGCTCGATCAATGTGCGGCCCACGTGGTCCACGGCATCGGCGCCGTATTTGTCGATCAATGCCAGCATGCGCTGTCCGGCGACGTTGTTGCATGCGATCAGCGAACGCAGGTCCAGCGCCACCATCTCGGGGCTGCGCACCATGTTCAGGAAGGTGTCCCATACGTCCTGACGCAGTTCGCCGCGGCTGATCAGTTTCAGGCCGGGGCTGCTGAAGCCCTCGCTGTAGATGTCGGCGGCGTCCGGCGCAAAGCCGCCGGGGTTCATGGCGCCGATATCCGACACGTGCACGAAGCAGGCGCTCCATGCCACCAGCTTTCCGTCGTGGTGGATGGGGGCCAGCATGTAGACGTCTGAAGTATGCAGCGCGGCCGTATAGGGGTCGTTCAGCATGAAGACGTCGCCCTCTTCGATCTGCCCTTCGAAGCGGCGTATCACCGCCTTGCAGGCCTCGGCGGCGCTGGTCAGATGATGCAGGAAGCCGACGCCGCCCATCAGCAGCGAACCGTCGGCCCTGTACAGGCTGACCATCAGGTCGTGGCCTTCGTTGGTAATGGCGGTGCCCGATACATGCTTGAGGGTGATCACCGCTTCTTCGACCACGCGGAACAAGCGGTGGCGGATGATGGAATAGGTAATTGGATCCATGCTTGACCTCACTCGAATTCGACGATGACGTTGCGATACTGATCGACGCTGGCCTTCTGCCCGGCCTGCAGCACGATGGTGGTGATGGGCGTATGGATTACCGCCGGGCCCGCCAGGCGATTACCGGGCGTCAGCTTTTCAAAGTCGTAGATGTCGGCCGGCGCCAGCCCATTGGCGCGCTCGACGAAGATGTCGCGCTTGCCGGTCAATGCGGCGCTGGCGTCTTCTCCGCCCATGGCCACGGTGGGCACCTCGGGCTTCTTCAAGAGCCCTTCGGCCTTGAGGCGGAACAGCTTCATCTCGATGCCCGCCTCTCGATAGGCCGACCCCTTGCCGAACTTGCGTTCGTACAGCGCCTCGAAATCGGCCAGCAACTGGACCAGGCCCTCGTCGGTCAAGGGCACGCTGGCCCGGACGGGCGTGGTCAGCTCATGCACCTGGCGCGCATAGCGCAGGTCGACCGACCATTCGAAGCGCATCTGGTCGTCGGTGAAGCCCTCTTCGCGCAACTGGGCGCGCGCCTGTTCGATCAGGGGTTCGTATAGCGCATTGATTTCTGCCGCAGGCACGCTGGCGGGCAGTGTCCGCGTTACCAAGTACTGATGAACGATGTCGGCTGAAACCAGGCCGAAGGCGCAGTTCACCGAAGCCGTATAGGGAATGACGATTTTTCGCACGCCCAGCTCGGCGCCGAACATGGTGGACAGCATTCCGCAGGAACCGCCAAAGGAATGCATCACGAAATCGCGCGGATCAAGGCCGCGCTCGACCGTGATCTCGCGGATGAGGTCGGTAATCTGCGCCGAAGCCAGGCGGTAGATGCCGATGGCCGCCTCTTCAACCCCCATGCCCAGGGGCCGGGCGATCTTCTCTTCGAAGATCTTGCGCGCCGGCTCGACGTCGAGCTTCATGCTGCCGCCCAGGAAGGTGTTGGGATCCATGTAGCCGATCAGCATGAACACGTCGGTAAGGGTGGGCTCTTTGCCGCCCAGGCCATAGCAGATGGGGCCCGGCCGCGAGCCTGCCGAACGCGGCCCGACGCGCGGCTCTCCGGTGGCTTCGTCGATGCTGACGATGGAGCCGCCGCCCGCCCCGATGGAAACCACCTCGATCTTGGGCGCCGAATAGTGGAAGCGGTCCACCATGGGTTCGCGCGCATATTCGATTTCGCCGTCCTGGATGACGCTGACCTTGAACGTGGTGCCGCCCATGTCGACCGCAATGACGTCGGGCTGTTCCAGCAGCTGGCCCAGCGACTTGCTGCCTATCACCCCCGCGGCAGGCCCGCATTCGAGCATGCCCACCGAGCGGTCGCCCGCCTCGCCCGCCGGCAGCAGCCCGCCATAGCCTTGCATGACCATGGTCTGGCCACGGTATGCCGTGTCGGACAGCTTGCCCTGCAGGTCGGCCAGGTAGCTTTGCGTGATGCCGCCGCAGTATGCGTTGATCACCGCCGTGGACGTGCGCTCGTACTCGCCGGGCAGGGGCGCGATGTCGGAGGACAAGGTGCAGTAGGCGCCGGGCGCGACGCGGTTCGCCACCTCTTTGATGGTGCGCTCGTTGGCCGGATTGGCGAACGACCACAGCAGCGACACGGCGATGGCCTGGGCGCCCTTTTCATCCACCAGATAGCGCACGGCCTTCTCCACCTCGTCCGGATCGAGCTCGCGCAGCACGTCACCCACCGAGTCGACCCGTTCACCCACGCCCTGGATCAGCTCGGGAGCCACCAGCGGCGCGGCCCTCTCGGTCTTTACGATGTGCTTGATGCGGTCTTCGGTAAGGCCGCCCCAGCGGCCATAAGCGCCCCGCGTGACCAGTATGGTGTCTTCGAAGCCCTCGGTGGTTAACAGCCCGACCTTGGCGCCGTCTCGCGTAAGAATGGTGTTGTCGACCACCGTGGAGCCATGCACGAAGAGATACGTTTGCGCCAGCAGGCTGTCGACCTCTTCGCCCATGGCGTCGGCGGCGGAACGTATGGAATCGAAGATTCCGGTTGCATAATCGGGCGGCGTCGACAGCGCCTTGCCGATGCGTATGGGTTCGCCCGCCGCAAAAACCACGGTTTCCGTACATGTGCCGCCCACGTTGGTGGCGATGACGTACTTGCGCGCTTGTGCTCCATCCATGCCTGCCTTGCCTCCTGTTTTATCTGTAATTACAGGTGTATTTGTAGCTTTTACAACAGCTACTTTTACAGGCAACAAGTATGGAGAACACCAGGCAGGTAAATCCCTAGGACGGCCGCCGGCATAAAAAAACCGCCGCATGCCAGAAGGCAGCGGCGGTTTTCGAGGGGCGGGGCGCAAGCCCCGCCGCATTGGTTTCTTCTTATTCGGCCGAGTTGTCGTCCGAAGCGGAAGAAGGCTCGTCGTTGGACCCATCGTGAATGACGGGCGCCTCGACCGACGCCGGGGGCGTGTCTTCGAAGGGGTTCGCCAGCGCGCGTGCTGCTTCGCGCTCGGCGGCCTCGAAACGCTCTTTGTCCTTGCGGGCCTTGTGGTACGACATGCCGGTACCGGCGGGGATGAGCCGGCCGACGATGACGTTTTCCTTCAGGCCGCGCAGCTCGTCGCGTTTGCCCATGATGGCCGCTTCGGTCAGCACCCGCGTGGTTTCCTGGAAGGAAGCTGCGGAGATGAACGAATCGGTCGACAGAGAGGCCTTGGTGATGCCCAGCAGTACGTTGTCGTACGTGGCGGGAATCTTGCCGTCGGCTTCCATGCGGTCGTTCTCGTTCAGCAGCTCGGAGCGCTCGACTTGCTCGCCGGTGATGAAGCTGGTGTCGCCGGCATCGGTAATGTTCACGCGGCGCAGCATCTGCCGCACGATCACTTCGATGTGCTTGTCGTTGATCTTCACGCCCTGCAGGCGGTAGACGTCCTGGACCTCGTTGACGACATAGCTGGCCAGCTGCTCGATACCCTTCAAGCGCAGGATGTCGTGCGGATCGGACGGGCCGTCGACGATCATCTCGCCCTTGTTCACCACCTGGCCGTCGTGCACCAGCACCTGCTTCTCTTTGGGAATCAGGGTTTCGTGGCTGACGCCGTCAAGGTCGGTGATGACCAAGCGCTGCTTGCCCTTGGTGTCCTTACCGAAGGAAACAGTACCCGTGACGTCGGCCAGGGTGCCGGCATCTTTGGGCGAACGGGCTTCGAACAGCTCGGCCACGCGAGGCAGACCGCCGGTAATGTCGCGGGTCTTCTGGGATTCTTGCGGAATACGGGCAAGAATCTCGCCCACCGAAACCTGCTGTCCGTCGCGCACGGTGATCAGTGCGCCCACCGGGAACGAGATGTTCACGGCGTGCTCGGTGCCGGCGATCTTGACCTCTTCGCCCGCCTCGTTAAGCAGCTTGATCTGCGGACGCATCATGGTCTTGCCGGAACGCGTCTTGGGCGTAATGACCACCAGCGTGGAAAGACCCGTGATCTCGTCCAGCTGCTTGGCCACGGTTGCGCCCTCTTCGATGTTCTCGAAGCGGACCTGGCCGGCGAACTCGGACACGATGGGGCGCGTAAGCGGATCCCAGTTGGCAAGGCGCTGACCCGCCTTGACGACGTCGCCGTCGTTGACGGCAATGGTGGCGCCGTAGGGGATCTTGTGGCGCTCGCGCTCGCGGCGGCTGTCGTCGAAGATGACGATTTCGCCGGACCGCGAGATGGCCACTTTCTCGCCCTTGGCGTTGGTGACATAACGCATGGTCAGCGCAAAGCCCACCGTACCGGCCGACTTGGTCTCGACCGAGCTGGCCATGGCCGCACGCGAAGCCGCGCCGCCGATGTGGAAGGTACGCATGGTGAGCTGCGTGCCGGGTTCGCCGATGGACTGCGCCGCAATGACGCCGACCGCCTCGCCCTGGCTGACCATGGAGCCGCGGCCCAGGTCGCGGCCATAGCAGTGCGCGCACAGGCCATGGCGGGTTTCGCAGGTAAGCGGCGTACGGATCTTGACTTCATCGATGCCCAGGCTGTCGATGTAGTCGACCAGGTCTTCGTCGAGCAGGGTGCCCGCGGCGACGGCCGTTTCCTGGTTCTCGGGGTTGACGACGTCGTTCGCGGTGACGCGGCCCAGAATGCGGTCGCGCAGCGGCTCGATGACTTCACCGCCCTCGACCAGCGCCTTCATGGTGTAGCCGTGGGTGGTGCCGCAGTCGACTTCGGTGATGACCAGGTCTTGCGTCACGTCGACCAGGCGGCGGGTAAGGTAGCCCGAGTTGGCGGTTTTAAGCGCCGTATCGGCCAAGCCCTTGCGAGCGCCGTGGGTCGAGATGAAGTACTGCAGTACGTTCAGGCCTTCGCGGAAGTTGGCGGTAATGGGCGTTTCAATGATGGAGCCGTCGGGCTTGGCCATCAGGCCGCGCATGCCCGCCAGCTGGCGGATCTGGGCGGCGGAACCCCGGGCGCCCGAGTCGGCCATCATGTAGATGGAGTTGAAGGACTCCTGGCGCACTTCTTCGCCGTGGCGGTTGACCACGGGTTCGGTGGACAGGTGTTCCATCATCGAGCGGCCGACCTTGTCGCCCGCCTTGCCCCAGATGTCGACCACGTTGTTGTAGCGCTCTTGGGCGGTAACCAGGCCGGACGAATACTGCTTGTCGATCTCTTTGACCTCTTGGCTGGCCTGGGCAAGGATTTCTTCCTTGACCGAGGGGATCAGCATGTCGCTCATGGCGATCGAGATGCCGCCGCGCGTGGCCAAGCGGAAGCCCGATTGCATCAGCTTGTCGGCGAAGATGACCGTGGCGCGCAGGCCGCAGCGACGGAACGACTGGTTGATGAGCCGGGAGATTTCCTTCTTCTTGAGCGCGCGGTTCAGCGAAGAGAACGGCAGGCCCTTGGGAAGGATCTCGGACAATAGGGCGCGGCCGACCGTGGTCTCGAAACGCTTGAGCACGGGCTGGAACTCGCCGCTGGCGTCTTTCTCGAACTCGTGCAGGCGCACCGTGATGCGGGTCTGCAGCTCGACTTCGCCGGTGTCGTAGGCGCGCTGGACTTCGGCCAGGTCGGTGCAGAACATGCCCTCGCCCTTGCCGTTGATGCGCTCGCGGGTGGTGTAGTACAGGCCCAGCACGATGTCTTGCGAGGGCACGATGGACGGCTCGCCGTTGGCCGGGAACAGCACGTTATTGGAGGCCAGCATCAGCGTGCGCGCCTCGAGCTGGGCTTCCAGCGAAAGCGGCACGTGTACAGCCATCTGGTCGCCGTCGAAGTCGGCGTTGAACGCCGCGCAAACCAACGGATGCAGCTGGATGGCCTTGCCTTCAATAAGCACGGGCTCGAACGCCTGGATGCCCAGGCGGTGCAGCGTGGGTGCCCGGTTGAGCATGACGGGATGTTCGCGAATGACTTCTTCGAGAATGTCCCAGACAATGGGCTCCTGGCTTTCGACCAGCTTCTTGGCCGCCTTGATGGTGGTGGCCAGGCCCATCATTTCGAGGCGATTGAAGATGAAGGGCTTGAACAGTTCAAGCGCCATCAGCTTGGGCAGGCCGCACTGGTGCAGCTTAAGCTGGGGGCCCACCACAATGACCGAACGGCCGGAGTAGTCGACGCGCTTGCCCAGCAGGTTCTGGCGGAAGCGACCGCTCTTGCCCTTGATCATGTCGGCCAGCGACTTCAGCTGGCGCTTGTTGGCACCGGTCATGGCCTTGCCACGACGTCCGTTGTCGAGCAGCGAATCGACCGACTCTTGCAGCATGCGCTTTTCGTTGCGCAGGATGATGTCGGGCGCCTTGAGCTCGAGCAGGCGCTTGAGGCGGTTGTTGCGGTTGATGACCCGGCGATACAGGTCGTTCAGGTCGGACGTGGCGAAACGGCCGCCGTCGAGCGGCACCAGCGGCCGCAGGTCGGGCGGCAGCACGGGCAGCACTTCCATGATCATCCAGTCGGGCTTGATGCCCGACTTCTGGAAGCCCTCGAGCACCTTCAGGCGCTTGGAGATCTTCTTGATCTTGGCATCGGAACCCGTGGCCTTGAGCTCGGCACGCAGGGTCTCGACCTCGCGGTCGATATCGATGGTGCGCAGCAGTTCGCGCACGGCTTCGGCGCCCATGAGGGCGTGGAAGTCGTCGCCGTATTCTTCCGTTTTTGCCAGGAAGTCATCGTCGGACATGATCTGGCCGCGTTTGAGCGGCGTCATGCCCGGCTCGATGACGCACCAGGCTTCGAAGTACAGCACGCGTTCGATGTCGCGCAGGGTCATGTCAAGCACCATGCCCAAACGCGACGGCAGGCTCTTCAGGAACCAGATGTGCGCAACGGGGCTGGCCAGCTCAATATGGCCCATGCGTTCGCGGCGAACCTTGGCGACAGTGACTTCAACGCCGCATTTTTCGCAGATGACGCCACGGTGCTTCAGGCGCTTGTACTTGCCGCACAGGCACTCGTAGTCTTTGATGGGGCCGAAGATCTTGGCGCAGAACAGGCCGTCACGCTCGGGCTTGAACGTGCGGTAGTTGATGGTTTCGGGCTTGCGGACTTCTCCGTAAGACCACGAACGCACCTTCTCCGGCGACGCGATGCCGATCTTGATGGCGTCGAATTGCTCGTCTTGCGAGACTTGTTTGAAAAGGTCGAGTAGCGCTTTCATTATTTACGCTCCAAATCCATGTCGAGCGACAAAGATCTAATTTCTTTGACAAGGACGTTGAACGACTCGGGCATGCCCGCGTCGATAACGTGGTCGCCCTTGACGATGTTCTCGTACACCTTGGTGCGGCCGGTAATGTCGTCGGACTTGACCGTGAGCATTTCCTGCAGCGTGTACGACGCACCGTAGGCCTCGAGCGCCCAGACTTCCATCTCGCCGAAACGCTGACCACCGAACTGGGCCTTGCCGCCCAGGGGTTGCTGCGTAACAAGCGAGTACGGACCGGTGGAACGCGCGTGCATCTTGTCGTCGACCAGGTGATGCAGCTTCAGGTAGTGCATGTAGCCGATCGTGACAGGACGCTCGAACTGTTCACCGGTACGACCGTCGACCAGCCAGGCCTGGGTACGCCCCGGGGTGAGCTTGAGCTTTTCCGCGACTTCGTCGGGGTAGGCAAGCTCGAGCATCTCGCCGATCTCTTCTTCGGTCGCCCCGTCGAACACCGGTGTAGCAACCGGCATGCCGTTCTTCAGGTTACGGGCCATTTCGACGATCTCGTCGTCAGACAACTGTTCGAGATGCGCAGAACCACCACCCGCGTTGTAGACCTTCTGCAGATAGGTGCGAAGCTGCTTGACCTGCACGCCACGCTCTTCGTCGAGCATGTCGGCCACGCGATGGCCCAGGCCCTTGGCGGCCCAGCCCAGGTGAACCTCGAGCACCTGACCCACGTTCATCCGCGAAGGAACGCCCAGCGGGTTGAGCACGATGTCAGCCGGCGTGCCGTCGGCCATGTGGGGCATGTCTTCGACCGGCGTAATGCGCGAGACCACGCCCTTGTTGCCGTGACGGCCGGCCATCTTGTCGCCCGGCTGCAGGCGGCGCTTGACGGCCAGGTACACCTTGATCATCTTCAGCACGCCCGGAGGCAGCTCGTCGCCCTGCGTAAGCTTCTTGCGCTTTTCTTCGAAGGCCAGGTCGAACTGATGGCGCTTGTGCTCGAGGGACTCTTTGGCCTGCTCGAGCACCACCGCGTGGGCCTCGTCCGCCAGGCGGATGTCGAACCACTGCCAGCGGTCGAGGTCTTCGAGGTAGTCGCGCGCGACGGACGCACCCTTGGCCAGCTTGCGCGGGCCGCCATTGACGGTCTTGCCGACCAGGAACTTGCTGATACGGTCGAAGGTGTCGTTCTCGACGATGCGCAGCTGGTCGTTGAGGTCTTGGCGATAGCGGCGCAGCTCGTCGTCGATGATGGACTGGGCGCGCTTGTCGCGTTCGATGCCTTCGCGGGTGAAGACCTGGACGTCGATCACCGTGCCGACCATGCCCGAAGGCACGCGCAGCGAGGTGTCCTTGACGTCGGAAGCCTTCTCGCCAAAGATGGCGCGCAGCAGCTTCTCTTCGGGAGTGAGCTGGGTTTCGCCCTTGGGCGTCACCTTGCCCACCAGCACGTCGTCGGCACGCACTTCGGCGCCGATGTACACGATGCCGGAATCATCGAGGCGGTTGAGCTGGGTTTCGGCCAGGTTGCTGATGTCGCGGGTGATTTCCTCGGCGCCCAGCTTGGTGTCGCGGGCCACCACGGTCAGCTCTTCGATGTGCACCGAAGTGTAGCGGTCGTCGGCCACCACTTTTTCGGAGATCAGGATCGAGTCTTCGAAGTTGTAGCCGTTCCAGGGCATGAACGCGACCAGCATGTTCTGGCCCAGGGCCAGTTCGCCCAGGTCGGTCGATGCGCCGTCGGCCAGCACGTCGCCGCGCGCCACCTGGTCGCCGCGCTTGACGATGGGACGCTGGTTGATGTTGGTGTTCTGGTTGGAACGCGTGTACTTGATGAGGTTGTAGATGTCGACCCCGACTTCGCCCGCCACGTTTTCGTCGTCATTGACGCGAATCACGACACGGTCGGCATCGACGTGGTCGACCACGCCGCCACGCACGGCCTGCACGGTGGTGCCCGAGTCGACCGCCACGGTGCGCTCGATGCCGGTGCCTACCAGCGGCTTTTCAGGACGCAGGCAGGGCACGGCCTGGCGCTGCATGTTGGCGCCCATCAGGGCCCGGTTGGCGTCGTCGTGCTCGAGGAAGGGAATCAGCGAAGCCGCCACCGACACGATCTGCGACGGAGCAACGTCCATGTACTGGATGTTCTCGGGCGCCGTCAGCATGGTTTCGCCGGCCTCGCGGCAGGCGATCAGGTCGTCGACGAAGCGGCCTTTTTCATCGAGCGTGGCGTTGGCCTGCGCGATGACGTAGTTGCTTTCTTCGATGGCCGACAGATAGTCGATCTGGTCGCTGACCTTGCCGTCGACGATCTTGCGATAGGGCGTTTCAAGGAAGCCGTACTCGTTCAGGCGCGCATACAGCGCCATGGAGTTGATCAGGCCGATGTTCGGGCCTTCGGGCGTTTCGATGGGGCAGACGCGGCCGTAGTGGGTGGGGTGCACGTCGCGCACCTCGAAGCCGGCGCGCTCGCGTGTAAGACCGCCGGGGCCCAGTGCCGACACGCGGCGCTTGTGGGTGATCTCGGACAGGGGGTTGGTCTGGTCCATGAACTGCGACAGCTGGCTGGAACCGAAGAACTCTTTGATGGCCGCCGAAATGGGCTTGGAGTTGATCAGGTCGTGCGGCATGAGATTTTCGGTCTCTGCCTGGCCCAGGCGCTCTTTCACGGCGCGCTCGACGCGCACGAGGCCGGCGCGGAACTGGTTCTCGGCCAGTTCGCCCACGCAGCGCACGCGGCGGTTGCCCAGGTGATCGATGTCGTCGATCTGGCCTCGGCCGTTGCGCAGCTCGACCAGCACCTTGATGGTGTCAAGGATGTCTTCGTCGGTAAGCGTGAGCGGACCGGACGTGTCTTCGCCCCGACCCAGGCGGCTGTTGACCTTCATGCGGCCGACGCGCGACAGATCGTAGGTTTCTTCGCTGTAGAACAGGCGCTGGAACAGGGCCTCGACCGCTTCTTCGGTGGGAGGCTCGCCGGGACGCATCATGCGGTAGATGGCGACGCGCGCGGCCATCTGGTCGGCGGTTTCATCGGTGCGCAGGGTCTGCGAGATGTAGGCGCCGCGATCGAGGTCATTGGTGAACAGCGTCTGGACTTCGCGGATGTTGGCATCGCGGATATCGGCCAGAATGGTCTCGGTGATCTCGTCGTTGGCGTTGGCAATGACCTCGCCCGTTTCGGGGTTGACCACGTTCTTGGCCAGCACCCGGCCCAGCAGGAAGTCTTCGGGCACCGAGACGCGCTCGATGTTGGCCGCGGCGATGTCGCGCAGATGCTTGGCATTGACGCGCTTGTCTTTCTCGACAAGCACCTTGCCGTCGCGGTCGGTGATGTCGAAACGGGCCACTTCGCCCTTCCAGCGCTCGGGAACGAACTCGAGCATGGCGCCTTCGGCCTGGATCTCGATGTTGTCGAAGTCGAAGAAGTGCGCCAGGATGGCCTCGGGCGTCATGCCGATGGCCTTGAGCAGGATGGTTACCGGCATCTTGCGGCGGCGGTCGACACGGAAGAACAAAACGTCTTTGGGGTCGAACTCGAAATCAAGCCACGAGCCGCGGTAGGGAATGACCCGCGCCGAGAACAGCAGTTTGCCCGAACTATGCGTTTTGCCGCGGTCGTGCTCGAAGAACACGCCCGGCGAACGGTGCAGCTGCGACAGGATGACGCGCTCGGTACCGTTGATGACGAAAGAGCCGGTATTGGTCATGAGCGGCATCTCGCCCATGTATACTTCCTGCTCTTTCACTTCTTTGATGGTGGGCTTGCTGACTTCGCGATCCATCAGCACCAGGCGCACCTTGGCGCGCAGGGGCGAAGCGTAGGTAAGGCCGCGCATCTGGCATTCTTTCACGTCGAACACCGGGTCGCCCAGCACATAGCTGACGAACTCCAGGCGGGCCATCTGATTGTGACTTACGATCGGAAATATAGAGGTGAAGGCGGCTTGCAGGCCTTCGTCCTTGCGTTGGGATGGGGGTGTATCAGACTGCAGGAAGGTTAGGTATGATTGCAGTTGAGTCGCCAAAAGGTAGGGTACGTCTTGGACGTCTTCACGCTTGGCGAAGCTCTTACGTATGCGCTTTTTTTCGGTATACGAATAAGGCATGAGCACTCCGACTCGAGGGGTTACATGGGCCGTCAACCACGGCCCTGGCTTACGACTCCAGAAAACCCGGCTTGGCCCCAAAGGGTTGCAAATACGGGTTTTCTGGAGACGCAAAAGCCCGGGAAGGCCGAAAACCTTCCCGGGCAGGCGTCGACAAGCTTACTTGAGCTCGACTTTGGCGCCGGCTTCTTCAAGCTTCTTCTGGGCAGCTTCGGCGTCAGCCTTGGCCATGCCTTCCTTGACGGGCTTCGGAGCACCGTCAACCAGGTCCTTGGCTTCTTTCAGGCCCAGGCCGGTGATTTCGCGAACGGCCTTGATGACGCTGACCTTGTTCGCGCCGACTTCAGCCAGCACGACGTCGAATTCGGTCTTTTCTTCTGCAGCGGCAGCAGCGCCACCGGCTGCGGGGGCAGCAACGGCGACAGCGGCGGCAGCAGCCGACACACCGAATTTCTCTTCCATGTCCTTGATCAGTTCGGACAGTTCCAGGACGGTCAGGTTAGCGACTGCGTCCAGGATATCTTCTTTGCTTATTGCCATTTTTAGAACTCCAAATAGGTATAAATGCCAGGGTTGGGTATCGCTCTGTCTTTCGACGAGTCCCGGAGCCGCTTAGGCGGCTTCCTTCTGGTCGCGCACGGCGGCAAGGCCACGCACGAACTTGGTGGGAACTTCGTTGAGCGTACGCACAAACTGCGTAACGGGTGCCTGCATGGTGCCCATCAGCTTTGCCAACAGCTCTTCGCGAGACGGCATGGTGGCCAGAGCCTTCACGCCCTCGACATCCAGGACGTTGTTGGGCAATGCCCCGCCTGCGATAACGAGCTTGTCGTTGGTTTTTGCAAAGCTGGCGAGTACCTTGGCGGCCGAAACCGGATCCTGACTGACGGCGTACATCAGAGGACCGGTCATTTGGGACGAAAGCGCCTCGAAAGGCGAACCGGCCACGGCTCGGCGCACCAGCGTGTTCTTGAGAACACGCAGATACACACCCGACTCACGCGCTTGTTTGCGCAATACGGTGACGGCAGCGACGTCCAGACCACGGTACTCGGCGATAATAACTGACTGGGCCTTTGCAAGTTCTGCAGAGACTTCCTCAATTACGACCGCTTTCTCTTCACGATTGAGACTCACGGTTTGAACACTCCATCTAACGACACGAGAGAGGGTCTCTTGTGTCTACCGAATGCGGCGCACCTGGTCGAGTTCTTGAAAAAAGAAATCTTCCATGGGCGCCGTCTGCGCTGGATACGGGCTGCAAGCAGCCTGGTGATTAAGCCCCTGGGCCGGCCTTGCGACCGGCTTGCGGGCTCCAGCGGTCTTTGACAGCAGCACCCGGGAAGCCCCGGGTACAGCCCAAAGTTCTGTTTGCTGTGGTTTGGGTTTTAAACCGACAGCGATGCTATTTCGACGCGAGCGCCGCCGCCCATGGTGGACGAGACGGCCAGCTTGCGCAGGTAAATACCCTTGGACGCCGTGGGGCGGGCTTTGTTCAATGCATCGACCAGCGCGTTCAGGTTTTGCTGAAGCTGCTCGACGCCGAAGGAAGCGCGTCCGATGGTGGCGTGGATAATGCCCGCCTTGTCGGTGCGGTACTGCACCTGGCCGGCCTTGGCGTTCTTGACGGCGGTGACGACGTCAGGGGTGACCGTGCCCACCTTGGGGTTGGGCATGAGGCCGCGGGGGCCCAGAACCTGGCCCAGCGCACCCACGACGCGCATAGCGTCGGGCGAGGCGATGACAATGTCGAAATCGAGATTGCCGGCCTTGATGCTTTCGGCCAGATCTTCCATGCCGACGATATCAGCGCCTGCTTCTTTAGCGGCTTCGGCCTTGTCGCCCTGAGTGAACACGGCTACGCGGACCGACTTGCCGGTACCTGCGGGCAGAACCACCGAACCACGCACGAGCTGGTCGGATTTTTTGGGGTCGATGCCCAGTTGCACGGCGACGTCGATGGATTCATCGAACTTGGCCGTGGCCGTTTCCTTGACGAGCGCGAGCGCTTCGGACACGGGATAGAATTTGGTGCGATCGATTTTGGCCTTGATCGCGGCGGCGCGTTTACCTAGCTTGGCCATGTTAAACCCCCTCGACGGTGATGCCCATGCTGCGGGCGCTGCCAGCGATCGTGCGCACAGCGGCGTCCAGATCGGATGCCGTCAGGTCGGGCGACTTGGTCTTGGCGATTTCTTCAGCCTGCGCGCGGGTAAGCACGCCCACCTTGTCGGCGTTCGGGCGAGCCGAACCCTTTTGCACGCCGGTGGCCTTCTTGATAAGAATGGCCGCCGGAGGCGTCTTCATGATGAAGGTGAAGCTCTTGTCGGCGTAGGCGGTGATGACCACGGGAATCGGCAGGCCGGGCTCCATGCCCTGCGTCTGGGCGTTGAACGCCTTGCAGAATTCCATGATGTTCAGGCCGCGCTGACCCAGCGCCGGACCAATGGGGGGTGATGGATTTGCTTTACCAGCCGGTACTTGCAGCTTGATAAAGCCGACGATTTTCTTCGCCATGCTTTGCTCCTTGCGGGTTCAAACGCCTGCGCCTTACACGCCGGGCTCCCCGGGGGTTGTAAAAATCAGGTTTTTTCGACCTGACCGAAATCGAGTTCGACAGGGGTGGCCCGGCCAAAAATGGTCACGGACACGCGCACCTTGCTTTTCTCGTAGTTGACATCTTCGACGTTGCCGTTGAAATCGGCGAACGGACCTTCTTTGACGCGGACCATCTCGCCCACTTCGAAGAGAATCTTGGGACGAGGCTTTTCGACGCCCTCTTCCATTTGGGAGAGGATTTTCTCGACCTCGCGGTCGGAGATGGGCGCGGGACGATTGCCCGAGCCGCCCAGAAAGCCCGTGACCCGGTTGGTGTTCTTGACGAGGTGCCAGGTTTCATCGGTGAGGTCCATCTCGACCAGCACGTAGCCGGGGAAGATGCGACGCTCGGTGATGGACTTTTTACCGCCCTTGACCTCTACGACTTCTTCGGAGGGAACCAGTATGCGGCCAAAGGACGTCTGCAACCCGGCACGCTCTATGCGTTCGAGGAGCGCCTTGTGCACACTTTTTTCCATGCCCGAATAGACGTGGACGACATACCAACGCTTGCTCATGTGTGCCCTTTATCTCCAGCCCAGCAGCAGGCCATAGATGACCCAGCCCAGGGTTTTGTCGACAAGCCACAGAAACAGGCCCATGACCGCAACGAAGGCAAACACGATGGCAGTCATCTGGGTGGCTTCTTTGCGCGTGGGCCAGACGACCCGCTTGACTTCGTTGTACGAGTCGCGCAAGTAGCCGATGCTGCGCCGGCCGGGTTCGCTGAACCACGCAATGAGCGCGGCCACGATGACGCTGCCGATGAATATGCCGACCCGCGCCACGGTGGGCTGGTCGTCGAGCACCGAAAACGCGACGATGCCGGCAATGATGACGAGCACCGCGAGACCCAGCTTGAGGCGGTCTACGGTGCTGCTAACGGTTTCTACGCTGGTGTTCGACATATCCGGGCGAGTGACCTCGCTGCTATTGCGGCCTGCTTTGCCGCGGCGATGATGGCAGGGGCAGTAGGAATCGAACCTACAACCTTCGGTTTTGGAGACCGACGCTCTGCCAATTGAGCTATACCCCTATAACCTGCTGAAGGGCTCCGCGCAGCGACAGGGTGCGATGCAGGGCCCGTTTACTACCCGGACGAGGCGCCGGCCCCGTCCGTTTGTTGCATTTTAAGACTTACTTGATGATTTTAGCCACCACGCCGGCGCCCACGGTACGGCCGCCTTCGCGAATGGCGAAACGCAGGCCCTCTTCCATGGCGATCGGCGCGATCAGCGTCACTTCCATCGAGACGTTGTCACCGGGCAGCACCATCTCTTTGTCCGCAGGCAGCTTGATCGTGCCGGTCACGTCCGTCGTACGGAAGTAAAACTGCGGACGATAGCCCTGGAAGAACGGCGTATGACGGCCACCTTCTTCTTTGGACAGAATGTACACCTCGGCCGTGAACTCGGTGTGCGGGTTGATCGAGCCGGGCTTGGCCAGCACCTGGCCGCGCTCGACGTCTTCGCGCTTGGTGCCGCGAAGCAAGATACCCACGTTGTCACCGGCCTGGCCCTGATCGAGCAGCTTGCGGAACATTTCCACGCCCGTGCAGGTGGTCTTGACCGTGTCCTTGATGCCCACGATCTCGATTTCTTCGCCCACCTTGATGATGCCGCGCTCGATACGGCCCGTGACCACCGTGCCGCGACCCGAGATCGAGAACACGTCTTCCACAGGCATCAGGAACGTGCCATCGACCGCACGCTCAGGCGTGGGGATGTACGAATCGAGCGCCTCGGCCAGCTGCAAAATGGCTTGCTTGCCCAGGGGGCCGTCGTCGCCTTCCAGCGCCAGCTTGGCCGAACCCTTCACGATCGGCGTATCGTCGCCCGGAAAGTCGTACTTGGACAGCAGCTCGCGCACTTCCATCTCGACCAGCTCGAGCAGCTCTTCATCGTCGACCATGTCGGCCTTGTTCAGGAACACGATGATGTACGGCACGCCCACCTGGCGCGACAGCAGAATGTGCTCGCGCGTCTGGGGCATGGGGCCGTCAGCGGCCGACACCACCAGAATGGCGCCGTCCATTTGCGCGGCGCCCGTAATCATGTTCTTGACGTAGTCGGCGTGGCCCGGGCAGTCAACGTGCGCGTAGTGGCGCGCTGCCGTCTCGTATTCCACGTGCGAGGTGTTGATCGTGATGCCGCGCGCTTTCTCTTCGGGCGCTGCGTCGATCTGGTCGTAGCCCTTGGCCTCGCCCGAACCAAATTCCTTGGCCAGCACCGTCGTGATCGCCGCCGTCAGCGTCGTCTTGCCGTGGTCAACGTGGCCAATCGTTCCTACGTTTACGTGCGGTTTGGTCCGCTCAAACTTACCTTTTGCCATGGCTGACTCCTGACTGTGGAATTAAGCAACGAAAATGAATGAGGTGAGTGGTGCCCATGACGCGGATCGAACGCGTGACCTCTCCCTTACCAAGGGAGTGCTCTACCACTGAGCCACATGGGCGTACTTCTTTACCGTAAAAAACCCGCCTTTTTGCAGGTTGCCCTGCCAAAAAGCGAGCCTTGAAAAACCTGGAGCGGGTGAAGGGAATCGAACCCTCGTCGTAAGCTTGGAAGGCTTCTGCTCTACCATTGAGCTACACCCGCGTGGGGATTCCGTTCTTCTCGCCCGACAGCGCATGCGGGTAAGCTCTGGTGGTGGGAGTTGGATTCGAACCAACGTAGGCGCAAGGCCAACAGATTTACAGTCTGCCCCCTTTAACCACTCGGGCATCCCACCAAAAGAGAACCACGAATTATGAGCTTTTTTCTGGGGCTTGTCAAATGCCCAGAAAATGTGCTTTAAGCTGGCGGGTGTTGTCCCGCCGCTGCAGGGCCAACAGAAGCAGCACGCGTGCCTTCTGGGGGCTAAGGCCGCCCGCGGCGATGAAGCCCAGCTGCTCGTCGTCCACTTCGACACCCGGCCATACCTGGCCTGCCGGGGTTCTGCTTGCCCTGACTACAGCAACCCCTTCGCTTGCCGCGGCCTGCAGCCGTCGCCACGTCGGCGCGGAAGCATTGCCGTTGCCCACGCCCGCCACCACAATGCCGTCAGGCCTGGTTGCAAGCATGGCGTCCAGCAGCGCGGCATCCATGCCCGCATGGGCGTACAGGATGTGCACCCGGGGCCATGCGTCGAGGCGGCTGTCGTCGGCAAAGGCGCCGCGCCACGCCGGATTGCCCTGCCCAGCGCCCGGATGCAAGGCAAGCTGATGTCCCGAGACCCGGCCCAAAGGGCCATGATTGCGGCACGAGAAGGCGTCAAGGCCCTCGGCGCGCGCTTTCTGCACTTCTACGGCGTCGTACAAGGTCTGGTTCATCAGCACGCACACGCCCAAAGGGCGCGCCGCGGGGCTGCAGGCGGCGGCGATTGCGTCGAGCAGATTGGCGGGCCCGTCCGCGCCCGGCATGTGCGCCGGGCGCATGGCGCCTGTAAGGACGACGGGCTTGTTCGCCTGCACGGCCATATGAAGGAAGAATGCGGTTTCTTCCAGAGTGTCGGTGCCGTGGGTGATGACAATGCCATCAACCTGGCCGTCGTCCATCAAGGCGCGCACCCGCGCCGCCAGAGTGCGCCACAAGGCATGATCGACATCCTGGCTGCCGACTTCGGCAACGGCTTCGACCGAAAGCCGCGCCCACTTGGCTGCCTGGGGCACCGACTCGAGCAGGCGCTGGGCCGGGAGCGAGCCGGCACGATAGCTCAGGCCTTCTGCGGGAAGCCCCGCAATGGTCCCCCCCGTGGTCAGTACGGCGATGCGGGGCAGCACGTCTTCAGGCATCCATGACGCTGGCCAGGCCCTGGCGCTCGAGCAAGGCGTTCAGGTGTTCCCAGTCGTGAAAGTCGATGACCAGTTGGCCACGGTTGCGCGCGCCCACCTTCAGACTTACGCGGGTGCCCAGGTGATCGGACAAAGCCTGCTCGAGCCGCTTGGCATCGCCCGACGGAGCCGTGCGGGCGCTGCGGCCCGATGGGGCAGAGCCGTCCAGTTCGCGCAGCTGGCGACTGACCAGTTTTTCTGTTTCACGCACCGAAAGGCGCCGCGCGATGATTTCGTTGGCCAGCAGTATCTGCTGGGCCGCTTCCGTGGCCAGCAGGGCGCGCGCATGGCCCATGTCGATGTCGCCGGCCAGAAGCATGGTTTGCACGGGCTCGGTCAGGTTGAGCAGGCGCAAAAGATTGCTGGTGGCCGAGCGCGACCGCCCTATGGCCTGCGAGGCCTGTTCGTGGGTAAGCCCGAACTCGTCGAGCAGCCGCTTGACGCCGTGGGCCTCTTCGAGCGGGTTGAGGTCTTCGCGCTGGATGTTCTCGATAAGGGCCATGACGGCCGCGTTTTCATCGGCCACCTCTCGGACCAGCACGGGCACTTCGCTAAGGCCGGCCAACTGCGCGGCACGGAAGCGGCGCTCGCCGGCAATGATTTCGTAGCTGCCGGCCTGGCCAAGCGGACGCACCAGAATGGGCTGCATGATGCCCTGGGTGCGTATGGATTCGGCAAGCTCGCCGAGCGCGCCCTCGTCCATTCGGGTACGCGGCTGGTATTTGCCCGCCTTCAGGGACTTGACGCTAAGCTTGGTGGGCAATTGGGCTTCGGGAGCCTCGGCCTTGTTGCCCAGCGTGCCGATGACCCCGGCATCCGCCCCAAGCAAGGCATCGAGGCCTCGGCCCAGTCCTTTGGGTTTTTTCGTCGCCATGATGTGTCCTTACAAGTTGTCCAGTTTGGGAGGCCGCGCGATCGAGCGCAGCGTCTCTTTCTTTACCCGCTTGATCAGTTCTTCGCCGAATTCGATATATGCCTTGGCGCCGCGGGAGCTTTTGTCGTAGACGGTGCCGGGCATGCCATGGCTGGGCGCCTCGGCCAGCCTGACATTGCGCGGCACGACGGTCTGGAAGACGCGGTCGCCAAAATGCGATTCGATCTGCGCCGACACTTGCTGCTGCAGCGTGACGCGAGCATCGAACATGACCCGAAGCAGGCCGATTACACGCAGCCCGGGGTTGATGTTGTTATGCACCCGCTTGATCGTGTTGACCAGGTCGGAAAGGCCTTCCAGCGCAAAGTACTCGCACTGCATGGGAATGATGACGCCATCGGCCGATGCCAGGCCATTGAGGGTAAGCAAAGAAAGCGTGGGCGGGCAGTCGATGAGGATGAAGTCGTAGTCGTCAATGACCTGTGCGATGGCGCGCTTGAGCTGCATCTCGCGCTCTTCCATCTGGATGAGATCGATCTCGGCTCCAGAGAGCTCGCGATTGGCGGGCAGCACGTCGTAGCCGCCGCTTTCCGACCGCACGCGCGCCGAGGCGATAGTGGCCTCGTCGAGCAGAACCTGGTACAGATTGCTTTGGACCGCGTTCTTGTCGACGCCGCTGCCCATGGTGGCATTGCCTTGCGGATCGAGATCGATCAGCAGAACCTTTTTATCAAGCGCGGCCAGCGCGGCGGCCAGGTTGATGGCTGTGGTGGTCTTGCCCACCCCCCCCTTCTGATTGGCGATGCAGAACACCTTGACGATGTCGGCGGCGTTATTGTGGTTCATGCGATTCCTTGACGGCCAGCTATTTGCGTACTTATGCAACGGTACTGTTAGTATCGGCGGGTTCCAACCATACCAGGCAGCGCTGCGCATCCAGGCCTGGCACCTGAAGCTGCTGCACCGATTTCACCCGCCAGTTTCCCTGCGACTGCAAGGCGGTAATTTCTTCTTCGGGATGACGGCCTTTCATGGCCATCAGCATGCCGTCCGGGCGAGCATGCCCGCCGGCTAGTGTCGCAAAATCGAGCAGCGATGCAAAGGCCCGGGAAACCACGACATCGGCCTGCAGCGGCGGCATGGCTTCGACGCGGCCATGAACCGCATGCAGGTTGGCCAGGCCCAGCACACCCGACATCTGGCGCACGAAGGCTATTTTCTTTTCCACCGCGTCGACACAATGGACCGTCCAGTGCGGGCAGGCCACCGCGATGACCACTCCGGGCAAGCCCCCGCCCGAGCCGACGTCGACAATGGTAGCGCCTTCGCGGCCCTGCAAGGCCTTTTGCAATGGCGCTACGACCGCCAGGCTGTCGACCACGTGCTGCACCAGCATCTGCCCGGCGTCGCGTATAGCCGTCAGGTTGTATGTTCTGTTCCAGCGCTGCATCTGTGCCAGGTACTGCAGCAGCAAGGCCTGGCGCTGCGGCGACAGGTCGACTTCAAGTTGCTGCACCGCCTGGGCAAGCTGCTGTTCCAAGTTTGCCTGGGCCATTACGCAGCCCGTCGGCCATGCTGGTATCGCTTTATATGGATCAGCAACAGCGAAATGGCCGCCGGCGTCACACCCGAAATGCGGCTTGCCTGGCCTATGGTTTCCGGATGCGCCGCCTTGAGCCGCTGCCTTACTTCGATGGACAGGCTCTGGATGGCGTCGTAATCAAGATCTTCAGGTATGGCCTGTCCCTCTTGGGCAGCCTGGCGCTTTACGTCCTCTTGCTGACGGGCGACATAACCCGCGTACTTGACCTGAATCTCTACCTGTTCGGCGACCGCTTCGTCTTCTACCCCGGGGCCCGCCAGCAGTTCGCCTTCTGCCGCTTCGAAGCTCATGAGCCGCTCGTAGGACACCTCGGGCCGCTTCAATAAATCGAATAGTGAGTACTCACGTTCCAATGCTTTCCCCAGCAAGGCGGTTGCCGCTTCCTTGGCAAGAATCGTGGGATTCACCCAGGTGGACTTGAGACGTTGGATTTCGGCTTCAAGGGCGTCCCGCTTTCTATTGAAAGCATCCCACCGCTTGTCGTCCACCAGGCCCAGCTGACGGCCTATTTCGGTAAGCCGCAGATCGGCATTGTCTTCCCGCAGGCTAAGACGATATTCTGCTCGGGAAGTGAACATGCGATAGGGTTCGGTAACACCCCGGGTGATCAGGTCGTCTACCAGTACACCCAAGTAAGCTTCACTGCGCGCGGGCGACCAGAATTCAAGCCCTTTTGACTGGCGCGCGGCATTCAGGCCGGCCAACAGGCCTTGCGCTGCCGCCTCTTCGTAACCTGTGGTGCCATTGATCTGGCCCGCGAAAAACAAGCCCTGTATTGCCCTTGTTTCCAGTGATGACTTCAATTCACGTGGATCAAAATAATCATATTCAATCGCGTAGCCCGGCCGGGTAATAATGGCATTTTCCAGGCCCGGCAACGACCGTACCAAAGCCAACTGGATATCAAACGGCAGACTTGTGGAAACCCCATTTGGATAGATTTCGTTGGTGGTAAGGCCCTCGGGTTCCAGAAATATTTGATGGCTGGATTTGTCGGCAAAGCGATGAATCTTGTCCTCGATGGAAGGGCAATAGCGGGGCCCTATGCCCTCGATCTCGCCCTGATCGCTATACATGGGCGAACGATCGAGGCCAGAGCGCACGATGTCATGCGTACGTTCATTGGTGTTGGTGATCCAGCAGGGTAGCTGCCTGGGATGAAGGCCTGCGTTTCCCATGAAAGAAAAAACGGGGACGGGATCCAGATCACCTGGCTGCACCTCGGTGCGAGAGAAATCAATAGTGCGGGAATCGATGCGCGGTGGTGTCCCGGTCTTCAATCGCCCTTGAGGCAGCTTCAATTCTTTCAATCGCTGGCCCAGCGAAATAGCCGGGGGGTCGCCTGCGCGCCCGGCAGAATAGTGATTCAAGCCAACATGGATAAGGCCATTCAAGAATGTGCCCGCAGTCAACACCACGGTGCGACCACGAAACTTCAAACCCACCTGGGTTACCGCACCCACCACTCGGTCGCCTTCCAGCATAAGGTCATCTACCGCTTGCTGGAAAATCATGAGATTGGGTTGGTTCTGCAGAACCTGCCTGATGGCGCGCCGGTATAGGGAACGATCAGCTTGCGCGCGGGTTGCTCGGACAGCTGGACCCTTGGACCTGTTCAGTATCCTGAACTGTATGCCTGCCTGATCAGTGGCGTAGGCCATTGCGCCGCCCAGGGCATCCACCTCTTTCACCAGATGCCCTTTCCCTATTCCCCCTATGGAAGGGTTGCACGACATCTGACCCAGGGTTTCCATATTGTGGGTCAGCAATAGGGTCGAGGCTCCGGTACGCGCTGCAGCTAAAGCTGCCTCCGTACCCGCATGGCCGCCACCGACCACAATGACGTCGAATTCGTCGGGGTAAATCATTTTCTGGAGAAATATGTGGAGAAAAGCCGATTATACTTGCGACCCTCGCCTGTTTCACGTGAAACAACGAATGATATTGTTTCTTGGGCTATTGAAACTATGGTGGGTGTTATTCAGGCGGTTGACTAATCAAAGCCAGCGCAATAAAGATGCTCCGCTTGAAAAGGGCTAGGAGATTCGAACTTCACTATTTTCGATTCTAACAGTCACGCCTTGAGAAACGGTAACTGGTTCATGTTAGAGACGAGTGGAGTGAAAATCGAATGTTTCACGTGAAACATCAACTCCGCTACTGCCTTCTACAAGGTCTCGACTGCTCAGAACTCAGATATCCCAATACGTATAGTTCTATCTGGAAGAGAAAGCAGAGCCAGGTCAATCCCGTTCCGAGCGTCTCGTCTTTAGTTCACAAGATCAGGGTTCGTGACATGCTTTATGGAAGAAGCCCATCTACGATGCGAATCCGGTTTGAAACACCATACCCCGAACCCTCATAATGTTCCACGTGAAACAACGAGTGGCCTCGAGAGCTCGATAAACCATGAGATAAAAATAATCCATAGTGCGCTGAACATATAAACCTCAACGAATAGCAAGAAGTACTGAAACGCTGCTAGAGAGGGCCACCGAACAAAGCGCTGCGGCAGATAAAGTTCAAACTAAAACTTTCTGGCCATTTAGCCTAGGAAATTTATCTAAGCACAAGATATAGCTGGACGCAGCCAGGCATATTCACCTACAGCCCATCACGCGTTCATGCATTCAGTGCCTTTGCGCGGCATACAAGTCCAACCCCATACTGAGCAGGGCGCAATTCTTCAAACCTTGGCGTCGTTGTGCTTGATAGAAAATATCGAGAATGATGATAAAGATTCCATTTGCCGAAAATTAAAAACTGCGGGCTCTTTAAGACATGCGCAATCTTCTGTCTTACTACTGAAACAAGAATCGCTCCCAACTCTGAGCTTTCCATCTTATACATACAGCGCCACATTCTGGCTTATCAAACCAAATACCGGCGCACTTTACTTAGCATGCCTATCAACATTCTCGTTCTGTGGATAACTTTGTGAGCAACTAACACGCAAAACGTTCAGCATGCCAGACAAGAAGGCGCATAGATTACCCAAAGAAGGTAATAGCTAATATGCGCCAAAATGGGATTTCCCCTTGGAGAATACCAATTTGATGGTAAACGGCGGTGCAAGGCAAGGCTGGAACCCGCTACTGGAAATCCATCCAGACCCTATGGATGACGGGCGCAAGAGGATCTATAGGAATTGTGTATAACTAGCTCTGGCGCTATAAGAACATGCAGTAAATATTAATGCACATACAAAAACGCCCCCGCATAAAATGCGTGGGGCGTCAGCAAAAGCCCACCACAGGTGGGCCAAGCAGATAAGATCTTGCTGTTACAGTGCGCGAATTTCTGCTGCTTGCGGGCCTTTAGGGCCGTCTTTGACTTCGTACTCGACTTCCTGGCCTTCGTTCAGGCTGCGGTAGCCACGGCCCTCGATTGCCGAAAAGTGTGCAAAAACATCAGTACCACCATCGTCGGGAGTGATAAAGCCAAAACCCTTGTCGGCGTTGAACCATTTAACTTTGCCCTTCTGAGCCATGTGTAGCGTCCTAAAAATGAAAGAAATGCATAAAACCAAGAACGCCCACACCAACGAAAGCAAAGCAGCCACCTGGTACAGAACCGCGCGTACAGCTTGGTTTACAAATGCAACGGCAAGAATAACCACAGCCGCTTACTTTCACAAATACTAGTTTTCCCCTATGTCGCACTTTTTCATCATGGTGCCTCGTTCCATGCGACGATAGGCATATTGAAAAGCATCCATCACCCTCGACAAAACGTTCATCATGAGCCTGACTTCGCGCCTGCCCAACGTTGGCACAAACATATTCACCATCATGAGCCAGCTGGCTCTGGACCACAATGCCGTAAACCTGGGTCAGGGCTTTCCCGATTTCTCGCCCGACCCGGTATTGCTCGAGCTGGTCAACCAGGCCATGCATGCCGGTCATAATCAATATCCCGCCATGGCCGGCGTACCTGCGCTGCGCCAGCGTATCGGCGAAAAAATATTCTCGTTGTACGGCCATCGCTATGACGAATCAAGCGAAATTACCGTGACCAGCGGCGCCACCGAGGCGCTGATGTCCAGCTTGCTGGCTTTGGTTCATCCGGGCGATGAGGTAATCGTAATCGAGCCGTTCTACGATCTTTACATTCCCGGCATTCAGCTTGCCGGCGGCATACCGGTAGTGGTTTCAATGAACCCGCCCAGCGCATCAAAACCTTCTTACTCGGTTGACTGGCAACGCGTCGAGGCCGCCATTACAAAGCGCACCCGCATGCTGGTACTGAACTTTCCGCATAACCCCACCGGAATTGTGCTGTCAGAAGCCGACCTGGACGCCCTGGAAACATTGGTGGAAAAACACGGCATCTTGTTGCTGTGCGATGAAGTCTATGAACACATCACATTCGATGGGCGCAAACACCTTAGCGCAGCCAGCCGGCCAATTCTGGCTGAAAAAGCTGTTGTGATCTCCTCTTTTGGCAAAACCTATCACATAACAGGCTGGAAAGTCGGCTATTGCACGGCAACTGCCGCGATCATGGCCGAAATTCGTAAAGTACATCAATTCACCGTATTTACGGTGAGCAGCCCATTTCAAATGGCTTTGGCCCAATATGTGGCCAACCCGCTTCCCTATACCCAACTTTCGGCGTTTTATGAAAAACGCCGCGATTATCTTTCAAGCAACCTGGAAAAAACCTCTTTCCGCCCCCTTCCCAGCGAAGGAACGTTTTTTCTGCTGGCTGACTACAGCGCGGTTTCCAGCCTTTCCGAACTGGAATTCGCACGCTGGTTGACCCTCGAACACGGGGTAACCGCGATTCCGGTCAGCGCCTTTTACAACGCCCCCAAAGCACAAGAATCCAACCACGGCTTGATCAGACTGTGCTTTGCCAAAGAAGACAAAACGCTCGATCAGGCCATCGAACGCCTTGCCCGCATTTGAGAACGCTTTGCGCTGAGCCGCTGTATCTCGACCGGATGCAGTATACGGCGGGGATTTTGTTTTGGATACCTGGGTGAAGGCGGCTGGCAAGGGTGGAGGTTTTGTTTGTTCATAGCTTTTTATATTTAAAATTGGTGGTGGTAATGGGTGTTTGTGGATAACTGGCATATCCTGGTAAACCAGAGTGAAAACAAGCATTTAGGGTCGGTTCCAAAGTCTGATAACCCTCTGTTTTACCGAGGACGGTTTCTGGATAATTTTGGCGGAATAGAAAAAGGGCGCACTTATTCCCCAGGCATCCACAGCTTGTTCACAATCCACCGATCAAGTAGTTATCCACAGGCTGGAAATATTGTGTCTATTTGTAAAATAGTAGAAAACCGGCCTGAAAGAGAGGTCGTCATGCAGCAGAAGGGGTAACCCAGCAGTTGCTCCTCCGGTTCAATATCATCAGGCGTCAGGCCAACAACTTCTGATTTCTGATTAGGGGTTCGCATTGAATCTGGGAAGCTGCTGGTATGGAATGCTCGCCCAAACATCCCAACATAAGCTGTGGGGGCAATAAGTATTTATGCTGGGCGTTGGAGGGCGCTGCCACAAACCGCCCGACCGCCCGGCATAAATACTTATTGCCTCCACAGCGTTTCAAGAACACAAAAAAAGCGTCCCTTTAGCCCTCAACGCAGCTAAATAACGCCGTCCAAAAAGAAAACAAAAAAGCCTTCCATCAGCTCGCAGCGTAGCTAAGGAAGGCAAAAAGAAACCGCAGCAATTAAGGACACACCCGCAGCGCGTCCGTAAGCAATGACTGGTTCGCAACCTAGATAGTGGCCACTGTCTCCCCAGAATCGAACACAAGCCGGTTCTCGGGCCATTGCAGCGCAGCCAGCCTGAAGCGCGATTGCTCCACCGAGCGGCTGGCCTTTCTGTCTCGCCACCGGGCACCCACCGAATAGTCGATGCAAAACACATTGTGGCGCCTGCCATGCCAGGCATTGGGGGCGATGTCCTTGAACAGCTGTGTATAGCGGGGCATGTTCGCGCTGTTCATCGGCTTGATCAGGCGCCAGTAATGACCGATCACCACAGGCACGGGCTCGTCGTAGTCGTCCCACCAGCTCACCCGGTCTGAAAACCGCCACCTGTTGCCGGCAAAGAAGGGCGTTTCGGCCTGGACCTCAACGCCCGAGGTCAATACCTTCAGCGGATTGATCATCTGCTGGGTGGCCTCGTATTCGGCAATGGAATACAAGAAGGGCGGGGGCCGGCTTTCGTCTTCGAGTTCGGCCGCCCACCGTTCTTTCTCGCCCAGATAGCGTTCATACAGGCCCGAGGCGCGGGCCGTGGTCTGGGCGGCATAGTCCCACATCTTGTATTGCTCGGTGACCGTGCCCAGGGTTACCGATTCCACCGCCTCTATGGCCGCCGTCGTCCATGCCGCGTGGACGATGCGGATGTCGTCCCGCACCAGTGCAACAGGCAGGCTGCCCAGAAAATCCTTGAAAGCCTGGCGCTGCGCGGGCGGGGTGCGTTTGAACGGCGCATAGTTCTTGAGGTCTTGCTGATGGCGTTCATCAAAAAACCAGCCCGAACCGTCCTTGACGTCATCGATCAGCAGGTTGATTTCATGATTGCCCAATATGCAGCGGGCGTTGCCCGCCTCGACCAGCTTCTGAACGAGCTGGACCACGCCGTGGCTGTCAGGGCCGCGGTCGATGAGGTCGCCGACGAAGACGAGTTGGCGCTGCTGCGGATGCCGCCCCTGGGCGTCATAGCCCAGTTGCTGCAGCAAGCGGACCAGGGCGGAGAGTTCTCCGTGGATGTCGCCGATGATGTCCAGCGGGTTGTCGGGAAGCTTTTGAACTAAATGCATGTAGGCAAAGCATAACCGCATTTGGCCACAATTCGCAGCAAAATGTGGTGATGCTGACGACAATACCCGCATCATGCATATGGATGTTACGGCTTGGCCGGACGTGTCCTGGCACGTATCTATGGATGAAACACCTTGATCAGCAGACGCGTCAGCTGCTCGCGTTCCGCATCGGTAAGCGTGGGCGTGATATCGGCCTTGGCGGCCACGTTCTCGGCCTTGCGGCAGGTTTCCTGCCCTTTGGGTGTAAGGGCCAGAATCTGCGAACGGCGGTCATTCGGGTTGCGCTGGCGGTCGATCAGGCCGTCGGACTGCATCCGGTCGAGCAGGGTGGCCAGGTTGGGCGGCGACACCCTTATTGTTTGCCCCAGCCGTTTCTGGTTGATGAGGGGATTGCTGTTGATCAGCGACAACACGGTGTATTCGACCGGCCGTAATTGCAGCTTGGCCAGTTGCTTGCGTATGTTCGGAACGATCTCCAGATAGGCCTGCAGGCAGCAGTATCCCACCGAGCCAATCAAGTGGCTCTGGTCTATGTGCTCGCTTTGCGGCTGAACCGCAGGTGGATCAGTCTTCGGGTTCGGCATACTGGCGCATTACATCAGACAGCAGTGGCAGCGGCCGGCCTTCCGCGGCGCTGCGAAGAACGTTGTCCACAATCTGGAGCTGCTGAGTGGTTTCCGGCAGGATGAAGTCGTAGTAGTACCGGGCGGTGTCCTGCTTGGCCTGGTAGAAGATGGGGTCTTGGAACGCATTCTTGCGCGCCACGGCGGCCGCGCGCAGCCAGAACCAGGCAATGACGCAGTGGCCCACCAGACGCAGCATTTCGGGGGCCACCTGGTGCGGCAGCTCGGGGTTGGCTTGCGCCGCGGCGGCAATGCGTTCCACGCGGTCGCGTATTTCGCGGGCCAGGGTTGCCAGGCCTTCGGCATGGCCTTGCATGGGGCCCTTGCCTTCCTGTTCGGCCGTCGCCTCGACCTGCCCCAGTAACTGGTTCAGGCGCTGGCCCGAGTCGGCCAATATCTTGCGCAGCAGCAGGTCGACCGCCTGGATCTCGTTTGTGCCTTCGTAGATCATGGCGATGCGCGAATCGCGCAGGTATTGTTCTATGCCCGTCTCGGTAATGAAGCCGTGGCCGCCGTAGATCTGTAGCGCCTGGCTCGAGCCGTAAAAGCCCTGATCCGTCATCATCGACTTGATGATGGGGGTCAGCAGGGCCAGTTGCGCGTCCATGTCGGCGCGCACCTGGGCGTCGGGGTGCTGTTCTGCCATGTCCAGCGCCAGGGCGCTGTGATAGGCAAGCATGCGGAACCCTTCCACATAGGCGCGCTGGTTCATCAGTAGCCGCTGCATGGCGGGATGCATGACGATGGGGTCGGCGGGCTCGCCGCGCCGCTGCGCCGGGCGCACCGCGGCCCGCATCTGCAGGCGTTCCTGGGCATAGGCCAGCGAGTTCTGGTAGGCGGTTTCAGCGCTGCCCAGGCCCTGTATGCCCACGGCCAGGCGGGCGGCGTTCATCATGACGAACATGGCGGCCAGGCCGCGGTTGGGTTCGCCCACCAGCCAGCCCACGGCCTCGTCGAACTGCAGGCTGCTGGTGGCGCTGCCGTGTATGCCCATCTTGTGTTCCAGGCCTGTGCAGGCAACGGCGTTGCGCTTGCCCAGGCCGTCTCCTTCAGGCAGGTACTTGGGAACCAGGAAAAGCGATATGCCCTTGCTGCCTGCCGGTGCATCGGGCAGGCGCGCCAGCACCAGGTGAACGATGTTCTCGGTGATGTCTTGTTCGCCGCCCGAAATGAATATCTTGCTTCCTGTGATGCGCACCGAGCCGTCATCCTGGGGCACGGCGCGGGTGCGCAGCAGGCCCAGGTCGCTGCCCGCCTGCGATTCTGTCAGACACATGGTGGCCAGCCATTCGCCGCTGACGATGCGCGGCAGATAGCGCTGCTTGAGCTCTTCGCTGGCATGCTTGTGCAGGCAGGCGTAGGCGCCATGCAGCAGGCCCGGGTACATTGTCCAGGCGTGGTTGCACGAGCTCAGCATTTCGTACAGCACGCTGTTGAGCGTGTTGGGCAGGCCCTGGCCGCCGTAGTTAGGGTCGCAGGCCAGCGCGGGCCAGCCGGCCTCCTGGAACTGGCGGTAGGCATCGGCAAAGCCGGGTGGCGTTGTGACCGCGCCGTTTTCGTAGCGGCAGCCTTCGCGGTCGCCCACCGCGTTCAGGGGAAACAGTACTTCGCTGGCAAAGCGGCCGGCTTCTTCGGCCACCTGCATCGTCAGTTCGTCGTCCACCTCGGCATAGGTCGGAAGCTGCGACAGTGTGGCCGAGGCATCGAGCAGTTCGGACAGTACGAAGCGGATGTCCTTGAGCGGAGGCTGGTACGAGAACATGACGGAAATTCCTGTGGATCAGCGAGGAGGCAGGCGCAGTGCGCCATCCAGGCGGATGACCTCGCCATTGAGTGAAAGGTTGCTCACGATGTGCACGGCCAGTTGGGCGAACTCAGAGGGCTTGCCCAGGCGCTTTGGAAACGGGATTGTGGAAGCCAGCGATTGCTGGACCTCTTCGGGCAGCTGATAAAGAAGAGGGGTCAGGAACAGTCCGGGCGCGATCGTCATGACGCGTACGCCGAATTGCGCCAGATCGCGGGCCAGAGGCAGTGTCATCGATGCCAATGCGCCTTTCGAGGCCGAGTAGGCCGCCTGGCCGATTTGCCCGTCGTATGCTGCTACCGACGATGTGCAGATGATGACGCCGCGTTCGCCTTCGTCGAGGGGATCGAGCGCCAGCATGCGGGCCGCCGCCAGGCGCATGACATTGAAGGTGCCGATCAGGTTCACATCGATGATGCGGCTGAAGTGTTCAAGGGGCATGGCGCTGCCGTCTTTGCCCACCAGGCGCTTGGCGCCGCCGATGCCTGCGCAATTGACGAGAATGCGCGCCGGGCCGTGGGCCTGGGCGGCGGCGTCAAGCGCCTTTTCGACGCTATCGGTATTGGTGATGTCGCAGACCAGGGCAACGCCGCCCACCTCTTTGGCAAGCTCTTGGGCGGCCTGTTCGTTCAGGTCCAGTATTGCCACTTTAGCGCCGGCCGCCGCCAGCTGGCGCACGGTTTCAGCGCCCAGTCCCGATGCGCCGCCCGTCACGAGCGCGCTTTGTCCTTGAATGTCCATGGTTCCCCCTAGTCGGTATATGGTCGATGCTTGCAGTCATTGAGCGTCCGCCTGGAACCCGAGCCACATGCGAACGCGGGCCCCTCGCCTTTTGCGGGCTGATCAGGGCTTGAACTTCACCTTGTTCTTCTTGCCTTCCAGGAATTGGGCCAGCAGGTCGAGCGTGGCCGGATCGGTCTGGGCCACGGCCGCCATCAGCGATTCTGTGGCCAGGCCGTCGTGGATGGACTGGTCTGCGATGCGCGGCAGCAGATGCATGACCCCGTAGTTGGTCATGGACGCGTTGCTGGCGATGTTCTCGGCCAGTTCCAGCGCCTTGGCCAGGCCTTGGCCCACGCCCACCGAATAATGCGATATGCCTGCCTGATGGCCTTCTTGCGCGTCGAGCACACGCCCGGTAAGCATCATGTCGGTCATGCGTGAAACGCCGATCAGGCGCGTGATGCGCACCGACCCGCCGCCGCCCACGAACAGGCCGCGCTTGCCTTCGGGCAAGGCATAGAAGCTGGATTCCTCTGCCACGCGCACGTGAGCCGCCGAGGCCAATTCCAGCCCGCCGCCCACCACCGCGCCGTGCAGCACCGCAATGACCGGGGCCCGGCCGAACTGGATCTGCTCGAACGCCGCATGCCAGCCGCGCGAATGCATGACAGACTGGGGCACGGTGTGCGCCGAAACCTCGGACAGGTCGAGCCCGGCGCAAAAATGCTCGCCGATGCCGTACAAGACAATGGCCTTGACCGTTTCGGGCATGGTTTCGAAACAGTTTTTGATGGCCTTGACCAGGTCGTCGTTCAGGGCGTTGCGCTTTTTGGGGCGATTGATGCCGACCTGGGCGATGGCACCGGTGAATTTGACTTCAAGCAGGGGAGAGTGGGCGGGTTTGCTCATGAAAAAAGGGCTCTCGAATAATAGTTATAAAACATAACTATTATTGATTATAAATAAAATGATGGGGAGCGCAAGTGGGGGAAGCCCGGGGGCGCCGCCTAGTTTGTCGGAATGGGTGCAAATGGGTTGTTAAATGGCGAAGGCTGGTTCGTCCAGGTGCTTGAACAGCCGTCCGTGCTATCAATGGACGTCCATAGACCCCACCTCACTTCCCAATACAAAAACTCGAAAAAATCTCGCCCAGCAGGTCGTCGCTGGTGAACTGCCCGGTAATGGCGCACAGGTCTTCATGGGCCAGCCGCAGCTCTTCGGCGAACAGGTCGAGCACATTGTCGGCGTGGCTGGCGTGCTCGTCGGCGGCGTCCAGGTGTTCGGCTGCGTTGCGCAGGGCCACCAGGTGGCGTTCGCGGGCCAGCCACGGGGATTCGGCGCCGGGGTTCCAGCCGGCGATGTCGAGCAGCTTTCGGCGCAGGTCGTCCAGACCGATGCCGGTCTTGGCGGAGATGGCCAGCACTGACACGCCGGGCTCGTGTCGGAGTTGTCCGTTTGAGTCGGCTTCTGCATGCTCCACTGCCTGTAAACGGCTTGTCCGGGATTCGCCGGCAGTAGAGCCGTCATCATCCATCTTTGGCATGCCTCCCTCCACAGCCGCTTGTCTTACCGCTTCTTCATATATCCCCGGCTTCGTCGTGGCGCCATCCGGCAACAGATCCATCTTGTTGTGCACCTCGAGCACTGGCGTGCGCGCGGGCAGCCGCTGCTTGATGGCTGTGTCCAGTTCGCCAGCCGGGTCGCGCGCATCCTTGAGATGGATGATGACGTTGGCTTTTTCGATCTCGGCCCAGGTGCGGGCGATGCCTATGCTTTCGACCGTGTCTTCGGTTTCGCGGAGACCGGCGGTGTCGACGATGTGCAAGGGCACGCCTTCGATGTGGATCTGCTGCACGACCTTGTCGCGGGTGGTGCCGGCGATGGGGGTGACGATGGCGACTTCGTCGCCGGCCAGGGCGTTGAGCAGGCTGGACTTGCCGACATTGGGCTGGCCGGCCAGAACCACGTGCAGGCCTTCGCGCAGGATCATGCCCTGGCGGGCCTGGCGAACGAGCTCGGCCAGTTGCCGGCGTATGTCGTCAAGGGTGTCGCGGGCCTGGTATTTTTCGAGGAAGTCGATTTCTTCTTCGGGGAAATCAAGCGTGGCCTCGACCAGCATGCGCAAATGCACGATACGGTCGTTGAGGGCGTTGACGCGCTCAGAAAAGGCGCCGCTGAGCGAGGCCATGGCGCTGCGCGCGGCGGCTTCGGACGAGGCGTCGATAAGGTCGGCAACGGCCTCGGCCTGGGCCAGGTCAAGGCGTTCGTTCAGGAAGGCGCGCTGGGTGAACTCGCCGGGCTGCGCGTGGCGCAGGCCGAACTCGCGGCCGGCCTCCAGGCAATGCTCCAGCAGGCGGCGCAGTACGGCCGGCCCGCCGTGCCCTTGAAGCTCGAGCACGTCTTCGCCGGTGTAGGAATGGGGCGCCTGGAAGAACAGCACGATGCCGGCGTCGATAGGCTGGCCCTGGGCGTCGTTGAAGGGCAGGTAATGGGCGTGTCGTGGCGTCAGCGGCGCGTGGAATAGCCGCTTGACGATGGGGGCCAGATCGGGCCCCGAGATGCGTACGACACCGATGCCGCCGCGCCCGGGGGCGGTGGCGATGGCTGCAATGGGTTGGGACGATGAAGCGGCCATGGCTTGATTGAGGATGTGTGCTGGGAATATGTAAAGCTATAAAGCGGCCAATGGCCGCAAAGCCCGGTTCGACCGTCTGGCCAAGTTCTAGTTTCGGGCCCCTCAATAATGCCACATCCCCCCGAGCACAGTGGGCGCGCGCAGCCCGCCGCTTGCCAGACTGCATTTTTTTGCTTGGAACGTGGGGATAGTGGTCGGGTAAGTGCTGGCACCGTAAAAAGGGCGCGCCTTGTGGGCACGCCTTTATACAGCCAACTTGGCAGGTGATTTATTGCTACGTTTCACCGTTGTTCAATGCCACTCCGCCGTTTGAACGTGGCCGGACATCGAGCCCCGGCCAAAAGAGCGCTTGAACAGCCGGCCCGCGGCATCAGCCCAGCGCCTTGATCGCCGCTGCGACACCTGCGCCGTAGGCGGGATCTGCCTGGGTGCAGTGGTCGATGTGGCGTTGCTGGATCTCTGGCGTGACGCCGCTTATGGCGCGCGCGGTGTTGTCGAACAACTGCTGCTTCTGTTCGTCGTTCATCAGGCGGAAGAGGTTGCCTGGCTGCGAGAAGTAGTCTTCATCCACGCGGTGATCCCAGCGGTCGGCGGCGCCGTCGATGGCAAGCGGCGGCTCGCGGAAGTCGGGCTGTTCTTGCCATTCGCCCTGGGCATTGGGCTCATTGCCGGTGATGCGGCCGTGGTTGCCGTCGACCCGCATGGCGCCATCGCGGTGATAGCTGTGGAAGGGACATTTGGGCGCGTTGACCGGGATCTGGTGGTGATTGACGCCCAGGCGGTAGCGTTGAGCGTCGCCGTACGAGAACAGGCGCGCCTGCAGCATCTTGTCGGGCGAGAAGCCGATGCCCGGCACGACGTTGGCGGGCGTGAAGGCGGCTTGCTCGATCTCGGCGAAGAAGTTCTCCGGGTTGCGGTTGAGTTCGATTTCGCCGAATTCGATCAGCGGATAATCGCCATGCGGCCAGACCTTGGTCAGGTCGAAGGGGTTGATGCGATAGGTATTGGCCTCGCTTTCGGGCATGATCTGCACATAGGCCGTCCAGCGCGGGAAGTCGCCGTTTTCAATGGCTTCGAACAGGTCGCGCTGCGAGCTTTCTCGATCGCCGGCGATGACGGCGCCGGCCTCGGCGTCGGTGTAGTTCTTGATGCCTTGCTTGGTCTTGAAGGTGAACTTGACCCAGAAGCGCTCGTTATCGGCGTTGATGAAGCTGAATGTATGGCTGCCGAACAGGTGCATGTTGCGAAAGCCGACGGGAATGCCGCGGTCGCTCATGACGATGGTGACCTGGTGCAGGGCCTCGGGCAGGCCGGTCCAGAATTCCCAGTTGTTCTGGGCGCTGCGCATGCCGGTGCGCGGGTCGCGCTTGACGGCGTGGTTCAGGTCGGGAAACTTGAGGGGATCGCGAAAGAAGAACACCGGCGTGTTGTTGCCGACCAGATCCCAGTTGCCTTGCTCGGTATAGAACTTCATGGCCACGCCGCGAATATCGCGTTCGGCGTCGGCCGCGCCGCGCTCGCCGGCCACGGTCGAAAAGCGTATCAGCATGGGCGTCTGCTTGCCCACTTCCGAAAAAATCCGGGCCTTGGTGTATTGGGTGATGTCCCTGGTGACGGTGAAGGTGCCGAAGGCGCCGGCGCCCTTGGCGTGCATGCGGCGCTCGGGGATGACTTCGCGGTCGAAGTGGGCGAGTTTTTCGATCAGCCAGACATCTTCCAGCAGGGCCGGGCCCCGCGGGCCGGCCGTCTTGGTGTTCTGGTTGTCGGCTACGGGTGCGCCCGCAGCGGTGGTAAGTTTTTTCATCTTATCTTTCCTCTTATTGCGCTCGCGCAAGGCGTGCTGATTCAAACCGAGTGCTTCAAGGCGTGCTTTCGTGAAGGCGAAAGCGAAAGGCACAAGGCGAGTATATCGATGGGAAGATCAAAGATAAAATTAATTGATTAAAACAGGTAAATAGTATTTAACTATTAATCGCCAAGAAAAGGGAAAGGAGGTACGGACCCCTGCGCCCCGGGCCGGGCCGATCCCATATGACCCCGTATGCACTGCGAACTGTACATAAAGAAAGCCCCTTGGGCTTGCAAAGGCCGAGTCCTGATGGATCGGCGTTGTTGCAAGGCCCAAGGGGCGTTGGCGCGCCTGGCGGGCGCATGAAAGAGCAGAACCGGCGCGCCGCCGGCCCATATTTCCTTCTAGCGCTTGGCGGCTTTGGTTTCCTTGTCGAGCTTGTGCATGATGTAGCGCTGCTGGGCGATGGATACGGCGTTGTTCACGCACCAGTACAGCACCAGGCCGGCCGGGAAGAAGAACATCATCCCGCCGAACACCAGCGGCATGATCATCATGATGCGCGCCTGCATGGGGTCGGGCGGCGTGGGGTTGAGCTTGATCTGCAGGAACATGGTGCCCATCATGATGGCGGGCAGAATGAACCAGGAATCAGGCGCGGCCAGGTCGTGGATCCACAGTATCCACGGGGCGCCGCGCATCTCGACGCTGCCCAGCAGCACCCAGTACAAAGAGATGAACACCGGAATCTGCACCACCATGGGCAGGCAGCCGCCCAGGGGGTTGATCTTCTCGGTGCGGTACATCTCCATCATGGCGGCGTTGAGCTTGGCCCGGTCGTCGCCGAATTTCTCGCGCAGGGCCTGCAGGCGCGGGGTGACCAGCTTCATCTTGGCCATCGAGCGGTAGCTGGCCGCCGACAGCGGGTAGAACACCAGCTTGATCAGCAGGGTAAGCACCACGATGGTCCAGCCCCAGTTGCCCAGGAAGCCGTGTATCCAGGTCATCAGCTTGAACAAAGGCTTGGCGATGATGGTCAGGAAGCCATAGTCGACGACCACGTCCAGGCCCGGAGCGACGGCCTGCATGGCTTGCTGGTCTTGCGGCCCCAGCCACAGCTTGGACTGTATGGTTTGCTGCTCGCCGGGCTGTATGGTGCCGATCTGCTGTATGGTGCGCACGGAATACAGATTGTCGGACACGCGCAGAATCTCATTGTGGCGCGCACGCTCTTCCACAGGCACCCAGGCCGCGGCAAAGTAATGCTGGACCATGGCCACCCAGCCGTCGTCCGCCTGCTTGACGTACGAGGCCTTGTTCTTTTCGATGTCCGAGAACTTGACCTTCTGGTACTTGTGCTCGGAGCTGTACACGGCCGGGCCGGTGAACGTGTTGTAGAAGAAGGAAGTATTGGGCGGATCGTTGCCGTCGCGCGTAAGCTGCAGGTAGACCGAGGGGGAAATCGGCGCGTCGCCCTGGTTGTGGACTTCGTGCCGCACTTGAATGTCGTAGCGGCCGCGATGCAGGGTATAGGTCTTGATGACCTTGACGCCGCCCGCCTCGGCTTCAAAGACCACATCGAGCGTATCGCCGGTAAGCGATTTTTCGGTGGAGGTCAGACGAAACGGGGTCAGGTGGGTGGGAAAGCTGGAACCCTGCGGCGCGCCGACGATGCCGGTCTGGGCCAGGTAGGTCGAGCTGGCTTCGTTGTCCAGCAGCACCATGGGCTTGGTGGGGTCTTCTTCGTCGCCGAACTTCAGCAGCTCGGCCCGCACCAGCTGTGCGCCCTGGGTGCTGAAGACCAGGTTGTAGACGTCGGTGCTGATATTGATTTGCTCGGCGGCAACGGCTGCGGCCGGCTCTTGCTGGGCTGGCGCCGCCGGAGCCGTGGACGAGCCCGCGGGGGCGGGAATGCCCTCGGGCACATGGCCTTGGCTCTCTGCGGCCGCTGAACCGTTGGCGGCGGTGGTGGCCGGTTCCGTGCTCTGGCTCTGGGTTGCGCCGGTGAACAGCGAGGGCTTGCCATTGTAGACCTGCCAGTTGTTCCAGAGCAGCAAGAGCGAGAAAGAGAAAATCATCCAGAGGATGGTGCGTCGGATATCCATAGCGCCTGTAGATTGGGGTTCAAGCGAAGCAAAAGCTCGTTAGTTTAACGTAGGCCGGCTGAAATAACCTTGACTGCCGCGATGCCGGCGGGCGTGGTTCAGGAATGCCGGTGCTCGGTGCCCGGTACGGGGTCGCATCCGCCCGGCGACCACGGGTGGCATCGGCCCAGCCTGCGCATGCCCAGCCAGAGGCCCTTCAGGGCGCCATGTGTTTCGATGGCTTCAATGGTATAGACCGAGCATGTGGGGGTAAAACGGCAGTTGTGGCCCACCCACGGGCTGATGAAATACCGGTAAAAGCGTATGGGCGCGATGAGCAGGGCCTTGATCATGGCGTCCGCACCTTGTCGAGCAGGGCATCGGCCTCGGCGCGCAATTGCTTCTTGAGCTGAGTCAGCGATTGGGGCGCTACCCGGCTGTGCAGGCGGAAGACAAAATCGCGCTGCGGCAGATCGTGGCGCCGCTGGCGAAAGGCCTCGCGTATGACCCGCTTGATGGCATTGCGCGTAACAGCTCTGGCTGCAAACCGCTTGGCTATAATCATTCCGAGCCGCGCCTCTGCCTCTTGGCCGGGCTGTTCCCGGGGCGTCGACACCACAAGCAACGCCCCTCTGGCAACGCGCCGGCCTTTCAGGGCGGCGGCGTATTCAGAGGGGCGGTGCAGGCGCGCCGCCGGACTGAGCGTGGCACGCATGAGCTGGCATTCGCGGCTTTCAGGGAAAGCCGGCGGGCGCTTAAACGGCGAGGCGCTTGCGGCCCTTGGCACGGCGAGCGTTGATTACCGCGCGGCCGCCGCGAGTCTTCATGCGAACGAGAAAACCATGGGTGCGCTTGCGGCGCGTAACGGAAGGCTGGAAAGTGCGTTTCATGGGTAAGAACTCAAAAGGCTTGCCGCGCAAGGTGTTTGGCGGGCAGGCAATGAAAATCGAAAAATAGCGGCTGGGTAACCCGTAATGGGATCAAACCCAACTGGGCCGGCACCAGGTTTACTTGCGTTACGCCCTGAAGGCCTAGCCCGCGTAGGTTGCGCGTTATTAATTGCGCGTTGTTTATTGTTTATTGGAAACCCTGCTCTATAAAGATCGGGTAATCAAAAATCGCAATAAGCCCACTATTTCAACAGATTATTGGGTTTCAGTCAAATATCCAGGTGGTTGCCGGGGTGGCGAAGATGTCCCGGCTTGTGGATAACTTGGCCTCCAACAGGGTAGAATCGAGGTTTACTCAAGTGGTGGACATGAAAGAATTTTGGCAGACTTGCGTTCAGCGTCTGGAGCAAGACCTACCTCCGCAGCAAATCAGTGCATGGATACGCCCTCTGATCCCGCTTGCGTTCGACGAAACGCAGGCGGTGTTGCGTGTGTCCGCCCCCAATCGATTCAAGCTCGATTGGGTACGCAAGAATTTTTCGCATCAAATTGAAATCCTGGCCAGCGAATGGTACGAGCGTCCCGTGCAGGTGGCGTTCGAACTGGCCGCGGGGGGTGCCGTGGGCGCCCGTCCGGCGGCTGCGCCGCTTGCCGTGCAAGCCGTGCCTGCTGCCGCCGGTGCCGAAGCACAGGCGCCTGAGCCTGTTGCGCCGCAACAGGCTGCTTCCGCCGCCGTGGCCGACGTCGTCCATGACCGCTCGCGCCTTAACACCGAACTGCGCTTCGACAACTTCGTAACGGGCAAGGCCAACCAGCTGGCGCGCGCCGCCGCCCTGCAGGTGGCCGAAAACCCCGGGGTCTCGTACAACCCGCTGTTTCTGTATGGCGGCGTGGGCCTGGGCAAGACCCACCTCATCCATGCCATCGGCAATGCCCTGCTGCAAAGCGGCAAGGGCACCCGCGTTCGCTACGTGCATGCCGACCAGTACGTGTCGGACGTGGTCAAGGCCTACCAGCGCAAGGCGTTCGATGAATTCAAGCGGTATTACCATTCGCTCGACCTGCTGCTGATCGACGACATCCAGTTCTTTGCCGGCAAGAATCGCACCCAGGAAGAATTCTTCTACGCCTTCGAGGCCATGGTGGCGCAGCGCAAGCAAATCATCATCACCTCCGACACCTACCCCAAAGAGCTGTCCAACATCGACAGCCGCCTCATTTCGCGCTTCGATTCGGGCCTTACCGTGGCCATCGAGCCGCCCGAGCTCGAAATGCGCGTGGCCATTTTGCTGCGCAAGGCCGAAACCGAGGGCGTAACCATGCCTGAAGAGGTGGCCTTCTTCATTGCCAAGCATCTGCGCAGCAATGTGCGCGAACTCGAGGGCGCGCTGCGCAAGGTATCGGCCTACGCTCGATTCCACGGGCGCGAGGTGCTTACCGTCGAAGTCTGCAAAGACGCCCTCAAAGACCTGCTTTCGGTTTCAAACGGCCAGATCACGGTCGAGAACATCCAGAAGACGGTGGCCGATTTCTACAAGATCAAGGTTGCCGACATGTATTCGAAACGTCGGCCAGCCAATATTGCATTGCCCAGGCAAATCGCCATGTACCTGGCCAAAGAGCTCACCCAAAAAAGCCTGCCCGAAATCGGCGACCTGTTCGGCGGCCGCGACCACACCACCGTGCTGCACGCTGTACGCAAGATTTCCGATGCGCGTTCCAAGCAAACTGAACTCAATCACGCTTTACACGTACTAGAACAAACCTTAAAAGGATAACCATGCAACTCGTACAAACGACTCGCGACGCCTTGTTGAAACCGTTGTCCACGGTGGCGGGAATAGTCGAAAGAAGAAATACGTTGCCCATTCTGGCCAATATCCTGCTGCGCAAGCAGGGCCAGGAAGTTGCCTTTATCGCCACCGACCTCGAAGTCCAGATCACCACGCATGCACAGTTCGGCCTGGGCGATTCCAACGAATCGACCACGGTTGCGGCGCGCAAGCTGCTCGACATTCTGCGCGCCCTGCCCGATTCGGGTGAAGTCAAGCTGGCGCTTGCCTCGGGCAAGCTTACCGTGCAGGCGGGCAAAAGCCGCTTTGCCTTGCAAACCCTGGCGCCCGACGAATTCCCCACCCTGGCCCAGCCCGAGAAATGGGACGTCTCTTTCACGCTGCCGCAGAAAACCCTCAAGCACCTGTTCAACATGGTGCATTTCTCGATGGCCCAGCAAGACATCCGCTATTACCTGAACGGCCTGCTGTTCGTGTTCGAGCCGGGCTGGGTGCGCGCCGTGGCCACCGACGGCCACCGCCTGGCCCATAGCGGCACCGCGGTCGAGGGCATCGAAAACAAGCACGACGTCATCGTTCCGCGTAAAACGGTTCTTGAAATGCAGCGCCTGCTGGCCGAAACCGACGACCCGGTCAGCATCGACGTGGCGCCGGGCCAGATCCGCTTCCGCTTCGGCGACGTAGAGCTCGTCTCCAAGCTCGTCGAGGGCAAGTTCCCCGACTTCACGCGTGTCATTCCCACCAATTACACGCGGCATTTCCTGGTCGACCGCGAAATTCTGCAGGGCAGCCTGCAGCGCGCCGCCATTCTTACCACCGATAAGCTCAAGGGTGTCCGCATCCAGCTTTCCGACAACCAGCTTAAAATAACCTCATCCAACGCAGAACAGGAAGAGGCGCTGGAAGAAATCGACATCGACTACAGCCACGAGCCGCTGGACGTCGGTTTCAACGTCAGCTACCTGCTCGACGTCCTGGCAAACGTCAAGACCGAAAAGGTCCGGTGGTCGGTACAACCCGACGTGAACGCCTCGGCGCTCCTCACCACCCCCGACGACGACCAGTTCAAGTACGTTGTCATGCCAATGCGCATCTGATTTCCGCAGATGCCCTTTGATCGGCCGGCGGCCTGTTGCCGCGCGGCCATTCGCCGCAAGGCTCGCCGTACGGCGCACACAAGGTTCTAAATTCAGTTATGTCAGATCAAACCACGATTGCCAATGATGCGGGCTACGGCGCCGATTCCATCAAGATGCTCAAGGGCCTCGAAGCGGTCCGCAAGCGTCCGGGCATGTACATCGGCGACACCTCCGATGGCACCGGCCTTCATCACATGGTATTCGAGGTGGTGGACAATGCCATCGACGAAGCCCTGGCCGGCTATTGCGACGACATCGTCGTCACCATCCATGCCGACAACAGCATCTCGGTCAGCGACAATGGCCGTGGCATTCCCACCGACATCCACAAAGACGATGAATTCGGCCGCAGCGCCGCCGAAATCGTCATGACCGAGCTGCACGCCGGCGGCAAGTTCGACCACAACTCGTACAAGGTATCGGGCGGCCTGCACGGCGTGGGCGTGTCATGCGTGAACGCCTTGTCGCAATGGCTGCGCCTGACCATCTGGCGCAAGGGCCAGACGCACGAAATGGAGTTCCGCCAGGGCGAGCGGGTCGAGCCCCTGCACGTTACCGGCCCGGCCGAGAAACAGGGCACCCGCGTGCATTTCCTGGCCGACGACACCATCTTCGAGAACATCGAGTTCCACTACGAGATCCTGGCCAAGCGCCTGCGCGAGCTTTCCTTCCTGAACAACGGCGTCAAGATCCGGCTGGTCGACGAGCGCCAGGGCAAGGAAGAAGATTTCGCCTTCCTGGGCGGGGTCAAGGGCTTTGTCGAGTACATCAACCGCAGCAAGACCGTGCTGCACCCCAATGTGTTCTCGGTCAGCACCGAATCGACCGTGGGCGACTCCACGGTCGGCGTCGACGTGGCCATGCAATGGAACGACAGCTACACCGAAACCGTGCTGTGCTTCACCAACAACATTCCGCAGCGCGACGGCGGCACCCACCTTACCGGCCTGCGCGCGGCCATGACGCGCATCCTGAACAAATACATCGCCGACAACGAGCTGGCCAAGAAGGCCAAGGTCGACACCACCGGCGACGACATGCGCGAAGGCCTGGCCTGCGTGCTTTCAGTCAAGGTGCCCGAGCCCAAGTTCAGCAGCCAGACCAAAGACAAGCTGGTTTCCAGCGAAGTGCGCCCCGCCGTCGAAGAGGCCGTGTCGCGCACGCTTGAAACCTGGCTGCTTGAAAACCCCATCGACGCCAAGGCGCTGTGCAGCAAGATCATCGAGGCGGCGCGCGCACGCGACGCAGCCCGCAAGGCCCGCGAAATGACACGCCGCAAAAGCGTGCTCGAGGGCGCCGGCCTGCCCGGCAAGCTGGCCGACTGCCAGGAAAAAGACCCCGCCAAAAGCGAGATCTATATCGTCGAGGGCGACTCGGCCGGCGGTTCGGCCAAGCAGGGCCGCGACCGCAAGTTCCAGGCCATTCTGCCGCTGCGCGGCAAGGTGCTGAACGTTGAAAAGGCCCGCTTCGACCGCTTGATCGCCAGCGAGGCCATCACCACGCTGATCACGGCGCTGGGCACCGGCATCGGCCCCGACTTCAACATCGAGAAGCTGCGCTACCACCGCATCATCATCATGACCGACGCCGACGTCGACGGCGCGCACATTCGCACCCTGCTGCTTACCCTGCTGTATCGCCAGATGCCCGAGCTGATCGAGGGCGGCTATGTGTACATTGCCCAGCCGCCCCTGTATAAGGTCAAGGTCGGCCGCGACGAGCGCTATCTCAAGGACGACCAGGAAGAAGCCCAGTACATGATGCAGGTCGCCTTGAAAGACGCCGAGCTGGTGCCCAGCCAGGGAGCCAGCGCCATCAGCGGCGATGCCCTGGGCGAGCTGGCCCGCCAGTACATCATGGCCGACGCCGTCATCAACCGCCTTTCGCGGCACATGGACGTCGAGTCGTTGTCGGCCATTGCCGAGGGCATCGAGATCGACCTCAGCAGCGCCGAAAATGCCGAACAGTCGGCCCGTAGCCTGCAGGCCGCCATCGAAGACCCGGCCCTGCCCGACGTTACCGTAGAGGTCGAGCCCAACGAAGAAAACACCGCATGGCGCCTGGTTGTCAAGCGCATGCATCACGGCAATGTGCGTGTCAGCATCCTGGACCGGGTGTTCGTGCTGGGCGCCGACTACGCCGTGCTGGCCAAGGCCGGCAAGACCTTCAAGGGCCTGATCGGCGAGGGCGGTTTCATCGCCCGCGGCGAGGGCGACAAGCGCAAGCAAAAGAACATCGGCGATTTCCGCGAAGCCATGCAGTTCCTGCGCAGCGAAGCCGAACGCAGCGTCAGCAAGCAGCGCTACAAGGGCCTGGGCGAAATGAACCCCGGGCAGCTCTGGGAAACCACCATGGACCCGACCGTACGCCGCTTGCTGCGCGTGCAGATCGAAGACGCTATCGCGGCGGACGAGGTTTTTACCACGCTAATGGGCGACCACGTGGAACCGCGCCGGGCGTTTATTGAGAAGTATGCGCTGCTGGCGGGGAATATTGATACCTGAGGTTGTAGGATCTTATCGCTGCCCAGGAGCGCGCAGCAATTCGGACGGCTGAAAGGGCTCGCGGAATATTCCGCAAGCCCTTTTTATTGATGTCGGCGCGCAGTTACTCCGGCGCCCAAAGCTTGGTCTTTGCCTCTTTTTCATAGGCCATGCCGTCGGGATAGCTGATCAGTTCCAGCTGCATGCCCCAGGGGGTCAGCACATAGGTAATCGATTCGCCGGCGGCCGGGCCTTCCTTGAGCTCGAACGGCCCCAGGAATGTCTGCAGGCCCAGCGCCCTGGCCTTGTCGACCGCGGCCTTGATGTCCTTGACGTAGAAAGCCAGATGAAAGCCGCCGTAGTCGCTATTGCGCGGCATGTCGGTCTTCTGGTCGGGGGCGCTGTACTGGAATAGTTCGATGTTCGAGCCGTCGCCGCAGCGCATCATGGCGATTTGCTTGATGACGGCCCGCGGATGCACATTGACGAGATCTTTCATGAACGTGCCTTTGTCGTCGCTGAAAGGCCCGAAACGCATGACTTCGCTGCAACCAATGACATCGCGGAAGAAATCCACGCCCTGGTCGATGTCGGGAACCGTGAAGCCAATGTGGTCCATGCCGCGCACACCGGGAATGCCTTCTTTTTCTGCGGCCCAGGCGCCGCTGCTGCCGATAAGCAACGCCGCGCAGGCGGCTGTGAGGGTGAGCTTGTTCATGAGCGTCTCCGTGGAGTGAAGCATGGAACAACAGGGGCAGACACTATAAACCCAGGTTCATCTATTGGCTACCCGGTAATCCAGCCGGCAGCGACTCTGATCCACTATTTTCAGAAGGCCACCCTCAAGGTGCGCCGGAAAGATCGCATCGCGGAGTATTGATTTGCGGGACAACGTGCTCAAAGTACACTTGGCTGAGTTCTAGCGCTGCCTGGATGGCTCGATATGCGTCACAACGAAAGCATTCGTCGGCATAGCTCTTTCTGCCATTCAGCTGATTTTCCCAGCTTATGCGTGGTACTCGGTATTCTGCGCTTGCCAGTCTTGAAATAAGCATGGCTTCCAAAGCCGTGGCGGCGTGGTCAGAGCACATTGGAAATGTGGCTACGTGGACCCAGTCTTTGAATCCAGCGTAGCCCATGCGTGCCAGATGCCGAGTGCGCTGCGTATTGTTGGCCTTGCCTACTTTAATCATCTTGCCGTCTTCCGTTGACAAGATGTAAACATGGAAATACTGGTTGTAGCTGCGCATGCTGCTTTGTTTCATTCTCGTCTTTCTCACTCGGTGATCTCGCGCACCACCCGGCAGGGGTTTCCCGCGGCAAACACGCCTTCCGGGATGTCGCGCGTGACCACGCTGCCCGCGCCGACGACGGTGCGCGAGCCGATCTGAACGCCTGGAAGGATAATGGCCCCGCCGCCCACCCATACGTCAGAGCCTATTTTTACAGGCTTGCCGTACTCGGCCTGCCTGCGTTGTTCGGCGTTCAGCGGGTGCATGGCGGTGTAGATCTGTACCGCTGGGCCAAAAAGTGTGAAGCTGCCGATTTGAACCGGACAGACGTCCAGCACGACGCAGTTGAAGTTGAAGAACACGCGTTCGCCCAGCTCGATATTCGAGCCGTAGTCGCAATAGAAGGGCGGCTGCATGATTACGGAGTCTCCACCCGAGGCAAACAGTTCGCACAGCATTTGCCGCTGCCTTTCCTGTTCGGCCTCGCCGGCGGCGTTAAGCGCCCAGCAAAGGTCTCGTGCGCGTGCGCGCGCCGCCACCAGCTGCGGGTCTGTAGGGTGGTAGAGGTCTCCGGCAACCATTTTCTGATACGCTGTTTTCATACGCCCTCCGCGGATGAGCTTGCGACAGTGGTTTTGCATCCGGGCAATGGCAGCCATCGCAGCCGGCAGTACTTGAAGGAGTATGACATGAGCAAGATGCCCGCGCTTTTCATTGGCCACGGCAGCCCGACGAATGCGCTCGAGCGCAACGACTTTACCAATGCCTGGCGGGCATTCGGGCAGCATCTGCCGCGGCCGAAAGCCCTTCTCGTCGTCTCGGCCCATTGGTATTTCGGCGCAACGGCGATAACCGCCATGGCGCGGCCCAGAACCATCCACGATTTCTACGGCTTTCCGAAGCCGCTTTTCGATTTTGAGTACCCGGCGCCCGGCGCGCCCGATCTTGCAAAGGAAATCGTCGAGCTGGCCAAGCCGAACTGGGTAGGGCTGGACCAAGACCAGTGGGGGCTGGATCACGGCACCTGGTCGGTGCTGACCCACATTTATCCCGACGCCGACATTCCGGTGATTCAACTGTCCATCAATGCGCTGCAGGCGCTCGAATACCACCTGAAGCTTGCCGCCAGGCTCGACGCGCTAAGAAGCCGCGGCGTGATGATTATCGGCAGCGGCAATGTGGTCCATAATCTGCGGCGGCTGCAACGCGACCAGCCCGACCAGGCTTACGATTGGGCCCGGCGGTTCGACGACGCCGCGGTTGAACAGCTTGCGCGCGATCCGGGCGATGTGCTTCGTTTGGCCGATCATCCCGATTACGGCCTGGCCGTGCCCACGCCCGATCACTTTATTCCATTGCTGTATGTGGCGGGGCTGGCCGCCGCCGAATCAAGCAAGCCCGAGCTTCTGGTGCAGGGCTATTCGATGGGCTCGATTTCCATGACCTGTTATGGCCTGGGCGCCCAGATGGAGCTTCGCAAGAACGCAAGCAGCGCCGCCAGGCTTCCCGCGGCGGTGCCGCCCGAGCAAAGCAATATGTAGTGTCGGCCCTGCGTGGCCGGGCCGTCTTCCTGCTGTCAGAACTTGTACGTTGCGCTGGCCACAATAGACCGGCGCGCGCCGAACCAGCAATCGCCGCGCTCCAGGCATGTGGCCACATAGGTCTTGTCGAAGACGTTGTTGGCATTGAGCGCCAGGCGCCATTGCGGCGTGTCGTAGGCCACCATGGCGTCGACCAGCGTCGCGCTGGGCACACGCGGGCCGCTGCCGTCGCTGAATGCGCTTACCCAGCGCACACCCGCGCCCACCGAAAAGCCCGGCGTGTTGTTGATGGCAAAGCGGTACTTGCTCCACAGCGAGGCCTGGTGGCGAGGCTCGCCTTCGAGCTGGTCGTCCTGGTCCAGGTAGTTGTAGTTGGCGATCAGGTCCAGCTGGCGCGCCACCGTTGTCTTGACCTCAAGCTCGAACCCGCGGGTGCGCGTTTCGCCGGCCTGGATGCTTTGCATGGGGTTGGCGGGGTCGGATACAAGCCGGTTTTCCTCGCGCAGGGTGTATACCGCGGCGTTCACCAGGGTGTTGCGATCGGGCGATTCATACTTGAGCCCCGCTTCCCATTGCTTGCCGCGCAAGGGAACGAAGGCGTCGCCGCTGGAGTCGCGGCCCAGCTGGGGGGTGAACGACTCGCTGTAGCTTACATAGGGCGAGATGCCCACGGGAAACGCGTACATCAGGCCGAAACGCTTGCTGGTGGCGCGACTGACCTGCGAGGGCGAGCCGTCCACCGTGTTCTCAGAGCGGTCATGGCGCAAGCCCGCAACCAGTATCCAGTTATCCAGGCGCATCTGGTCCTGGATATAGAAGCCCATGTCGCGCTGGCGTATGGCGGGGTCGCCAAAGAATGCCGGCGGCGTGTAGGCTGGATACACCGGGTTGAAGGCGTCGATCAGCGGCACGGTGTCCGGCCCTTCTGAGGCGGTGGATTGTTCGTTCTTGGCATAGACGTAATCCATGCCGATCAGCATGTTGTGGCTGACGGGGCCGGTGTCGAACTTGCCCTGCACGTGCTGGTCGGCCTGGGCCATGCGCACGGTGGTGTCCGTGCCCCAGGCATAGCGGCCGATCAAACGCTTGTTGACCGGGTCTGCGGCCCAGCCGCCGGGAAGAGAGAACGAGTCTCCATAAAGGCTGCGGTAATCCACGTGGTTGTACGACCAGCGTGCATTCTGGCGTATTGTCCAGCCGTCGTTCAGCTGGTGCTCGAACGCCCAGCCGATGGAGCGTCGGCTGGAATCATAGCGGTCCCAGTCGGGGTCGCCGATGAAGGTGTTTGTGGGGATCTGTCCGTTGGGATTGTCGAGCAGCGTGCCTTCCCACGGAAAGAACTGCGCGGTAGAGCCCGACTTGTCGTCTTGCCACAGCGCCAGCAGCGTCAGCGAAGTGCGGTTGGACGGCCGCCAGGTGATCGAGGGCGCGAACACCAGGCGGTCGTCGGGCACATGGTCGACCATGGTGTCCGACTTGCGTCCCAGCGCAACTAGGCGATAAAGCCATTTGCCGTCTTCATCGATGGCGCCAGTCAGGTCGGCCTGGATCGAGCGCCGATTGTGCGAACCATATTGAATGCCGACCTCGCGCGAGGTCTCGGCCTGCGGGCGCTTGGTCACCATGTTGACGACACCGGCCGTGCTGCCCTGGCCATACAGCATGGAGGCGGGCCCGCGCAGCACTTCGATGCGTTCGAGCGTAAAGGGCTCGGTGCGCGTGGTGCTGGTGTAGTAATCGAAATTGGTTCGCAGGCCGTCCAGGTAGACGGAGGGCGACGCCCCGCGCACCATGAAGTTGTCGGAACGGGAATCCAGTCCGTAGGCGTCCGAACGCACGCCGGCGGCATAGTTCAGCGCATCCTGCAGGCCCTGGGCGCCCTGGTCGCGAATCTGGTCGGCCGTGATCACGGTGACCGATTGCGGTGTTTCGATCAGGGGTATGTCGGTCTTGGACGCGCTGATCGACGAGGTGGCGATGTAGCCGTCGACGGGTGCCAGGGCATTGTCTGCCGCGCCTTCTACGGTGATGGGGGCCAGCGTGCCGCTGGCGGCCGGCTGGGCCGAACCCGTTTGTGCGTTGGCCGGCGCGTGGCCAAGGGTCAGGAACCCGGCCCAGGCCAGGATGGCGGCTGTCCGGGCCGGGGATCGGCCCGATAATGGATGGGACATCGTGTGCTCCGAAATGCGGATGGGTAGATGGAGGATTATTGTTATTGCCGAAGGCGGTCAGGCTTTCTTGCGCGGCCACAGCCAGTAGCCAAGGCCTGTGGCCAGCGGGATGGCAAGAGAGAGCCACGAGGCCCAGTGCCAGGCTCCGGTGCCCAACAGGGCCGACAACAGCCCGAAGCAGGTCAGGACGGCCAGGGCGACGGGCGCGCCCCAGACTTTCTTGAAAGAAGGTGAACGGGGTTTCATGAGCCGCCTCCGGCGATGGCGCCCGGGCTGGAGCCCTCGTGGCCGTGTGTTGTCTTGGCAAGCGCGGCCTGCGGCTGCTGGTGGCGCTGCGTCAACTGCGCCACGCGGGCATCGGTGGCCTTGCGCCGCGCAAACCACAGGTACAGGCCGCTGGCCAGCACCACGATGGTCAGGAGATCGAGCAGCACCCACAGTATCTTCAGCGGCAAGCCCCCGTAGTCGCCAAAGTGCAGCGGCTGTGACAGCGCCAGCATGGTCAGATACCAGGGGGGACGCGCCACGGCGGTGACTTCGGCCGTGGCGGCATCGACCAGCACGGGAATAATGAGATGAGAAGTGAATGGGGTGTCGCCGCGCGTCCAGACCATATAGTGATGAGGCGTGGCGAACATATTGCCCGGATGGCTGAAGCTGATGATGCGGTGGTTGGGCACAGCCTGGGCTGCGGCCCGCAGGGCGGCGTCGGCCGAGGCCAGGCGCTGAGGGGGATCGGTATCGTGGTAGCCGGACGTGAGCTCGACCAGGTCGGTCGCCTGCCACAGGCCGAACAACGGCCGCGACAGTTCGTTGATGACGCCGGTTATCCCCACCACCATCATCCAGCCCAGCAGCACGATGCCCAGCAGGTTATGCAGGTCGAGCCATTTAAGGCGGCGCGACCTTTCCTTGCGCACCGTGCCGAAGTCGAGCTTCTTCATGAAGGGGCCGTATAGCACGACCCCCGATACGATAGCGATGACAAACAGCAGGCCCATGAAGCCCAGAAAGAGCTGGCCGGGCAGGCTGGTGAACAGGTCCACATGCAGCGCCAGCATCATGCCCATGAAGGTGAACTGCTCTTCGCGCGCCGTGGGCGCGTCATACAGCATTTCGCCCGTGTGGGCGTCGAAGCGCATATAGTGCGTCAGCTTGGGGTCGCCCGTATGCGAGGGCGACATGCCCACGTAGACGGTGGGGTGGTCTTCGTCGAAAAAAACGTACTCGACGACTTCATTGGGATACTGCGCGCGCGCCGAGGCCATGAGCTGGTCTGTCGCCACGCGCGGCGTGCCCGCGTCTACAACGGCGAAGGGCTTGCCTTCTTCGAGCCAGTGCTCGATTTCCTCGTGGAACACCAGGGGCAGGCCGGTAATGCAGATAATCAGCAGAAAGACGGTGCAGACCAGGCTTGTCCACTTGTGCCACCAGTACCAGGTTTTGAGCGAAGCGGCGGCTGTCATTGAAAAAACTCCGTGCCCTTGGGACAACAAAACGATGATATTAATGCAAACTATTATCGTTCGTACATAGGTTGTTTTACGAATATATTGAAAAAGGGCACGCCGCCCGGCTCGGCCGGATGGCGCGGTTCTGGGCGCCCGGCTTTTTGTAACCGGCGGAGCCGTCCGCGCGACGTTGCAATAAAGTTTCACGACTTTTGCCGTTAAACGAGTAGGGCTCGTCATTTTTTCGAGCCATGCACATCCGTAGGCATCCCGTGAACAAACTCAATATCGGTACGCGTCTCGCGTTTGGCTTCCTGCTGCTGCTTTTGCTTCTGGCCCTGCTGGCCGGCATAGGGCTCTGGCGCATACAAGGCTCGTCGGCCATGGCTGAAGAAGTCATTGGCAGCCGCTTCGCGGCCGAGCGGACCATTGCTGAATGGAACCGCGCCACGAGCTTGAACGCCGTGCGCACCATCGCCGCCGGAAAGATCGACGACCCCTATGTCCGGCACGATATCGAGCAGGCCATGGAAAAGACCAGCGCCGACATACAGCGCCTTCAGGAGCAGTTGTCGGCCCAACTGGTCGATCCGGGCGCCCGGGAGCTTTTCCAGGCGGTGCTGCAGCGGCGCACGGAGTATCGCGACAGGCGCGATGCCGCGTTCCAGGCGCGGTTGGCGGGTGACTATCGGGCGGCGAACGAGTTTTTCGAGTCTGAGCTTGGGCCGCTTCTGGACGCCTACACGGGCAGCGTGAACGACCTGCTGCTGTACGAGAGAAAGTTGATCGACTCCAGGGCGGCCGAACTCTATGCCAACAACGATGCGGGCCTGAAGATGCTGATCGGCCTGGCGATTGCGGCGCTGCTGGCCGGGCTGTTCATGGCGCTCTCCATTACGCGCTCTATCACCGGGCCGTTGCGCAGGTCGGTGGCGCTTGCCGCCACGGTGTCGTCGCGTGACCTGACCGCCACCATCGACGTGCGGGGCCGGGACGAAACCAGCCGGCTGCAGCAGGCGTTGAAACAAATGAACGACAGCCTGCGCGATGTGGTGCGCGACGTGCGCAGCGGCGCAGAATCCATAGCCAGTGCAGCCAGCCAGATCGCGGCCGGCAACGTCGACCTGTCTTCGCGCACCGAGCAGCAGGCCAGCTCGCTGGCCGAGACCGCCGCGACGATGGAGCAGCTGACCACCACGGTGAAGCAAAACGCCGACCACGCCGAAGTGGCCAGGGGTCTTGCCGACACGGCCGCCCAGGTGGCGGTCAAGAGCGGCGAAGTGGTTGCCAAGGTGGTGGGCACCATGGGGCAGATCAATGACTCGTCCAGGCAGGTGGTGGACATTATCGGCGTCATCGATACGATTGCGTTCCAGACCAATATATTGGCCTTGAACGCGGCGGTGGAGGCGGCGCGCGCGGGCGAGCAAGGCCGTGGCTTCGCCGTGGTGGCCGGCGAGGTGCGCGCCCTGGCCCAGCGCAGCGCCGTGGCGGCGCAAGAGATCAAGAGCCTTATCGGTACCTCGGTGACCCGGGCGCAAGAAGGCAACAAGCTGGCAAGCGAAGCGGGCGAACGCATGAGCGAGACCGTGGCCAGTATCCGGCGGGTCACCGACATCATGAACGAGATTACCGAGGCCAGCCGAGAACAAAGCGTGGGCATCGACCAGGTGAACCAGGCTGTGTCCGAAATGGATCAAGCCACCCAGCAGAACGCCGCGCTGGTCGAGGAAGCGGCTGCCGCCGCGGCCAGCCTGCAAGAGCAATCGTCCCGGCTGGCCAGCCTTGTGGCCACGTTCAAGATCGACCAGGGTGAGGAACAAGCGCCGTCGGCCGCGGCCGTGCCGCTTGCCTCTCCCGTTCGCCTGGCCTTGTCGCATTAGGGTACCGGCTGTTAGCATTACCGCCACGGGCGCCATGTATAGGCGCCCGTTTTCATTCATCCATTCAATGAAAGGGGGCGGGCTTTTGGCTGGTCGAAAATTCAGGTTGAAACGTGCCGGTGTGATGCTGGCGGCGTTATTGGGCAGTGCGTGGGCGTCTTGCGCCTGGGCGGACACCATCGTCATGACCAATGGAGACAGGTTGAGCGGCGAGGTGCTGCTGATGGACGGCGGCACGCTTGTCCTCAAGACTGATTACGCCGGAGAGATCCGCATCAGCTGGGACAAAGTGGCCCAGCTTCAGACGAATGATCCGATGCTTGTGCGGGCCAAGGGCCTTCCCGCCGGCTATGAAGCCCGGCTGACGTCGGGCTCGGGGCCGGAAAGCGTCGCCGCCTTGCAGCCGGACGGCGCAACGGCCCAGGCAGGCACGGACCAGGTGGCGCTTGCCGACATCGAGCGCATCGTGCGCCCCAACGCTTTTCTTCGAGACTGGAGTTTCGAGGGCGGCGTCGACCTGGCCATGGACGCCACCCATTCCTCGAGCAGCAACCAGAACTGGAATGCGGCCCTGCACGCCACGGCCCGCCGCGACTGGTGGCGCCATGGCCTAGAGCTGGACTACGCGCGCAAGACTCAGGACGGCGTCACGGGCACCTACAACTACAACGCCGCCTATATGGTCGACCGCTTCTTGTCGGAAAAGCTGTTCTTGCGCGGCAGGGTGCGCTATGGCCGCGACCATATCGACGACCCCGCGCACCGGCTTCGTCTTGCCGCCGGCCCGGGCTATCAGTTCTGGGACAACGAGCTGGGCGCGTTCTCGATGTCGGCCTTTGTGACGCACACGCGCGACAGATATCATGACGACAGCCGCGACAATTTCCAGACGGTGGGCCTGGGCTGGAACTACACGCGGTTTCTGTCGGGCAAGCAGTGGCAGATATTTACCACCGGCGAATTCAATCGCGCGCTCAAGGGCGCTTCGGACTACAGTCTGGAGGCCGAACTGGGCCTGCGCTACAGCGTGACCCAGTGGATGTCGCTGTATGCCAAGGCGGGCTACAACCGCATCACCATGTCGGACAGGCCCTCGACCAATGAAAGGCGGTACTCAGTGGGCCTGGGCGTGCACTGGTAATGAACCGGGGCGGTATGCCTGGCCGGACGGCCCCGCGCCGGCCGGCACGGGCGCCCCGGAGCTATCGAAGAAACTCTTCGGCCAGCATGGCCCAATAGGCAGCGCCGATCGGCAGGTTGTGGTCATTGAAGTCGTAGCCGGGGTTATGCACCTCGCAGCCCCCGGGCATGCCGTCTTCGCCATTGCCGATGAACAGATAGCAGCCGGGGCGCTTTTCGAGCATGAAGGCGAAGTCTTCGCTGGCGGTCAGCGCGTTGCACTGCGGCTCGATATTGTCGGGGCCGACCAGCTTGCGGCCGATCTCGCGGGCGAACTCGGTTTCGCCGGGGGTGTTGACCAGCACGGAATAGCCCTGCCGGTAATCGACCTCGGCCCGGACGCCGAAGCTGCTTGCCTGGGCGGCGACGATCTCGCGGATGCGCTGCTCGATCAGCTGGCGCAGCTTGCGGTCGAGCGAGCGGACGCTGAGTTCGAGCACGGCGGTGTTGGGTATGACGTTGTTGGCCTTGCCGGCCTGTACGGCGGCCACCGTCACGACCGCCGTTTCCTGGGGATCCGCGTTGCGCGACACGATGGTCTGCAGGGCCATGATGATGCTGGCCGCCGCCACCACGGGGTCGACAGACAGGTGCGGCATGGCGCTGTGGCCGCCCTTGCCCGTGAGGGTGATGGTGACATAGTCGGACGAGGCCATGGCCGCGCCTTCGCGAAACAGCAGTCGTCCTTGCCTGACGCCGGGCATATTGTGCATGGCGAAGACGGCGTCGCAGGGATATTTGTCGAACAACCCCTCTTCGATCATGCGCTTGGCCCCGCCCAGGCTTTCTTCGGCGGGCTGGAAGATGAGGTTGAGCGTGCCCGAGAATGTGCCGTGCTGCGCCAGGTACCGGGCCGCGGCCAGCAGCATGGCCGTGTGCCCGTCGTGGCCGCAGGCATGCATGACGCCGGCGTGGATGCTGGCATACGGCAAGCCGGTTTCTTCCTGGATGGGCAGGGCGTCCATGTCGGCGCGCAGGCCCAGGCTGCGGCTGCCCTCGCCTCGCCTCAGGCGCCCCACCACCCCGGTTCCGCCCAGGCCGCGCTCGACCTCATAGCCCCATTCTTCAAGGCGCTGCGCGACCAGGTCGCTGGTGCGGAATTCCTGGAATCCCAGTTCGGGATGATGATGGATGTCGTGGCGTACGGCGGCGATTTCATCGCTTCGCTGTTTCATGTAGTCAAGAGGGTTCTGCAGAAGGCTGGACATGGATTATTCCTGGAAACGAAAATCGCGCCCCGGCGCGGATGCAAGCAGCCTGGCGGTATAGGCATGACGGGGCGTGTTGAAGACTTGACGGGTTTCGCCCTGCTCGACGACCTCGCCCTGGTGCATGACGATGATGCTGTCGCAGATCTGGCTGGCCACCCGCAGGTCGTGGGTGATGAACAATATGCCCAGCGACAGGCGTTTTTGAATATCGGCCAGCAGCTCCAGTATCTGCGCCTGCACCGAAACGTCCAGGGCTGACACGGCCTCATCGGCGATAAGCACCTTGGCTTCGCAAGCCAGGGCGCGTGCGATGGAGATGCGCTGGCGTTGCCCGCCCGAGAATTCGTTGGGATAGCGACGCAGCGCACTGGGGTTCAGGCGCACCAGCTGCATCAGCTGCTCGGCGCGCTTCCAGGCCTCGTTGCGCGGCACGCCGAAATTGACCGGCCCCTCGATGATCGAGGCGCCTACGGTCTGGCGTGGGTTGAGCGAGCGGTAGGGGTCCTGGAATACCACCTGGACGTGGCGCCGGTAAGGCGAAAGCTGCCTATTGCCGGCGTGGGCCAATGAACGCCCCTGGGCGTAGATTTCGCCTGAGGTCGGCTCGATCAGGCGCGCGATGCAGCGCGCCATGGTCGACTTGCCCGAGCCGGATTCTCCGACGATGCCTATTGTTTCGCCCGGGCGCACCGACAACGAGACGCTGCGCGCCGCGAGCACCTCGCGACGTCTGGCCGGCCAGCTTCCCATGCGGTACACCTTGGAAAGCTCGCGGGCCTCCAGCAGGGGTTCGGCCTGGGGCACGGCGGGGCGCGCCGGAGCCGACATCGAAGGCACGGCGGCCAGGAGCATCTTGGTATACGGCTGGGCGGGCCGGGTCAGCACCTGGGTCTTGGAGCCGGACTCGACCAGGGCGCCCAACTGCATGACGGCGACGTCGTCGGCGATTTCGGCCACCACGCCGAAATCATGCGTGATGAACAGTACGGCGGTTTCGCTGTCGCGCTGCAGCGTCATGATGAGCTTCAGGATCTCGGCCTGGGTGGTGACGTCCAGGGCGGTGGTGGGCTCGTCGCAGATCAGCAGCGCGGGCTTCAGGATCAGGGCCATCGCGATGACGATGCGCTGCCGCTGGCCACCCGACAGCTGATGCGGGTACGAGGCATAGATGCGTTCCGGCTCGGGCAGCTTTACGCGGGCGAAGATGTCGAGAATCTCGAGGCGCTGCTCGGCGGCGCTCATGGCGGTGTGCTGCCTTAGCAGTTCGGCCACCTGGGCGCCGCAGGTCATGGTGGGGTTCAGCGCCGTCATGGGCTCTTGGAACACCATGGCCATGGCGGCCCCGCGAAGCTTGCGTAATTGTTCCTGCGGGGCATTGAGGATTTCCCTGCCCTGCAGCGCTATCGAGCCGCTTGCGGGGCCGAGCTGCCTGGGCAGCAAGCCCATCACGGCGTTGGCGATGACCGACTTTCCGGAGCCCGATTCGCCCACCAGGCACAGGATCTTGCCGGGCTCGACCCGGAACGAGATGTCCTGCACGGCGTGGGGGCGGTCGGCCCCGGCGGGCAGGCCTATGGTCAGGTTCCGGACTTCCAGCACCGGCGCGGGGCGGGCTGTAGTTTCTGTGGTGTTCATCGCCTAGCCCTCTCGCTTGCTGAGTTTGGGATCGAGGGTGTCGCGCAGGCCGTCGCCCAGCACGTTCACGGCCAGTACGGTCAGCGCCAGGAATATGCCGGGCAGGAGGACGTTGTGCGGATACTCGTTGAACTGGGCGCGGCCTTCGGACATGATGTTGCCCCAGGTCGCCATGTCGGTGGGCAGGCCGACGCCCAGAAAGGAAAGTATGGCCTCGACCAATATCGCCGCCGCGCACACATAAGTGCCTTGCACGATGAGGGGGGCGATGGCGTTGGGCAGGATATGCTTGAGAAGAATCTTCCAGATGGGCGTATCGAGCGCGATGGCCGCCTCGACATAGGGTTCTTCGCGTATGGTCAGCACCACCGAGCGCACCAGCCGGGCCACGCGGGGAATCTCGGGGATGGCGATGGCGACGATGACGGTCGTTACCGTGCCGCCGAACAGCGCCACCAGGCTGATGGCGAACAGGATGCCCGGAATGGCCATGAGGCCGTCCATCAGGCGCATGATCAGCCCGTCTATTCTGCGGAAGTATCCGGCCAGCAAGCCCACCAGCATGCCCAGGGCCAGGGCCAGCAATGCCACGGCCACGCCTATGGTGATGGAAATGCGGGCGCCGTAAAGGGTGCGGCTCCAGATGTCGCGGCCCAGGGTGTCGGAGCCCATCAGAAAGAAATGGTGAAAGGTGTCGCCGGCCAGGCTGCTGAACTCGCCGGCGCTTAGCGGCAGCATGTTGCCGCTGGCCGGGTCGATGGCATTGGGGTCTATTGTGCCGAGCCACGGCGCGAAAATGGCCATCAGGACCAGAATCAGCAGCACGCCGCCTCCGATGCGCACCGAGCCGTTGCGCAGGGCGGCGAAAAGGGTGCGCCGGGTGCCGGGCGGGGACGAGGCCGCCGTATCCGGCATCGTCAGGGATGTTTCATCGGGCATGATTGTTTCGGCCATGACAGCTGTCGGGTTCTAGTAGCGTATGCGGGGGTCGAGCACCAGGTAGCTCAGGTCGACCAGCAGATTGATCAGCACGTAGATCACGGAAAAGAACAGGATGATGCCCTGTATCAGCGGGAAGTCGCGCGACAGCACGGCGTCGACGGTCAGTTGCCCCAGGCCCGGAATTGCGAACACGGTTTCAGTGACCACCACGCCGCCTATCAGCAGGGCGACGCCGATGCCGATGACCGTCACGATGGGCACCGCCGCGTTGGCCAGGCCGTGCCGGATCAATACCCGCGCCTCGGAAATGCCTTTGGCGCGGGCGGTGCGGATGTAGTCCTCGGTCATGGCCTCGGCCACGGCCGCGCGCGTCACCCGGGCTATCAGCGCCACGTAGATGATGGACAGCGCAATGGAGGGCAGGATCAGGTGCCTGAGCCACGGGATGATGCCGTTCGCCAGGCGCGAGTACCCTTGTACCGGCAGCCACTGCAGGTGCAATGAAAACAGCCAGATCAATATATAGCCCAGCACGAAGGCGGGTATCGAGAAACCCAGCACCGAGAAGCCCATCAGCGCGCGGTCAAGCCACCCTCCGTGGCGCCAGGCGGCCAGCACGCCCAGGGGCACGGCGACCAGCACCGCCACGACCAGCGTCAGGGCCGCCAGCGACAGGGTGGGCTCGATGCGATGCGCGATCAGTTCGGACACGGGGATCTTCATGAAGAAGGATTCGCCCAGATTGCCTTGAACGAGCTGGCCTACCCAGCGGATGAACTGGACGGGCATGGAATCGTCCAGGCCCAATGCGGTCCGCACCAGCGCAATGTCGTCGGCGGTGCCGCTGTTGCCCACGATGGCGGCGGCCGGGTCGCCGGGCGCCAGGCGCAGCATGAAGAACACGATCAGGGCGACGATGACCAGTACGGGTATGGTTGAAAGTACCCGGCGCAGAAAGAAGGCAAGCATGGGCGTCTCGAGTGCAGGCGATGTGGAAGGCGCAGCTGCCGGGCACCGTGAGGCGCCCGGCCGGGGGCCTTAGGGCTGGGTTTTCTTGATGTTCCAGAACACGTTGATCGGCGCCTTGACCAGGCCGCTGACCACGCCCTTGCGGACGGCGGTGTAGTTCTGCGATTCGCCCAGCGGCGCATACAGGCCGGTTTCAAACACCTGCAGCTGGATCTGCTGCGCGAGTTCCTTGCGTTTGCCCTCGTCCATGGTGGCCAGGAACTCGGCCTTCAATTGTTCCAGCTTCTCGTCGGTGGCCCAGCCGAACCAGCCTTTCTCGCCGTTGCCCGTCATGGGGGCGAAATACAGCGGATTCATGGTGTCGGAAGCGCCCCAGCCGGTGATGAAGAGGTTCCAGCCGCCGTCTTGAGGGGCGCTTTTGTTGGCTCGGCGCGTGACCAGGCTGGGCCAGTCCATCGACTGCATGTCGACGTTGAAGCCGCCCTGCTTGAGCAGCTGGGCCAGTACCGGCGGAAACTTGTTCAGCAGGGTGAAGTCGGAGGGGTTCATCAGGACCACCGGCTTGCCGTCGTAGCCGGCTTCCTTCAGCAGCTGCTTGGCCTTCTCGAACTGCGGTTTGCCCGTAAAGTAGGCGGTATCGCCGGAGTCGTACTCTGAACCGCAGGGATAGATCGACGTGCAGGTGTTGTACAGGTCTTTGTTGATCATCTGGGCCCGCATCAGGGCTTCCTGGTTCAGTGTCAGGATGGCGGCCTGGGCGATCTTGGGGTTGTCGAACGGCGGCACATAGTGGTTGATGTGCAGGGCGTAAGAGCCCTTGGGCACCGGGGTAAGCAGCTCGATCTTGGGGTTGGCCTTGAGAGACGCATACTGTTCGGCGGGCACCCACGAAAGCATGTCGATCTCGCCGTTCGTGAGCGCGTTGGCCTGCGTTTGCGCATCTTTGATGATCACCCATTCGACCCGGTCGACATACACGTGCTTGCCGCCGGCCGTGCCCGAGGCGGGCTCGTCGCGTGGAACGTACTTTTCGTTCTTGACGTAAACCGCTTTTTCGCCGGGACGGAACTCGTCGGCTTTGAAGATGTAGGGGCCCGATCCGGTCGTATCGGAAATTTGCTCGTTGGCTGGGGTCTTGGCCACCCGCTCGGGCATGATGAAGGGCGGATTGGAAGACGGCTTGCCCAGGGCCTCGAGCACCATGCCGAAGGGTTCCTTGAAATGCAGACTGATCGTTTTGTCATCAGCGGCGTCGATCTTGTCCAGGGCCGCGAACATTTTCTGGCCCAGGCCGTCGCGCTGGCCCCAGCGCTTGAGCGACTGGATAACGTCGGCAGAGCGTACAGGCTGGCCGTCGTGGAAGGCCAGGCCGTCTCGCAGCTTGAGCGTCCAGTTCAGGCCTTCGGCGTCGGCGCTGTAGGTGTCGACCATCTGCGGCTTGACCTTGCCGCTTTCGTCGATGCCGAACAGGGTGTCGTAGATCATGTAGCCGTGGTCGCGTGTGACGAAGGCGGTGGTCCAGATCGGATCGAGCACCTTCAGGTCGGCCTGCGGCACCATGCGCAGCACGTTCTGGGTGCCTTGCGCCGAGGCCATGGCTGTAGCGCCTGCCAGGGCGATCATGGCTGTAAGCCGAAGCAGCTTGGTTTTCATTTTCTTGTCTCCTCGTTGGATTGCGCCGTTGCTTGTTTATTTGGCGTCGGTAAGCGGCGTTTGCCGGGGCGGGTCGGTCGCCAGCGATCGCAGGAATGTCTCGGTGGCGTGTTGCGCGTTCTCGTGCAGGGCATAGAGCTTTTCCAGGCACTGCTTGAGGGTTCTGGCTTCGGACTCGGAAAGCACGCTCATCATGTTGGCCTCCATCTCGCGCCCGATGGCGTCGGCGGCCTTGACCTTGCCGATGCCTTCAGCGGTGAGATAAAGATTGGTCTGGCGCGCGTCTTCGGGGTCGATGACGCGCAGTATCAGCTTGCGTCCGGCAAGCGAGGCCAGCGATTTGGACGTGAGAGTCTTTTCGATATGCGTCTGTTCGACCAGCCGGCTGACGGTCAGCCCGGGCTGCGTGGCGATGAAGCGCATGAGGCGCAGTTCGCGCAGCGACAGGTCCACTTTCTGTTCATAGACCTGAGAGGCGATGCCCTTGGCCCGTTCATTGACCACGTCTATCTTGAAAGTGACGTAGTCGAGCTTGATGTCAACGGGGGCATGGAGTGAGTTCTGCTTGGCCATGGCAATTAAACGCTGTTTTCAATAGTTGAAAATTTCATTTAATTTAGAATGCCACGGGCATGAAGGCCGGAACAATGGGTGTTTCTACCGACAGTGTTTGTACCCATGAGAGCCCCTGCTCGAGGGGCTGAGGCGAAGGCGGGGGCTCGGACCGTACGGCGGGAAGGCCAGGCTGCTGAAGCTGCCTCAGCCCTCGGGCGCGGCAATGACAGGCGTGCGCAGGGCCGCGAAGGCCAGGCAGCCGGTCAGCACGGCGATGCAGGTGCAGAAGACCAGCAGCGCATTGCTCAGGCCGATGTGGTCGGCCAGCCAGCCCATGCCGAGCACGGGCAGGATGCTGCCCAGGTAGGCGGTCATCAGATAGGTGGAGAGCAGGCTGGAGCGCTGATGGGGAGGCGCCACCTTGTTCACGATCGAGATTCCGCCCAGGTTGCACAGGCCATGGCCGAAGGCCGTGGTTAGCACGCTGGAGGCGAACAGCAGCGGCGACGTCGTGAGCGTGTTGAGCATCAGCAGCACGTTGGCCAGCAGCAAGCCCAGCAGGCCCCAGATGACGACCCTCTTGGTGACCCAGGGGCGGGCCACGAACTGGAAGGCTGCCGACAGGAAAAGAATGATGCCGATGGACAGGCCGCTGACAGCTGGCCCATGCCAGGGCACCATGCGGTCCATGAAACTGGGTGCCAGCGAAGCGTACAGGCTGAACATGCCGAAGGCGCTGAAGGCCGCCAGGCTGCCGATGAGGTAGGGCCGGGTAAGCGGCGGCGCCGGGAGCGACAGCGCGGGCAGCCAGCTGCGCCATCCGCTGGCGTCGGGGGCCAGTTGCGGTGCGGGCTTGATGTCCTGCCTGAACAGCGCATAAACGGCCAGCAGCCCCAGCACGATGGAGGGCACATAGGCGCTGACGAGCGGGTAAGGCGTCCATTGGGCGATCAGGCCGCCCACCACCGGGCCCAGCCCGAAGCCGAAGGCCAGGGTCAGGCTGATGGTCGCGGCCACGCGCTGGCTGTTGCCTCCCTTGCGCAGCTGGCCCAGGCCCAGCGAGGACGAAGTGACGATCAGCCCCGATGCCAGGCCGATGAGAATGCGGCTGAAGGTGAAGCTGGCCGCGTCCCAGGCCAGGGCCGAAATAGTGATGCCCACGGTAACCAGGATCACGCCCCCGCGCAGCACCGGAAGGAAGCCGTGGCGGTCGGTCAGCCGGCCCAGGAACAGCAGGGTGGCCAGCGCCGCGATCATGTAGGCAGTGTACAGCTGGGCGATCTGGCTGGGCGCGAGGTTCCAGGCTTCTTGATACAGGGGATACAGGGGACTGGCCAGCGCCGTGCCCATGACGCCGACGCACATCGATACGCAAACCCAGAAATAAGAGCGATTGTTGCCGGGTGCGGAGGTGGAATTCATGAAAAGCGGTACGTCCTTGCTATGAGGCGGCTGCCGTTGCCCGGCGGGGCGGTGGCGCACGAGAAGCGTTCAAAGTGTATAGGCGGTGAAAGAGCGGCACAAGTGGGCTTCGCCATGCTTGGCCTCTTGGCACTGAAAGCGCAGCCGCACTGTCCGGCAAGGCCAGGCAGGCCAGGCGCCGCCCAATGAAAAACCGGCCCGGGGCGCAGGCCACGAGCCGGTTTGCTTACGCCTGGGCGCGGACCTTACATCTTGCACTGCTCGAAGTAGGCGTCCTTGTGGTCCTTGAAGACCACGCCCGTGGCGGACAGTTCGGCCTTGCCGTCCTTACCCTTGACGACGTCGACGCGGTACCAGTCGGTGATGGGGAAGTGGTTGGTGTTGTACTTGAAGTTGCCGCGCACCGAATCGAAGTCGGCGGCCTCGAGCGCCTTGCGCACCGCTTCTTTGTCTTGCAGGTTGCCGTCGAGCTTCTTGATGGCCGAGGCGATCAGGTTGGCCGCATCATACGACTGGGCCGCATACAGCGAAGGCGAGCGGTTGTATTTCTTTTCAAACGCTTCGACGAACTGCTTGTTCTGGGCATTGTCGAGGTTGGGCGCATAGGGCGCATGCGTGATGACGCCCAGGGCGATGTCCTGAAGCGCGGGCAGGGTCGAGCCATCGACCGTGCTGGCGGAGATAAGGGGCACCTTACCCAACAGGCCGGCCTGGCGGTACTGCTTGACGAAGTTCACCCCCATGCCGCCGGGATAGAACACATAGACGGCATCGGGATTGGCCTGCTGCAGTTGGGCGATTTCAACCGAATAGTCCATCTGGCCGATCTGGGTGTAGACCTCGTCCACCACCTCGCCCTTGTAGAAGCGCTTGAACCCGGCCAGGGCGTCTTTGCCCGCCTGGTAGTTGGGCGCCATGATGTACATCTTTTTATAGCCCTGGTCGGTGGCGATCTGGCCGCCGCCCTCGTGCAATTGGTCGTTGTTCCACGAGGTGGAGAAGAAATACGGCGAGCACTCGGCGCCCGACATGGGCGAGGGGCCGGCGTTGGAGCCGATCAGGAATGTCTTGGAGTCGAGAATGGGCGTACGCGCCGCCATCATCACGTTGGAAAAAATGATGCCGGTGACGAAGTCGACCTTGTCGTTGTTGACCAGCTTGCGTGCGATCTGCACGCCCTGCTCGGGCTTGAGCTGGTCGTCTTCAATGATGACCGAGACGTCCTGCCCGCCCAGCTTGCCGCCGTTCTGTTCGACCGCCAGCATGAAGCCGTCGCGCTGGTCTTGGCCCAGGGCCGCGCCGCCGCCCGACAGCGTGGTGATCAGGCCGATCTTGACTTCGGCCTGGGATGCTGGGGCGGCCGCAAGACCCATCGCGATGGCCGAGGCCAGAAGCATCTTCTTGAAGTGTGTCGTCTGCATGTCTCTTCCTTACTTTGGAATTGTTACGAAATACTCAAACAGTAACGCAGAGGTACAGGGTAAACGGAAAACCGTTTCTTTTGTACATTCCGCGAACTAGATATTGAAAAACTGGGCCGCGTTGCCGCCGAGCAGGCCGGTGCGCACGGTTTCGGTGAAGTCGCTGTCGCGGATCAACTGGCCGATCTTCTGTTCGCCCAGCGGGAACGGGTAGTCGGAGCCCAGCATGACCTGCTTGGTTCCCATGACGCGCACCAGGAATTCCAGCGCGTGCGGGTCGAAGACGGCCGAATCCACACAGAAGCGGTCCACATACGACGAGGGCGGGTTGGGACAGTCTTCGCGGATGATGTCGCGTTCGCGCCAGGCATTGTCGACCCGCCCCAGCAAAAAGGCAAAGCTGCCGCCCCCGTGCGCAAAACAGATCTTCAATGAGCGGGGCAGTTTCTCGAACGCGCCCGAAAGGATCAGGGACAGGATGCCCAGCTGGGTTTCGGCCGGCATGGCCACCAGCCACGGCAGCATCCATTTTTTCATGCGGTTTTCGCCGCCCATCATGTCCCAAGGGTGCACCAGAAGCGGTATGTCGTTGTTGGCGCAGTGGGTCAGGAAGGCGATCAGGTCGGCGTGGTCAAGGTCTTTGTCGCCCAGGTGGTTGCCGATCTGCACTCCCACATGGCCGATGCTTTTGGCGCGCGAGGCCTCGGCGCAGGCGGCGTCGATATCTTGCAGCGGAACCTGGGCCAGGGCCTTGAGGCGCTGCGGGTTGTGCTGGCAAAGTTCCACGGCGTAATCGTTCATGCGCTGCACCCAGGGCAACGCGCGCTCGATGGGGTAGCGATAGCCGAACATAATGGGCGTAGCGCACATGATCTGCACATCTACTCCACAGGCGTCCATTTCCTCGATGCGGCGCGCCGAATCCCACAGCGCCGAATAGACGGGGCGGAAAGGCTTGTCGCCCGCCATGATCATGCCGCTGCCGTCGCCGCCGTCTTTCAGCCATGGCGCCAGCTCGGGATCGAGCCGGCCCGCTTCCGCCTGCGTGATGGGAGGAAAGAAGTGCGAATGGATGTCGATGACACGGCTCAAGGTGTGGCTCCTGATGGCTTGGCGGCTTGCTGTCCGTGGGCATGGCGGCCTGGATGGACGGCTTTGCAGTTGGGACAGACCCGCAAGTCGGGGTTCTGATAGAAACGTTCGAACAAGGGCGGAAGGTCGGCCACGATGCTTTTGAGCTGCACTTCGACCCGATGCACCAGGTGGTTGCACTCGAGGCAGTACCACTCGAAGCCATCCAGCAGTTTCTGGGGGCGCTGGCGTTCGATGACCAGGCAGCGGCTGTCGGGTTCGGGCCGCTGCGGCGAATGGCGCGCATGCGGCGGCAGCAGGAACATGTCGCCTTCGCGCAGGTCGATGCGTTCACGCCGCCCCTCGTTCATGATGTTCAGGTAGGCATTGCCCTTGAACTGGTAAAAAAACTCTTCGAGCGGGTCGTCATGGAAATCGGTGCGGTGGTTGGGCCCGCCCACCACGGTAACGATAAAGTCGGCGTCTTCCCAGATTTGCTGGTTGCCGACCGGCGGCTTGAGCAGGTGGTCATTGTCGTCAAGCCAGCGCTTGAAATTGAGCGGCGGTCCATACTTGAACATGTCATTCTCCAGAGACGAGCCTTCTTGTGGGCAGGGCGGCGGAATCGCGCCGAGGCTTTCATTCTGAGTATAGAAAGCCTTGTACCAAGCATAAAGTGAAAGAAAGCGAATTGGCTATTCCTGTTTTCGATAGCACCGTCGATTTCAGCAGAAGCCCATGGGGCATTCATTATATTTATTTATATATAGCGCATGCATTGGATTGCTTTGAGTTGGTTGAGTATGCTGAATATCGTTTTTTAGTCTGGGGATAGGGATGAACGGCTGTCCAGCGGCCAGTAAAAAGGTGGCTGCGGCGCCTGTCGGCTGGACAGGGCGGGTCAGCGCAGGCATTCCATGAAGCGCTGCGTGGCCGGCGTGGGCAGCCGGTCGGCGCGTACGGTGTAGCCCACGTCGCCGAACTTGCCCAATTGCCCCACGTTCAGAATGGCCACCAGGCCCAGCCGCTGGAAGTGCCGCGCGGCGGCCAGGGGCATGAACAGAATGGAGGCGGAGTCTTGAAGCAGGCCGATATTGGTCACCAATGAAAGCGACTCGGTGATGTTGCGAGGCATGCTCAGGCCGGTGTCCTGCAGCAGCTTTTCGGTCATGGCGCGGGCGGGTGACTCGCGCAGGGGCAGTATCCAGGGGTAGCCCAGCAGGTCGGGCAGGCCCAGCCCCTTGCGGCGAGCCAGGGGGTGCTTGCGGCCGGCCACGACGCAGATCTCGTCCGGGTACAGCACAGTATGGCTGAACGGAAACCGCCGCATCAGCGGCAGGTTGGCTTCGGGCAGCCGCCCCACCACGATGTCCAGCTCGCCGTTGGCCAGCTCATGGAACAGCTGCTCGTTCGGCCCTTCGCGCACCGTTACCAGCACATCGGGCACCAACTTCTTGAGCTTGAGTATGGCCTTGGGCAGCAACTGGGCCGAGGCGGAAATGAGGGTGCCGACGATGACGTGGCCGCTTTCGCCGGAGCGGAAGGAATTCAGCTCGTCGGTCAGGTAACGCAATTCAGAGATGACGGTGCGCACGCGCTCGCCCAGCAAGACGCCGTAGCAGGTGGGCGCCGTGCCCCGGTTGCTGCGTTCGAACAAGGGTACGTCCAGGCTGGCCTCGAGCTCTTGTATGGCCTTGGTGACCGCCGATTGCGACATATTGAGCTCGCGCGCGGCGCTGGCGATCGAGGGCGAATTGAACACGCGCTCGAAGATCAGCAGGGGCCGCAGCTTGAGCCGGTGCAGCGAGACGGGAGGTAGGGAAGGGGCTTTGTGGGGCATGAATATTGCTCGACGACGCGTCGTGGACACCGGAAGGAATCCAATGGGAATAAGACTCAACAACGAACTGCGCTGAAAAAGCGCGTTTACCTTGGCTTTTTCCGGGAGCCGCTCCTATACTGCGTGTATACCCGATAAAAATTAGGGTTATTTCGAAACGATACAACAAGAACCGGTTGTTTTTAATCATCTGGAGAGCGTCATGGTCAACATGAGTCGGCGACAATTCTTCAAGGTGACAGGGGCAACATTGGCGGGTTCCAGTCTAACGCTGCTGGGGGCCGCCCCCAGTCCGGCAATGGCTGAGGTTCGCCAATACAAGCTTGCGCGCATGACTGAAACGCGCAACACCTGTCCATACTGTTCGGTAGCGTGCGGGGTTTTGCTATACGGTCTGGGCGACGGCGCCAAGAACGCCACGTCGCGCATCGTCCACATCGAGGGCGATTCCGACCACCCGGTCAACCGCGGCACGCTCTGTCCCAAGGGCGCGGGTCTTATTGATTTCATCAACAGCCCCAACCGGCTGAAATACCCCGAGTACCGCGCCCCCGGCTCCGACAAATGGGAACGTATTTCATGGGACGACGCGCTTACGCGCATCTCCAAGCTCATGAAAGAAGACCGTGACGCCAACTTTATCGAGCGAAACGAAAAAGGCCAGCTGGTCAACCGTTGGCTCACCACCGGCATGCTGGCCGCCTCGGCCAGTTCCAATGAAGTTGCCTATGTAACGCACAAGGTTGTCCGCAGCCTTGGCGCGCTTGGATTCGACAACCAGGCTCGTGTCTGACATGGTCCGACGGTGGCAGGTCTTGCCCCGACGTTTGGCCGTGGAGCGATGACGAACCATTGGGTCGACATCAAGAACGCCGATATTGTGCTGATCATGGGCGGAAACGCCGCCGAAGCCCACCCTTGCGGCTTCAAATGGGTTACCGAGGCCAAGGCGCACAACAAGGCCAAGCTCATTGTCGTCGATCCGCGCTTCAACCGCTCGGCATCGGTGGCTGATTTCTACGCGCCCATCCGAACCGGAACCGACATCGTGTTCCTGGGGGGCGTCATTCGCTATCTGCTCGAAAATGACAAGATCCAGCACGAATATGTGCGCAACTACACCGATCTTCCGTTCATCGTCCGCGAAGACTTCTCCTTCGAAGAGGGCCTGTTTTCGGGCTACAACGAAGAAAAGCGCACCTACGACAAGGCGTCGTGGGACTACGAACTCGATGCAGACGGCTATGCCCGGGTCGATCCCACGCTGAAGCATCCGCGCACGGTCTATCAACTGCTCAAGCAGCATTACGCGAACTGCACGCCCGAAATGGTCGAGAGCGTGTGCGGCACACCCGCCGACAAGTTCCTGAAGGTGTGCGAAATGCTGGCTTCAACGGCCACCACCGACCGCGCGGCCACCATCATGTACGCACTGGGCTGGACGCAGCACTCCATCGGCTCGCAGGTTATCCGCACCGGCGCCATGGTGCAGCTGCTGCTGGGCAATATCGGCGTGGCGGGCGGCGGCATGAACGCCCTGCGCGGCCACTCCAACATCCAGGGCCTTACCGACATCGGCCTCATGTCCAACCTGCTGCCGGGCTACCTGACGTTGCCCAACGACGCCGAGCAAGACTACGAGGCCTACATCACCAGCCGCACGCAGATGCCCTTGCGCCCCAACCAGCTCAGTTACTGGCGCAACTACCGCAAGTTCCACGTCAGCCTCATGAAGGCATGGTGGGGTGACGCCGCGCGTCCCGACAACAACTGGGCCTACGACTACCTGCCCAAGATGGACCGTCCGTACGACATGCTGCAGGTCTACGAGCTGATGCATCAGGGCAAGATGAACGGCTACATCTGCCAGGGCTTCAACCCGCTGGCGGCGGCGCCCTACAAGGCCAAGCTGCTCGATGCGTTCTCCAAGCTCAAGTTCCTGGTCATCATGGATCCGCTCGTTACAGAAACCTCCGAGTTCTGGCGCAATGTCGGCGAGTTCAACGATGTCGACACGGCTTCCATCCAGACCGAGGTCTTCCGTCTTCCCACCACCTGTTTCGCCGAAGAGGAAGGCGCCCTGGTCAACTCGGGACGCTGGCTGCAGTGGCACTGGAAAGGCGCGAACCCGCCCGGCGAGGGCAAGAGCGACATCGAGATCATGGCGCTGTTGTTCAGCCGCATGCGGGCCATGTACGAGAAAGACGGCGGGGCCTTCCCCGACCCCATCGTCAATCTGTGGTGGCCGTATTCCAACCCCGAGAACCCCACCGCCGAAGAGCTGGCCAAAGAGTACAGCGGCCGCGCCTTGGTCGACCTGGTCGACTCCAACAACCCCATGCGGGTGTTGCGCAAGGCGGGCGAACAGCTGGCCGGCTTCGGCGAGCTGCGCGACGACGGTTCCACCATCAGCGGATGCTGGCTTTACGCCGGCAGCTGGTCCGCGGCGGGCAATCTCATGGCGCGCCGCGACAACAGCGACCCCACCGGCATCGGCCAAACCCTGAACTGGGCGTGGTCCTGGCCGGCCAACCGGCGCATTATGTACAACCGCGCGTCGTGCGACCTGGAAGGCAAGCCGTTCAACCCGCGCCGCAGCGTCATCCACTGGGACGGCAAGGCCTGGGTGGGCGCCGACGTGCCCGACTTCAAGGTCGACGAGAACCCGCTCGACGGCATGGGCCCCTTCATCATGAACCCCGAGGGCGTGGCGCGATTCTTCGCCCGCAAGGGCATGGCCGAAGGTCCCTTCCCCACGCACTACGAGCCGTTCGAAACGCCCCTGGGCTACAACCCGCTTTTCCCCGACGAAAAACGGGCGGTCAACAATCCCGCGGCCCGCATATTCGAGGGCGACCTCGCAACCATGGGCAAGGTGGCCGACTTCCCCTATGTGGCCACCACCTACCGCCTGACCGAGCATTTCCACTACTGGACCAAGCACGTCAAGCTCAACGCCATCCTGCAGCCCGAGCAATTCGTCGAAATCGGCGAGGCGCTGGCCCAAGAGCTGGGCATTGCCAACGGCTCGCGCGTCAGGGTGTCTTCGAACCGGGGTTACATCAAGGCCGTGGCGTTGGTTACCAAGCGTATCAAGGCGCTTACGGTCGAGGGCAAAACGGTCCATCAGGTGGGCATTCCGATTCACTGGGGTTTCGTCGGCCTGGCCCGGCCGGGCTTCCTGGCCAACACACTGACCCCGCCCGTAGGAGACGGCAACTCGCAAACACCCGAGTTCAAGTCTTTCCTGGTCAAGGTCGAGAGGGAGTAAGCCATGGCATTGCAATCACTGGATATCAAACGGCGCTCCGCAACCACCACGCCCATGCCAAGCGAGCGCGACGCGCTCGTGGGCGGCGGGGTTGCCAAGCTTATCGACACCACCAAGTGCATCGGCTGCAAGGCCTGCCAGGTCGCGTGCATGGAATGGAACGACGTCCGCGATGAAATCGGCTTCAACCATGGGGTGTACGACAACCCCATGGACCTTACCGAGAACTCCTGGACGGTGATGCGGTTTTCCGAGTACGAGAACCAGGGCGGCGACCTCGAGTGGCTCATTCGCAAAGACGGCTGCATGCATTGCGAAGACCCCGGCTGTCTCAAGGCCTGTCCGTCGCCGGGCGCCATCGTGCAGTACACCAATGGCGTCGTCGACTTTCATCAAGAAAACTGCATCGGCTGCGGCTATTGCATTACCGGCTGCCCCTTCGACGTGCCGCGCATTTCCCAGAAGGACAACAAGGTGTACAAGTGCACCTTGTGTTCCGACCGGGTGGCGGTGGGGCAAGAGCCCGCCTGCGTCAAGACCTGTCCCACGGGCGCCATCGTGTTCGGCACCAAAGAAGACATGATCAAGCACGCGGACGACCGCGTCGTCGATCTCAAGACGCGCGGCTTCGACAATGCCGGCCTGTACGACCCTGCGGGGGTCGGGGGCACACACGTCATGTACGTGCTGCATCACGCCGACAGGCCCGAGCTGTACAGCGGGCTGCCGGCAAACCCCACCATCAGTCCCATGGTGTCGCTATGGAAGGGCATCGCCAAGCCGCTGGGGGTCGCCGCCATGGCGCTGACAGCGCTTGCCGGCTTCTTCCACTACATCCGCGTGGGCCCCAACGAGGTCGACGAAGAGGACGAACGCCAGGCGGCTGAAAACGAACGTCAATCGCAGGAGGCCACTCATGAATGACGCGAATAAACCCAGGCTCATCCAGCGCTATTCGCCGGGCGAGCGGGCCAACCACTGGATAGTCGCCATCGCATTCATCCTGCTGGCGCTTTCCGGGCTGGCGCTGTTCCATCCGGCGTTCTACTGGCTGAGCAACCTGTTTGGCGGCGGCACCTGGACACGCATCCTGCATCCGTACGTGGGCGTGTTCATGTTCCTGCTGTTCTTCATTCTTGCCGTGCGCATGTTCCGGCACAACAAGATGGACAAAAACGATCGCCAGTGGCTGAAGCAGTTCGACGACGTCGTCAACAACCGCGAAGACAGGCTGCCCGAAGTGGGCCGCTACAACGCCGGGCAGAAGGTGCTTTATTTTGCGCTCATCCTGCTCATGATCGGCCTGCTGCTTACCGGCATTGTGATGTGGCGCGAGTTCTTCGGCCTGTATTTCAGCGTCGGGCTCATCAGGCTCGCCTCGGTGCTGCATGCCATCTTTGCTTTTGTGATGATTTGCGCGATCATTGTGCATATCTATGCCGGCTTCTGGGTCAAGGGCTCTGTCCGGGCCATGACCCGCGGCACGGTCACGCCGGGCTGGGCATGGAAGCATCATCGCGCGTGGTTCCGCCAGGTGCGTGGGGCTTCATCCCGCAAGTAACGTCCATTTCGGCGCCCCTTGCGGGGTGTCGCAGTCTGCAATGGCTGCCCGGTCCCCGTGCCGGGCAGCCATGTTTTTCAGGAGAATGCCTTGCAGCGAATTCTCGAGCGCGGCGAAATCGAATCGCTTGACCACACCAATATTCCGCGATTCCGCATTCCCGTGCGCGCATCCGTTTTCACCGATCGCGCGGCGCGGCTGCGGCAGCTGGCGCAAGACCACCCCGCGTCGGCCTATCTGTCACTGATGGCGCAGTTGGTCGACGCGCAGCACCAGGCCCTTGGCCACTGCAAAGCGCCCCCGGCCACCGAAGAGCAAGTCTCACGCGCCCAGGCGCATGGCATGCCACCCCTGCAGGCCATCGGCTGGAGCCGTTCCCCCCAATGGCGCGACATCCTGCGCGCCCTGGTCGACCACATCGGCGAGCAGGCCCAGGTGCCCGAGCAGGCCAAAGCCGTGGCGGCCTCGTTGCGCGAACGCCTCGAGTCCGACCCTGACGCCATCGAAACCCAGGCCGATGCCATCCTGGCCGAGCGCGATGCCGAGGTCGACGGGGCCACGGCGCCTTTCATCATGGCGGCCCTGCAGGTGTACTGGACCAGCCTTGCCATTGACTTCGACATCAGCAAGATGCCTGTGGTCAACCCCTTTGGCGTCTGCCCGCTGTGCGGCAGCCTGCCGGTGTCCAGCGTGGTGCGGGTGGGTGGGCCGGGCGACGGCTGCCGCTACCTGTGCTGCTCGCTGTGCTCGACCGAATGGCATCTGGTGCGGGTTACCTGCTCGCATTGCGAAGACACCAAGACCGTGGCCTTTCATTCGGTCGAAGGGGGGCCCGAGGGCATCAAGGCCGAGTCCTGCGACAACTGCCACAGCTATCGCAAGATCTTCTACCAGGAAAAAGACTACAACGTCGACCCGGTTGCCGACGACCTGGCCAGCCTGACCCTCGACATGCTGATGGGCGAAGAAGGCTATTCGCGGGCCAGCGGCAATCCGCTGCTGTGGCAGGGCCCGGAGTCCTGAGGCATGGGGGTTGTTCCTGGCACCGTTTCCCCAACGGCGGGCGCCGCCGACATTCCATCGGTCGAGCGCCTGCTGGGCAGTGCGGCCGCAGCCGCGCTTATTGCCGAGCATGGCCGCAGCCGCGTGCTGGGTGTGCTGCGCGAACTCTTGTCGGGCTTGCGCCAGCAGGCCCTGCAGGGCAAGCTCGCCCCCCAGGCCCTGGCTGACGAAACCCTGATCGCGCAGGCGCGCGACCAGCTGCATCAGGCAGATCGCCCGCGCCTGCGGGCTGTCTTCAACCTTACCGGCACGGTGCTGCACACCAACCTGGGCCGTGCCTTGCTGCCCGATGCGGCCGTCCAGGCCGTGGTCCGCGCCCTGCAGGCGCCCGCCAACCTCGAGTTCGACCTGGCCACGGGCCGGCGCGGCGACCGCGACGATCTCATCAGCGATCTGCTGTGCGAGCTGACCGGCGCCGAGGCCGCCACCGTGGTCAACAACAATGCCGCAGCCGTGCTGCTCATGCTCAATGCCCTGGGCAACCGGCGCGAAGTCATTGTGTCGCGCGGCGAGCTGGTGGAAATCGGCGGGGCCTTTCGCATCCCCGACATCATGCAGCGCGCCGGCGCCCGCCTGGTCGAGGTGGGCACCACCAATCGCACCCATCTGGCCGACTACGAGCAGGCCGTGGGGCCGCGCACGGCCATGCTCATGAAGGTGCATTGCAGCAACTACGAGGTGTCGGGTTTCACCAAAAGCGTCGACGTCGCACAGGTGGCGCAGGCGGCCCGCCGCCATGGGCTTCCCACGGCGGTCGACCTGGGCAGCGGAACCCTGCTCGACCTGGCCCGCTGGGGCCTGCCCCAAGAGGCCACCGTGCGTGAGACCATCGAGGCGGGCGCCGACATTGTCACCTTCAGCGGCGACAAGCTGCTGGGCGGGCCGCAGGCGGGACTGCTGGTGGGCCGCGCCGACCTCATCAAGAAGATCAAGAAGAACCCGCTCAAGCGCGCCCTGCGCGTGGGCAAGCTGACCCTGGCCGCCCTCGAGCCGGTCCTGGCCCTGTACCGCTCGCCCGAGCTGCTGGCCGAACGCCTTACCACGCTGCGCCTTCTTACCCGACCCATGGCCGCCATGCAGGGCCAAGCACAAATACTTCAGCCCATGCTGCAGCAGGCGCTGGGGGCAAGCTACGCGGTCAGCGCCGAGCCCATGTTCAGCCAGATCGGCAGTGGCGCGCTGCCGGTCGACCAGTTGCCCAGCTACGGCCTGGCGGTGCGCCATGCAGGTTCGGGCCGCCCCGGGCGCGCCCTGCAGCAGCTTGAAAGCCGATTGCGCGCCTTGCCGCAGCCGGTCATCGGGCGTATTGCGCACGACACCCTGTGGCTCGACCTGCGCTGTCTCGAGGCCCGCGACGAAGCCGCCTTCGCCGCACAACTGCAGCGGCTGAACGGATGATCATCGGCACGGCGGGGCACATCGACCATGGCAAGACCACCCTGGTGCGCGCACTGACGGGGGTGGATACCGACCGGCTCAAAGAAGAAAAGAAACGCGGCATATCGATCGAGCTGGGCTATGCCTATACGCCGCTCGAGAATGGCGACGTGCTGGGCTTCATCGACGTGCCGGGGCACGAACGCCTGGTGCACACCATGGCCGCCGGCGCGACCGGCATCGATTTCGGCCTGCTGGTGGTGGCGGCCGACGACGGCGTCATGCCGCAGACCCGAGAGCATCTGGCGATATTGGGGCTTTTGGGCGTACAGCAGGGCGCTGTAGCACTGACCAAGATCGATCGCGCCGACGCGCAGCGCCTGCAAGAGGTGCACGCACAGCTGGCGGTGCTGACAGAGGGCACATTTCTTCAGGACATGCCGGTGTTCGAAACCAATGCCGCGCTGGTTCCGGCCGACGTTGGCGCTCAGGAATCCGGCGGGCCGGAGACTGGGGCGGGCCTCGATAGGGAGGGCGACGACGAATCGCGCCATGACGAATCGGGTGTCGCCGCGCTGCGCAGCCATTTGCACGATGCGGCGCAGGCCATGGCCGGGCGCCGTTCAGATGGCTTGTTCCGTCTTGCGGTCGACCGGGTTTTCTCCCTGCCGGGCCACGGCACCGTCGCCACCGGCACGGTGCATGACGGCGTGGTGGGCGTCGATGACGATGCGGTGGCATTGCGGCTCATGCCCGCGGGGCGGGCGGTACGGGTGCGCAGCATCCATGCCCAGAACCAGCCCGCGCAGCAGGGGCGCGCCGGACAGCGTTGCGCCTTGAATCTCGGTGGGATCGAGCGCGATGCGCTGCGGCGCGGCGACTGGATCGCCGACGAGCGCTGTTTTACCCCAGCGCGCAATGTCGATGTGCAATTGACCTTGCTCGATTCGGCCGAAGGGCCCATTCGGGCATGGGCGCCCCTGCACGTGCATTTGGGTGCGGCCCACCATGTTGCGCATGCGGTGCCGCTTTCGCCCGACCCGTTGCCGGCCGGCCAGACCGGCCTGGTGCAGCTGGTGTTCGACGAGCCCATATGCTCCATGCCCGGCGACCGCTTCATCGTACGCAATGCGCAGGCCAGCCGTACCCTGGGCGGCGGCATGGTGCTGGATGCCAATGCCCCCGACCGCAAGCGCAGAAGCGAACAGCGGCTGGCCTGGCTGCGTGCCGTGGCCGAACTGAAACAAGGGGCCGGACTGGCCGCCGTGCTTCAAGAGGCGCCGTATGGCCTGGACGAACCGCGCCTGATGCGGCTTGCGGGACGCAGTCCGCAGCCGGACGAACTGCCGCCCGGCGCCTTGTGGGTGCAGGCCGGCAGCGGCGCTGCATTGCGCAGCCTGATCCTGCAGTCGCATTGGGATGCGCTGGGGCGGGCGGTGGAAGACGCGTTGGCGGCGTTTCACGAGCGTTGGCCCGATGAGCCGGGCCTGGATGCGGCACGCCTGCGGCGCGTGGCGCTGCCCACCATTCCCGAGACGCTATGGCCGGCCTTGCGCGACGACCTGGTGGCGGGGAAGCGCCTTGTGCGCAACGGGCCCTGGCTGCATAGGCCTGGGCACGAGGCCACGCTGGGCCCGCAAGAAACCGAGCTGGCGCAGCGCCTGCTGCCCGCCATACACAACGGCGCCTTTGATCCTCCGTGGGTGCGCGACCTGGCCGGGCAGTTCGGGCAGCCCGAAGACCTCGTCCGCCAGCTGCTGCGCAAGCTGGTTCGCAGCGGCGAGCTTTACCAGGTGGTGCGCGACCTCTTCTATCATCGCGAGCAGGTAGCTCGCCTGGCGGAGCTGGTCCATGAACAGGGCCTCGGCGAAGGCATTACCGCCGCACAGTTTCGCGATGCCACGGGGCTGGGCCGCAAGCGCGCCATCCAGATCCTCGAGTTCTTCGACCGGGCGGGCTACACCCGCCGGCTGCGCGACAGGCATGTGCCGCGCGGCGATAGCGCGGCCTTCTGGCAACGGCTATCATAAGAGCCTGCTGCGGAAGGCATTCGTGTCCGGTGGCACGGCTGGGCTTCAAACCCAGTTGGGGGCGTCAGACGTTCCCAGGTAGGTTCGACTCCTGCTGCTTTCCGCCATTTGTTTTTTGCCGCGGGGCCGCACCAAGACCGGCCCCGCGCAGGCATTCTGTCGGAGACGCTTCATGTCCGGTTCCCCCCAGCTTCATACCGCTCCCCGCCTAACTTCCTTGTCGCACGGAGGCGGCTGCGGCTGCAAGATCGCGCCGGGGGTTCTGTCTGAATTGCTGGCGGGCATGCCGGGCATGCAGGCCTACCAAGACCTGCTGGTGGGCAACGAAAGCTCCGATGACGCGGCCGTGTACAGGCTTAACGACGAGCAGGCGCTCATCGCCACCACCGATTTCTTCATGCCCATCGTCGACGACCCCTACGACTTCGGCCGCATCGCGGCCACCAATGCGCTGTCCGACGTCTATGCCATGGGAGGCACGCCCATCATGGCGCTGGCCATCGTCGGCATGCCCATCAATGTGCTGCCCCGGTCCGACATTGCGGCCATACTCGAGGGCGGCGCCGCGGCCTGTACCGAAGCGGGCATACCCATAGCCGGCGGCCATTCCATCGACTCGGTCGAACCCATCTACGGCCTGGCCGCCATGGGCCTGGTCCATCCCGGGCGCATCAAGCGCAATGCCGACGCGCAAGAAGGCGACGTATTGATTCTGGGCAAGCCGCTGGGCGTGGGGGTGTTGTCGGCCGCGCTTAAAAAAAACCAGCTGTCCGCCGACGGCTATCGAGCCATGATCGACGCAACCACTCAATTGAATCGGCCCGGCACGGCGTTGGCGGCGCTCGATGGCGTGCATGCGCTTACCGACGTCACCGGCTTCGGCCTGCTGGGGCATACCCTTGAGATTGCGCGCGGTTCGGGCCTGGCGGCGCATTTGCGCCTGGCCGACCTGCCGTGGCTGCCGGGTGTTCGCGAGCTTGCCGGGCAAGGCGTGATCACCGGCGCCTCGGGGCGCAACTGGCAAGCCTATGGCGAGGGCATTGAACTGGCTGCGGGGCTGGGCGAGGCTGACCGGGCGCTGCTTACCGACCCCCAGACCTCGGGCGGGCTGCTGGTGTCATGCCGGGCCGATGCGGCGCCCAAAGTGCTGGAAATCTTTCACTCGCAGGGCTTTGGCCAGGCCGCCGTCATCGGAGAAATGCGGGCCGGTGCGGCGCGTGTGTACGTAGCCTGATGCAGCCACGCTGGGCATAGCGGCAGGGCGGGCGCAACTCCATCTTGTACTTGCCCCGCCTGCACCCATGAAGGCACGGCCGCCCGGGAGGGCGGCCGCAGCATGTGAATGCGTGCCTTATCGATTACGGTGCACCGCGGATCAGTCGCTTTTCTTCTCGGCCTCTGATTCGGCCAGGGCATTGGGCATGATGTGGCCGCATTCCTTGCAGGTGCGATGCTCTTCGGAGTCAAAAAAGCGCCTGTAGGCCTTGCCCACCGGGTCTACCGCGTAATCGCTGACGGTGAATTCTTCTTCGTGCAGGAAGGCATCGCATTCGGGACAGTACCACTGGAAGCGGTCTACCTCGCCTTCGCGCCGCTTGCGTTCGAGCACCAGCAGATGGGCGTCGGGCGGAAACCGCGGTGAATGGGGTATGCCGGCGGGCGTATGGATGATCGCGCCTTCGGGAAGGACGGCGATTTCTTCCTTGCCTTCGGGCGTGCGGTAATGCAGGTTCATCTGCCCCTTGAGCATGTACATCACTTCATCAGTGGGGTTGATGTGGAATTCGCTGCGGTAGGACCGGCCGCGCGCGACGAAGACCAGCGACTCGGGCTGCTGCCACAGGACGCTGACATAGCGTCCTGTTTCGTCGAGCATCTTGCCTTCGCCGGGAAGCGAAACAATGGGCATTTTGTACATGGTGTCTCTTCTCTAAAGGAATGAGTGTTGCCAGGCGGCGGGTAATCAGCCCAGGTAGGCGACGCAATCGACTTCGACCAGCACGCCCTGGCGGTGCGGGGTGCCGCCGGTGCAGGTGCGGGTGGTCTTTTCGCCTTGCATGAATTCGCGGAATTCTTCGTTGAAGGCGGGGAAGTCGGACACGTTGCGCAGGCACACGCGCATGTTCACCACATTGGCCATGGTGGCGCCGCCCGCCTCGAGCACGGCCCTGAGATTGCCGAGCACTTGCTGGGTTTGCTTGCGGATGTCGTCGGAGACGACCTCTTTGGTGGCGGGGTCGAGGGGCCCCTGGCCGGACACGTACAGGAAATCGCCCGCGCGTATGGCTTGCGCCAGGGGCGAAGGGGTGTTCTTGTCGGTAAAGCCGGTGGTTGGGGCGGCCTGGCTATGAACAATGACTTTAGGCATGGAGCGTCCTTTTGCGTGGCGGTCGATATTTCGACATCAATACCAAATTTTGTCGTTATATCGATTTTATATGGAAAATCGATATTTCGAATGTAGCCCAGAACCCCACCCTTGTCCATGTCCGTTCCACAGGGCGGCCGGTACAATCGGGCCTTCTGATACCTGCTTGAAAGAGGCCATTTGTGGCGGCGTCCGACGAAGGGGGCAAGCTGGAGGCGCAGTCTTTGGCGCCCCACCTGAAGCAGCTGCGATGCGTGCTGGCGGTATGCCGGGCAGGCAGCACCGCGCGGGCGAGCGAAGCGCTGCCATTGTCACAGTCTGCCATTGCGCGCGCCATACGCCAACTGGAATCGAGCTTGGGGTTAACCATATTCGACCGCGGGGCCCGCGGCATGCTGGCCACCGCCGAGGGCCGGCTGCTGGCCCATCGTGCAAGCCGTGCCATGGCCCAGCTCGAGCTTGCCGAAACCGAGGCGGCCCGCCTTGCTGATGAAGCGGCCCGCAGGCTCGAGTTTGGGCGCGGACGTTTCTCGGGCGCCTGTTCTCATCGCCATCTTCAAACCTACATCGCGTTTTGCGAAAGCCGCGGCGAATCGGCGGCCGCGCGGCGCCTGGGCGTAAGCCAGCCGGCGGTGAACCAGGCCTTGCGGCAGGTCGAGCACATGCTGGGGACAAGACTGTTCCAGCGCTCTTCGCGCGGCATGCGGCTGACCGAAAGCGGTGAAGCGGTGTTGCGGCGTGCCAAGCTGGCCATGGACGAGCTGCGCCACGCGCACGAAGACCTGGGCGCCCTGCGCGGCCGGATGCGGGGGCGCATTGTGGTGGGGTCGCTGCCCCTGTCGGCGGGCGTGCTGGTGCCGCGCGCCGTCGACCGCGTGCTTTCGCGGCACCGGGACCTGCACGTCACCATCGTCGACGGCACTTACGATGCCTTGCTGAACCAGCTGCTGCATGCCGACGTGGACGTCATCGTGGGCGCCTTGCGTCCTTGGGCGGCCGGGCCCGAAATTGTCCAGGAAACCTTGTTCACCGACACGCTTTGCGTCGTGGCGCGGCGGGGCCATCCGCTGCTGGACGAGCCGCCGTGCGGCTTGCGCGAACTGGAGGCTGCGCCGTGGATCGCGCCTCTGTCGGGGACGCCGGCGAGAGAGGCTTTCGAGCGCGCCTTCGCGGCCGAGGGCGTGGCTGCGCCGCGTGGGTTGCTCGAAGCCAATAGTGCGGTGGTCGTGCAGGCCCTGCTGATGGACAGCGACCGCCTCGCCCTGTTGTCGCGCCGGCAGATAGTGCGAGGCGTATCGGCAGGGCTGCTTGCTGTCGTGCCGCTTCAGATTCACGAAACCGAGCGGCAAATCGGCCTGACAATGCGGGCCGACGCCGATCCCGGGTCGGCGCTGCGCATGTTCATGGACGAGATCCGATTGTTGGCCCAAGAAGACCTATAAGTAAAATGCCTAGCTAGGCACGCGATGTCACTGGTGCTCGAGAGCGGGTTTTGACACACTGGGCGCAGGCGAGCAGCTCAATATTCAGTCATAACACCCTTACAGGAACCTCCATGAACGCAAGCACAGAGTCCACTCCCCGCGCCGGGCTGGTCATCAGCGCGCATTCGGCCGATTTCGTCTGGCGCTCGGCCGGCGCCATCGCCACCCACGTGCGCCAGGGCTATCGCATGAAAGTCGTCTGTCTGTCTTTCGGCGAGCGGGGCGAATCGGCCAAGCTGTGGCGCAAGGGCGAGATGACGCTCGAGAAAGTCAAGGCGGCCCGCCGCGAAGAGGCACAGAAGGCCGCTGACATATTGGGCGCCGAAATCGAATTCTTCGACCTGGGCGACTACCCCATGCGCGTCAGCGACGAGGCGCTGTTCCGCTTGGTGGATGTGTACCGCGACGTGCAGCCGGCATTCGTGCTCAGCCATTCTGTCAAGGATCCCTACAACTTCGACCATCCGCTGGCCATGCACGTGGCCCAAGAGGCCCGCGTCATCGCCCAGGCCGAAGGCCACAACCCCGGCCAGAAGATCGTCGGCGCCCCGCCGGTATATGCCTTCGAGCCTCATCAGACCGAACAGTGCGAATGGGTGCCCAACACCTTCCTCGATATCACCGACGTCTGGGACATCAAGCGCCAGGCCATCGAATGCATGGCGGGCCAGGAACACCTTTGGGCCTACTACACGCGCGTTGCCCAGCAGCGCGGCGTGCAGGCCAAGCGCAACATCGGCATCACCGCCGCGCGCAACATCGAGTACGCCGAGGGCTATATGCGCCTGACCCCGGCCGTCGTGGGAGACCTGTCATGATCCGGGGCGTCGTCGTTCAAAACATTCCGCGCGCCGACGCGGCCCACGTCGCCATCCTGCAAGAAGCGGGCGCCGCCACGGTGCACGAAGCGCAAAGCCGCCTGGGCCTGCTGGCGCCCTATATGCGTCCCATCTGGCAGGGCGCGGCCATTGCGGGCTCCGCCGTCACCGCGCTGGTGCCGCCTTCCGACAACTGGATGCTGCATGTGGCGGTCGAGCAGTGCCGCGAAGGCGACGTGCTGGTGGTCGCGCCCACTTCTGAATGCCTCGACGGCTATTTCGGCGAACTGCTGGCCACCTCGCTTGCCGCCCGCGGCGTGCGCGGCCTGGTCATCGACGCGGGCTGCCGCGACGTCAAGGCGCTGAAGGAAATGGGCTTTCCCGTGTGGTCGCGGGCCGTGTCGGCCCAGGGCACTGTGAAAGAAACCCTGGGTTCGGTCAATGTGCCCGTGGTGTGCGCGCAGCAGATCGTCAATCCGGGCGACGTCATCGTGGCCGACGACGACGGCGTGGTGGTGGTGCCGTTGGCCAATGTGGCCCAGGTGGCGCAGGCCTCGCAGGCCCGCCTCGACAAAGAGGCCGTTACCCGCAAGACGCTCGCCTCGGGCGCGCTGGGCCTTGACTACTATAAGATGCGCGAAAAGCTCGAGGCCAAGGGCCTGCGCTATGTCGACTCGCTGGACGAACTCCAAGGCAAATGATGCAAACCCGTATCCCCTGCGTGCAGATGCGCGGCGGCACGTCCAAGGGCGCCTACTTCCTGGCTTCTGACCTGCCCGCCGACCCCGCCTTGCGCGATAGCGTGCTGCTGTCGGTCATGGGCTCGCCCGATTCCAGGCAGATCGACGGCATCGGCGGCGCTGATTCGCTTACCAGCAAGGTTGCCATCGTGTCGCCGCCCACGCGCGACGACGCCGACGTCGACTATCTCTTCGCCCAGGTGCTGGTCGACGAGGCGCGGGTCGACTACGGTCAGAACTGCGGCAATATGCTGGCCGGCGTCGGCCCGTTCGCGATCGAGCTGGGCCTGGTCCCGGCCCAGGGCGAAACCACCCGCGTCGCCATCCACATGGTCAATACCGGGCAGGTGGCCATAGCCACGGTCTCCACGCCCGCGGGGCGGGTCGAATATGAGGGCGACCAGCGCATCGACGGCGTGCCCGGAACGGCCGCGGCCATCCCGCTCGAATTCAAGGACACGGCGGGCTCCTCCTGCGGCGCCCTGCTGCCCACCGGCAATGTGCGCGACGTCATCGACGGTATCGAGGCCACCCTCATCGACAACGGCATGCCCACCGTGGTGTTGCGCGCCCGGGACCTGGGCTGCACGGGGTATGAAAGCCGCGAGCAGCTCGATGCCGACGAAGCGCTCAAGGCCCGCATCGAGGCCATACGTCTTGCGGCCGGTCCCATGATGAACCTGGGCGACGTCGCCCAGCGCACCGTGCCCAAGATGTGCCTGGTTTCGCCACCCCGTGAGGGCGGCGCGCTCAATACGCGCAGCTTCATTCCCCATGTGTGCCATGCCTCCATCGGCGTGCTTGGGGCGGTCAGCGCCGCCTCGGCCGCAGTGCTGCCGGGCAGCGTGTGCGAGGACGTGGCGCAGCTGCCGCCGGGCGACAGCCCTGTGCTGGGCATCGAGCACCCCAGCGGCGAACTCAGCACCCAGATGCATCTTTGCCGCGAGGCCGATGCCGTCACCATCACCAGCGCGGCCCTGATACGCACGGCCCGGTGGCTGTTCGACGGCCACGTCCACGTGCCCGCGCGTATTTGGAACCCCAAGGCCGGTTGACGCGGAAAGGCCCATGCGGCGGCCTTTCCGATGTCAACGGCCCGACTGGAAAAAGGCATGACAACAGAACAAATCGTTTTTCTTCCCGGCCTGATGTGCGATGCGGCGGTGTGGAAGCACCAGCAAAGCGGCCTCGCCCCGCGGGCCGAGTCTTTCGTTGCCGAATACCACGACATCGATTCTTTGCCGGCCATGGCGGCCAAGGTGCTGCGCGACGCGCCCTACGACACCTTTTCGCTGGCGGGCCATTCCATGGGCGGCCGGGTGGCCGTCGAGATCGTGCGCCAGGCTCCGCAGCGCGTGCGCCGGCTGGCGCTGCTGGACACGGGCTATGCGCCCCTGGACGGGGGCGAGGCGGGCCGGCAGGAAGAGGCCAAGCGCATGTCGCTGCTGCAGTTCGCCCGCGAACACGGCATGCGCGAAATGGGCAAGACGCTCTGGGCGCCGGGCATGGTGCATCCCAGCCAGCTGGACACGCCCTTGTTCGAAGAGATACTGGACATGATCGAGCGGCGCACGCCGCAGCAGTTCGAGGCCCAGATCAGGGCGCTGCTGGCCCGGCCCGACGCCGAGCCGGTGCTGCGCTCGCTGGCCTGTCCCACCTATGTCATTTGCGGCCGCCAGGACGCCTGGAGCACCTACGCGCTTCACGAAACCATAAGCAGCCTGATACCGGCACCCTACGCCACCCTGGTGGCCATAGAAGAAAGCGGCCACATGTCCACCATGGAAAGGCCCGATGAGGTAACGGCCGTGCTGGCCGATTGGCTCGACCGCTGAACACCCCGCCCACGACCGCCTTGCGAGAAAGACTATGAACCAAGCAACCGCTCCCCTCCTGAACACCATCGCCCTGGTGGGCTTTGGCGAAGCCGGGTTCCTGCTGGGCCAGGGCCTGGCCGAGGCGGGTGCAACAGTCGGCGCCTACGACATCAAGGTGCATGACGCCGAGCACCGTCCGGGGCTCGAGGCACGCGCCCAGCAGGCCGGCGTCAGCCTGCATGCCAGCCTGGCGGCCGCGGTGCAGGATGCCGACCTGGTCATCTCGGCCGTTACGGCCAGTTCGGCGGCCCAGGCGGCCGTCGATGCCGCCCAGTGCCTGCACGCCGGCCAGTATTTCCTCGACATCAACTCGGTGTCGCCGGCCACCAAGCATGCCGATCGCGACGCCATCGAGGCGGCCGGCGGTTTTTATATTGAATCGGCCGTGATGGCGCCGGTGCCGCCCTATGGGCTGAAAGTGCCCATGCTGCTTGGGGGCGAACACGCGCAGGCGCTGTCGGGCAGCCTGAACGAGCTCGGTCTGCGGACCAAGGCCGTCTCCACCCAGGTGGGCGTGGCCTCGGCCATCAAGATGTGCCGCAGCGTGATGATCAAGGGCCTCGAGGCACTGACCGTCGAATGCATGACGGCGGCGCGCCGCTACGGCGCCGAAGAGGCGGTGCTGGCCTCGCTGAACGAAACCTTTCCCGGCATGGGCTGGACGGAAAACCTGCCTCACTACCTGATCAGCCGCGTGGCCGAACACGGCCGCCGGCGCGCCGCCGAGATGCGCGAGGTCATGGAAACCCTGCAGGACGTCGACGTTACGCCCCTGATGGCGCAGGCCACGGCCCAGAGCCAGGATGCCCTGGTCGACGCCATGCAGGCCGCAGGCCTGGCCTACGACACACAGCGCGATTTCGTATGGCAAGAGCTGGTCGATCAGCTCAAGAAGGATTAGAGCCTTTAGTGTTAACAGGCCCTAAGCTCCCTCCTGGCCTACAATAAGCAATCGATCCGCCGCCATCAGGGCGGAAAACGTGGAGACGCATATGCCCGGCCTGCTGCCCGACGTCGATCCCGACGGACTTCTCGAATATTCGGTGGTCTATACCGATCGCGCGCTCAACCACATGTCCAGCGCCTTCCAGGGCGTCATGAAGGACATCTCCCGCACGCTCAAGCAGGTGTACGGCGCACAGGCCGCCATCGTGGTGCCGGGCAGCGGCACCTTCGGCATGGAAGCCGTGGCCCGGCAGTTTGCCACCGGCAAGCGCTGCCTGGTCATACGCAATGGCTGGTTCAGCTACCGCTGGACGCAAATCTTCCAGGCCGGCTCCATTCCCGCCGAAGAAATCGTCCTCAAGGCCCGGCCCATCGAGGCGGGCGAACAAGCGGCCTACCAGCCGCCCCCCATCGAAGAGGTCGTCCAGGCCATCGCGCGCCAGAAGCCCGACCTGGTATTTGCCGCGCACGTCGAAACCGCCTCGGGCATCTTGCTGCCCGACGACTATCTGCGCCGCGTGGCTGATGCGGCCCACGCCGTGGGCGCCCTGTTCGTGCTCGATTGCATCGCGTCCGGAACCCTCTGGGTCGATATGCGCGACACCGGCGTCGACATCCTGATCAGCGCGCCGCAAAAGGGCTGGACGGGTTCCGCCTGCTGCGGCCTGGTCATGCTGTCCGCCACTGCGCTCGAGCGCATCGAACAAACCACCAGCACCAGCTTTGCCAGCGACCTGCGCAAATGGCTGGGCATCATGCAGGCATATGAGCAGGGCGGCTTCGGCTACCATGCCACCATGCCCACCGACTCGCTCACGGTGCTGCGCGACGCCATGGCCGAGGCCGAGTCCGAAGGCTTCGACGCCTTGCGCGAGGCGCAGTTCGAACTGGGCGCCCGGGTGCGCGCGCTGCTGCGCGAAAAAGGTTTCAAGAGCGTTGCCGCACCCGGTTTCGAGGCCCCGGGGGTGGTAGTAAGCTACACCACGGACGACGGCATCCACTCGGCCCGCAAGTTTGCCGAGGCGGGCATCCAGGCCGCGGCCGGCGTGCCCCTGCAATGCGACGAGCCTCCGGGCTTCAAGACCTTCCGGCTGGGCCTGTTCGGCCTGGACAAGCTGCGCGATGTGGACCGCAGCGTAAACAATCTGGCCAAGGCGCTGGAGCGGATCACCCCTGCCTAGAGCAAATCGGAAAATGCTTTAGAGTTGGGGCCTGTCTGTATTTGGGTCTTTAAGCCGGCGTGCTGCGGGGCCGTATTTTGGACGCCGGAGAGCTTCGGCCGGCTTCGCCGGCTGCCCTCGCACCCTATCATTTTTGGGGCGCCCGCAAAACTCGCAACTGCGGGCCGGTGGCCCGCACCCGTGTTGCTCGAACAGTTGCGGGCTTGCATCCCCAAAAACGTCAGGGTGCTCGGCTCGCTCAACGTCGCCCAAAATACTTCCCCGCATCGCTCCTCTGGGTGTCTAAGGCGGGGATGCCGCAGGGCTTCGCAGGTTGGTGTGCTGGATTTTCTGCACGACTTTTCTCTTCTGCAGTACAGCAGTTTTCTATTCGGGCTTATCGGCTTAGAGCAAAATAGCTGGCCCCATCGGCAAAAAAATGTGCGGCCCGGGGGCCGCACATTGCACTGCATTGGCCGGGAGGTCAGGCGACCTTGCGCAGATGCCCCAGCTGGTTGTGAGGATCGATCACGAATTTCCGGGGCGCGCCGGCGTCGAACTCGTGATAGCCGCGCGGGGCGTCATCAAGGCTGATGACCTGCACGCCCACCACTTCGGCGATGTTGATGCGGTCCCACAGAATGGCCTGCATCAGGGCCCGGTTGTACTTCATGACCGGGGTCTGGCCCGTGAAGAAGCTGTGCGACTTGGCCCAGCCCAGGCCGAACCGCACGCTTAGCGAGCCATGCTGGGCGGCCTTGTCGACGCCGCCCGGGTCTTCGGTAACGTATAGCCCCGGGATGCCGATCTTGCCCGCCGCGCGGGTGATGTCCATGAGCGAATTGAGCACGGTGGCGGGTGCTTCGGTTTGCGAACCCGAGTGGCCGTGGCCGCGCGCCTCGAAGCCCACCGCGTCGATGGCGCAATCTACCTCGGGCGTGCCCAGGATTTGCGCGATCTGCTCGCCCAGCGAGGCGTCTTGCGACACGTCGACGGTTTCAAAACCCACCTTGCGTGCGTGCGCCAGGCGTTCGGCATTGAGATCGCCCACGATGACCACCGCCGCGCCCAGCAGGCGGGCCGAAGCGGCCGCCGCCAGGCCCACGGGGCCGGCGCCCGCCACATACACCGTGCTGCCCGGGCCCACCCCGGCGCTGACCGCGCCGTGAAAGCCGGTGGGCAGGATGTCGGACAGGCAGGTGAGGTCCTGGATTTTTTCACGCGCCTGGTCGTTGTCGGGGAACTTCAGCAGGTTGAAGTCGGCGTAGGGCACCATGACGTACTCGGCCTGGCCGCCTATCCAGCCGCCCATGTCGACATAGCCGTAGGCGCCGCCCGCGCGCGAGGGGTTGACGTTCAGGCACACGCCGGTGTCCTGCTCTTTGCAGGTGCGGCAGCGCCCGCAGGCCACGTTGAAGGGCACCGAGACGATGTCGCCTTTTTTCAGGAACTCGACGTCGCCGCCGGCCTCGAGCACTTCGCCGGTGATTTCATGGCCCAGGATCAGGCCGGCCGGGGCGGTGGTGCGGCCGCGCACCATGTGCTGGTCGGAGCCGCAGATATTGGTGGAAAGAACCTTGAGGATGACGCCGTGGTTGGCCTTTTTGCCCCCGGGGTTGACCAGTTCGGGAAAGGGAATGGATTGGACTTCGACCTTGCCTGGCTCGATGTAAGCCACGCCTCTGTTTGATGCCATGTCGTGCTCCTTGGTGGTGGAAAATGCCGCGCCGTCCGCTGGAGCGGGCGGCGCGTTTCAACGGTGCTGCGTCAAACTGGAAATGCGGGAACGGACAGCCGGCGCGGCTAGCGCGATTCGGGCACCCTGCGCGTGGCCATGAACTGTTCGAAGGTTTCTCCGCGCATCATGGCATAGACTTCGAGATTGGTCTTGCGCACGACGCGGGCGAATTTCTCGATGACGAAGAAGCAGGCACCGTATTGGACGAGGCCCAGCCAGTCTTCGGTGCGCACCAGGTTCTTCTCGGTGTCGTTCAGGCCGGCTTCCTGCATGACGGCCTCGGGGTCGGTCTTGTAGCGGTCGCGCCATTCGGCGCGGATCATGTTCCAGAAGAAGCGGTTGAGCTTGAGGGCCTTGTTGCTGGTGCGGATGTCGAAGGCATAGGTGCCTTCGATCTCTTCCATGCCCTTGAGTTGCGGATTCATGTTTGTTGCCTGCTCAAGCGGTTGCGTTGTCGGGAACCCGGCTGGCCGTTGCGGCGGCCGTCTGGGCGGGCTCTTCGCCTTCTTCGTACAGCGCCAGGGTCATGGCGGTGGTGGTGGCCAGGTAGTAATTGAGATGCAGCCTGCGGATTTTCTCGGGCATGGCGCCGCGCATGGCCAGCCACATGATCTGTTCGACGCTTTCGGCGCCGCCCCGGCGCACGAAGTCGGCATGAGTGAGCTCGGTGAGCTTTTCAGGTTCGAACTGCAGCAGGCGCAGGAATTCGTGGTCCCATTCTTCGTTGTTGAAGCCGGTGCGCTCGCCGTGGATTTGGTGCGACAGCCCGCCGGTGCCCACGATGACCACCTTGAGGTCTTCGGGATAGGACTCGACGGCGCGGCGCACGGCCTGGCCCAGCTTGTAGCAGCGCTTGGCGGTGGGCAGGGGGTACTGCAGCACGTTGATGGCGATGGGCACCAGGGCACCCGGCCAGTCGGGATCGTGCGGCCACAGCAGCGGCAGCGGCGAGGCGCAGCCGTGGTCGATGGGCTTTTCCTGGAAGATGGTCAGGTCGAACTCGTCGTTGACGAGAGACTCGGCAATATGGCATTGAAGATCGACATTGCCCTTGATATGCGGCAGCGGCCGCAGGCCGGCGCCTTCGTCGGCGACCGGAAAGCGCTCGCCCACCCCCAGCGCGAAGGTGGGGTACATGTCGAAGAAGAAAGTGGTGGCGTGGTCGTTGTAGAAGAAGACCAGCGCGTCGGGCTTTTTCTCGGCCAGCCATTGGGCTACGGGCTTGTAGCCGTCGAAAAGCGGGGCCCAGGCGGGATCGGCCTGGCGGCCCTTGTCGTAGGCGACGCCTATGGTGGGCACGTGCGAGGTGCCGATGGATCCGATTATCTTGGCCATGGTGTGTTCCTGTGCTGGGGTCGAGCGAGCGGGTGTCGGACGCATTTTGCGACCCTAACCCTGATTATACTTTTGGATCCCTAATTATGAACATAGGGTTGATACTAGGCGATATCTATTATTTGGGGATCCCAAAATGAGGCCGGTCTTGTTACTATTGGCCTGAGGACTCAGGTATCGGGGGTACAAATGGGTTTTTTGGCCAAGGCGGTGCGACTGCAGGTTCGCAGTCTTCTTTCGGATGGGGCGCATGGCTCAGCAATCAACGGTAACGGTACGCTTGCGCGAGATGATTCTTCGGGGCGACGTGCTGCCGGGCGAACGTATGAAAGAGGCCGAGCTGGCGACGCGGCTTGGGGTGTCGCGCACGCCGGTGCGCCAGGCGCTGCCCGCCCTGGCCCAGGAGGGCCTGCTGGTTCCGGCCGGCAAGCGTGGCTATTCGGTGCGGGCCTTTACCATGCAACACTCGCTCGACGCCCTCAAGCTGCGCTCCGTGCTCGAGGGGGTGGCGGCGCGCACCGTGGCCGAGCGCGGCGTCTCGAGCACCTTTCTTGCCCGGCTCAAGGCCTGCCTGGCCGAGGGCGACGTGCTGTTTACCGGGCATCGCCTCCGGGACGACGACGAACTGCGCTACGGCCAGATGAACGAGCGCTTTCATGACCTGATCGTCGAAGAGGCCGGCATACCCTTGCTAAGCACCTTGATAGACCGTTGCAATGTCGTGCCGTTCACGGCGCCGCTCAGTGTCGCTTTCTCGAGCACCAGCAAAGAAAAGATGTTCGACCTGCTGTTCTATGCCCATCGGCAACACCACGCCATCGTCGGTGCGATCGAGGCCCGCCACGGCGACCGTGCCGAATTTCTTTTTCGCGAGCACGCCCATACGCAGCTCGAGAGCCAGACCATGAGCCTGGCCGAAGGCCTGCCGCCCGGCAGCGGGCGGGCCGGCTGACGTCTGTTTTCAGTATTACACTTGCGGTCAGGGCGCCGTGCGTCGCGGCGCCGGATGGCCACGCATGACTGATTTCCCACAAACCACACCGGCGGCGCCGCGTCGCATTGCGCACCTCGACATGGACGCCTTCTATGCGTCGGTCGAGTTGCTGCGCTATCCCGAGCTACGCGGCCTGCCTGTGGTGATCGGCGGGGGCGGCTCGCCGCCCCCGCTGCAATCCGACGGCACCCGCCTTTTTGCCCGTCTGGGCGACTATGTCGGCCGCGGCGTCATCACCACCTCTACCTACGAGGCCCGCAAGTTCGGCGTGTTTTCCGCCATGGGCATGATGAAGGCTGCCCGGCTCGCGCCCCAGGCCATCCTGCTGCCCACCGACTTTGCCGCCTACCGCGACTGCTCGCGCCGCTTCAAGGAAGCGGTGGCGCAGATCGTTCCCCACATCGAGGACCGCGGCATCGATGAAATCTACATCGACCTGAGCGGCCACCCCGAGCCGGACGAGCAAGTGGGGCGCCGCCTGAAAGACGCGGTCAGGGCCGCGACCGGCCTGTCGTGCTCGATTGCCATCGCGCCCAACAAGCTGCTGGCCAAGATCGGCTCCGAACTGGACAAGCCCGACGGCCTGACCCTGTTGAGCATGGACGACATCCCAGCGCGGATATGGCCGTTGCCGGCGGCCAAGGTCAACGGCATCGGCCCCAAGTCGGCGCGCAAGCTCGAGGCCCTGGGCATCGAGACGATAGGCCAGCTGGCGCACGCCAGGCCCTCGCTGCTGCAGGAGCATTTCGGCCTTACCTATGCAAGCTGGCTGCTGCGAGTGGCCAATGGAGAGGACCAGCGGCCGGTCGTCACGCACTCCGACCCCAAGTCGATCAGCCGCGAAACCACTTTCGAGCGCGACCTGCACGTAATCCACGATCGCAGCCGCCTGTCCGAGGTGTTCAGCCGCCTGTGCGGACAACTGGAAGGCGACCTGCAGCGCAAGCGGGTGGTGGGGCGCACCGTGGGCATCAAGCTGCGCTTCGACGACTTCCGCACGGTGACCCGCGACCTTACCCTGCATCACGACGTGGCCGATGCCGACGCCATACGCGGCGCGGCGGGCCAATGCCTGAAGCGTGTGCCGTTTGAGAGCCGGATCCGGCTCCTGGGGGTGCGGATAAGCAGCCTGCGGCCGATGCACGACGCAAGCCCGGCAAAAGAGCCGAGGCAACTGACCTTGCTGGATTGACTGCGACGGGGGTGTGCCCCGCGGCGGCCTGGGGCTATAATGTTATGTGTGCTGAATAATTAATATGCTGGGTGAGCGCATCGCCATGACTGAGACATACCGCCAGGCCACTGAAAAAATGGACCACGACACCCCCGACCTTGCCGACAGAAACAGCGACATCGATGTGATTGCCGGCGGGGTTTGGTCGCGTCCGGGGTTTTTGATCCGCCGCCTGCATCAGATTCATTACGCCATGTTTTTCGAAGAGTGTAAAGAAGGCGGTGTCACCCCGGTGCAATATGGCGTGCTTACCGTGCTGGCCCGCGAGCCCTGGCTTGACCAGACCGCCATCGGCTACGAGGTGGGTCTTGACCGCACCACGGCCGCCGATGTCATCAAGCGGCTCGAAGAAAAGGGCCTGGTCGAGCGCCGCATCAACCATCTCGATCGGCGGTCGCGCCAGGCGGCCGTCACCGAAAAGGGCTTGTCCATGATGGGCGCGCTCCAAGAAAGCATGGCCCGTTCGCAGCGCCGCCTGCTTCAGCCCCTGTCGGCCCGCGACCAGAAAATCTTCATGTCCCTGCTGCTCGAGCTTGTAGAAGCCAATAATCAGTACGGGCGGGCGGCTCTCAAGGCCCTGTAGGAAATCGGCGGGTCTCTCCGCAGTGCGCGCATGCCTTGCCCTGCGACGTGTACGGGGCTTACCTGGGGTTTACCAGTACAAGCGCCTGATCGGCGCTTTTTTACGTATGCGCCCGGAAAATTTCTCAGTATACTTACAGATATTGGCCGCTCCTGGCGCATTCCGTACAACGGTTGGCGTGGGCGGCGCAGCACCTTGAATCCTTCGTTTGCCGCATGGGCCGGCGTTCTTCCTTGTTATTGCAATAAGGGCGCCGGCAAGGCAGACTCAATTTTTTTGATCAGCATACTGATAAAAGGCGGAGCCACGCCTTTCCGTTTTGATCCCTGATAAGGAGTATTGCAGTGAGCCGAATACGCAAGATCGCTTTTGAAGAGCACTTTACCGCCGTGGGGTTCGGAGACTATTCGAAGTCGTTCGTCAGCCAGATAGATCCCGAAGTGGCGGCCGACCTGGGCCGGCGGCTGACCGATTTTGACGACATGCGCCTGCAGGAGATGGATGCCGCCGGCATCGACTATGTCATTCTTTCCCAGACCGGCCCCGGCGTGCAGGTTGAAAAAGACACGGCGGTGGCCATAGCGCGCTCGAAGGAAAACAATGATTTCCTGGCGCAGCAGATTGCCCGCCACCCCACCCGTTACGGCGGCTTTGCCACCCTGCCCATGCAGGATCCCAAGGCGGCGGCCGATGAGCTCGAGCGCGCGGTCAAAGAACTGGGCTTCAAGGGCGCGCTGGTCAACGGGCACACCAACGGCGTGTACTACGACAGCCCCGAATACGATGTGTTCTGGGAGCGCGTCCAGGCGCTGGACGTGCCTTTCTACCTGCATCCCTTCGATTCCTACGGCATGCCGCACGCCTACACCGGCCACCCCGAAATGACGGGCGCCACCTGGGGCTGGGGCGTGGAAACCGCTACTCATGCGTTGCGCCTGCTGTTTGGCGGCGTGTTCGACCGCTTCCCGGGCGTGAAGGTCATACTGGGCCACATGGGCGAAGGCCTGCCTTTCCAGCGCTGGCGCTTCGACAGCCGTTTCGCCGTCTATCCCTGCGGCGTCACGCTCAAGCGCAAACCATCCGAATACATCGGCACCAATATAGTAATCACTACATCCGGAGTCTGTTCTTCTGCTACGCTTATGGGTGCCATCGGCGAAATGGGCGCAGAGGCGGTGATGTTCTCGGTGGATTACCCCTACGAGTCCAGTTCCGTGGCGGCCGACTTCATCGAGCAGGCGCCTATGGACGATGCCACGCGGGCACTGGTGTGCCACGGCAACGCCGAGCGTCTGTTCAAGCTTTGAATCGAGTAGGTTGGAGAACATACATGAGTACTTATCTATATGGCGCAAACGTGCATGCCAACGGCATTCGGCAGCATTACCTGCGCTACGGCGGAACCGAAGGCGAACGCGCCGGCCGCGATGCGGTCATCATCATTCCGGGCATCACCAGCCCGGCCATCACCTGGGGCTTCGTGGGCGAACGCTTCGGCACGCATTTCGACACCTATGTGCTCGACGTCCGCGGGCGCGGCCTGTCCGAGGCCTCCGATGCGCTCGACTACAGCCTTGACGCCCAGGCGGCCGACGTCGTTGCCTTTGCCGAGGCGCTGGGGCTGCAGCGCTACGCCCTGGTGGGCCATTCGATGGGCGGCCGCATCGCGCTGCGCGCCGCGCGCAGCCATCCCAAGGGCCTGACCCGCATGGTGCTGGTCGACCCCCCCGTGTCGGGGCCGGGCCGCCGCGCCTATCCCTCCAAGCTGCCCTGGTATGTAGATTCGATGGCGTTGGCGCGCAAGGGCTGCGACGCCGAGGCCATGCGGCAGTATTGCCCCACCTGGACCGAAGAGCAGCTTGCCCTGCGCGCCGAATGGCTGCACACCTGCGACGAGCGCGCCATATTGGCCAGCTTCGAAGGCTTCCATACCGACGACATCCATGTCGACTTCCCCGAGGCCAAGGTGCCTGTGCTGCTCATGACCGCCGAGCGCGGCGACGTCGTTCGCGATGAAGACGTCGAAGAGATCCGCGGCCTGTTGTCGTCCGTCGAGCACACACGCGTGGGCGATGCGGGGCACATGATTCCCTGGGACAACGAAGAGGGCTTCTACAGCGCGTTCGGTACCTTCCTGGGCGCTCCCCTTGCCCCCAAGGCTTGAGCACGACAATTTTTACTAGGAGAACACCATGGCTGTAAGTGACCACCAACTGCTTGAGGCCTGGAAACAAGTCCTGAAGCTTTCGAAGCTGGAAAAAGGCCAGACCGTCACCATCCTGACCAGTGCCTCGACCCACCCGCAAACCCTGGCCATGGCGCAGATCGCGGTCCAGTCGATGGGCGCCATCCTGAACCGCCTGGACCTGCCGCCGGTCAACGCCGAAAAGGCGCTCAGCCGCGATCCGCTGGCCTACCTGGGCAC
>NZ_QEKO01000006.1:59795-135038 GCF_003096595.1 Pusillimonas noertemannii | reverse complement strand
AGGGAAATGTTCGAGCCGCCCTTGCCGATGGCCGCCACGAGCTCGATCTCGTAGTGGTAGTTGCTGGTCTCGGCGGGGTAAGGCAGCTCGAGCGTTGCGCCTTCGGCCACGGGCACCACCGCATCGGCCGGCTTGCAGAAGAAGAACGGCGGTTCGCGATCGGGGTCGAAGCCCATCTCACGGGCGTGGGCGGCATAGTTGCGGCCCACGCAATAGACGCGGCGTACCGGGAAGGTGTCGGCGCTGCCGTGGACGGGAACGGAGATGACTTCGGGCGGATTGACGACGTGTGACATAGAGACACTCCAAGTTGTCGATGACTGCTCCTCTGCTAATCCGAAGAGCATCGCAATATTTTATCGATAAAATCTTTGACTGTATTTAAAACAGCAGATAGAATTATACAAAACTAATTTTTATCGATAAATATTAAAAGCATCGACGAATTACGGTTCAATAGAACCATTTTGATGAGGGGGCCACATCGAAAACCGACCGCCTCATTACTTTCTCAGGAGGAAAAATGAAGATGCAAAGCATCAATGCCCCCAGCGTCAAGCAGCCCAAGCCGGGGGCTTGGACCAATGCCAAGCTTTACGGCAGTCATTTCTATATTTCGGGAATGACGGCTCATGACTTGGAAGGAAACGTAGTAGGCGGCGACAGCATGTATGAGCAAGCCAAGGAAACCTTCCGAAAAATCCGCGATCTCGCGCAGGCGGCGGGCGCTCAGATGGACGACATCATCGAGTTGAGCATCTACGTCACCGACATCAAGGAGCGAGAAGAAGTCTGGAGGGCGCGCCGTGAGTTCTTCACCGGCGACTTCCCATGCTGCACGCTGGTGGCAATTAGAGAACTCGCTATACCCGCGTTGAAAGTGGAAATCAAGGCACAGGGCTACATCGGCGCCTCGAACCAATAAAAACCAATGCAATAAAACAAGGATTGGCCAACAGTGTGTTTCGCTGCTTGGCCATTTATTCCTAAAAAGTAAAAGGAGACACGTCATGAAAACTGCAAACAACCGCATCAAGCGACGTAACCCCTTGTCAACGGCTGCAAGTCAATGGCTTGGGGCTGTGCTATTGGCCGCCTTGCCGCTCGCTGTATCGGCGCAAGAGCCGGTAGACATCGGTTTTATCGGCACTTTGTCCACCCCGGCCGGCTATATTGGTGAAGATGAGCGAGATGCCGTCCTGCTCGCCATCAAGGAGGAAGGCGGTAAATTGGGCGGCATTCCTGTCAACCTTATTGTTGAAGATGACGGGTTCAAGCCCGCCACCGGCAAACAGATCGCCGAGAAGATGCTCCAGGCCGGAGTAAGGATATTTACAGGCATCAACTGGTCCAATGTACTGGTCGCGGCCGTGCCGACGATCGTCAAGGAAGACGGCCGGTTCTATATCAGCCTGAACGCCGGCGCCTCCACTTTTGCGGGCAAGGGCTGCAACCGCAACTTCTTCTCGGTAGCCATGCAGAACGACTCGTACAGCGATACGGCCGCACTCGCCGCCAACGAATTAGGCGTCAAGAAGATCGTCGTCATGGCACCTAACTACCAAGCTGGAAGGGACGCCCTGACCGGCTTCAAGAATGTTTATAAGGGCGAGATCCTGGCCGAGATCTACACCAAGCTCGACCAGTCCGACTTCTCGGTCGAACTGGCCCGCATCCGTTCGCTGCAGCCCGAGGGGCTTTTTGCATTCCTGCCGGGCGGGCCAGGTATCAACTTTGCCAAGCAACTTGCCAACTCGGGCTTGAGCCAGTCCATCAAGATGGTCATGCCTCTGTACTCCATGGACGACCGCATGCTGGCCGCCACAGGCGATGCGGGCGAAGGCTACTACCTGACCACGCAATGGACCAGCCAGCAAGACAACGAGGCCAGTAAGGCCTTCGTGGCCGCCTTTGAAAAAGAGTACGGCCGCCGGCCCACCGTATATGCGGCTACGTCGTATGACACGGCGCGCCTGATCGGCTCGGCGCTTAAGGCCGTCAACGGCGACGTCAAGGGCAAGCCCGATGCCTTCCGCGAAGCACTGCGCAAGGCCGACTTCGAAAGCGTGCGCGGCAACTTCAAGTTCAATACCAACCACTACCCCATCCAGGATTGGTATCTGGTCAAGGTCGAGCGCAACAGCGAGGGCAAGCTCGACTACAAGGCTATCAGCACGATCGCCAAGGACCACACTGATCCCTATGTCTCGCAATGCGAAATGAAGTAACTCTGTTTGCCTGAAACCGAGCTGCTGATCCTGGACGATTGCCGCTCTCAAAAAACCTTAGGAGTAAACGATGGAAGATTGTATCGATACCGAATTTCCGGTAGTCGTCGCAGGAGGCGGGATAGGAGGCCTGGGAGTCGCCCTGGGGCTTGCACGCCGCGGCTTCCGAGTACAGGTGTTCGAGCAAGCACCCGAGTTCCGTGAAGTGGGCGCTGGCATACAGCTCGCACCCAATGGCATGCGTGCGCTGCATCAGCTTGGCCTCACAAGCAAGCTGAAACAATGGACGTCTCTTCCCCCAGCCATCGAGCTCCGAGATGCCCTGAACGGAAGTAAGTTTGCCCATTTGGATCTAGGCGACGATTTTCTACAATATTTCGGCCATCCCTACGCGGTAATTCACAGAGCTGATCTGCTTTCCACGATCTTCAGCGAATGCCAAGCCCACCCGAATATCCAACTTGAAAGAAGCACCGAGGTCGTGGACTTCTCTCAAGACAATCGCTCAGTGACCGTCCAATTGAAAGACGGTCGCCAGATCAAAGGACATGCGCTCGTTGGCGCGGATGGCTTGCGTTCTGTCATCCGTCAGAAGATCATCGGCGACGGACGCAATAAAGTGTCCAGGCTCGTGTGCTATCGCTCCGTAGTACCAAAGAGCGAAATCCCCGATTCGTTATGGAGTCCCAATGTCGTGATGTGGAGCGGGCCCGATGCCGACTTCGTACACTACCCCCTGCGTTGCGGCGAACTCTACAACCTCGTGGCCACATTTATGTCCGATCAGGAATTCGACGTAACTGACATCGAAGGCCGTCCGGATGAGGTATGGGGAAGTTTCGAAGGACATCTGGAAGAGATTCAGCATCTACTGCGAAAAATCGACATGGGCAGGCGATGGCTTGTTGGAGGGCGCGAGCCAATAAAAAATTGGACCCAGGGCCGTGTCACCCTCATTGGAGACGCTGCCCACCCGATGTTCCAGTATGCCGCGCAAGGCGCATGCCAGGCGCTTGAAGATGCCGTATGTTTGTCTGAAAGCATGTGGCAGAACTCTGACGATCCCGAAACAGCGCTGCAATCGTATTATTCATCACGATACATCCATACGGCACGGGTGCAATTGACTGCGAAACATCTTCGCGAGGTTGCTCAATTTGGTGGAGCTCTGGCAGATTTACGGGCTCAGCTCTTTGCCGAACGTTGGCCCACCCAAGAAAAGGCTTACGAGACTTTGGATTGGTTATGGGGAAAAGCCGGCTCCCCCGCCATCACTGCAGCAGTGCAATAGGGGACACATACTGAAAGGCTGCGTGGGCGGCTAAGCTCTAGCCCCGCGCCTTCAGCTTGGCGCCCAGCCGCAGTGTCATGCCGATGCCGATCAGGGCGCACATGCCGGTGAAAACCCAGGTGGACGCCCAGCCGCCGGCCAGCGTGGCCACCCAGGCCACCGCGGGAGGGCCGGCGAACTGGCCGGCCGCCGACATCTGCTGCATCCAGCCGATCGAGGTGGAGGTGGTCTCGGTGGAAGGCGCCAGCTTGATGACCAGCAAAAAGAGCGTTGTCGGAATAAGTCCGCCAACGGTGGAAAACACCAATATCATCAGGAACTGCACCGGCACCGGCATGTGCAGGCCAAACGCCACGAAGGCGGTGGCCGCCATCGTGACATAGCCGGTGATCATCAGGGTGCGCGCCGAGGCGCCGCGATGCAGCAGGCCTCCGGCGACATAACACCCCACCGCGTTGCTGCCCGCCACCACCGCCGTCAATACGCCGGCGACAGGCCCCGACACCCCCGCCACCGAATAGATGGTGGGCAGAAAGCCGATCACGGAAATCCACTGCGCCGCATAGAAACCGAAACACAGCGCGACCAGCCATATCTGCTCGGCCCCCAGGGTGGTGCCGATGATGCGCCAGACGGACGAGCGTTCTGCGCGCGCCAGCCGGGGCGGATCGGACGGCAGCGCGCGCCATGCGAACACCATGACCACCAGGGTGATGAACGTCAGCAGCCACCACAGCACGCGCCAGTTGGCCATGCTGAGCAGCCATGAGCCGGCCAGCAGGATGATGACCGCCCCTATGGGTATGTAGCAGCCCCAGACCCCCAGCAGGCGAGCCAGCTGGTTGGGCTTGACCAGCCGCCGGATCAGGGCCGGCCCCGGCATGACCACCATGAGGAAGCCGCAGCCTTCGATGGCGCGAAACACCAGCATCAGTGTCTTGTCGACGAACACCGCCCCCGCCGCCGACGCCACGCTGAGCAGCAGCAGGCCCAGCAACAGGCAGCGGCGCAGACCGATCTTTTCAGCGAACAGGCCCATTACCAGGCCCAGGGTCATGCCCGCCATCTGGACCAGGGAAAGCAGGAAGCCGGACTCGACCAGGGAAAGGCCCAGCTCGGCCTGCAGCGCGGGCAGGGCGGGCGGCAGTTTCCAGATATGCAGGGCAGTCGTTACGCCAGCCAGTACGACAAGATAGGCGAGCATCGTCGTATCGACGGACGAAGCCCCAGCACGAGAAGACATATGCATAGAAGACCCGACAACGGCGGCGACGGAAAGAGGCCGCTGCGCCGTTTCATGAAAGAACGATATTGTGGCACACTGACCGCCGGGATCAATATTTAGTGCCTGCTCAAGAAAACATGCAACATACGCGACCAGAAAGCGAAGCGGCATCGCCCCGCGATTGCGGCCAGTCCTTGAAAACGGAAAGCGACCGGTCCCGGCTGGCCCTGATCGCCGCCCTCGTCCTGGTCTCGGTCAATCTGCGTCCCATGCTCACCGGCCTGGGCCCGGTCCTCGACTCCATCCGCGACAGCCTCTCTCTTTCCGGCGCGGTGATCGGCATGCTGATCACCCTGCCCGTGCTGTGCTTCGGCGCCTTTGCCCCCTTCGTGCCGCGCCTGCTGCGCTTTACTTCGCCCGAACGCCTGGTTCTCATCGCACTGGGCGTGCTGATCCTGGGCATCGGCCTGCGCAGCCTGTTCGGCACAACGGGGCTCTTTCTGGGAACCTTCGTCGGCGGAGCCAGCATCAGCGTGATCATGGTGATACTGCCCAGCATCATCAAGCAGCAGTTCCCGGTACAGGCGGGCATGATGATGGGACTGTATTCCACCGCGCTCTGTGTCGGCGCCGCCATAGCCGCCGGCGCGGCGGTTCCCCTGGAAAGCGTGCTGGGCGGCTGGCGATGGTCCCTGGCGTTCTGGCTGTTTCCGGTTGCGGCGGCCATGGTGGTATGGGTGGGCCATATTCCCCCCGCGCATCGGCGGGCCGCCGGCAAGCATGCCCAGTTGCCCAGGCTGCGCGGCAACAAGCTCGCCTGGCAGGTCACCCTGCTGATGGGGTTTCAATCCTCCATCACCTACTGTGTGTTCGGCTGGCTGGCGGTGATACTCATCGACCGCGGACTACCCCCGCTGACCGCGGGCTTCGTCCTCTCGCTCACCTTGGCGGTCCAGCTGATCTCCTCGCCGGCCGCGCCCTGGCTGGCCACGCGGGGCAAGGACCAGCGCTTCACCCTGCTGTGCCTGCTGGGCTTCACCTTCACCGGCCTGATGATGACCTTCTACGCGCCCATTTCCTGGGTGTGGGTGGCGGGGGCGACAATGGGCCTGGGCCTGGGCGGCGTATTCAGCATCGCGCTGGCGCTTCTGGTGCTTCGTTCGCCCAATGCGCAGGTGGCCGCGGCCCTATCGGGCATGGCGCAGGGAGTCGGCTACATCATTGCGGCGACCGCCCCCCTGCTAATGGGGCTGCTGCATGAATACACCGGCAGCTGGGACGCGGTCGCCGTGCTGTTCGTGGTGCTGGTGCTCATCTCAGCTTATTTTGCCCTGGGCGCGGGCCGGGCGCGCTACATCGAAGTCGAGGAAAAATAGCGGGGCGGCGCCACGGCGGCCGCCCTGGGGGGCCGCAAGCGTCAAGCAAGCGACTTGAGAGGAATGGACGCATCCACGGCCTTGTCCCGCGGCACGCGGCAGGCCTCGGCTATCAGCTTGCGCGCAGCCATGTGGTCGGCCGGGACATTGACGGATTCCACGCAGCTCAGCGTGTCGTCCCTGAAATGCAGCACCGAGAACCTGCCCTGGCCCGGGTCGCCGCGCACGATGCGCTCATGATGAGCCTCGGGCACGCCGGCGATCTGGATGCGCAAGGCGCCCTGCTCGGACCAGAACCACGGCAGGGCCGAATAGGCCTCGGCCGTACCGGCAAGCGCAAGGGCCGCGCAACGGGCCTGGTCGTTGGCGTTCTGGACCGACTCCAGGCGTATGCGGCGCCCAAGGGGCGCAAACGGAAAAGCCGTGCAATCGCCGATGGCCAGTATGGCCGGATCACTGGTGGCCATGTGGGCATCCACCACAATGCCGTTGTCGCAAAGCAGGCCGGCCTGGCGCGCAAGCTCGTCATTGGGCACGGCCCCTATGCCCACCACGACGAGGTCGGCCGGTACGGCGCCTTGGGCCGTGCGCACCGCGACAAGCTGCCCGCCCTGCACGTCGAAGGCTTCGATGGCGGTGTTCAAGCGGATGTCGACGCCCGCCGCCCGGTGGCTGGCCAGCAGATAATCCGATACCTCGGGCGAGGCCGACCGGGACAGCAGGCGTGCCGCGGCTTCGAGCACGACCACCCGCTTGCCCAGCTGGGCCGCGGTGGCGGCGATCTCAAGGCCGATGAACCCGCCGCCGATGACCAGCACGCTTTCGGCCGCCGACAGGCGGTGGCGCAGGCGCGCCGCGTCGTCCAGATTGCGCAATGTATGGACGTTGCCAAGGCCTTCCTGCAGGCCCGGCAGGCTGCGGGCCCTGGCCCCGGTGGCAAGCACCAGGCGGTCATAGGGCAGGCTCTCTGCGCCGGCCAGCTCAATGCGGCGCTCGTCGCGCACGATGCGCACCACCCTGCTCGACAGGCGCCACTGGGCGCCGGCGCCGGCATAGAAATCGGCGCTGCGCAGCCATGCCGCCGCGGGTTCGGCGTCCTTCAGATAGGCCTTGGACAGCGGCGGCCTGTGATACGGCAGGTGCGCCTCTTCGGTTACGAGCGTGACCTTTGCCGGCAAAGCGTGCTCGGCCAGGCTGGCGCTTAGCTGGGCGGCGGCGTGTCCGCCCCCCACCACGACGATGTTCATCATTGTGCTTCCTTTGTTTATTTTTCGTGGCCCGGCTTGACCACGTGCTCGCGCAGGTACCGTTGGGTTGCGCGCTCGACATTGGGCAGATTGGCATGCAGCCTGTGCAGCAGGTCGATCAGCTGCCGCGACTCTTCGGGTTCGAGGCATGACAAAAAGGCACGCTGGCGCTCGAGCGCCACGGCCTTGATCTCGTCGTGCTTGCGCCAGCCCGCGGGGGTCAGCGTGGCGTAGCGCACGCGGCCGTCGCGCGGATCGTGCGAAAAAGTAATGAAGCCTTTTTCGTACATGCTCTTGAAGCAGCGGCTGACCGAACCCTTGTCCATGCCGATGAGCTTGCACACCATGTTGACCGAAACCTTTTCGTCCAGGGCAAGCATGACCAGCACGCGCCATATTTCGATGCCGACGCCGAAATGCTTGCGATAGACCGCTGCCGCCCCCGACGCCAGCTTGGTGGCCACGAAGGTGAAGTACGCCGGCGCGTAGTTCTCGAGATCAAGCCCGTTCGCCTGCCACGGCACGGCAGGCGTTTCGCCTTGCGCGGCCTTTGCCGCCTTGGTCTTGCCGGTCTTGGTCGCCTTGGGCGAGCTCGATGTCGAAGCGGGTTTCTTCATTGCATCATGCCTGGCGAAGAAGACCTTCGCCGCTATTGTTGGCTTTCGGGTAAGCGGACGGTAATCATATCGCCTTCTCTGACCGCAAGCTGGCATCCAAGGCGGCTGGTCTCGCGCAATGGGGCCGAAGTGCACTCGAGCATCTCGCGCTCGGGTGCGCCGGGCGGCTCGAACTTGTGGATGTCATGCTCGTCCACATAGACATGACAGGTCGCGCACATGGCCGACCCCCCGCATTCTCCCACGATGCCCGGCAAGCCGTTGTTGATGGCGGCCTGCATGACGCTGGTGCCGGCGGGCACGGCAAGCACGGTCTCGCCTCCCGCCTGGTCGATGTACTTGATGGTTGCCACTTCGAAGCTTCCTGTAGGTCAATGAGGTATGAGGCGCATGGGCAGCGAATCGAATGCCCGCAGCGTGTTGTTCAGCCGGCGCACCGGCTCGCCGGTGAACTCGATGCGCTTTGCCCTTTTGGCCAGCGCGGTCAGTATCAGCTCGCCTTCGAGCCTGGCCACGGCCTGTCCGACGCAGCCATGGATGCCCGAGCCGAAGGCCATGTGGCCCACGGGCTTGCGCTCGATGTCGAAGACGTCGGGGTTCGGCCACTGGCGCGGATCGCGGTTGGCCGCCGCCAGGAAGAACAACACCTTGTCGTTCTCGCGCAGCGGCAGTCCGCAGAACTCCACCGAACGGTTGACCGTGCGAAAGAAGGTCTGCACGGCCGACTCGTAGCGCAGGCCTTCTTCGAAGGCGGGCCGGGCAAGTTCGGGCCGTGCGACGAGCTTGGCGTACTGGTCCGGGTGGCCGGCCAGGCTGAACAGGGCGTTGCCGATTCCATTCACCGTGGTGTCCACCCCGGCGGACAGGAAGGAACGCACCAGCATGGGGGCTTCGTCGTAGCTGATCTCGCCCGCATCGGCGGCCTGGTAGATCTGGTCTCCGAACCCGCCCGGCCGCAGTTCTTCGCGCCGGCACTGGTTCATGACCCATTCACGCACCGGTTCGTAGCGTTCGACCGCCTCTTGAAAAATGTGATTGCGCGGTCCGAAGGCGTTGAACACCATGTTGCCGTACAGCAGCAGGTTCTCGCGGCCCTTTTCGGTCAGGCCCACCGCATCGGGAAACACCTTCAGCGGGTACACCTCGCCCAGTTCCTTCACGGCATCGATGTCGCCCTGCTGCACCAGGCGGTCGACCAGCCGCTCGGCCTCTTTCTGGAAATCTTCGCGCACCTGCTGCATGGCGCGGGGCGACAGAATGCGGGCCAGCACAGTGCGCGAGCGCGTATGCTGGGGCGGATCGGCCTCGAGGATGAGGCTGGGCGGCCGAAAGGGCTTTTCGGTGCGGAAATTGGCCAGGCCGACGCCGGCCGACGAAATGAAATTCTGCCAGTCGTTCAGCCCGGCGCGCACGGCTTCGTGGCGGGCCGATGCCCAGATGCCGTAGCTTTCAAGCCATACCAGTTCGCCGGCGTCGCGCATGCGCTCGTGATACGGATAGGGATTGGTCAGGAAATCGTCTGAAAACGGATCGATGTCCAGACTGGGCACCGACGAATCAGGCGCCTCGTGCTTTTGAATGGTTTGCATGTTTGTCTCCTGCAAGGCCAGGCGTTAGTGGTCGTGTACCGGCACCTGGGTTACCGATACGTATCTGTCGAGAATGGCGGGGTCTTCGAGCAGTTCGGCGCTGGCGCCGGCGTGCACGACCGTGCCGTGGTCAAGGACGATGGCCTGCTGGGCAAACGCCAGCGCCTCCTGGACCTTCTGCTCGACGAGGAGTATGGCCACCCCCTCGTCGCGGCTGAGCACATCGAATGCGGCAATGAGCTCTTCGCAAATAATGGGCGCCAGCCCTTCCAGCGGCTCGTCCAGCAGCAACAGCTGCGGTTCGCCCAGCAAGGTGCGGGCGACCGACAGCATCTGCTGCTCTCCGCCCGACAACTGCGTGCCGCCGTTATGGCGCCGCTCTTTCAGGCGCGGGAACAGCTGGTAGGCCCGCTGTATTGCGGAGACGGGCCGGTTGCGCAGGCCCGCGATCAGGTTTTCTTCGACGCTGAGCGAAGGAAAGATGTCGCGCGTCTGGGGCACGTAGCCTATGCCCAGGCGGGCGCGCTCGACGGTGCTTCGGCGTGCGATGTCGCGGCCTTGCCAGCGCACGGCGCCGGAGCGCCAGTCGGTCAGGCCCATGATGGACTTGAGGACGGTGGACTTTCCCACCCCATTGCGGCCGATGAGGCAGCTGCGGGCGCCGGCTTCAATGGAAAATGACACTTCGTGCAATACGGTGAGAGGTCCGTAGCCGGCCACCAGGCCGTCCAGTTCGAGCAATGTCGTCATAGCTGTCCCGCCTTGCCAAGATAGACCGCGCGCACGATCTCGTTGCGGCGGATGTCGTCAGGGGTGCCCGCCGCCAGCACGGCGCCGTTGGCCAGCACCAGTATGCGGTGGGCGAACCGGAACACCAGGTCCATGTCGTGCTCGATGATGACCACCGCCAGGTCGGCGGGCAGCCGTTCGAGCGCATCGAGGATCAGTTGCGCCTCTGACTTGGGCACGCCGGCCATGGGTTCGTCCAGCAGCAGCACCCTGGGCTTCAGGGCCAGCGCCAGCGCCACCTCGACCAGGCGCTGGTCGCCATAGGCCATCTCGGCGGGCGTGGTGTGTGCCAGGCGGGCCAATTGCAGCGCCTCCAGAATGGAGCGGGCTTCGTCCAGCACCAGCCCGTAAGACGTCTTGCGCCGCCACATATTGTTGATGGAGCCGTCGCGCTGATGGATGGCCAGGGCGACTTGGTCGATGGCCGTCAATGCGGGCGCCAGCTTCGATATCTGGAAGGTGCGCACCAGGCCGTGGCGCACGCGCCGGTGGGCCGGCCAGTGCGTCACGTTCTGGCCCTGCAGATGGATGGCCCCGGCGTCGGCGCCGAGAAAGCCCGATATCTGGTTGACCAGGGTCGTCTTGCCGGCGCCGTTGGGCCCGATCAGGGCCAGGCGCTCGCCGGCCTCGAGCGACAGGGATACATCGTTGGTGACCTTCAGGCCGCCGAACGACTTGCTCAGGCCTTCTACATGCAGCATGCTCATGCCCGCCTCCCCATTGCGCTCGCCGCGCGGCGCGCCAGCTGCCTCAGCGCCGCCTGCACGAAGCCCCGGGGCAGGAATACGACCAGCATCAGCAAGCCCCCGATGACGAACAGCCAGTGGAAGGGGTTGGCCGTGGCGGCGAAATGATGAATGCCGGTAAACAGGGCGGTGCCCAGAATGGCACCCACGAGATTGCCCGTTCCGCCCAGCACCAGCATGACCAGGGCCTCGGCCGAAAGGGTAAAGCCCAGGCTGTCCAGGCCCACGACCTGGGTGATCTGCGCCGACAGCCCCCCGGCAATGCCGGCAAACGCGCCCGACAGCACGTACAGCTTCAGCAACTGGGGATAGATGCGCGTGCCGTTGGCGCTCATGCGGTCGCGGTTCTCGCGTATGCCCTCGCAGCACAGGCCGAAGGGCGAGTTCATGATCTGGCGCAAAACCAGGTAGCACAGGAAGAGCGCGATGGCGCTGTACCAGTAGCCGGTCACGCCGAAGATGTCGAACTCGAACCTGCCCAGAAGAGGATCGATGGTGAAGCCGGACAGGCCGTCGTCGCCCCCGGTGATGTGCTGCATTTTGCTGGCCAGGTTGTGCATGATCTCGACGACGGCGATGGTCAGCATCAGGAAGGCCAGGCCCTGGTAGCGCACCAGGAAGGCGCCCGACACCAGCGCCAGCAGGGCGCCGGCCGCCGCGGCCACCGCCAGGCCCGCCAGGGGGTCTCCGGTGAGGAACTTGGCGCATAGCCCGGCCCCATAGGCGCCGACGCCGTACATGGCGGCATGGCCCAGCGTGGGCAGGCCCCCGTAGCCGGTGACGAGATCGAGCGACATGACGAGGATGGCCATGATGGCAATGCGCGTCATGATCAGCATGTTGCCGGGAAACAGCCAGTACAGCGCAAGGATGAGGCCCAGCCCTATGAGGTAGACGTGCCAGGGAATGCGCCCGGTGGCGCCCGGCAGGCGGGGTAGTGCGGAGGTGGTCTGCATGGTCATCTCCGGAGGATTCCATGGGGCCTGACGGCAAGCAGGAGGATCATGGCGGCGTAGAAGAACAGGTTGCCGAAATCGGAAGCCAGGTAGCGGCTTGCGGTATCGATGATGCCCAGGAAAAGCGCTGCGCAGAGTGTGCCGGAGATGCTGCCCAGGCCGCCCACGGCCACCACCACCAGCATCAGCACCAGGTACTTCAGCGGGTAATAGGGCTCGAGCGGCATCAGTTCGGCGCCCAGCACGCCGCCCAGTGCGGCCAGCCCCGCGCCGATCGCGAAGGTGGCGCACTGGACCAGGCGGATGTTGATGCCCAGCGAGGACGACATGCCGGCGTTGTCGACCGAGGCCCTCAGCCAGATGCCGAAGCGCGTGCGCGCCACCAGCAGCCACAGCAGCAGCACCACGAACAGGCCGGCAAACACCACCACCACGCGCTGCTTGGGCAAGGTTCGCTGGCCTAGCGCCATCGACCCCTGCATCCATTCAGGCAGCGGCAGCGTCTGTATATAGGCCCCCGCCAGAAAGTTGGCGGTGGCGATACAGGCGAAGGTGAAGCCTATGGTGAAGAGCACCTGCTGCAGTTCGCTTTTCTTGTACAGATGGCGAAAGACGAACATCTCGAGCACCGCGGCTAGTGCCATGCTGAACAACATGGCCAGCACGACGCCCGCCGCGAACGAAAAGCCCTGTTCGCGTATCAGCAGCGCCGCCACGTAGCCGCCCGCCATGGCGAAGGCCCCATGCGACAGGTTGATGAAGCGCATCAGCCCCATGGTGACGGACAGGCCCACGGAGATGATGAACAGCACCATGCCGTAGACGACGCCGTCGATCAGGATATTGCTCAGCTGCGGCACAATCGGCCCCCGATATCAGATTGACGGTGGAATCACTCGAGACCGTGGTCGGCCTGCGGGCCGAAGTTCTCGATCTCGGTGTTCTGCAGCTTGCCGTCGGCGCCGCGCTCGACCTTGCGCAGATACACGTTCTGGGTGATATGGCGGGTTTCAGGGTCGATCTTGGCCGGGCCGCGCGGGCTTTCCCACTCGAACCCCTTGATCGCCTCGATGGCCTTGGCGCCGTCCTTCTTGCCGTCGGTGGCCTCGACCATCTTGTGGATGAGGCGCATGCCGTCGTACGCGCCGACCGAAGCATAGTTGAGCAGCGAGTCGGCGGCCTGTTCTTTCATGGCCTTGGCGAACTCGCGGTTGGCGTCGGAATCGTGGGCGGCGGAGTAATGGAAGGAAGTCATCAGGCCCAGGGCGGCGTCGCCGAACTTCTGCAGGTCGAACTCGTCCATTTCGGCCGTGCCCAGGAACTCGATGCCGGCCTCGCGCAAGCCGTTCTGGTTGTAGGCGTTGACGAAGCCGAGGTTGGGCGGCCCGCCCGGCAGGAAGATGTAGGCGGCTTGCGCCCCCGAGGCCTTGATGCGCTGAGCGAACGGACTGAAATCATTGGTGCTCATGGGCATGCGGATGCGGTCCACCACCTCTCCGCCCAGCTTGGTGAATTCAGTGTCGAAGGCCTTTTCGCCGTCGACGCCGGGCGCGTAGTCCATGACGGCGGTGACGACCTTTTTCAGGCCCTTCTCGTGCGCCCATTGGGCCAGCGGCACGGTCACCTGCCACAAGGTGTACGAGCTGCGCACGAAGTAGTCGGACTTGGGGGTGATGGAGGAAGTGGCCGCATTGAAGATGACCGTGGGCGTCTTGGACTGCTGGATCAGCGGCGCCACCGCCATGGCGTTGGGCGTGAAGACGAAGCCGCCAAGATAATCGACCTTGTCATTGACGATCAGCTCTTGCGCGGCGGTTTTTACGCCGCCCGGGTTGGGCCCCCCGCTGTCGCGGTAGATGAACTGGATGTCGTGGCCGGCAAACTTGCCCTGCTGCGTCTTGACGTAGGCTTCGGCCCCGTCCTTGAACAGTTTTCCGTAGTGGGCGAAGGGGCCCGAGAACGGGGCGATGATGCCGACCTTCACGGTGTCGGCCAGGGCCTGGCCGGATACGAACGCAGCCACAAGCGCGGCTGCGCCAATGCGTAGCACTTTCATTGTCTGTCTCCTGTTTATTGTGTGGGCGCGCCGGTGCGGACAAGCCGCCTGCCCGGCCACAGGCAGGTTTCTGCATGCCAGTGATCGCCAGAGAAGATGCTATCGGCAGTTCGTTGGTAAGTCAACAAGTTGGTAAACCAACTATTCGTTTTTGGGGGGAAACCCCTAGAAACTGATGGCACCTCAAGGCCAATTCGGCCGTTCTTCAGCGTTGACAGGCTCCAGGGCCAGGGCAGAAAAACAGCCTGGGGAATACACTACTTTTTGATACGAAAACTTTAACGACGCGCTGGACGGCTGCCACGCCCCCACCTATTATTAGGAGCGTTGCCAGGGTTCGCCATGGCCGCAGGCTTTCATGCAAGTCCAACCAACCGCCAAGGAGTCGTCACCATGGGTATCATCAGCATGATCATCGTCGGGCTCATCGTAGGGCTCATCGCCCGGGCCATCATGCCCGGGGAACAAAAGATGGGCATCATCATGACCATCATCCTGGGTATCGTCGGCGCCCTCGTGGCGGGCTACATCGGCATCGCGCTGGGCTGGTACCAGGCCGGGGAAAGCGCAGGCTGGATCGCCTCGATCATAGGCGCCATCATCGTGCTCTTCATCTACGGCCTCATCGTCAAGAAGTCCTGACCGGCCCATCAAGGGCCACGAAGGGGCAGGCCGCGGGGCCTGCCTTTTTTTCCGCCGGGAGCAGCATGCAGGCGCGGGCCTGCGCAGCGCGGGGGCCTTGTCCTCTTCCGTGCATTGTCCCGCCGTCTGGCTACAATGGGGCCATGGATCTTGCCCGCACGGAGGCACCATGAATCTATCCCGATACCGACATCTCTACACCGCATCGCAGTTCTGGCAGAAGCTCGCCCGGCACGCCGCCACGGCGGGGCGGGGCACGCTCGAAAAGGCCCTGTATCTGTACTATGCGGCGCAGAACCCGGCCACGCCGGCCTGGGCCAGGCGCGTCATGTACGGCGCGCTGGGCTATTTCATTCTTCCCCTCGACGCCGTTCCCGACCTGGCCCCCTTGGTGGGCTATACCGACGACCTCAGCGTCATGGTCGCGGCATTGGGCACCGTCGCCTTCTACATCACTCCGCAGATCAAGGCGCAGGCCCACGGCAAGGTCGACCAGTGGCTGGGCGCACGCGCCCGGCCCACGCCCCGGCAGGCCGAAACCTGAATGTCGGCGGGCGGCTCCTTCCGGCAGGCCTGGCTGACCGAAACCCTGCGCCTGCGCGAAGCCCACTGGGGGCCGCTCGAAGACAGCGCCGAAGTACGCCGGGCACGCAGCCAGGGCGGCAGCTTCCCGCAACGCGTCGTGCACCGGGCACGCCTGCTCGGCCGCCGCGAAAAACTGGACCAGACGCTGCACAACTGGGCTCAGATCGCACGCTGGTCGCTGGCGGCCATGGTGGCCCTGGCCCTCGTCACAGGGTTCGGCATGGCGCTGGCGGCGCTGGGCGACGGCTCCCGCCCGGTCAATCTGCTGCTGGCTGTCACGGCCATGCTGGGCCTGCATGCGCTTACCTTTCTGCTGTGGCTGGCGGGGCTGGGCATCCGGGGCAATGGCGGCGGCGCCTGGCTGGGACGCCTCTGGCTCGACGCCACACGCAAGCTTGCCCGAGGCCCGGACGCCGCACTGGCGCCCAGGGCGCTGGGCGGCCTGCTGGGACGCAGCGGCGCCTTGCGATGGTCGCTCGGCGCGGTCAGCCATCTTTTGTGGCTTGCCGCCCTGCTCAGCCTGCTGGCCACCTTGCTGGCCTTGCTCTCGGCGCGGCGCTATGCATTCAACTGGGAAACCACCCTGCTTTCGCCCGACGCTTTCGTGGCCCTGACACAAGCCCTGGGCTGGCTGCCCGCCCGCCTGGGCTTCGCCATGCCCTCCGAGGCGGTAATCCGGCTTAGCGACGGGCTGCACCCCCTGCCCCAGGAAGCCCTGGCGCTATGGTCGAGCTGGCTGGTGGGCTGCGTGGTGGTGTACGGCATTATTCCGCGCCTGATCGCATTCGGGGCCAGCGCCCTGCTGGCCTGGCGCAAGACCCGGCGGGCCGCCGTACTGGACACCTCGCTGCCAGGCTATGCAAGCCTGCGCCCGCGCCTGATGCCGCCCAGCGAAGGCATCGCCCCCGATGCGCCCGAGGGCGCCGAAACCCATGCGCACGTTGCCGCACTGCCCGCAGGCACGGGCTTTCATGACGGCCCGCTGATCGTGGGCCTGGAACTCGCCCCCGACACAGCCTGGCCTCCGTCCGGCCTGGGCCCCGAAACCCAGAACGCCGGCGTCGTGGACAGCCGCGCACAGCGGCATGCCCTGCTCGACCAACTGCATGTCCATCCCGTTCCCCGCCTGCTGGTCGTGTGCGACGGCTACCAGACTCCCGACCGGGGCATCCTGGCCTATATTGCCCAACTGGCGGCCCAGTCGGGCGAGACCCGGGTCTCGTTCATGGACGCGCCGGCCGGCGCGCAGGCCCAGGAATCGCGCCAGCAGGCATGGCGCACCCAGCTCGAGGCTGTCGGCGTCGAGGCCGGCCAGGTCCATTCCATGCTTGGCCCGGCCCTCGCCTGGCTGGCCGGAGCTCGCCATGAAACCCTCCAGCCCTGACCCCTCGGCCACGCTGCGCCTGGCGGTCGTCGGCCATACCAATACCGGCAAGACGTCCCTGCTGCGCACCCTAACGCGCGACCCCTACTTCGGCCGGGTGCAGGACAGCCCTGGCACCACGCGGCAGGTCGAAGGCGCGCGCCTGCTGCTGGCGGGCGCGCAGGCGGTCGAGCTGTACGACACGCCCGGCATGGAAGACGGCATGGGCCTGCTCGACTACCTTGACCAGTTGATTCCGCCCGCCCAAAGACGCGAAGGCCCCGACCGCATACAAGCCTTCCTTGATTCCCCCGAAAGCAGCCGCCGCTTCGAACAAGAAGCACGCGTGCTGCGCAAGCTGCTCGAATGCGATGCCGGGCTCTACGTGATTGACGTGCGCGACCCCGTGCTGGGCAAACACCGCGACGAACTGGCCGTGCTGGGCCTGTGCGGACGCCCCCTGCTGCCCGTGCTCAACTTCACCCACAGCCCGCGCCAGCGGGCAGACGAATGGCGCACCGCCCTGGCCCGCCTGGGCCTGCATGCCGCCGTCGAATTCGATTCCGTCGCCCCCGCCCTGGACGGCGAATCCCGGCTTTACGACAAGCTGGCGCTGATGCTGGATGCGCGCGCAGGCTTGCTGCTGGCGCTGAAGGAAGACGTACTGCAACAGCAGGCCATACGCCGCGACGACGCCCTACGCATGGTGGCCGAACTGCTCGTCGACGTCGCCGCGCTGCGCCTGCCCTCCAGGCCCGACCAGGCAAGCGTCGAGCACACCAGCGAAAAACTGCGCAAGCTGGTGCGCGAACGGGAAAACGCCTGCGTGCGCGACCTGCTGCGCCGCTACAACTTTCGCGCCGAAGACTTCCCCCGGCACGCCCTGCCCCTGCAGGGCGAACGCTGGGGCATGGACCTCTTCCACCCTCAGGCATTGAAGGACGTCGGCATACATCTGGGCAAGGGCATGGCCGCCGGCGCCATGGCCGGCGTCACCGTCGACCTGTTCACGGCCGGGCTCAGCCTGGGCGCAGCCGCCCTGGTCGGCGCCATGGCCGGCGGCCTGTGGCAGGGCGCCGACCGCCTCGGCAAAAGAATCATGGGCCGCATCCAGGGCTATCGCGAAATTTCAGTGGACGACGGCGTGCTGCGCCTGCTCGCCCTGCGCCAACTCGCCCTGGTCGACGCCCTGCAACGGCGCGGCCATGCCGCGCAGGCCCCCATCGTCATCGACGCCGGCCCACCCCAGCCACCGGCCCTTGCGGATGCCGATGCACTCCACCCAGACGCCCCCATGGCCGAACCGGCCGCCCAGGAACCCGAATCGTCCGTGCGCAAGGCCCTGCGCTCGGGCAAGCTGCCCGCCGAGCTTACCGAGGCACGCAGCCAGCCCCACTGGTCCGGCCTGCTGCCCGAACACGAAGAAGAAAGCCCCCGCCGGGAAGAAGCAGTACGCAGCCTGGCACGATTGCTGGGCACGGTCTAGGCCCATACCCCCAATCAAGACACGCCCCCGCACCAACGGGCGGCCCCGAGACTCGTACAAGCTACGCAACTGCTAGGGTAAGTGGCGGCGTGCCCTTTTCCCAGGCCGTTCAGCGGCGCCGAATTTCTCGTGTTCGGTCGGGGGCTTTCGGCGACAGCCTGTCCGAATCCCGAAGCGCGAAGCGCTGAGGTTGAGTTCTGCCGCCGCCCGACCGAACACGAGAAATTCGGGAAGCCCGAAGGGCCGCACGCTGCCGGCCTGGGAAAAGGGCACGCCGTCACTTGCCCGGGTTAAAAGCCCAACCGACGCATATTGCTCAAAGGCTCACCCGACGCATTGCTCAAGAACTCGTCGTACGAGCCCCTGAAAATTACGCCACCAACCCCGCCGCATGCAGCGCCTTCACCTCTTCCCAGGCCCGCCGGATGAACCGCGCCGCCTCGACATTCTGCTCGAACAAGTTGTACTTCGCGTTCAACGCGTAATCCGGCAAGTTGATCATCTCGGTCGTGATGTAGCGCAATGGGCTGTCGGCATGGGTAACGTGATAGCGCAACGCCCTGCGTATCGCCTCTTTCGAGGGTTCCACCATGTACGCATGCCAGGGGGAATGCCACTCGCCCGGCCCGGGTGGAACGATCGGATACTGGATGCCGCGCCCATATGAGCCATCTTCATTCAAATGCCAGCGGTTCTTCGGCTGATTGGGGCCCACAGTACGCAACTGCGTCCACTTCACAATGCCCAGGTCGAGCCACTCCTGGCACAGCGAACCTTCCGCGAACGGATCGAGCTCCATCTCGCCCGCCTCCACCGCCTCGCGGCACTCAGAGACGTCGAGCTCCTCGGCATCGCCGATCTTGAAGATCACATGGCTGTAGTCCATCGTGTAGTTGAACGGGATGCCGCGCGCCATGATGCGCTTTGCAATGGGCGTGACGCGCGCGAACGACTCCGTCCACATGTTCACGTGCAGCTCGAACGAAGGCTCGACGCCCAGCCCCATGCCTACATCGTAGGCGTCGAGATAGTGGTCCATGATCTCGTCATCGGTCAGCACATGCCCGTCCGCATGATGGGTGAAGGTCATGATGTTGTGGCACTTGGCCCCGACCTCCTGGCAGATTTTAAGATTGTCGTGCAGCAGCGCCTCGTCGCGGCCCAGCATGTAGAACCAGCTGCAGGTATGCACCGGCAGGTCGTACTTCTGCATCGCCTTCTCGTACTCGCCCTGGTTGCTCCGCAGGGGCAGGCGGTCGAAATAGTCGAAGACGCCCGCCTCTTTCACCAGCCTGAACTGCTCGTCGATGGAATGCTCTTCGAGCGACACGGGCCGGTCGGCGGACGACGCCTGCGCGCCCCGTCCATTGCATCCCAGCAAGAAGGGAAAATCGTCTTTCATTTATGTTGTCTCCATCTGGAACAGCGGTCAAAGTGGCAAACCCGCGCCTGCACGCGGGTTTGCCGGCATGGTTCTATGAGCGGCAAGAGAGGGCGCGGACGGCGTGGCCCCCGCTGGGGGAAGTGCATGCAGGCTTGTCGCCTTGTCGCCTTGTCGCCTTGTCGCCTTGTCGCCTTGTCGCCTTGTCGCCTTGTCGCCTTGTCGCCTTGTCGCCTTGTCGCCGCGGCGAGCCTGCCAGAGGGCCTGAAAGGCCCCGGCCGGACGAGGATCAGGCGTGCGAAGGCTCGGGCTGGACGGCGGCCGCCGTGGCTGGACTGCGTTCCGACTTGATCCATTCGTCGACCATCTTGCGCATGCGTATCGGCGAGGCGTCGATGGCCAGCCGGACCGGCGCGGGATTGACCGAGCGCTGTTCATTCTGGTGAATGGCTTCGAGTATGGTCTTGTCTTCGCTGAAGGCCAGGCGGAACTCGGCGGACAGCTTCTTGTTGGTTTCTTCGTCGGCCTTGAAATTCTTCACGTGCAGCCAATGGTCGATGGTGGTGTTTTCGTCGACCGGCGTCATGAAGTGACAGGCATAGATCTGGATGCAGTCGTCTCGATTGCCCTCGGGTGCGCCCGTGCCGGTGGGGGCGCTGCCGAAATCGATGACGGCGATGCTGGGCGCCGTGTAATGGTAGTAGTGCCAGCGATCGACGTTGGTCTTGAAATTGCCGAACTTCTGGAACAGGGGAATGGCCGGCGAATCATTGATCCAGCGCCAGGTAAGCAGGCCGTCATCGGTCTGCTTCATTTGCACGGGAATGTCTTCGCCCGCGGGGGTGCCCAGCGTGCTGAGGTGCACGAAGCTGACGTGGGCGGGGTCGCACAGGTTGTCGCACAGGTTCAGGTAATGGCAGCCGATCTCGAGCGCATCGCCCTCGGCCGAGCTCCAGGCGGGGTCGTGGTACTGGGGCAGGTCGTACACCAGCGAAGTGTCGGCCTTGGCGGGGTCGCCCATCCAGATCCAGACCAGGCCCATGTTTTCATGGGTGGGATAGGTTTCGACGGCCGGGCTGCCGACAATGCGCTGGCCCGGTATGCGGATGCAGGCCCCCGAGCAGTCGAAGGTCATGCCGTGGTAGCCGCACTCGATCGAATCGCCCTTGAGCCTGCCCATGGAAAGCGGGGCCATGCGATGGGGGCAGACGTCGAGGTGCGCTGCCACCTGGCCGGTGCTGCTGCGATACAGCACGACATCTTTGCCGACAATGCGGCGCTTTGCCAGTTCGTATGAAATGTCGCGCGACCAGGCAATGGGGTACCAGGTATTCAGAACGTAATCAGCCATGATTTGTCTCCAGTTGCAGAGGTTTGCGCCCCGTTGCCCGCCAAAACTGCCCTGCGGCTATGGCCCGTAGCGCCAAGTTTATTTAGTACTCACTACATTAGCGTATAATATACTGGAAGGCGCCTGATGTGGCAAACTGTTTTTTTTTCGCCCCATCGGGCGATTCGGAACCAAGGCGCCCACCACTTTGAGCGAGCCATGAATACCAACGACGAAGACATCCGAGGCAGCGCGGCATTCGATACCTCCACCGAGGCGTCCTCGCCCGAGCCCGCCAAGCGCAAGTCGCGGCCCCGGTCGGCCAAGACCACACGCGAGAACATCCTGCGGGCCGCCAAGAAGATTTTCTCCAAAGACGGCTACGACGGCGCCCGCGTCGACAAGATATCCAAGGCGGCCAAGTCGTACGACAGCCTCATTTATTATTATTTCGGCAGCAAAGAGAAGCTGTTCGTGGAAGTGCTCGAGGGCGCCTATAAAGACATTTTCGAGGCCGAGAAGAACCTTCAGCTCGACATGGACGACCCGGTGGGCTCGCTGCGCAAGATCATCGAGTTTCCCTTTCGGTATTACCTTGCCAACCCCGAGATCATCACGCTACTGGGCACCGAGAACCTGCAGAAGGGCAAGCACATAGGCAAGTCGCGCACGGCCGACCAATATGCGCTGCCCGCCATTTCCATCCTCGAAGACGTCATACAGCGCGGCGTCGACAAGGGCCTGTTCCGCAAAGGCGTCAATTGCCGCAAGCTGTACATGTCCATGACGGCGCTGGGCTATTTCTACGTGTCCAACCGCTACACCTTCTCGGCCTTTCTGAATGTCGACCTGATGGACGCCGAGAAAATCGACGGCTGGGCCGCCTACATCAGCGACCTGCTGCTGGATTCGGTGCTTAAGAAATAAGCCGTCTCAGATGGCTTTCAGGGCCTTTAGCTCGGCGATGCGGGCCGTGTCGACACCCAGCTCGGCCAGCACCGCCTCGGTGTCCTGGCCCAGTTCGGGCGGCGGCGAGTCGTAGCGGATGGGCGTTTCGGAAAACCGCATCGGGCTGGCCACCAGGCCCACCTTGCCGTAGCGCGGCGAATCGACTTCGACCCGCAGCTGCCTGGCGCGAATGTGCTCGTCTTCGAATACCCGGTCGATGGTGTTGATGGGGCCGCATGGGAAGCCATGGCGGGTGGCCAGCTCGCACCACTGGTCTATGGTCTTGGCCAGAATGCGCTCTTGCAGCAGGGGGATGAGCTGCGCGCGGTTGTGCACCCGTTCGGCATTGGTGGCGAAGCGCGGATCGGAAGCCAGCTCGGCGCAGCTGGCGGCCTGGCAGAAATTGGCGAACTGGGTGTCGTTGCCTATGGCCAGCATGACATGGCCGTCGGCGCAGGGAAAAGGCTGATAAGGCACGATGGAAGGATGGGCGCTGCCCAGCCGGCCCGGCACTTTGCCCGCGATCAGGTAGTTGCTGGCCTGGTTGGCCAGGGCCGCCACCTGCACGTCGAGCAGGGCGACGTCGATATGCTGGCCCTTGCCGCTATGGCCGCGATGATGCAGCGCCGCCAGGATGGCCGTGGTGGCGTACAGGCCGGTAAGAATATCCACCACCGCGACGCCCACTTTCTGGGGTCCGCCGCCCGGCACCTCGTCGGGCTCGCCGGTAATGCTCATGAGCCCGCCCATGGCCTGGATGAGGGCGTCGTAGCCCGGGCGGGTGGCATAGGGGCCCGTCTGGCCAAAGCCGGTGATGGAACAATAGATAAGGCGCGGGTTGACCTGGGACAGCGTTTCGTAGTCGAGCCCGTATTTTTTCAGCCCGCCCACCTTGTAGTTCTCGACCAGGATGTCGGCCTTCTTGACGAGCTCGAGCAGCACGGCCCGGCCTTGCTCGACCGTGAAGTCGAGCGTAAGCGAGCGCTTGCCGCGGTTGCAGCAGAAAAAATAGGCCGCATCGCCGGCGGCGCCCTCGCCATCGGTGGCGAAGGGGGGGCCCCAGCTGCGGGTGTCGTCGCCCGCCCCCGGGCGTTCGACCTTGATGACTTCGGCACCCAGGTCGGCCAGGCTCTGGGTGGACCACGGCCCGGCCAGAATGCGCGATAGATCCAATACCACCACACCCTGCAATGCTGCTGTCATGTCTTGCCTTGATACCTTGATTTGATCAGTGCCGCTCGATGACCGGGAACTCGGTGGCGGGCGGCGTGTTGCGGCTGCGCTGGCAGCGCACGATGCCGTCGATGATGACCATGCCTACGCCCGGCAGGTCGCCCAGTTGCACGCTTTCAAGCAATGTGGACCCGGCCGTGTGCTGGGCGCGGTCCATGATGACGAAATCGGCGGCCCGGCCAACCTCGATCAGGCCGCAGTCGAGGTTGCGCATGCGCGCGGTGTTGCCCGTGGCGAAACAGAAGGCGATTTCGGCGGGGATGTCGGCAAGGCTGGAAAGCTGCGAAACCATGCGCAGTATACCCAGCGGCTGCACGCCCGATCCAGCCGGGCCGTCGGTGCCCAGTATGACGCGATGCAGGCACTTGAGCTCGTGCGCATGGCGGGCGGTAAGGATGGCGATGCGTTCGTTGCCGTTGTGGACGATTTCGATGCCGCGGCTGGAGCGTTCGCACAGCTCGCATACGTGCTTGTAGGGCAGCGAAGTGTGGCCGCCGTTGATGTGGCCGATGATGTCGGCGTCGGCCTCGAGCACCACGTCCTTGTCGATCAGGCCCGAGCCGGGCACCGAGGGCCCGCCGGTGTGGATGGTGCTCTGGATGCCGTACTTGCGCGCCCACTCGACCATCTGGCGCGCCTCGTCGCCCGCCTTGACGGTACCCAGCCCGATTTCGCCCAGCAGCTTTACGCCCGATTCGGCCAGCTCTTTGAAGTCGGACTCGACCATGCCTTTCTCGATGACCGGAGCGCCGGCCAGCACCTTGACCCCTCCGGGCCGGGCGTTCTCGAAAGCGCGCTGTGCGGTAATGGCCATGGCCTTGAGGCCCAGAATGTCTCTGGGACGGCCGGGGTAGTGCACTTCGCCCGCCGAGATCATGGTGGTAACGCCGCCGTTCAGCGAGGAATCGATCCAGCCCAGCTGGCCCTGGCGCGGCGTCCAGTCGCCCGCGACCGGATGCACGTGGGAATCGATGAGGCCCGGGCACAGCGTGACGCCGCGGCAATCGATGACGGTGTTGGCGCCCTCGACGTCGCAGTCGGCGTACTTGCCCACCGCCGCGATGCGGCCGTCGTCCACGACGATGGTGTCGGCATCGAGTATGGGATTGTCGAGATCGCCCGACAACAGCAGGCCGATATTCCTGATGACGACTTTTCCTGATTTTTCCACTACGGCGGCGGTGGCCATGTTTGCTCTCCTTTCTGTATCGATGACGGGGCGCCGCGCGGCGGCGGCCGGGCCGGGCCCGGAAGCCGCCTTGCGGCGTTACGGGCCCTTGCGCTTAGCGCAGGCCGTCTTCGCCCTTGATTTCGCCGGCCTGCAGGCCGCCGACGCGAGGCAGCGGCCTGCCCGAATCGGTGACCGCCACGGCAACCACGATTTCGTTGGCGCGCGGCGCATCGGAAACACGCGCTTCGACCGCGTCGAAATGGCTGCGCACGAAGGCGGCATCTTTATGGCCCAGCGGCACGTCGATGGCCGAACCGATGCCGCCCATCTTCTTGGAGGAAGGCACCAGGGCGGCACCCTTCTCGACCGCCTTGCGCAGGGGCGCGCCCAGCTTGGGATGCAGGATGGCGGCGGCATGCTCGAGTTCGCCGGCCTCGCCGACGATGGCCGCCTTGCCGTAGCTCTCGGCCTGCCCGGGCTGGATGCCCAGGGCCTTGACGCACTGTTCGCCCAGCACTCCGCCCAGCTCTTCGCCGATGGCGGTGAGTTCGTCCAGGTTTTCAGAATAGCGTCCGGCATAGGGATTTTCGATGACGGCCATGGCGACTGCGCGCCGCGTTGCCGGCTCGATGCGCTGGCCCATTTCGACACGGGTTTCGTCGACCACGACCACCAGTTTGCGGATGTTTGCTGACATGTGTTTCTCCTCGAGTATTCAATGGCGCCGCCCGGCTCGGAGCCGATCGCGGCGGCGTGGGTGCGGCAGGGCCAGCGACTAGCGCAGGCCGTCGTATTTGCTGATCTGCTCGGGGCGCAGGCCGCCCACGCGCTGGTGTATGCGCTCGCCGGTGGTCATGACCAGGACGAAGACGATTTCGTCGGCGGCCGGCGCGCCCGGCACGTGCACCTCCATCGCATCGAAGTGGCCGCGCACGTAGCTGGCGGTGACATGGGTAAGCGGGACGTCCAGCCGGGTGCCGGGCCCGCCCACCTTCTTGGTGGAGGGCACGATGGACAGCGCACGGCCCATTTCCAGGCCCTTGTGCGCCGAGCTTTGGCCTTGCTTGTACGACGAACGGTCGCCCTTCCAGCCCAGCAGCTCGCGCATGGCGTAGCCGCCGGGCACGTGCCAAAGGGCCCCGTGCTCGAGCTCGCCGGCGCCGCCCACGATGGAGCCCTTGCCGTAGCTTTCGATGTCGTCGGGCTCGACGCCCATGGCGGCCACCAGCCTCTTGGCCATGTCCAGGCCGACGTCGTTGAGCTCTTCCATCATGGGCAGGATGTTTTCTTCGTAGCGCCCGGCGTAGGGGTTCTTGAGCACTGCCGCGACCGCGCCTCGGATCAGGGGTTTTTTATCCCTGGGCCCGAATTCGTGGAAGATGGTTTCCACCTCGGTCAGGACCTGGCGTACTTCGATCAAGTCAGACATGGTTTTCCTTTTGTTGTTGCACTGCGAGCGGGCCGATGTGCCCGCTAGTCGCTTTGAAATGAGTGTGCGGCGGCTGGCCTTCTGCCAGGGCCGCCGGGACGGCGGCCAGGCCGACGGTGCGCACCGAGCCCTGCAGCATCAGCACCGCGCCGTGAATGGAGCGGTCGTCGCACAGGCGCTGCGCATAGGCCGCCCCGAGGTTGAGCGCCTGCTCGATGGCCGCCCGGGGCAGCGCCCCCACGTCCACGGTTACCAGGCGGGAGCCCAGGTCGGTGTCGTCCTTGAGTGTATCGGCTGGCGCGCGCCGCACGGCCGGATGGCTGACATACACCTGGTTGGCGACGAGGGTGGCCGCCACGTCGGCCTGGGCGGCGTCCACCGCCAGCACCGTGACGCTGTCGGCAATGCCCATGCTGAAGCTGCGGCCGCGCCACCCGCTGGTGGCAATGCCGCGCACCGGCATGGCGGCGCTGATCTCGAACGCGCCGTCCAAGCCCAGGCCGTCGCGGCCCACGCGGCCCAGGTCGGAAAACAGCCCGACGCGATAGGCTTGCCCCGTTGCGATGTGCAGGGCGATGTCGCCACCATTGTTGACATAGGCGCGCCTGATGCCGGGCTCGGCCGCGAAGAAAGCAATGAGTTCGTCGGCCACCGAGCCCGCGACGGCGGCCATGGGCGTGACGAACACCTGTGAGGCATGAGGCAGGCAGGCGGCCAGCATGCGGGCCGCGACGCGCCCCTGCGGCGCGGCACCCTGCCCAGCGGGCCGGCGCAGCGAAGGCAGCTCGCCGACGAGCTCGGCCAGCACCTGGGTAAAGCGATGCCATGCACGCAGGATGGCCGCCTGGACGGCGGCCGGCTCGCCCTCGATGCCGATGATGAGGTCGATGGGCCCATGCTGGAAATGCCAGCGGCCGTCTTCCAGCACGGCGCAAGCGGCCCCCGACGGATGGGGGGCCGCCACGGCGGCCGCCGCGTGAGAAGCGGCTGCGGCGCCTTGCGTGCCGATGCGGTCCATGGGTTGCGGCCGCCCTAGCCCAGCACGGGCTTGCCGGCAATGGGCCAGGGGCTTGCGGCGTCGACCCAGTCGATGATGCGGTGATTGGCCCGGGCCAACACGTCGTCCATTGCCTGCACGTCGGCCACGTGTCCGCCCAGGCGCTCGTAGTCGCTGAGCCGCATGCTGAACTCGATGGGAGCCACGATGGCCGGCGTGGGCACGTAGCCGAATGAGTTGTCGGGCATGCGCAAGACGTCGACCATGACGGTGATGCCGCCGCCGGCCCAGATGTAGGCCGGCGCGCCCCCGCACGTGACGTTGACCAGCGACTTCTTGATGGAGTTGGTGAGCCAGATGGGGTTCTCGGTAACGCCGGCGCGCAGCGAACCGCCCGCCCCGCCCAGGAACAGCACGCTGGCCAGCGACGGCTCGCAGTTCTCGCCGATGCGATCGACCGTTTTCTGCAGCGGCGCGGGCATGGGCTTGCGCTGCGGCTGCAGGGCCTCGTCGAGTTCGTAGTATTCGGCGTGCTCGCCGGTGGTCGAGGTGATGAGCAGCCGCAGGCCCGGCCGGGCCACCTCGGGGTCGAAGCCCTCAATAATGGACAGCGGATCGGAGATATCGGTGCCGCCCCAGCCATTGCCCGGGTTGGCCACCTGGAAGTAGCGGCCGGGGGTGGACTTGCGGCCCTTCATCTTGATTCCCGATAGGGGAATATCAAGGCAGCGCCCCGCCTGGTGCTCGGTAAGCACGCCGGTGATGTGGTCGTCTACCACCACCACCTCGTCGGTGTGGCCGAACCACTGCTTGGCGAAAATGCCGATCGCGGCCGAGCCGCAGCCCACGCGCATGCGTTTTTCTTCGACGCCGTCGACGATGGGCGCCTTGCCCGCCTGCACCACCAGTTGCGCGCCGCCATCGATGCTGAGCTCTACCGCCTGCTTGTTGCCCAGCGCCATCATTACGTCGCAGGTAATGCGGCCTTCTTTTTTGCTGCCGCCGGTAAGGTGGTGCACACCGCCCAGGGAAAGCATTTGCGAACCGTATTCGGCCGTGGTGACGTGGCCGACGATCTCGCCCTTGTGGCGTATGTTGGACTGCTCGGGACCAAGGTAGCGGTCGGTATCGATCTTTACCTTGAAGCTGCAGTAGCTGAATATGCCTTCTGTCACCACCGTGACCATGTCGACGCCATTGGCCTTGGAGGCCACGATGAAGGGCGCCGGCTTGTAGTCGGGATAGGTGGTGCCCGACCCCACGCCGCTGACGAACAGGTCGGTCTCGGGCACCAGTTCGGTGGAGGCGGGCGCCTCTTGCACGGCGACCCCGCCCCCGGCGTCCTGGCCCTGTGCTTGCAGGCTCAGGGCCGGCGAAGCGGGCGGCCCGACGGGCCGGCGCATGAGAACGACCGGATCGATGCGCGTGAGCACGCCCTCGACGTTGCCCCAGCGATCACAGGCGCCGGTTCGGCCTTCGGTGATCTGGCACAGCACCGGACAGGCATTGCACTCGACCTTGTTGGCCGCCATGTTGGCGCTGCGCGGCTTGGATTTCTCAAGCACGGTGGGCCCCGGGGTGGACGGCATGGTTTCGTCGAGGTTGTCGGAGCTGTGGTCCACTTTGGTATGTTCGGTCATTGCCGGCGACTCCTTTGGGGTATCGAACCGCGCCACACCAGGCCCGGTGACGCCATCCGCCTAAAACTGAATGTAGTGCTTACTATAAATTGTAGTGGTTACTACATTTAAGGCCTGATATTAGCGTAAAAGACATGGCGCGACAAGACGGTTTCAACCCTTAGGGCCCGTTGACCCCAAAGGGAAAGGCCCTAGAGGCCCGCGAACCTCGGCCTCATGAACGGGCCATGCATGGAATATTCGCGGGGGGCGCTTACGCCGGCGCCTCGTTGCGGGCCAGCAGTTCGCACAGCTGCCCCACCGTAAGCACTTCTCCGAACAGGGTCTGGATATTGCTCAAGGTGGCGTTGTGCTCTTCGTCGGTGAGCGTCGCATTGGCGTCCGCCAGGAAGATGACCTGGTAATTGCGCTGGGCGGCATCCCTTGCGGTGCTCTCGGAGCAGCAGTTCGTCATCGTGCCCGACACGATGACGGTATCTATGCCCCGCTCGCGCAGCAAGGCGTCCAGTTCGCAGGTGCCCGGCACAAAACCGCTGAAGCGCGTTTTGTCCATGACCACGTCCTGGGGCTGGACGTCGAGGTCCGGCCAAAGTTCGAATTCCGGCGAGCCCCGCGTGAACGCGTTGCGCGACCGTTCCTTGGCCTGCGGGCTGGAAATTACGTCGTACCAGAACGACCAGCTCTGGGGCTCGTCCTCGTCGTAGGTGAAGCGCAGGAACACGTTCAATCCGCCCGTCTCGCGCACCTTCGCGCTGCAGCGGTTTACGTTGTCGACGATCTCGCGCGCCAGCGGGATCTCTACCGCCGCGCCGGGCGCCAGGAACCCCACCTGCATGTCCACGATCAGGTGGGCCGTTCTGCGCGGATCGAGCGACTCGAAAATACACGCCCGCCCGCGGTGCTGGCGGCTTCTTTCGATGATCTCGGGCGATAGGTGAATGTTGTGCATGTCTCGTCTCCTTCAGTGGGTGGGGCCTCACGCCGCCTGGACGGCGGCGAGTCAGCCCGCGTTCGCGCTTGCGGCGAAGCTCCGGCCACAAGACGATTCTTTCGATTAAGGCCGGTGAATACTAAAAGGACAGTACGGCCGTCCTTTTAGTGTCGGCAGGCCCTATGTTGAATCCGGCGTTCTTCGCATGCTCAGCGGATCTTGCCCGGGCTCCGTGACCCGGCCCGCCCCCGGCGAGCGCCAGGCCTTGGGCAGCGGAAGCCGAAGCAGGCGTCCGAAGATGCCCTCGGGCATGACGACCACCGTCAAGACGAAGAACCCGCCCAGGGTCAACAGCCAGTATGGGCCCAGCGCGGAGGACAGGAAGCTTTCCACCGAGCGTACCAGCACAACGCCCAGGAAAGCCGCCATCAGGACGGCGCGTCCGCCGACCGCGACCCAGATCAATACCTCGGTGGACAGGGCCGTGCCGATCACTGCCGGCGAGACAAAGCCGAACTGGGCCGTGAACAGCGCCCCCGCATAGCCGGCCATGGCGCCCGAAATCGTGAAGGCCAGCACCTTGTAATCGGTCGTCCGATAGCCGAAGGACGCCGTGCGCTCGTCGTTGTTGCGGATGGCGGCCAGGACCACCCCCAGCGGCGAGCGCTGTATGAACAGCACGGCCAGGTAGATCAGCAATGCGGAGGCCAGCACGACGTAGAAGGTTTCATTGGTGCTCAGCATGTCGTCGCCGGCCCGCCAGCTTGCCGTCAGCGGCGGCACGCCCAACAGGCCGTCGAAACCGCCGATGAAGTCGATGTGCTGGGCGCTGATCTCGACGATGAAGGCCGCGCACAATGTCACGATGGCAAAAAAAGCACCCGACAAGCCACGGCCGACAAACAGCAATTTACCCAGTATGTAGGCGGCCAGCGCGGGGCCCAGCGTGGCCAGCAGCAGGCCCGCCGCCTGCGACCCGCCGAACCAGGTGAAGCGTTCGAGCGTGGTCAGGCCCATGAGATAGCCGCCCAGGCCGAAGAAGATGGCCTGGCCGAAACAAAGGATGCCGACCTGCCCCCAGATGAAGGACAGGCTCATGGCCAGGATGCCGTAGGTCACGTACTGTCCGAGCTGGCTGACGCTCCATTCGTCGGCGAACAGCGGCACCGCCATCAGCCCCGCCCACACGGCCACGGTCAGGCCGGCGCCCAGATAACGAGTGTTCATCATGGTTAGCGCTTCCTTGTGATCAGGCCTTCGGGCCACAGGCGGATGATGACGATGGCCAGCAGGAACACGGCGATCTGCGCGGCCAGCTGCGTATCGAGCGAGGAAATCACCGTGCTGGTGCTGCCGATCAGGCCGACACCCAGCACAACGCCGAACAGGTGGGAGACGCCTCCGACCATGATCGACAGGAAGGCGGGAATGAGAAAGCCCCCGCCCATTTGCGGGTCGACGCTCATGATGGGCGCCATGACCGCACCGGCGAACCCTGCCAGGGCCGCTCCAAACGCGAAGGTCCAGCGGTCCATGCGCCGGGTGTTCAGGCCCAGGGAGGCGGCCATGGCGCGGTTGGCGATCACCCCCCGGATGGCGAGACCCAGATTCGAGCGGTAGAACACCCAGAAAGTGGCGATGCTGACAGCCAGCGCCGCCCCCATGATGAACAGCCGGAACGAGGGATAAACGACGCCCAGGATGTGCACCGGCTCGGGCAAGGGATTGACGATGCTCTGCGAGGTCGGGCCAAAGCCGATGATGATCAGTTGCTTGAGCACGATGGAGATGCCCCAGGTCGCCAGGATGGTGTCGATGAACCGGTGGTAGACGTGCCGGATGATCAACTGCTCGAGCACCAGCCCGACCAGGGCCAGCGCGACGGGCGCCACGATCAGCGCCGCCCAGTAGGGCAGCTGCAGTTGCTGCACCGCCACCACGCTGTAGGCCCCCAACAGAAAAAACTCGCCGTGGGCCATGTTGATGACGTTCATCAGGCCGAAGATAATGACCAGGCCCAGGCTGACCAGCAGCAGGCTAAGCGAGAAACTGAGCGTATCCAGCCCCAGTCCGATGGCAAAGTTCATGCTAATGCTCCAGTTCTAAACCGACAGGTATCGATGAATGGGCGCCGGGTCGGTGCGCAGCTTCTGCACTTCGTCCGTCTCGTAGGCGATCGCACCGTTCTCCATGAACAGGCAACGCTGGGCCATGCCCAACACCAGCTCCATGTTCTGCTCGACCAGCAGCACCGTCAGCCCCTCGTCGCGGGCAATACGCCTGAGCACCTGGCCGATTTCCTGCACGATGTTGGGCTGTATGCCTTCTGAAGGCTCGTCCAGCAGCAGCAGCTTGGGCCGGCCCACCAGGGCCCGGACGATGGCCAGCTGCTGTTGCTGCCCGCCCGACATGCTGCCGCCCCGCTGCTTGCGGCGCTCGTGCAATATGGGAAAGATTTCGAAGGCCCAGTCGGGTACCTCGCTGGGCAGGTCGGGGCGCCCCAGCAGGCCCATCAGCAGATTCTCCTCGACGGTGAAGTCGGGAAAAATCTCGCGTCCCTGAGGCACGTAGCCCACGCCGCGGCGAGCGACCTCGTAGGGTTTCAGGCCCCCGATTTCTTCGCCGTCCAGGCTGAGGGAACCGCCGGAAACCGCCACATGCCCCATCAGGGCTTTCAGGAAGGTGGTCTTGCCCATGCCATTGCGGCCCAGCAGGGCCACGATCTCGCCGGGCTGGACATGCATGGAGAACCCGTCCAGGACCCGGCTTCCCGCCTGGTAGCCCGCAACAACTTCACTCACTTTCAGCATGGACGGCTCCTCCGAGATAGGCCGCGATCACTTCGGGGTCGGTCTGGATGTCTTCGAGGCGGCCTTCGCGCACGACCTGGCCGCGCAGCATGACGATCAGGTGGCAGTCCAGCGCCCTGACAAAACTCATGTCGTGCTCGATGACCAGCACCGTCTTGCCAAACTCGGTCCGCAGGCGCTTGACCAGCTCTGCGGTCTTCTGGGTTTCCGGCACCGACATACCCGCGGTGGGCTCGTCCAGCAGGATCAGGTCGGCATCGACGGCAAGCAGCATTGCGATTTCCAGCCACTGCTTCTCGCCATGAGCCAGCGCCGCCACTTTGTATTCGGCCTTGCCCTCGAGCCCGCACAAATCCAGCAGCGCGTGCAGCCTGTCTTCACTTTTGGCGAACAAGGTCGCCAGCATGCCCGCGCGCCGGTTCGAAGCGGCAAGCGGGACGATCAGGTTCTCGGCCACCGTCAGCTCGGGATAGACGCCGGGTATCTGGAACTTCCGGGTCATGCCCAGCTGGGCGATGCGCCACGCCGGCAGGCCGGTAATGTCGCGGCCCTCGAGCAGCACCCGTCCGCCCTCGGGGCGCAGCCGCCCCGTCAGGACATTGAACAGGGTGGTCTTGCCGCAGCCATTGGGGCCGATGATGCAATTGACACTGCCGGCCTGCAGCGACAGCGACAATTCATTGAGCACGGTGATGCCGCCGAACCGTTTGACGATGGAATGGACTTCAAGCATGTGCGCCTCTATACCTTGCGGTTGCTCAAGCCTTGTCGCACTGCGGAGATGCCACCACGCGCCCGATGTCCTTCAGCACGGCCATGCGGCCATCCTGCGCCTGGGCGATCAGGATGTTCAAGTCGGCATGGCGGTCGCTGGCGCGCAGCATCACCTCGCCGTTGCCGGACATCAGGCTGTGGCCCACGATGGCGTCGGTGACAGCCTCCTTGTCGTCGCTGCCGGCGCGCTTTATGGCTTCGATGTAGAAGCGCGTCATCGTGTAGTGGGCGTCGACCGTATTGCTGACGATCGCCTTCTCGCCGTACTTGGCGCGCATCTTGCGCACCAGCTCTTTGGCCTCGGGCTTGTCGAGCGCCTCGGTGAAGTTGCAAGCCGTAAGAATGCCCTCGGACTCGTCGCGGGTCAGGCCGGCCAGGTAGTTCTCGCTGAACCCGAAGAACGCGAGCTTGATGCGGTCTTTGAGGCCCGCCGCGGCGAACTGCTTGACAAAGGTAATCGCATCGGCGCCGACAATGGAAATCACCACCATGTCGGCTCCGGATGACGAGATCTTGCGCAGCGTGCCCGTGTAGTCCTTCACGCCCCATGGCGCGTATTCTTCGGCGACCACATTGGCGCCGCCCTTCTGGGCATTGGCCCTGACCGCGGCGTTGATCTTTCGGGGCCAGACATAATCGCTGCCGATCAGGTACAGGCTTTTGGCGCCCTGCTCGACCACATAGGGAATGAATGTGTCCACCCACTGGTCGGGCACCGAACTGTACAGGGTGATGTAGCGGCTGCAGGTGCCGCCCTCATAATCGGTGGCGTAAAGCAGAGGCGTTTTGTAGCGCTCGACCAAGGGGCGGATGGCATCGCGCTCGGCGCTGGTGACGGGGCCTATGATGGCGTTGACCTTGTAGCGCCGGATCAGCTCGTTGGTGCGCTCCACCGCTGTCTTGGGGTCGGTCTTGGTGTCGGCGCGTATGTATTCGAACTTGCGCCCGCCCAGTACGCCGCCCGCCTCATTGGCCTCGTCCAGGGCGAGGCGCGTGGCCTGGCCGCCCTGCTCGCCCAGCGCTTCCAGCCCGCCCGAAAACGGCTGGAGGATGCCGACCTTGATGGGTTCGGCCGCGGACGCGATGCGGGGCCAGCCCGCCGCGGCACCCACCGCCAGTCCGGCTGAACCCAGCAGCAGGCCGCGGCGTCGTGCAAATGCAAGGCTTTCCTTGTCTTGGGTCATGATTTTGTCTCCAGTGTGGCTGTTTTGATTTGATATCGATGCTGCGCAAGGGCGGGAAGCGGCGTGCGACGTCGACGCGCGCCCCGCCCAGGCTCATTCGCAGTTCAGGACTTCGACCGGCGAACCAGAGGAAAGCGCCGCCATGGTCGAATCGGCCGTGCTGACCACCCCGAAATGGGTGGCGATGTCGTACAGCGAAGAGGCCTGTTCGCGAGGCCCCGTCGCCGCCACGCAGTCTTGCGGCACCACAACGCGATAGCCCAGGAAGAATGCGTCGTGCACGGTAGACCGCACGCAGATGTTCGTGACCACGCCATCACGACCAGGGTGTCGACCTGCAGGTCCTTGAGGGTGAGATCGAGATCGGTGTTGAAGAAGCCCGAATAGCGCCGCTTGATCACGACGAAGTCGCGCGGGCCGCGTTCGATCTGGTCGACGATCTGCGCCCCCCATTCGCCCTCCATGCAATGCGGCGTGCGCTTGAGGAACTCGCGGTCGCAAACCATGTTGGGACGGTGCGTATCGACAATGTGGATCACCGGAGATCCGGCCTCGCGCGCGGCGCGCATCACGGCATTCTGCGGCCCGTACAGCTTTTCGGCCCCAGGCAGTACCATTGCCCCGCCTTGCGTACAGAAATCGTTGATCATGTCGACGACCAGAACGGCCGTGTGCCGGGGGTCGAGCCCCATGGGCTGGTCGGCGTTCCGGTGTTCGGCGAATCCCTTTGCCATGCTGTCTCCTTCGTGCGCCCGGCCAGTACACTGCGCCCGTCGCGTTCTTATCTATTCATCGCGCCGCGTTGGCGAGCACGTGGCATGAGCTTATCACGACGCCGTTAATTTGTTTAGTACTCGCTACATTATTTTGCTACGGAACGTTCCTGGAAAGCGGCTGGCAAGCCTTACGCGCCCGTCCGTGGCGCGAGCCCGTTGGCCGACGGAAGCGCTGTGCCTGCCTGGCCAGGCAGCACGAGCAAGACACTGCGCAAGATGGTGTCGGTGATGACCGATTTCCAGTGGTCGAGTTCGCCTTCGCCGCGCAGGTCGGAGTTGAGGAAGACGCTGAGCGTGTAGCGGTTGGAGAGGTAGAAGTAGCCCAGCGCGGCGATCTCGATGTAGAGGTCGCGCGCCGACTTGTCGGAGCGGAACAGGCCCTGCTCGACGCCCGAGCGCAGGACGTCGTTCAAGATGGCCACCGCGGGCGAGGACAGCTGGCTGGCGCGCGCCGACTTCTTGATGTGCCGGCCCTTGAGCAGGTTTTCGCTGTTGAGCAGGGTGATGAACTCGGGGTGGTCGAGATAGTATTGCCACACGAAGTGCACGACCGTGGTCAGCGCCGCGATGGGCTCGTTCAGGTCGATGTCGATTTTTTCTTCGGCCTCGTTCATTTTTTCGTAGGCCGCTTCAAGCACTTCGACGAACAACTGCGCCTTGCTGCCGAAGTAGTAGTAGATCATGCGGTCGTGGGTACGCGACAGGCTGGAGATGCTTTCGATCTTGCCGTCGGTGAAACCGTTGCGGGCAAAGACGCGGGTGGCTGCGCGCAGTATGGCTTCGCGGGTTTTATGCGCCCGCACCTGGGTGGCGACATGTATCGAAGCCTTGCCCGGCCCGGCATGAAGGGCTTTTTTAGGAACGGGGGCTTTCTTGCGCGCGTTGGTGGCCATGGGCATCTGGGCTTCAAGGTTCGGATTCATCCAGATTCTACCCAACATAAAAATGTAGTCAATACCGAAAAATTTGGTGTTTACTACATTTATTGAATACACTACGATACGCCGAAAAACATCGTCCGCATCCATTTCTGATAGGTTCCCCATGACCCACGTCGTCACCGAAGCCTGTATACGCTGCCGCTACACCGACTGCGTCGACGTCTGCCCCGTCGACTGCTTCCATGCCGGCCCCAATTTCCTCGTCATCGATCCCGACGAATGCATAGACTGCGCCGTATGCGTGGCAGAATGCCCGGTCGAGGCCATCTACGCCGAGGAAGACCTGCCGGCGGACCAGACGCACTTCATCGAAATCAATGCCGAGCTGTCGCAGCAATGGGAAGTCATCTCCCGCAGCGTCGGCGCGCTGCCCGACGCCGACGACTGGAAGGACAAGACGGGCAAGCTGGACGAGCTCGAGCGCTGAAGCCGCCCTTCGCACACCCACAGGGAAACCGAATAATGCACAAGAACTGGATAGCCGGACAATGGACCGGAAGCGACAACGTTCAGCAAAACGTCAATCCGTCCGACCTCTCCGACGTGGTGGGCGAATATGTGCGCGCCAGCGCCGCCGACGTCGACATGGCGCTCGAGTCGGCCCAGGCCGCCTGGCCCGCCTGGTCGCTCAGCACGCCGCAGCAGCGCTTCGACGCTCTGGACATGATCGGCACCGAACTGCTGGCGCGCAAGAACGAATTGGGCGAACTGCTGGCGCGCGAAGAAGGCAAGACGCTGCCCGAAGGCATCGGCGAGGTGGCCCGCGCGGGCCAGATATTCAAGTTCTTCGCCGGTGAAGCGCTGCGCATCGAAGGCGATGCGCTGGCTTCGGTGCGCCCGGGCATACAGGTCGAGGTGTCGCGCGAGCCGCTCGGCGTGGTGGGCATCATCACGCCCTGGAACTTTCCAATCGCCATTCCCGCCTGGAAGATCGCGCCCGCCCTGGCCTACGGCAACTGCGTGGTGTTCAAGCCGGCCGACCTGGTCCCGGGTTCGGCCTGGGCGCTGGCCGAGATCATCAGCCGCAGCGGCCTGCCCGCCGGCGTGTTCAACCTGGTCATGGGACGCGGCTCGGTGGTAGGCGCCGCCTTCATCGAAGACCCTCGCGTCGAAGCCATTACCTTCACCGGCTCGGTGCCCACCGGCCGCCAGGTGCTTGAACAGGCGGCCGCCCGGCAAAAAAAGGTGCAGCTCGAACTGGGCGGCAAGAACCCGCTGGTCGTACTCGACGATGCCGACCTCGAAGTAGCGCTCGATTGCGCCATTCAGGGCGCTTTTTATTCCACCGGCCAGCGCTGCACCGCCAGCAGCCGCATCATCGTCCAGCGCGGCATCTACGACCGCTTCACCAGCGAACTGACCCATCGCACCCAGGCCCTGCGCGTAGGCCATGCCCTGCGCTCCGACACGCAGATCGGCCCGGTCAGCGAGGCCTCGCAGCTTGAACAAGACCTTTCCTACATCGAGATCGGCCGCCAGGAAGGCGCACGCCTGCTGTGCGGCGGCGAGCGCCTTCAGCGCGACACCGAGGGCTACTACTTCAGCCCCGCGGTCTTTGCCGACGTGGCAAGCTCGATGCGCATCGCCCAGGAAGAGATCTTCGGCCCCGTCGCCAGCGTGATCCCGGCCGACGACTACGAACACGCCCTGGCACTGGCCAACGACACCGAGTTCGGTCTGAGCTCGGGCATCTGCACCCGCTCGCTCAAGCACGCCACCCACTTCAAGCGGTCGGTGCAGGCGGGCATGGTCATGGTCAACGTGCCCACGGCCGGCGTCGACTACCATGTGCCCTTCGGCGGCCGCAAGGGTTCCAGCTACGGGCCCCGCGAGCAAGGCCGCTACGCGCGCGAATTCTTCACCATCGTCAAGACCGCGTACACGGCGGCCTGATCCGCCGCCCCCCCTCCCGGCTTCCCCGGGGCGGCGGGGGCCGCCCGCCCGAGCGGGCTGCCAAGCCTACAGGAACATCCCGCCCGACACCTCGATGCGCTGCGCGGTCACCCAGCGGTTGCCTTCACCCAGCAGGGCGGCGATGGCGCCGCCGACATCGTCCGGCAGCCCGGCCCGGCCCATTGCCGTATTGCCCGCCACATAGCTGTTGAGCTCGGGGTTGTCGCGTACCGCGCCGCCGCCAAAATCTGTTTCGATGGCCCCCGGCGCCACGATATTCACGGCGATGCCGCGCGCGCCCAGCTCTTTGGCCTGGTAGCGCGTCAGGACTTCCATTGCACCCTTCATCGACGCATAGGCGGCATGGCCCGGCAGCGCAAAACGGGCCAGGCCGCTGGAGATGTTGACGATGCGGCCGCCGTCCGCGATAAGCGGAAGCAGGGCCTGCGTAAGAAAGAAGGGCCCCTTGAAATGCACGTTCACCAGGTCATCGAACTGCTGCGCCGTGGTTTCGGCATAGGACGCATACACGCCCATGCCGGCATTGTTGACCAGGAAGTCGAAACTGTCGCGCCGCCACTGCGTATCCAGTTCCCGGGCGGCCCCTTGCGCAAAATCGGCGAAGCCTGAAGCATCGGCTACGTCCAGCCGCAGCGCCACGGCGCGGCGTCCCAGTGCGCTTATCTCGGCCACGGCCTCGGCCGCCTGCTGTTCGCCTTCCCGATAGGTAAGGATGACGTCGGCGCCCCGGCGGGCGATGTGAATGGCGGTGTTGCGGCCCAGGCCGCGGCTGCCGCCGGTGATGAGTGCGATCTTGCCTTGCATGTCGATTCCTTTTCGTCAGGGCGGGCGCCGCCTTTCGGCGCCCCATGCAAGCCAGTTTATTGATGTCCGTATTTCAAATAAATCGTATATTCATCACTACACTGTTGTTGCTGTATGGATAATAAGGACAAGGGCATGAACCGCATGGACGCCTTGCAGGTCTTCGTGAAAGTGGCCGAGCTGGCCAGCTTTACCCAGGCGGCACTCGCCTTGAACATGCCGCGCGCCACGGTCTCCAGGGCCGTACAGCAGCTCGAGGCCCAGCTGGGCGCACGCCTGTTGCAGCGAACCACCCGGCAGGTACAGCTGACGCAAGAGGGCCAGGCCGCATATGAACGGGGCCGTGAGCTTCTTTCCGGGCTCGACGACCTGCAAGACATGTTCCGGAACACACCCATGGCGCTGTCCGGGCGCTTGCGCGTCGACATGTCTTCGGGTGTGGCCCGCCAGTTGGTCATTCCCCGCTTGCCCGAGTTCCTGCAGGCGCATCCGGGCCTGTCCATCGAACTGAGCAGCACCGACAGGCTGGTCGACGTGGTGCGCGAGGGCTTCGACTGCGTCCTGCGCGCCGGCGGGCCTCGCGATTCATCCTTGGTCGGGCGCCTGCTGGGCCATATGGTTCAGGTCAACTACGCCAGCCCCGCCTATCTCGCCCGCCACGGTACGCCCAGGCGGCTGCAAGACCTCGCCCGCCACCGCCTGGTGCACTACTCCAGCGTGCTGGGCGCCCGTGCGGCGGGCTGGGAATACCAGCAAGGCGGACGCAATCGTGTCGTGCAGATGGCCGGCGTGCTTACCGTCAACAATGCCGACGCCTACATGGCCGCCTGCCTGGCCGGCCTGGGCATGATCCAGGCGCCTTTGCTGGGCGGCGCAGCGCACCTGAAGCGCGGCGATCTCATAGAGGTGCTGCCCCGGTACCGGGCGGCGCCTCTGCCTCTGACCCTGCTTTACGCCGACCGCCGCATACCGCCACGCGTGCGTGTGTTCATGGAATGGCTGGAAAGCGTGGTACGCCCCTGCCTGGCCGCGGCTTAGAGCCTGTTAACGCTAAAAAGGCAGCCGCGCAAAATCCGCAACGGCGGCCCAGGCGCCGAAGATAAGTACGCGAATTAACCAAACAGGACACTAGGATTTGGGCCGGGTGTGCTGGTGCAGCTGGCCCGCGCCGGCTTCCTCGTTCCCTGTATGCTCCGCGCCATGATCATGCTCGTGGCCGTGGTCATGCGCATGCCCGCCCCCCGATGAATGCGGATGGCTGTGCGTATGAATCTCCACCGGCACCAGGTTCATGCCGCCATGCCGCACCCCTCTTTCGGCGGTAAGGCGATCGGCGCAGGCACGCACCCGGTCCACGGGCCCTTTCAGGAACAGGCTTTCCATGCATTGATCGTGGTCCAGGTGCACGTGCATGGTGGCGATGGTCAGGTCGTGGAAGTGGTGCTGCAGGGCGATGACGCGATCAGCCAGCTCGCGCTCGTGATGGCTGTACACATAGCTGACGTTGGCCACGCAATGCGAAGCCTCGCGAACCCGCAGGCGCTGCTCTTCGATGTGCTGGCGCAGTATGTCGCGCATCGCTTCGGAGCGGTTCTGGTATCCCCGCGCGTGGATCAGTTCGTCGAACTCGCGGGCCAGTTCCGCGCCCAGGGAAATAGTGAAACGCTCCATGTCCTTTCCTTTGAAGAGAGTCTTTGCGTATGAAATTTTAGGCAATCTGCATAAATAACTGCTTGACGCGACGTGAGGGCTTGGGTACGATTAAACCATATAAAGGAACTGCGTTCCATATATCAGAAATTAAAAATTTCTGATCGAAAGAAACCGGTTCCGCCGTTGCTAGATTTTCGCCGCTCGATGCGCCAGAAACACCCGGCAAAGGCCAATTCGTTGGCTTTTATTTTGCGCCCGCGTAAGAAGAAAAATATTTTCTTCTTACTGTTGCGGGGGAAACGCCGGAATGACGCAAAAGCAGACGCCGCGAGCGAAGCCCGAACAATAATGGAGACATTCTTGCTGCACCTTACGCCCCTACGCCTTGCCATCCTGGCCGCCGGCGCCGCCCTTTCCGCCGCCAGCGCCCACGCCGCCGATACCGCGGATGCCGACGCGGCGATCCAGCTGGCCCAGGCCTCGCCCGTCCAGCTCAGCCAGGTCGTCGTCAAGGGCCAGCGCTTCGCCCCCGAAACCTCGGGCTTCACCGCCAATGTCATCGAGCAGGACACCATACGCGAACGCCACGTGGGCAACATTCAGGAGCTGTTCCGCGAAGTGCCGGGCATGTCGGTCAATGGCCTGGGCCTGGGCGGCGTGGCCGACAACCTCGTCATGCGCGGCTTCGCCAATGGCGGCCACGGCGGCGACATCGGCATGGTCATCGACGGCATCCCCCTGAATGAAGCCATGTCGCACGCCGACGGCTATGTCGACCAGAACGTCATCATTCCGCTCGAACTCGAGAAAATGACGGTCTTCAAAGGGCCTTCGTCGGCCCTGTACGGCAACTACAACCGCGGCGGCACCATCGCCTTCGAATCACGCAAGGGCGGCGACTATCGCGAGCTCGACCTCAAGGCGGGCTCGTTCGGCACGGTCGACCTGCAGGGCGCCCTGGGCGTCCCGCTGGGCGACGGCCACGAAGGCAACTTCGCCGCCCAGCTGTATCGTTCGGACGGCTTCCGACAACAGTCGAAGACAGAGCAGGGCACAGTGGCCGGCCGGCTCGGCTTCAAGCTGGGCGGCGACACCACCCTGGCCATTTCGGGCCGGGCGCACCAGGGCAGGTGGGATTCGGCCAGCTATATCACCGAAGAACAGAACAACAGTTCCGGCCGCCGCTTCGACAAGGACCCCCGCGTGCAGAACGACGGCGGCAAGAAAGATTTCTACACCGGCCGCATAGACCTCAGCACGCCGCTGACCCAAGATATCGACCTGCTGGCCTATGGCTACTTCACGCGCCAGACCTTCACCCGCTCGTTCAGCCGGCCCGTCTCGGCGGCGGAATGGCGCCAGCGCGAAGAAGACTATGACCGCGACGTCCTGGGCGCGGGCGTCAGCCTCAATGGCCTGAACACCGTGGCCGGCAGCGACCTGAACTGGATCCTGGGCACTGAATACGTCGATGAATCCACCCGCTACAACTTTCGCGACGGCCTGGACAACCGCCATAACACACCATTGACCACCGGCGGCACGCTGCCCTACCTGGACCGCGACTACGGCAGCAAGGCTTTCTCGGTCTACGGGCAGGCCGAGTGGAACCTCTCGCCCATGTTCCGCCCCATTCTTGGGCTGCGCTACGACAGCATGACCGGCGACTGCCACGCCAGGTCCGACGAGATACTGGGCGGCACCACCTGTGGAGACATGCCCCGCTATACGCACGCCAGCCCCAAGATAGGCATCCGGTCCACCTGGTCGTCCGTGGTCGATACGCGACTCAGCTATTCAGAGGGTTTCCAGCTTCCGCCTTCAGACGCCCGCTACGGCCCCAACGGCCAGTCGCTGGACCCCACCGTACTGCGCCAGGTCGAAGCCGGCATCACGCTGAAGCCGCTGGACGGCCTGTTCGTCGACGCCGCGCTGTTCCGCATCGACACCTCGAACGAAGTGCGCAGCCTGGGAGGCGGCGTGTACGAGAACTTCGGCAAGACCCGCCGCCAGGGCATCGAGCTGGACCTCGGCTACGCCGTGACCCGCAATTTCGACCTTTCGGCGGCCCTGACCTGGATGGACACCAAGGTGCTTCAGCACGCCGACCCCTCCATCGAAGGCCAGGCCGTGCCCAGCGTACCCAGGCGCACCGCCCTGCTGCGCGGCACTTACCGGTTCGACAACGGCTGGGCGGCTGACCTGGCCCTGCAGCACAACTCGGGCTACCCCGTGTCGTCCGACGGCTCGAAAACGCTCGACGGCTTTACGGTTGCCGACCTGACCATCTCGTACGAACGCAAGTTCTGGGGCCAGAACCAGCGCTTCTACCTGGCCGTCAACAACCTGACCAACCGGCAGTACAGTACCAACTCCTTCATCATGGGCGGGCAGCAGCTGTACGCCCCCGCCGCGCCCCGCAGCTTCATGGTGGGCGTCAACCTCAATCTCTGACCCGGTACAACGACATGAAACAACTGATACGCACACTCTCTTTGTCGATACTCGCCAGCGCGGCCGTCGCCCTGCCCGCCGCGCAGGCTCACGATGCCTGGCCGGTTGCCCAGGAAGGCGGCTATGCCGTCGTGTACGGGCACCAGGGCAAGCAGGAAAACTACGTCAACGACAAGGTACGCCAGGTCTCTGCCTTCGACCTGCAGGGCCAAGCCCTGCAGACAGCACGCCAAGACACGGACAAAGGCGTTCGCTTCACAGTACAAGGCGATCCCGCCGTGCTGACGCTGGAGTTCGACAACGGCTACTGGAGCAAGACCACCAAGGGGTCGGTCAATCTTCCCAAGAACGAGGCCGAAGGCGCGCTCAGCGGCGCTCACGTGGTCAAGTTCAGCAAGACCGTGCTGGGCTTCAGCCCCGCCGCGGCCACGGCCCACGGCCAGCGGCTGGAAATCCTTCCCTTGTCGGCGCAGGCGCCCAAGGCCGGCGACGCCCTGCCGGTGCAGGTACTGTGGGACGGCAAGCCCCTGCCCAATGCCAGGCTGATGCGCGGACACGACGATGAAAAGCCGGTGTCCACCGATGCCCAGGGCAAGGCCAGCCTGCCCGTCGAGTCCGGCCGGCAGGCATGGTCGATCGTGCACAAGCAGGCCCTGCAGGGCGACCCCAAGGCCGATGAATACTCGGCCTCGGCCAATCTGATCTTCCAGGTCCAGTAGGGCCTGTTAGCACTAAAAGGGCAGTCGCATGAGCACGCAAATAGCTGACCATCAAGGCGCAAAGGCCAGAAGGAGCCCTGTCTTGATAAAGCTGCCCACCCTGGCGCGCAACCGTATTCCCCGCTACGCGGCCATGGCCGCCATGGCCTTGCTGCTTGCCGCCCCCGCACAGGCGCACGAAGTCGTGAACCAGGTCCAGCGCCAGCAGGCCGTGACGGTCACGCTGCAGTACTCCGACGGTGAACCGTTTTCCTATGAAACCTACGAGCTCTACGCGGGCCGGGGCGCCACGCCCGTGCAGACCGGCCGCACCGACTCGCAGGGCCGCGTCGTCTTCCTGCCCGGAGAGGAAGCAACCATGAGGCTGCGCGCCTTTTCGGCCGACGGGCACGGCGTGGACCTGCGCTTCAAGGTACCCGCGGCCTCGCCGGAAAGCACGGCCGACAGCCCGGCAATCGCAACGGACACGCTCGGCAGGCCCGCAAAGCTGCTGATCGGCCTGGCTGCCATCCTGGCATTGTTCGCGGGATGGCAACTGTTCATTCGGCAAAAAAACAGGCCCTGAACGGGCCCACCGCAAGGCTAGCGCATGCACATTCCCGACGGCTTCCTCTCTCCTCAAACCTATCTGCCGGCTTACGGCGTGGCAGCGGCCGCGTGGTACTGGGCCGCGCGCGGATTGCGTCAAAGCCTGGACGAACAGACCGTGCCCAAGCTGGCCGCCATGACCGCGCTGGCCTACGGCCTGGGCCTGATCATGGTGCCCATACCCGGCGGCACGTCGGGCCATGCGCTGGGCGTCGCCATGCTGGCCCTGCTGTTCGGTCCACGCCTGGCCTTTCTTTCGTACAGCCTGGTGCTGTTGCTGCAATCTCTGCTGTTCGGCGCAGGCGGCATCACCGCCCTGCCGGTCAATGCGCTGGCGATGGGGCTGCTGGGCGCCTGGTCGGCGGTCGGCGTCTACCGGGTCCTGCACAACGTCAGCGATGCGCTGGCGGTCGCGGCGGCGGCCTGGCTGTCGGTCATGGTCTCGGGCCTGGCGGTGGCGCTGGTACTGGGGGCGCAGCCACTTGTCGCCCATGGCGCCGACGGCACGCCGCTGTTCTTTCCCTTCGGCTTTTCCATCGTCCTGCCGGCCGTGCTGCTGCCGCACGCCTTGATCGGCGTGGGCGAAGCCCTGCTTACATTGTTCGTATGGCGTTTTGCGCGCAAGCGCAACTGGTGTCCCGCATGAAGACTCAAACCCTGCAAAGAATTCCCGCGCCGCGCCCGCGCATGCCCGATGAAGGCCGCCTGGCCCAGGGCTGGCTGCTGGCCTATCTGGCCAGTGTGGTGGGCGTCACCTTCGTACACGAGCCCGCCTGGCTGGCCGCCGCACTGGCCATGGCCGTCGCCGCCGCCGGACCAACGCGCTGGCGCCTGTTGCGCCGTACCGTGCTGGCCGTACTGGCCTTCAACCTGGCCGTCAGCGCGGGCTATGTGCTGGTGGCATGGTGGCAGGGCGGGTACTCGGGCCGCTATCTGCTCATGATCAATCTGCGCGTCGTGCTGCTGGTCTTCCTGGGCTTCTGGTTCATCAGCCGCGTCAATGTACTGCGCGCACTGGCGTTTTCGCGCACGCTGGCGTTCGTCGCTACGCTGGCCGTGGGCCAGATAGGTACTTTCACGCGCATCATACGCAACTTCCGGCTGGCCTTCGTCAGCCGCAACCCCGTGCGCGCCAGTCTTGCCTCGCGCGGGCGCCATGCCGCCGCGCAGGCGGGCCACCTGCTGGACAAATCGGTGTGCGGCGCCGCCGACACCGCCATGGCGATGCGTTCGAGGGGATGTTTCGATGATTGAACTGCAAGCAGTGGGATTCGGCTGGCCCGATTCCCGGGAAACCCTGGCGGATATTTCGCTTGCCCTGCAGCCCGGCGAGAAGACCGTGCTGCTGGGGGCCAATGGCAGCGGCAAGTCGACTTTGCTCAAGCTGCTCAACGGCCTGGTGGTCCCCAGCCACGGCAGCTACCATTACCATGGCCATCCCATCGACAAGGCCAGCATGGCAGACCGTCAATGGCTGCGCCGCTTCCGCCAAGAGGTGGTGCTGCTGTTCCAGCACCCCGAGGCCATGCTGTTCAACCCCACTGTGCGCGACGAGATCGCCTACGGCCCCCGCCGCCTGGGCTGGGACGACATCGACGAGCGGGTAGCGTGGTGGGCCGACCAGCTCGGCCTGCGAACCCTGCTCGACAAGCCTCCGTTCACATTGTCCGGCGGGCAGAAGCAGAAAGTGGCCCTGGCCAGCATACTGATACTGGAACCCAAGGTCATACTGATGGACGAGCCGTCGGCAAGCCTGGACCCGCGCTCGGTGGGCTGGCTGGTGGATTTTTTGCTGGATACGGCGGCCACCGTGGTGGTCAGCACCCACAACCTGTCGATGGCGGCCGAATTCGGATCGCGCTGCCTGGTGCTGGGCGAGAACGGCCGGCTGGCTTACGATGGGCCCATAGGCCCGGCCATGCGCGACATGGAGCTGCTGGAACGCTGCAATCTGGCCCACCGGCATCGCCACCGTCATGCGGGCGGCGAACACTCGCATCTGCATGGGCACGAATGGGAAAGCTCGTGACGAACGGCATGGTGCCAGCCGCCCCGCCAAGCCGCAGGGCCTGATTCACCCAGGTCGGCCAGCAGGCCGGCCCGGTCGCGTTCATGGCTTAATCCAGGTTCTTGCTCGTCCAGCCTATCCAGCTGTCGCACTCGTACACGATGGCGTTGCCGGTTTTGGAAGCCAGTTGAGACTGAATGATGCCCAGGGGTTCGCCCTGGCCGAGGGCATGCTTGAACTCTTTGAGGATCAGGACAAAAAGAGTGGCCGCGATTGAGACCAGGCTGGTCGCCTTGCCCCGTGACACGCCGGCGGTGTCGTCGATGGTAACGACGGACATATGCTACTCCTACACAACAATACTAGGGAATGTTGCGGTGCAGTGTAGCATACCTCTATGCGGAACGCCAGGCGCTATGACGGCACATGATGAAATGCACCGTCATCAACCGCCCGGGAGCCCGGCGGATCGACCCGCTTTTGCGCTGCAAAAATCTACGTCATGCCGGCTGGTATGACAACACCAGCGGCGGGCCGCTGTCTTCGCCGGAATCCGCCGGAAGCCGGGCCACATAGCGCGACTCGGGCGCTTCGTCTTCTTCCTGCGCCAGCCTGAACACTCCCACCGCCTGCGCCAGGCCATCGGCCTGATCACGAAGCGATGCCGTGGCGGCGGCGGCCTGTTCCACCAGCGCCGCATTGTGCTGGGTGACGGTATCCATCTGCGCCACGGCCCGGTTCACCTGCTCGATGCCCGACGCCTGCTCCTGGCTGGCCGCCGTGATCTCGGCCATGATGGAGGCCACGCGCTCGACGCTGGCCACAATGCCGTTCATGGTGTCGCCCGCATCGTTGACCAGTTGCGAGCCGGCCTGCACTTTCTTCACCGAATCGTCGATCAGCGCCTTGATTTCCTTGGCCGCCGCCGCGCTGCGCTGCGCCAGCGTGCGCACCTCGGACGCCACCACCGAGAAGCCGCGGCCTTCTTCGCCGGCCCGCGCCGCCTCGACGGCGGCATTCAGGGCCAGGATGTTGGTCTGGAAGGCGATGCCGTCGATGACGCCGATGATGTCCACGATTTTGCGCGAGGAGGCGTGGATCAGGGCCATCGTGTCCACCGCCTGCGACAGCACCCGGCCGCCGGCCACGGCCTCGCCGGACGCCGCCCTGGCCAGTTCGTTGGCCTGGTGCACGCTGTCGGCATTGTGCTTGACGGTAGAGGTGAGCTCTTCCATGGAGCTGGCGGTCTGCACCAGCGAGGCCGCCTGCTCTTCGGTGCGCTGGGAAAGATCTGCATTGCCGGCGGCAATCTGGCTGGAAGCCGTGGCAATGCTTTCGGTGCCCTGGCGCACGCGTCCCACGATGCGGGTCAGGCTGCTGTTCATTTCCTGCAGCGCCTGCATCAGCCGCCCGGTCTCATCGCGCGAGGTGGCGTGCAGCCGCGCCGTCAGGTCGCCCTGGGCGACGCGCTGGGCCATTTCAACCGCCTGGTTCAAGGGCCGCGATACGGTGCGCGCCACCCACAATGCCAGGAACAGGCCCAGCACGATTGCGCCCGCCAGCGCCGCGCCTATCCACATGCGCGACTGGGCATACAGCGCCTGGCCGGCCTGCGCCGCCGCGTCCACGCCCTGTTGATTGATCTGTATCAGCCCCTCGACCGCCGCATCCATGCTCTGGTGGATGGCGGCCATCTCGTCGCTTTTCAGCACGGTGGGAACGTCCCAGCTTTGCTCATCGCGAATCAGCTGGAAAACGCGCTGGTGTACCGCCATGTATTGGCCAAACTCGTCGTTGAGCTGCTGGAACAACGTCCGGGACTGTTCGTCCACCAGCAGCGGCTGGTAGCGCTGACGCACTTTGTCGAAATCGGCCAGCACTTCGTTGATGCTGGACTCGTACCGCTGCATATCGGCGCCTCCTGCGGCATACGCGTACTGCAGCTCGATGCTGTTGAAGCGCGCCAGGTCGGACTGGATCTCCATGGCTGCGTTGCTGCGGGGCAGCCATACCGATTGCATCTCCACCGCCGACTGGTTCACGCGGGCCAGTTGCACCACCGCAAACACGCCGAGCAGCACCGTCAGCACCAGCACCGCCACGAAAGCCACGAGCAGCTTCGTCGAGATTCTCAAGTCATAGAACCATTTCATTGTCCCCTCCTCCTCTTCTTCATTTTTCTTCCGCTTCTTCTTTAGAAAGAAGCCCCCCATTCGGCATCCTGTCAATGCAGCCTCGGACAAAAAAGGGCCGCCATCGCGGCGGCCCAACCCATTTTGTCTTGTTCTACACCGAAGCTGCCGGCACGTCCGGCTTGGCGATGAGCGCTTCTTTGGCGGCCTCTTTGAACACCGCGTCGGGCGGCAGCACGATCGAGGCCGAACGCACTTTCTGCTCGTCCAGGTCGCGGCCCGGCGGCTGTATGCCCTTTTGCAGCTCCATCGCCGCCTTGCGCAGGCGGTGCCGCGCCATGATGATGCCGCTGTCGGTAGCCACCAGGTTCTCTTTGCTGCGGTCGACGATGGCGCCCATGCTTTCCTGCAGCGAGGCGTCCTGGATGCCTATGCCCTCGATGCCGCTGTAAGTGGTGCCGGCCTTCTGGGCGGCACGGTCCATGAGATAGTCGTTGTCCTTGTTTTGCGCGGGAATGAATGTGCCGGGAATGAGCTTGACGTGAATGCCCTTGCCGTCTTCCATCGCCTGGCGCTCTTCAGGCGTAAGGGCGCGGGTGGGATGATAGTCGTAGCTCCAGGCCCAGCAGGTGTCGTCGTCGATGGGAATCCAGAAGTGGCCGTGGATGGGATGGTCACCGCGCGGCGGAATGGCGGTAAAGCAGGGCATGACCCATTGCGTGATGCGCCAGTAGTAGTTGCCGTTTTCGGCATTGCGGCGCGCGCCGATCAGCAGGCCGCCCTTGGACTCGACCACCTCGAACTTGACCTTGTAGTCGCCCAGGTTGTACTGGTTGCCCTTGGCGCCCTTGAACAGCGGATCGTGGTTGAGCGCGCCGCTGTGCAGGAAGGACACGTGGCTGGAATCGATGCCGCCTTCCATGGCCTGCAGGTAGTTGCAGTCCTGGAAGCGCTTGGAAACGTAGCTGCGCTCGGGCGCCACGGTGCAGAACTCGAACTCGGGCGGCTCGGGCTGCATTTCGGGCGGGCCCATGTAGGTCCACAACACCCCGCCGCGCTCGATCAGCGGATACGACTTGAGCTTGATGCGCGTGGCATAGCCGTTTTCAACCGGCTCGGAAGGCACGTCGACGCACTGGCCCGTGACGTCGTACTTCCAGCCATGGTAGGGGCAGCGCAGGCCGTCTTCTTCGTTGCGCCCGAACCAGAGCGACACGCCCCGGTGCGCGCAGAACTCGTCCACCAGGCCCAGCCGGCCGCTGCTGTCGCGAAACGCCAGCAGCCGCTCGGAAAGCAGTTGCACACGCACCGGCGCACAGTCGGGCTCCGGAAGTTCTTCGGACAGCAGCGCCGGTATCCAGTAGCGGCGAAACAGCTCGCCCATCGCCGTGCCGGCGCCCGTGCGTGTCAGCAGTTCGTTCTGTTCATGTTTCGTTGCCATGCTTGATCTCCTCGCGGCAATAATGAGAATCCCTTGGGACAGGACACGCCGCCTATTGCGGGCGAGGGACTTGCCTCCTTTTGTTCCGTTATAAAGAACGGCGTTCCTATATAGGGATAAGATAGCACCGACAAAAACATTCTGTCAATAAGGAAAGCACCCAGGACGGTTTCGGGCCGCATGAAAAAAGCCGCGCCCGGCGCTCCGAATGGCGCGCCATCCTTCGACATCCTCGAGCACGCGGGCCGAAGACAGAGGCGGAAAGCGCATTGCGGACACCCGCCGCGCCGCGGCGTTCCGCAATGAAAAAGGAACGGCGTCCCAATTTCTTATTGACTTGGAACAGAGGCGGGTCTAAATTCCATCGTACCTTTATATAGATCAGTGTTCCATATAAAGGAATAATATGAATGCCATCCATGGCCCACAGGAGACAAGCAATGAGAAACCGCCCGCTGCACCTGTTCCAAAGCTTCATGCTGTTCAGCCTATGCGCTGTGCTTTCACTCCATACCTCCCACGCGCAGCCCAGCCCCGAAGAAGTCAACGCCGTCCTTTCCTATGAAGGCCCGGACCGCGAACAGCGCCTGCTGGAAGGCGCCCGCGAGGAAGGCACCGTCGTCATCTACACCTCGTTGAATCTGAAGGATTCCGTGCCCATTACCGAGGCCTTCGAAAAGAAGTATCCGGGCGTGAAGGTCACGCTGTGGCGGGCGGGCAGCGAGAAAGTGCTCAACCGCGCGGTCACCGAGGCGCGCGCCGGCAGATACTCGCCCGATGTGATTGAAACCAATGGCCCCGAGATGGAAGCGCTGTACCGCGAGAAGATCCTCACCACCTTCTTCAGCCCGCATTTCAAGGACATTCCCGACGTCGCCTTTCCCGAGCACAGGCACTATGTGGCCGACCGCTTCAATTTCTTCGTGCTGGGCTACAACACCGACCTGGTCAAGGAAGACGAAGTACCCGACACCTATGAAGACCTGCTCGACCCGCGCTGGCACGGCAAGGTGGCCATCGAGGCCGGCGACAGCGACTGGTTCGCGGCCGTCGTCAAGAGCATGGGCGAAGAAAAAGGGCTTGAGTACTTCCGCAAGCTGGCGGCCACCAAGCCGCAAATACGCACGGGCCACACCCTGATCGCCGAATTGCTGGCCGCCGGAGAAATGCCCATGGCCGCCACCGTGTACAACCAGAACGTCGAACGCCTGCGCCTGAAGGGCGCCCCCGTGGGCTGGAAGCCGCTGGCGCCCACCTTCGGCCGCCCCAACGCCATCGGCATCGCCGCCCATGCGCCCCATCCCCACGCCGCGCTGCTGTTCACCGACTTCATGCTCTCGCGGGAAGGACAGGAGCTCATCAAGGCCCGCAACCGCGTGCCCTCGAGCAACGCCGTCGACAGCCCCCTGAACAAGTTCCCCTACAAGATGATCGACCCCGTCATCGTGCTGGACGAAGCCCAGAAGTGGCAGGCAATCTGGCAAGACCTGTTCCTGAAGGACCAGGCAAGCGTCAAGTAGAGGCGCGCAAGCACACCCGTGCGGTGCGCACACGCCCCGCACGGCACATGAAAAGAGGAGGACATATGGCCGACGAATCGCATCACTACAGCACCAAGGACCGCACATTTCTACGCGCCATCGCCGGCGAGTACAGCCTGAAGGACGAGCTCGAGCGCCTGCGTTCCGCGCCCCGCGTCATCAAAGGCACCAAGATCAAGCTCAAGGACGGCCCGCAGTCATTCAGCCGCCACTACGTCGAACCACCCGACGGCCTGACCCAGACCCTGCACATCCACCTGGAGGAATACGCCCCGGGGGGGCGCAACGGCAAGCACGGGCATGTGAACGAAGCCGCCTTCTACATTCTTGACGGCATCGGCTACGAAATACACGACGGCATCCGCTATGACTGGAAGGCAGGCGACGTGGCCGTTGTGCACAGCAATTGCGTGCACCAGCACTTCAACGCCGACCCGCACAAGCCCGCGCGGGCCCTGGTCATCAAGTCCAAGCCCATGTACATGTTCATGAACATGCTGTTCCAGAAGCGCGTAATTTCACGCCCCAAAGAACCCGCCCCCGGCGCCGAGGGCTACGAGCCGCGCCAGCTGGAGGATGACTACAACCACTGATTGGTGGTCAAGCGTCATTGTCATGAACCCGGCTCTAGTATCCACCCCAACCCTGAGGGCGAGGGGCGGCATGCCCTTTTCCGGGCCGTCCACCCGCGCCGAATTTCTTTCGTTTGACCGGGGGCCTTCGGCGACAGCCTGTCTGAATCCCGAGCCGCAAAGCGGCGAGGTTGAGTTCTGCCGCCGCCCGGGCAAACGAGAGAAATTCGGGCAGCCCGAAGGGCCGCAGGGTGCCGGCCCGGAAAAGGGCATGCCGCCCCTCTCCCGGCTGAAGAACTCAAATCACCCTGCTAAAGAGCTCAAAAAACACCTAGATATATGCGCAAAGCCACTAAAGCGCGTCCACCCCCGCCGCATGAGCCTGCTCGTCGGCATGGTAGGAAGACCGCACCATGGCCCCCACCGCCGCATGCGTAAAGCCCATCTCGTACGCCTCGCGCTCGAACATCGCAAACGTATCAGGATGCACGTAGCGCAGCACAGGCAGGTGATGCTCGGAAGGCTGCAGGTACTGGCCGATGGTCAGCATGTCGACATTATGGGCGCGCAGGTCGCGCATGACCTCGAGGATTTCCTCGTCGGTTTCGCCCAGGCCCAGCATCAGGCCCGATTTCGTGGGAACGTCGGGGTGCAGCGCCTTGAACTCGGACAGCAGCTTGAGCGAATGCTGGTAGTCGGAACCCGGACGGGCCTGCTTGTACAGGCGGGGCACGGTTTCGAGGTTGTGGTTCATGACATCGGGCGGGCCGCCATTGAGAATGGCCAGCGCGCGGTCGAGCCGGCCGCGGAAATCGGGCACCAGCACCTCGATGCGGGTCGAGGGCGACAGCTCGCGCACCTTCTGGATGCATTCGACGAAGTGCGCGGCGCCGCCGTCGCGCAGGTCGTCGCGGTCGACCGAGGTGATGACCACGTACGACAGCTTCAGTGCCGCAATCGTGCGTGCCAGGTTGACGGGCTCATTGACATCGAGCGGGTCGGGGCGGCCGTGGCCGACGTCACAGAAAGGACAGCGGCGCGTGCATTTGTCGCCCATGATCATGAAGGTGGCCGTGCCCTTGCCGAAGCATTCGCCGATATTGGGACACGAAGCCTCTTCGCACACGGTGTGCAGGTTGTGCTCGCGCAAGATGCGCTTGATGTCGTAGAAGCGCGAACCGGGCGAGGCCGCCTTGACGCGGATCCACTCGGGCTTTTTCAGCCGCTCGGCGGGAATGATCTTGATGGGAATGCGCGAGGTCTTGGCTTGCGACTTTTGCTTCTGGCTCGGATCGTAGCCAGGGGCGGGGCCTGCCGCTTCGTGGGCGGCCGGCCTATCGAGGGGTGTGGTCATACCTGTTCCCGAGGGGCGAAGCCCGGGGCTTCGCATTCAAACAAGCGGCCGCGCCGGGCGGCCGCATATGGAAGGGCCGGCGCCCGAGAAACATGACACAAGACGCATGGCCGGAGCCCATTTTAACGCCGATCGCCCAAAGCGCCCAAACCGGCAAATGCGCCGCCCCAGCCGTTTGCCTTGCTCGATAAGCCGTCTCATAATAGGGGTCTGCCCCGGGCCGGGCAACGCAAGCAGAACCCGCCCCCTTTACGGTTTGGAGCCGACGCCATGCCACGACTCTCCAGCGCAACCCTGCAGATGGTACCGGGCCACATTGCGCGCCCCGGCTACCCGCGCGACAACCTGCCCATGCGCATCGTCCACCTGGGCGCCGGGGCCTTCCATCGCAGCCACCAGGCCGTCTATACCGACGACATCATGCAGGCCGAGCCGATTTGGGGCATGTTCAGCGTCAGCCTGCGCAATCCGGCGCTGGCCCAGGCCCTGGGCCCGCAAGACAACCTCTATACCCTGCTCGTGCGCGACAACGACGCGCTGCAGGCGCGCATCATCGGCAGCATCGCCCGCAGCGCCTGCCTGCAAGACGACCGCCAGGCCGTGCTCGACGCCCTGGTCTCGCCCCAGACCCAGATCGTCACGCTCACCATCACGCCCAGGGGATACCATCACGACCCCGTCCATGACGCCCTCGACGTCAATGACCCCGACGTCGGGCTCGACCTGAACTCCCCCCACAACGCCGGCACCGCCATCGGCCTGCTGGCCTGGGCCATATTCCAGCGCAAGCAGCTTGGCCTGGCGCCCTTCACCTTGCTCAGCTGCGACAACATGGCCTCCAACGGCAAAGTGCTGCAGCGCGTGCTCGAGCACTACATCGACCACGTGCAGCGCGACCTGGGCGACCAAGGCCTTCTGCAGCACTTCCTCGACCGCTATGCCTGCCCCTGCTCGCTGGTCGACCGCGACACGCCTACGGTGCGGGCGGGCGACCTGGTGCAGGCCGAAACCCTGCTGGGCCTGCACGATGCCGCGCCGGTGGTCACCGAGCCCTTCTCGCAATGGGTCATCCAAGACTGGTTCTCGGCCGGCCGGCCGCCCTGGGAACAGGCGGGGGCGATCTTCACGGCGCACGTCCTGCCCTACGAGCAGATGCACGAACGCCTGCTGGGCGGCGCACAATGCGCCCTGGCCTGCCTGGGCAGCGCAGCCGGCTACAAAACCACGCACCAGGCCATGCAGGTGCCCGAAATGGCGCAATTCATCGACAGCCTCATGGTCGATGCGGCAAGCACCTTGCCGCGCCTGGTCAAGCCCGACTGGCAAGACTACAAGGCGCGCCTGCTGCGCCGATTCGCCAACGTCGCGGTCGAACGCTCGATCCCCCAACTGGCCATGGACACCACCCTGGTCCTGCCCGGCAGCATCATCCAGCCCATGCAGCTGCGCCTGGCGCACGGCCTGCCCATTGACCGCCACGCCCTCGTCGTCGCGGCCTGGATACGCTGCCTTACCGGCCTGAACGAGCGCTTCGAAGAGCTGTTCCTCAATGACCCGCTGCGCGACGAACTGCTGGCCGCGGTCCGCAAGGCGGGCGGCCGTCAGGCCAATCCTCACGACCTGGTCGATGCCGTGCTGCAGGTCGAGGCCGTGTTCGGCACCTCGCTGCCCCAAGACATGGAGTTCACGCGCTGCATTACCGCCGCGCTGCAAAGCCTGCTCGAGAACCGGGTCGTGGGCGCGCTGTCGGCGCTCAACGCCGCCGACAGCGTGCAATAAGCGGCTTCGCTTCGCAAGCGCCGCCGGGCCGCTTCGCCGCCAATGCCGGCGTCAGGCAGACAAGCGCCCATGCCAAGCCCGGGTCTATTGCGAACGTCCGCTTTCCCAGCGCCAGGCATCGCGGCACATATCGGCAATGCCCTTCTCGGCGCGCCATCCCAGCGCCTTCCACGCCAGCGTCGTGTCCGCCCAGCATGCGGCGATGTCGCCGGGGCGCCTTGCCGCCACCTCGTAGGCAATCGTCCTTCCGCTGGCCTCTTCGAAAGCCTTGATCATCTGCAGCACCGAATAGCCGGTGCCCGTGCCCAGGTTTACCGTCAGCATCTCGCCCTCGGACTGCAGACAATGCCGCAATGCGGCCACGTGGCCCTGGGCCAGGTCCATCACGTGGATATAGTCGCGCACCCCGGTGCCGTCCGGCGTATCGTAGTCGCTGCCGAACACCTGCAGACAGGGGCGCTGCCCCGACGCCACCTGGGCCACATAAGGCATGAGGTTGTTGGGAACGCCCTGCGGCGCCTCGCCGATGAGGCCGCTGGGATGCGCCCCCACGGGATTGAAATAGCGCAGGCGCGCAATGCGCCAGCCCGGTTCGGAGCGATGGACGCTTTCCAGAATGTCCTCGACCACCAGCTTGCTGTGGCCATAGGGGTTGGTGGCCGAGCGGGGATGCGACTCGACCAGGGGAAGCTTCTGGGGGTCGCCGTACACGGTGGCCGAAGAAGAAAACACGAAGCTGCGCACCTCCGCCTCGCGCATGGCCTGCAACAAGCATGTGCTGCCATGCACATTGTTGTCGTAATAGGCCAGGGGCAGGCGGGTGGATTCGCCCACCGCCTTCAGGCCGGCAAAATGCAGCACGGCGCTGATGTCGTGCTGTGCGAACAGGCGCTTCAGCAAGGCGGCGTCGCGGATGTCGCCTTCAATGAAGTCGGCACGGGCTCCCGTGATGCGCGCGATGCGATCCACGACGTCGACACTGCTGTTGCACAGATTGTCCAGTATCAGCGCGTCGTATCCGGCCTGCTGCAACGCAACGACCGTATGGCTGCCGATGAATCCGGCGCCGCCCGTGACAAGAATTTTCGATGCCATATTGCTGGGTAGGCCGCGCTGCGCTACAAGGCCGGGCGCGGCAAAACAGGGTTGGAAACAGTCCTGCAGTGTAACGCCCCCGCGGCTTCAATTTGTTCGCATGCCGGTCGCGTCCATGCCGTTCTCTTTATAATCGCGCCATGACAACGAAAATCCTCATCGTTCGATCATCCTCGCTGGGCGATCTGGTCCACATGCTGCCCGCCATTTCGGACATTGCGCGGCACGTTCCGCATGCGCGGATCGATTGGGTGGTCGAAGAGAATTTCGCCGAGATTCCCGCCTGGCATCCCGCGGTGAACGAAGTGATCACGGTGGCGCATCGCCGCTGGCGCAAGCATTGGTGGTCGCGCCAGACGCGCAGCGAGCGCGCCGCTCTGCGCGACACCCTGCGCTCGCGGCAGTACGACGTGGTGCTCGACATGCAGGCCCTGATGAAATCGGTATGGGTGGTGCGCCAGACGCGCGGCCTGCGTCACGGCCTTGACCGCAAGTCGGCGCGCGAGCCGCTGGCCTCGTTCTTTTACGATGTAAAGCACGCGGTCAAGTTCTGGCAGCCGGCCATTACGCGCCAGCGCGAACTGGCCGCGGCGGCCTTCGGCTACCAATACGAGGGGCCGCCCGATTTCGGCCTGCAGGCCTTCACCGAGGGCCAGCCCATCGAGCCCTACGCCATCATCATGCCGTCGGCTAGCAGGCCCGACAAGCTCTGGCCTGCCGAAGACTGGCACGCCGTGTTCGACCGGCTGCAAGAGCACGGGCTCGGCCTGAAGCTGCTGGCCGGCAACGACGCCGAAGCCGCGCGCGGCCAGGCCCTCGTGGCCGGCCGCCAAGGCGCCCAGGTGCTGCCGCGCATGAGCCTTACCGACATCGCCAAGGTACTGGCCCGCGCCCGCATCATGGTCGGGCTGGACAGCGGCCTTACCCATCTTTCGGCGGGTCTGGGCCGCCCAACCATCGGCATCTACAAGGCATCGACCCCGGTGCGCACCCCGCTGCAGGGCGCGGCCTACACCGCCAGCCTGGGCGAGCGCGGCAGCGCCCCCTCGGCGCAAACAGTCCTTAGCGCCGTCGAACTGGCGCTCGACTACAGCAAGCCGGCTCCCCTTACGGGCCAGTCGTCCGGCGAGCAGGACGCGTCCACGTGAACCGCTTTGCCTACACCGCCGGCGTAACCCTTCTTGCCCCCGCGCTGCTGATCTGGATGGGGCTGCGGGCCCGGCGCGCCGGCGGCCAATGGGAAGTGATGTCGGGCCCGCGCTTCGGACGCTATGCCAAGGCCGCCCCGCAACGCCAGCCCGTCTGGATCCATGCCGTAAGCCTGGGCGAAACCCGCGCCGCCCAGCCCCTGGTCCAGGCCCTGCTCGACGAAGGCCGGGTGGTGCTGCTGACCCACATGACAGCCACCGGCCGCGCGGAAGCGGCGCGCATGTTCGCCCGGGCCATTGCCGACGGCCTTCTCGTGCAGGAATGGCTGCCCTACGACTTTCCAGGCGGCGTGCAGCGTTTCCTGGCCCACTACAAGCCCCGCCTGGGCGTCATGATCGAGCGCGAGATCTGGCCCAACATCATCGCCACCGCACGCCGCATGGGCATACCCATGGTGCTGGCCAGCGCGCGGTTCTCCGACAACGCCCTGCGCCAGAGCCTGCGTGCCGGCCGGGTCATGCGCGAGGCCTATGAAAGCCTGCACGCGGTCTATGCACAGACCCTGCAGGACGCTCAGCGCCTCGAGCAGGCGGGGGCCGTCGCCGTCCGGGTATCGGGCAACTTCAAGTTCGACGTCTCCCCACCGCCCGACGAAGTGGCGCGCGGCAAGGCCTTTGCCACCGCCCTGCCGCGCAAGATGCTGACCATCGCCAGCACGCGCGAGGGCGAAGACGAGCTGTTCATCAATGCCATCGCCCAGCAACTGAAGCGCGGCGCGGCCCTGGGCAACCAGTTGGCCGACGAAGTGCTGTTCTGCCTGATCCCGCGCCACCCCCAGCGCTTCGACGAAGCGGCCGCCCTGCTCGCCAAGGCCGGCATCCCCTTCGTGCGCCGCAGCCAGTTCGCCAGCGGCGACGGCACCGCCTCGCGCAACATCAAGGCCTGCGCCACGGCCGCGGTACTGCTGGGCGACAGCATAGGGGAAATGACGCGCTACTACGCCGCCAGCCAGGTGGCCATCGTCGCCGGCAGCTTTGCGCCGCTGGGCGGGCAAAACCTGATCGAGGCCTGCGCGGTCGGCCTGCCCGTGATAGTGGGGCCCCACACACGCAATTTCGAGCAGGCCGCCGCCGACGCCATCCAGGAAGGCGCCGCCCTGCGCGCCCCCGACCCCGACAGCGCCGTGCAGCTGGCCCTGCAGTTGCTGGACGACCCGCAGCGCCTGGGCAGAATGGGAGAAGCCGGCGCCTATTGGGTAAAACAGCACGCGGGCGCCGTGGCGCGCGTGCTGATCGGCCTGCACAAGCTCATGGCCCGGCAAGAAGAGCAGCAACAGCACATGACATGAGGACGAGGGACGGCATACCTTTTTGAAGCCGTCCACCCGCGCCGAATTTCTCTTGCTTGGGCGGGGGCATTCGGCGACAGCCTGTCCGAATCCCGAAGCGCGAAGCGCTGAGGTTGAGTTCTGCCGCCGCCCGGCCAAGCAAGAGAAATTCGGGAAGCCCGAAGGGCCGCAGGGTGCCGGCTTCAAAAAGGTATGCCGTCCCTCGTCCGGCTAAAGAACTCCTGCAGTCGAGCCGGCCTAGAAACCTCTACATCCCGTGGTACTTGCGCCCCAGCTCGAGCGTGGCCCGATAAAACCCCTCTTTGCTTCCACAGTCGTAGCGGACGCCTTCGTACTCGTAGCCGTACACGCCCCTCACCTTGAGCAGCCCCGCAATGCCGTCGGTAAGCTGGATCTCTCCGCCCACGCCCGCCTGGGTCTCGCGCAGGTGCTCGAAGATCTCGGGTTCGAGCACATAGCGCCCCACCACGGCAAGCGTCGTGGGCGCATCCTCGGGCAGCGGCTTCTCGACGATGCCCTCGACCCGGCTGGTCTTCTCATTGATGCGGGGGCCCGAGATAATCCCATACTTGTTCGTCTGGCTGCGCTCGACATTGTTGATGCCCAGCACACTGCCGTTCTGCTGGTGGGCCGCCTCGACCAGCTGGCGGGTGACCGGCGTCTGCGCGTCGATCAGGTCATCGGCCAGAATCACCACGAAAGGCTCATTGCCCACGATGGGCGCCGCGCACAATACAGCGTGACCCAGCCCAAGAGGCGCGGGCTGGCGCGTATAGATGCAGTTGACGTACGAGGGAATGACATTCTGCACCGCGTGCAGCAGCTCGGTCTTGTTCTTGGCCGCCAGGTCGGCCTCGAGCTCGGGGGCGCTGTCGAAATGGTCTTCGATGGCGCGCTTGTTGCGTCCCGTGACGAAGATCAGGTCGGTGACCCCGGCCGCGATGGCCTCTTCGACCGCGTACTGTATCAGCGGCTTGTCGAAAACGGGCAACATCTCTTTGGGCATGGCCTTGGTGGCCGGCAGAAAGCGCGTGCCCATTCCCGCCACGGGAAATACAGCTTTGCGAATAGGTTTCATAGCTTAGCGGTCGATTGAAAAGAAACTCGGGGAAAAACGCCTGTGATTGTAACCGTGCAGCCAAGGCAGCGGCGCACGGCCGTGCGCCGGGGCATGGCCGCCCCGCACGACACTAGGACCTGTCATGCGCCGACAGCACCGGCTCGCCCAGGACGACGCGCTCGGCATTGAGCGGAGAGAACAAAGTCCCCGCGCGCCCCGCCTCGCTGGGCGGAACGCCGAAAAAGCCCCGGCCGAAGGCGAACAGCCCAAGGTTCACGACGACGATCAGCAGAAGCAGCAAGCGCATGATGAAGCTCTCTTGAAAATAGTGGACAACTACTCTTCAGCCTGGCTCGCCAGGCAGGCCAGGCCGTCCAGAACCGGTGCATCCAGCCAATGGACAGCCTGCTCCGCCAGGCCCAGCCCGGCACATGCCCGGGCCAGCAGCCGCAGGGTTTCATCCCGCACCGCCGGCCACCCCCCGCCCGACACATAAAGCTCGGGCGGCTGGCCGCACTGTTCCAGCCCCGCCAGCCATTGACGCAACACCGCCCCCGCCTGGGCCGCCGCCACGCCCGTGGCGATGGCCTGGTGGGTGTGCGTGGGGTACAGCGCGGTCTCGGCCCGGGCCAGCGGAAGATTGGCCGTGCCCGACGACAGCGACGACAGCATCATGGCCGGCCCCGGAAGAATGAGCCCGCCCGGAAACTCGAAGCCGACCTCGCCGCCGGCGCCGGACCCCGCTGCGGCCGCCGCAGGACACAATGTATCAATGGTGGTGGCCGTGCCGAAGATGGCAAGCAAGGCGCAGGCCCGCGTGTCCAAATCCTTCGCGGAACCGGCCTGACCAGCGGCGGCAGAGTGGCTGTCCGGAACGTCTGCCCGGCCACCGGCATGCCCCGCCGCCGCCCGGCGCCGGCGCTCGTGCCAGGCCAGGCCCAGCATGGCCGCCCAGCGGTCGGCGCCCAGTTGGGCGGGCTCGCGGTAGCCATTGAGCACGCCCAGCCCCTGCGCTCCCGCCTTCACCCACCTTACAGGCTGGCCCAACAGGGAATCCAGCTCGACCGCCACCGCCTCGCCCGCCACGTTGACGCCCAGCGCGCGGGACGGCCGCCGCGGCAGCGCGTCCAGCCAGTCGCGGGCCGCATCAATCTCGGCCAAGGCAAACGCAATGGAACGTCCCGCCCGGCCTTCGTTTCCGGCTTCCATCCAGTCCAGCTTGATGCGCGTATTGCCCGCGTCAACGAGAAGAATCATGATTTTGCCAAGGTGTGGCCGCGGTCATCGGGCAAGGGCCGCACGGACACCTCGCCGACCGACACCGGCATGATGCCCTGCATGGTGCGGACCAGCAGCTGGCCGTGTTCGTCGACCCCGTCCGCAATGCCCGAATGAAGGGTTCGGCCGCCGTCGACCACCTGCAGATGCTGGCCCAGCAAGTGGTCCACCGCAGCGTAGCGCCGAGGAAAGTCGGACAGCCCGTTCCGCACCACGTGGGCCAGCGCCTTGGACCAGGCCAGCGCAAGCGCCACGACGATGTCGTGTGCCTGGACGCCCCGGGCGTGCTCGTCGCAGGAAAGTATCTCGGCCCAGTCGGCCACCAGGCGATTCAGCGAGGTGCTGAGGGCCCGGGCGTCGTGCAGGTTCAGCCCCATTCCGATGATCACCACGTGATGGTCGGCGGACTGCCTTATGGCTCCCGAGCGGGTGGCCTCGACCAGTATCCCGGCCAGCTTGGAGAACTTCCATTGCAGGTCGTTGGGCCATTTCAGCGACAGCAGCGGACGGCTTTCAGGCTGGAGCAGGCTGCGCAGCGCCTCGCAGGCGGCCACCCCCGCCAGCGGCGACAGGGCCGGCAGCCAGCGGGCGGGAAGGAAGACATCGAAGGCGCAGGAAAACATCAGGTTCGCACCCGGACGGTTCTGCCAGGTGCGCCCGGCACGGCCGCGCCCGCTGTCCTGCAAATGTGCGCCCAGCAGCCAGGGGCGGGCCGGCTGCTCTTCGTTGCGCGCCATCAGCAGCAGGTCGGCGTTGGTCGAGCCGGTGCGCTCGACCCAGTCGACATGGCGAAAGCCGGGCAGGGCGGCGCGCAGCCGGTTCGCCAGGGGCAAGGGCTGGGGCAGCATGGACGGCGCGATGGCGGAAGGCGTGGAACTCAAGGCGAATAAGCCCGGCGGGGCGCTCTGTGACAGGACATATTGTAGTGAAGGTCTACAATATTCCGTCCGTCATTTTTCCAGCACCATGTCAGCACGCACCGAACACACCACTTTCGACGGCCTGGCCGGAGACATCGACTGTGCCATAGACTGGCCCGAGGGCCCGCCGACCGGCTGGGCGCTCGTGCTGCATCCGCATCCCCTGCACGGCGGCGCGCGCGACAACAAGGTGGTCACCACCATCGCCCGCTGCTGCGTGCAGCACGGCCTTGCCGCGCTGCGGCCGAACTTTCGCGGTGTCGGGGCGTCCAATGGCGAGTTCGACAATGCAAAGGGCGAAACAGCCGACATGCAGGCACTGGTCGAGCAGTTCGCCCTGCGCCATGCCGATGTCGCCGCCGGCCCCTGGGTGCTGGGCGGCTTCTCGTTCGGCACGGCGGTCGCAGCGCAGCTGTATTCGGGCCTGCAAGGGCATCGTCCACGGGCCGTCATCCTGGCCGGCACGGCGGCGCAGCGCTTCACCTTCCGCGACATCGCATTGCCGGACGACACGCTGCTCATCCACGGCGAAACCGACGAAGTCGTGCCGCTGGACGAAGCCATGGGTTTCGCCCGGCAGCACCAATTGCCCATGGTGGTCATTCCAGACGCCTCCCATTTTTTCCATGGCAAGCTTCTGGTATTGCGCCGGCTCGTGCAGCAACGGCTGTCCGTCCCATGACGATGGGCCCCCAGGGGCGGCCGAAAGGGTTCCGGGACACCGGCTCCTGCCTATAATGGAGCGCGATGCGCAATCCCGGTTTGACAAATATTTTCATGGCACACGACTATCAATGACTTTTTCCCCGCTACGTCCATTGACCGCAGTTTCCCGAAACCTGGCCCTCAGCATCGCACTGGCCTGCGCCCCCGCGCTCGCGTCGGCCCAGGCAGATTCGGCGCCGGCGCCGGCAACCGCTTCCGCAGCTGAACAGGTCGTCGCGGTCAGCGAGCTGTCCTCCATACCGGCGCCTACTGTGCCGGCAAAGGCCTGGCTTACCCTGGACGTCAACAGCGGGCAGATCGTCGGCGCCAACAATCCCGACCAGCAGGTCGAGCCGGCTTCCCTCACCAAGCTCATGTCGGCCTATGTGGTCTTCGAGGCCATCAAGGCCGGCCGGCTGTCGCTCGACCAGGAAGTCACCGTCTCCGAGAAAGCATGGCGCACCGAAGGCTCGCGCATGTTCATCAACGTCAATTCGCGCGTCTCGGTCGACGAATTGCTGCAGGGCCTTATCGTGCAGTCGGGCAACGACGCCACAGTAGCGCTGGCCGAGGCCGTGGCGGGCAGCGAGGCGGCCTTCGTCGCCCTCATGAACGAAGAAGCGCAGCGCCAGGGGCTGGCCAACACGCACTACACCAACTCGCCGGGCCTGCCCGATCCGCAGCACATGACCACCGTGCGCGACCTGGCCACCCTGGCCGCCAACCTGGTCGCCGACTTTCCCGAGTTCCTGCATTACTACAGCCAGAAAGAATTCACCTACAACAAGATCAAGCAGCCCAACCGCAACCGGCTGCTCTGGGCCGATCCCACGGTCGACGGGCTGAAGACAGGCCACACGTCGTCGGCCGGCTACTGCCTGGTCTCCACCGCGCTGCGCGACGGCCGCCGCGTCGTCTCGGTGCTGGTGGGCGCCGACAGCGATGCGGCCCGCACCGAAGCCAGCCTGAAGCTGCTCAACTGGAGCTACCAGAACTTCGACACGATCAAGCTGTTCGACCAGGGCCAGCCGGCCGTGCAGGCGCGCGTCTGGGAAGGCGAGGCCGAAACCGTCGACCTCGGCCAGACCACCCCCATCTGGATCACGGTGCCGCGCGGCAAGGGCCCCGAAGTCAAGCCCATCGCCCGCTACACCCAGCCCCTCATCGCCCCCCTCGCCAAGGGCAGCGAAGTGGGAACGGTGTCGCTCTCGCTCGATGGCAAGGTGCTGCGCGAAGAACCCCTGGCCGTCATGAACGACGTGGCCCAGGCCGGCTTCTTCGGCCGCATGTACGACAAGATCCGCCTCATGCTGCAGTAAGCGGCCAAGGCAATACGCAACCCCTTCCGCGCCCAGGGCTAACACCATGATTCCCGACGTCGACGGCGACAGCGTCGTCTACCTGAATGGCCAATATCTGCGTCTGGCCGACGCAAAAGTATCCGTGCTCGACCGCGGCTTCATCTTTGGCGACGGCATCTATGAAGTCGTGCCTTTCTACCAGGGCAAGCCCTTTCGCATGGAAGAGCATCTGGACCGGCTGGAACGCAGCCTGGCCAGCATCGGCATCGATCCGGGCTACAGCCGCGACGACTGGCGCGCCCTGGTGCGCGACATGGCCTCGCGCAGCCCTCACAGCCATTTCACCGTCTACCTGCAGATAACCCGGGGGCCGGCCAAGCGCGACCACGCCTTTCCCAAGGACGCGCAGCCCACGGTGTTCTGCATGGTCTCGCCGTTTTCGCGCCCCGATGCAAGGCTGCGCGAACAGGGCCTTACCGCCATCTCCGCGCCGGACATCCGCTGGCTGCGCTGCGAGATCAAGTCGGTTTCGCTTCTGGGCAATGTGCTGGCCAAGCAGCAGGCCGTCCAGGCCGGCGTCGACGAAGTGCTGCAGTTTCGCGACGGCTTTCTTACCGAAGGCGCGTCCTGCAATGTGTGGATCGCCCGCGACGGCGTGCTGCTGGCGCCCCCGCTGGACAACCTCATCCTCGAGGGCATACGCTATCGTTTCCTGGAAGAGCTCGCCGCCCAGGCCGGCATTCCGTTCGAAGCGCGCCGCATCTCCCAGTCCGAAGTGGCCCAGGCCGATGAAATCATGCTTTCGTCGGCCACCAAAGAGGTGCTGCCCGTCGTCCAGTACAACGGGGAACCCGTCGGAAACGGCAAGCCCGGGCCCATCTACACGGCGCTGCGCGCCGCCTACGACCAGATACTGGGTTGAAACGACATGGCCACCACACCGCCCCCCATTCCGCCCGAAGACTCGCTTATCGAGTATCCCAGCGACTTTCCCATCAAGGTCATGGGCAAGAGCCACCCCGAGCTGGCCCAGCGCCTGACCGAAGTGGTGCTGCGCTTCGACCCCGGCTTCGACCCCGCCACGGTCGAGATGCGTGCCAGCAAGCAGGGCAACTACATAGGCCTTACGTTCACGGTGCGCGCCACCTCGCGCGAGCAGCTCGACGATCTGTACCGCGCCCTGCACGGCCATCCGATGGTTTCGATAGTGCTGTAATGATCGCCGTAAAATGGCTGCCCCGCCCGGCGCCCTATCCCGAGGTGTGGCAGGCCATGCAAGACTACACCGAAGGCCGGGGCCCCGACACGCCGGACGAGATCTGGCTGGTCGAGCACGCAGCCGTCTATACCCTGGGCCAGGCCGGCAAGCCCGAACACATACTCAATAGCGGCGCCATCCCGGTGCTGCGTTCCAACCGGGGCGGCCAGGTCACCTACCATGGGCCGGGCCAGGTGGTGGCCTACTGCCTGGTCGACCTGCGCCGCGCCGGCATGTATGTCAAAGAATACGTCGCCCTGCTCGAGGACGTGGTCATCGAGCTGCTGCGCGACCTTGGCCTGGCGGGCGCCTGCCGCAAGCCCGGCGCGCCGGGGGTCTACGTGCCGGTGGGCAAGGCCGCCTATTCCGGCGAAGCCGATGCCGGCGAATTGGCCAAGATCGCAGCCCTGGGCATCAAGGTGCGCAATGGCTGCGCCTATCACGGCATCGCGCTGAACGTCGACATGGACCTCTCCCCCTTTCTGGGCATCAATCCCTGCGGCTACGAGGGCCTGCGCACCACCGACCTGGCCGAACAGGGCGTGGCGGCCACTGTGCAGGAAGTCGGCGAAGAACTGGCCCGGCGCCTGGCCGAACAGCTGCAGCGTGCGCCGCAAGGCTGACACGGCCGGCTCCGGCTTAAGCTTGAATCGCCTGGCTCATAGAACGGCATCGCCATGTGTGTAGGGCCCGCCGCACCTATCCGGCAGTGCGGTCAGATCCAGCGGCGCACCTTCGTCATGTACACGGCGTAGGGTTCGCCGAAGCGCTCGACCAGGCGGGACTCGTCACGCCGGATGCGGCTGTTGAAACGCAGCACCGTCGCCAGCGCCAGGGCCGCGGCCAGCCAGGAATGCAGTGCAAGGGCCAGGCCCGCCAGAAAAATGATGTGGCCCATGTACATGGGATTGCGGCTGAAGGCGAAGGGCCCCGTGGTAACCAGGCGGTCGGGCGGAGTGTCCATGCCCGGCCCGCCGCCCCCGAGCCGGATGCGGTAGCGCCCGCACAGGCGGTATTGCGCGTAGCCCCAGACCATCAGAAGCAGGTACCAGGGGCTGAATTCGGGCCGCCCGCCATGCAGCGCCAGTTCGAAAGCCAGCACCGCCACGGGGTAGACCAGAAAGGTCAGGGTAGAACTGCCCGGCCTGCGCCGCAGCAGCGGCGCCCGCTTGCTCATTGGGCCGCCGCGCCCCGGCCGCGCTCGGGCACCGGCACGAAGAAGATGAACAGGTTGGCCACCACGATGGTGAAGGCCAGGAAGGTGAAGGTGGCCATCAGCCCATAGGTGTCGGCGATGAGGCCGCCCAGAACCGGTCCTATGGAGGAGCCCACCGCCTGGGTGCCGAAAAGAAAGCCGATGCTGGTGCCGCCCATGTTCTTGGGCGTGGCGTCGAGCAGCCAGGCTTGCAGCACGGGCCGTATCGCATACAGGAAGAAGCCCAGCAGCGCGATGAAGAAGATGAACAGGTTCGACTGGCCGGCCAGCACCATGAAGATCAACACCACCGCCGTCATGCCCATGCTGCTCATGACGATGCGGCGGCGGCCCATTTTGTCGGACAGGTGCCCCGCCACCGGCGCGGCCAGGAAGCCCGCGGCCTGCAGCGTGAACAGGCAGGCGCCCACCCAGAAGGGCGAATAGCCCATCTGGTGCGCCAGGTAGACGGGCAGGAAGGTAAGCAGGGTGGTCTGGGTCATGGAGCGGAAGGCCGAGCTGACCGCAAGCAGGATCATGATGCGATTGCGCACCAGGCTCTTGAAGCCCGAGCCGTACTCCTTGAGGCTTTGGCTGGATTCTTCGGGAACCGCGCGCGCCTTCTTGCGCGAACCCATGCGCAGGGCTCCCATGCTGGCCAGGATGAGCACCGCCATGATGGCGCCCGGAATCACGTTCATCACCACGATCTCGCGCCAGCTGAAGGTGACCAGCAGGGCGCCGATAACCAGCGGCGCAATGGCGTCGCCCGCGTTTCCGCCCATGCCGTGCAGCGACAGCACCAGGCCCTTCTTTTCGGGATAGCGCTGGGCCAGCGTGGGAATGGCGGTGGGATGCCAGAGATTGTTGCCTATGCCGACCATGGAAATGCAGATCAGCAGCATGAGGTAGCTGTGGGCAAAGCCCATGAGCAGGTAGGGCACGCCCACCCACATCAGGGCCAGGCCCATCAGCAGGCCCTTCTTGCCCACCGTGTCGACCAGCATCCCGCCCGGCACATTGGACAACGCGCCGGCGATGTACTGGCAGGTCATGATGAAGCCGATCTGGCCGTAGCTGAGACCCAGCTCGACGCCGATCAGAGGCAAGATCAGGTAGAAAGTGGCCGGGTACCAGTGGGTCAACGCGTGGCCCACGGTAATGAGCCATACGTCCCTGAATGATTTTTCGGGTGGCGCTTCGGGTGTGATGGCGGCAGTGTTCATGGCGTTTCCTTGCAGGGAAGTTGTGTCTCTATACCGCGCGGGGCTCCGGTCCGGCGGCCCCGAAGCCTGCGTGCTTCCTTCATCGGCGCCCCTGGCTCACGATGACCTGGTCATACAGCTGGCTCCATTTGGCCATGCCGCTCAGCGATACTTCGGGATCGATCAGCGTAAGCTCCATGCCCTTCAGGGGTGACTCGACCTGGGTGTTGGACGGCACGTAGCTCAGTGAAGCCAGGATGCGCTGCGCGTCCTGGGAGAGCATGTAGTCGTAGAACAGCAGCGCGGCATTGGGGTGCTTGGCGTTGCGGGTAATGCCTATGCCATTGGCGCGGGCCACGACCGGATCGATCGTGAACCAGTCTATGGGAGCGCCGCGCTTCTTGGCGGCCTCGGGCATGTAGTTGTACACGGTAAGCCCCAGGGGCACTTCACCCGCAACCACCATATTGGTCAGCAACGAGTGCCCCTTGCGCACCGAAATGCCGTTGGTGGCCACGATGTCGCGAAACAGCTGCACGCCTTTTTCTTCGCCCAGGGCGGTGACCACGGCGGCGAACCAGTCGAAGTCCTCGGTCTCGATGCCCAGCTTGCCCTTCCATTTGGGGTCTTTCAGGTCTTCAAAGCTTTGGGGCAGATCTTCTTTCTTGATGCGGTCGGTGTTGTAGGCCTGTACGAACACCGTCAGCATGGTGGCCGCCCATTCGCGATGGTCGGGCACGGCCTTGGGCAGCAATTGTTCAAACAAGGGAGACTTGACGGGCTGCAGCACTTTTTCCTGGCTCAGGGCCTCCATTTCGGGCGCACTGATATGGATGGCGTCGACGTCGTGCCGGCCGGCCTGGGCCTCGGTAAGGGTGCGCTGCAAGACCTTGTCGGTGCCCGCGCGCCATATCTTGATCTTGATGCCGTACTTTTCTTCGAACGGCTTGATCAGCGGAGGAATGTCTTTTTCGGCGATGGACGTGTACAGGGTGAGTTCGCCTTCTTCCTTGGCCGCCTGGACGATTTTTTCGCTGCGGTCGGCTCCCTGGTATTCAAGCAAGGGCTGGGCAAAAGCCGGCGCGGCCAGCGCCACCGACATCAGCGCGGCGGCCAGACAGCGTGTAAAACCGAAACTGCTCATGTCTGCTCCTTCTCGTATCCGCTGGCGGGCCAGACCCGCGGGCCGGGGCGTGCCGTCGACGCGACGGCACGGCGCCTGAAGACCCGCGCGCTTCGGGCGTGTCTGCCCGTCCGCTGGCTACGATTATTGTTCTGTTATAAAGAACAATGTTCTTTATATTGGATAAATTAGCACGAAAGGCCCGAGCTTGCCAGCCCCTCGCGCGCTGCGCGCCGGCCCGCCGGAGGCGGGCTCGACGGCCCCCGATGCCCTGCCGCGGCCTACGCGGTCTGGGTGGACTTCTTCTTCATGTACTGCTCGACCAGCTCGGCCGTCAGCACCACCCCGGGTTCGTACTCCGGCGCATCTTCGATCTGCTCAAGATCGTTCAGCCCGAACTTCTCGTAAATACGGTTGATCGCCGATATCAACCGCACCGGACGGTCAGGGTCGGCATTGAAATGCTGGTGGATCGTATTGGGCGGAATGTAGATCACGTCCCCAGCCTCCCACTCGTAGCGCTTGACCTCGTCCTGCGCCTTCCAGTGATACGTGTCCGTGATCTCAACGTCGCAGTCCTGGTGCAGGTCGTAGCCACGGCCCTCGAGCACGTACACGCACTCTTCGGCCAGGTGACGGTGCTTGCCCGAGCGGCTGCCCGGCGGAATCAGCTGCATGTACGCGTCCACCGACTCCATGCGCGTGTTCATCTTCTCGTTCAACAGATGCTTGAGCAGGCCCTGGCGCGACATCTCCCAGGGCATCTCCTCCGGATGCACCACCTTCTTGCGCTTGGACTGCAGCCCAGGCAACTGCGCCGCGTCTTCAAGCAAATCCTGATAAAGACCCTGGTTCAGCTCTCCGGCCAACCAGGCCTTGGATTCTCCCCATGCCATGCGTTTACTCCTTTAATGTGATCTGAGCGGTTCGAAGAAAGCCCCGGAATCAGTCCGGATGGTTGTAGTTTTCGTCGAAGTGGCGCGGCTCGAAGCCCTCGGCGCCGGGGGCCGGCTCGGTGGGGCGGGGAATTACCTGTTTCTGGAAGAGCAGGTTCATGAACATCATCATGGGCTTGGGCTTCATGACCAGGGCGCGGGCCGGCTTTTCGGGGTCGGCATTGAAATGCTGGTGCACGCAATTGTTGTGCACGATGGCCACGTCGCCCGCCTTCCAGTCGTAGCGGATGCCGTCGTGGATCTCGTAGCCCACGCCATCGAGAATGTAGAAGGCCGCCTCGTTCACGTGGCCGTGCTTCTGGGTGCGGCCGCCCGGTGCATATTCTTCAAGGTGGATATGCAGCGTCTGGGTCAAGCCGTCTTCCGGTTCCACAAAATGCTTGCTGTACGATTGCGGGCCGTCGTTGAACAGCAGCTCTTTGCCCTTGATCACGCGGGGCATGGCACGCAGCCGGTCCAGTTCGTCCTTCAGGTTGTAGGGGCCGGCAATGGCGCGCAGGAACACGCGATCACGCTTGCTGTTGTAATGAGATTCCTTTCCCATGGTGCTTCCTTATAAAAAAACTTGGCTCACTTGGATTGCCGAGTGAAGATTTCCTCGTACAGGCCGGTCCACTTCTGGTTCTCGTCCAGAATCACGCTCGGATCGACGAACTTGATGGGCATCTTGTTCAGGTTGGTCTCGACCTTGGTGCTGGTGGGCACGAAGTCGCGCTTGAGCAGGATCTCTTGCGCATCGCTCAGCATGAAGTCGAAGAACAGTGCCGCGGCATGCGGATGGGGAGCCTTCTTGGTCATGGCCACGCCGTTGGGGCGCGCGATGGCCGGGTTGAAGGTGAACCACTCGAGCGGGGCACCCTTGTTCTTGAGCTGCTCGGCCTTGTAGTTGTATACCGTCAGCGCCATGGGCACTTCGCCCGAAGCCACCAGGTTGGTCAGCAGGGTATGGCCCTTGCGCACCGAGATGCCGTTCTTTTCAACAATGTCGCGGAACAGTTGCAGGCCTTTCTCTTCGCCCATGTTCTTGACCACACCGGCGAACCAGTCGGCGTCTTCGGCCTCGATGCCCAGTTTGCCCTTCCATTTGGGGTCGAGCAGCTCTTCATACGAGCCGGGCACGTCCTCTTTCTTGATGAGATTGGTGTTGTAGGCGGCCGCAAAGATGTTGAGGCGGGTGCTGATCCACTCCTTGTGCGGCAGAATCGCCTCGGGGATGAGGTCGGCCAGGTAGGGCGACTTCACTTCTTGCAGCAGGCCTTCGCGGTGCAGGGCTTCGAGCTCGGGGCCGTTCGTTTCCACGATATCGACATCGAAGCGCCCGGCGTGGCCTTCGGTCACGGTACGCTGCAGCACTTTCTCGGAGCCCGCGCGCCACATCCGCACCTTTACGCCGTACTTCTCTTCGAAAGCCTTGGCCAAGGCGGCCATGTCGTCGACAGGCGCCGAGGTGTAGATCATCAGTTGGCCTTCTTCTTTGGCGCCCTTGGCCAGGAACTGCTCGCGATCCGGACCCGTATGGCCCGCTATCGCCGCCTGGGGCGATTCCTGCGCCCAGGCTCCCCCGGCCCCCATCGATAAAGCGGTGCCCAGCAGCAGCGAGGCCGAGAGGGCCTTCAGGGCATGCCGCCGGCCGGCGCCGGCCGCGGGTCGCGAGTATGTGAGGGGAGTCGATTTCATGATCATGATGTCTTCCAACAAATTAAAAGTTTTATCTAGACCGCTTGGTGAAGATTTCGTCGTAAAGCTTGGCCCACTTCGCGTTCTCGTCCAGTACCACCGCGGGGTCCACGAACTTCATGGGCATCTGGTTCAGCTTGGACTGGGCCTTCTTGCTGGTGGTGACGAAATTGCGCTCCAGAAGTATGCGCTGGCCGTCGGTAAGCAGGAAGTCGAAGAACAGCAGCGCGGCGTTCGGGTGAGGTGCACCCTTGGCCAGCGCGACCCCGTTGGCCCGGACAATGGCCGGGTCGATGGTGAACCAGTCCAGTGGCGCACCCTTGTTCTTGAGCTGCTCCGCCTTGTAGTTGTACACCGTCAGGGCCAGGGGCACTTCACCGGAGGCGACCAGATTGGTCAACAAGGTGTGGCCCTTGCGCACCGAAATGCCGTTCTTCTCGACGATGTCGCGGAACAGCCGCAGGCCTTTTTCCTCGCCCAGCTCGCCCACCACCGTGGCGAACCAGTCCAGGTCTTCGGCCTCGATGCCCAGCCTGCCCTTCCAGCGCGGGTCGAGCAGGTCTTCGTATGTCTTGGGCAGCTCTTCCTTCTTGACGAGGTCGGTGTTGTAGGCCATGGCGAAGACGTTCAGGCGGGTGGCGGTCCAATCGCCGTGCGGACGCACCGCCCCCTCCATCAGGTCGGCCTGGTACGGCGACTTGACCGGCTGCAGGGCGCCCTCGCGATGCAGGGCCTCCAGCTCTATGCCGTCGGTTTCGAGGATGTCCACTTCGTTGCGGCCGGCGCGCGCCTCGGTCAGCGTGCGCTGGGTGACCTTCTCTCCGCCGGCCCGCCACAGCCTCGCCTTGATGCCGTACTTCTTCTCGAAGGCGTCGATCAGCACCGTCATGTCCTCGACGGTGGCCGAGGTGTAGATCAGCAGCTCGCCCTCCTTGCGGGCCGCTTCTTCCAGTTTCTGCTGTCGATCGGGGCCGGAATAATCGGCCATCGACGCGATGCCGGCCGATTGAGCCATGGCGGCTGGCGCCGCGCCCAGGCCCGCCGCCAGCATCGCCACCGACAATACTGTCCTCAGGAATCCGCGGCGCGGACCGCGCCGCGGGCTCTTGCTACCCGATTGATGGTCCATGGCTCATCCTTCCTATAGATATCGGTTAGAAGCGCCGGCCGGTCAGAAGCTGTGCGCCAGGCCCACGGCCACCTGGGTGATGTCCGCTCCCGGGCTGATGTCGCCATCCAGGCTCAGGGTGTTGAAGCGCGCGGATTCGCCGTTGATCAGCTTCGAGGCGATGGCATACACGAAGGTGCGCTTGGACAGCGCATACGAAGCACCGATGTTGAACTGGCGACCCTGCAGGCCCGAGGTGCTGCACTCGACATCGCCCACCAGGGTGCACGAGCCGGCCGTTGCCTGGGCGTAGGAAGCCTGCAGCGTGGCTGCGCCTATCTTGTGCTGGATGTTCAGCGACCAGGTGTTGTGCCGGTAGCTCTCGAAGTCGCCGACCGGCCCGCCCGATTCCTTCAGCCGAAGGTGGGCGAAGTTGGCTTCGGCCCGGGTGCTCTTGGTAAAGCGGTAGCCCGCCGTCACGCGCACCGCCGAGTCCTTGGCCTCTTTGCCGGTGAGGTCGCGCTGGGCGGACGTGGGCATGTTGCGCGAACCGCCGTACAGGTTCTTGTGGTATTCATAAGCCAGCGCCAGGTACAAGGGCCCCTGCTCGTAGAGTACGCCTGTCGAGAACACCCAGGGCTTGGGGTCGTCGGCCGTGAAATCGGGCGTGTTCTTGGAGTACTGCGCCAGGAACTGGAAGCCGTTGACCTTGGGCGATTCGTAGGTAATGGCGTTGCTGCGCCGCAAGTGGAAGCTGGACGCCGAGCTGGTGCCGAATCCGTGCTTGGACAAGATGGTGCTGTTGGCCACGAAGTTGCCGCTCGACACGCCCAGGAAGCTCAGGCTGTCGCCCAATTCCTTGTACGGCGTGTCCATCTGGCCGAACTTGATGGTACCCAGGTCGCCCTGCAGGCCCACAAAGGTATTGCGGTTCCACATCGACGAGCTCGACCCGCCGCTGCCGTCATTGACACCGACGTTCATCTCGAGCTGGAAGATGGCCTTCAGGTTGCCCCCCAGGTCTTCCGAGCCCTTGAGGCCGAACTTGGAGTTGCTGGACGCCATGCCCGTGCCGCTGTAGCTGGCGTTGTCCAGGCGGGCCTGATTGCTGAGCGAACTGGTGCCCGCATCGCTGGCGCCGCTTACCTTGCCATAGACGATTTGCGGATACAGCTTGCCGTACATGGTGACGCTGGTTTCCGCCTGGGCGGCCCATGGCAGTCCGAAAGCCGCGACGACCGCGACCAATCCTGCCTTCTTCACGTGCTTCATTTTTATCTCCCCCTGAATTGTAGAGTTGAATCGATGTCCGCCAGACGCCAATGAAATAGTCTCTTTATGCGGAACATCGGTCCACTTAAATTCACGCAAAAAAAAGAACCGAAAAGCTCGGTGGTTCTTTTTTGCGTGAATACGTCGGGCCGGCTCAGACCTTTTCAGGCAAGTCGGCCAATTCTGCTTCGTACACGGATTCCATGCGCGGTTCGAGCCCGATTTCGGACAGCGCGTCCTTGAACATGGAGCGCACCACGGGGCTTTCGTCCGCGTAGTCGATCTGGTCTCCGCCCACGCGCTTGCTGATCCACGCCTTGGGTACGCCCTGCGCATTGCGGATGGACACCACCTCGTGCTTGAACGCCAGGTAGCGGGCGGGCGCCGCGCCGGTGTTGAAATGCTGGTGGTACCACATATTGGGCGGCACGATCATGGTGCCGTCGCCCCAATCGTATCGGCGCGGCTCTTCGCCCTCTTGCCACATCAGGCTGTAGCCCGTGCCCGACATCATGATGACGTGTGCGCCGGGACCATGGCAGTGGGCCTTTTTGTACGTGCCCACCGGGAACTGCGAGATATGGCTGTTCATCGAGCCCTTGGCCATGTTGAAGCGGATATGGCCGCCGCCCGCGCCACGCTCTTTGGCCTGGATGAGCGGCAGGTTGATCGCGTCCGCCACGAAGTTGGTCTCAAGCAGCAGACCCTTCTGCTCGCCCTTGTTGTCGAAGTAGTCGGGTTCGCCCGAGAAACGATTCTTGAAGTCGTACTGGGTGCCGAAGACGAAATCGATGTCTTCGTACAGGTTGATGATGCCGGGGCCGTTGGTGACGGCGACGAAACGGGCGGCGTCCTTGCCCGAGCCGTTGAAATGCTGGCAGAAGGCGTTGAGCGGGATGGCGAACAGCGAACCGGCCTGCCATTCGAAGGTGATGCGCTTGCCGGCATCGTTCCAGACCGTGGTCGAGCCGCGGCCGTCAAGCACATAGATCATTTCCTCGAACAGCTGCCGCTGGGGCTCGAGCTGCTTGCCGGGGGGAATCTCGCAGACATAGCAATCGTTGGACGTGCGCGACGCTTCATGGTTGATGTATACGCCTTTTCCGCCGCGGCGCGCCCAGGGCTTCAGGTCGACCGTATGCAGGTTGGGAATGTAGTGGGCGCTGATGATGTCCAGGCCCTCGTTGGCGACCCAACGCGTATACGGGGTTTCTTTTTCTGTAGCGAACTTGCTCGCCAGCTCTTCGGTTACTAGAGCGTTCTTGGTCATGCAAAACTCCTGCTTGTGTGATGATTGATCGTTGCCGGGCGCACCCCCGCTTGCGCAAGGCCGCCCGGCCCGCCGCGGCCTACGCGGTCTGGGTGGATTTCTTCTTCATGTACTGCTCGACCAGCTCGGCCGTCAGCACCACCCCGGGTTCGTACTCCGGCGCATCTTCGATCTGCTCAAGATCGTTCAGCCCGAACTTCTCGTAAATACGGTTGATCGCCGATATCAACCGCACCGGACGGTCAGGGTCGGCATTGAAATGCTGGTGGATCGTATTGGGCGGAATGTAGATCACGTCCCCAGCCTCCCACTCGTAGCGCTTGACCTCGTCCTGCGCCTTCCAGTGATACGTGTCCGTGATCTCAACGTCGCAGTCCTGGTGCAGGTCGTAGCCACGGCCCTCGAGCACGTACACGCACTCTTCGGCCAGGTGACGGTGCTTGCCCGAGCGGCTGCCCGGCGGAATCAGCTGCATGTACGCGTCCACCGACTCCATGCGCGTGTTCATCTTCTCGTTCAACAGATGCTTGAGCAGGCCCTGGCGCGACATCTCCCAGGGCATCTCCTCCGGATGCACCACCTTCTTGCGCTTGGACTGCAGCCCAGGCAACTGCGCCGCGTCC
>NZ_QEKO01000006.1:0-59697 GCF_003096595.1 Pusillimonas noertemannii | reverse complement strand
CTTGAGCAGGCCCTGGCGCGACATCTCCCAGGGCATCTCCTCCGGATGCACCACCTTCTTGCGCTTGGACTGCAGCCCAGGCAACTGCGCCGCGTCCTCAAGCAAATCCTGATAAAGACCCTGGTTCAGCTCTCCGGCCAACCAGGCCTTGGATTCTCCCCATGCCATATGCTTAGCTCCTTGTTTCGTTGATCGGTCCGCGCGGCTCAATCCGCGTGGTTGTAGTTGTCTTCGAGATGGCGCGGCTCGAAGCCCTCGCCCCCCGGCGCCGCCTTGTCCGACCGCGGCTCTACCTGGTACTGGAACAGCATGTTCATGAACAGGTACATGGGCTTGGTCTTGATGACCAGGGCGCGGGCCGGTTTCTCGGGGTCGGCGTTGAAATGCTGGTGTACGCAGTTGTTGTGCACGATGGCCACGTCGCCCGCCTTCCAGTCGTAGCGGACGCCGTCGTGGATCTCGTAGCCCACGCCGTCGAGAATGTAGAAGGCCGCCTCGTTCACGTGGCCGTGCTTCTGCGACTTGCCGCCCGGGCCGTACTCTTCCAGATGCAGGTGAAAAGTCTGTGTGATGCCGTCCTTGGGCTCGATGTAGTGGCGGCTGTACGCTTGCGGGCCGTCGACGAAACGCAGTTCCTTGCCCTTGCGCACGCGGGGCATGGAGCGCAGGCGGGTCAGCTCGTCCTTCAGGTTGTAGGGGCCGGCGATGGCTCGCACGAACACGCGGTTCTTGTTGCTGTGGTATAGATCTTTGCGCACGGGCTCTTCGCCGGAGGTTTCCCGGTCGGTCACCGCGCTGGTCGACGTTTCTGTCTTCATTGCTTCACTCCGTTCCTTTTTCAGCTTCCGTACTGCTCTATCTGATAGCGCCGCGGCCTGAGCGTGCGGCAGATTTCACGCACCAGGCCCGACTGGGGCAACGAGATGCCGCAGTCGTCGGCCATCTCGGCCACGATGTTCATGTCGTCCTGGGCCCAGGCCATGGACTGCTTGCCCCAGTTGCCCAGGGCGCCATTGACAGCGCTGCTCCTCATCAGGGCCTCGCGCAGGGCGTCGGTGTCGACGCCGTAGCGGTTGGCCAGGGCCATGCCTTCGTGGTTGGCCACCAGGCAGGCCCACAATATGAGGTTGTTGACGGCCTTGGACACCTGGGCCGTACCCACGCCCCCGCTATGCACGACGTCGGACGAATAGGACGACAGCACCGGGCGCAGGCGCTCGACGACCTCGGCCTCGCCGCCCACGAAGGACAGCAGGGTGCCCTCGTCGGCGGCGCGTCCTCCGCGGCATACCGTGGAATCCACCACGTGGATGCCGCGGGGCGCCGCCTGGGCGGCCAGTTCGCGCACCGTGCGGGGATGCACGGTGCTCAGCACCGCCACGATGGTGCCCGGCCGCGCATTGCTCAGAATGCCGTCGGGGCCGTCCAGCAGGGCGCGCACTTCGGCGTCGTAGCCCACGCACAGCAGGATGAAGTCGGACTCCGCCGCCAGGGCGGACGTTTCGACGCACTGGGCGCCCAATTGCGTCACCCGCTCGACCGCGGCCGGGTTGCGCTCGCTGACCAGCGTGCAATAACCCGCGCGCAGCAGATGCCCGACAATGGGCATGCCCATGCGCCCGGCGCCGATGAGTCCTACCTTGGCCATGCGTGTTCCCCTTCGGCTCGTGCGTGCAGATTGGCGGAAAGCATCTTCATACTCTGTGCGCCCCGCTCAGGCGGCCTTCTTCAGCTTGGGGTCGTCGACAATGCAGATGCACTTGGCGGGATCGAGGCTGAGATACACCTTGTCGCCAACGGGCGCCTTGATCGAAGGATGGGCGCGCGCCAGCACTTCGCGGTTGCCCACCTTGATCTGCAGGTCGAGGTATTCGCCCAGGAACACCTTGAAGGCCACCGTGCCCTCGAACACGTTGACGCCTTCGGGCCGCTGGTGCTCGTGTACCCGGATGTCTTCCGGACGCACCGAGATTACGGCGGCATCGCCTTTACTGAACGAGTCGTAGGCCGTGGTCTTCAGCTGGCCGATGCCGGTCGAGACGCGATAGCTGTTCTCGCCTTCGTCGGGCCCTTCGACCGTGGCCTCGATGAAGTTGGTCAGACCCACGAAATCGGCCACGAACTTGTTGCGAGGCCGCTCGTAGATGTCGCGCGGCGTGCCGATTTGCGCAATGCGGCCCGTGGACATGACCGCGATCTCGTGGGAAAGCGCCAGTGCCTCACTTTGATCGTGGGTCACGTAGATGGTGGTAAGGCCCAGTTCACGCTGCATGCGCTTGAGCTCGAAGCGCATGCGTTCGCGCAGCTTGGCGTCGAGGTTGGAAAGAGGCTCGTCCAGCAGCAGCAGCTTGGGTTCCATGACCAATGCGCGCGCCAGCGCCAGCCTTTGCTGCTGGCCGCCCGACATCTTGGTGGCCTCGCGGTCGGCGAACTGGTCCAGGCCGACGGCCGTGAGCACGCGCATGACCTTGTCGTGGATTTCTTTCTTGCTGAAACGCTTGGTGCCCACCTCGAGCGGGAACGCGGCGTTCTGGAACACGTTCATGTGCGGCCAGATGGCGTAAGACTGGAACACCATGCCAAAGTTGCGGCGGTTGGGCGCGACGAACACATTGTTTGCCGATGAATAAACCGTAGTGCCATTGACCGATATCACGCCCGACTTCGGACGCTCCAGCCCGGCAATGGAGCGCAGGGTGGTCGTCTTGCCGCAGCCGCTGGGGCCCAGCAGGGTGAACAGCTTGCCCTCGGGCACCTCGAAGCAGATGTCCTGGGCGGCCTTGACGGTCTCGCCCTTGTCATTGGGATACTCGGTGTACAGGTTTTGCACGCTCAACATGATTTGTCTCCAACTGGAATTCGTTTCTCGGTTTTCATCAGGATTCTTTGACGCCGAAGCGCTTGCCCAGCAGCTGAGCAATCATCACCAGCACGAACAGCGCGATGATGAACATGACGCCCAGGGCGGAAAGCTCGACGTACTGGCCGTTTTCCCACAGCTCCCAGATCATGATCGAAATGACCTCGGTGCCCGGGCTGTACAGCAGGATGGACGTGGACAGCTCGCGTATGGACACGATGACGATGTAGATCCAGCCCGCCATCAGGCCCGGCTTGAGCAGCGGCAGGATGATGCGCCAGAAGGTGGTGCCCCACGACGCGCCGCTCATGGCCGCCGATTCTTCGAGCTCTTTATGGATCTGCAGCATCGACGTGGTGTTGTAGCGCAGGCCGTAAGGCAGGAATCGCGTGACGTAGGCGATGAACATGATCCACATCGTGCCGTAGATGCCGATGTCGAAGTTCAGGTAGAACACCATGATGGCCAGGCCCAGCACGAGGCCCGGGAAGACCATGGGCAGGGACGCCATGTTGTCCAGCAGCCAGCGGCCGGGCATCTTGGTCTTGACGACGATCCAGCAGATCACCGAGGTGGCCAGCATGATGATTGTTGCGCTGCCCAGGGCCAGCACGAGGCTGTTCCATACCGAATCCCATAGGGTCGGGTAGTCGAGCATGAAGTGGTAGGCGTCGAAGGTAAGGTTCTTCACGGCTTCCATCGAGGGCACGCTATAGAACTTCTGCAGCGAAGACCACACCAGCACCAGGAAGGGCAGCACGACGATCAGGAAGAAGTACACGATGAAGATGGCCGCCGTGAGATAGCGCCATTTGCCCAGGTCCATGGCGCGGGGACGATAGCCCTTGCCCGTGACGGTGGAGTACTTGTTGCCCCTGCTTGAAAGGCGCGACTGCAGGTAGACGCCGACCGTGGTGATGAGCAGCAGCGTTACGGCATAGGACGAAGCCAGGCCCACCTTGCTGGGATACTGGTGTATCGCCTGGTAGATAGAGGACGTGAAGACCTGTATGCCCACCGGCAGGCCCAGCAGCGCCGGCACCTCGAAGGACTCGATGGCCCGCACGAACAGGATGAGTATGGTGGCGAAGATGGCCGGCCAAGTGAGCTTGAGCGTAATGCGCCATGCGATCTGGCGCACGCTGGCGCCGCTCATCAGGGCCGATTCTTCCAGCGAAGGATCCATGGAACGGAACGCCGCCGTCATGATCAGGAAGGCCATGGGCGAGTAATGCAGGCCCTCGACCCAGATCATGCCCCACATCGAATACACATTGATGAAGACGTAATCGGTGCCGAACCAGTTCTGCAGCAAGAGGTTGAAGATGCCGATTTTGGGACTGCCCAGCAGGATCCAGGCCACGGTGAACAGAATGCCCGGGATGATCAGCGGAATGATGGACAGTGCGAAGAACAGCGACTTGAACGGCGTGTTGGTGCGTTCGTTCATCCATGCCAGGCCGGTTCCGACCACGAAGGCCAGCGCCGCGGTGCCGGTTGCGAACCAGATCGAGTTGCCCAGCAGGCGCAGTGTTTCGACGCTGGTATAGGCATCGGTGTAGTTGGCAAGCGTGAACTGGGCCGGCGCCGATGCGGTTTCGGGCGTGTAGAAGCTTTGCCACAACAGGAAAAACAGCGGCATGAGCGCCAGATAGGCGACCCCAATTACACAGACCCCGATGATGATCCATTTCAAGTCAAGGCGCCGCCATAGCGGAGGCTTGGCTTCCGGTCGCACGTTTGCTTTGGCGACTACTTCCATTGCTACGTCTCCTTGCTGAACAGCTCGGATGCCCTGTATCCGGCTTCAGTTTCTGATTGAATTAATGTTTGTTCTGCTATACGGATCGTCGGTCTGTATAGTAGACCCTGGGTAATTTACCAATGCTTTAAAGCGGTGTCAATAAAAATTGACCCATATTCATGCCGTAAGAAGAAACTGAAAAACCTCTTAAAACCCGCATGAAATGGGGCTTGGCCTCAATTATTCAGTACAGTGAATATAGACCGGGCAACAATGGCCCGAAGGGGAAAAGCACGGCTCAGCCCCGTTTTCCATAGTGGTAATCCCAAACCTTGCGCAACAGATTGGGCTTCCAGAGGTTGCGCGAAATAGCCTGCACCTGTTCCGTATCGAGAACCGTTACCGACCCCAACCGGGACGCCATGTACTGCCTCTGGGCCGTTTCCTCAAGGTAAACCCCTAGAACAAAAGCCTCAACAATGTCGCTGCCTGCCGCCACCGCGCCATGCGACTTGAGCATCGCCACCCTGCCATCGCCCAGGCATTCGGCCAGTTCCTGGCCCAAGGCGCGTGTATTGATGGACGCCGTCTTGGGAAAAACGGGGATCTGTCCCAGCACCGCGGCCTGCATGATGACCGGCAGCACCGGCTGGTCCGCCATGCTGAACAGGGTAGACCAATACGGGTGCGTATGCACCACGGCGTTTACATCCGGCCTGCGGCGGTAGATTTGCGCGTGGATGTGGAATTCCATGGGTGGCACCGCATCCCCTTCGACGAGCTTGCCGTCCATGTCGATGGCCACGATATCGTCCACCGTCATGGCGCTTCGCACCGACTTGCCGGAATTGATCAGCATTCGGTCACCCGGCAGCCTGGCACTGAAATGCCCGTTGAAGTCGATGATGCCGGCCCGTTCCATCATCGAGATGGCGTCGACCAGCATCTGCCTGAGTTTGCCGTGATCTGTCTCCACGCGGCCTCCTTGCGGCGATATGCCGCCAATGCTTGTTCTATGTGACGCCCGGGCCGGCCACCGCCTGCCCGGGCGGCCTCGCCTCAATTGCGGGCGTCGCCCTTCTTGGCGTCATGTCCATGGCCGCTGTCGTGGCCATGGTCGTGGCTGTGCTCATGCTCGTGGCTGTGGGCCTGCCCGCTTCCCTGCTGCTCGCCGTGCGCGTGGCCGTGATCATGGTCATGGCCGTGGCTGTGATCGTGGTGGTGATGCGCATGAGGGCGGCTGCCGTGCTCGTGCGCGTGCGGACGGTACTTGAGGTCGGTGCGCACATTGCCGGCCGGGGTGCGCGGGTCCTGGCTGAACACCAGCGACTTCACGGTGACGGGCACGGTTTGTGAAGGCATGCGGATGCGGCCCAGGTCGATATAGTCGAAGTCCCACAGAATGACCCCGTCTATGACCAGCACCTCGCTCTTGAGCTCCAGCTCTTCGCGCAGCAATGCGCCCAGGGTGTGGGCCAGGTCGCCGTCCAGAATCAGGTAAAGCGGTTTTTCCTGGGCCAGCGTCGACTTCATTCCCTGGATGATGCCGTCGGCAAAGGCGCGGATGCGCACGTACGACGGCGCGCCGCTCCATCGAAACGCCAGGGCCACGTCATTCTCGCCCTCGACCAGGTCGAACTGGGTGAAATGCTCGCGGATGGCCAGCGCCAGATCTTCCGGAACGATGTCGCCGGAACAGTCGTAAGAGGGCAACAGCACCTGCACATTGCGGCGCGGCAGCAGGCGGCCCGGACTGGAGATGTAGGTGGTATTGCCGCTAAGCTGCACCGAATACTCTGAAGCTCCCAGCGCCGTGGCCCGGATGCACTCGCCCTCGGGCAGCCGCGGCCAGGGCAGGCGGCCCTGGTCCAGGCGATTGCGCAGCGCCGTGCCCAGCAGCTTGCCCATGTCGCCGAAATCGCGCTCTTCGTGCTGATAGACATATTCGGAAACGCCGCCCGAGAACATCACGCCCTCGATCGGACCGAAATCCGGCAAGGGGTCGGTCAGGTACAGCAGGTCGATGGCGGGCGGCAGCGGACGCTCGCTCACCGCCGACACCAGGGCGTCGGCCATCCAGTCCGCCAGCCGGCTCATGTCGTCGCGGCTGACGGTATCGCCCAGCTTCCACGAAAACCCCGCCTCGCTGGCCAGGTGGCGCCCGGCCGGGTCGAGCCGGACGATGCGGCCCTGTTCGTCCACCACCTGCAGGCGGCCGCCGATGTGGATGGCGGCGGTGCCCTGCACCTTGCCGTTCTCGACCACGGCCAGCTTGGTCGTGCCGCCTCCGATATCCACGTTCAATATCCGCTTCCCCAGATCGTGGGAAGCGCGCGCCGCCCCCGAGCCGTAGGCCGCCAGCATCGATTCCATGTGGTGCCCCGCCGTGGCGCAGACGAACTCTCCCCCCCGGTCGGCGACCACGTCGGAAATGGCCTTGGCGTTCTCGCGCCTCAGGGCCTCGCCCGTCAGGATGACCGCGCCGGTGTCGATATCGTCCGGATGCAGCCGGGCTGCCTGGTAGGCATCGTCGATTATTCCTCCCAGCGCCGCTTCGTCGATGCGAGTTTCGCTCTGGTAGGGTGTAAGCGCCACGGGCGACTGGTACAGCGTCTCGCGGCCCACCACGAAATAACGGCTGGAAAGGTCTTCGCCCAGGCGGCGCAGGTTGATACGCGAAAACACCACCTGGGTTCCCGAAGAGCCGATGTCGATGCCGACGCTGACCAGGGTGACGTGGTCCTGCTGCCAGATGGGGTTGTCTTCGAGCGGGCCCAACGATTCGAAGTCGTCATGGTCGTGGTCCGACTCTTCGCCGGGCAGGTGCACGTGGTCGTAGTAGTAGTCGCCCAGGCGATGGTCGTCCAGGCTGTGCCCCCCTTTGGCGGGCGGGTTCTTGTCGTCGGGTTTCTTGTCTTCAATCATTTCTCTCTTCCTTTACTTCTGGGTGCAGCTTGAGGTGTTCGTTTATGCCTAATGCTTGTTGATGCGTAGTGTTTGTTGATGTGTGATGTTCGTTGGTTCAGGAGCGTTTGATTTATTGAGTTCTTAAGACGGGCGGAGCGTGGTGTGTAGTTTGCAGTCCGCATCGTGCGGCCCTTCGGGCTTCCCGAATTTCTCTGGATTGGTCGGGCGGCGGCAGAACTCAACCTCGCCGCTACGCGTCTCGGGATTCAGACAGGCTGTCGCCGAAAGCCCCCGACCAATCCAAAGAAATTCGGCGCACGCTGGACGGACTGCAAACTACACACCACGCTCCGCCCTCGCTGCAATTGCTCGCTCATGTTGCTGCACCCCTTACAAGCCAATCGCCGTGTTCCTTACAATCCATTCTGATTAACGTCCATATAGAAAAAGCGGAAAAAACGCTGCAAAGCTGCAAAGCTGCAAAGCTGCAAAGCCATATAGCTGAAAAGCCGTATAGCTGAAAAGACGCTATTCCTCGATGCGGGCGGCCGCCGTCCGTGTGCGGTCAACTCTCAGGGCATGGGGCGGGGGGTCTTTTGCAGTCCGTCCAGCGTGCGCCGAATTTCTCTTGCTCGGCCGGGGGCTTTCGGCGACAGCCTGTCCGAATCCCGAAGCGCGAAGCGCTGAGGTTGAGTTCTGCCGCCGCCCGGCCGAGCAAGAGAAATTCGGGAAGCCCGAAGGGCCGCATGATGCGGACTACAAAAGACCCCCCGCCCCGTGCCCGGCTTAAGAACCCAACTAACCACCTCTCAATCCAAGCCAACAGTTTCGGATTCAACGCAGCTGCCCTGCGTTTAAATCCAACCCTGACGGTTTCGGATTGAGCCTCACTGCGTTCGCTCAAAACCAAACCTAGCGGTTTCGGCTTGCTCCTCGCTACACTCGGATCAAATCCGGAACTCCTCCAGAGTTTCCGGAGCGAAGAGATCTTTCGGATCCAGCCGGCGCTTCGAAAGACCCTGCTCGTGCGAATAACGCAGGAAAGTGGCAAGCGTCTGCTCATTCCGCGCAAAACCGTAAGGCCAGAAATCATCCCCCATCTCGCGGCGCGTCTGCTCCACGTGGGCGGTCGTCCAGGGCAGCATCGTCTTCAGCGCCGCCGTTTCATACAGATCGTCGTACGCCATGCGCTGCGCCTGGCAGAAAGCCTTGTACAGCGACTGCGCCACCCAGCGCTCGCGCTCGTAGATCTCGCGCCGTATCACCACCGTATGCATGATGGGGAAGATGCCCGTGCGCTTGAAGTACTCTTGCTCCACCGGCACATAGTCTTCGAACAATCGCCTGACCTTGCCGCCCGAATTCAGATAAGAAGAAGGCATGCGGGCCGTGTACAGGGCGTCGATCTCGCCGCTGGCCAGCATGGCCGACAGCGTCTTGTCGGGGCCGATGGGCTCTACCTTTATGTCGGGCGGAAGGTCCAGCTTCAGCTTCTCGGGCCGGTTGGGCTGCTCTTCACCGCCCGTGCAATACGTGACGCCGTTCACCGGCACGCCGTATTCGTCCGACAGTATCCCGCGTATCCATGCAGGGGCCGTCATCTGGTATTCGGGGTTGCCCACCCGCTTGCCGATCAGGTCCTTGGGCTCTTTGATGCCGCTGTCGGCATTGACATAGATGCACGAATGACGAAAGAAGCGTGATGGAAATACCGGTATGGCAACGAAGGGGCTGTCGCGAAACAGCGATACCGTGTAAGAGGACAGCGACATCTCGGCCACGTCGAATTCCCTGTGCCTGAGCATGCGGAAGAACGTTTCTTCCACCGGCATGTTCAGGTAGTTGAGCTCGATGCCGTCGGGCTGCACGCTGCCGTCCATCAGGGCGCGGGTGCGATCGTAGTTCCAACATGCAAATGTCATTCTCAGCTTGGACACTTTGTCTCCTTTCCTTCTGCCCGGCCAGCGCCGGGGCTCCATTGTTGAAAGATCCGGGCGGTCATCCGCCTTTGTTCCGCTATACTGAATTGCGTTCTGTAATTTTATGTTGCTTCAAAAATAGCCGCCAAGCCAGGCTTGGCGGCTGGCAGCCGCTAGGGCCGCGGTGTCAGGCCCGGCGGCGCGCGTTGCGCAAGGGCTGGTAGCCCAGGCGCAGGGAAATGGCCTCGCCGGCCGACACGACGTCGGATACGTAAGAGGCCAGTATGCGCTTGGTCAGGCGCTGCGACGGCCCCACCACGCTGACCGCTGCCACCACATTGCCGCCATGGTCGCGAATGGGCACGCCGATGCTGCGCAGGCCGACCTCGCCTTCTTCGTCGTCGAGGGCATAGCCCGAGCTGCGGATATCGGCCAGCTCTTGGCGGAAGGCGGCCGGATCGGTGATGGTGTTGTCGGTTTCGGCCTCCCAGCCCTGGGCGATGATCTCGTCCACGACCTCGATCGGCTGGAAGGCCAGCAAGGCCTTGCCGGCAGCGGTGTAGCAGGCATGCCGGCGCACGCCGACATCGACTGTCATGCGTACCGAATATTTGCTCTCGAGGCTGTTGATCACCAGCATGCTGCTGTGCTCGAGCACGCTGAGCAATACGGTTTCACCGGTTTTTTCGCGCAGTTCCATCAGATAAGGCTTGGCTTCGTTGGAGAAGTCCATTTTGCGGCGCACCAGCGAGCCCAGTTCGAATATGGTCAGGCCCAGCCTGTACTTGCCGTTCTCGGCGTTCTGCTCGAGCATGCCCGCGTCGACCAGCGTGCTGGCCAGGCGGTGGACCGTGCTTTTGGGCAGAGTCAGGCGCTTGCCCAGGTCGCTGATGCCGATTTCATACTCGTCATCAGAAAAGACCTTGATGATGCGTATAGCGTTGGCCACGGACGACAGGCGCGTCTTGGGCTTGGCCGGTTTCTTGGCGGCTTTCAATACTTTGGCACCCTGTTCCATAAACACCATCCTTTTCTGTTATACAGAACAGCAGTGTAGCGTAAAGTCAGGCCCGCCGCAGCCGTATCAAAGGCCCCGCAAGCCGCCCGACCTGGCGGGCAATAAGCTAGCGGGCAATGAATAACTCGCGCCATAGTTCATACCATTTATCGTGCTCGTCCAGCACCGTGGCAGGATCGACCATGATGTAGGGAAAATCCTTGAGGTTGGTCTTGACGCTTTGGCTGGCGGGAATGCGCCCGACCGAATGAAAGAACTCCTGTCCCTCGTGCGACAGCACGAAGTCGGCAAACAGCAGGGCGGCATGAGGATTGGGCGCGTTAAGCGCCACGCCTATGCCTTGCGGCCTGCCCACCACGGGCTGCACGGGCTTCCAGGCCACCGGCCCGCCGCGCCGCATGATGGACTCGACCTCGGAGTTGTAGACGGTAAGCGCCACCGGCACCTCGCCCGCTCCCACCATTTCGGCCAGCAGCACGTGGCCCTTGCGCACGTCCGGCTTCATGGCCGCCAGCTTGCGAAAAAAGGCCTCGCCCTCTTCGCGGCCCCGCTCTTTGATGATGGTGGCCATCCATTCGACGTCGGTCGCCTCGAGGCCCAGCTTGCCCTGCCACTTGGGGTCGAGGAAGCCTTCGTACTGGTCAGGCAGTTCGCCGGCCTTGACCAGCTTGGTGTTGTACGCCACGACAAAGAAATTGAGGCGGTCGGTTACCCATAGGCCGTGCGCGGGCCGTGCGTTGTCAGGCAGGTCGGCGATATGCGGGCTTTCGAAGTGGGCCAGCAGTTTTTCACGCGCCAGCATTTCCATTTCGGGACCATTGGTTTCCACCACGTCGACGGCGTATCGGCCACCGCGCGCTTCGGTAACCGCGCGCTGCACCACCTTGTCGCTGGTGGAGCGCCACAGGTTGACCTTGATGCCGTATTTGTCTTCGAAGGCCTGAGCCAGGGGACGCGACTCGGACGTGGCCAAGGAGGTATACAGGTTCAGCTCGCCTTCCTTGCGGGCCGCTTCGACCAGCTTCTGCTCGCGGTCTGGGCCCTGATACTGGTAGATGGCCTCGTTGGCAGAGGCATCTTGATGCGCCTGCGCGCCGGGGACGTAAAGGCCTATTGCCGATGCCAGCGCCAGCGTCCATACCGCCCACCTGTTGTTCATGCTTTCCTCCGCTCAGCGTTGTTGTCTCGTTCGTTCTGGACCTGCCTGCAGCTGCGGCACGCCTGTTGTGTTGATCATTGTACGGACATATTCAAGCAGGATCAATTAAAATGAAACGACGTTCTGTATAATGGAAAATATTCGCCGCCAGGCATCCACGCAAGGCACTCCAATTCATGGGCGCTTCCAGTCACTCTCCTTTTGGGGCCTTTTCAGGCACCGGCAGAATGGGATCCTTCCGGCGCGATGCCTCCCATCTCGCGTCGATGGAACGCGTCAAGGCCATCACCCGCGAACGCTTCGAGCTTGACGAAGACATGCCGCTGATGGTCACCGAAGTGGCTTGCGCATCCCCCGGCTGCCCGCCCCTGGAAACAGTGGTGGTGTTCTGGACCACCCCGGACACGCGCCATCAGTTCAAGGTGTTCAAGCCCCTGGACCAGGTGGACGAGGACGACGTGCCGTTCCGCTGGATGAAGCCCGCCCTCGTCGTTCCCGAAGGATACGGCTGCGACTGCTGTTGAAAAGCGCCGGGGCGATGCAAAACGTTCCGTTATAACGAACGGCGTTTCAAATTTATTGCCTTGGCCTGATTTTCATCCTAGAATTCCGTCAGGCATCACGGAGACAAATGCATCATGGCAGATATTGAATTGACAACCGCCATACAAACATTGGGGCACACCCAGGCGCTCAAGGACGGCACCGTCCAGCCGCGCGGGTTCGCGTTCCGGTTTGAAGAAGTCAGCCCCATCATCAAGGCCTTTCGCCGCATGGTGCGCGGGCTGGAGTTCGACGTCAGCGAAATGGCGCTTACCACCTATATCTGCGCAAAATCGCACGGCAAGCGCTTTACGGCCCTGCCCATCTTCGTGGTGCGCGCCTTTCATCATGGCGCCATACTGGTCAACGCCAAGTCGGGCATTACCGACCCGCGCCAGCTCGAAGGCGGCAAGGTGGGCGTAAACCGCGGGTATACCGTCACCACGGGCGTATGGGCGCGCGGCATCATGCAGGACGAATTCGGCGTGGACCTGGGCCGCGTCACCTGGGTGCTTTCGGGCGACGAGCATGTGGAAGAGTTCCGTCCCGGTTCCAATGTGGTTTCCATGCCCCAGGGCCAGACGCTCGAAGCCATGCTGCTGGCGGGCGAACTGGACGCCGCCATCGGCGTGGCGTCCGATCACCCCGATTTGCGATCGCTCATTCCTGACGCCACCGAGCGCGGCTTCAAGCTGCTGGCCGAGCAGGGACACTACCCCATCAACCACACCATCGTGGTCAAGGACGAGTTGCTCCAGGCCCAACCCGGGCTGGCACAGAACATCTACGACGCCTTCGACCAGGCCAAGCAGCTTTACCTGGCGCGCCTGTCCAAAGGTGAAATCACTTCGCCCACCAAGGCCGACCAAACCTACGCGCGCGTGATGCAGACCCTCGAGGACCCGCTGCCTTATGGGCTTGAGCCCAACCGGGCCATGGTCGAGACGGTCATCCGATACGCGCGCGAACAGCAGATCATCGACCGCACCTTCACCGCGGACGAACTCTTCGTCCCCGTGCAGGCCTAGGTTCCAAGGCCCAAGGCATGGGCCGGTCCGGCCGGAAGGCCGGCCGCAGCCGAGGGCTTCGGACTCCATCACCACTACGAACAAGGCAGAACCATCCATGGAGACAAAGGATTCCACCGTCACCATCCCGGCCCTTCAACAAATGAAGCACGACGGCAAGAAGATCGTCGGGGTCGTGGCCTGGGACTATCAGATCGCCCAGATCGTCGATCGCGCCGGCGTCGACATCGTGTCGGTCGGCGACACCGTGGGCATCAATCTGTGGGGCCATCCCAACCCGCTCGAAATCACCATGGAAGAAGTGCTGGTCGTATGCAAGGCCGTCCGGCGCGGCGTCAAGCGCGCCCTGGTCAGTTGCGACTTCCCCTACGGTCCGCTGCAAGAAGGCACGGCCGAGGCGGTACGCGCAGCCATCCGCCTGGTCAAGGAGGGCGGGGTCGACATCGTCAAGCTGGATGGCGCCAACGACTTTCCCGAGGCGGTAACCGCCATTGCGCGCGCGGGCATCCCCGTCTTTGCGCAGTTCGGCATCACGCCGCAAACCGCGCTGCAGTATGGCCTGCAATACAGCAACGCCGCCAAGCCCGGGGCGCAGATTCCGCCCGAGCTCACCGCCCGCTTCGTCGAAGAAGCGCAGCGGCTCGAGGCGGCCGGCGCCTCACTGCTTGACTTCACCAACTCGGGGCCGGTGGCGGGCGAGGCGGTCGCCAAGGCCGTGTCCATTCCCGTCATCGGCGGCTTTGGCGGGGGGCCATGGCTGGACGGACGCATGCGCATGGTCAACGCGGCCATCGGCTATGCCGCCAGCGCCATCGATTCGCCCACCGAGAACTATGCCAACGTGGCCCGCATCGTGCTCGACGCGATCACCGAGTATTCATCCGACGTGCGGGCGGCGCGCCAGATCAAGGGCGCCGCTCCCGCACCCAAGCCGGCTGCCTGAAGCCGCCGGCCCGCAACATCATAAGGATATTGTTCAATGGCAAGCACTATCATCGACGGAATCGAGACCCGATATGAAGTCGTCGGTCAGTCGGGGCCGCCGCTGCTCATGTTTTCGCCGGGCGGTTTCAATGCCACCCTGGACCAATGGTCGTCGCTGGGCATCTACGCCAAGGTCAAGCCGCTGGACCATCTCAGCAAGCATTACCGCTGCATTATCTTTGACCGCCGTGAAACCGGCCGCTCGGGCGGAAGAGTCGAGAGGGTGGGCTGGTCGCACTACGTGGCCCAGGGCGCGGGGCTGCTGGACCATCTGGGCTTCGACCAGGCCTTTCTTATGGGCGGCTGCATGGGCTGCTGCCCGGTGGCGGCCTTTGCCGTGGCCCACCCCCAGCGCACGCTGGGCATGATCCTGTACTGGCCGGTGGGCGGTGCCAAGTACCGCATCAGCGGCCATGAACGCTTTGCCCGCCACCTGGCCTATGTGCACGAGCGCGGGCTGCAAGGTGTGGTCGACCTGGTCAAGGCCGACCCCAAGCCTTTCGGCGCCGAGCCGCGCGGCGGCCCCTGGGCGTCTGTCATCGCCAACGACCCGGCCTTCGCCGAACGCTATGCAGGCCAAAACGTCGACGCCTACAAGCTGGTCGTGAGTTCGATGGCGCGCACGCTGATCGACCGCGACACGGTGCCGGGAGCCGAGCCCGAAGAGCTGCTGCGGCTTGATATCCCTGCCTTGGTGGTGCCCGGGCGCGACGCCTCGCACGCGACCTCGGCCGCCTGGTACCTGGAAGAATGTCTGCCACAGGCCGAAATATGGAATGTTCCGGTCGAAGCACAGACCTCGGAAGACACCGGTGCGCGCCTGCTGAGCTTTCTGCAAACGGCCGGCCAGAGCCGCCAAATGGAAGCTGCATCATGATCATCGACATTCACTGCCACTACACGACCGAACCCAAGGCGCTGCAGGTTTTTCGCGACAAGCAGCTTGCCGCGCTGGCCGACCCCGCGCGGCGGCCCTCGAGCACCGACCTGGGCATCACCGACGACCAGCTGCGGGAAAGCGTGGCGCCGCAACTGAAGCTGCAGGCCGAGCGCGGCAGCGACCTTACCGTGTTTTCGCCGCGCGCCGCCGGCATGGCCCACCACATAGGCACCGAGGCCACCAGCGCCGAATGGACCACCTTGTCGAATGACCTGATCCATCGCGTCTGCACCCTGTTGCCCGACAACTTCGCGCCGGTGGGGCAACTGCCGCAGTATCCGGGCGTGTCGCCGCGCAACTGCCTGCCCGAACTGGAGCGCATCGTGAACCAGCTCGGCTTTGTCGGCGTCAACCTCAACCCCGATCCTTCGGGCGGCTACTGGACCGACCCGCCCCTGATCGACCGATACTGGTACCCGATCTACGAAAAGCTGTGCGAACTTGACGTGCCCGCCATGATCCACGTGTCGTCATGCTGCAACCCCAACTTCCACCACACGGGGGCGCACTATATCAATGCCGACACGGCGGCCTTCATGCAATTGATCCAGGGCGACCTGTTCAAGGATTTTCCCACGCTCAAGTTCGTCATTCCGCACGGCGGCGGCGCCGTTCCCTATCACTGGGGCCGGTATCGCGGCCTGTGCCTGGCGCTCAAGGACGTTCCCCTGCACGACCACCTGATGGACAATGTGTACTTCGACACCTGCGTCTACCACTTGCCCGGCATCGAGCTGCTGACCAAGGTGGTGCCGGTGGACAACATTCTGTTTGCCTCGGAAATGCTGGGCGCGGTCAAGGGCATAGACCCGGAAACGGGCCACCCCTTCGACGACACCAAGCGCTATCTCGACCAGATCGAAAGCCTGGACGAAGAAAGCCGCTACAAGATCTTCGAAGGCAATGCCCGCCGGGTCTACCCGCGCCTGGACGCCCGCCTGAAAGAGCGCGGGCACCCGGGCCGCGAGGCCGCCAACAAGCCATAAGGCCCACCACACAGGACTCTTCATGCAAAGCATTCCGCGCCTCAACGGCATCATCCGCGCACTCGAATCGGGCCAGCACGCCTTCTCGCTGTTCGCGCCCTGCGAAATCGAGACCGCCGTCGAACTGCAGGCATCGCGCTACGACAGCGTGGTCTTCGAAGGCGAGCATCGCGGCTGGGACATCGCCGCCCTGCGCAACAGCCTGCAGTTCCTGCTCAACCGCGGCCAGATAGCACGTTCGGGCTCGGTGGCGCCCGCCGTCACCCCACTGGCCCGCGTGCCGGCCAACGGCATCGAGAAAAATCAGTTCCTGGCCAAGCAGGCCCTGGACCTGGGCTGCTACGGCATCGTGTGGCCCCACATCAGCACAGTCGAAGAAGCCTACAACGCCGTGGCCGCCTGTCGCTATCCGCGCCTGAAGGACAAGCCGCTGTACGAACCCGCCGGCATACGCGGCGACGGCCCCATGCAGGCCACCCGCTACTGGGGCATCAGCCAGCAGGAATACTACGAACGCGCCGACGTCTGGCCGCTGGCCAAGCAGGGCGAGATCTTCGTCGTCATCCAGATCGAGGACACAGCGGGCATACAGAACCTGCCCGACATGCTGAAGAACGTACCCGGCATCGGCGCCGTGCTGATCGGCGAGGGCGACCTCAGCCAGGAACTCGGCTACCCCCGCCAGACCGAGCACAAGGAAGTGCTCGACGCCATGGCCCAGGTGGTGTCGATCTGCCGCCAGCACGACGTGGTGGTGGGCCATCCGCACGTCACGCCCGCCAACGCCCAGCGCGTCATCGACGAGGGGTACCGCTTTCTGATGTGCGCCGCTCCGCGCAGCTTTGCCAACCTGGACCAGGCGCGCACGCTCGCCGGCCGCGGCTAGCCGGCCGCTCCGCCAACGCCCGACACCGAAAGAACTCTGGAAGACCATGAACCTATCCGTAGCCCAAACATCGCCTAACGAAGAAACACTTGAAGGAAGCAAAGTGGAAACAGTCAAAGCAGCAGTCAAGGTCGGTCCCAATCAGATCGAGCTCCAGGAGTTTCCCATGCCCGACATTCCTGTCGACGGCGCCCTGATGAAGGTCGAGGTCGCAGGCATCTGCGGCACCGACGTCAAGATGTTCAAGGAACCGCTCAAAACCGGCGGCCCGGTCATCATGGGGCACGAGAACATCGGCCACATCGTGAAGGCGGGGCCCGAGTTCGTGGCCCGCAAGGGCTTCAAGGAAGGCGACCTGGTGTTCGTCGAGCACTACGTCTCTTGCGGCAAGTGCGAGTGGTGCCACAAGGGCGAGTACCGCCACTGCGAGCTGACCGACTGGCGCAGCAACCCCGACGGCATCCGCTACGGCTATTCCACCTCCGACAAACCGCCCCATCTGTGGGGGGGCTTCGCCCAATATATGTACCTGCCCTGGAACGCCGTGATACACAAGGTGCCCGAGGGCGTCACCCCCGAGCTGGCGGGCCTGGTCACCCCCATGGCCAACGGCATCGAGTGGGCGCTGTTCGACTGCCAGGTGGGCTATAACTCCACCGTGCTGATACAGGGGCCGGGCCAGCAGGGGCTGTCGCAGACCATCGCATGCAAGCAAGCCGGCGCATCGCTCATCATCGTCACCGGAACCACCAAGGACAAGGCCCGCCTCGAGGTTGCCAAGAAGCTGGGCGCCGACTACGTCATCGACGTGCAGGCCGAAGACCCGCTGGCCCGCATCATGGAGATCACCGGCGGCAAGGGCGTGGACGTGGCACTGGACTGCACGGCCGGCGCCGGCACCATGGCCATACTGCTGGGCGTCGAAGCCCTCAAGCGCAAGGGCGGCACGCTGCTGATACAGGGCGAGATGGCCGACTTTCCCAACTTTCCCATCGGCAAGGTCACCACCAAGTACATCACCATCAAGAGCGCGCGTGGCCACAGCTACCGCGCCTGCGAACTGGCCCTGCAGCAGCTGGCGTCGAAGCGCTTCCCGCTCGAGCTGCTGACCACGCACCGCTTCGGCCTGAAGGACACCGAGTACGCCATCAAGTCGGTGGGCGGCGAAGGCGCCAAGGACGTGGTGCACGTTTCACTCATGCCCTGGATGTAGGCCGGGCCATGCAGGAAGCTTCCCGCCACCCCTACCCGGCGCCCGCGGCGCCGGACGATCGCCTGCCGGTCACCATACTGACCGGCTACCTGGGCGCGGGCAAGACCACCCTGCTGAACCGCATTCTTTCAGAAGACCACGGCCGCCGCTATGCCGTCATCGTCAACGAATTCGGCGAGATCGGCATCGACAACGAACTGGTCGTGGACACCGACGAAGAATTGTTCGAAATGAACAACGGCTGCGTATGCTGCACCGTGCGCGGCGACCTCATACGCACGCTGCACGGCCTGCTTGCCAGGCCCGGGCGCTTCGAGGCCATTATCATCGAAACCACGGGCCTGGCCGACCCCGGCCCCGTGGCCCAGACCTTTCTGGTCGACCAGAGCCTGCTGGCCCGCACGCGCCTGGATTCCGTCACCACCGTGGTGGACGCGCACAATATACGCCGCCAGCTCGAGCACAGCGCGGACGCCGCCGAACAGATCGCCTTTGCCGACCAGATCGTGCTCAACAAGACCGAGCTCGTCGGCGCGGAAGAACTGCCCCGCATCGAATCCCTGCTGCGCGGCCTGAACCCGCTGGCGCCCATCCATCGCAGCCGGCGCGCCGACGTGGCCCTGGACAGCATCCTGAACCGCGGCGGCTTCGACATCGACCGCATCGGCACGCTGATGCAAGAGGCCCCGGCGCCGCATGCGCACGATCATGCGCATGAGGGCGGGCACAGTGCCCACGCCCATCATGGACATGAATGCGAAGAAGATCACGATGGTTGCGGACACGATCACGCTACAGCCTGCGACCACGAATGCGGCCATGATCACGATCATCATGGCCATGAGCACGAGCACGCCCATGAAGCCAGCCACATCCATCAAAGCGGCATTTCCAGCATCTCGCTGACCTCGCACCGGCCCATGGACGAGGCGCGGATCAGCCATTGGCTGGGCCGGCTGGTAACCGAGCAGGGCGCCGACATCCTGCGCGCCAAGGGCATCATCGACGTGGCGGGCGACGATCGGCGCCTGGTGTTCCAGTCGGTGCACATGCTGCTGGAAGGCGACTGGCAGCGCCCCTGGCGGCCCGGCGAACAGCGCTGCAGCCGCCTGGTCTTCATCGGCCGCAAGCTCGAAGAAAAAGGGCTGCCTCAGGCCTTCGAGGCCTGCGCCGCCGAATCGCCCTAGCGCCGCTCCAAGGCGCCCGCCCCCACGTTGCAACAGCGAGGACTCCATGTCGTTCACCACCCTGTACAGCCAAGCCCGCCAATACCATCACCTGCCGCCCCATTCGCTGGTCCAGCCGCTAAGCAATGCCCGCGCCAACAGCGACACGCGCAACCGCATCAACGCGCCCAATTCGCGCCCGCGCCACATCAAGCTGGTCGGCCTGCACAGTGGCGGGGCTCGCCTGGTTTCCGCCCTGCCCATCGAGCGCTGGAGAAACGTCCAGGCCCTGAGCCTGGCGGAAGCCGACAGCCCCCTGGCCCAGGCGCCGTCGGCGCTGGATGACGCCGAGATGATCTTCATCGTCGCCTGCAGCGGCGACGACCTGTCATGTGCGCCCCGCATCCGCGAGGCCGCCCAGCGGCGCGGCATCATCACCACCGGCATCCTGGTGGCGGGCGCCATCGTCACCGACGAGCAGCACGCGGAACTGCGCGCCCTGCGCGCCGCCTCCGACATGCTGGTCATCGCCTCGGACGAAAGCTATGTGCCCGACATGCTGACCGAGCTGGGCGCTTGAAAAAGATAGAGTCCCGCACCATGGAACCCCGCGGCCGGCCTACGGCCTTTCGCGGCGCCGGCGCACCGCTCAGGCGGAACCGTCGACAGACTCGAGCAGTGCCCGCGTAATGCCGGGCTCGTCCGAGGCATGGCCCGCGCCCTCGACCACGCGCAGCATCGACCCCGGCCATGCCTTGTGCAAGGCCCAGGCCGTCGCCAGGGGCGTCACAAGGTCGTAGCGGCCCTGGATGATGGAACCTCGCATGCCGCCAAGCCGAGCCGCGCCGGCAAGCAAGGCCCCCTCTGGAAGAAACCCGCCATGCGCCAGGTAGTGCGCGCCAATGCGCGCCGCGACCCAGATTCCCAGGCCGCCGGAATGAAGAGATGCATCCCCGGCGTCCACATCATTCCCATCATGAGCATGTTCCACGCCTTCGGCGCTGTCGGCCTCACTGCCTGCAGTGACGATATCGATGCGCGTCAGGCCCTCTGGAACGGCGGCCCGGCTCGCCCCGACCATCAAAGCTTCTTCCCATGCGCACCAGCCCCTGGCCAAGGCAAGCGCCGCCGCTGTCCTTGGGCCGGCCAGGAGAGCGGCATAGCGTGCAACGACGTCGCTTCTTTGCGGCTCGGGTATGGGCCGCAGAAACTCGCGCCATGCCTGCGGATGCATGTGCGCCGCGCCGCCCTGGTATAGCCAGCGCAGCTCGCCGGAGCGGGCCAGGAACACGCCTCTCAGCACCAGCTTGCTGACGCGCGCCGGATGCGCCTGCGCATAGGCTAGCGCCAGCGTCGCCCCCCAGGAGCCTCCGAACAGCAGCCAGCGCTCCACACCCAGGCGGATGCGCAGGCGCTCCATGTCGTTGATGAGATGTGCCGTGGTGTTGGCGCGCAGTTCGCCGCTGGGTGTAGAGCGGCCGCAGCCCCGTTGGTCGAACGCGATAATGCGATACCGGCGGGGGTCGAAGAAACGCCGGTCGCGCGGCCAGATCGCGCCGCCCGGCCCTCCGTGCACCAGCAAAACGGCTTCGCCTTGCGGATTGCCGCTGGCCTCCCAATAGACCCGGTGCCCGTCTTGCTCTTCAAGCCATCCTCCATCGAATGGCTCGATCGAGGGATGCAGCTGAGCAAAGCCTGCCCGATTGGGGCCGTATAGAACAGTGCTGCTTGACGCCTGATGTCTGGTGTCTGTGCTCATTCTTGCGCAACCTGGGCGGTTCGTGATGTCCGGGATACTTGCATCGCTTCCATTCGGGCAGCTTAGCTTAATCGCATGGGAACGTGGTTCTTTCTATTGTCCATGCGGCTGCGCTTTGGCAAGGTCACGTGAATCCGAACCGGTGCCTGGTGGAAACGCAGCCAGCGGCATACCTTGTAGTCTCGACGAAAAAAATCTTGAAACAGAATCGAGCCTGACTGCATCCAATGGGTGAGCGTGGCGATTTCCGTCATGCATTCTGGAGCCGTCTCATGATTCGTCCCATTCTTACGACAGTTGCCGCTGCAGCTGTCCTCGCTTTCTCTTTGGGTGTTCCTGGCGCCATGGCCGCCGAGCCTTCCGTGCTCAACGCCCCACCCCCGGCCCCATATAAAGCGGTCAGTTCACTGGTGAAGCTGCCCGACTTCATCCCCGGCATGGGCCAGCTTTTTGTCAACGCCGACACCTTGCCCGCAGGCCCTTTCCTGGGGTACGACCACGACGGCAGCCTGGTGAACACCACCTACATGATCCCCCTGTCATTGATGACGTCCGATATGCATCTGAACGACTTGAAGGCCCCCGCCGGCTCTGTCGATCATGTCGACATCATGTACAACGCAGGCCATCCAGGGGTCGCCGAGCCGCACATTCACATCGTACTTTGGAATGTTCCGGTTGATCAGGAAAACCGAGTGGCCAAATGAAAACTCTCTCCCATGCCCCCCGCCGACGCCTGCTGCTGTTGTCGGGTGCGGGTCTGCTGCTGGCGGCCACTGTTTCACGGCGGGCCGGTGCAGCAAACGAGATCGAAATCAGTATGTCAGGCACTCCGACCGGCTCTCATGTCTGGTTCCGCCCGCGTGGCCTATTAATACAACCCGGCCAAGCCGTTCGATGGGTCAATCGCGAAGCAGGAAATGTCCATACGGTCACGGCCTACCATCCTGACAACGGCAAGCCGCTGCGGATTCCCAACGAAGCAAAATCCTGGGACTCCGATTATCTGATGCCTGATGAATCATTCGTGATTGCATTCGACACACCCGGAGTCTATGACTACTTCTGCATCCCGCATGAGCATGCGGGCATGGTAGGACGTATCGTGGTCGGTGAAGTGGATGCGTCGGTACGGCCATACGCCGCTACCGATGCGTTATTGCCGGCCGCCGCGGTGGCGGGCTTTCCTTCCGTAGACAGCATCCTGAAAGATACCCAGGTGAAATAAATGAACGAAACGGTGGCTTGATGGTTCACCCATACTCTTAGATCAGGTTTTCATACTATCCATGTTTGCAACGTTACCCGCCCCTGCCGCTGAACAAGACCAATTCATTCAAACAACAAATGTATCCAGCCGAATCCGCTCTCGATTGATCGCAGCCAAGCACCGTTACCATGCCAACGACAACATTTCCGCGTTCATAGAAAATGGAGAAATGCAGGCACTGCATACCGAGGTGGAGGCTCGCGTACGCGAGATGCTGAAAGCCCTGGTGATCGATGTCGAGAACGACCACAATACGGTCGACACCGCCCAACGCGTCGCCAGAATGTTCATCAACGAGGTGTTCCATGGACGCTACGAGCCGGCTCCGCCGATAATCGCCTTCCCCAATATATCCCGGTTGAATGAACTGATGGTTGTAGGGCCTATCAAAGTGCGCAGCGCTTGTTCACATCATTTATGTCCCATTCTGGGCAAAGTGTGGATAGGCATACTGCCCAACGCATCCTCGGATCTGATCGGCCTGTCCAAATACGCCCGTCTCTGCGACTGGGTCATGAGCCGCCCACAGATACAGGAAGAGGCCGTGGTTATGCTTGCCGATGAACTAGAGCGCCGCATGCAGCCAGATGGCTTGGCCGTCGTCATGCAGGCGAGCCATTTTTGTATGCACTGGAGAGGGGTCAAGGACGATGGCGCATTGATGAAGAATTCTGTCATGCGGGGCGCCCTCTTCGCAGACGCAGCGCTCCGGCGGGAATTTTTCGGCCTGCTGAGCAACGGAAATGCTTGAATGGTCCATTGAGATTCTGGCCAAGGGGTTCTACGGCGACTGGATCCAGCCTATGGAAATTGATTATTTGGAACGGCAATGCAAAACGCACAAGTACCGACACACGGAGCCTTTTCAGAGCACACGCCTGAAAAAGAGCTCATCGCATACGCCGCGGACGGCAATGAAGATGCCTTCGAAGTGATTATGCGGCGCCACAACCAGCTGCTGTTCCGAACCGCGCGCAGTATCTTGAACAATGACGCCGACGCCGAAGATGCACTGCAGGAAGCCTATCTGAGCGCCTGGCGCGGACTGGCGGGCTTCCGCTCGGATGCCAAGCTTTCGACATGGCTGGTACGAGTGGTCGTCAACGAAGCTCTTGGCCGCTTGCGGCGCAAAGGGGCTCAAATTCTCCCACTGGATGCGGCTATGAATTCGTTTGATCCTGAAATCCAGGCTTCGCTGGTGGAAAACGACAATCGACAGCCCGAACGGCTCGCAATGCGGGCTCAGCTGCGCACGATCATCGAAACGCGCATTGACCTGCTGCCTGATCTATACCGAACCGTATTTGTGTTGCGCGCCATCGAAGAAATGACAGCGCAAGAGGTTGCGTTGGCGTTGAAGATACCCGAGGCTACGGTGCGGACTCGCTTCTTTCGCGCCCGCAACCTGTTGCGCACAGGCCTGGCGAGCGACATTGACATGACATTGGACGAAGCTTTTTCATTCGACGGTAAACGATGCGATCGAATCGTAGGCAACGTACTGGCAAAAGGCAAGTTTCTACGCTTTCCTGGAAAGAACGGCTCGGCCGGAGAAAACCTGGTGTAGTTTGCCTTGCTTGCAAAATGGGGGCGCAAGCGGCAATGCCTGGTCAAAATGCCCAAGCCATGCAGCTTGCGCAACAGCAGCTATGCAGAATCGGCCTCGACAACCCTGCCAAGCGCCGCACTGGAAGGGAAGACCAGCGACTTGATGACCACCGGCACCGCCCCCGACGTGTCGAGCATCTTGCCGATGTCGATGAAATCGAACTCCTTCAGGGCGATGCCGTCGATCGAGGCTATCGTGTTCTTCATGCCCAGCACCTGCTTCAAATGCATGCCGATCAACCCGCCGATGTCGCCTTCGCCCACCAGGATCAAGGGCTGTCCCTTGGCAAGATGCCGCGACAGGCCTTCGGACACGCCCCGGCAGAACGCGTCCATGCGTCCGTACATGGCCGATTCTTGCCAGCGGTAGCACAGCGCCACCGGCCGGTCGCCCTCGTGCAGGTCCAGGCGCCGCAGCGCCGCCGCGATCGCCTGCGCGATGCCTTCGGCATCCAGTTGCTCGGGCGCCAGGTCGAGATCGGGGCTGATGACCGGCACATTGCGCAGGGGCAGCGCATCGAGCGGCTCGACATAGATGGTGCTGCCGCTGACCTGTATCGTGTATTGCGAAGCCCCCACCACGGTGGCGCGTATGCCCTGCTCGGGCTGGTGCAAGGCGGGCCCCCAGGCGGCCACGCGGTCCAGCATGGCCTGGGCCAGGCGTGCGCCCAGGTCGCCGAAGCCAGCCGCCTGGCGGCCGTATATGTATTCTGAAACCCCGCCCGAGAACGTGATGGCATCGGGCATGCGAGCGTTGCGCAAAGGGTCCAGGCGCAGCAGCTGGGCCGTGCTTTCGGCCAGTTCGGGCTGCCGGACGACCTCCATCAGGCAGTCTGCCATGATTTCAACCATGCGCCCAAGGCCGGCTTCGTCGGGCACCTGCCCAAGTTCCAGGCTCAACCCGGCTTCTTGCGCAAAGCGCCGGCCCGCTTCTTCGATGCGCTGCACGCGGCCCTGGCCGTCGAAGGAAACGATGCGCGCGCCGACGTCCACCGCCGTCATCTCGACGAGCTCGCCCGCCTCGCACACTGCGATCTTGGACGTGCCGCCGCCGATATCGATGTTCATGACCCGCGAGTTTTCGCGGATGGAACGCGCCATGGCACCCGAGCCATAGGCTGCAAGCGTGGCCTCCAGCCCGTCGCCGGCGCTGACCGACACGAACTTGCCAGCCTGCGAGGCGAAGAGTTCCCCAATGGCCCGGGCATTGCTGCGCCTTACCGCCACCCCGGTGAGGATCAGCGCCCCGGTGTCGATGTTGCACGGCTCGACCCCCGCCAGCTCGTACTGGCGGTCAATGAAGGCCCCCAGCGCAGCCGCGTCGATGGTCTGGTCTTGCGCATAGGGGGTAAGCAGCACGTCGGACTCGTGCAGCACCACGCGCTCGGACACGATGTAGCGGTTGTCGAGCCGCTCGAGCACGATGCGCGAGAACACCAGGTGCGAGGTCGACGACCCGATGTCCACGCCTACGCTGACCAGGCGGATCTCGTCTTCTTCTTCGAGACTGCGCCCCATGTTGCTGAAGAATATGCGTCCGCCCGAACTGTCGCTCATTGCCGGCTCACTTGTCGTACGAGCGCTCGTACCATTCGGGCTTCATGCGGTTGGTCACCCCGTTTTGCTTGAGCAGCGCCTCGTACTCCTGGCGGATGAACGGGTCTTCCATAGAATAGGGAATGGCCGTGCCGCCCTCGTTGACGTCAATGGCGGTGTAGTCGGTGTGCTTCTCGCCCGGGGGCCCGGGATCGCGGCCCGGGTTGTGGGGGCCGAACCAAGCCGTGAGCCGGAAGGGGTCTTCTGACACGCTGAAGTGCTGGTGGTACCAGCGGGCGCCGCCGGGTGCCGCGGTGACCATGCCCACCGGCTCGTAGTCGAGCCGCCTTACCTTGTCGCCGTGCCCGTCCTTCCAGGGATTGACGCCCAGCTCTTCGGGCCAGGTATAGGTATAGCCCTTGCCCTTCAGGCAGATCAGCACCGCCGCCGAAGTATGCGCGTGGGCCTTGGAATAGCGGCCGTTCTCGTGCTGGCCTATCCAGAAGTAGAAGACGTTGTTGGTCATGAACGGCTCGATGCGCCGATAGCCGGGCGAGCGGCGATTGTCGAGTGGAAGTTCGCAGTTCATCGCGTCGGGGATGAGGTTCGTGCGACGCATGGCAAGTCCGCGCACCGGGTCGGGCTCGATGTCGTCCTTGGGTTTAAAAAAGTCTTCCGCGCCGCTGAAGCGGTCACGGAAGACAAACGGGTTATTGAACACCGCGTCGAAGTTGTTGATCATGTTGATCACATTGGGCGCGGTGGTGCCGGCCAGCAACAGGGCTCCGCTGTTGGTTCCATTGACGATGCGATACATCGCGTTCATCGGAATGGAGAACATCGAGCCTGCCTGCCATTCGAATACGTGCTTTTTGGTGTCGCCCTCTTGCCAGACTTCGGTCGTGCCGCGGCCCTCGACCACCAGGAAGATCTCTTCGTACATGTGTTTTTCAACGTTCAGGGCGCCCGCGGGCGGCACCTCGACCACGTAGCAGCCCCACTTGCCCTCGGTGCCGTACAGCTGGATATAGTGGCCGCGGCCGCCCTTGCGCTTCCAGGGATACAGGGGCAGGTTCTGCACCTTGCTGATGCCCAGGTCGCGGTACACCGGTATGCCTTCTTCTTCCATGAAGGCGTCGTAGGGCGTGGGCTGCTTCTTGAACTTGCCGAACCCCGCCTTTTTATGGCCTGCCGGCTCGTGCCAGTGGGTTCGGTCCTTGTCGTGCGGCATGTCTTTCCTCCGTGCGGGCCGGGCGTTGCATACCCCAGCAATGTTCTGATATATAGAATTGCGTTCTGTTATAGTAAAATCGTAGACAAAGCCTGCGCAAATGTCAATGTGAAAGCGCGAAAAAAGGCCGCGCCCAGGGGCGCGGCCTTTTCACCTTGCTGCATCAGGTGGCTGCGGCGTGCGCCTTGAATGCGGCCTTCAGGTTCTCGGGCGTGAACGGCACGCGGCGTATGCGCACGCCCGTCGCATCGAACAGCGCGTTTGCAATCACCGCGGCCACGGGGCGTATCGTCGGCTCGCCCGCTCCGCCCGGCTTGGCGTCCGGACGGTTGTTCACCATCACGACGTCCATGCGGTCGGGCACGTCGTCGATCTCGGCGATGGGATAGCTGGCCCAGTCGACGCTCTTGACCTCGTCGGAGGTAAAGCGCACCTCTTCATACATGGCCCGGCTCATGCCCATCAACAGGTTGCCCTCGATGGTGCGGTCCAGCCCCAGGGGGTTGATCACGAAACCGCAATCATGCGCCACGACGAAGCGGGTGACGCGAAACCGGCCGGTTTCCATATTGACCTTGACCTCGGCCACCAGCGCCACCACGCTGCTCTTGCGCGGTGAATAGGCAATGCCCCGGCCCGTGACCTCGGGGCCTTCCTGCCCCTTGCGCGGCGATGGGCGCCGGTCCCATCCCGCCGCCTTCGCCACCGCCTCGACCACGGCCCTGTCGCGCGGCTCTTTCAGATAGGCCAGGCGAAAGTCCACCGGGTCGGCGCCCGCCTCGGCGGCAAGCTCGTCGATGAAGCATTCACTGGCAAAGCAGGTGGCCATGCCGTCAGGGTCGCGCAGGTGGGTGGTGCGCAGCCCGGTGGGCAGCGACTGGCGCCATTCGAACAGATGGCTGACCCTGCGCTGGTTGGGAAACTCGTACGAATCTTCCGGGAACTGGTGCTTTTCGGTGCTGGCCGGCGTACCCTCGCCACGCAGGTATACCGACAGCGTGTCGCCCGGATGGTCGGTGCCCGAAGGCCGCACGCGGCTCGAATATCCGCGCGCCTCGTAGTCGAAGGCCAGCACCTTGCCTTGCTCGTCCAGCGCTCCGCGCATGTTGAAGGCGATGGGCGGCCCCTTGGCATCCCAGGCTGTACCGTCGGCGCGCATGTACTGAACCCTTACCGGCTTGCCTGTTTCGCGCGACAGCAAGGCGGCATCCATTGCCGCGTCGTCGGCGTCATTCATGCCATACGAGCCCGGGCCCGGCATCCATGTGGTGCGTACCTGCTCCGGATCCATGCCAAGCAGTTCGGCCACGGCCCGGCGCAAGGGGTAAGGCTTCTGGCCGCCGGACCATATCTGGGCGCCGTCGTCGCGCACGTCGGCTATGGCGCACCCCGGGCCCATGCAGGCATGCGACTGGAAGGGATATTCGTACTGCCCCCGCACCACCTTGGCGGCGCCCGCAATGGCCGCCTCGACGTCGCCCGCTTCGCCTTCCGTCTTGGACTGCTTGGGCTGGGCACTGCGCAGCGAATCATACAGCGCGTCGTACGACTCGGCGAACATCGGCTCGGGCGTGGACCATTCGACCTTGAGCTCGCGCGCCGCCTTCACGGCCTGCTCTTCGCGTTCACATACCACCGCCACATAATCGCCCTTGCTCACCACCTTGACGAGGCCGGGGAAACTCTGGCCCGCGGGCACTTTGAGCAGGTGCGCGCCCGCCTTGGGGGGCCTTATCACCCGGCCATGCAGCATGCCCGGCACCCGGTGATCGACGAGGTAGACATACTGGCCCGTTACCTTGAGCGGAATGTCGGTACGGGGCACGGGCCTGCCCACCAGCTTGTATTGCGATGCGTCCTTGGTCCTGACCTTGGCATCGAGCGCCATCTCGAAGCGCTTGCCGCCTATCAGCTCGCCATAGGAAATGGATTTGCCCGGGGTGCCCGCCACTTTCACCACGCCGTCCTCCACTTCAAGCTGCTCGGCCGGAACGCCCAGCCGCACGGACGCCATGGACAGCAAGGCATGCCGCGCCTGGGCGCTTGCCTTGCGCAAGGCGCTGCCGCCGTCCATGATGCCGTTGCTCGAACCGGTGCCGCGCTGGTCGACCGTGGTGGCGGTATCGCCCATGTGGATGGCGACCTTGTCCAACGGCACGTCCAGCTCGTCGGCCACGATCTGCGCAAAGGCGGTGCTGATGCCCATGCCGGCCTCTATCTTGCCCACGCCGGCGGCCACCGAGCCGTCGGGCAGCACCGCCAGCCAGGAATCCAGCTGCTTCTTATCGACGGTGTCGTCCCAGGGGCCGGCCTCGAACTGCAGGGCGGAGCCGTCGGCGACGGAACGCGATTGCGCGGAAGCCCGCAGGGGCAGGCCGAAAGACACGATGAGGGCGCCCGAAGCCGCCAGGAATTGCCTGCGCGAGACGCCCGCAGGCACCTGGGATGAAAGATTGTCCATGTCGCCCCCTTATGCCATGGCCTTGGAGGCCCGCCGCACGGCGCGCATGACGCTGATCTGCGTCCCGCAGCGGCACTTGAGGCCGCGCAGGCCTTCCTTGATCTGCTCGTCGGTCGCATCGGGCGTTTTCTCGAGCAGGGCGGCCGAAGTCATGATCCAGGCGTTGACGCAGTATCCGCATTGCGCGGCCTGCTCTTCGATGAAGGCCTGCTGCACCGGATGCAGGGCTTCGCCCTCTTTGCCGTGATAGGCCTGCGCCAGGCCCTCGAGCGTTGTAATGCGCGTGCCGGCAGCCGCCGATGCCGGCGTGACGCAAGAGCGTATCGCCACGCCGTCCATGTGCACGGTACAGGCGCCGCACTGGGCCAGCCCGCAGCCGAAGCGTGGACCGCGCAGTTCCATTTCATTGCGCAGCACGTAGAGCAGCGGTGTGTCGGGTGGCGCTTCGACGGCATGCCGCCTGCCGTTGACCTCGATTTCCAATGTTTTCCCCATTGTCTCCTCCTTGGGTACACTCATGGCGCCATGCCATAGTTTCCTTTTTATGGAATGCTATTCCGCATATCAATACATTGCCAGCATCATGTTGTAACCTGTTTTTGCCCCGCCCAAATATTTCCTTTATACGGAACATTGTTCTATTTTTAACAAAAATCTGCCATCCATTGATAGAATCGTGTCTTCCCATCGTCGATGAAAACCGCGCCAGACGGTTCAACAGAGGAGATCCCGAACATGTTCAAGCACCTTTCCCTGCTTGCCATCGCACTGTGCTTTACCGCCGAGCAGGCGGCCGCGAACTGGAGCCTGCCGCCCGACAAGGGCATGGTCGAGCCCGACACCGTCGCCGCCATCCTGCAGGGCAACGACTATCCCGAAACCAGCGGCTACACCGAGAAGATCGACTACATCGACTTCGAGGCCTACGGCCAGCCCTTTACCCAGGTGGTCGTCACCCTTACCCCCGACAAGCCGCGCCTGCACGACGGCAAGAAGATCGTGGTGGTGGGCGGCGAGCCGGGCAGCGAGTACGCCATGGATTTCCTGGAAACCCCCGAGGGCAAGGAAGGCCCCGGCGTGTGGCTGGCAAAGCGGGGCGTGAAGTTCGTCGCGCTTACCCGCGTGGGCCGCTGGAACTTCTTCGACGAGCAGGGCAGGGGCTCATGGGAAAACATCCCGCTCGACCAGCGCATGCCCATCTTCAGCCGCCAACAGAAAGCGCCTTGGACACAAGACGACTTCGTCACCAAGCAAAGCGACGTGCAGAAGGCCACTTCGGGCGACAGCTCCGTCTATCGCTATCCGAAAGAGGACTCCCCGCTGTTCCGGCAAATGCTGGCCGCCACGCCCGACACCTTCGTCGAGGGCTATCGCCTGGCCGTCGAACACGCGGTGCCCGAGAGCGAGCGCAAGGATTCCTACCTGCTGTATTGGGGCATGTCCACCGGCGGCGCTTTTCTGTATCCGCTGGCCAAGTACATCCAGCCCGACGGCTATCTGGGCTGGGGCACCAGCAACGTCGGCATAGCCTATGCCTACCGCAAGGCCAAGTTCGGCAACTTCACCAACGCATACTCAAAGACCGCCCAACGCCTGCGTGAACGCGGCCTGGACGATTTCACCTACTACACCAAGGACCTGGACGAGGCCACGCGAAACAAATGGTGGAAGGGCGCCCAGCGGGGCCCGCGCTTCAAGAGCAGCGAAGACATGGGCATGCAGTTCACCCCGGCCGCCCTGACCGAGGTCGCGCTGCGCATGTGGCTGTCGGACTGGCTGCCCGACGAGTACCGGGAGCGCCGCCTGGGCGGCTTCATCCAGGACATCATGGAGCCCAGCTTCCCGCCCGAGGCCCTGAAGAACGTGGCCATCCTCGACATGAACGGCACGCTGGACGAGGCCATTCCGCCCAAGACCGTCGATGCGCACCGCGAAGTGCTGGAGCCTTATGCGGGCAATTACCGCGTGGCGAGGGTACGCGACATGCACCACTATCTCTTCACCCAGGACAGCATCAAGACGGTCGGAACCCTGTGGCTGCGCTTCATCGATTCGGGCTACTTCGATTCGGTGGGCCAGAACAAATAGTCCACCGCGCGGGCCCATCCACATGCACCTATAACAGCAAGGCAGCCGCTTGAATCCCGTCCTGGTCGTCTACCTGACCGTCACGCTGTCGGTATTGAACCAGATCGGCCTGAAGGGCAGTAAAGTCCTGATGGCGCTGTACGCCCTGCACTTCGGCGCGGGGCCGATCGCCATCGGGGTACTGGCGGCCACCTATGCCTGCGTGCCATTGCTGGTGGCCGTCTATGCGGGCCGCGTGTCCGATCGGGTCGGAGTGCGCCCACCCATGATCATGGGCTCGTTCGGCATGGGGCTGGGACTCGCGATTCCCCTGCTGTATCCCGCCCTGCCGGCCTTGTACCTGGGCGCGGCCATACTGGGCACCTCTAACATCTTTTTCCACGTCGCCACCCACAACCTCGTCGGGGCGATGGGCGACAAGCAGGCGCGAACGAAGAACTTCAGCACGTTCAGCCTGGGCTCTTCCATATCGGGCTTTCTTGGCCCCGTGCTGGTTGGCTGGCAGATAGATAACGCGGGCTACGCGAACGCCCTGGCCCTCCTGGCCGGGATCGTGCTGATTCCGGGCGCCCTGCTGTGCGTGTACGGCCGCCTGGTTCCCCCGCGCGGGGCCGGCGCCAAAGAACACGCTGCCGGCGGAGTGAAAGACCTGCTGGCCAACGGCGCTTTGCGCAACACGCTGATCACCAGTGGCCTGATCCTGACGGGCATCGATCTGTTCAATTTCTACATGCCCATTCACGGACGCGCCATCGGCCTGACAGCTTCCTTCATCGGCATCGTGATCGGCATGCAAGCAGCCGCCGCTTTCATTGTGCGCCTGGCCCTTCCCAGCCTGGCGCGGCGCTTCACCGAGAAACGCGTCCTGACGTATTGCCTGCTGATGGCGGGCCTGACCTATTTCCTGTTCCCCCTGCTGCAGCAGCCGGTTCTGCTGGCCACGGTCTCGTTCATTCTGGGCCTGGCGCTGGGCTGCGGGCAGCCTCTGTCCATCATTCTTACGTACAACTACTCGCCGCCGGGCCGCGCCGGCGAGGCGCTGGGCATGCGCCTGACGGTCAACAAGTTCATACAGATCGTCGTACCGCTGGTGTTCGGCTCGATGGGAGCGGCCTTCGGCGTGTTTCCCATCTTCTGGAGCAATGCCGCCCTGCTGCTGGCGGGCGGATGGCTGAACACCCTGTACGACAAGCGCCGGCAAATAGATTTGGCAGATCAGGCGGCAGCCGCCCAGTCTGAAAGCGGCCGTCCCCCGGCCGCCGAAGACCCTCCCGCCTGAAGCGTGCCGCCCGTTGCGGCATGCCGCGAACGGACGCTTATTCCGTTTCTGAATCAATCGCGAACACGAAGCCAAAGCGCGGACATTACCGATGTAAGGCGCCGACAGAGTGCACGGTTGCTCTAGAAATGGAACGAGGGCCTGTTAACGCTAAAGCAGGACCGGCCGGTCGGGCAGTTCGTTGGGGTTGCCGTCGGACGGCGGGCAATGGCGGGCGCAGATGGCTTCGATGCTGTCGACGGCGGCCAGTATGCCTTCGACATAGCGGCCCTGGCCCAGGTGCTGACGCAGCTGGCCGCAGACTTCCTGCCAGGCTTCCGGGGGCGCGGCCACGCCCCGGTCGGCAATGAGTTCGATGCTGCGCCTATCGAGCGCCAAGTACAGCAACACGCCTGTGTTGCCAGGCGTGTCCCACACACGCAGCTTGCCGAAGACCTCGAGCGCGCGGGCGTGGCTGTCGGGCTCGTGGGCCGGCGACACCGCCTCTACCGCCAGCATCAGCTCACCCGTGTGCGAGCGCTCGCATTCGCTGATGCGCTGCGCGATGCGCTCGAGCACGGCCGGCGTGAAATGCCGCTGGCGCAGCACATGGCCCTCGATCGTCGACCAGCCCGTCAGCCGTTTCCAGTTGCTGCCCCGCACGTATTTTCTCCTGTACTTAGGACCCGCCTTGGCCCCGGCCATGCATGGCGACGGTGTTACCAGCTTCCCGAGGCGCCGCCTCCGCCGCTGGAGCCTCCGCCCCCGCCAAAGCCGCCTCCCCCGAAGCCGCCACCGCCGCCGAAACCGCCGCCGCGGCCAAACCCGCCACCGCCGGCCATCCCGCCCAGACCGCCGATGACGCCGCCGCGCCGCGAAGCCCGTGCGCCACTGCCCCGCACCCGAAGGGCGCGGCCCGCCAGGCTAAGCAGAAAGGCCGCCATGCCCGCCAGCACGGCGAACACCACGCTGCCGAACACAAAATAGATGAGCAGGGCCGCGCCCGCCACCGCAACGACGGGAGGCAGCACAGTAGCCATGATGACCAGCATGACGAGAACGCCGAAAGTATCTTCGCCACCCGACGATTCTTCGGCCGCCGCCGGCGGCGGCAGATCTTCGCCCTCGACCAGCGAAACAAGGCTGTTCACGCCCGCCTCGACCCCGCCGGCAAAGTCGCCCTGCTGAAAGCGCGGCGCCACCTGCTCGCGTATGATGCGGCCCGCCAGCAGGTCGGGCACGGCGCCTTCCAGCCCGTAGCCCACTTCGATGCGCAGGCGGCGGTCGTCCTTGGCCACCAAGAAGAGAATGCCGTCGTCGACCTTCTCGCGGCCCAACCGCCACTGCTCGAAAGCCCGCACCGCATATTGCGCGATGTCTTCCTGCCCCGTGGTCGGTATCATCAGGACGGCAATCTGCGCCCCCTTGCGCTGCTCGAGGTCGGCCAGAATCTGGGTAAGTCGGCTTTGCGTGGCGGCATCGAGCGTGTCCGTGGTGTCGGTCACCCGCTGCTTCAATTCGGGAATGGCGGCCTGCTGGCCGAATGCCGGCGGCGCCATCGCCAGCAAGGCCAATACGCCCGCAAGCAGCAGCCAGTACCCCGCCCGCCAGGCATTCAGCGCCCGGCCCAGGCACAGACCCGCCGCAGGCGCCGGATGCGTGGACACGACGCTACCCGTTCGCGCCGGCCGGCGCCGGCACGTCGAACTTCACCTCGGGGTCGCGCATGATCTCGCCCTGCCGGTCGACCCCGTAGTTCTGCTTGACGTCGTAGCCGAAGATCTTGGCCGTGATGACAGTGGGGAACTGCCTGATATACACGTTGTACGCCTGCACCGCCTGCACGAAACGCCCGCGTTCGGTGGCAATGCGGTTCTCGGTGCCCTCGAGCTGCGTCATCAGGTCGCGGAACAAGCCGTCGCTTTTAAGCTGCGGATAATTCTCGGACACCGCAATGAGCCGCGACAGCGCCGAGGACAACTGGCTTTGCGCCTGCGTGAACCTGGCCATCAGCTCGGGATTGTCCAGGTCGTCGACACTGACCTGCACGCTGCCCACCTTTGCACGCGCCTCGGTAACCTCGGTGAGCACCGTGCGCTCGTTCACCATGTAGGCATTCACCGAGTTCACCAGCTTGGGCACCAGTTCGGCGCGGCGCTCGTACTGGTTGAGCACCTGCGACCAGGCCGCCTTCACCTGCTCATCGAGCCGCTGGATTTCGTTATAGCCACAGCCCGTCAGGAACATCGCCAGCACGGGGGCCAGAAGAAGAAGCAGGAATCGTTTCATGAGCCGCAATCTCGAGTTGTCGGGACAATCTGAAGTGTAAAGCAGTTCGCCGCTTTCCCACCCCCAAATCGCGCATCCCGGCACGGCCTTTACTATTCTTTACCGATTCTGCGTTCTAACCTCCACCACCGCCGGCCGCCCCTGCTTCACCTCGGCAATCGCCCGCGCCAGCGCCTCGGGCAGATCCGTCGCGCGGGCGATCGGACCCTCGCCGAACACCCCCATCGAACGCGCCATCGTCGCATAATCGACATCCGGATTCACAATGCGCGTCCCCAGCCCCGCATTCTCTACCGGCCGCTTCCGGTGCGCCGCAATCTTCTCGCCATGCTCCTCGGAGTTGTAGTAACTGCGGTTGTTCATGATGATCGTCAGCAGCGGTATCCCATGATGCGCCGCCGTCCACAACGCCGTGGGCGTGAACAGGAAATCGCCGTCGCCCTGCAGATTGACGCACAGCCGGCCCGGGTTGGCCAGCGTGACACCCAGCGAAGCGCCCATGCCGTAGCCCAGGCCGCCGCCGCTGTACCGGCCCACGAACTGGTCGGGGCGGCTGATGTCCCAAAGGCGCTTGACCCAGCCGTTGGCAATACCCTGAGTCAGCACCCAGGGTTCATCCTTGATGGCGTCCCAGACAATGGAAGCAAACGTGGACAGCGCAATAGGTTCGTCGCCGCTCTGCGACTGCGCCCTGGCGCGCCATTCGGCACGCAGCTCTTCGCTGTGAGCGCTCCATTTGGCCAGCCTTTCCCGGGCCGCCTTCGCCACATCGCCACTGCCTTCCACCAATGCCTGGCAAGCCTGCAGCAAAGCGGGAACAAAGCTCTCAGTGTCCGCCGCGATGGAGTCGTCGGTTTCCTGCAGGCGGCGGAAATCCTGGCTCCAGCTTCGCACCGCATAGCCGTCCAGCGTCACGTGGGCGATACGCGTGCCCGGCTTGTACATGGGGCACGTCTCCCGTGTAAGGCGATTGACGGTGTGCAGGGCGCCGTAAAGGTCCATGGCATCGAGGGCCAGCACGAAGTCGGCTTCGGCCAGCACCTTTTCCGACGAGTCGACCAGGAACAAGGGATGCCGGGTCGGAAAATTGTGGCGATTTCCCTGGTCGAGCACGGGAATGCTCAATAGATCGGCCAGGCGCAGCAGGGCGTCGAAAGCGACGTGCGAACGACCCATGCGGTCGGCCACGATGACCGGCGCCTTGGCGTCGACCAGGGCCTGCGCCATGCGCTGGACAGTCTCGGGGCTTGCGGCCGCCGGCTCGGGCGGCAGAAACTTCGAAGGGTCCGGCAACTGGGGAAACGCCTCGGGCTCTTCTTCCTGGATCTGCGCGTCGTAGCAGATGTAGACCGGTCCTTGCGGATGGGTCATGGCCGTCTGGTAGGCACGCGCGAACGACTCGGGCGTGCTGTCCAGGTCGTCGGGTTGATCGTCCCATTTGACGAAGTCGCGAATGAGGTTGCCCTGGACCAGCGCGGTATGCACCCAGTCGCTGCCCGGACGCCGCTTGGTGTAGGACATCGGGCCGGTGCCACCCAGCAGGATGATGGGAATGCGGTCGCACCAGGCATTGTAGATGGCCATTGTGGCATGCTGCAGGCCCACCACATTGTGCAGGATGGCCGCCATGGGCTTGCCGGTAGAGCGCGCATAGCCGTGCGCGATGGCCACCGAGATCTCTTCGTGCATGCATTCGAGGAACTCCGGCGACTCGTTGCCCAGGTAGTTCACCAAAGAATCATGGATGCCGCGAAACGATGCACCGGGGTTGAAGGCGGCGTACGGCATCTTGTATTGACGCAATATGTCGACGATAAAGTCCGACCCGTAACGTCGGGAGGTCAGGCGCTTGTCCGCGTCGTTTGGCACACTCATGCGATCGCTCAGAAAGTAACGTTGATGTTCTTGACCTGGGTATAGCTCAGCAGCTCTTCCAGCGAGTGCTCGCGTCCGATGCCGCTGTTCTTGAATCCGCCGAAGGGCGCGCCCTTGTAGCGTTTCCCGCCGTGGCCGTTGACCCACACATAGCCGCACTCCACAGCGTCGGCCATGCGCAGGCCGGTCGAGATGTCGTTGGTCCAGATGTTGGCGCACAGGCCGTATTCGCTGTCGTTGACCTCTTCGAGCATCGTGGCCTCGTCGGTCCATTCCAGCACGCTCATGACCGGGCCGAAGATTTCCTCCTGCTCTATCTTCATGCCGTGACGCACCTGGTCGAAGACCGTGACGTCGACGAAGCAGCCCTTGCGCAGCGCCTCGCCGGGCGCATGGCCGCCGCCCCGCACCACGCGGGCCCCCTCTTGGCGTCCCGCCTCGATATAACTCATGACCCGCTCGTAATGGCGTCGGGTCACCACCGGCCCCATCTGAGTCGCCTCGAGCTCGGGCAGCCCCACGGCGATCCGGTCGGTCAGGGCCACCACGGCATCCATGAAGTCCTTCTTGATGGATGCGTGGACGAAGACGCGCGAGTTGGAACCGCAGGACTGTCCCTGGGAACGGGTGAAGTTCATGCCCGCCACGGCGGCGGCGGCCACCTTCTCGATGTCCACGTCAGGGTAGATGACGAGCGGGTTCTTGCCGCCCAGCTCGAGGCTGAGCGTCTTGATGCCCGCCTGCCGGGTAATGGCCCGGCCCGTCTCCACGCTTCCCGTGAAGGCGATGCGGCGCACATCCTTGTGCGCCACCAGCGCTCCGCCGCATTCGGGGCCGTCGCCCGTGACGATGTTGACCACGCCGGGCGGGAAGCACTCGCGCACCAGCTTGCCCAGCCACAAGGCCGACAGCGGCGTCTGATCGGCCGGCTTCAGCACCACCGTGTTGCCCGCAATGAGGGCGGGCGCCAGCTTGCCCGCGCCGAAGGAGATCGGATGATTGAAGGGAATGATGCGGCCCACTACGCCAAAAGGCTGCAGCCGCGTGTAGTCGAGCCCGCCGCCGGGCGTGGGTATGGTCTCGCCCTTGATCTCCATGCCCAGGCCGGCGAAGAAGTCATGCAGCGAGGCGCCCTTCTTGGCGTCGTCCACCATGGCCAGGAAGGGATTGCCGCTGTCTATCGCGTCGAGCATGCCGAATTCGCGCGCCTCGGCGCGCAGGGCTTGGGCGAAGCGCTTGCAGTATGCGGCGCGCTCGTCCACATGCAGCCGGCTCCAGGCCGGAAAAGCCGCCTTGGCCGCACGCACGGCCAGCTCGATGTCTTCCGCACCGCCCGCGGGCACCCGGGCGATCTCCTCGTCGTAGGCCGGATTGACCGAAGCCATGGTGGCGCCCGAGCGGGCCGCCACCCATTCATTGTTGATCAACATTTTCCAGTCCTGGGTTTCTTCCCGGGCCCGGCTTAGCACCTGTGCCGCAAAACCGTCTGCCAGATTCACTCTATTGCCTCCGTTTTTCAATGTTCGGTGCGCCACAGGGGCGCACCCATGCCCGTCAATGCGCCGGGCCCTGTCCGAAAACCTCCCTGAACTGCCCCGTCCACTTGTCCACCTCGTCCAGCGCCGACACCGGATCCACCAGGCCCAGGCGCAGGCCCGGCAGGGGAGAGGGCAGCTTGGTATTGGCAGGGACATAATCCATGGATGCGAACACGCCCTGCGCGCCATCGGCCGACAGCATGTATTCGTAGAAGAGCAGGGCCGCGTTGGGGTGGCTGGCGTGGCGGGCTATGGCCACGCCGTTGGCGCGGGCAATGGCGGGCTCCAGCACGAAGGAGTCGATGGGTGCGCCGCGCTCTTTGGCGGCGATGGGCATATGGCTGTATACGGTCAGCGCCAGAGGCACCTCGCCCGCCACCACCATGTTGTTCACCAGCGAATATCCGTAGCGCTGCGACATGCCGTTGCGCTTCACGATCTCGCTGAAAAGCGCGCGGCCCTTGTCTTCGCCCATGCGCTTCATCAGGGCCGCATACCACATCCACGATTCGCTCTCCACGCCCAGCTTGCCCTTCCATTTGGGGTCGAGCAGGTCTTCATAGCTTTTGGGAAGCTCTTCCTTCTTGATCTTGTCGGTGTTGTAGGCCTGCACGTAGACCTGGAACACCGTCGGCGCCCATTGCTTGTGCTCGGGCAGCGAGCCTTCCGCCAGTTGCTCGAACAGCGGCGACTCGACCGGCTGCAACAGTTTCTCGCGATACAGCGCCTCGAGCTGGGGCGAGCCGAAATGAAAGACGTCGACTTCGTGGCGTCCCGCCGCGGCCTCGCTGACGGCCCTCTGCAGCACCCGGCTGGTGCCGGCCCGCCATACGTCGACCTTGATGCCGTATTTCTTTTCAAAGGGATCGATCAGCGCGCGCAGGTTTTTCTCGGCCAGCGTCGTATAGAACATGATCTCGCCCTCGGCCCGCGCGGCCTCGAGCAGTTTTTCCTGGCGGTCGGGGCCCTGGTACTGCAGCAGCGAAGCGTCTGCGTCCTGCGCCAGCACTGGCGCGGCCAGGGCCGCCGCCAGGCAAGCGCCCGCTATATACGGAATCCATTTCATCATAGTCATCCTCCTCCGCTTGGCGAGAGGCCGCGACAAGGGCGGCCGCCGCGCCGGCAAGCTCTAGTCCGCGCGCTTCACAAAGGTCTCGTCGAACAGCCCGGTCCACTTGTCCACTTCCTCGAGCACGGTCTCGGGGTCGACCAGCGCAAACTTGACATTGGGAAGCGGCGATTCCAGCTGCGTATTGGTCGGCACGTAGTCCATGGCGACAAAGTGCTTTTGCGCGCCTTCGGCCGACAGCATGTACTCGTAGAACAGCAGGGCCGCATTGGGATGCTTGGCATTGCGGGCTATCGCCACGCCGTTGGCGCGGGCGATGGTGGGGCTCAGCGTGAACCAGTCTATGGCCGCGCCCTTTTCTTTCGAGGCCTTCGGCATGTGGCTGTATATCGTCAGCGCCAGGGGCACCTCGCCCGCCACCACCATGTTGTTCAGCAGCGAAGTGCCGTGGCGAACGGAGATGCCGTTTTTCTCGACGATGTCGTTGAACAGGGCAATGCCTTTTTCCTCGCCCAGCCGGCGCACCAGCGCGGCATACCAGGGCCAGGCCTTGGCCTCGATGCCCAGCTTGCCCTTCCACTTGGGGTCGAGCAGGTCTTCGTAGCTTTGGGGCAGTTCTGCTTTCTTGACTTGATCGGTGTTGTAGGCCTGCACGTAGACCTGAAGTATGGTGGGCGCCCATTCATGGTGCTCGGGCACCAGCCCTTCCAGCAGTTGACCGAACACCGGCGAATCCACGCGCCGCAGTATTTTTTCCCGCTGCAGCGCCTCGAGCTCGGGCGAGCCCATGTGTATGGCATCGACCTCATACCGGCCGGCGCTAGCCTCGGTGATTATGCGCTGCAGCACCCGGCTCTGGCCCGCGCGCCACACCACCACCTTGACACCGTATTTTTCTTCGAATGGATCGACCAGGGCGCGGATGTTCTTTTCCGCCAGGCTCGTGTAAAGCGTGAGCGTGCCCTCTTTCTTTGCCTCGGCCTCTATCCGGGCCGCCCTGTCGGCACCCTGGTATTGCGCCAGCGAGACGTCGGTTTTTTCCTGTGCCAGGGCGGGCCAGCCCGCCAGCGCCGCCACCAGGCCCACGGCAATACGCCGCCTCCAGTCAGTCCAGCTCATACACCCTCCTTTGTGCGGCGGCTTGGCCGCCGCCGTGTCCATGAGTGCTGCCATTGCCCGGGATGCCGCCTTGCGCCGGGATAAGAACCGTTTCACCATTGCGCCGCACGCAAGCGCTGCGTGGAATCAGGTGCCGCGCCGGGCCGCTAATGCAGCCCCGGGCGGTTGTTGCCCCTTGATGATGTTCTGATATAAAGAACACCATTCCAATTTATTATGAACGGAGTGTATAGAAGCACGCAGGAGGCGTCAATAAAAAGAAGGGGCCCGCCCAGGGGCGCCCGGCCAGGGGGGGCTCGCCTAGAGGCGTCCGGCCAGGGGTGCTCGCCCAAGCGGCCCGCCCAGGCCCCCAAGGCGCACAGGCCTACGCGCTGCCGGCCCAGTTACAGTACAATGGGAGTTTCGCGCGCAACCAATCAGCGCGCAGCAGCAAGCGGTTTTCGCCTTGCCATCCCGGCCATCTTTTGGCCTCATTACTTTTCCGTCCGCCTAGATTGGTGTCTCTCGACTCGAGCGATAGGCTGCCGCTGGAGTTGCCTTCTTGAATACCCAAGTTCCTTTTGCCGCCCTCGGGCTGGCCGAACCCCTTTTGCGTGCCATCGCCGAGACCGGCTATACCGCGCCCACCCCCATCCAGGCCCAGGCCATCCCGCAAGTGCTCAAGGGCGGCGATCTGCTGGCCGCCGCACAGACCGGCACCGGCAAGACCGCCGGCTTTACCCTGCCCATACTTCACCGCCTGCTCGAGACGCCCCTGCGCCAGGCCAGGCCCGGCCGGCCGCGCTGCCTGATCCTGACCCCCACGCGCGAGCTCGCCGCCCAGGTCGAAGAGTCCGTGCGCACCTACGGCAAGCACACGCCCGTACGCTCGATGGTGATGTTCGGCGGCGTCAACATCAATCCCCAGATCTCCGCCCTGCGCAAGCCGATCGACATCCTGGTCGCCACGCCGGGCCGCCTGCTCGACCATGCCCAGCAAAAAACCGTAGACCTTTCGGGCGTAGAGATCCTCGTTCTCGATGAAGCCGATCGCATGCTCGACATGGGCTTCATCCGCGACATTCGCCGCGTGCTGGCTTTGCTGCCCAAGCAGCGGCAGAACCTGCTGTTCTCGGCCACTTTCTCGGACGAGATCCGCGACCTCGCGCGCGGCGTCCTGGACAAACCCGAAGAGATCTCCGTCGCGCGCCGCAACACGGCTTCCGAACTGGTGCGGCAAAGCCTGGTGATGACCGAGCAGGCGCACAAGCGCGACCTGCTCAGCCACATCATCCGCGAAAGCGGCTGGCACCAGGTGCTGGTCTTCACCCGCACCAAGCATGGCGCCAACCGCCTCGCCGAGAAGCTCGTCAAAGACGGCCTGACGGCCGCCGCCATCCATGGCAACAAGAGTCAGGCCGCCCGCACCCGCGCCCTCAGCGGTTTCAAAGAGGGCAAGGTGGCGGTGCTGGTCGCAACCGACATTGCGGCGCGCGGCATCGACATCGACCAACTGCCGCATGTCGTGAACTTCGAATTGCCCAACGTGCCTGAAGACTATGTGCACCGCATCGGCCGCACCGGCCGCGCCGGCAGCGAGGGCTCGGCCCTGTCTCTGGTCGACCGCAGCGAAATCAAGTATTTGAACGCCATCGAGAAACTCATCAAGCGCCCCATCGAGCGCGGCACGATCGAAGGCTGGACACCTCCGCCCGCCAGCGCCGAATCCTTCGCCGACGACGAACGCGATGCGCGTCCGCCGCGACGCGGTGGCGGCCAGGGCCGTCCGCAAGGCCAGGCCCGGCGTCCCGCGCCCGGCGAAGCGGCCCGGCGCGGCGCACGCGGATCGGGCCAAGGCAGGCCTTCCCGCCCGGCCCGTTCGGGCGGCGCCCAGGCCGGAGCACGCCGAGACCCCGCCCGCACCTAAAAATAAAATGTGTCACTGCCCGGCTCCGCCGGGCTTTCCACAACTGTTCTACACCGATGACCATAGCCAACGAAGTCGCCCGCCGACGCACTTTCGCCATCATCTCCCACCCCGACGCGGGCAAGACCACCCTGACCGAAAAGCTGCTGCTGTTCGCAGGCGCCATCCAGATCGCGGGCAGCGTCAAGGCGCGCAAGGCCAGCCGCCACGCCTCGTCCGACTGGATGGAGATCGAAAAGCAGCGGGGCATTTCCGTGGCCTCGTCGGTCATGCAGATGGAATACCGCGACTGCGTCATCAACCTGCTCGACACCCCCGGCCACCAGGACTTCTCCGAAGACACCTACCGCGTGCTCACCGCGGTGGATGCGGCCCTGATGGTGCTGGATGCCGCCAACGGCGTCGAGCCGCAGACCATTCGCCTGCTGCAGGTCTGCCGCGCCCGCAATACCCCCATCATCACCTTCGTCAATAAGTTCGACCGCGAAGTGCAGGAGCCGCTCGACCTGCTTTCCGAAATCGAATCCCACCTGGGCATGGACACCGCGCCCTTGTCCTGGCCCGTGGGCATGGGGCGCTCGTTCGGCGGCGTGTTCGACCTGCGCCGCAACCGCATGCGCGTATTCAAGGCCGGGCAGGAACGGCGCGGCGGCGATGACGAAATGATCGACGGGCTGGACAACCCCGTCATTGCCGAACGATTCGGCGATGCCTTCGCCAAGGCAAGCGAAGAAATCGAACTGATCCAGGAAGCCTCGCCGGCCTTCGACCGCCAGGCTTTCCTCGAGGGCCGGCAGACGCCCGTGTTCTTCGGCTCTGCCATCAACAACTTCGGCGTCCAGGAGGTGCTGGACGCGCTGGTCGATTTCGCGCCGCCCCCCGGCCCGCGCGAGGCCCTGCAGCGCCAGGTCCAGCCCGAAGAAAGCAAGTTCAGCGGCGTGGTGTTCAAGGTGCAGGCCAATATGGACCCGGCCCACCGCGACCGGGTGGCCTTCGTGCGCGTCAGCTCTGGACGCTTCGAACGCGGCATGCGCCTGAAGGTGGCCCGCACCGGCAAGGAAATCCGCCCCAACAACGTTGTTTCCTTCCTGTCGCAGCGCCGCGAGCTGGTGGACGAGGCCTATGCCGGCGACGTCATAGGCATTCCCAACCACGGCGTGCTGCACCTGGGCGACGTGCTGACCGAAGGCGAAGCCCTGCAGTTCACCGGCCTGCCTTTCTTCGCACCCGAACTCTTCCAGGCGGTAGAGGTCAAAGACCCTTTGCGCATCAAGCAGTTGCGCACCGGCCTGACCCAATTGGGCGAAGAAGGCGCCATCCAGGTCTTTCGCCCCGAAGCGGCCGGGGGCGCCCTGCTGCTGGGGGCCGTGGGCCAGCTTCAGTTCGAAGTGGTGGCCCACCGGCTCAAGACCGAGTACGGTGTGGATGCACGCATGATGCCCTCGCGCTACAACATGGCGCGATGGATCACCGCCGACGACCCCAAAGAGCTGCGCAAGTTCATGCAGGCCAACGCCGCCAACATCGCCTATGACGTCGTCGATGCGGTGGCCTTCCTGGCCGGCTCGCCGGCCCAGCTGCGCGTGGCCCAAGAGCTATACCCGGCAATCCAGTTTCATGCCATGCGCGAGCACGGCGGCCAGGTCTTCGCATAAAACGCTTACATTGCGCGAAAAGGCGTTTTGCTAACGTTTTATACTACCCCGGGTAAAGCACACGAAGGACCGCAATGTCTTGGCGTTCAATTTTCGTAGTTCTGGCGTTGGCCGCAGGCGTATCCGTCTGGGGCGGCCTGCGCCTGGGCGAATGGCTGGTAGCGCATGGCCCCGTGGCCACGGCTTCTTCTCATCACGCCCCCCTTGTCACCGTGCCTGTCCTCGATGCCGACGGCAAACCCTATACCGCCCAGCCGCCGCAGCCGCTGGTCGACGGCCGCATGGCCGTGCCCGAAGGCCCACCCCAGATCGCCTGGCAAATTCCCGAATCGTCCCTCGACGAGACCAAGTCCAACCAGGTCATCGCCGTGGCCACCACGTCCATCACCATGGTCGAGGCCCAGCAAATTGCAGCCGGGGGCGGTTCCAGCAACTTTACCGGCATCGCCGACGTCGGCAACCTCATGAGCGGCTTGAACCAGGGAGGCCAGCCGCTGCAGCCCATCGAATCGCCCCAGTCGCCGCCGCCCCAGGTGGCTTCCAGGCCGGTCGGCAATTCGGGCGCCTGGCAGGCCCGCCTGCGGCAAGACCTCCAGGCCTGCGACGCCGAAAGCTTCTTCGACCGGCCCAGCTGCGCCTGGGCGGCGCGCAACCGCTACTGCACGCCCAACAACGCCTGGGGGCGCGTCGCCGACTGCCCGGCCAAGAACTTCTAGACGCCCGGCCTTGGGACGGCCCGGCGGCAAAAAAGGGCCGTTTCCCAAGAAAGCGGCCCTTCTTTATTGTGTCGGCTTGAAACCGGCGGCGCCTTTACGGCGGTTCGGCTTATTCTTCCATTTGCGACTGCAGGTAGTTCTGCAGGCCGACCTTGTCGACGAGCTCGATCTGGGTTTCAAGCCAGTCGATGTGCTCTTCGGTGTCGTCGAGAATATCCTGGAACAGGTCGCGCGACACATAATCGCGCACCGACTCGCAGTAAGCCATCGCTTCGGTGACGGTGCCGTGCGCGGCCGTTTCCAGCTGAAGGTCACAGGACAATATTTCAGGCACGTTCTCGCCGATCAGCAGCTTGTGCAGGTCCTGCAGGTTGGGCAGGCCGTCAAGCATGAAAATGCGCTCGATCAGGCGGTCGGCGTGCTTCATTTCGCCAATGGATTCGTCGTATTCGTGTTTGCCCAGCTTGTTCAGGCCCCAGTGGTTAAGCATGCGCGCATGCAGGAAATACTGGTTGATGGCCGTAAGTTCGTTCTTGAGCTGTTTGTTCAAGTGCTGGATAACGGTGGGGTCGCCCTTCATGAGGTTCTCCTGGAAAGCCCTGCGGCCGCTGATGCGGCGCATTGATTATCGGTATGGCGCTAGCCTAACATGGCGGAGACGATTTATCAGCACGCCGAAACCACAGCCAAAGGGCTGGAAACCCGCATGAATACAAGTGTTTGGCTAAATAGGAATGAGTCCGCTTGTCGCTAGCACTTCATGCACAATGACGGCATCATGCGCTTGAACCCGGCTTGGGTCGGGACAAAGGCCGGTAACAACTTATGACTTGAAGGCGCCTGGGGCCGCTTGGCCAGGCAGATGAGACGAGGAGAAGGGACGGAAAGAAAATTGTGTCTTTTTGTAAATTTATGCGTAGGCGCGACGAACGACGACTTGAACCGTCATGCCGCCCAGAGAGGCGTCGTTGGCGGCTTCTTCGACGACGGCGCCGATGGCCGTGGCCGAAAGGTGCTCGGCATAGCGCCCGCCGGGAAGATACTCGCTGGCGGTTTCGGCGCAACGGCCGCAACACATCGCAACCCCCAGGTCTACCTGGAGATCGTCGAGCGTTTGGGCTCCGTCTTGTACGGCCTTGATGACCTGGCGCTCGGATATAGCGCTACATATACAAATAAACATGAGAATAATTATTATCTAGACATGTGAAAAATGCAATGCCTATTCTTGCTCCTTGGCAAGAAAATTGTAAACAGGCTGCAAAGATTCACTCCACGCTGTCCAGCCGCGCCTTGGCGCGCCTTAGCGAAGCGGGCGGTATGCCAGCCGCCTCGCGGTACTTGGCCACGGTGCGCCGGGCGATCACAACGCCGCGTTCGGCCAGCATGGAGGCAATGAGGTTGTCCGACAGCGGCTTGGCCGCGGGTTCGTCCTGGACCAGATCCTGGATCAGCGAACGCACCGCCGCCGCCGAAGTGGCGTCGCCGTCGTCGCGGCTTACCGCGGTAGTGAAGAAATGCTTCAGCTCGTAGACCCCCCAGGGGGTCTGGGCGTACTTCTGGCGGGTGGCGCGCGACACGGTGGATTCGTGCATCTGCAGCTCTTGGGCAATGTCGCGCAGCACCAGGGGACGCAGCGCCTGCTCGCCCAGCTCGAAGAAGGCCTGCTGATGCGCTATGACCGCGCCCGCAACCCGCAATATGGTGTCGAACCTCTGGTGGATGCTCTTGATCAGCCCATGCGCCTGCTGCAGTTGCGGCTGCAGGCCGTCCGCACCGGCCTGGCGCTGCCTGATGAGGCGTTCGTAATCGGCATTGACCCGCAGGCCCGGCATGACGGCCGGATTGATGAAGGCCTTCCAGCGCCCGCCCGACTTTCGCACGATGACCTCGGGCCTGACGTAGTCGGCGACGTCGTGTGCCCAGCCGCGCCCCGGCTTGGGGTCGAGCCTGAGCAATAACTGCCTGGCATCCCGCAGTACGTCCAGGCTGCATCCGAGCTCGCGGCGCAGCGCCGGCAGATTGCCCGAGGCCAGCAGGGCCAGATGTTCGCGCGCCAGTTCGCCGGCACAGGCCAGCACCTGGGGCGATGCGTCGCATTCCAGGCGCTGCAGCTGCAGCTGCAGGCAGTCGCTGACCGAGGCGGCCGCCACACCCGGCGGATCGAACGACTGCAGCAGCCGCAGCGCCGCCTGCCACTCGCTGCGCTCCACCCCCAGCTCTTCGGGCAGCAGGGCCGCCAGCTCGTCCAGGGGAGTCGTAAGGTAGCCGTTGTCGTCAAGCTCGTCGACAAGCAGTTCGATCAGCACCCGGTCGCGCGAGGTCGCACGGGTAAGCCGCAACTGCTCCATAAGATGCTGGCGCAACGTGGGCGCCGGCGCGGCTTCGGGCCGCTCGTAGTCGTCGTCGCCGTCGCGTGACCGCGGCGCCAGGTCCGAAACTTCGCGAAAACCGTCGTCATCATGCGACGCTGCCGGTTCCGCAGCATCGCCTTCGGTGTCATACTCTTCATCACGTTCGAGCAGCGGATTGTCCAGCAGCGCCTGCGCGACCTCCTGCTCGAGATCCTGCGCCGAGTACTGCAACAGCCGAATGGCCTGCTGCAACTGAGGAGTCAGTGCAAGCTGCTGGTGCTGACGTAGTTGGATCGACTGGCGCGATTGCATAGGTAAAATAAATTGCATGAAACAGACTTCTAGCTCTCTGGCGACCCCGCAAGACACTTCCGTGTTGCGCAGCACGCTGCTCAAGCTTACCGCAACGCAAAAAATCCTGTGCACCGTCGTGGTGGCCGTCGTGGTCATCGTCTGGTATGACCTGCTCAATAGAATGGTCGCCTTCGGAGACGAAATCGACTATTCGGGCCTGCAGGTGCTGGGCGGCGAAGGCATCGCCTTCCTGCAGCGCTACAACCCCTTCTTCTGGTGGGCGCTGGTGGCGCTGTGCACCCTCATCATCGCCTACCTCCTGTTCGGCTTCGTCCAGTCCAGCCGGCAACGGGTGCAGGCCAAGATCGTGGGTGCGGAAACCTTCCAGTCGCTGGTGGCCCAATTGTCCGAACCGGCCCGCGACGTTCTGCGCTGGGCCTGGCAAGATCGCAGCCAGCCCGTTACTGTTGGCGTTTTGCAACGCACGGCCGAAGAACTTCGTTCAGGCAGGGCGGGCAAGATCCTGCTTTCCCGCCTGCAGGCCCAGTTGCTCGACCAGCCGGCAGCCGCCACCGCTTCCCCCTACCACGCTGCCGAAGCAAGCGCTGTCCGGGAACAGGCGCCGCAGCGGCCCAGCCCCGCCCAGCAGGCGCAATCACCCACCTGAAGGCGCCGACGTCAAGGCGTGGGCGCTTGCGCAAGCGCCCAACACTGTTTAGACTATCAAGCATGAAACCCACGAGCGCCATTCTCTCTTCTATCGCCATCGGCAGCCACGCTGCCGATGCGGTGGCTGCTCGCTCCCACGCCGGCGTTAGCCGCGCTCCTCTTCTCGCTCTGGCCCTATCCCTGCTGCTACCGATCGGTTGCCGGGCCTAGCGTCGTGTGGCAGTTCGGCAGCCTGTTCGCCACGCCGATATTTTCCAGTCATCAGTTTGTTACATTCGGCTCTCTAAGCTGAAATCGCCCATCACGAATACGGCGATGCAAACAATGGCTCACACAGAAGAATTCCGTCAATAGGTGCAATATGCTCTCCAAACCTTCCGATAAATATCGTCCGTTTGTTGCGTTCGATCGCGACTACGCCGAGCGCACGTGGCCCAGCAAGCGCATCACCCATCCCCCCATCTGGATGAGTACCGACCTGCGCGATGGCAACCAGTCCCTCATCGAGCCCATGAGCGTCGAGCGCAAGCTGCGCTTCTTCGAACAACTGATCAAGATCGGCTTCAAGGAAATCGAAGTGGGCTTTCCCTCGGCATCCCAGACCGACTTCGACTTCGTTCGCAAGCTGGTCGACGAAAAGCGCATCCCCGACGACGTCACCATTATCGTATTGACCCAATCGCGCGAAGACCTCATCCAGCGCACGGTGGAAGCCGCCGCCGGCGCACACAAGGCCATCGTCCACCTTTACAACGCCTGCGCACCTGCATTCCGCAAGATCGTCTTCAACATGAGCAAGGACGAAGTCCGCGACCTGGCCGTGGGCGGCACCAGGATGGTCAAGCACCATACCTCGCAGCATCCCGAAACGTCGTGGCGCTACGAGTACTCGCCCGAGGTCTTCAGCACTACCGAGCCCGAGTTCGCGCTTCAGGTCTGCAACGCCGTGTGCGAAGCCTGGGGCCCCACCCCGCAATCCAAGATTATTTTCAACCTGCCGGCAACGATCGAGGCCACCACGCCCAATCTGTATGCCGACCAGATCGAATGGATGCACAACAACCTGAAGCAGCGCGACAGCATCGTGCTTAGCGTGCATCCGCACAATGACCGCGGCACCGCCGTCGCCGCGGCCGAGTTCGCCGTCATGGCCGGCGCCGACCGCGTCGAAGGCTGCCTGTTCGGCAACGGCGAGCGCACCGGCAACGTCGATCTTGTCACCCTGGCCCTCAATCTGTATACCCAGGGCATACACCCCGGCCTCGACTTCTCCGATATCGACGAAGTGCGGCGCTGCGTCGAGTACTGCAACCAATTGCCCGTGCACCCGCGCCATCCCTACGCCGGCGACCTGGTCTTCACGGCCTTCTCGGGCTCGCACCAGGACGCCATCAAGAAAGGCTTCGCCCAGCAACAGCCCGACACGCTCTGGGAAGTGCCCTACCTGCCCATCGACCCGGCCGACCTGGGCCGCAGCTACGACGCCGTCATACGCGTCAACAGCCAGTCGGGCAAGGGCGGCGTCTCTTACCTGCTCGAACAAGAGCACGGCCTGGTGTTGCCGCGCCGCCTGCAGATCGAGTTCAGCCGGGCCATTCAGCGGGTATCGGACGAAACCGGCGCCGAAGTCACCTCCGACGCGGTCCACAAGCTGTTCAGCACCGAATATCTTGAACTTGCCGCGCCCTGGAAGCTGGTGCGCCACCGCATCACCGGCACGCCCGAAGCCAAGTCGGGCGAGCAGTTCTCGATCGAGGTCGAACTGCAGCACGAGGGCGAAACCCGCCACCTCACCGGCCAGGGCGACGGTGCCATCTCGGCCTTCGTCGACGCGCTCGACCTCGATGTCCGCATCATGGACTACCATGAGCACGCCATCGGCACCGGCACCGAAACCAAGGCGGCCTGCTATGTAGAAGTACGCGTAGGAGACTCGCCCACGGGCTTCGGCGTGGGCATCAATGCCGACATCGTCACGGCCTCGTTCCAGGCAATTTTGAGCGCGGTCAATCGCCACGCCGTGGCGCACTCCGCGCAAAAAGCGCAGGCCGCAACGATATAAGGCCGGGCACCAGCCCCTAGCCTTCAACTAAACGGGCAGTCGCGCAAGCGGCTGCCCGTTTAGCATGGGTGCCTACCATGACGGGGCGGGCTCCCAGGTTACGTCGGCCTGGTGCTGCTGCGCCAGGCGCAGCATGGCCAGCAGCGGGAACGAGCGCTGGCGGAAACTTACCGGCTGCGAGATGGGATGCTCGCGGTCGTCGTTGTCGTCGTCGCTTTCGACGTGATCAAGCACCGGACCCTCGGCAATGGCCTTTTCGATGCCCGCAATGGCGGCGGGCAATTGCTCATGCGTGATGACGCCACGCTCGGGCAGGGTGTCGGTGTAGGGCTTGCCGGCTGCCTTGAGGATGGGCAGGGCATGCTGCGCGAACATGAGGACTTCGGCGGCGGGCTTTGAATAAAAGACAATCAGCATGTCGGTTTTCCTCAATAGACGAAGTTCTACACTACCCTAACATCCAGAGCCTGCCAAGCTGCAAGATCAAGGTTTATTTCCTTCTGGAATAAACCCATGATTGCCCGTTTCCTGTGCCTCGTCATACTGATGTCGCCCCTGGCGTCAATCCACGCCCAGGGCGTGTGCTCGCCCCCCGCGCTGGGCCATCCCTGCTCGATGGGCGGCGTGGCCACCCTGGGTCCGGCCGAGCCCGGCCTGGGCCTGGGCATCGGCAATCCGGTTCATCTGGCCACCGGCAACAAGCATCAGCACGAAATCGATCTCCCGGCCAATCCGCAAGCACCCCTGCTGCAGGTCGCAAGGCACTACAACTCGCTCGACCCGCGCCACGGCGCCTTCGGCCAGGGCTGGAGCACTTCTTATGACACCCGTGTGTACCATGCCGGCGGCCGCTACCAGATCGTCCAGGCCGACGGCAGCCGCATCGACTTCGGCCGCGCTGGCGAATGGCCGCTGCGTAACGATCAGGGCACATTGCGGGCTGATGGCCCGCACTGGACATGGTCGTGGCCCGACGGCCGCAGCCTGCGCTTCGATGCGCAGGGGCAACTGATACGCATCGCCGCGCCGGGCGCAAGGCCAGGCGCCGGTGCCCACCCAGCGCCCCAATTTGCCGGCCCCGACACGCACGCCGGCATATCCTCACAACGCGCGCCCGCAGCACTCGACACGGCTCACGTCATCGACATTGTCCGTCACGCACAAGCCGGCCCTCTGCGGGGACGCATCGCCCACATCACGGCCAGCAACGGCCGCCACACCGTCGCCACGCTCCGGTTTCATCATCAAATCCACGCGGGCCGCGCCTATGTCAGCGCCATCGACACACCCCTGGGCCGCTTCGACTATCGATACGAGCCGTCGCCACAGGCAGGGGGCGCGGCGGCACTCCTGCGCCTGGCGGCCGTGCGCCGCCCCGACGGCTACGAGCGGCATTATCTGCACGAGGCCGACCGGCAGTCAGGCATGCCGCATCTTCTCACCGGCGTCGCACTGGCGCCGCCCGATGGCCCCCGGCTGCGCACCCACAGTTGGGCTTATGACGCCCAGGGCCGGGCCATCGCCTCGGAACAGCATCATCCGGCACAGGGCGCCTATGCCTTGCGTATCTCGTACGAGCGGCCCGCGTCCGCCGGCCAAAAGGGGCTTACCGTGGTCGAAGGCGCGGACGGACGCCAGACGCGGCTTGAATTCGGCTTGCATGCGGGGCGGCATCGCCTGCTTCAGGTATCGGGGGCGCCTTGCCCGGGCTGTGCGGCGCCGGGCAGCGCGGCAGGTTATGACGAGCAGGGCCGCCTGCAATGGCTGAACGGCAGCCGCATCGTGCGCAATGCCTCAGGCACCATGCAGCGCCTGGTCCCCGACGCCCCGGGCTGGCCCGGCCTGTACTTCGATTTCGATGCGCAGGGACGGCGCAAAGCCTGGCATGCGGCAGGCAGTGGCACTGAAGAAGCCCGCTTCGACAGCCTTGGCCGGCCGGCCTTGCGGCGTTTCGCCAACGGCGATGAATGGCTCTACCACTATGATGAACATGGACGGCCGATACGGGTCACGGCGCGCAATCGCCGGGCCACGCTGCTTACTCGCCTGACATGGCAGGGCAACAGACTGGCCGCCGTGCGCCACCCGCAAGAAAACGAATGGCTGCGCTACGACGCCCACGGCCGCCTGGCCGAGCGGCGCGTGCAACGCCCGCTTTCCCCGGCGGCGGCCACACGCCGGGCCTATGTCGAGCGCTTCGAATACGACGGGTATCATCGGCTTGCGGCCCATCATCTGCCCGAAGGCGGCGCCTTGCTGTATGACTGGAGCCCGCAGGGGCGGCTGATGCGCCTCGAGTGGGTGGATGACGGCGGCCGGCGGCAAGAAGTCATTCGCGCCTGGCCCGACCAGGCCGGCTACCGCTACGGCAACGGGCTGGGGCTGGCCCTGCATTTCGAGCGGGGCAGCGTACAGGCGCTGACCCTCTACGATGGCAATGCGGTGGTGTGGGACCATTTTCGCGCCGCGGACCCGCAGGGCCGGCCAGTGCGCGAAGCCGACCGCTTTGCCTCCACCCCCCATCATGCCATCGACTGGCGCTATGCCTACGACAGCCAGTCCCGCCTGGCCGCAGCAAGCAGCTCGTCGGCCAACGGCCCCTCCGACCGTTGGCACGCCTGGCATGCCGACGGCTCTCTTGCCGCCCTGCGGCTCGATGGCGAAACCATGCACCCCCACATCGTGCGCGATGCCAGCGGGCTGCCCCGAAAAGTGGACGGATTCGAACTGCGCTACGGCCCGCAGCGCCGCCTGGAGCAATTGTGGCGCGGCGGAGACCTTGTCGAGCGTTATCGGCACAATGCCTTCGGCCATCGCATCGAGGCTGAAAGCCCCGCCGAGCATGTGCAGTACTTCTACCTGGGCAACCGCCTCGTCGCCGAATCGCGCCAGCCCCGCATCCACGGGTCGCAGCCCGACGGCCGGCTCGTCACCCGGCGCTACATCCACGCAGGCGACGTCATCGTCGGCATCATCGACTATACGCGCGAAGCGCCTTCGGGCACCCTGTATGCCGTCCATGCCGATCTGCTCGGCATGCCGCGCCTGGTAACCGATGTCCGGCGGCGCATACGCTGGCTGGCCCGCCACACGCCCTTCGGGGCGGCCCGCCGGGTGGCGGGTGACCTGGACCTCAGGCTGAGGCTGCCCGGCCAGCTTGCCGACGCGGCCTCGGGCTGGCACGACAACCTGCTGCGCACCTACCACCCGGGCCTGGGGCAATACCTGGAGCCCGATCCCCTGGGGCCACTGCCCGGCACGCAGGCGCTGGGCTATGCGGGCCAGCAGCCGCGTCGCTACGTCGACCCCCTTGGCCTGCTGCTGTTCGCCTTCGACGGCACGCGCCAGAATGCGCAGAACCGCAGCAACGTCTGGCTCTTCGGCCAGCAATACCAGGACGGCCCCGTGTTCTATCACTCGGGGCCCGGCAACCCTTATTACCTCGACATGGACGCCCTGGCCGCCCACTCGGCCCCCCAGGCCGTGGAAACGCAGTGGCAGCACCTGCTCAACGCCCTGCATGGCGCCACGCCGCGGGCCGACCAGATCATGCCCATCGACATCATCGGCTATTCGCGCGGCGCAGCGCTGGCCCGGCACTTCGGCAACCTGATCGAGCAGCACGTGGACCAGGGCCTGTTCTCCTATGCCGATCCGTTGCGGGGCCAGATAAGCGCCTGCGTCGACCTGCGCTTCATGGGCCTGTTCGACACCGTCGCCCAGTTCGGCCTGGGCGGGGCCTTGAATACGCTGTACGACTTCAGCATCTCGGCCGCCTGGGGCTGGGTGGCCCACGCGGTGGCGCTGCACGAGCGGCGCTGGCTGTTTCCCCTGCTCGCCGCCACGGGCGACATCGCCGACAATGTCGTCGAAGCTCCGTTTGTCGGGGCCCATGCAAATATCGGCGGCGGGGTGCCGCTTGGCGAAAAATCGTCGGCCCAGGCCCATGGCGACCTGTCCGACGTCGCGCTGAACTGGATGCTTTGGCAGGCGCGCGCCGCTTCGGTGCCCCTTTCACGGCTGGCCGCCGAACGGGCGACGGTCAGCGAGCCCGTTCTGCACGACTCGCGCCCGGCCCCGGTGCGCAGCGTGCAGGAAGGCGACAGGCGGGTCGACGGGCCCGACGGCCGCAAGCAGCTCGATTACCAGGACGACCACCACCGCCTGGGCCGGGCCCAGCGCCAGGCCACCGAAGCGCTGATAAACCGCTACGACGACTGGCGGCGCAGCGGCTCGAGCGAGGTCGGCACGGTCGACCTGGACGCCTATGCCCGCTGGCTCTATGATGAACTGGGATGGCGGGCCGAACCCCTGCTATGATTTAACTCTTTATATTCAATGGGCCGTTGCGCTTCCTGCGCGCCGGGCCGCCTTTTACGGGGCGGCGCCGCGGTCGCCTATATCTCGAACCTTCTATGCTTCCTGGGCAACAACAGCAACTTATCTCCCTCATTCGCGCCGCGATCGAGCCTATCGTTCCCGACGCTTCACCCGCCATCGTGCTCGAACGGCCCAAGGTCGCCAGCCATGGCGATGTGGCAAGCAACGTCGCCATGCAGCTGGCCAAGGCCGCCCGCCGCAACCCGCGCGAGCTGGCCGAGCAGATTTCACAAGCCCTGATGGCCCAGCCGGGCGCGGCCGGCCTTATCGCGTCGGCCGAAGTCGCCGGGCCGGGCTTCATCAACCTGCGCCTTACCGCCGCGGCCCACCAGGCGGTGCTCGACGCCATCCAGAAAGAAGGCGAACGCTTCGGCATGCAGCCGGCCCGCAACGAAAAGATGCTGGTCGAGTTCGTCTCGGCCAACCCCACCGGCCCTTTGCATGTGGGACATGCGCGCCAGGCCGCCCTGGGCGATTCGCTTTGCCGCCTGCTGGCCGCGCAAGGCTATGACGTCACCCGCGAGTTCTACTACAACGACGCCGGCAACCAGATCGACAACCTGGCGATCAGCGTGCAGGCACGGGCCAAGGGCATCTTGCCCGACGCCCCCGAATTTCCCGCCGATGGCTACAAGGGCGACTACATCCTGGACATCGCCCGCGACTTCGCGGCCAAGGCCACCGTGCAGGCCGCCGACGGCGACTCGGTCACGGCCACGGGCGATATCGACAGCCTCGACGACATACGCCGCTTTGCCGTGGCCTATTTGCGCCGCGAGCAAGACCTCGATCTGCAGGCCTTCGGCCTGAAGTTCGATAATTTCTATCTTGAAAGCTCGCTGTATTCGAGCGGGCGGGTCGAAGAAACCGTGCAGGCCCTTACCCAGGCCGGCCATACCTACGAACAGGAAGGCGCCCTGTGGCTGCGCACCACCGAACTGGGCACGGGCGACGACAAAGACCGCGTCATGCGCAAGTCTGAAGGCGGCTACACCTATTTCGTGCCCGACGTCGCCTATCATGTGGCCAAGTGGCAGCGGGGCTTCCATCATGCCGTCAATATCCAGGGCAGCGACCACCACGGCACCATTGCACGCGTGCGTGCCGGCCTGCAGGGCCTGAACCTGGGCATACCCAAAGACTTCCCTGCGTACATCCTGCACAAGATGGTCAAGGTCGTGCGCAACGGCGCCGAGGTCAAGATCTCCAAGCGGGCCGGCAGCTATGTCACCATGCGCGACCTCATCGACTGGGTGGGCCAGGACGCCGTGCGCTTCTTCCTGGCGCAGCGGCGCGCCGACTCAGAGTTCGTCTTCGACATCGACCTGGCCCTGTCCAAAAGCGAAGAAAACCCGGTTTACTATATTCAGTATGCGCACGCGCGCATCTGCTCCATGCTGGCCCAGTCTCCCGAAGCTCAAGGCCGCATCGACCAGGCCGATGCCACGCGCCTGACCGCGCCCACCGAAATATCCCTGCTGCAGCGTCTGGCCGAGTACCCCGCCGTCATTGCACAGGCGGCCCATGAACTGGCGCCGCATCACGTGGCGTTCTGGCTGCGCGACTGCGCGTCTGATTTCCACACCTGGTACAACTCCGAGCGGGTGCTGGTCGACGACGAGGCGCTCAAGCTGGCGCGCCTGCGCCTGGCCCGGGCCACGCGGCAGGTATTGGCCGGCGGGCTGCAACTACTCGGGGTTTCGGCTCCTGAAAGGATGTAATCGCTGATATGGCACGTCGCAAATCATCCGGCTCGAAATCCGGCGGCAGCACGCTCTTCGGCCTGCTGGCCGGCCTGATCATCGGCCTCGCCGCCGCGGCGGCGGTCGCATACTTCGTCACCCAGGTTCCCATGCCTTTCGTCGACAAGGCCAGCCGCGACCCCGCCAACATCCTCTTGCCCGACGTGCGCGACGCACCCGACCCCAACCTGGGGCTTTACGGCCAGGGCGGGGGCGCCGGCAGCCCGGCCAACGGGCCCACCGTCACGCCGCCCACGCCGCTGCCGGGCACTGCGCCCAACCAGGCGCGCGGCTCCATGTCGGACGAGATCGGCGCCCTGCTCGAAACCCTTAGCGAGGCCCCTCCCGGCACGCCGCGCCAGCCGCCGCCTCCCGCTCAGGCGCAGAGCCAAAAGGCGCCTTCGGCGGCCGACATCGCGGCCACGACGCAAACCACCTACTATCTGCAGGCCGGCGCGTTCCGCTCGGGCAGCGATGCCGATGCCGTGAAGGCGCAAATCCTCATGATGGGCCTGCCGGTGCAGGTGCAGCAGGCGCAGGTAAACGGCTCCACCATCCATCGTGTGCGCGTCGGCCCGTTCAAGGGCATAGACGAAATGAACCGCTCGCGGGTGCGGCTGGGCGAAGCCAAGATAGAATCGACCGTCGTGCGCCCTTGACGCCGGTTTGAACTTGACGCCCGTTTCCCGGTCTCAATGCTCACTTAGTTCAGGATAACCATACATGTCGCTCAAAACATTCTTCTCCCGTGCCCTGGCTGCCACCACCCTGGGCGCCGCCGTCTTCATGGCCCCGGCCGCCTTGGCGCAATCGGCGTCCCACACCCTTGTCGACCCGGCCCAGCCCTCCGACACGGCGGGCAAGACCGAAGTACTCGAGTTCTTCGCCTATAGCTGCCCACACTGCGCGGCCATGGAGCCCCTGGTCGAGAAATGGGCCAAGACGCTGCCCGAAGACACGGTGCTCAAGCGCGTGCCGGTGGCCTTCAACGCCAGCATGGCCGATCTGCAAAAGCTGTACTACTCGCTTGAAAGCCTGGGCCGCCTCGACCTGCACCCGGCGGTCTTCAAGGCCATACACCAGGAACGCAAGCGCATCTACACTCAAGACGCGATCATCGACTGGGTGGCCGAGCAGGGCGTGGACAAGGCCAAGTTCGAATCCGTGTTCAAGTCGTTCGGGGTTCAGACGAAAATCGCCCGAGCCAATGAGCTGACCGAAACCTACGGCGTGCAGGGTACGCCCAGCCTGGCGGTAGGCGGCAAATACCTGGTGTCGCCTTCCATGACCGGCAGCTACCAGGGCACCATCGACGAGGCGCAGCGCCTGCTGGAAAGCCTGAAGAAGTAATCTGCGCCGCCCGCGCTTGCGCTGCGGGCGACCAGGGGCGGCCAGGCCAATGGCCTATTGGCGGGCCGCCTGAAATGCCTGGTCAAGGTCGGCCATGAGGTCTTGCGGGGCTTCCAGGCCGATATGCAGGCGCACAACCGAGCGGTCGGCACCGCCATCTTGCCAGTAGCCATGCACAGCCAGGGCCGAGGGCTCTACCAGCTGTGTCAGGCTTTCAAAGCCTCCCCACGAATACCCGATGCTGAAGAGCTGCAGGCTGTCGACGAAGCGGCGCGCCTGGGCTTCGTTCAGGGCCAGTTCGACGGCCAGCATGCCGTTCGAGCCCTGGCAGTCGCGCTTCCACAGGGCGTGGCCCGAGTCGTCGGGAAAGGCCGGGTGGAACAGGCGCAAGGTTTCTGGACGCGCGGCCAGGTAGCGGCATATCTCGAGCGCGTTGGCGGCATGCTGGCGCATGCGCAGCGGCAGGGTGCGCACGCCGCGCAGGGCCAGCCAGGCGTCGTCGGCGCTGATCGAATAGCCCATGGCATAGTGGGTTTCGTTGATGCGGCGGACCAGATCGGGATCCTTGGCCATGACGGCCCCCAGCATCAGGTCGGAGTGGCCGCCTATGTACTTGGTGCCCGCCACGACCGAGACGTCGGCCCCCAGGTGCAGGGGCTTGTACACATAGCCCGCGCCCCAGGTGTTGTCGTCGACCAGCACCAGGCCATGCTTGCGCGCAAATTCGGACAATGCGGGGATATCGAGCATTTCGAACAGCAGCGAACCCGGCGACTCGATATACAGCATGCGCGTGTTGAGCCGCAGCTGGGCCTCGAGCGCCTGGGGTTCGGCGCGGCAATAGCTGACCTCGATGCCCAGCCTGCCCAGGACGGTCTTGTCGAGGTAGCGCACCGGGCCATAGACGCAATCGGCCACCAGCACGTGGTCGCCGGTGTTCAGCAGGGCCAGGAAAGCCAGCGTAATGGCCGAGAGGCCCGAAGGGGCCAGGAAGGCGCGCTGGGCGCCCTCGAGATCGCAGAACACCTGCTCAAGCGCCGCATGGGTGTCCATGCCGGCCCGCCCATAGGTGGCCGCGCGCTCGCCGCGCGATTTTTCGGCAATGGCCTGGTCAAGCGCCTGCATATTGGCGAAGCGCACGGTGCTGGTCCGCATGGACGGCAGCGCCACCGGAGCTGACTGTGTTTTGGGATTAAACTCGGCAATGCCCGAGTGCAACAACAGGGTGTCGATGTGCGACGGAGTGCTGGCCATGATTTTCAATGTGTTTGCTCTGTACGCCTAAAGCTACCACATAATCACGCCTTTCCATGCTCACCTACCAGATCGTCCTTTCCTTCTTCGGCATCGCCGTCCTGCTGGCCCTTGCTCCCGGACCGGACAATCTCTTCGTGCTGATGCAGGCCGCCCTTTGGGGCAAGGCGGCGGGCATGGTCGTGGTGCTGGGCCTGTGCACGGGCCTGATCGGACACACTGTGGCGGTCGCCGTCGGCCTGGCGGCCATCTTCGCCACCTCGGAAACGGCCTTCATGGTGCTGAAGCTGGCGGGCGCGGCCTACCTGCTGTACCTGGCCTGGGGCGCGTTCAGGGCGCCGGCCATGGCGGCCGCCGACGCCGGCAAGGCGCCACGCCTGCCCCACGGCACGCTGTACCGGCGCGGCATCATCATGAACCTGACCAACCCCAAGGTATCGCTGTTCTTCCTGGCCTTCCTGCCGCAGTTCACCTCGCCCGCCCGGGGCTCGGTGGCACTGCAGACGGTGAGCCTGGGCGCGCTGTTCATGCTGGCCACGCTGCTGGTGTTCGGCGCCATCGCCTTCTTCTCGGGCGCCTTCGGGCAGATGCTGCAAAAGTCGGCCCGCGCGCAGCTGTGGCTGAACCGCATCGCCGGGACGGTGTTCGTGGGCCTGGCGATGCGGTTGGTGTTCTCTCAGCGCTGAGCGGTGTTCATGCGGCGCTGCGCTGTGTCGTAGGAGTGACGGAGTTTGTTCTAAACCCGTTCCTGCGCTGCGGGGTATGTCTGTTCCGGGCGGAGCCGGTCGGCCCTTCGGGCCCGCCTGTCCGCATCCTCCGGGCCTTCGCCCTCCGTTCTGCGGCGCCTGGCTCGACCGCCAA
>NZ_QEKO01000005.1 GCF_003096595.1 Pusillimonas noertemannii | reverse complement strand
GCATAAACCTCAACTTCTCGAACCGCCCGGTGCGGACCCGCATGCCGGGTGGTGTGGGAGGGGCGCAGCCTCAAGGCTGCCCCCTATCCCGATTTTTGCGGGCGCCCCAAAAATGATAGGGTGCGAGGGCAGCCCGGCAAAGCCGGGCCGAAGCTCTCCGGCGCCCAAAATACTTACCCCGCAGCGCGCCGGCTTAAAGACCCAAAGACAGCTTTCCGAGGCACAGCGCACCGGCTTTAAGCTGAAAACAGCGCTTGCCCAGGCCAAGGCCTAAAAGCTTGATCATCGCCACGATGGTCTTCTTCTCTCCGGCATCCCTCTACTTCACCCCCGCGCAAAAACCAGCCATTAACATTCCCGAGCCGAAAGCCCCAATTGCGCCCGACGGCGCAGCCATTGGCTAGGCCGGTAGCGGTCGTCGCCGGTCAGCGCCTGAAGCCGCTGCAAGATCAGGTGGATGCTCTTCACACCCAAAGCATCCGCCATTTCAAGCGGCCCCAAAGGATAGTTCAAGCCCAGCCGCATCGCGCAGTCAATGTCCTCTACGCTGGCCACGCCGCCTTGCGCCATCTCGCAACCCAGGTTCGCCACCATCGCCGCCACCCGCTGGCCGATGAAGCCCGGAGAGTCGCCGATAAGCGTTACCTTGCGGCGGCCCGAAAACAGCGCCCCCACGCTTTCCACAAGCTGCCCATCCGCCCCCGGCGCCGCCATGATCGTGACCCGGCTGCGCGTGTCGCCCAGCGTATCCACCGCCACCGCCCGACGATGATCCAGCCCTTCCCTGCACACATAGGCCGTGCAGTCCTCGCCCAGGGGCGGCACCAGGATCGGAGAGCGGCCGTCGTCCGAATCAAGCAGTTGCGCACCGCATTCACTTGCCAGCTCGCGCAGCAGGCTCGATTCCCCGTGTACGAAGACCGCCGTGGCAGGGGTCGCATCAAAGCCGGGCTCAACGGCCGTATCGGGCGCCCCCTCGCCATGCTGAAAAAACCCCCGCCCCGTCTTCCGGCCCAGTTGGCCCGTCTCTACCATATAGCGGTGCAAGGGAGTAGAGCGCAGGCGGGGGTCGTAGAAATAGCATTCGTGGACAAAGCGCGTGACGGGGAAGTTCACGTCCATGCCGGTCAGGTCCATCAGCTCGAACGGCCCCATGCGAAAGCCGTGGCAGTCGCGCATGACCGCGTCGACCTGGGCGGGCGTCGCCACGTTTTCCTGCACGATGGCCAGCGCCTCGGTGGGGTAGGCCCGCCCGCCGAAGTTGACCAGGAAGCCCGGCGTATCGCGCACGTGCACGGGCGTCTTGCCCATGCGCCGCGCCAGACCCGCCAGTTGGTCCAGAACCGCCGCCCCGGTGTCGGGGCCGGCAATGATCTCGACGAGCTTCATGACCGGCACGGGATTGAAGAAGTGCATGCCCGCGAAGCGTCCGCGATGCCGCCGCCCAGCCGCCAACGCCCCGATCGGAATGGACGAAGTATTGGAGGCCAGAATGGCTTCCGGCCGCAAGAGGTCTTCAAGCTGCTCGAACAAGCCGATCTTGGCGCCAAGATCTTCAACGATGGCCTCGATGACCACATCGCAGTCCTTCAGCCCCGCAAGGTCGCCCTCGGCATGCAGGCGCTGCTTCGTCAGCCCGGCCTCGTCGGCGGCAAGCTTGCCCTGCCCCACCCGCTTGTCCAGCCTTGCGCCGATCGCGTCGCAAGCCTGCTTCGCCGCCTGCTCTCGCGCATCGAAAAGATGCACCTCGATGCCGCTGGCCGCCGCGGCCTGCGCAATGCCGGCGCCCATCGCGCCCGCGCCCACTACGCCCAGGGAGATGGACGGTTCCTTCTGAGTCATGGATTTTCTCCGAATAGCCCGGCCCGCCGGCGTTACAGCAGGGAGCGCACCAGCCCGCCATCGACCGTGATGTTCTGCCCTGTCATGTAGCCCGCATGCCTCGAGCACAAGAAGGCGCACACGGGCCCGAAATCTTCGGCCGTGCCCAGGCGTCCCATGGGCACCGAGACCGCCATGCGCGCCTTGGCCTCGTCCTGCGTGATGCCCTCGCGCTTGGACTGGGCCGCGTAGACCCGCACGAGCGCGCCGGTGTCCATGAGGCCGGGCAGTATGTTGTTGACCGTAATACCCAGGCCGGCGACCTCTTGGGCCAAGCTGGACATGGCGCCGGTAAGGCCGGCCCGCACTCCCGTGGCCAGGCCCATGTTGGCGTAGGGTTCGCGCACGGTGAACGAAGTTACGTTGACGATGCGCCCGAAACCGTCGGACTTCATGTCGGGCAGCGCCATGACCGCGAAATCAAGCGCGGCCAGCATATTGGTTTCAAGCGCCTTGAGCCAGGCGTCGCGTTCGTGGCCCTCGACCGGGCCGGGCGGCGGCCCGCCCGCATTGGTGACCAGGATGGTGATCGGGCCCAGGTGCTGCCGCGCCTGCTGCATGATGCGCTGGCGTTCGGCCGGAACCGAGACATCGCCGGCAATGGCCACGGCCTGCCCGCCCAGCGAGTGGGCCGCCTGCCCGGCACGCTGTTCATCGCGGCCATTGATCGCCACGCGCACCCCGGCCTCGGCCAGCGCCTTGGCGCAGGCCAGCCCCAGGCCCTGGCTGCCTCCCAGCACCAGCGCCGAGCGTCCTTCTATACCCAAATCCATTGCTTGCTCCTGTGTGTCGCGCCGCCTACATCAGCGACGGCAGAAAAGTGATCAGGCCCGGCAGCAGCGCAAACACCGCGATCATCACCACATAGAGCACGATGAAGGGCAAGGCCGCCCGGTAAAGTTCCTGTATGGGCACGCCGCGCGCCACGCCCTGCAAGGTGAACAGCGTGTAGCCGAAGGGCGGCGTGATGTTGCCCACCGAGACGTTGATGAGGAAGATGGCCCAGAACCACAGGGGATCAAAGCCCAGGCCCGCGATTATGGGCTTGTACAAGGGCACCAGCAAGATCATGACAGCGATCTGGTCGACGAACATGCACAGCACGAAGCCCAAGGCCATCAGCAGAGCGAACATCAGCACCGGCGACCAGTCAAGCGAGATGACCGATTGCACCAGGCTGGTGGTGACACCGCTCATGTTGAGTATCTGGCTGAACGAGACCGAGCACACCATGATGATCATGATCATCGAGGTCGTCCAGGCGGTGGAGCGCAGGGCTTCGGCCAGCTTGCCCAGGTTCAGCGTGGCGAACAGGCTGCAGATGATCAGCGCCACGACGCAGCCGACGGCCGCCGCCTCGGTGGGCGTGGCCACGCCCGCGATGATCAGGCCCATGATGGCCACGATGATCAACACGAAAGGCAGCGCCTTCAGCACCATGCCCAGCCGCACCTGGGCCGGAAGATGCGCATCGGTGGTGGACGGCGGCGCAAGCGAGGGATTGAGCTTGACCCGCAATACGACATAGCCGAAAAATACCGCCCCCAGGATGAGCCCCGGCACGATGCCCGCCACCAGCAGGTTTGAAATAGAGACGCCGGCCAGTATGCCCAGCACCACGGCCATGACGCTGGGCGGGATGATGGGCGCCAGGCTGGAGCCACCCAATATGGTGCCCATTGAAAGGCGCCGGTTATAGCCCCTGTTCAGCATCTCGGGCAGCAGTGAGGAGCCCATCATCGCCGCCACCGCCATGGCCGAACCGGACAAGGCGCCGAACACGGTGGAGAGCACGACGCTGACGATGTAGAGGCGGGCACGCACGGCGCCCACCACGGCGTCAACGGCGTTGAACACCACGTTGACCGCGCTGGACCGGAACAGAATCTCGCCCAGCAATATGAACAGGGGAATGGCTGCCAGCGACATGCTGGTGCTGGTGTCGAACATGGAATTGACGACCAGCAGCACACCCTTGAAATTGCCCGTCAATGCATACAGGCCGGCCAGGTTCAGGGTAAGAAAGGCCAGGAATATGGGCAAGCCCGTGGCGAACAGGCCCAGCATCAGCACCACGACGCAGGTAATGAATATTTGCCACTCGATCATGAGAATTCCCCGCCTCGCCCGGCGCTGGCCGGGGTGCCGCAAAACGAAGTCAGGAAATGCCGCAAGAAATACAGGCCCATGCTGACCAGTGAATACACGATGGCCGCCATGAGCCACCATTTGGGCATGGGCGTGACGGCAATGACCATGACGCCACGCTGGAAGAGGCGCAGCAGTTCGTTATAGCCGAACCAGGCCGCCAGCCAGCATACGGCGCAGGCCAGCAGCATGGTGAAACGGCGCAGCCAGACGGCGGCCGAGGCCGGCAGCGTATCGACCACCAGGCGCATGTCGGCGTGGCCGCCCTCTTTGCTGAGCGTGGGCGCCGCCAGGAAGGTGGCCAGCCCGAACGCCAGCGCGGCCGTGTCGGGCGCCCAGCCGGTGGGCTGGCGCAGCGCGTAGCGCGCCAGAACTTCCCAGGCAAGCACGGTGGTCAGGTAGGCAACGCCTATCATTGCCACCCAGAAAGTAAGCCGCGTCAGAAAATCGTGAGCCCGGGCCAGGGAGCAAAGCAGGCGCCAGGCCCCGCTCGGCCCCGATGAGACGCCGCTCATTCCAGGGCCAGGCCTTTCTCAACGGCCAGCTTATGAAACGCCTGGCCGTCCGCCCCGGCATGCTGCTCGACCTGCTTCCAGACGCCGTCGGCAAACATGGTGTTGACCTTGGGCGCCACCTCGGGACCGAACTGGGTGATGGCCAGCCCCGCCTTCTGCATGTCGGCGTCTTCCTTGGCCCAGAGCTTCTCGAACTCGGCCCGCCCTTCCACCTCGATTTCCTTGGCGGCCTCTTCAAGCGCCCGCTGCTGTTCGGGGCTGAGGTCGTTCCAGGAATCGAGATTGATGAACATGGTCTGGTTGGTAACGCCGAAGGTGGGGCGCGTCATGTGGTCGGCCACTTCGTACCAGCGATACTCCATGGCGCCGAACACAGGCCAGGCCGCGCCGTCGACCACGCCCCGCTCGAGAGCGGAAAAGATCTCGCTGGCCGGCAGCGTGACCACGGCGCCGTTCAGCGCCTGGATCATCTCGTGATAGGTGCTGGAAGCGCGGATCTTGCGGCCCTGCAGCGCCCCATCGGCGCCGATGGGTTTCTTGAGCAGGATGTGATAGCCCGAGGCGTTGGAGAACACGCCCAGCAATTTCAAATTGCGCTCGTTGTAATGCTTGTCGATCAATTCGTAGATGCCGCTGGCGCGCCTCGCGGCCGGATCGTCCTTGACGGCGTCCATGCCGAAGGCCATGCCTGTCTCGCCCAGGTGATAGGCGCCGTGAGTGAAAAGCAGGTCGAACAGGCCGCTGGAAACCGGCTGCAGCTGCTCGAAGGGCGGAACGGTTTCGGGCCCGCGGACCTGGATGGTGAGATCGCCGTTGGTTTTGTCTTTGACCCGCTCGACGAATTTGTCGACGAACACCGGCACGGCGTTGTAATTGTTGTCCCAACTGGACAGCAGGGTAAGGGTCTTGGCCTGGACGGCCGATGCGGCGGCGATGCCCGCCGACGCCACTGCGAGGAATAGTAAACGCCTGAGCATGATTGTCTCCATGTGGGAGCCGCACAAGCGGCTCGCTCTTTATGTGCCCGGCGGCGACGTCCGTATGGAAACAGCAAGTGGTTCGTCGCGAGCGGGGTTCGTTCAATACAAGATAAGGACCGCATGCGGGAGCGTCAATGAAAATGCCGGCAACCAGTTCCGCCCTGCAAAATTGTTTGAAGGGACGCACGCCGCATCCGAGCATTTCCGCCTTGCGGCGGCGAGGGCTGTGCCCTGCTTTCGATACCGCGGCCGTCCAGGCGCTGCCGAATGCCTTGGCCGGATCGGATCCGCTCGATGCTTTCACCGCAAGCTAAATTCAGGCGGTCTTCTCACTAAACGTATACATTAATTGGGGATAACTCCAATATTTTGCGTTTTAAAATGGAAATAAGCTATTCAGCGTATACATAAACAAGGCGATGTGAACGCCCAACCCTACGGAGGAAGCCCTCATGTTCATTCAAAATGCCTGGTACATGGCAGCCTGGGCACACGAAATCACCCAGGCGCCCTTCCCCAGAACGCTGTGCGGCGTTTCCCTGGTCTTCTTCAATAATCCCGAAACTGGCGAAATCGGCGCATTGCACGACAGATGCTGTCACCGCGGCACTCCGCTCAGCCTGGGCCAGGTCGTGCCCGAAGGGCTTGAATGCGGCTACCACGGCATGGTGTTCGACGAGCACGGCGCCTGCGTGCACATACCCGGGCAGGCGCGCATACCCGCCAAGGCCAGGGTACGGTCCTTCCCCGTGGTGGTGCGGGATGAAATCGTATGGGTGTGGATGGGCGATCCGGCCAATGCCGACCCGGCGCGCATCGTCTCGTACCCGTATCACAACGACCACGCCAAATGGCCCCACAAGCATCAGGTCTATCGCGTCAAGGCCAACTACATGCTGCTGGTCGACAACCTGATGGACCTTACCCACCTGGCCTTCGTGCACAAGAACACCATCGGCGGCAACCCCAAGGCCCACGTCGAGGCGCAAATGAAGGTCACGCCCCGCGACGACGGCCTGCACTTCATACGCTGGCTGATGGAATCCGCCCCGCCGCCCACCTACCGCAAGGCGGTCGACCTGGCCGAGCGCATCGACCGCTGGATGGAGTTCCAATACATTGCGCCGGGCACGGTGCTGCAATGGACGGGCGGCATAGACAGCGGCAAGAACGCGGCCGAAAACCGCGACCAGCCGGGCTTCTCGCTTCGCATCTTCCACGGACTCACGCCCGAAACCGACACGACCTGCTTTTATTTCTGGTCGGCCGCCAACGGATACCGCCAAGACGAGCCGCAAGCCACCGAAGACCTGTTCCGCGAGATCGACACCGCCTTCAAAGAGGACAAGACCGTCGTCGAGGCCCAGCAGGCCATGCTTTCGTCCACCGGCGAGGGCGACCTCGTCGACATCGTTTCGGATGCCGCACGCATCCACATGCGCCGCACCGTCGACCGGCTCGCCCAGGCAGAACGCCAAAACGCCTGACCACGGCATTTTCGTGCTTTTCCATACCTCATCAGGAGTTCACCATGCGCAAGGCAAGATGGATGCTGTTAACGGCCCTGTTCTGCGGATCGGCCGCCGCGGCCCCGGTAAAGATCGGGTTTCTGTCCACTTTCTCGGGGCCCGGCGCGGCACTGGGCGTGGACCAATACGACGGCTTCATGCTGGCGGTCGAACAGGAAGGCGGGCGCCTTGGCGGCGTCGAGATCGAGGTCATCAAGGGCGACGATGAAATGAAGCCCGACAAGGGCGTGCAGATAGCCCGGCAGCTCCTGATGCGCGACAACGTCGACATCGTGACCGGCGTCGTCTTTTCCAACGTAATGATGGCGGTGCACCGCCCCATTACCTCGGAAGAAACCTTTCTGGTGGGCTCGAACGCCGGTCCCTCGCCGCTTGCCGGCGCCGACTGTTCCCCGTATTTTTTCTCTACTTCGTGGAACAACGACCAGTTGCACGAAGCCGCCGGCGAGCTGATGAACCGGATGGGCATAAAGCGCGTATACCTTCTGGCCCCCAACTACCAGGGAGGCAAGGACGCGCTCGAGGGATTCAAGCGCACCTACCAGGGCACGGTGGTGGACGAAACCCTGAGCCAGATCAACCAGACCGACTACTCGGTCGAGATCTCGACCGTCATGTCCGAACAGCCCGACGCCATCTACACCTTCTACCCGGGCGGCATGGGCGTCAACTTCACCAAGCAGTACCAGCAGGCGGGGCTGATGCAGAAAATACCCATGGTATCCACCTCGTCCATCGACGGCACCACCCTGCCCGCCCTGAAAGACTCGGCCCTGGGCGCCATAACCAGCTCGCCCTACGCGCCCGACCTGGACAACGCGGCCAACAAAGAGTTTGCCCAGGCCTACCGGCAGAAGTACGGACGCGAACCCTCGCTGTACGCGGCCCAGTCGTATGACGCCGCCCGGCTCATCGCCTCCGCCTTGCGCCAGACCGGCGGCAACCTGAGCGACAAAGAAAAATTCCGGGCAGCGCTCAAGAAAGCCGACTTCGAATCAGTGCGGGGCTATTTCGCCTTCAATACCAACCAGTTCCCGATCTCTGCCTTCTATCGGGTGGACGTGGTGAAGGATCAGGAAGGCCATGCCTCGCTGGCGAACAAGGGCGTGATATTCGAGCAAAGCAAGGACGCCTACGCGGCCTCTTGCCCCATGACCTAAGGCGAGCCCGCGGGCACGGCCGCTTACGCGCCGTGTCCGCGCAGCGCCGCCTCGAGCCCGGCGGGCAGTTCGACCTCGCCGCGCAGGTGCAGCATCAGGGTCAGGTATTTCCAGGTAGAGCGCGAGTGCTCGATGGCCAGGGCCTCGGCCCGCGTTCCTTCGCCACGCTCTATGGCTTCGACCAGGCTGTGGTGCTGCTCTTGCGCACTGCGCAAGATGGCCGCCACCCTTTCTTCCGCCGAGGGCGGCACATCGGTAAAAGAATTGTTGAGCGAAAACGGAATGGCGGAAAGCCGCTGCATGGCCCGGGTGATCATGGGGCTTTGGGCTGCCTCGCAAACCAACTCGTGCAGCCTGTCGTTGAGGCCGGCGTATTCGTTCTGCCGAATTTCCAGGTCGCGCTCTTGAAGCGCTTCGTCTATGGCCTGCAGGCAGGCCTTCATGGAAGCCAGCACGCCGGGAGGCGGGCCCTTTTCGGCCGCCATCCGGGCCGCCATGCCTTCCAGCGTGCCCCGTATGGCAATGGCGTCGAACACGTCTTGCTCGGTGAAGCCCGACACGACGTAGCCCCGCCTGGGCACCTCTGAAATGAACCCTTCTTCGCAGATGCGCTGGATGGCCGCGCGCGCAGGCGTGCGTGACACGCCGAAGTTCTCGACCAGCATTTGCTCGATGACGCGCTGGCCGGGCTTGAGCTGCCCCTGCACGATAAGGCCTCGAAGGCCCAGCACGGCCCGTTCGGTTTGGGATAGGTTCTGGTTCTTGTCCATACAGATGCGAGAAACGCCCAAGGAGCAAGACCTTATGATAGCGCAGCGGCCCCACCGGACATGACAAGAAAGCGCTGTTGCCCGGGCCGCCCAAGGCCCGGGCAAATGCTGCTTAGTGCTTGAAGACCCCGCCCGCGGCCTCGCCGGCCGGCTTGGTGCTGGCCACCGCCTCGGCCGCCAGACGCGCGACTTCTTCGTCGGACAGCGGAGTGGGCATGTCTTGCAACGCGACCTCGAGCACGCGATCGATCCAGCGAACCGGAATGATCTCGAGGTGGTTCTTGACGTTGTCGGGGATGTCGGCAAGGTCTTTGACGTTCTCTTCAGGGATCATCACCACCTTGATGCCGCCGCGATGCGCCGCCAGCAGCTTCTCTTTGAGGCCGCCGATGGGCAGAACCTCGCCGCGCAGGGTGATCTCGCCTGTCATGGCGACGTCGGCCCGCACGGGAATGCCCGTAAGCGCCGACACCATGGCGGTGGTAATGGCGATACCCGCCGAAGGGCCGTCTTTGGGCGTGGCGCCTTCGGGGAAGTGCACGTGCAGGTCGCGCTTTTCGAACGCGGTGTTGGGGATGCCCCACTTTTGCGCCCGTGAGCGCACCACGGTGCGCGCGGCCTCGACCGATTCTTTCATGACGTCGCCCAGCGAGCCGGTGCGCTGCACCTGCCCCTTGCCCGGCATGTCGGCCACCTCGATGGTAAGCAGGTCGCCGCCGACCTCGGTCCAGGCCAGGCCGGTAACCTGGCCGATCTTGTTTTCTTTCTCGGCCATGCCGTAGTTGTAGCGCCGCACGCCGAGGAAATCGGCCAGGTTCTCGGCGGTGACCTGAACCTGCACGATTTCGCCCTGCGATGCGCCGCGACGCGCGCGACGGCCGGTTTCGGGATTGGCCTCGAGGGTTTTCTTGACCACCTTGCGGCAGATCTTGCTGATTTCGCGCTCGAGCGCCCGCACGCCGGCTTCACGCGTGTAGTAGCGCACGATGTCGCGGACGGCGGCCTCTTCGATGGACATCTCGCCTTCGCGCACGCCGTTGTTCTTCATGAGCTTGGGCAGCAGGTGGTCGAAGGCGATATGCACTTTTTCGTCTTCGGTGTAGCCCGAAAGGCGAATGACCTCCATGCGGTCGAGCAGGGCCGGCGGAATGTTGAGCGTATTGCTGGTGGCCACGAACATGACGTCGGAAAGGTCGAAATCGACCTCGACGTAATGGTCCTGGAAGGTGTGGTTCTGCTCGGGGTCGAGCACCTCGAGCAGCGCCGACGAGGGATCGCCGCGGAAATCGGCGCCCATCTTGTCGATTTCGTCGAGCAGGAACAGCGGGTTGCGCACGGCCACCTTGGACATGTTCTGCAGGATCTTGCCCGGCATGGAGCCGATGTAGGTACGCCGGTGGCCGCGGATTTCGGCTTCGTCGCGCACCCCGCCCAGCGCCATGCGCACGAACTTGCGGTTGGTGGCGCGCGCTATGGACTGCCCAAGCGAGGTCTTGCCCACGCCGGGAGGCCCGACCAGGCAAAGAATGGGCGCCTTGAGCTTGTCGACGCGCTGCTGCACGGCCAGGTATTCGATGATGCGCTCTTTGACCTTTTCAAGGCCGTAGTGGTCGGCATCGAGCACCTGCTCGGCGTTGGAAATGGAATTGTTGATGCGGCTTTTCTTGCGCCACGGCAGGCCGATGAGCGTGTCGATGTAGTTGCGCACCACGGTGGCCTCGGCCGACATGGGCGACATGAGCTTGAGCTTCTTGAGCTCGGCCTCGGCCTTTTTAAGGGCCTCTTTGGGAAGCTGTGCGGCCTCGATCTTTTTCTCGAGCTCTTCGATGTCGGCGCCTTCTTCACCCTCGCCCAGTTCTTTCTGGATGGCCTTGACCTGTTCGTTCAGGTAGTAGTCGCGCTGGCTTTTCTCCATCTGCTTCTTGACGCGCCCGCGTATGCGCTTCTCGACCTGCAGGATGTCGATCTCGGATTCGAGCTGCGACAGCAGGTTCTCGAGGCGCGGCGAGGTGTCGGTGATTTCGAGCATGTGCTGCTTTTGCTCGAGCTTGAGCGGCAGATGGGCCGCGATGGTGTCCGCCAGGCGTCCGGCGTCGTCGATGCCGCTGAGCGAGGTGAGGATTTCTTGCGGAATTTTTTTGTTGAGCTTGACGTATTGCTCGAACTGGGCAACCACGGCACGGCGCAGCGCCTCGGACTCGGCGCCCTGCTCGGGGTCGAGCGCGACCGCCTGCACATTGGCCACGAAATGGTTGTCGGCTTCGGTGACGCTGTTGACGCGCGCGCGCTGCAGGCCCTCGACCAGCACCTTGACGGTGCCGTCGGGCAGCTTGAGCATCTGCAATATGCTGGCCGCGCAGCCGATCTCGTAGAGATCTTCGGGTGCGGGGTCGTCTTTGCTGGCTGATTTTTGCGCTACCAGCATGATGTTGTTGCCGCCTTCCATGGCCATTTCAAGGGCCTTGATGGAACGGGGGCGGCCGACGAACAGCGGAATCACCATGTGCGGAAATACCACCACGTCACGCAAGGGCAGCAGGGGCAAGTCCATGGGTTCTGAAGAAAGAATCGGGCTCGCAGACATAGTAATTTCCTTAAAAAGCTCTGCGTTGGAAACAAAAAGGGAAGCCTAGCCCCCCTTTTTGAGTACTACATGTGAGTATATGTAGTGACGATAGCGGAAATTTCAAGTCGTCGCAGCGATAAACCCACAAACTACAAGGGCATTTCAAAGAACGGCTCAGGCGGCGCCCTGTAGCTTGGGCACAGCCGGCTTTTCGGACAGATCGTCGGTGGATTCCTCTTCGCCATAGATGAGCAAGGGGGTTCCGGTGCCCTGCACGGCGTTCTCGTCCAGTACCACCCGTTTGACATTTTCAAGCGACGGAAGTTCGTACATGGTGCCCAGCAGCGCCTGCTCGACAATGGAGCGCAGGCCCCGCGCGCCCGTGCGGCGCTTGATGGCCTTTTGCGCGATGGCGCTGAGCGCCTGGGGACGGACCTCGAGCTCGGTGTCTTCCATTTCAAACAGTTTCTGAAACTGCTTGATGAGGGAGTTCTTGGGCTCGGTAAGGATGCGCACGAGGGTGTTTTCGTCGAGTTCCTGCAGGGTGGCCACGACGGGAAGCCGGCCCACCAGTTCGGGGATGAGGCCGAACTTGATGAGGTCTTCGGGTTCGACCTCGGAGAAGAGCTCGCCGACGCCGCGCTCGGTCTTGGCGCGCACCGAGGCCGAAAAGCCGATGCCGGACTTTTCGGTGCGGTCGCGTATGACCTTTTCAAGGCCGTCGAACGCGCCACCGACGATGAACAGAATGTTGGTGGTGTCGACCTGGACGAAATCCTGGTTGGGGTGCTTGCGTCCGCCCTGCGGCGGCACCGAGGCCACCGTGCCCTCGATGAGCTTGAGCAGGGCCTGCTGCACGCCCTCGCCCGACACGTCGCGCGTAATGGAGGGGTTGTCGGACTTGCGGGAGATCTTGTCGATCTCGTCGATGTAGATGATGGCGCGCTGCGCCTTCTCGACATCGTAGTTGCAATTTTGCAGCAGCTTCTGGACGATGTTCTCGACGTCTTCGCCAACGTAGCCGGCTTCGGTAAGCGTCGTAGCGTCGGCCATGACGAAAGGCACGTCGAGCATGCGTGCAAGGGTCTGCGCCAGCAGCGTCTTACCCGAGCCCGTGGGCCCGATCAGCAGGATGTTGCTCTTGGACAGCTCGACGTCGTCGCCCTTGACCTCGCCGTACCGGATGCGCTTGTAGTGGTTGTACACCGCCACGGCCAGATTGCGCTTGGGTATGTCTTGACCAATGACGTAGCCGTCTAGAAACGACTTGATCTCGCGCGGCGTGGGCAGCTCGTTGCGAATGGCATCGCGCGCGGCTTCCTGGGTTTCTTCCAGGATGATGTCGGTACAAAGATCGATGCACTCGTCGCAAATGAACACGGAGGGCCCCGCGATCAGCTTGCGCACCTCGTGCTGACTTTTATTGCAAAACGAACAATGCAACACTTTTTCGTCTGCCGATCCTTTTTTCTCGGGCATAAAACTATCAGTTCCTATGACAGCACGGCCCGCCGAGGCCGCCTGTCGATAATAATCGGCGAATACCGAAACGGACCCGCCGACCGGCTGGCCTACGCCTCGGCGGAGTCGGAGCGTGAGACCAGAACTTTATCCACCAACCCATACGATACTGCATCTTCGGCCGACATGAAATTGTCGCGCTCGGTGTCCTCGGCGATGCGCTCGACCGGCTGCCCGGTATTGGCCGCCAGGATGGCGTTGAGCCGCTCGCGCAGGCTGAGGATTTCGCGTGCCTGGATCTGGATGTCGGAAGCCTGGCCCTGCGCGCCGCCCGATGGCTGATGGATCATGATGCGCGAATTGGGCAGGGTGTAGCGCTTGCCCTTTGTGCCGGCCGACAGCAGGAAGGCGCCCATGCTGGCGGCAAGCCCGGTGCACAGCGTGGAGACGTCGGGTTTGACGAACTGCATGGTGTCGTAGATGGCCATGCCCGCATACACCGACCCGCCAGGCGAGTTGATGTACAGCGAGATGTCTTTGTCGGGGTTTTCGGATTCGAGGAAGAGCAGTTGCGCCACCACGAGGTTGGCCGACTGGTCGTTGACCGGCCCGACAAAGAAAATGACACGCTCGCGCAGCAAGCGCGAGTAGATGTCGTAGGAGCGTTCGCCGCGGCCCGATTGCTCGACGACGATGGGCACATAGCCCAGCCCGGTCGGAACGACCGAGTCGCCGCCGTACATCGACGCGTAGAAATCAGTGAATCGCTGCATTTATGCAGTCCCCATAAGTTCGTCGAAATCGACGGTTTCGTCGGTGACCTGCGCCTTGGACAGGACATGCTCGACGACGTTGTCTTCGAGCACCAGGGCCTCGATCTCGGCGCGGCGCTCGCGGTCGGACAAATAATACGCCACGACCTGGGCAGGCTGCTCGTAGTTCTGGGCAAGCTCTTCGATGCGGGCGCGAACCTGCTCGGGCTTGGCGCGCAGTTCGGCGCTGTTGACCAGTTCGGACACCAGCAGGCCCAGGCGCACACGGCGCTCGGATTCGGCCGAGAAGGTCTCGGGAGGAATCGGCAGGCTGTCGGCGTTGGGCACGCCGCGCTGCTTGAGCTCTTCGCGCGCAGCGGCGACACGGTTCTGGGTGTCGTTCTGGACCAGGGCCTTGGGCACGTCGAACGAGCAGGCGGCGACCAGGGCGTCCATGACGCTGCCCTTGGTGCGGGCATGGGCGCGGGCCTTGACTTCGCGCTCGATGTTGGCGCGCACGTCTTGCAGCAGTTTTTCGACGTCGCCTTCGGCCTGGCCCAGCGACTTGGCGAACTCGGCATCGACCTCAGGCAGCACGGGCTCGGCCACCTGCTTGATGGTGATCTTGAACTCGGCCGTTTTGCCGGCGACTTCCTTGCCGCCGTAGTCGGCCGGGAACTCGAGCGGGAAGGTGGCGGTGTCGCCCGCCTTCAGGCCGCGCACGGCGGTTTCGAACTCAGGCAGCATGCGGCCCTGGCCCAGCACGAAGGGGAAGTCCTCGGCCGAGCCGCCGTCGAAGGCGACGCCGTCGATGGTGCCGGCGAAGTCGAGCGTGACGCGGTCGTCGTCCTGGGCGGCGCGATCGTCGCGGGGCTCGTAGATGGCCCGCTGCTTGCGCAGGATGTCGATGGTGCGCTGTACTTCGGCGTCGCCGACCTGCACCGCGCTGCGCGTGACCTGCAATGCGGAGAGATCGGGCGCGGTGACTTCGGGATATACCTCGAAGGTGGCCGAGAAGCCCATGTAGCCTTCTTCGACGCCTTCGGTCTTGGGCTCGAGATCGGGGGTGCCGGCAATGCGCAGGCTGGCGTCGCCAATGGCCTTGTCGAGCGCCCGGCCGACCTCGGCGTTGATGACGTCGTAGCGGATGCCGGGGCCGTGGCTGCGCTCGATCATGGACAGAGGCGCCTTGCCCGGACGAAAGCCCTGAATCTTGGCGGTGCGCGCAACACGCTTGAGCTGCGACTGGACTTCTTTTTCGACATCGGCAACCGAAACGACGATATCGATACGACGCTCCAGGCCAGACAGAGTTTCAACCACGGGCTGCTGCATTGGGAACCTATATAAGTTGGTAAATGGATAGATGAACAGGATATTTTACCGGAAACTCCCGGCGCTCAAAAAAGCAGCTTGACCAGGCGCCTTTGCCCCGGGGCGGCCCGGCACCAAAAGGCACTATGCCATGTGGGCCCGCCGCAGCCGGCATCGGGTTTGCCCCGCGCCTGGCGCCCCGGAGGTCTGGCGAAAACACGCTATAATGCTGGGCTTGCCTAAGTGCGAACGTGGCGGAATTGGTAGACGCACCAGATTTAGGTTCTGGCGCCGAAAGGTGTGAGAGTTCGAGTCTCTCCGTTCGCACCATCAAGGCAGCCCTGCCCCGCAACCTCTAACGCGGCACAAATGAACCCTCGCCTAGGCGCCCTCAATCCCTACCCGTTCGAACGGCTGCGGCAATTGCTTGCCCAGGCCGGCCCCACAGCACCGAACCTTTCTCCCATCAGCCTTTCGATCGGCGAGCCGCGGCACCCCGCGCCCCAGGTGGCCATCGACGCCATGCGCAACGCCATGGACGGCCTTTCGGCCTACCCTCCCACAAAGGGCGAGCCCGCCTTGCGCGAGGCCATTTCAGGCTGGATCGCCCGGCGCTACGGCATTCCGGCGCCCGACCCCGACACCCAGGTGCTGCCGGTGCTGGGTTCGCGCGAGGCCCTGTTTGCCGTCGCGCAAACCGTCATCGACCCGGTGCCCGGCGCCCTGGCGATCTGTCCCAACCCTTTCTACCAGATCTACGAAGGCGCAGCCCTGATCGCCGGCGCCCGGCCCTATTTCATCAACTCGCAGCCCGAGCTCAACTTCGGCTACGACTGGCAGTCGGTTCCGCCCGAGGTATGGCGCCACACACAGCTGCTGTTCATCTGCTCGCCCGGCAACCCCGCGGGCAATGTGCTGCCGCTTGAAAGCTGGCAGACGCTGTTCCGCCTTTCCGACGAATACGGCTTTGTCATTGCCGCCGATGAGTGCTATTCGGAAATCTATTTCGACGAAGCCGCTCCTCCGTTGGGCGCGCTGCAGGCGGCACATCAGCTGGGGCGCGACGATTTCCGCAGGCTGCTGTGTTTTTCGAGCCTGTCCAAGCGTTCGAACGTGCCGGGCATGCGTTCGGGCTTCGTGGCCGGCGATGCCGCCCTGGTCCGCCAGTTCCTGCTGTACCGCACCTACCATGGCAGCGCCATGAGCCCGGTCGTTTCCCGGGCCAGCGTCGCGGCCTGGAACGACGAGGCCCACGTGGCCGAAAACCGGCGCCTGTATCGCAACAAGTTCGAAGCGGTCTACCCTATCCTGAAACCCGTGCTCGACGTAGAGATGCCGGACGCGGGCTTTTATCTATGGGCGGGCACGCCGGGCAGCGACGAAGACCTTACCCGCGAACTGCACGCGGCCACCGCCGTTACCGTGCTGCCTGGCAGCTATCTGGCGCGCGAAGCGCACGGCATCAACCCCGGCGCGGGGCGCATCCGCATCGCTCTGGTCGCCCCCGAACACGACTGCGTGGAAGCCGCGCAGCGCATGGCCCGCTTCCTGCGGGAATACACACCGCCCCGCTGAAACCCCTGTAGGACGGCCGGGCTCTTTTCAACCTCTACCGCACACTAGAAACAATGACGACAGAACTGCAAGACATCATTGAACGAGCCTGGGACGAACGCAACGCCGTCGATCCCGCAAGCGCCGACTCCCGCCTGCACGAGGCCGTCGACAAGACGCTGCAGGCCCTCGACGCAGGCAGCCTGCGCGTGGCCGAGAAAATCGCCGGAGAATGGGTTACGCACCAATGGATCAAGAAGGCGGTGCTGCTGTCTTTCCGTCTGCAGGACAACCGTCCCATGGGCCAGGCGCCGCTGCAGTTCTATGACAAGGTCGACCTGAAGTTCGCCGGCTACAGTGCGCAGGACTTCGCCCAGGGCGGCTTTCGCGTGGTGCCCCCCGCCACGGCCCGGCGCGGCGCCTACATAGGCCGCAACGTGGTGCTGATGCCTTCCTATGTGAACATCGGCGCCTACGTGGGCGAAGGCACCATGGTCGACACCTGGGCCACCGTCGGCTCCTGCGCGCAGATCGGCCGCAATGTGCACCTGTCGGGCGGCGTGGGCATCGGCGGCGTGCTCGAGCCGCTGCAGGCCAACCCCACCATCATCGAAGACAACTGCTTCATCGGCGCGCGTTCTGAAATCGTGGAAGGCGTGATCGTGGAAGAGAACTCCGTGCTGGCAATGGGCGTGTATCTGTCGCAAAGCACGCGCATATACGATCGCGCCACCGGCGCAATCAGCTACGGCCGGGTGCCGGCCGGCTCGGTGGTGGTTCCCGGCTCGCTGCCCGCCGCCGACGGCTCGCACAGCCTGGCCTGCGCCGTGATCGTCAAGCGCGTCGACGCCCAGACCCGCTCCAAGACCAGCGTCAACGAACTGCTGAGGGCCTGATGTCCGCCGTACGCAACCTGGCCGAAGAGCTGATCAGCCGGCCTTCGGTCACGCCCGACGACGCCGGCTGCCAGGCCTTGCTGGCCCAGCGGCTGCAGGCAAGCGGCTTCGAGGCCAAGGCCATGCCTTTCGGCGAGGTCGCCAACCTGTGGCTGCGGCGCGGAAGCGCGGCGCCGCTGCTGGTGTTCGCCGGCCACACCGACGTGGTACCCACCGGGCCGATCGAAAAATGGGACAGTGACCCCTTCCGGCCCACCGAGCGCGACGGCCTGCTGTACGGGCGCGGCGCGGCCGACATGAAAAGCTCGATCGCGGCCTTTGCCGTGGCGGCCGAAGAATTCGTCGCCGCGCATCCCGGCCATCGCGGCTCGATCGCGCTGCTGATCACCTCCGACGAGGAAGGCCCCTCGGTCAACGGCACGGTGAAAGTGTGCGAGGTGCTGAGCGCGCGCGGCGAGACCCCCGATTACTGCATCGTCGGCGAGCCCACTTCGGTGTCGACGCTGGGCGACACGGTAAAGAACGGAAGGCGCGGATCGCTGTCCGGACGCCTTACCGTGCGCGGCCGCCAAGGGCACGTGGCCTACCCCCATCTGGCCCGCAACGCCGTCCATCTGCTGGCGCCCGCGCTGGCCGAGCTGACAAGCCAGGAATGGGACACCGGCAACCCGTACTTTCCGGCCACCACCTTCCAGGTGTCCAATCTGCACGCCGGAACCGGGGCAAGCAACGTGGTGCCGGGCGAAGCCGTGGCCGACTTCAACTTCCGCTTCTCCACCGAAAGCACGCCCGAAACGCTGAAGAGCCGGGTGCACGCCCTGCTGGACGCCCACAAGCTGGAGTACGATCTGGCATGGACGCTAAGCGGCGAACCCTTTCTTACCCCGCAGGGCGAACTGTGCCAGGCGATCGGCCGGGCCATACAGGCCGAAACCGGCGTCGAGGCTGAACTCTCGACCACGGGCGGAACCTCCGACGGACGCTTCATCGCCAAGATCTGCCCGCAAGTGGTAGAGTTCGGGCCGATCAATGCCAGCATTCACCAAACCAACGAACACATACGCATCGACGCACTGGAACCCTTGAAGAACATTTACCGCCGTACGCTCGAGAACCTGCTGCTGAACGACGGAGACGCTGCATGAACAACGCCGCCCTGAACGAACTGCACACCCTGCGCGACCTGCTGCGCTATGCCGTCAGCCGCTTCAACGCCGCGCAGCTGTCGTTCGGCCATGGCAGCGACAATGCCTGGGACGAGGCCGTGTACCTGCTGCTGCACGTGCTGCACCTGCCGTTGGACACGCTCGAGCCTTTCCTGGACGCCCGCCTTACCACTGAAGAAAAAAAGCGCTGCCTCGAGATCGTCGAACGGCGCCTCGACGAGCGCGTACCCGCGGCCTACCTGACGGGCGAAGCCTGGCTTCAGGGCCATCGCTTCGCGGTGGACCCTCGTGTGATCGTGCCCCGCTCGCCCATCTCCGAGCTGCTCGTCGAGGCGCTGCAGCCCTGGATCGCCGACCCCGACGAGGTCGACTACGTGCTCGACCTGTGCACGGGCTCGGGCTGCCTGGCCATACTTGCCGCCCTGGCCTTTCCGAACGCCCAGGTCGACGCGGTGGATCTTTCCGAGCACGCCCTCGAGGTCGCCGACCTCAACATCGAGCAATTCGGCCTGGACGGCAGGGTCGCCACGCATCGCAGCGACCTGTTCGACCAATTGCCGCAGTGCCTGTACCAGCTGATCGTCTGCAACCCGCCCTACGTCAACGACCATTCGATGGAATCGCTGCCGCCCGAGTACCGCCACGAGCCCACGATGGCGCTGGCGGGCGGCGACGACGGCATGGAGATCGTGCGCAGGCTGCTGCGCGATGCGCCGCGCTTCCTGGACGAAGGGGGTGTTCTGGTGCTCGAGATCGGCAATGAATATGAAAACTTCGTCAACGCCTTTCCCGAACTCGAGCCCGTCTGGCTCAGCACGGCCAATACCGAAGACCAGATCCTGATGCTGACGCGGGAGCAGCTGGCGTCGTGATACGCGCAAATGGCCTGACCCTTCGCCGCGGCACCAAGGTATTGCTGCAGGACGCCGACTTCGTCGTCAACCCGGGCGAGCGCCTGGGCTTCGTGGGCAAGAACGGCGCGGGCAAGTCCACTCTGTTCGCCCTGCTTCAAGGCCGCATAGACCTGGACGCGGGCACCCTCTCCGTTCCCGACAGCTGGCGCATCGCCAGCGTCGAACAGGAAATCACCGCGCTCGACAGGCCGGCCCGCGAATTCGTCATCGACGGCGATACGCATTTGCGTCGCCTGCAGGCGGAACGCGCGGCAAGCCCCGACAGCGACGGCCACCGCATCGCTGAACTCGAGGCGGCGCTGGTCGAGGCCGATGCCTGGAGCGCGCCTTCACGGGCCGAGCAGCTTCTGGCGGGCCTGGGCTTCGCCCCGCATGAGTGGATGCGCCCGGTGGGCGAATTCTCAGGCGGCTGGCAGATGCGCCTTGCGCTGGCGCGCGCGCTGATGGCGCCCTCAGAACTGCTGCTGCTTGACGAACCCACCAACCACCTCGACCTGGACGCCATGCTGTGGCTCGAGCGCTGGCTGGGGGCCTACCAGGGCACGGTGCTGCTGATCTCGCACGACACCGAGTTCCTGGACGCGGTGGCGCGCTCGATACTTCATTTTGACCACGGCAAGCTGGTGCGCTACCGGGGCGGCTATGAAGATTTCCTGACGCAGCGCGCCGAGCGCCTGCGCCAGACCCACATCGCCTGGGAACGCCAGACACGCGAAACGGCCCGGCTGCAAAGCTTCATCGACCGCTTCAAGGCCAAGGCCACCAAGGCGAAGCAAGCGCAAAGCCGGGTCAAGGCCCTGGCCCGGATGGAAACGCTGGCGCCGCTGCACGCCGAGGCCGGCATCGACATCCGCATTCCCGATCCGGGCAATGTGCCCGACCCCCTGCTTACCTTGCACAAGGTGGCGGTGGGCTATGCGGCCGACAATGGCAGCACTGAAAAGCCGGTGCTTCAGGACGTTACGCTGATGCTGCGCGCTTCGAGCCGGATCGGCGTGCTGGGCGTGAACGGCGCGGGCAAGAGTACGCTGATCAAGACGCTGGCGGGGGAATTGCCGGCGCTGGCGGGCGAGCTCAAGGCCTCTAAGGGCCTGAACATTGGCTACTTCGCGCAGCAGCAGCTGGATATGCTGCGCCTGGACGAAACGCCGCTGCAGCACTTGGCCCGCCTGGCGCCCCAGGTGCGCGAACAAGAGTTGCGCAATTATCTGGGCGGCTTCGGTTTCAGCGGCGATACGGTGAACAGCCTGGTGGCCCCAATGTCGGGCGGCGAGAAGGCCCGCCTGGCGCTGTCGCTGATCGTCTGGCAAAAGCCCAATCTGCTGCTGCTGGATGAACCCAGCAACCACCTGGACGTGGACACGCGCGAGGCGCTGGCGACGGCGCTGGCGGAGTTCGAGGGCAGCGTGCTGCTGGTGTCGCACGACCGCCACCTGCTGCGCACGACGGTGGACAGCTTCTGGATCGTGGCGGACGGCTCGGTGCTGGAGTTCGACGGCGATCTGGAGGACTATCGTTCATGGCTGAATGAGCGCACGGCCAACTTGCGCGAAGAGGCGCGCAGCCAGGCTGCCTCGGCGGCCGACGCGCCGGTGGACCGCAAGGCGCAGCGCCGCCAGGAAGCGGAGGAACGCCAGCGCCTGTCGACATTGCGCAAGCCGATCGAGGCTTCGATCAGGAAGCTGGAAACACGCATGGAACGGGACCGCAAGCGCTTGGACGAACTTGACGCGCTGATCGCCGATCCGGAGTTCTATTCGGATGCGCGACGTGATGAACGGCTGGCGGTGCTGGCCGAGCATGGTGAGCTCAGCAAGCGGATGGATGCGCTTGAGGAGGAGTGGCTGTTGCTGCAGGAAGAGTTGGAAGGCTTGGTCTAGGATCTCTACTACGGTGTTGGAGCTGGGCGCCCGTTTCTGGGTTTGTGAATCGGTGCGCTGCGGATCGGAATGCAGTTTTTTGAGTTATTGATCCTGTGCGCTGTGGATCGGAAGGTCGCCTTTGAGTATTTAAGCCGGCGCGCTGCGGGGTAAGTATTTTGGGCGCCGGAGAGCTTCGGCCGGCTTTGCCGGCTGCCCTCGCACCCTATCATTTTTGGGGCGCCCGCAAAACTCGCGCAGTGTACAGCCCCCCGGGCTGTACACACCCGTCGCGCTCGAACAGTTGCGGGCTTGCATCCCCAAAAATGATAGGGTGCTCGGCTTGCTCAACGTCGCCCAAAATACTTACCCCGCATCACGCCTCTTGGTGTCTCAATTTGCGGTATTCAGGCTTCTTGGATTGAAGAGTTGGATTTCTTCTGATGCAGCTCTATCCGGCAATCACATCCAGCTTGGCAATCCCCAAAGCCAACGTCTTGGTACCCGCATCCCGAAACTGAATCTGCGCCTGCGAATCCTGCCCCATTCCGCTCAGGCCGATAATCGTGCCCTCACCGAACTTCGCGTGCCGCACCCCTTGTCCGATTCGGTAGTGCCGCTCGCCCACGGTAACGCCCGTAGTGACACTGCGTGGCGCACGCGGAGAAGCCGTGCCTGTGGCCGGACGGCCGTATGCGTCAGAACGGCGCCAGGCGCCTGAGGCCTGGTTCCAGCCCTCGGCCGGCAAGGCCCTGGCCTCGCGCGGCGTGAGCCATTTCAGGTGTTCTTCGGGGATTTCGTCGAGGAAGCGCGAGCGCATTGCATAGCGCGTCTGGCCATGCAGCATGCGGCTTTGGGCCAGAGTAAGGTAAAGCCGCTCGCGGGCCCGCGTAATCGCCACATACATCAGGCGGCGTTCTTCTTCCAGGCCGGAGGAGTCCAGCAGGCTGTTCTCATGTGGGAACAGGCCCTCTTCGATGCCCGTGATGAAGACGGAATCGAACTCAAGCCCCTTGGCCGCGTGCACGGTCATGAGCTGGACGGCGTCCTGGCCCGCCTGGGCCTGGTTGTCGCCCGCCTCGAGGGAGGCATGCGACAGGAAGGCCGCCAGCGGCGACATGGAGAATTCGGTCGACGGGGCGCCGGCGGCGTCTTCGGCAAGCTCTACGTCGGGCAAGGCCGATACCGGGCGCTCGATGGCCAGGCCCGCCGGAAGGCCCTCGACATTTTCCTCGGCCACGAACACGGCCGCCGCGTTGACGAGTTCCTGCAGGTTCTCGAGACGTTCGGCGCCTTCCTTCTCGGCCTGATAGTGCGCTCGCAGCCCGCTGTGATGCACGACGTGCTCGATGAGTTCGGGCAGGCTCACGGCCTGCGCCTCGTGCGCCATGCTGGTGACCATGTCGGCGAACTGAAGCAGTTTGCTTCCGCCCTTGCCCGACATGAAGGCCACGGCTCCGTATAGGCTGGTGCCGTGCTGGCGAGCGGTATCGGCAAGCTGCTCGAGTGTGCGGGCGCCTATGCCGCGCGCCGGGAAATTGACGACGCGCAGCCACGAGGTGTCGTCGTGCGGGTTGTCCATGAGACGCATGTACGCCAGCGCGTGCTTGATCTCCTGGCGCTCGAAAAAGCGCAGGCCGCCATACACCTTGTAGGGGATGCCGGCCGAAAACAGCGCATGTTCGATGACGCGGGATTGCGCATTGCTGCGATACAGAATGGCGATTTCGCGGCGCAGCCTGCCGTCGTTGATCAGGGCCTTGACCTCGTCGACGATCCATTGCGCCTCCATCAGGTCGGAGGGCTGCTCGGTGACCCGCACGGGCTCGCCCTCGCCCTGGGCCGTCCAGAGGTTCTTGCCCAGGCGGGCGCTGTTGTGCGCAATGAGGGCGTTGGCCGAATCAAGAATGTGCCCGTACGAGCGGTAGTTCTGCTCTAGCCTGATGACGGCGCCGCGCGCATAGTCGCGCTCGAAATCGGACATATTGCCCACGTTGGCGCCGCGAAAGGCATAGATGGACTGGTCGTCGTCGCCCACGGCGAACATGCACGCCCCACCGCCCGCAAGCAATTGCAGCCAGCGGTACTGCAGCATGTTGGTGTCTTGGAACTCGTCCACCAGAATGTGGCGGAAGCGGCGCTGGTAGTGTTCGCGTATAGGGCCGTTGCGCTGCAGCAGCTCGAAGGCGCGCAACAGCAACTCGGCGAAGTCGACCACGCCCTCGCGCTCGCACTGGGCCTGGTACAGGCCGTAGATCTCGACCATGCGGCGTCGGTAGGGGTCGTCGGCCTGCACGGCGTCGGGGCGCAGCCCCTCTTCTTTAGCGCTGTTGATGAAGCGCTGCACGTCGCGCGGGGGGAACTTGTCGTCGTCGATGCCCGCGCCCTTGATCAGGCGCTTGATGGCCGAAAGCTGGTCGGCCATGTCGAGGATCTGGAAGGTCTGGGGCAGGCCCGCGTCGCGATGATGCGCGCGCAGCATGCGGTTGCACAGGCCGTGAAAAGTGCCCACCCACAAGCCGCGGGTGTCGAGCGGCAGCAGGCTGGAAAGGCGCGTGAGCATCTCGCGCGCCGACTTGTTGGTGAAGGTGACCGCCAGCAGGCCATAGAGGCTGGCCTGGCCCGTTTGAATGAGCCAGGCCATGCGTGTGGTGAGCACACGGGTCTTGCCGCTGCCCGCGCCGGCCAGGACCAGCGCGTGCTGTGGAGGAAGTGTGACGGCGGCTTTTTGTTCGGTATTGAGCTGGTCGATCATGCCGCGTAGCGGCGCAGGCGATAAGAGAACTGCTCGAGTCCTTCGATGCCGCTTTGCTGCGCACGCTGGCACCAGGCTTGCAGGTCGCCAAGCAGCTGTTCGCTGGTGGCGCTGGAGCTTTCCCAGAGGCGGGTCAGTTCGGCGCGCATTTGCACCAGGGTGGAAAGCGACTGGTTCTGGGCCAGGACGTTGTCGAGCTCGGCGCGCTGGGCGGGTTCGAGCGCGTCGGCGTCGGTGCTGCCAAGCGTACGGCGGATGCGGCTAAGCTGGCGCCAGCGGCAATCGGGGCTGCCCTTTTTGCGCATGGGCTTGAGCTTGGCGAGCTCTTCGGCAGCCGCTTGCTTGATGACGTCGGTGTAGCGCGCGAGAATCTCGTAGCGGTGCAGAATGACGCCCTCGAGCGTTTGCAGGCTGATGGACTGGGCAGCGGGCTCTAGTTTGAGCTTGGGCGCGACACGGCGCACCGTGGCCAGGCGGAAGAAGCTGAGCACCTTGATATAGCCCCAGCCGATGTCGAATTCCCACCACTTGGCCGAGAACTTGGCCGACGTGCCGTAGGCGTGGTGGTTGTTGTGCAGTTCTTCGCCGCCGATGATGATGCCCCAAGGGAACACATTGGTGCTGGTGTCGGGACTGGCGTAGTTGCGATAGCCCACGAAGTGGCCCAGGCCGTTGACCACGCCGGCGGCCCAGAAGGGGATCCAGGCCATCTGGACGGCCCAGACGGTAAGGCCCAGCACGCCGAACAGGGCAAGGTCGAGGCCCAGCATGATGAGGATGCCCAGCATGCTGTGGCGCGTATACAGGTTGCGCTCGAGCCAGTCGTCGGGCGTGCCGTTGCCGTAGCGCTTGAGCGTTTCGGCGTTGGCGGCCTCTTGGCGGTACAGTTCGGCGCCGCGGAAGAACACCTTGCCTATGCCGTAGATCATGGGAGAATGCGGGTCGCCTTCGCGCTCGCATTTGGCGTGGTGCTTGCGATGGATGGCCACCCATTCTTTCGTGACCATGCCGGTTGTCATCCACAGCCAGAAGCGGAAGAAATGCATGACGGCCGGGTGAAGATCAAGCCCCCGGTGCGTCTGGCTGCGATGCAGGAAGATCGTTACGCCCAGGATGGTAACGTGGGTAAGCGCCAACGTGACGAGCACGACCTGCCACCACGAATACTGCAGCAAGCCGCCGGCCAGGAAAGAAAGAAATGTGTCCATATACCTGCTTGAGAAGGCTTTATTAAAGCCACCTAGTTGAATATCCAGTAGATTCTAGCGTAGATGCCGTTATTCTGACAGCAAAGTTTCAAAATAGTTTTTGAGGAAAATCAAGGACATGCCCTTCGGAAACCGACTGAAACTCCTTGGTTTCAGGCGCCACGCCCCGCTGGCGCGCGCTGCATGGCGGCCGCGAAGAATCCGTCGGTGCCATGCAGGTCGGGACGCATCGACAGATAAGGCCCTTCAACCGTCAGGTTCTTGCAACGGTCCTTGATGATTTCGCCCGCGTCCAGCAGCTCGAAATCAGGGTTTGCGGCCAAAAAGGCCTCGACCTGCCGCTGGTTTTCTTCGGGCAGCACGCTGCAGGTGGCATAGACCAGCCTGCCGCCGGGCATTACGCACTCTGAAGCCTGGCGCAAAATGCGCGCCTGAAGCGCCCGCAGTTCGTCCAGCGAACCGGGATGCTGGCGCCATTTCAGGTCGGGATTGCGCCGCAGCGTGCCCAGGCCGCTGCAGGGCGCGTCCACAAGCACCCGGTGCGCCTTGCCCCGCAGCCTCTTTACCCGCTGGTCGTTGTCGGCGTCTATCACCACCGGAACGATGTTGGACAGCCCGCTGCGGGCAAAGCGGGGCTTGGCCCGCGCCAGCCGCGCGTTCGAGACGTCGAAGGCGTACAGGCGCCCGGTGGAGCGCATCATCGCGCCCAGCAGCAGGGTCTTGCCGCCCGCCCCGGCGCAGTAGTCGATGATCATTTCGCCGCGCTTGGGGGCCACCAGGGCGGTAAGTATCTGGCTGCCTTCGTCCTGGACCTCGATTTCGCCCCGCTCGAACATGGGCCAGCGGTTGACCGGCGGCCGGCCCTGAAGGCGTATGCCCCAGGGCGAATAAGGCGTGGCCTGGGGCGCGAAGCGGGCGGCCGGCCCTTCGGCCAGCGCCTGCAGCATGGCATCGCGCTCGGCCTTGAGCGAATTGACGCGCAAATCGAGCGGCGCAGGCTGGTTCAGGGCCTGGATCAGTGCCTCGGAGCCCTCGAGCTGCCCCAGGCGCTCGGCCAGCCAGTCGGGCAGGCTCCAGCGCACGGCCGGCGCCAGGCCGCGCTCATCGAGGCCGCGCACGTGCTCGAGCCAGGCCTGTTCGTCGGCGTTGAGGGCCAGTTGCAGCTTGGCGGGCTCGAATATCGTGCTCAGGCCCAGGATGGCAAGGCGGCGCGATGCCGGCCCCGTGCCGCTTTCCGCGAACTGGCGGTAGCGGCGCAAATGCCTCAGCACGTCGAAGACGCCGTCGGCCAGCTCGACGCGGTCTCGAGCGCCCAGCTTGGGGTGGGCCCGCAGCCAGCGGGACAGCACGGCGTCGGCCGGATATTGCCACTGCAGCATCTCGCCCAGCACCTCTTGCACCTGCTGGATGCGGGTCGCCGCGACGGCGTGAAACCTTTCCTGGGAGGTCGCCGGCCTTGCGCGCGCCGCCGCCCCTGTACGCGTGCCCGCCGCCCGGGTCTTCGCCGGCGCGCCGCGCCGGGTCTTGTTGGAATTGCTCATGTCTACCTTTGAAGTCAGCATCCGCCGTTATCGGACGGGCGGATGAAAGAACGGCTGGCCACGCCCCGCACCTGCACCCGCTGCATGGCGTCGAGCGTGACCCGCCCCTCGGCCAGCCAGCGGGCCACTTCGCCATAGACCTGGTGCTCCAGGCACAACAGGCGCTCGGCCAGGTCGGCGGGCGTGTCTCCGGCCAGTACCGGCACCACGCCCTGGGCGATGATGGGCCCGTGGTCGAGCACGGGCGTCACGAAATGCACGGTGCAGCCATGCCACTGTACACCCATGGCCAGGGCCTGCTGATGGGTATGCAGGCCCGGGAACGAGGGCAGCAGCGAGGGATGGATGTTGACCAGGCGCCCGTTGAAACGTTCGACGAAGCCCGTGGTCAGTACCCTCATGAAGCCGGCCAGCAACACGTAGTCGGGCCGGTATGCCTCGATGGCCTGCGCCAGCGCCTGGTCGAACAGCTCGCGCGATGCGTAGTTTCGATGCGGGACGACCACGGTCGCAATGCCCTGCTCGCGTGCCCAGTCAAGGGCGGCGGCATCCGGCGAACTGGACACGACCGCGCATACCTCGGCGGGCAGCACCCTGTCGCGCAAGGCCTGGACAATGGCCCGCATATTGCTGCCGCGGCCCGAAACGAGCACGACGAAGCGGCAGCGGCAAGAATTTGATTCGGGCAAGGTATTTTCCAGAAGAAGCTCAACATAAAATTGTAAACTCTCGGTGTGAAACCCTCTTTCAGCATCTACCGCCACCTTCCGCGCCACGATACCCGGGGCGCCAGCGCCGTGACCATCGGCAATTTCGACGGCGTCCACCGCGGCCACCAGACCATACTCAGGCGCGTCGTCCATGAAGCCGCACAGCGCGACATCGCCCCCACGGTCATGACTTTCCAGCCGCACCCGCGCGCCTTCTTCGCGCAGCGCGGCCAGCGCCCCGAACTCGTGCCCACGCAGATCAGCAGTCTGCGGGACAAAGCCTGGGCCATGCAAAGGCTGCAGATCCGCCAGCTGGTGCTGCAGCGCTTCAACCAGCAATTGGCCGACATGCCGGCCGAGGACTTCATCGAGAAGCTGCTGGTGCAGGGCCTGCAGACACGCTGGCTGCTGGTGGGCGAAGACTTCCGCTACGGGCACAAGCGCATGGGCGATGTGGCCCTGCTGCGCCGGGCCGGCCAGCGCCACGGCTTCGAGGTGGAAACCCTGTCCGACGTGGTGGACGAACACGGCTACCGCATTTCAAGTTCCGAGGTACGCACCGCGCTGGCGGTGGGCAACCTGGAGCGCGCCGAGCGCCTGCTGGGCCATACCTACCGGATAAGCGGCCATGTCATACATGGCCAGAAGCTGGGGCGCACGCTGGGCTACCCCACCCTGAACATCCGCGTGCCCTCCCTGTGCGCCGCACGTTCGGGGGTGTACGTGGTGCGGGCCCACGGGCTGGACGAGCAGCCGCTGAACGGGGTGGCCAGCCTGGGCGTCAGGCCCACCATTTCCGACACCGGGCGCATCATGCTCGAGGTCCATCTGCTGGACCGGCGCGTGGATGCATACGGTAAACTCACGCAAATCGAGTTCCTGCAGTATCTCAGGGACGAAGAAAAATTCCCCGACCTTCCGACTATGATCGCCGCCATCGACAACGATGCGCAAAGCGCTCGAGATTATTTCGCGCTCCATGGACTATAGAAATACTTTAAATCTGCCCGAGACCCCCTTTCCGATGCGGGGCGACCTCGCCAAGCGCGAACCGCGCTGGGTCGCCGAATGGGAAGAAAACAAAGTGTACGAGGCCATACGCCAGGCCAGCCAGGGACGCCCCAAGTTCGTGCTGCACGACGGTCCCCCCTACGCCAACGGCGACATCCACATCGGCCACGCCGTCAACAAGATCCTCAAGGACATCATCGTCAAAAGCCGCAACATGGCCGGCTTCGACGCGCAGTACGTCCCCGGATGGGACTGCCACGGCATGCCCATCGAGATCCAGATCGAGAAAAAATACGGCAAGCACCTGCCGGTGGCCGAGGTGCAGGCCAAGGCCCGCGCCTACGCGCTCGAGCAGATCGAACGCCAGAAGGCCGACTTCAAGCGCCTGGGCGTGCTCGGCGACTGGGACCGGCCCTACCTGACCATGAACCACGCCAACGAAGCCAACGAGCTTCGCGTACTGGCCCGCATCATGGAAAAAGGCTTCGTCTTCCGCGGCCTCAAGCCCGTCAACTGGTGCTTCGATTGCAGGTCGGCGCTGGCCGAGGCCGAGGTCGAGTACGCCGACCGCAAGGACCCGGCCGTATACGTGGCCTTCCGCTTCGACGATCCGGCCAAGGTGGCCCATGCCTTCGGCCTGCCCGAAGCCCAAGAGGGCGCCGTCGTAATCTGGACCACCACACCCTGGACGCTGCCGGCCAACCAGGCCCTGAACGTACATCCTGAAATCGACTACGCCCTGGTCCGCCTGGCCCAGCCCCGCGCCACGGGACAGGTGCTGCTGCTGGCCAAAGAGCTGGTTGAAAGCTGCCTGGAATCATGGGGGCTCCAGGGCGAGGTCATCGCCACCGCCAAGGGCGCGGCCCTGGCCAATCTTGAATTCCGCCACCCCCTTTACGAAGCGGACGCCGGCTACCGGCGCACGGCTCCCGTCTACCTGGCCGACTACGTGTCGCTGGACGCCGGCACGGGCGTGGTGCACTCTTCGCCCGCCTACGGCGTCGACGACTTCCTGTCGTGCAAGGCCCACGGCCTACGCGACGAAGACATCATCAACCCTGTCATGGGCGACGGCGTCTATGCCTCGAGCCTGCCCCTGTTCGGCGGCCAGTTCATCTGGAAGGCCAACCCCGAGATCGTCAAGGCGCTCGACGACGCCGGCTCGCTGCTGCAGGTCAGCACGCTGTCGCACAGCTATATGCACTGCTGGCGGCACAAGACCCCGGTCATCTACCGCGCCACCAGCCAGTGGTTCGCCGGCATGGACCGCCAGCCCAAAGAAGGCAGGACCTTGCGCGAAGCCGCCCTCGAAGGCGTGGAACAAACGCAATTCTATCCGGCCTGGGGCCGGGCCAGGCTGCACGCCATGATCGCCAACCGGCCCGACTGGACGCTGTCCCGCCAGCGCCAGTGGGGCGTGCCCATGGCCTTCTTCGTGCACAAGGAAACCGGCGAGCTGCATCCCCACACCCCCGAGCTGCTCGAACAAGTGGCCCGGCGGGTCGAGCAAGACGGCATCGAGGCCTGGCAATCGCTCGACCCGCGCGACCTGCTGGGAGACGAGGCAGAGCAGTATGAAAAGAACCGCGACACGCTCGACGTGTGGTTCGACTCGGGCACCACCCATGCCACGGTACTGGGCGGGCAAGACAATGAATTCAAGGGTTCGCACGGCGACCTGCTGAAATGGCCGGCCGACCTCTATCTTGAAGGCTCCGACCAGCACCGGGGCTGGTTTCATTCGTCGCTGCTGACAAGCTGCATGCTGTACGGCCGCCCGCCCTACAAGGCCCTGCTTACCCACGGCTTCGTGGTCGACGGCGCCGGACGCAAGATGAGCAAGTCGGTGGGTAACGTGGTGGCGCCCCAGAAAGTGTCCGACTCGCTGGGCGCCGAGATCCTGCGACTGTGGACCGCCGCCACCGATTATTCCGGCGAGCTGTCCATCTCCGATGAAATCCTCAAGCGGGTGGTCGAAGGCTATCGCCGCATCCGCAACACGCTCAAGTTCCTGCTGGGCAACCTCAGCGACTTCGATCACGCGCGCGACGCCGTGGCGCTTGACGACATGTTCGAGCTCGACCGCTACGCCCTGGCCATGACGGCCGCCATGCAGGCGGAAACGCTCGAGAACTACAAGCGCTACGAGTTCCATCCCGCAGTGGCGCGGCTGCAGGTCTTCTGTTCCGAAGACCTGGGCGCCTTCTATCTCGACGTGCTGAAAGACCGGCTATACACTACCGCGCCCGACAGCGTGGCCCGGCGCTCGGCGCAGACGGCGATCTTCCACATTACCCATGCCCTGTTGAAGCTCATGGCGCCCATTCTTTCCTTCACGGCCGAAGAGGCCTGGAAGGACCTGCATCAGGGCAAGGGCACCACCATCTTCACCGAACTCTTCCATGCGCTGCCCGACCAGGTCGACGCCGCGGTGCTGACGGAAAAATGGACCCGCCTGCGGGCCATACGGGCCGACGTCATGCGGCGCATCGAAGACGTTCGCACCGCCGGGCAGATCGGCTCTTCGCTCGATGCCGAAGTCGACCTGCACGCCGACGGCGACGATTACGAACTGCTGGCCTCGCTGCAGGACGACCTCCGCTTCGTGCTCATCGTGTCGCGCGCCCAGGCGCATCGCGCCGAAGGCGAGCTGCGCATAGAGGTCGCCGCCACCGCCCACGCCAAGTGCGAGCGCTGCTGGCACCACCGCGAAGACGTCGGCCATGACGAGCAGCATCCCACCCTGTGCGGCCGCTGCGTCAGCAATCTGTTCTCGACCGGCGAGGCGCGCCGCCATGCCTGAGCAGCACGGCAACACAGCGGCCCGCCCGCCCTTCTTTCCACCGCGCTTCTGGATGTGGATGGCGGGCGCCGTTCTGATCATCGTGCTCGATCAGTTGACCAAAAGCTATTTCGACAGCAACATGGCCTACGCGGAACGCTGGTCCGTACTGCCGTTCTTTGATTTCACGCTGCTGTACAACCCCGGCGCGGCATTCAGCTTTCTGGCCGACGGCCAGGGCTGGCAGCGCTGGCTGTTTACCGCCATTGCATTGGGCGCCGTCGGCCTCATCCTGCAACTGCTTCGGCGCCATCCGGGGCAAACGCTTTTCTGCGCTTCGCTTGCCTGCATACTGGGCGGAGCCATCGGCAACCTGATCGACCGCATCATGCACGGCCACGTCGTCGATTTCCTGCTGTTCCATTGGGCCGGCTGGCATTTTCCGGCTTTCAATGTCGCCGATATCGCCATCACATGCGGCGCAGCCCTGCTCATTCTCGACGAAATCTTGCGCATCCGGCGCGAACGGCGGCGCAGGGCCAAGCCGGCGGCCTGATCCCACGCGGCCGCCAAAGCTCAACCCGCTTCAGGAAGAGACCATGCCCGACCTCGACCAACAACGCTTCGTGCTGGGCCTGACAGGCGGCATCGCCTGCTACAAAAGCGCCGAACTGCTGCGCCGCATGCAGGACCACGGCGCCACCGTCGACGTTGTCATGACCGAAGCGGCCACGCACTTCATCACCGCCACCACCATGCAGGCCTTGTCGGGGCGCCCCGTGTACGTCAACGCCTGGGACAGCCGCGTGCCCAACAGCATGGCCCACATCAACCTGACGCGGGGCGCACGCGCCGTCGTCATCGCCCCGGCCAGCGCCGACTTCCTGGCCAAGCTGGCCCATGGGCTGGCCGACGACCTGCTGTCGACGCTGTGCCTGGCGCGCGGCGGATGCCCGCTGCTGGTGGCGCCCGCCATGAACCGCGAAATGTGGGAGCATCCGGCCACACAGCGCAATGTGCGGCAATTGCGCCAGGACGGCGTGCTCGTTCTGGGCCCGGGAACCGGCGAACAGGCCTGCGGCGAAGTCGGCGACGGCCGCATGCTCGAGCCCGACCAGTTGCTGCAGGAACTGGTCGCCTTTACCCAACCCAAGCTGCTGGCCGGCCGGCGGGTCGTCATCACCGCCGGCCCCACCAGCGAAAAAATCGACCCGGTACGCGTCATCACCAACCGTTCGTCGGGCAAGACGGGCTATGCCATCGCCCGCGCCGCCCACGAGGCGGGCGCGCAGGTCGTGCTGGTCTCAGGGCCCACCGCCCTGCCCGCGCCGCATGGCGTGCGGCGCGTAGACGTCGAAAGCGCCGCCGACATGCACGCGGCGGTCATGGCCGGCGCGCGCGACGCCGACCTGTTCATTGCGGTGGCCGCCGTGGCCGACTGGCACGTTGCCAATGCCAGCGGCAACAAGCTGAAGAAGAACGCCTCGAACCAGCCGCCCGCCCTGCAATTTGCGCCCAACCCGGACATTCTGGCCGAAGTGGCGCGCCTGCCCGACGGCCCCTGGTGCGTCGGCTTCGCGGCCGAAACCGAGAACCTGCACGAGCACGCCCAGGCCAAGCGGCAACGCAAGGGCGTCCCCTTGCTGGTGGGCAATCTGGCGCAGGACTCGATGGGCGGCGACACCACCACCTTCGTGCTCTTCGACGACCAGGGCATCGAGGAACTGCCCAAGCTGAGCAAGACCGACGCCGCGCGCCGCCTGATCAAGGCCATCGCCGCCCGCCTGCCCCGCAAAGCCTGACGCGCTGCCTCCAGGCGCCCTTGGGCGCGCGGCGGCACCGAAGCCCACGCATCAGCCCACGGGCGGGCCGGACCATTCGGCGTGGGTCCTGCCCACCGCCCTGAGCTCTTCCATCAACAGGCATGCGCCCGGCGACGAGCGTTCGGGCGCCCTGCGGAAGATGCCGATGGAGCGGTGTACGGCCCCCGACACCAAGGGCAGCCTCACCAGCGCCCCCGTCTGGATGTCGTGGTGGAAAATGCGCTGCGCCGCCGCCGTGACGAGGTCGCTCTCGAGCAGCAGCCCCCTGATGGTGGACGGATCGGAGGTCTCGACTGTTACGCGCGGATGAGGCAGGCCGTCGGCATCGAGCACGGCGGTCAGGGCGCTGCGGGTGGGCGTACCCTCTCCGGGCAGCACCCAACGCGCATCCAGCACGTCGCGCAAGGTAACCCCAGGGTGCTGCGCAAGGGGGTGGCCCGAACGCGCAATGATCGCGATCCAGTCGTCGAACAGTTTCTCGGACACCAGGGTGGTGTACTGCCCCACCGGCTGCAAGGCCCCCACCAGCAGGTCGATGTCGCCGCACCAAAGGCCGGCCGCCAGGGTCTCGAACGAGCCTTCGACGGTGCCTATGTGCAGATTGGGATACTTGGCCAGCAGGCGGGCGATGGAAACGGGCAGGATCAGCGCGCCGCCGAAAGGCAGCGCACCGACGGTGACCCGGCCCTCGATCTTGCCGCCGAGCATGGCGATCTCGGCGCCGGCGTGGCGCAGTTCGGCCAGGGCGCGCTTCAGGTGCAGCAGCAGGGCCTCGCCGGCCGCGGTCAGGCGCATTACGCCGTCGGCGCGCTGGAACAGGGGCAGGCCGGTGCTGACGTCCAGATCGTGCACCGCCAGGCTTACCGCCGGCTGCGAAATGCCCAGCCTGGCGGCGACGGCGCCCATGTGCCGGAGTTCGGCAAAGGCAAGCAGGACGTCCAGGCGCCTCTTGCCCACCGACAAGGCGAATATCGGCGCGTTCAGCAGCTTGACGCCCTGCACTTCCGCCATGTCCTCGAGCATCTGGCGCGCGCGCCCCATTTCAGCGAAAGCGCCCTCGACACGCCGCAGCAGCACCGTGCCGATCTCGGTCGGCAACATGCCGCGCTCGTGCCTTTCGAAAAGCTTGCCGCCGACGTCGCGCTCGAGTTCTTCGATGGAATAGGATACGGCCGAGCGCGACCTGCGCAGGCTTTCGCCCGCCCGCTTCATGCTGCCTTCGTGGCATACCGCGGCGAAGGCCTTGAGATGCTTGGGATGAAGGATCATGCCGCGCCGCAAGCCGGACAAAGGTTCATGTCTGGCCCAGCTCGAGGGCCGTCTTGCCACTGATGCCCCAATGGCTGCGCGGCACCTCGTCGACCAGGACGCGTATGTTGGCTCGGGGCGCATGCAGGCTTTGGTGGATGGCCTCGGTCACGGCATCGATGAGTTCCGCGATTTCTTCTTCGCTGCGGCCTTGCATGATGGACAGACGGGCGATGGGCATATGCAGATCCTTTCAACCTAGCCAGCGCACCAGCGCCAGCGTCAACATGGGGAACCCCACCAGAAACGCCAGACGTATGAAGTCTGACAACAGGAAGGGAATCACGCCTCGAAATATCGTTCCCAGGGGCAGGTCGCGGGCCACGCCATTGATGACGTAGACGTTCATGCCGACCGGCGGCGTGATGAGGCCCATTTCCATGACCACCATGGCCAGCACGCCGAACCAGATGCTTTTTTCATCGGCGCCCAGCCCCCAGTAATCCAGCCCCAGCACGACGGGCAGCAATATGGGAATGGTGATGACGATCATGGAGAGGCTGTCCATGACGCAGCCCAGAAGGATGTATATGAGCAGAATGGCGATCAGCACGCCGAACGGCCCCAGGCCCAGGCCCTGCACCCACTGGGCTGTTACGTTCGAGATCTGGCTGACGGCCATCAGCGAGCTGAGCATGTCGGCGCCGATCAGGATGAGGAAGATCATGCCCGTGCCCGAAGCCGTGCCTGCGATGCAGGCCGCCAGCCCGCCGTCTTTCAGCCCGCCCGACCTCCAGGCGACCACGCCAGTGGCCAGGACGCCTATGGCGGCGGCTTCGGTGGCGGTGAACAGGCCGCTGTAGATACCGCCCAGCACGGCGACGAAGATGACGATTACCGGCCAGGTGGCCAGCAAGGTGCGTCCGCGCTCGGCCCAGCTATGCCTGGGCACCAGCGGGCCGGCGGCGTCGGCGCGAATGCGCACCACCAGCCCCACCACGACCATATACCCCAATGCTGCGAGCACGCCGGGAACCAATGCCGCCATGAACATCTTGGCGATGTTCTGTTCGGCGAGGATGGCATAGATGATGAGCGGCACCGAGGGCGGAATGAGAATGCCCAGGGTTCCGCCGGCGGCGATGGCGCCGCCCGAAAGGCCCGGCGAATACCCGTGGCGCCGAAGCTCGGGCAGGACGACCTGCGTCATGGTGGCCGCCGTGGCAAGCGACGAGCCGCAGATCGCGCCGAAGCCGGCGCAGGCGCCCACGCCGGCCATGGCCATGCCGCCGCGCCAATGGCCTATGAAAGCGTTGGCGGCCCTGAACAGCGCCCTGGACAAGCCCCCGTAGGTGGCGAACTGGCCCATCAGCAGGAACAGCGGTACGACCGAAAGATCGTACATGGAAAAGCGAGCATACGATGCGTGCTTGAGCGTGGCGACAAGCGCGTCCCAGCCCGAGATCCAGAAGTAGCCCACCGCCCCGGCCACGAACATGGAGATGCCGACGTGGATGCGCAAGGCCAGCATGGCCAGCATGAACACGCCCATCAGCAGCCCGATCTGCACCCCGCTCATGACGGCTCCCGCCATTGCAGCATATTGGACAGGGCGGCCAGGCCCAGCAGCGCGAAGGTGGGGGCCAGCGGCACGTAGGTCCACCACACCGGAAGGCCAAGCACCATGCTGGTTTCCTGGTACTGGCGGATCTCGAGCATGCCCACCCCCGTGCGCCAGGCCAGCAGGAAGGCCACCGCCGCCATCAATATCGACGCCGCGGCGTCAAGAAAGCGCTTGAACGCCGGCGGCGCCTTGAGCGTGAAGAAATCGACCAGGACGTGGCCCCGCTTGATCTCGCAATACGGCAGGCACATGGCAATGCCCACCGCCGAAAGCATGCGAACGAGTTCGTAGTCGCCCGGGACGGCATTGCGCAGGAAAGTGCGTCCCACGATGCTGGCCGCCGACAACACGGCCTCGACGAGGAACAAGGCCACGCCCACCGCGGCAAGGACGCCGCATATGATTTCGAGCAGGCGCCGCGCCGGGCCGGGCGGCGCGTGTTCGGCAAGGAGTGTGTCGTCGTTGCTCATTTACCTGGAGTATTTATCGACCAGTGAAATGGCAGCGTCGTACAAAGCCTGGCCATCGGCGCCCTTCTTGCCCACCGCATCGATCCATTCCTGGCGTATGGAACTCGTTGCCTCGGTCCAGCGCTTCATTTCGTCTTCGCTGATTTCGTACACGGTGTTGCCGCGATCGACCGCCGCCTTGCGGCCCGCCTTGTCGGCCTCTTCGAAGCGCGCAGCCACCCAGGCCGAGGTGTCAGAGCCGCTGTTGGCGTCGATGACTTTCTTGAGCTCGTCGGGCAGGCTGTCGTATTTCTTCTGGTTCATGACGAAGATCATGGTCGACGTGGCCAGCATGCGCGGGCCGGCCGTTTCGGCGTGATATTGCGAAAGCTCGTGCAGCTTGACCCCGGGTATGACCTCCCAGGGCAGCAGGGCCGCGTCGATGACGCCCTTCGAATAGCTTTCGACGGCCTGCGGAAGCGGCATGCCCATGGCACTGGCCCCCAGCTTGGTCAGCAGCTCGTTGCTCAGCCGGGACGGAGCGCGGATCTTCATGCCCCTCAAATCTTCCATGGTCTTGACCTGCTTGTTGCGCATGTGCAGGTAGTTGGGGCCGTTGACCCAGGTGGCAATGGGCTTGACGCCGGCAAACTCGGACTTGGCGTATTGCTGGGTGAAATCCCACAGTGCCCGCGAAGACGCCTGGTGCGTGGTGGCCACGAAAGGCAGCTCGAACACTTCGGAAATCGGAAAACGGCCCGGCGTATACCCGGGTAGCGTCCAGACGATGTCGGCAATGCCGTCGCGGGCCTGGCCAAACAGCTGCGACGGATTGCCGCCCAATTGCATGGCCGGGTAGATCTGGCACTTGAGTTGCCCCTGGGATTCGGACTCGATCTTGTCGCACCAGGGGACGATCATCTTGCTGTGGGCGGCCGAGGCGACGGGCAGAAAATGCGCCACCTTGAGCACGACCGGCTGTGCATGGGCCGCCGGCACGGAAATCAGGATGGCAAACATCGAGGCAAGCAAAGGTCTCATGGCAAACTCCTTGCATGGGTATGAGCACGGGGCTCATGGTGGATGTCGGTTTTGCTGCGCTTGCTACGTTGAAGCTGCCTTATTCTGGCGCGACAACCCAGCCGCCGTCGATCTCAAAATACTTTTATAGGTGCCGAAAAACTTTATAACCCATGGCCTGACTATTACAAAGCGAAGCGGGCGGTGGCACACTCGTGGAAACGAAGGAGGTCTTGCATATGACTGGCATACTGGACATCAACCACGCGGGCAAGGGCCTGCGCTTCGGCGAGGCCGAGGTTACCCGCATCCAGGACTACCACGGTCCCGGCTTCATCAGCACCTTCATGTTTCCCGACTTCCGGCCCGAGATGTGGCGGCAGCACGAGTCGTGGCTGGTGCCGCATTTCTACGATCCGGCCGAAGACCGCATCCGCACCAGCATCCACAGCTGGCTGGTGCGCACGCGCCACCACACCATACTTATCGACAGCTGTATCGGCAATCACAAGCAACGGCCCACCAACCCGCGCTTCCACATGCGCAACGAGCCCTGGCTCGAGCGCCTGGCGGCCGCCGGCGCCGCACCCGAAGACATCGACTTCGTCATGTGCACCCACTTGCACTCAGATCATGTGGGCTGGAACACGCGCCTTGAAAACGGCCGCTGGGTGCCCACGTTTCCCAATGCGCGCTACCTGTTCACCCGTCGCGAGTTCGAACGCTGGGACGAACGCCTCCCCGGCCATGTACCCCGCGAATCCGAGCAGTTCGTATTTTCGGACAGCGTGCTGCCCGTCGAGGAGGCCGGCCAGATGGAATTGATCGACGAAGGCTATACCGTCGACGATCTCCTGACAGTCGAGGCCGCCCCGGGACACACGCCGGGCCACGTCAAGATACGGCTTCGGGGGCACGGAGAGCACGCCCTGTTCTGCGGCGACGTCATCCACCATCCGGTGCAACTGCCCTTTCCCGAGCTGTATTCCATTTTCGACGACGACCGCAGCATGGCCCTGCAGACGCGGCTTGCCGTACTGGACGACTGCGCCCGCAACGACATCCTGCTGTTGCCCACGCATTTTGCCGACCCCTTTCTTTGCAGAATCGAGTCCACCGGCAATAGCTGCGCGCCGTCCTACCTGCCCAAATGGGGTCGCTGAACGGCGCCCGGCCCGGCGCATCCGGACGGGGTATACAATCCTGGGGACGTTTTTTCGCCGGCCGGCCCGCAGACGCGCATCGCGCTGCGCCACGGCATGGCCGGTCCAACCAGCAAAGGATCCCCGCCCGTGTTCAGACGCATTGAAGCCCGCATCGTCAACCCCCTGCTAGGCGCAGAGGTGCCCCTGCCCTCTTATGCCACCGAAGGCGCCGCCGCCATGGACCTGCGGGCCTGCATCGAGGCGCCCATCACGCTGCAGCCCGGCGGGCGGGTACTGGTCAAGTCGGGCCTGGCCATCAACATGATGGACCCCGGCCTGGTGGCTATCGTTGCTTCCCGCTCCGGGCTGTCACTTAAGCACGGGGTCAGGGTTGCGCAGGGCATCGGCGTCATCGATGCCGACTACCATGGCGAGATCGGGGTGATACTGGCCAACGACGGCGAGGCGCCCTATGTGATCGAACCCGGCGAACGCATCGCGCAACTGATGTTCCAGCCCGTGGTCCAGGTGGGCCTGCAGTATGTCGAGCGCTTCTCGATCGAAACCGAGCGGGGCGAGGGCGGCTTCGGCAGCACCGGCCGCAACTGAAACGCCCGGGCCTACTAGCAAGAAGAACCCTAGGCGCAACCCTTCAAAGTAACGCCCTGCCCCGCTTGCAGGGCCCTGCCCGACAGCTTGTCGGCCATCAGCCCCGCCAGGAGATCCAGGGCCTGCTGATGGCCCGCCACCAGCGCCGACACACCCTCTTGAACCGGGACATTGATCTGGGCCCGGCAGACGGTCGCGGGCCCCGAGGCGCCCTGGCGGGGCTCCTGCCGCCAGGTGGCCTCGAGCACCGCGTGGCGTCCATAGATCGACTCAAAGCGCTGCACCGTCACGCCCAGCGCCCATAGGGGCAGGGCCTCGGGCGCCGCACGCGGCGAAACGTCGAGTACGCCCAGGCGGCGCGAGAGATCGTGCGACAAGGCGTTGCGTATTTCGTCGGCGAGCGGCGCGGCCCACTGCGACTCGTTCAGCAGCGTCACCTGAGCATCGCCTTCCCGGCTGAGCACGATCTGCGGCCGATCGACCTGCTCGGGGATATCCACCGCCGAAAGGCTGATGGCAAAGTCGGTGCGTGCCGCGGCCGATGCGGGCTTGTCGGTGCCCATCAGGCTGTAGTAGCGGCTTTGGGGCGCCGAAGCGCAGCCGGCCGCCGCTAGGGCCAGAGCCAGGAATGCCGGAATGAATAGGCGTTTCATGTGATGTCTCCTAGCCGGCCTGGCCGTTGCCGGCCCTGCGGCTGTGCTTTAGCGTTAACAGGCCCTAAGGGGTGGGCAGCACGTCGGCCGGCCGCCCACGCAGCAATGCGGAGGGATGCGTCTGCAGATAGTCGCCCAGAGCCCGCAGCGACTTGGCCGCATTGCCCAGTTCGCGCAGGGCGTCTTCCAGACCGGTGTTCATGGGCGAATCGTCGTCCAGCATGCGTTCGACCTTCTGCAGGGACTGCCGCGCCGCCTTCAGCGTGCCGCCCAGCTGCGGTCCCAGGCCGTCCATGCCGTCGAGCAGGCGATGCAGGGAGGCCAGGCTGGCATGGAGCTCTTTTCCTATGCCGTCGAACGGCACCGCATCGAGCTTGGCCACCACATTGCTCAATTGCTCCTGCAGCTTGTCGAAGCTGCCCGTAACGGTGGGCAGGACCATGGGATTGGCTTGCGGGTCGATTTCGGCCGGCTCGGCATCGCGCACGAAATCGAGGGCGATGTATTGCTGACCCGTCAGCAGGTTGGCGGCCTTGATCTGCGCGCGCAGGCCGTGCTTGACGAGGGGGCCGAGCAGCGCGTTGGCCGGGTAGCTGGCCGCCTTCTGCTCGTCGGACAGCCGATCGTAGGCGCCCCCGAAGCGCAGGGGATACAGGTGCGCCTTCACCAGCACGTGGAAGCGTTTTTCCTTTTCGTCGAACTCTAGGTCGATGTCGTAGACCTCGCCCAGCTGCATGCCACGGAAATCGACCGGCGCGCCCAGCTTGAGGCCGCGGACCGACTGGCGGAAGATCATGTCTATGCGGAACGGGGGCCCATCGGGCTCGGCCATGGCTTCACTTTCATTGTCTGCAAGCGTGAACGTCGCGTCTTCCGGGGCCGGAGCCGTGTTGAAGGGGTTGATCGATGCAAAGGCAATGCCTCCGGCAATGACCGACACCAGCGAGCCCGTCTTGACTTCGACGCCCGAGGCGCCCAGCGACATATTGATGCCGCTGATGTTCCAGAAGCGCGTGTCTTCGGTAATGAAGCGATCGTTGGGTGCATCGATGAAGACCTGCACACTGACCATCCGGCCGTCTTCGGCCAGGTTGTAGCCGATGACCTGGCCCACCTTGATGCGGCGGAAGTAAACGGGCGAACCGATGTCGAGCGTGCCCAGATCTCTGGTAAGAAGCGTTACCCTGCGCCCTTCGCGGCTGGAAGTGATTTCGGGCGGGATTTCCAGCCCCTTGAACGTGGTAACCACGTCGCCGCTGGCGGCATCCTTCGGGGCATCGACGCTGATGTAGGCGCCCGACAGCAAGGTGCCCAGGCCCGAAACCCCGCTGATGCCAAGCCGGGGGCGCACCACCCAGTAGCGCGCCGATTCCTGGGTGTAGTAGCGCGACCCGTCGCGATTGAGCTGCGCCTTGACCAGCACCGTGGAGCGGTCCTGCGAGATGCGGATGTCCTTGACCACGCCCACCACCACGTCCTTGTAGCGGATCTTGGTCTGGCCGACCTCGAGTCCTTCGGCGGATTCGAAACTGATGGTGATGGTGGGACCGACGCTCATCCATCCGCGCACCAGCAGCGACAATCCGACCACGACCGCCACCAGGGGCACCAGCCATATCCAGGAAATACCGGCCTTGCGCCGCGGCTTGACGTTGGGCGCCGGGGCGTGGCCCGCCGGGCCTTGAGCCGTGCCGGAGGGCGGCTTGCCTGCGCCCTCGGGGCCAGCCTCGGAACGGTGCTGATCGCTGCTCATCTGCGGTCCTTCAGTTAGTATTGTTGTATTCCGGGCGCCGCTCCGGCAGGATCGGGGGGCGGCGCGGATGGGTCGTTCACGGCCTGGGGCGACAGCTCGCCGGCCTCTTCAGGGTCGGCATCCCAGCCCAGCCGGGGATCATAGCTCATTGCCGCAAAAATCGTGAGGATCACCACGGCGCCGAAGGCCACGGCGCCGCCTCCGGCGGTGATTTGCGAGAAGCCCGGAAAGTTGGCCATGGCCGACAGAAGCACGACGACGAAAACGTCGAGCATCGACCATTGCCCCACGAACTCGACCAGCTCGTAAAGCCGTGTGCGCTGGCGCTGGATGATGCGTCCGCGCCAGCGGCGCCGGCGCAGCATCAGTACCGAGAGTGCCAGGAGCTTGGTCAGGGGCACCACGACGCTGGCCACAAAGACGATCAGAGCGAGATCCCACGAGCCCAGGCGCCAAAACTCGATGACCCCGCTCAATATGGTGTGGGGCGACGCGCCCGTGGGCGTGTGGATGATCATTACCGGCAGGACATTGGCCGGTATGTACAAGACGGCCGCCGCGATCACGAACGCCCAGGCGCGCGAAAAAGACTCTGGCTTGCGCCGATGCACGCGCGCCCCGCAGCGCCGGCATGGCTCGTGCCCGCCAGGCGCCGGCGCACTTTGCACGAAGCCGCAGGCGTGGCAAGAGGCATGGGGCTCGCCCGCGGCCAGCCCCAGCCCCGAGCGCTCGACCAGGCCGTCGTCTTCGGCATAGCGCCATAGGCGCTGCGCCGAGACCCTTCCGAGGGCGGTGAGCATGAACGACGAAACGGCAAAGGCCCACAAGCCGGGGCCGAATGTGACCGAGGCCAGGTCGAGCAGCTTGACCATGGCCACCAATATGCCCAGCAAGAGCACGGGCAGCATGCTCCAGGGAGCAAGCGCATCGAGCATGCGCATGCCGTACTTGAAATCAGCCGGCAGCCTGGCGGTGGCTATGGCGCGCAGCGCCCAGAACAGGAACAGGATCTGTCCCAGGGGAAAGGCAAAGGCGAACAGGGCCGTGGCAAGCGCCACGCTTGCGTGTCCCTGCTGCCAGGTGATCCACAGGGCGTAGGGCAAGGTGGCGCGCACGCTGACGCCCTGTATGCTGAGCTCGGCGATGGGAAAGTAGTTGGCAATGGCGAAGATGACGGCGGCCGCCACGGCCAGCGCCGTCCATTGATGCAGCGTAAGCCCGCTTTGCCGGTAAAGCACATAGCCGCAGCGCGTGCACGAGGCAATGGCACCCGCCTCGATGGGCTGGCGTACATGGAGGCGATCGCAATGACGGCAGGCAAGCAAAGGCGGGGCCGACATTTCAGGCCCCGCCATCGGCCCCGCAAAGGGAGCCTGTTTGCCGGTTGCGCCGCCTAGTCAATGAGCTCGGCTTCCGAATCGACGGGAGGCCGGTGCTTGAGCTTGGGCGGTTTTTCTTTGTCGCTGATGTCGAGCCTGACCTTGCCCTGCTCGTCGAGATCGACTTCGACATGGCCCCCGTCGGCCAGTCTTCCGAAGAGCAATTCGTCGGCCAGCGCCCGGCGGATGGTGTCTTGAATGAGACGCTGCATGGGACGGGCCCCCATGAGCGGATCGAACCCCTCTTTGGCCAGATGGTCGCGCAGGGCCTGCGAAAAGGAGACCTCGACGCGCTTTTCGTGGAGCTGGTCTTCGAGCTGCATGAGGAACTTGTCGACCACCCGCAGGATGACCTCGCGCGACAGCGGCGTAAAGCCGATGATGGCGTCGAGCCGGTTGCGGAACTCGGGCGTGAACATGCGCTTGATGTCGGCCATTTCGTCGCCGGTCTTGGCCGGCGCCGCGAAGCCTATGGTGGTACGGTTCAGCGCCTCGGCCCCCGCATTGGTCGTCATGATGACGATGACGTTGCGGAAATCGGCCTTGCGGCCGTTGTTGTCGGTAAGCGTGCCGTGGTCCATGACCTGCAGCAGGATGTTGTAGACGTCGGGGTGCGCTTTTTCGATTTCGTCGAGCAGCAGCACGCAGTGCGGCTGTTTGCTGATGGCCTCGGTAAGCAGCCCGCCCTGGTCGAAGCCCACATAGCCCGGCGGCGCGCCGATGAGGCGCGACACGGCATGGCGCTCCATGTACTCGGACATGTCGAAGCGCAGCAGCTCGACACCCAGGGTGAAGGCCAGCTGGCGCGCGACTTCGGTCTTGCCCACGCCGGTGGGGCCCGAGAAGAGGAAGGAGCCGATGGGCTTGTCGGGGCGACCCAGACCCGAACGGGCCATCTTGATCGACGCGGCAAGGGCCTCAATAGCGTTGTCTTGGCCGAAGACCACGGTTTTGAGGTCGCGCTCGAGCGTGGCCAGCTTGTTGCGGTCGTCGCTGGAGACGCTTTGCGGCGGAATGCGCGCGATCTTGGCGACGGTGGCCTCGATTTCGCTTTTGCCGATGACTTTCTTCTGGCGCGAACGCGGCAGCAGGCGCTGGGCCGCACCCGCCTCGTCGATGACGTCGATGGCCTTGTCGGGCAGGAAGCGGTCGTTGATGTGGCGCGCGGCAAGTTCGGCCGCCGCCGTGATGGCCGCGGATGAATAGCGCACGCCGTGATGCGACTCGAAATGGCCCTTCAGGCCGCGCAGGATTTGTATGGTTTGCTGCACAGTGGGCTCGGCCACGTCGATCTTCTGGAAGCGGCGCGACAAGGCGTGGTCTTTTTCGAAGATGCCCCGGTACTCGTTATAGGTGGTGGCGCCCAGGCACTTGAGCTGGCCGGACGACAGCGCCGGCTTGAGCAGGTTGGATGCGTCGAGCGTGCCGCCCGAAGCCGAACCCGCCCCGATGAGCGTGTGGATTTCATCGATGAACAGGATGGCGTTGCGGTTGTCTTTGAGCGACTTGAGCACCGCCTTGAGACGCTGTTCGAAATCACCCCGGTACTTGGTGCCGGCCAGCAATGCGCCCATGTCGAGCGCGTAGACCTCGGCGTCGGCGAGGATGTCGGGGACGTCGCCCTTGACTATGCGCCAGGCCAGGCCCTCGGCGATGGCGGTCTTGCCCACGCCGGCCTCGCCCACGAGCAAGGGGTTGTTCTTGCGCCGACGGCATAAAACCTGAATGACGCGCTCGACCTCGAGCTCGCGCCCGATGAGAGGGTCGATGCGCCCCTGGCGTGCTTCGGCATTGAGATCAGTGGAGTAGAGTTCCAATGGCGATTTCTGCTGGTCGGGTTTGTGTTCGGACTCGGGGGCCGATTGCTTGGCCGGTTCGGCGGCGGGCTCCTCGGGTGTCTTGGTAATACCATGCGACAAAAAGTTGACGACGTCTAGCCGGGTTACCCCCTGCTGCAGCAAGTAGTAGACCGCATGGGAGTCTTTCTCGCCGTACATGGCCACCAGCACATTGGCGCCGGTGACCGTGTTCTTGTTGGAATTGCCGGAGGACACGTGCATGATGGCGCGCTGGATGACGCGCTGAAAGCCCAGCGTGGGCTGGGTGTCGACTTCATCTTCGCCCGGGAATACGGGGGTGTTCTCGGCGATGAATTTACGCAAGTCTTGGCGCAAGGCATCGATATTTGCCGAGCAGGCGCGCAGCACTTCAATAGCGGCTGCGTTGTCGAGCAGGGAAAGCAGCAGATGCTCTACGGTAATAAATTCGTGTCTGGCGGTGCGGGCCTCGACAAAGGCCATGTGCAGACTGACTTCAAGTTCTTCAGAGATCACGCTTCCTCCATTGCATTACGAAGCGGACAAGCATTCGACGATACGATTTCTATGACTAAAGGCCTACCCATATATCAGACCTTGGCCGGCGTCAGGGGTTCCGTGCAAAGGCGGCCGCTTAGTTCTAACTATACCCGTAGTCGGTGTTGATGAAAAACGGATTCATCGGAGCCGCCCGGCTGTACCCTTGACGCCACATGGTTCGTGTGGCCCATGGCATCTAGCAAATGGCGGGCCGGCAAGCCGCGACATGCCGCCGGAAGGCCCTGCCGCCGGGCAGGCCCTGAACCGGACTGCCCCTAAACCCTGAACCGGACTGCCCCTAAATAAAGCGCGGCGTTGGGCAGCTAAATAAAGTGCGGCCTCGGGCAGCGGGCGGGATCAGGCCTCGGGGGCGGGTTCCATGATGCACTGAAGCGGGTGCTGGCGGGCCTGGGCCAGCTGCATGACCATCTCGATGCGGGTGGCGGCGATGTCGCGCGGGTATACGCCACAGACGCCCCGGCCTTCGTGGTGGACCTTGAGCATGATGTGGGCGGCTTCTTCTTCTGATTTGCCGAACACGCGGCGCAGGACGTTGACGACGAACTCCATGGGAGTGTAGTCGTCGTTGAGCATCACCACCTGGTACATGGGAGGCGGCGCCAGCTTGCTTTGCTGGCGGTCGAGAACCGTGTCTTGGTGGATGTCCGTGTCGATTGCCATGATCGCTTCAATCTAAGTAATTACCATAGTTGACTATGGCACGCCATGTTGCGCATTATCCTATTATTCTGAGTGTTACAGCTGTTTGATGGCATCCCCAGAATCCAACGGGCCAAAGGATAAGGTCCTTTGCTGTCGAGTTTCAACCCCACACTATAGTCGAGAGGCAGTACGCATGTCTGAACTAAGCACCCCCTCCGCTGAGGATACCCAAAAGCTGACCGGAACCGTCAAATGGTTCAACGACGCTAAAGGTTTTGGCTTCATTACTCCGGACAACGGCGGAGAAGATCTCTTTGCACACTTTTCCTCCATTCAAATGAACGGCTTCAAAACCCTGAAAGAAGGGCAAAAGGTCGCATTCGAAATCGCTCAGGGGCCCAAGGGCAAGCAAGCCCTCAACATCACGTCTGCCTCTTAACGCGCCCACGACTCAAAAAACACAACAATCGATGTACAAGCACCTCATTGCAAAGAGGCCTTTCGGCCTCTTTTTTTTCGCCTGCGCCGCCATTTGTCTTGCAGCCAGTGTAGTGCCATCGCTGGCGCCGGCACAAGCCAGGCTGCTGCCCACAACCAGTCTTGCGCTTGGCGCCGCCACGGTACATGCGGAAATCGCGGCAACCCCCGAAAACCGCAACCGGGGGCTAATGTTCCGCAAATCGCTGCCCCCCGATCACGGGATGCTGTTCGTGTTCGAAGAAGAGACGACACAGTGCTTCTGGATGAAGAACACCCCGCTGCCATTGACGATCGCCTTCATCGATGCACAGGGCCGCATCATCAATATGCGCGACATGCAGCCCTACAGCGAGGCCAACCACTGCCCTGCCGGGCCCATGCGCTACGCGCTGGAGATGCCGCAGGGGTGGTTTCTTCAGTATGGGATCAAGGCGGGAGAGCAAGTAAAGGGGCTGCCTTAAGCAAAAGCGGCTGCCTCAAGCTGAAGTAGCTGCCTCAAGCAAAAGGGTTGTCTTAAGCAAAAAAGCGCGGCCTTTCGGCCGCGCTTTGGCTTGCATGCCCGCTGTGGCGGGCTGAGCGCTGCGTATTACACGCGCTCGAGGATGACTGCGATGCCCTGTCCGACGCCGATGCACATGGTGCATAGCGCGTAGCGGCCGCCGGTGCGTTGCAGCTGGTAGACCGCGGTGGTGGCCAGGCGAGCCCCGCTGGCGCCCAGGGGATGGCCCAGGGCAATGGCGCCGCCAAGGGGATTGACGCGCGGATCGTCGTCTTTTACGCCCAGCATGCGCAGCACGGCCAGGCCTTGCGAGGCAAAGGCTTCATTGAGCTCGATGACGTCGATCTGGTCGATGGTAAGGCCGGCCAGGGCCAGGGCTTTTTCAGAGGCCGGCGCGGGGCCTATGCCCATGATGCGCGGCTCGACGCCTGCGGTGGCCATGGCCACGATGCGGGCGCGGGGGGTAAGCCCCTGCTGCCTGGCCATTTCTTCGGAGGCGATGAGCAAGGCGCAGGCGCCGTCGTTGACGCCCGACGCATTGCCTGCCGTGATGGTGCCGTCGGGCCGCACGATGGGCTTGAGCTTGGCCAGGGCCTCGAGGCTGGTCTGGCGCGGGTGTTCGTCGGTATCGACCACGACGGGGTCGCCCTTGCGCTGCGGGATGGTGACCGGGGTGATCTCTTCGCGCAACAGCCCGCCCTGCTGGGCGGCGGCCGCCTTGGTCTGGCTGGCCAGGGCGAAAAGGTCTTGGTCTTCGCGCGACACCTTGAACTGATCGGCCACGTTCTCGGCCGTTTCGGGCATGGAGTCGATGCCGTATTTTTCCTTCATGAGCTTGTTCACGAAGCGCCAGCCGATGGTGGTGTCTTCGATGGAAGCCTTGCGGGAAAAGGCGGAGTCGGCCTTGCCCATCACGAAGGGAGCGCGGCTCATGCTTTCGACCCCCCCGGCCAGCACGAAGCGCGCGTCACCCGAACGGATGGCGCGGGCGGCGCTGCCCACCGCGTCGAGCCCCGAACCGCAGAGCCGGTTTATGGTGGCGCCGGGCACGCTGACCGGCAGGCCGGCAAGCAGCACCGCCATGCGGGCGACGTTGCGGTTGTCTTCGCCGGCCTGGTTGGCGCAGCCGTACAGGGCGTCGTCAAGCAGGCTGAAGTCGACATCGGGGTTGCGCTGGATCAGTGCCTTGATGGGCACTGCGCCCAGGTCGTCGGCGCGCACCGGCGACAAGGAGCCGCCGTAGCGGCCGAAAGGGGTGCGAATAGCATCGCAAATGAAAGCATGTGTGGTCATGATGAGAAGGCCTGTACAGCTATGACTTAACCGAGGTTCTTGGCGGCGAAATCCCAGTTGGCCAGGTTCCAGAAGTTTTCGAGGTATTTGGGACGCGCGTTACGGTAATCGATGTAGTACGCGTGTTCCCAGACGTCACAGGTAAGCAGCGGCACGTCGGAGGTGGTGAGAGGCGTGGCGGCATTGCTGGTGTTGACGATGTCGAGCGAGCCGTCGGGCTTCTTGACCAGCCAGGTCCAGCCCGAACCGAAGTTGCCGGCGGCCGATTTATTGAAGGCTTCTTTGAACGCCGCGACGCTGCCCCACTTGGCATTGATGGCCTCGGCCAGCTTGCCGGAGGGTTCGCCGCCGCCATTGGGCGACAGGCTGTTCCAGTAGAAAGTGTGGTTCCAGACCTGGGCTGAATTGTTGAACACGCCGCCGGACGATTTCTTGATGATGTCTTCAAGCGAGGCGGATTCGAATTCGGTGCCGGCGATGAGGTTGTTCAGGTTGGTGACATAGGCCTGATGATGCTTGCCGTAGTGGAATTCCAGAGTCTCTTTGGAGATCGTGGGAGCCAGCGCATCGATCGCGTAAGGAAGGGGAGGAAGCTCAAAAGCCATGTTCTGTATCCTTAAAAAGCTTGTTGACTAAGAAAAACGAGATGCCGCCCATTATTGTATGGGCTTGGATTATTTTTGTATGGGTCTGATTACTTCGACGTCCGCCCCGCCCTGCCCCAGCTCGATGGCCAGGCGGTCGCCCTTGTTCAAGTCTAACGCATTTTTTACCAACGCCCCGCTCTGGTCGCGCACGATGGCATAGCCCCGGTTCAGGATCTTGCGCGGGTTCAGCGCCTCGAGCGTCTGCAGGGCCGATTCCAGGCGCAGCCGGCGCGAGGCCAGCAAATGCGGCGCGCAGGCCGCAAGGCGGTTCTCTTGCGCGCGCAGGCCTGCCCGCAAGCCGGCCAGGTCGGGCCGGCGATGCGCAAGCCCGGCCTGCGCCCTTTCCAGCCGGGTGGCCCGGGCACGCTGCTGGTCGGCGGCCGCGCGGACCAGGCGCAATTTCAGCGACTGCAGTCTTTCGTTCTGGCGCTCCAGCCGCTCTTGCGGCGAAACCAGCATGCCCACCGCGCGGTCGAGCCTGAGCGCGGCGCGTTCGAACCAGCGCCGCTGGTGCAAGGCCATGGACTGCATTGCGGCGTCGACGCGTTCGAGGCAGGCCTGACGCGGCAGGCAGCACAGCTCGGCCGCCGCCGTGGGTGTGGGGGCGCGCAAATCGGCCACGAAATCGGCAATGGTGAAGTCGGTTTCGTGGCCGACTCCGCTGATGACGGGAATGGGACTGGCCGCGATGACGCGCGCCAGCGCTTCGTCGTTGAAGCTCCAGAGGTCTTCGAGGCTGCCTCCGCCGCGCACCAGCAGCAGGGTCTCGACCTCGTTGCGTGCAATCGCCTGGGACAACGCCTGGCAAAGCCGGCCCGCCGAGTCGGCCCCCTGCACCGGAGCCGGATAGACGATGACGCGCACATGAGGCGCGCGCCGTGCCATCGCCGACAAGACGTCGCGCAGCGCGGCGGCGGCCAGCGAGGTGACGACACCCACCGCCCTGGGCAGGGTCGGGATGGAGCGCTTGCGCTGCGGGTCGAACAGGCCCTCGTCGCCCAGCCTGGCCTTCAGGGCCAGGAAGGCTTCGTGCAGGTCGCCCTGGCCCGCTCGCCGCATGGCCTCGACCTGAAGCTGGTAATCGCCGCGGGCCTGATACAGCGTGACGCTGGCCCTGAGCTCGAAACGCTCGCCGGGCCGGGGCGTAAAGCCGACGGCCTGGGCCCTGCTGCGAAACATGACGGCCTTTACCGCAGCCGCTTCGTCCTTGAGGGTGAAGTACCAGTGCCCCGAGGCCGCGCGGGTGAAATTGGAGATCTCGCCCCGTACCCAGACCTGGCTGAAGTGCCCCTCGAGCAAATTGCCGACCTGACGGTTCAGCTGAGCCACCGTGAGTACAGCATCGTTCAGGGGAGGCGGGGACGAGAACATGGCAGCCCAGGTTAAAAAAGAAGGACTATAGCAAACCCCATGCCGGCGTCCCGGCCCTTACCCGGCTTTCCACAAGCCCGCTGCGTTCGTCAAATCATTGAAATATCAATCAAATTGAAGGAACTCGTAAAACCAAGCTTTAATTTAGAGTCTTAAGTAACTGATTTAAAACAATAATATTTTATGTGGCCTGGCGAACGGAAAATGCCCACTGAACCTCCAGGCCCGGGGGAATGCGCTTGTCGCAGCCTTTATACACAGAATTATCCACAGTTTCTGTGGATACCCTGTCGAAAGCCTTGCCCCATGCCGATTTTGTCCCTGGACGCCAGGCTCCGCAATACTTGCGGGGGCTCGCACAGCCGTCTCGGGCTTTCCTGCTGGACCGCGGCCTGTCGGGCGCCGGGCTCCCCCGGCGCTTCGCCTGCGTTCACCCGGCTTCATTCCGCCTTTCGCCATTTTGCGCGGCCGCACCGTAAAATGCCCAGCATGACATCCACGACGATACGGCGGAGAACCCATCTTGCTGCAAATGATTGACGAGGCCGGCTGGCCCATCTGGCTGCTGATAGTCACTTCGGTGCTGGGCCTGGCGCTGATCATCGAACGGTTTCTCGCCCTGCGCCGCCAGCGCATCGTGCCGCAGGGGCTGCTTGACCGCGTGGTCGACGTGGCCCGGCGCGGCGGCGGCGGCCGGGAAACCCTCGAGCGCCTGGCGGACAGCTCGCCGCTTGGGCGCATACTGGCCGAGGTCGTGGCAGTGCGCGGCGAATCCAGCGACTATCGAACGGCTGCCATCGAAGAGGCCGGCCGCGACGTGGCGCAAGAACTCAACCGCTACATTCCAGCCTTGTCCACCATCGCCGTGGTAGCGCCCCTGATGGGCCTCTTCGGCACGGTGGTGGGCATGATAGAGATTTTCGGTTCTTATACGCCGGCGGGCGGCGACCCCGCCCAGCTGGCCCGGGGCATCTCCATCGCACTCTACAACACGGGCTTCGGCATACTCATCGCCATTCCGGCGCTGATCTTCCATCGCTATTTCCGTTCGCGCGTGGAACACTACCTGCACCAGATGGAGCGGCAGGCCGGCATACTCAACCGTGTCCTGGCCAACGATGCCGACCGGCCCCTGCCCTGAGGCGACGACGCCATGAATTTCCGACGCAGATCCTGGGACGACGAACCGGACATCAACCTGATTCCCCTTATCGACGTGCTGCTGGTCATTCTGATCTTTCTGGCCGCCACCACCTCGTTCAATCGCATGCAGCAGTTCGAGATCAAGCTGCCGCAAGCCCAGGCCCAGGCGCCCGAACTCCAGGCGCTGAACATCGCGGTAAGCCGCGAGGGCCTTTACGCGCTGCAGGGACAACTGATCGGCGAGGGCAGCACGGCCGAGATCGCCAACGCGCTGCGCCAGGCGCGCCAGTCGCCAGAACAGGCGCTGGTCATCAATGCCGACGCCCAGAGCCCGCATGAATCGGTCATGCGCATACTCGAAGCCGCACAGCAGGCCGGGGTTGGGCGCATCAACTTCGCGGTCCAGAGCCCGCCATGAAACCCGCGAGCGGCATCGCGGCGCGCATTCATGCCATGTGGCAGGACAAGGGGCCGGCCAGCACAGCGCTGCTGCCCCTGGCATGGATCACCGGCCTGGTCGTACGCGCGCGCCGGCGCCGGGCTCGGTCGCGCCCCGCGCCTCGTTCCACACTGCCCACCGTGGTGGTGGGCAATCTGGTGGTGGGCGGCACCGGCAAGACTCCGGTCGTCATCGCCGTGGCGCACAGGTTGCGCGCGCTGGGCTGGACGCCCGGCATCGTCAGCCGAGGCTACGGCGTCAGCCTGGGGCCTGCTCCGCGCACGGGCCAGGGCGCGCTCGATGCGGCCGAATTCGGCGACGAACCCGCGCTGATCGCCCGCGCCACCGGCGCTCCCATTGCAGTGCATCCGCAACGCAGCCTGGCCCGCGAAGCCCTGGCCCGGCAATTTCCCGCTGTGGACGTCGTGATTTCCGACGATGGGCTGCAGCACCTGGCGCTGAGCCGGGATGTGGAAATCGTGGTGCAGGACGCCCGCGGCGTCGGCAACGGCAGGCTGCTGCCGGCCGGCCCGCTGCGCGAACCCGCCTCCAAGCTGGACGAGGTGGCCTTTATTGTGGAAAACGGCGGGCCGCGCGCCGCCGGCGGACATGCGTCGCCACAAACATCCGGTGCCGCGTACGGCCGGCCTACAACGGCGTCGAAATCGGAGGCCGGCGGCCCCGAGCGTATCGGCATGCGCCTTGAGCCGACCCGCGCCGAGCAGTTGGGCAGCGGCGCCACCCTGGGCTGGAGCGACTGGGTGGCCCGTCACCGCGACCGCCCGATGGCAGCCGTCGCAGCCATCGGCCAGCCCCAGCGTTTTTTCGACACGCTGCTCGAGGCCGGCCTGCGGCTGCGCACCACCGTGGCGCTGCCCGACCACGATGCCTACGAAAAATCGCCCTTTGGTTCCCTGCCCGAAGAAATCATCGCCATCACCGCCAAGGACGCCGTCAAGTGCGGCCGCTTTGCCGACCCACGCGTCTGGGTGGTTCATGTCGAGGCGAATTTCTCCGATCCCTCGTGGCTGGATCGCCTGTCGGAGCGGCTTGCCCAAGCCGCGGCCCAAAGGCATTAAACTTCAATATTCGAACGAATACCCGGAGCGCACGTGGAATCCCATCTGCTCGACATCCTTGTCTGCCCATTGTGCAAGGGCCGCCTGCAATACGACCGCCAGGCTCAGGAACTTGCCTGCCACGCCGACAAACTGGCTTTTCCCATCCGCGACGGCATCCCCGTCATGCTTGAAAGCGAGGCGCGCTCGCTGAACAGCGCCCCGCCGCCTGCCGCCGGCGCCGATCAGGCCCGGCCCGAGCAAGCCGCCGAGCCGGACTCCAAAGCGTGAGCTTCGTTGCCGTCATACCGGCGCGCGCGGCCTCGACCCGCCTGCCCGGCAAGCCGCTGCTGGACATCGCCGGCAAGCCCATGGTGGTGCGCACCGCCGAGCGCGCGGCGCTTTCGGGCGCGCGCCAGGTCGTCGTGGCCACCGACGACACGCGCATCCGCGACGCGGTGGCGGCGCACGGCTTCCAGGCCCTCATGACCCGCCCCGACCACCCCACCGGCACCGACCGGCTGGCCGAAGTGGCCGAGCATCTGGGCCTGGACGACGAAGCCGTGGTCGTCAATGTGCAAGGCGACGAACCCCTGATCGAGCCGGCGCTCGTCGATGCGGTGGCGCAGCTTCTTGCGCGCAGCCCCGAAGCGGCCATTGCCACTTGCGCGGCCCCGATCGGCGATGCGCAGGCCCTGTTCAATCCCAATGTGGTCAAGGTCGTATGCGACGCCCGGGGCGAAGCGCTCTATTTTTCGCGCGCTCCTATCCCCTGGGCACGGGATGCCCTGGCCGACGGCCGGCAACGCCTGGCGGCCGGTCTTCCTGCGCTGCAACATATCGGCCTGTACGCCTATCGCGCGGGCTTCCTCAAACGCTTCCCGGGCCTTGCCATCGGCGCCCTCGAAAAGTTCGAATCGCTCGAGCAATTGCGCGCCATGGAGAACGGCTACCGCATTGCCGTCATGGCCGTCGACAGCCATCCGGCGGCCGGCGTCGACACAGAAGCCGACCTGGAGCGCGTGCGCGGCATATTCATAAATCGGTTATAAATCGTCCTCGAAACCAATGCCGTGCCTGGCGATTTCATCAGGGCGGCGAGCCGGCCGGCACACGACATCAGACCGGCGTTGTAAAATTTGCTGCATTGCCGCATCAGCAAGAATTTGGAAAGCATACTCAGGGAGGTATTCATGCGATTGATCCTGCTCGGCCCACCCGGCGCTGGTAAGGGAACGCAGGCCGCGTTCATCACCGAGAAATTCGGCATTCCCCAAATCTCTACGGGCGACATGCTGCGCGCCGCCGTCAAGGCCCAGACCCCGCTGGGGCTCGAAGCAAAGAAAATCATGGATACCGGCGGACTCGTCTCCGACGACATCATCATCGGCCTGGTGCGCGACCGCCTCGAGCAGCCCGACTGTGAAAACGGCTATCTGTTCGACGGCTTCCCCCGCACCATCCCGCAGGCGGACGCCCTGAAAGAAGCCAACATCGCCCTGGACTTCGTCGTCGAGATCGTCGTGCCCGACGAGAACATCATCGAGCGCATGAGCGGACGCCGCGTGCACCCCGCCAGCGGCCGCAGCTACCACGTTACGTTCAACCCTCCCAAAACGCCCGACGTCGACGACCTTACCGGCGAAGCGCTGGTGCAGCGCGACGATGACCGCGAGGAAACCGTGCGCCACCGCTTGTCGGTGTATCAGCAGCAGACACGCCCGCTGGTCGACTACTATTCCGGCTGGGCCCAAAGCGGCGACGACAACGCCCCGGCCTTCCGCCAAGTGTCGGGCGTGGGTTCGCTCGAGGAAATCCGCCAGCGCATCGCCGACGCGCTCAAGTAAGAAGCACGCCATAGCAGCCGGGGCGGGCACGACACCCGTCCCACCTAGAGGAAAATCATGGAGATAAAGAACAAAGTATTCGTCGTCACGGGCGCCGCATCGGGCCTGGGCGCGGGCACGGCCCGCATGCTGGTCGCCGAGGGCGCCAAGGTGGTGCTGGCCGACGTGCAAGATGAAGCCGGCAAGCAGCTGGCCGCCGAGCTGGGCCAGACTTATGTGCACTGCGACGTCACCCAGGAAGCCGACGGCGTTGCCGCCGTCGAGGCCGCCAAGAAGCTGGGCCCCCTGTTCGGCCTGGTCAGCTGCGCCGGCGTTGCGCCGGCCTCGCGCACAGTGGGCAAGAACGGCCCCCACGCCCTGGAACTCTTCCAGAAAGTCGTCATGATCAACCTGGTGGGCACCTTCAACATGGTCCGCCTTGCGGCGGCCGCCATGGGCGAAAACCAGCCCGAATCCACCGGCGAGCGCGGCGTGCTGATCAACACCGCCTCGGTGGCCGCCTACGACGGCCAGATCGGCCAGGCGGCATACTCGGCCTCCAAGGCCGGCGTGGCGGGCATGACGCTGCCCATCGCGCGGGACCTGTCCAAGGTGGGCATACGCTGCGTCACCATCGCGCCGGGCATTTTCGGCACGCCCATGGTGTTCGGCATGCCCCAGGAAGTGCAGGACTCGCTCGCCGCCAGCATCCCCTTCCCCTCGCGCCTGGGCCGTCCGGAAGACTATGCCAAGCTGGTCCACAGCATCATCACGAACGAAATGCTCAACGGCGAGACCATCCGCCTGGACGGCGCCATCCGCATGGCACCCAAGTAAGCACCCATGAGCCTGCTCCGGTCGGCCGCCACGGTCAGCGGCCTTACCTTGTGCTCACGCATCACGGGCCTGTTCCGCGACATACTCATCGCCAGTTCTTTCGGGGCGGGCCCCCTGACCGACGCTTTCTGGGTCGCATTCCGCATTCCCAACTTGCTGCGCCGGCTCTTCGCCGAGGGCGCCTTCTCGCAAGCCTTCGTACCCATACTGGGCGAAGCGCGCAACCAGGGCACGCCCGAAACGGTCAAGGTGCTGCTCGACCGCGTGGCCCTGCTGCTGACCGTGATACTGATGGGCGTCACGGCGGCCGGCATCATCGCCGCGCCCTGGGTGGTAACGGCCATGGCCAGCGGGCTGCTGGCCGAATCCAGGCAAACAGCCTTCGACGCCGCCGTATGGATGACGCGGCTGATGTTCCCTTATATTTTGTGCATGTCGCTGGTGGCCTTCGCCTCGGGCGTGCTCAACACCTGGAGCCGTTTCGCCGTACCGGCCTTCACGCCCGTGCTGCTCAACCTCAGCATGATAGGCGCCTGCCTGTTCCTGGTGCCCTATTTCGACGTGCCCATCTATGCGCTGGCGGCGGGCGTGATGCTCGGGGGCATCGCCCAGCTGGCGGTGCAATGGGCAGCCCTTTCGCGGCTGGGGCTGCGCCCGCGCATGTCGCTCGATGTGCGCCAGGCCTGGCGCGACTCCACCGTGCGCCGCATCGCGCGCCTGATGGTGCCGGCCACCCTGGGCGTCTCGGTGGCGCAGATCTCGCTGCTCATCAACACCAATATCGCCACCTGGCTGGCTTCGGGCAGCGTCACCTGGCTGTCGTTCGCCGACCGGCTGATGGAGTTTCCCACCGCCCTGCTGGGCATCGCCCTGGGCACCGTCCTGCTGCCCAGCCTGTCGGCCGCGCACGCGCGTGACGACCATGAAGGCTACAACGCCCTGCTCGACTGGGGCCTGCGTCTGGTCGTCCTGCTGGGGCTGCCGGCGGCCCTGGGCATGGCCCTGCTTTCCGAAGGCCTGGTCGCCACGCTGTTCAATTACGGGGCCTTCGGCGCCGCGGACGTGCAGCAGACACGGCTGGCGGTCATGGCCTACGCCGTCGGCCTGCTGGGCCTGCTGGCGATCAAAATCCTGGCGCCGGGCTTCTATGCCAAGCAGGACATCCGCACGCCGGTGCGCATCGCCATCGTCGTGCTGGTACTGACCCAGGCGATGAACCTCATCTTCGTGCCGCTGTTCCAGCATGCGGGCCTGGCGCTTTCCATCGGGCTGGGCGCCACTTTCAACGCCCTGATGCTGCTGGTGCTGCTGCGCCGGCGCGGTGTCTATCGCCCCTCGCGGGGCTGGACCGCCTTCGGGGCGCGCTGCGCGCCCGCCATGGCCGCCCTGAGCGGCCTGCTGTGGCTGGCCAACAGCCGCATCGACTGGGTCGGACCTTCGGTACACGGGGGCGAGCGCGCGCTGATGCTGGCCGGCGTGCTCGTGGCGGCTGCCGCGGTGTATTTCGGCGTGTTGTTCGTTTGCGGGTTCAGGCCCAGGCACTTTACAAAAAGGGGTTTATAAGGTAGACTAGCTGTCTTTGCCGATTAAACCTAGCAGCAGCTAACACAGACCCACAAAACACCTATGGCTAATACCGCCCAAGCACGCAAGCGCGCCCGCCAATCGGTTGCGCGCAACAAGCATAATTCCAGCATGCGCTCGATGCTTCGCACATCGATCAAGCGCGTGCGCCAGGCCATCGAAGCCGGCGACAAAGCCGTGGCTACCGAAGTCCTGCAAAAAGCCACCAGCGTCATCGACCGCGTGGCCGACAAGAAAATCATCCACAAAAACAAGGCTGCCCGCCACAAAAGCCGCTTGGCTGCCGCCGTCAAGGCACTGGCCTAAAGCCACGCAGCTTTCGGTTTAATCGGCTCGGGGCCAGCCCCCATAGAACAGGACGCATCGGCGTCCTGTTTTTTTTGCGCCGGCCGGCCCTGTGCTTTCGGGTTATAGTTTTCGACGAAGCAATAGCCCCCAGTCCCTGCACTCGTCAGCCAACCGCCCATGCCCGATACCAAGCCCACACTGCTGCAGCTTCTTGCCCTGCCCAAAGTCCTGCCCGATGCCCAGCAACGCCTGGAAAAGCGCTACCACTGCCTCAAACTGTGGGAAGCCGACGACCCGAACCAACTGATGCGCGACCACGGCGAAGAGGTCGAAGTCTTGCTTACCAGCGCCTTCCATGCCGCCCGGGCCGCGCTGATCGACCAGCTTCCCAATCTCAAGGCCATCTGCAGCCTTGGCGTGGGCTACGACAGCATAGACATCGGGCATGCGCATGCGCACGGCATCCAGGTCAGCAACACGCCCGACGTCCTCAACGATTGCGTTGCCGACCTTACCTGGGGCCTGATTCTTTCCACCCTGCGCGGCATGGGCCACGCCGAGCGTTTTGTGCGCGAAGGCAAATGGGAAAGCCAGTTGGCCACCCTGCCCCTGGGCAGGCGGGTCACGGGCAAGCGTCTGGGCATTGTGGGGCTTGGCCGCGTGGGCTTGGCCGTAGCCCAGCGCGCCTCAGGTTTCGAGATGGACCTGCGCTACCACAACCGCCGGCCCCGAAACGACGTGGCCTGGACCTACGAAAGCGATCTGCTCGCTCTGGCCGACTGGTGCGACATCCTCGTGGTGGCCACCGTGGGCGGCCCTGAAACCCGGCACCTGATCAACCAACGCGTGCTCGAATCCCTGGGCCCCGAAGGCGTGCTGATCAACGTGGCGCGCGGCTCGGTCGTAGACGAAAAAGCCCTGATCGAAGCGCTTGCCCACGGCACCATCGCCGCCGCAGGGCTTGACGTATTCGAGTCCGAACCCCACGTGCCCGAAGCCTTGAAGGCCCTGGACAACGTGGTGCTGATGCCCCACATTGCCAGCGCCACCCTCGAGACGCGGCAAGCCATGGTCAACCTGGTGGTCGAGAACGCGGAATCGTATGCGCGCAGCGGCAAGGTGCTGACCCCTGTGCCGCAAGCCGCGGCAATAAAAAAGCCCGGTTAGCCCGGGCGCATTCGTGTTGGGATTTCCCTTTCTGATGTTCGCAAGTCGTTGTCGCGGGCGAACTCTTCGACAAAGTTCCAGGCCAGGGGTTCGAGCTGGCGCAAGCGATGGTCTACGACGACGCAGCGCAACCCCTCGACGACCGTGGGCACGACATAGGGAGAGTAGCTGAGCGGGCCGCCGCCCGAGCCCCCCGGACGAAACGGGGACATGACCCCTGCCAGGCGCTCGGCCCAGTCGCTGGGCCGAAAGCGTTGTCCCGAGCGGGTAACGCCATGAATGATGAATTGCTTGACCACGCCCTGCTGTTGATCTTCCGGCATCTCGAACCTGCAAAACTAAAGAGAACATCCTTGCGCCGCGCCGACCATGAAATTTCGGCGCTGCGCGAAGATTGTATATGATAGCTACAATAGTCGTCTTTGACCCAAGGCTTAATATGTCCCAGCAACAGCAAACAGGCCCCCTGCGGCATTTTCTTCAGTTTCGCGACTTTACCAAAGAAGAAATCCTGTACCTGTTCGACCGGGCAAAGCTCATCAAGGACAAGTTCAAGCGCTACGAACCGCATCGCCCCCTGCACGACCGCAACCTGGCCATGGTCTTTGAAAAAGCCAGCACGCGCACCCGGGTTTCGTTCGAGGCCGGCATGTACCAGATGGGCGGCTCGGTCATCCACCTTACCACCGGCGATTCGCAGCTGGGCCGCTCTGAACCCATCGAAGACACCGCGCGCGTCATCTCGCGCATGGTCGACCTGGTGATGATCCGCACCTTCGAGCAGACACGCATCGAACGCTTTGCCGCCCACTCGCGCGTGCCGGTCATCAACGGGCTTACCAACGAATTCCATCCCTGCCAGATCCTGGCCGACATCTTCACCTTCATCGAGCACCAGGGCCCCATCCAGGGCAAGACGGTCGCCTGGATAGGCGATGCCAACAACATGGCTTATACGTGGCTGCAGGCCGCCGAGATACTGGGCTTTACGCTGCACGTCTCGGCCCCCAAGGGCTACCAGCTCGAGGCCGCCCGCATCGGCCAGCCGTCCGCGCAAGTGCTGCGCCAGTTCGACGACCCCATAGAGGCCTGCCGTGGCGCCCACCTGGTCACCACCGACGTCTGGACCAGCATGGGCTACGAAGATGAAAACGAGGCGCGCCGCAAGGCCTTTGCCAACTGGTGCGTCGACGCCGAGATGATGGCTGCGGCCGACCCCGCCGCCCTCTTCATGCACTGCCTGCCCGCCCACCGCGGCGAAGAGGTCAGCGCCGACGTCATCGACGGCCCGCAAAGCGTCGTCTGGGACGAAGCCGAGAACCGCATGCACGTGCAGAAGGCGCTGATGGAGTTCCTGCTGCTGGGGCATTTGTAGGCTTCTCGTACCGCCCCCCCCAGGGCTTTCCAGGCATGGCGACTGAGTATCGCCTGCACAGGCTCCGCCATGATGCCGCCTTGCTATCGCAATTACCCCTGAAAAAATAGCCGCTTCGTAGCGGCTATTTTTTTACCTTGATGCCCTTTCGTGCATCGGCCCCGCTCGGCTGGGCGGGCCTGACTCTGAAAGGCCTATTTCTCGCTGTCGTCCTTCAGCTGCGGCAGCGCCGAACCCTTGCCCGACAGCAGGCCGGCCTGGGTGTAGGTGAAGAGCTTGTCGCGCGTGTCGGTGATGTCGAGGTTGCGCATGGTGAGCTGGCCGATGCGGTCGCGCGGCGAGAACACGGAATCGCCCTTTTCCATGGTAAGACGCTCGGGATGGTAGGTAAGGTTGGGCGACTCGGTATTGAGCAGGGAATAGTCGTTGCCGCGACGCAGTTCGAGCGTGACTTCGCCGGTGACGGCGCGCGCCACCCAGCGCTGGGCGGATTCGCGCAGCATGATGGCCTGCGGATCGAACCAGCGGCCCTGGTACAGCAGGCGGCCCAGCTTGAGGCCGTTTACGCGGTATTGCTCGATGGTGTCTTCGTTGTGTATGCCCGTGACCAGGCGCTCGTAGGCGATGTACAGCAGGGCCAGGCCCGGAGCCTCGTAGATGCCGCGGCTCTTGGCCTCGATGATGCGGTTCTCGATCTGGTCGCTCATGCCCAAGCCGTGGCGCCCGCCGATGCGGTTGGCCTCGAGCATGAGCTCGACGCTGTCGCTGTATTCCTGGCCGTTCAGTGCAACAGGGCGCCCTTCCTCGAAGCGCACCGTGACTTCCTCGGCCTTGACCTGCACGTCGTCGCGCCAGAAGGCCACGCCCATGATGGGCTGCACGATGCGGATGCCGGAATTCAGGTGCTCGAGATCTTTGGCCTCGTGGGTGGCGCCCAGCATGTTGGAGTCGGTGGAGTAGGCTTTTTCGGCCGACATCTTGTAGTCGAAACCGTGCTCGCGCATGTATTCGGACATTTCGGCGCGGCCGCCCAGCTCGTCGATGAAGGTCTGGTCGAGCCAGGGCTTGTAGATCTGCAGGCCCGGGTTGGTAAGCAGGCCATAGCGATAGAAGCGCTCGATGTCGTTGCCCTTGTAGGTGCTGCCGTCACCCCAGATATGGACGTCGTCTTCTTTCATGGCGGCCACCAGCATGGTGCCCGTTACCGCGCGCCCGATGGGCGTGGTGTTGAAATAGGTGACGCCGGCGGTGGAAACATGGAAAGCGCCGCACTGCAAGGCGGCGATGCCTTCGGCCACCAATTGCTGGCGGCAGTCGATGAGGCGGGCGTTTTCGGCGCCGTACTGAAGCGCCTTGCGCGGAATGGCATCGTAGTCGGGTTCGTCGGGCTGGCCCAGGTTGGCCGTGTAAGCATAGGGAACCGAGCCCTTGTTGCGCATCCAAAGCAAAGCGGCACTGGTATCCAGGCCGCCCGAAAATGCGATGCCGACCTTCTGGCCGACCGGAACGTTCTCAAGTATGGTAGTCATTGCGTGCGCCAAAATCTGAATACGAAATTCTACTACGTACGCGGAAACTTCTCTTGTTCGCGCGCAGCCTGCAAGGCTTGCGGCGTATCGATGTCCATGAAGATGCCGTCGCCCCGCACCGGTACGGCCACCACCTGCCCACCCAGGCGTTTGAGCAGCGCACGGGCGCCCTCGTCGCCCCGCAGAGTCATGAGCGAAGCAAGGGCCTGGGGCGCCCAAAGCACCGGGTTGCCGCGCCGGCCTTCGAATTCGGGCTGGTAGGCCGCCGCGGGGGGCAACCCCACCCTGCGGGACGTCGTTCGGCTCCCTGTGCCAGGCGGCGGATGCGTGCCGGGATCCGCATCGCTCGGATCGGCGCCGGCGTTGCCATGGACATTGCCACCGGCATCGGCGCGATAGGCTTCGATGAGCCGGTCGACGACCGCCGCGCCTACTTGCGGCATGTCGCCCAGGCAGATCATCAGCGCCTCGCCCGGCCGGGCCGCCCGCGCGGCGGCGCGCACCGAGGCGGCCAGCCCCTCGCGGTAATCGGGGTTGTGGATGAACTCGACGTCCAGGCCCGACAGCGCCGCGCACACCGCCTCGGCCTCGTGGCCCAGCACCACGAACACCCTGTCGCAGCCTGAAGACAGCGCCTGCATGGCCACCTGACGCACCATGGGCTGGCCATCGACCTCCTGCACGAGCTTGTTGAGCGCGCCCATGCGGCGGCTGAGGCCCGCCGCGAGGACGGCCACGGCAACAGGCGGGTTTCGCAGGCTGGAGGAATCCGAGGCGTCCGCCTCGTCATGCAGGCTGGAAGCACGCCCGGAATGCATTGCGGGGGGGTCGGCGCTGGGGTTCATCGGCTCTGGATCAAAGTCGTTCGGCATAGGACAAGCATACCCGCAAAGCCTCAACGGATATTTCTGCCCGCGGCGCCCACACAGCGGCCGATGTTTTGCTAAAATAGCCAGCTTTCGGGGACGTAGCTCAGCTGGGAGAGCGTCGCGTTCGCAATGCGAAGGTCGGGAGTTCGATCCTCCTCGTCTCCACCAGATTCAAGGCAAGGGCCCATCGGCAACGATGGGCCTTTTTGCGTGTTGAACCCTTGCGCCTTAATCGCCGTCCTCCTCATCCAGATGGAATCGATGCACGATGCGATGAACAAGCGGCGCAAGAATGATGCCCATTGTTCCCACGAACACCAGGCCTACGAACATGCTGTACAGGGCAAAGAACAACTTGCCTGCAGCGGTTTCAGGCACGATGTATGGGCCTATGCCCCCAACGATAAGGGCGGTGTTGAGCAGCGCTTCGTGCCAATGCACGGGTTCGAGCGAGACATGGGCGGCTACGCCGATCACGACGGTGGCCGCCATGATCGCCAGTGCGTACAGCACATGCACGGCGGTGCGGCGCAGAAACCGCATGCGAGGCAGCAAGGGCTGGTTCTTTGATTCGTACATGATGCTCTAGGCGCGGCGCGTTGTTTTCGTGGTCGACATGCCCGCCGATCATAAGATACATTTGCGAATCCATCCATATGCCCCCTTACATGCATACACTTGCCCACCATTGGACTCGCGCCCTGACGCTGGCTGCCGCGCTGCTTCTGCTGCAGGCGGGCGGCGGCGCTGCGCGCGACGCCTTGCGTTTCAGCCGCCAGGCGATAGAGCACGGCGAGTGGTGGCGACTGTTCTGCGCGCACTTCGTACATCTTGGCTGGGCACATGCCGCACTCAACGCGCTGGGCGTGCTGCTGTGCTGCGCCCTGGCGCCGCAACTCTTCAATCGCCATGTCTGGCTGAAGACGGCGGGCCTGGCCTTGGGTGTGGGGGCGCTATTGTGGTGGTGCTCGCCCGAGGTATCGGCCTATGTGGGCCTTTCCGGCGTGCTGTACGGGTTGTTCGTGTTGGGGCTCTTGCCCCAGGCCTGGCGCGGCGACCGGCTGGCGGCCCTGGCCTTGCTGGCCACTGCCGGCTGGATGCTCTGGCAATGGGGCGTCGGCCCCTCGACGGCGGAACAAACCATGATAGGCGGACGCATTATCAGCATTGCGCACGTCTACGGGTTCGGGCTAGGCTTTGCCGGCGCCCTCGTCACGACGCTGTCCCAACAGGAAAAACACCAATGAAGCCTGTCTTATCCAAAACGTTTGTCGCCGCCCTGCTGGCTTTGCCGCTGTGCAGCGCCCACGCGATAGCCGATCCGGCAAAACAAACGCCCGCCTACATCCAGTTGCAGCGCCCCGTGCTGATCAACGCCGACCTCTGGACCGACAAGCCCGAAATACTCGCGGCCAACTACGGCTTCGAGAACATTATCGGGGTTCCCGACCTGCTTGGCGCCGACGACCTGCCCCGCGCCATTGCAGCCGGAGCCGGGGTGAATCTTGATTGGGCGCAGCTGGATCCAATACCGCCGCTGCGCAATCTGACCAGCGCCGCCGGTGTACTTGGCTCGGCAGTGGCGGGCTTTGGCGCCACTCCGCAGTTCGCCGACGCCATGCCCATCGAAGTCAGTTGGCCCCTGCTGCCCGGCTCCGTCTCTCCCGACAACATCGCCATAACGCTGAACACGGGCGAAATCGTTACGCCGCAGGCAGCCGCGCTCAACCCCAACTATGACCACAATGAGCGCCACGTCATCGTGGTATTCGGCAAGTTCGGCAATCGCCTGTCCCCCGACGCTGTGGGCGCGGTTTATCCGATGGTGGTCTCTTTCGTCGAAGGAAACTCGCCCTTGATGGCGGTCGGCCCGGAGGGGCCGGTGTCCTTGACAGGGCTGTCGGCGCCCAGCAGCAACCCCTACGTGGCAGGACCGGCTCTGGTGGGCGCCAAGCTAAGCCGTTTTTCACCCGCCGGAGACTTTCCGCCGCCCGCGCTCAGCAATGCGTTCCCAAACGACGCCTATTCGCTGTACGGCGGCAACGCCCAGTACCGGCTGCGCCTGTTCACCTCGGGCGGGTTCTCGCCCGACGGCGTAAGCGGTTTTCTGCCGACAGACTTCGAGACCTTCTTCCGGCTGCACGCACTCGATTCCGGCGGAAATCCCATCGTCCTGGACAAGGCGGGCAAAATCTATGATCTGGGCGCCGGGAAAATCGAGATCGTCGGTCTGGCCGAGGTGGGAGCACCGACGGAAGGCGTGCCCGACCGAGCCTATTACTCCGAAGACCACGACAATTATTTCGACATTGTGATCAAGGGCGATGCGGCCGCTGTGCGCCTGCTGCAGTCGGTTGAAATACCCACTTCAGGCGTGGCCGGCTACAGCGACATCTACAACCCCGGCGGCCCCGGGCGCACGCCTCAGCCGGACACCACATACACCATGCCCGCCCGGCCCCAGGTGTTTCCCATCGCCCATAGCCTTGATCAGCCGCGCACGGTCAGCCACGCCAGCCAGTCGCTCGCCGGCTACGACCTGGACAGTGACCTGCCGGTGGTATTTCGCCTGCGTGCGAAGGACCAACCCGACATCCTGACCAGCGACTCGCAATGGGCCAATCAACTGGTGGGCGGGCAAAGCCACGAACTCGAACAGGTCGCCTTCGCCAATGAAACCGACCGGGCCGGCGTCAGCCCGGTGCTTGCCTACACTTCGGCCAGCGGCGACCGCCTGTACACGCTTGATCCCGCGGAACAGGCCGTGCTGGACCAAGATCCCGACTGGAGCTTGGAAGGCCGCGCGTTTGGCGCCTTCGACAGGGCGTGGCCCGGGCTCGACCCCGTGTACCGCTTTTACGACAAGAACACCGGGCGCCATATATTCACGTCCGACAGCCATTACGACAAGAGATCGCAAGGAGCCGACAACCTGGGCATTGCCTGGTACGCCGCATTGTTCGTGCCACCGCCGCCCGCCCCACCGGAGAGCTCCGGAGGAGGCGCGGCGGGGGTTCTCTGGCTGCTTGGCTTGGGCTTGATATGGCGATCGAGGCGCTTCATGGCGCCCCGCTCCGCGGCGGGCTGAAAACTCGTGTCAAAATCGGGTTGGCCGGATACATAGGACTGACTCATGGCAAACACCCGATCCATCAGCCTGGCGCTGCAAGGCGGAGGCTCGCACGGCGCCTTTACCTGGGGCGTGCTCGACCGATTGCTGGAAGACGAGCGCATCGTCATCGACGCGATCAGCGGCACCAGCGCGGGGGCCCTGAACGCCGCAGTGCTCGTCAACGGCTACGTCCGTGATGGCGCGGCGGGCGCCCGTGCGGCGCTTGACGACTTCTGGCTGACGGTCAGCGGATACGCCGGCTTCAGCCCCATACGCCGGACATGGGCCGACCATCTGATGGGAAACTGGAACTTCGACAGCTCTCCCAGCTATCAATGGGCAAACCTGTTCAGCCAGTTCGTGTCCCCCTACCAAAGCAACCCTCTGAACATCCATCCGCTGCGCGACGTGCTGCAGCAGCAGCTGGACATCGACGCGGTGCGCAGTTGCAAGGACATGCGGTTGTTTATCGCCGCAACCAACGTACGCAGCGGACGGGCACGCATTTTCGACAAGAGCGACCTGTCCATAGACGCCCTGCTGGCATCGGCATGCCTTCCACACCTGTACCAGGCGATCGAGATCGACGGGGACGCCTATTGGGACGGCGGCTACATGGGCAACCCCTCGATCTGGCCGCTTATCTACAAAGCCGAAGCGGCAGACGTCGTGCTGGTGCAGATCACCCCGCTGGAGCGTGACGAAGTGCCCCGCAACGTCCCCGACATCAGCAACCGCCTGGACGAGATCGCCTTCAACTCGTCGCTGATGCACGAGATGCGCGCCATCGCCTTCGTCAAGCGCCTGCTCGACGAAGGCGCCTTGAAGGAACCCTATGCGTCGCGCTATAAGAACATGCGCATGCACATGATCGGAGACCCCGACAGCCTGAAAGTGCTCGGGGCCACCAGCAAGCTCAACGCCGAGCGCGATTTCATCGACCACCTGAAGGAAATAGGCCGGCAGCGCGCCGAAAGCTGGCTGGCCGAACACTTCAAGGACCTGGGCAAGAAATCCACCCTGAACATCAGGGAAACATTCCTGTAGGAGAAGACCATGCCACGCCTACCCCCAACAATCGGACTGGCCCTGGGCAGCGGATCAGCGCGCGGCTGGTCGCACATCGGCGTCATTCGCGTGCTGGAAGAGGCCGGCATCTCCCCAGACATTGTCTGCGGCACTTCTATCGGATCGCTGGTGGGCGCGGCCTATGCGGGTGGGCAACTGGAACCCATGGAGGCCTGGGTTCGAAGCCTGACATGGCAAAGCGTGGTCGGCCTGCTCGACTTCACCGTCAACGGCGGCCTGATCGCGGGGGAAAAGCTCTTTTCCTTCATCCGCACGCATTTCAACGACCAGGACATCGCCACCCTGCCCAAGCCGTTCGGCGCCATTGCGACGGAACTCGTGACAGGCCGGGAAGTATGGCTGCGTGAAGGCTCCATGGTGGCAGCCGTGCGCGCATCCGCCGCCCTGCCCGGGCTTTTCACCCCCGCCCAGCTCGACGGGCGCCTGCTGGTCGACGGAGCGCTGGTCAATCCCGTTCCGGTGTCGCTGTGCCGGGCCATGGGCGCGGACGTCGTCATTGCGGTCGACCTGAACTCCGACCTGATCGGCAGGCGCTTCGAGGCCGAAGAGGCGCCCGCCGAGCCGCCGCCAAGCCGGTTCTCGGCAGTCTGGGAAAAGCTGCCGCTGGGCCTGGGCCAGCTGAAAAGCGGGCCTTCCAGCTCGACGGAAATGCCGTCCATTTTCGATGTGCTGAGCATCAGCCTGAACATCATGCAGGTGCGCATCACCCGCAGCCGGCTGGCCGGCGAACCGGCCGACGTGCTGATACGGCCGCGCCTGGCCAAGTTCGCATTGATGGACTATCACCGTGCGGCGCAAGCCATCGAGGAAGGTGAACGCGCGGCGCGTTCGATGCTGCCGGAAATCAACGACCTGCTTGGCCGCCCTTGAAATCTCCATAAGTCCGATCATTCACCGGCCCCGGCTGTGCTGCAGGCGTCGCGCCCGTGCTTGGGCAATTTGTTCCGCCGGTAAGCCCGGCCGGCTTGTTACAAAGTAAATTTTGCAATGCGTGTCAATATATGACAAAGTACTTGCCGCTTAACGCCGGCAGGCAGGCTATAGGCGCCCTCGCGCCCAACGCGCCTGAACACACAGGAGAAGCCATGCATTACAAATCAACCGTCCATATCCATCCGCCCAGCCCGTGGTCTCGCTGGCTGCTGCTGCCCCTGCTGGCCCTGATGCTGCTGTTGACCGCCTGTGGCGGCAGCGGCGACTCGTCCAAATCGGACGACCAGGCGCGGGCCACCGTGCTGGTATACGTGGTGGGGTCCGACCTGGAGGACGAAGCCGACATGGCCACGGGCAACCTCGAGGAAATGATGAAGGTCGGGTCCAGCCAGGACGTCAACATCATCGTGGAAACCGGCGGCGCCGACAAAGACGGGTGGCGCACGGTAAAACGCCAGAAGGTTCTCAAGGGCAGCATGGAGGTGATCGCCGACGAGGGCGTGCAGCGCATGACCGATCCGGACAACCTGCAAAAATTCATCGAATGGGGGGTCGAAGCCTATCCGGCCAAGTCCTACCACCTCGTATTCTGGAACCATGGCGGCGGCCCCCTGGGGGGCTTCGGCGGCGATAGAAACTTTCCCGGCACGGGCACCATGTCCATGCCCCAGATCGTCCAGGCCCTTGAAGGCGCCAAGCAATCCACCGGCGCCACATTCGATCTGGTCGGCTTCGACGCCTGCCTGATGGCCAGCGCCGAAGTGGCCTACATGCTTAGCCCCTATGCGCATTATCTGGTGGCCTCGCAAGAAATCGAGCCGGGCCCGGGCTGGGACTGGACCTCTTACCTGAACCACGTGGTCGGCGACAGCGGCAGCACCGCGGTCAGCGCCGGCAAGGTCATTGCCGATGCCTACATGGCCAAGACCGCCAGTTTGCAGTCGAACTTCGCCACGCTGTCCGTCACCGACCTGAGCAAATCGGCCGCACTCATTGAAAGCGTGGACGTGATCGCGCGCGCCATCGTCGAAAAGCTCAACACCGGCACCGCCGCGCAGCAGTACAGCGCCTGGGCCGACCTGGCTTATGTACGCCGCGTCACGCACGACTTCCAGACCTCGTGGATGTTTGGCAATATGTTCGACCTGGTGGACCTGACCGACTTTGTCACCAAGGCTCCGGTGGGCATGTTCGACTATACGCCGGAACAGGTCGAGGCCGTTCAAAACGCAATGAACGAAGCCATTGTCTACAACAGGCATGGCAAGGAACTCCATGCCGCAAGCGGCCAGACACTGTACATGCCGCTGGTCAGCGCGCAGCCCGAGTACGGCGCCGCCCATCTCCGGCTTCATTCGGCGCTGGACATTCCGCAAGGCCTGAAAGACCTGGTCAGGCGCTATATCGAACTGGCCGCCAGCCCCGACCTGCCGAAGCCTTCGCTGGGTACGCTTGAAAAAACGGGCGATACGGCCTACGCCCAGCTGAACAATCCTGGCTTCGCGGCGCTCGAATACGCCAATCTGTGGAACAACGAGAACCCGAACATTCCCCAGCACCTTGCCGTCAAGCCCCTGGACGGGTCGGTGCCCGCCGGCGTCGGGCAAGACGACAAAGCGTACCTCGCCGCGCGTCCCTACGACGGCTGGTTCCGCCTGCCCAGCGCCGTGGGCGACTCTGTCCTGGTCAGCGTCCTGCCCGACGACACGCCCCGCATGGCCGCCGGCTATGCCATGTACACCGTTCCCGTCTTTGCAGTCGATGAAGACGAGGACAACGAACCCGGCGGCCGCATCAACGGCGAGTCGGGCGTGCTGCTGGTGGAATACAACGAAGACGACGCCACCGCCGCCAAGACCTATCGCGTCGTGGGCTTCCTGGCTGGCAACGGCTCCAGCCCCCTTGCCAGCCGGGCCGACCCCAGCGTTCTGAAGCAGGGACAGAAGTTCCATCCCCTCGTCCTGACCGACGGTGAATGGCTGCCCGATCTCAGCCGAACCATCATCGGCTTCGACGCCGGCGACGACGATACGCCGCAAGACCAATGGTGGCAGCTGCAGCCCGCGACTTCGCACGAACTGTGCGGCAGCGATTGCGGCTTCAGTTTTGGCATCGTCGATTATCAAGGCAAAATGACGATGTAGAAACTTCAAACTGCCAGGCTGCCGGTCCGATCGCCGCCCAACGGCCCGCTCGCCCGGCGGCCTGGCAGCCGAGCACAATGAATACACCGCAACAGGCCCCCGACCGGGGCCTTGCTTCCATGTCACCGGCCTCTTTCGGCCTGGTCATGGCGACAGGCATCGTATCCCTTGCCGCCGCCATGCTCTCCCTGCCCCGGGTGGCGCACTTCCTGTTCAAGCTGAACATTCTTTTTTTTGCCGTGCTGTGGGCGCTGACCCTGCTGCGCCTGGCGAAGCATTCCGGGCACTTCCTGCGCGACATGGCCGACCACATGCGCGCGCCGGGCTATTTCACCATGGTGGCCGGCAGCGGCATCGTGGGCGAACAATTCGTGATGCTGTACGGAAACTACCAGGCGGGCTGGATTCTATGGGGCCTGGCCGCCACCCTGTGGGCTGTGCTTATTTATGCAATTTTCGCCGCCCTGACCATACGTGCCGACAAGCCCGGGCTGGACAGCGGCCTGAGCGGAAGCTGGCTGCTGGCGGTGGTGGCCACGCAATCGATCGCCGTGCTGGGCGGCGCGCTGGCCGGCCATGGCGGGCCCATCGACGCTGCGCCCCTGGATTTCATCGCCCTGTCGATGTGGCTGTGCGGCGGCATGCTTTATGTATTGATCATGGCGCTGATTTTTTTCCGCTACCTGTTCCTGCGCTTTTCACCCGCCGACCTGTCTCCGTCATACTGGATCAACATGGGGGCCATGGCCATTTCCACCCTGGCCGGCACCCAGTTGATCGCCATCGCGCCGACGTCTCCGCTTCTGGCGCCCATTCTGCCCTTCATCAAGGGACTGACCCTGTTCTTCTGGGCCGCCGGCACGTGGTGGATTCCATTGCTGCTGGTGCTGGGTTTCTGGCGCCACGTAATCATGCGCTTTCCCATTCGCTACGACCCGCTCTATTGGGGGGTAGTGTTTCCTTTCGGCATGTATGCCGCCAGCACGCACAGCCTGATCCGGGTGCTGGAGCTCGATTTTCTTGCCCTGCTGCCCATCTGCTTTCTGTATGCGGCCATGGCCGCCTGGCTGGTGGCCTTTGTGGGGCTGACGCACGATATGGGCCGGCGCCTGCGAAAGAAGCCGACAGTCTAAAAAAACCAAAAAAATAGTCTCCAACAAACGGTAAAATGCCGCAACAACAATGGAGACACCATGCACACGCCCAGGTTTTGTCGAGCCCTGCTTTGCGCCGCAACTTTGGCGGCATTGGCATCTTGCGGCGGCGGCTCTTCGTCGCACGCCGAAATTCCGCCCGAGCGTGTCCCGGCTGCCGTGGCGCAACTCGACGACCTGGCCGCCCAGATCATGGAGCGCTCGGGCATTCCCGGCTTGGCGGTCGCTGTCGTGCACCAAGGCAAAACCGTGTACGCCAAGGGCTTTGGCGTACGCAAGGTAGGCGAGTCCACGCCCATCGACCCCGAGACCGTGTTCCAACTCGCCTCGGTGTCCAAGTCGATCGGCGCCACCGTGGTCGCCACCCAGGTGGGCAAGGAACGGGTCTCGTGGGACACCCCCATCGTGCGCGACCTGCCCTGGTTTTCGCTGAACGACCCCAAGACCATCGCCCAACTTACCGTGGGCGACTTCTATTCTCATCAGTCGGGCCTGCCCGAACATGCGGGCGACGACCTCGAAGAGCTGGGCTATACACGCCAAGAAGTCATGGAGCGCCTGCGCTTCCTGCCGTCGGCACCCTTGCGCAGCCGCTATGCCTACACCAACTTCGGCATTACCACCGCGGCCCAGGCCGTGGCCACGGCCGCGGGCGTCGATTGGGAAGACCTGTCCCGGGAAACCATCTATGCTCCCTTGGGCATGGCCGCGACCAGTTCGCGCTATGCCGACTTCATCGCCCGCGGCAATCGCGCCTATCCGCACATCCGTGCCAGCGACGGCGGTTTCGAGCCCGGGCCGATACGCCAGCCCGACGCGCAGACGCCGGCGGGGGGCGTCAGCTCGAACGTGCTCGACCTGGCCCGCTGGATGAACCTGGTCCTGCACGAAGGCAAGTACGAAGGCCGGCAGCTGATTCCGGCCGACGCCCTGTTGCCCGCCATCAGTCCGCAGGTCATGACCTCGCCGGCTTCCGAAGGCCGGGCGGCCGGCTACTATGGATACGGCTTCAATGTCTCCACCTCGCAGGCCGGCCATGTCCAGCAAAGCCATTCAGGCGCCTTCCTGATGGGCGCGGGCACCAGCTTCTATCTGCTGCCCGCCGCCGACACCGGCATCGTGGTCCTGACCAACGCCCTCCCCGTGGGCGCGGCCGAGGCGCTTTGCCTTTCATATCTCGATCTGGTTCAACTGGGCCATGTAAGCCGCGACTGGTATGCCTTGGTGGAACCCTCATTTACCGACATGACCAAGCCCTTCGGACGGCTGGCCGGCCAGGCATTTCCCGACAGCCCGGCGCCGGCCCTGCCCGCCCATGCCTATGCCGGTGCCTATGGCAACGACTATTACGGCGATGCCAGGGTCGAGCAGCGCGGCGACGAGCTCGTCCTGTTGCTGGGCCCGGTTCCCAAAGTGCTCTCTCTGCAACATTGGGACGGCAATGTGTTCGTGTTCGAGCCCGACGGTGAAATCGCGCCCGCCGGCTCGCGCTCTGCCGTCGACTTTGCCATCGGCCCGGGCGGCGTGGCGGACAGCCTGGCGATAGAGCTGTACGAAGAAACCGGCCTGGGCACGCTGTCGCGGCGCTAGCCCGCAGCCGGGCTTTTGCTTACCGGGTTAACACCACTTTAAGCTTCAAGCTTTTATTCTTAAGATGGGGTTCGGTGCATGGCGTAAGCGCACCCGCAAAAAACCTTACAACATCAAAGAGACAAGAATCATGGCCCAGACCCGACGCGAGTTCATTCAAACCGGCATCAGCCTGGCAGCGCTCTCCATGCTTGGCGCGCCGGCCTTTGCGCAATCCATCGACAACCTCATCATCGCGTACAACACCGGTGTGCCCAACTGGGATCCCACCACCGGTGCCTCGGGGGTCAATCCCAAGCTCCAGCCCATCTACCTTACGGTGTTCGACCGCTACATCCAGCAAGAGCCCGACCTCAGCTTCACGCCCGGCCTGCTTACCAAATGGGGCTTCAGCGACGACAAAAAGCACATCCACATGACAGTGCGCGAAGGCGTCAAGTGGCATGACGGCTCCAGCTTCGGCCCCGAAGACGTGGTCTTTTCGCTCGAGCGCGCGGCCGATCCCAAATCGGGCAACCCGGGCCAGTTCGTGTGGGGCAAGTTCGGCAACTACAAGATCGACGGCAATACCATTACCGGCGACGTGCTCGAATACGAGCCCACCGTCTTCAAATGGATGGCCTTTCTTACCGGCTACGTGCTTCCCAAGGCCTATTTCGAAAAAGTGGGCCCCGAGGGCTTCGAAAAAGCGCCCATCGGCACCGGCCCCTATAAAATCGACCACTATGAACGCGGCGCCTACGTGCGCCTGGTGGCCAACAAAGACTACTGGCGCGGCAAGCCCGCCTACGACGTGGTCACCATCAAGTTCGTGCCCGACGCCGCCAGCCGCGTGGCCGAGGTCGAATCGGGCAACTCGCACGTTACGCTTGAAATTCCCTACGAAGAATACGACCGCCTGAAGGCCAAGCCGGGCCTCAAGGGCGAGGCCTTCCCCGTGGCCGACGTCGGCATGATCTTCCTGAACGACATCGGCCCGATGGAAGACAAGAACGTGCGCCTGGCGGCCCATCACGCCATCGACAAGCAACTTATCATCGACCGCCTGCTGCGCGGCTACGGCGTGGCGCTGTCCACGCTCGAAGCGCCCGAATACGACGCCTTCGACCCCAGCCTCAAGTTCGAGTACGACCCTGAAAAAGCCAAGCAGCTGCTTGCCGCCTCGGGCTATTCCACCGACAAGCCGGTGCGCTTCAAGATCCAGACCACGCGCGGCTACAAGCCCAAAGACTACGAAATGATCCAGGCCATCGTGGGCATGTGGCGCAAGGTGGGCATCCAGGCCGACATCGAAATCTACGAAATCGCCAAGCACTTCGAACTGCGCGCGGCCGACCAGCTTGCGCCCGCCGCCTTCTACAACTGGGGCAATGCCATCGGCGATCCCACCACCTCTACCGGCCATGCCATGTTCGGCCCCTCGCCGCACTCGGTCTGGGACACCGACGACCTCGACGAGAAAATCATGCCCCTGTGGGGCGAAACCGACGAGGCCAAGCGCATCAAGGGCTGGCGCGATGTCGACGCCTACATTATGGAGCAGGGCTACGTCATTCCGCTGCTGCAATATGTCATGCCCGTCATCCATTCCGACAAGGTCATCGTACCCCCGGCGGCCACGGGCGACGTCACTCCCGCCATGATGAAACCGGCCTAAGCTACCCAGCGCCTCCTTCCCTTCGCCCACTTCCGGGGCGGCCGGCACAGGGCCGCCCCGCCGCAACACAACGTAGCATCAATGCTGAAACCCATTCTTGCCAGGCTTGCCTCGATGGTGCTGACGCTGATCGGCGTGGCCATCGTCGTGTTCGTGCTGATACGCGTGGCGCCGGGCAATCCCATCGCCATGATGCTGCCGCCGGGCGCCACCCAAGACGACATCGCGCAGCTTACGGCCATGTACGGGCTGGACAAATCCCTGTTCCAGCAGTTCGTCATCTGGGCCGGCAATGCGCTGCAGGGCGACTTCGGTACCTCCATCACGCTGCGCCAGCCCGTTTCCGAACTGGTGCTTGACCGCCTGCCCGCCACCCTCGAGCTCTCGCTGCTGGCGCTGCTTATCGCTGTCGCGCTGGGTGGCGCCACCGCCGTCCTGGGTGCGCGCGAACGCGGCCGCGGCCAGGAGGCCGGCGTCGACCTTTTCAATGGCATCACGCTTTCAATACCCGACTTCCTGTGGGGCCTGCTGCTTATTCTGGTGTTCGGCGTAATGTGGCCGGTGCTGCATATTTCAGGACGCGTCTCGCCGCACCTCGACCTGCCCTTCGTCACCCAGTTCTACCTGATCGAGGGCCTGCTGCGCCTGCGCTGGGACCTGGTGGCCGACCTGCTGGCCCACATGATCATGCCGGCCCTGGCGCTGGCGCTTCCGCTGGCGGCCATCATCTCGCAGTTGCTCAAGCAAGGGCTCAAAGAGGTGCTCGAGCTCGACTATGCGGTGCTGGCCCGGGTGCGCGGCTTTACCGAAACCCAGGTCATCCTGCGCGAGGCCCTGCGCAACGCCGCCCTGCCCACGCTCACCCTCATCGGGGTGCAGTTCACCTTCCTCATCGGCGGCACCGTCATCGTCGAACGGCTTTTCGCCTACGAAGGCCTGGGCAACATGGCCATCGACGCCGTCATCAACCGCGACCTGCCCCTCATCCAGGGCATCGTGCTCACCTTCGCGGGCCTGTTCATATTGATCAACCTGGCGGTCGACCTGGCCTACACCTTCCTGAATCCGAGGCTGCGCCATGGCTGAAGCCACCGTCTCCGGCTCGCACACCCAACCGCGCGCCCGCGCCCGGCGGCGCAACCTGCGCCTGTGGCTGTCCGCCGCATGGCTGCTGCTGTTGGTCGTGGCGGCCGTGTTCGCCCCTCTTATCGCACCGCACGACCCGCTGGCGCAAGACCTCATGCTCGAGCGCCTGCCGCCCATGGGCCTGAGCGGCGCCGAGCCGGGCTTTCTGCTGGGCACCGACAGCCTGGGCCGCGATGTGCTCTCGCGCCTGATCTTCGGCGCGCGCATCGCCCTCACCGTCGCGCTGATCGCGGCCAGCGCCGCCTGCCTGGCCGGCTCGGTGCTGGGCCTGCTGGCCGGCTACTTCGGAGGCTGGGTCGACCGCATCGTCTCGCGCCTGGTCGACGTCTGGATGGCTTTTCCGCCGGTGCTGTTTTCCATACTGCTGGTGGCCGTGCTGGGTACAGGCCTTACTTCCGTCATTCTTGCCATCGCCATCATCGACTGGACGCGCTTCGCGCGCGTGGTGCGCGCCGAAACCCTGGTGCAGTCGCGCATGGACTACGTGCATTCGGCCCGCATCGGCGGCGCTTCGCGCCTGGCCATCCTGGCGGGCGAAGTGCTGCCCAACGTGCTGCCCACCATCGTGGCCCTGCTGGCTCTTGAAATGGGCGTGGCCGTCATCGTCGAAGCCATACTCAGCTTCGTGAACCTGTCGATTTCTTCCGACATGCCCACCTGGGGCGGCATGATCGCCGAGGGCCGCGCTTCCATCCACTTCAGCTGGTGGGTCCTGGCCGCTCCGCTGGTGGTGCTGTTTCTTACGGTCCTCGCATTCAGCCAGCTGGGCGAGGGCCTGAAGGCGCGGTTCGACCCGCTTATGCGATGAGGCAGCCATGAGCCGACACCACAATCCCCCTGTCGACGCTTCCGCCCCCACCCTGCAGGTGGAAGGACTGAACGTCGCGGTGCGCGGCGGCCCCGCCCTGCTGCGGGCCGTCTCGCTTACGGTGCAGCCCGGCGAAGTGCGCGCACTGGTCGGTGAAAGCGGCGCCGGAAAAAGCATGATAGGCAAGGCGGTGCTGGGCGTGCTGCCGCGCGGCATAGAGCAGGCCTCGGGCAGCATCAGGCTACAGGGCGCATCGCTGGAAGCACTCAGCCCTGCTGCCCGCCGCCAGACCGTGGCGAGCGTGGCCTCGCTCATTCCCCAAGACCCTCTTACCGCCCTGAACCCTTCGCGGCGCATCGGCGGGCAGATCACCGACCGCCTGGTACGCCGCCTGGGATGGAGTTCTCGCGATGCGCACGCCCGGGCGCTGGAACTGCTTGATCGGGTGTACATACGCGACCCCGCCCGGGTAATGGCCGCCTATCCCCACGAACTGTCGGGCGGCATGCGCCAGCGCGTGCTGATCGCCGCCGCGTTCGCGCCGCGCCCCAGCCTGATCGTCGCCGACGAACCCACCACCGCCCTCGACGTCACGGTGCAGAAGCAGATCCTGCAGCTCATACGTGAACTGCAGGCCGAGACCGGCACGGCGGTGCTGTTCGTTACCCACGACATGGGCGTAGTGGCCAAGGTCAGCCAGACCGTCACGGTACTGTTCGACGGCAAGGTGATGGAAGACGCCCCCACGGCGCAGTTGCTGGCCCAGCCCGGCCATCCCTACACGCGCGCGCTCATCGCCGCCACACCGCGCTACACACATCCGCACGAGCCCCTGCGTCCGGTTCCCGACGAGCTCGTGGCCCGGCTCCGGCAAGAAGTGGCTCGGGGCGATGCCAATACCGCCGGCGCCACAAGGACAGCCGCATGAGCGCGCCGCTTTTCCAGATTTCCGACCTGGGCCTGACCCTGCCCGACATGTCGCGCAAGCCCCTGCTGGGGCGCGCGCGCCGCATCGAGATCCTCAAGCACGTCTCCTTCGATCTTGCCCAAGGCGCCATCACGGGCATCGTGGGTGAAAGCGGTTCGGGCAAGACCACGCTGGGGCGCGTGCTGGTTCGGCTGCTGACCCCCACGTCGGGGCGCGTGGTGTTCAAGGGACAGGACATCGGCAGGCTGGACGAACCGGCGCTCAAACCGCTGCGCCGCGACCTGCAGATGATCTTCCAGGACCCTCTGTCGTCGCTGAACCTGCGCCATACCGTCGGCCATATCGTGGCTACGCCGCTGGAGCGCTATGGCGTCGGCAATGCCCGGCGCCGCGCCCACGAAGCGCTTGAACGTGTCGGGCTGCCGGGCGATTTCGCCAGGCGCTATCCGCACGAGCTGTCTGGCGGCCAGCGCCAGCGCGTTGGCATTGCCCGGGCCGTCGCGCTGGAGCCCGCCTTCATCCTGGCCGACGAGGTCGTCTCGGGGCTGGACGTGTCGTCGCAGGCCCGGGTGCTGGCCCTGCTGAAAGAGCTGGCCGCCGACATGAACCTGACCATCGCCTTCATCAGCCACGACTTGTCTGTGATACGCAGCCTGTGCGATGCGGTCATCGTGCTCGACCGCGGCTCCATTGTCGAAGCCGGGCCATGCGATCAGGTGTTCGACTCGCCGCAAAGCGCGGTAACCCGGCAGCTTATCGACGCCATTCCCCTGCCCGAGGTCGACGACTCGTGGTTCGACCGGGCCGCCGTGGCCCCGGCATAACGCTGTAAAGCGCTACGCCGACCGCAGCAAGGCCTCGAGCCTGGCCCCTGTTTCAAGAACCCGGGCATCGTGAAACTTGTGCCCGACAATCTGCAACCCCAGAGGCAGGCCCTGCGAACAGCGGCCCATCGGCAGGCTAAGCGCCGGCTGGCCCGTGATGTTGAAGGGGTAGGTATAACCACCGCTTTGCTGGAACCAGTTCTGGGCCGGGGCCTGGTTGGCCTGCCCGGGCTCGAGCGCGATGGGCGCGGGGCCCGGAGCCATGGGCGTAAGCAGGATGTCGACGTCGTTGAACACGCGGCCCAGGTCGACCTGCATCGTGCGCAGGCGGTTGCGCGCCGCGGACAGGTCGGCGATGCTCATGGCCTTGCCCTCGCCATACAGCTGCTGCAGGCCCAGGCCCAGCTTGAGCCGCTGTGATTCCGGCCAGTCCATAAAAGACTCGACCATGCGCGAGCGCCATATCTGCCACATGGCGTCGGCGCAATCTTGCGAACGCGCATCGACTTCATGGACTTCGTGGCCGGCGGCGCGCAGCAGATCGAGGCTGGAATGGAAGGCGGCGGCGACTTCTTTGCTGGGTTCAATACTGGAACCCAGCAGCAACGACCATCCGAACCGCAAGGGGCGATTCGATTCACCCTGCCTGCGCGGAAAGGTGGACGCCAGGTCGACCGGATCGGCATGCGCCAGTACTTCCATGGCAATGCGGCAGTCTTCGACCGAACGGGCCAGCGGCCCCAGATGGGCAAAATCGGCGAAAGCGCTGGACGGCACCATGGGTATGGCACCGAACGTAGGCTTGAAGCCCACCAGCCCGCAGTAAGAGGCGGGAAGGCGCACTGAACCGCCCGCGTCGCTGCCCAGAGCCAGCGGGCCCCAGCCCGCCGCCACGTGCGCGGCGGCGCCGCTGCTGGAGCCGCCCGCCGAGCGCGCCGGATCAAGCGGGTTGCGCGTAAGGCCGTGCAGGGGGTTATCGGAACGTATGGTCCAGCCGAACTCGGTGGTGGTGGTTTTGCCGAACAGCACGGCCCCGCCCCGCCGCAGGGGCGCCACGCCCGGCGCATCGTCGGCAGCGGGCCCGGCATCGGCCAACACGAGGGAGCCCCGGCGCGTGGGCCAGCCGCGTACATCGGAAAGGTCTTTGACCGACACCGGCACGCCATCGAGCGGACCCAGCGGCGTGCCCGCCTGATAGCGCAGGGCGGACTCGCGCGCGGCCTCGAACGCATGTTCCCAATCGAGATGGCAGAATGCGTTAATGGTTGAATCGCCCTCTTCGATGGCCGACCTGAGGGCCTGAAGCACGTCTACGGGCGTGCAGACCTCGTCGCGAAATGCCCGCGCCAGCTGGGCGCAGCCCAGGCCGAGCAATTCGCTGCGAGCCGCCACGGGATCGACCCCGCCCATTACTTGCCGGCCTCGAAGGTCTCGAACTCTACGTTGGCGTATGCGCCGTCGACTTTTTCGAAACGGCGGATGTACTGGTTCTGCACCACGTCGCGCGTTTCGGGATCGATGCGCATGTGGCCGCGCGGGCTTTCAAGCTCGAGCCCCTTGAAGGCCTCGATGAGCTTGGCGCCGTCGGTATCGCCCTGGGTTTTCTTGAGTGCCTCGTAGATGGCGGCCATGCCGTCGTAGGCGGCCGTGGCCATGATGGCCGGACGCGCGTTCTTGCCGCGCAGCTTTTGGAACTGCTCGACGAACTGGCGGTTGAGATCGGAATCGTGATGCATGGAATAAGGATAGACGGTGACCACGCCCACGCCATTTTCGCCGATGACGTCGACAATGGGCTCGTCGACGATGTCGCCGGTGCCGATCAGCTTGATGCCGTCGGCCTCGAGCTTGCGGGCGCGGAACTCTTTGAGAAGGGCGGGCGCCACGTCGCCGCCGTTGACGAAGGCGAACACCACGTCGGGCTTGGCGTCTTTGACGCGCATGATGTAGGGCGAGAAATCGACCGTGACGATGGGGGTGCGGACCGTGCCCACGATCTTGCCGCCCTCGGCTTCGAACGCCTTGATGAAGGCTTTTTCGGCGTCCAGGCCCGGCGCGTAGTCGGCCGCGATGACATAGGCGGTGCGCGCCCCTTCGCGATAGGCCCACTTGGCGATGGGCGGCACGGTGGTGGTGACCTCAAACGAAGTGCGCACCATATAGGGCGAGCGCGAAGGCAGGTTCTCGCCGGCCGCGTTCATGACCACCATGGGCACCTTGGCCTGGGTGGCGACGGGCGCCGCGGCCAATGCGCTGGGGGTAAACACGAATCCCGCCAGGAAGTCGGCCTTTTCACGCACCACCAGTTCCTGGGCATGGCGCTTGGCCACCTCGGGGTTGGCGCCGCCCGTGTCCTTGAAGATGACCTCGACCCGCTTTCCGGCGACCGTGTCGCCGTGCATGGCCTGGTAGGCTTTGACGCCCGCCTGCATCTGCTGGCCAAATTCTGCGAAGGGGCCCGTAAGCGCGGTGATCAAGCCTACCTTGACGACTTCTTCGGCGTGAACGCCCGAGGCTGCCGCCAGGGCGCCGGCAATAAGGGCCAACTTGCAATGTTTGAGCAATGACATGAATGTACTTCCTGTGTTGAGGTCCGGCAATTGTATGCAACGAGAAATGCGACCCACAATAAGCGTTTCTCCCTAGCTATGGAAAATTTATTCCAGCATCACGCTCAAGACAAGACAAAAGGTTTCAAAAGCCGCATGAAAAAAGGGCCTTATAAGAAAAATATGGAGGTTTATAAGCTGTATCGACCGTTGTCGATTTGGCGAAGCCCGTTTCCGGCTTGCAACGAAGCGCCTTCATTGCATGCAATGCGGGGCTATATCCTTGAAACCCGTAGTCGGTGAGACTGAAGCGGCTACTCCAGCACGCTGACCGATTCGACATGGGCCGTATGGGGAAACATATTGACCACGCCACAGGCCTTCAGGCGGTAGCCGCCCCGGTGCGCCATGATGGCCGCGTCGCGCGCCAGCGTAGAGGGGTTGCACGAGACATACACGATACGGCGGGGCCTTTCTGCCGGGGCAAGTGCGGCCAGCGCCTCGGCCACGGCGCGGGCGCCCTCGCGCGGCGGATCCAGCAGCATCAGGTCGAAGCGGCCCTGTGCTCGCAGCCAGCCGGCATCGACCTTGAACAGATCGACGCAGGCAAAGCGGGTCCGCGCCAGAAGGCCGTTGTCGGCGGCGGCCCGCCGAGCCCGCTCGAGCAGCCCGGCGCTGCCTTCGACGCCAAGCACCTCTTTTGCCTCGGTGGCGAGCGGCAAGGTGAAATTGCCCAGGCCGCAGAACAGGTCCAGCACCCGGTCGTCCGGCCCCGCCTCGAGCAGGTCGAGCGCCCGCGACACCAGCGCGCGGTTGGCGGCAAGATTCGACTGTATGAAATCGGTGGGCCGAAACCGCATGGCCAGGCCGAAGCGCGGCAGGCCGTAAACCAGTTCGTCCCGCATCGCGCCGTCGCCACCCCCCATCGCCGCATCGAGCGGAGCGGCCGTCTCCGGCCCGCCGGGTTGCAGCCACCACGCTACGCCGTGCCGGGCGGCGAACAGACGCAGCTGGTCGAGATCGTCATCGCCAAGCGGAAGCAGATGGCGCAGCACCAGTACGACGGCCCCGTCGTCCCCCGCCGCGACCTCGATCTGCGGGATTCTATGCGGAATGGACAAACCCGCCACCAGTCCATGCAAGGGCTCGAGCAGATCGGAGACGGCCGCGGGCAAGACATGGCACACGCGAATGTCGGCCACGAAACTGCTCTTGCGCTCATGAAAACCCAACAGCACCCCGCCCCGCGCGGGGATGAAGCGCAGGGCCAGGCGCGCCCTGTGCCGATAGGCCCAATCGGGCCCATGCAACGGCGGCAGCATGCACGCCGGCGTCAAGCCGCCGCGCCGCAACGCCTCTTCCAGTTCACGCTGCTTGAACGCAATCTGGGCCGCCGCATCGGCGTGCTGCAGCACGCATCCGCCGCAAACGCCGAAATGCGGACAGCGCGGCGCGACCCGCTGGGAAGACGCCCGCAGCACGGTCCGGACACCGCCCACCGCGTAATTAGGCTCGTCGCGCTCTATGGCCGCCCGTACCCGCTCGCCCGGCAACGCGCCTTCGATGAAGAATCGCTTGCCCTCGCGCAGGGCGACTCCGCGCGCCCGCCCGTCCAGGGACTGGATGTCCAGCTCGACCGCGTCGGTCATGGCTTCAGAGGCCCGCCCGTGGACGGCCTGCCGCTACGAGAAGATCGGGTTCGCGGCCCCGAGGGCATGGCCTGCGCCGCGAAGTTCATGACTGCCACAGCGCCGAGCGATCGATGTCGGCCAGCGTGGGGGTGCCCGCCAGCGCCATGGCGATCTCGAGTTCGGTGCGCAGCATGTGCAGCACATGCACCACGCCCGCCGCCCCTGCCGCCGCCAGGCCGTGAACATAGGGGCGTCCGACGAGCACGGCACGCGCGCCCAGCGCCAGCGCCTTGAACACGTCGGTGCCCCGACGTATGCCGCCGTCGAGCAACACGGGGACCCGATCACCCACGGCATTGGCCACCTCGGGCAAGACCTCTATGGTGGCGGGCAGGCCGTCGAGCGTACGGCCGCCATGGTTGGAGACAATGATGCCTGCCGCGCCATGTTCCAGGGCAAGCCTGGCGTCGTCCGGGTCCATGATGCCCTTGACCACGACCGGCAGGCTCGTGGAGTCGACCAGCCAGCGCAGGTCGGTCCAGCGAGGCGCCTCGTTCAACAGGCCATCGCCGAACAAGGGACTGGCACCCGCCTGGGCCGTATGTGCCGCAACAGGCTTCATGCCCTGCAGGTTTACCGCCTGTATGCCGGCGGGCAAGGCAAAACCCGTCCTCTGTTCGCGGTTGCGCACGCCGTTGACCGGTGCGTCGACCGTCAGCACCAGGGCCTTGTACCCCGCCTGTTCGGCGCGCCGGACAAGCGCCAGGGTGAAATCGCGGTCGGGCTGTATATATAGCTGGAACCACAGCGGCGCATTGGCGCTTGCAGCCACGCCCGCCAGCGCTTCCAGCGATACACTGGCCTGCGTGCCCACCACCATGCCCGCGCCCATTGCGCAGGCGGCCAGGCAAGAGGCCTGCTCGCCCTGGGGATGAGCCAGTTTCTGAAAGGCCACCGGGGCCAGCATGATGGGATGCTGCCAGACATGACCCAGCAGCTCGACCCGGGTGTGGGCCTGGCGCATGTCGGCCAGCACACGCTGCCGCAGGCGAATGCGGCCGAACGCGGCGCGGTTCTCGGCGCATGTCAGCTCGTCGCCCGACGCGCCATCCAGGTAGGCCCAGGCGGCCTCTGTCATGCGTTGCCGGGCATAGGGCTCGTAATCGGCCACCGCGGCGATCTGCGGCGGAATCTGTGCCAGGGGCGGCAAAGGTTTGTTCATGTATCCGACCACTCGCGGATGAGGTTGTGGTACACCCCCGTGAGGCGAGGCAGGGATTCGTGTCCCGGCTGCGACCTGGCCACGCTCTGTATCGCATTGTCGAGCTCGAGCAACATGGCGCGGCGGTGGTCTTCACGCACCAGGCTTTGTATCCAGAAGAAGGCGGCAAGGCGCACGCCCCGCGTAACCGGCGCAACCCGATGCAGGCTGGAACCGGGGTAGACCACCATGTGCCCGGCCGGCAGCTTGACAGTGTGAGCGCCATAGCTGTCTTGCACGATGAGCTCGCCACCCTCGTATTCGCCAGGTTCGCTGAAGAACAGGGTCGCCGAAATGTCGCTGCGCACGCGCTGCGGCGAGCCGGGCACGCCGAAGATGGCATTGTCGATGTGATCGCCGTATTGGCCGCCGCCCTCGTAGCGATTGAAGCGCGGCGGCAGCACACGCTGCGGAAGGGCCCCCGCGATGAAGGCGGGATTATTGCTGAGGCGATTGAGGATGAGCTCGCCAATCTGCCGCCCAACCGGATGGTCGAGCGGCAACTGCCTGTTGCTTTTGGCTTCGGCCGCCACATAGCCGGCCGTCTCGCGGCCATCGGCCCACTCGGCCTGCTCGAGCGCCTGACGGCACTGGCCCAACTGCTCGGGCGTCAGCACGTCGGGAATCTTAAGCATCATGGAGGCCACCTTTGTAGAAGATAAAGAAAAACCGCTATAAATATAGCGGTTTTTCAGGGCCGGCCGCTGTTGCGCGGCCGATTTCATCGACAACTTCGGTTCCGAAAAACTAGAACGTTGCGTCGGCGCTGAGCATGACGGTGCGGCCCGCACCGGGCACGCCATACAACTGGAAGCCGTCGGAGCTGCTTGTAGTGCGCTGCAAGTAGAACTTGTCGAAAATATTGTTGACGTTCAGGCGCAGGGCAAAGTTCTTATTCACCTTGTATCCCACGGCGGCGTTGAACACCCAGTAGCTGGGCATGTAGACGTCGTTGGGCTGCTGCCCTCCGGGCGCCCTTGCCGAGGTGTAGTTGCCCGCCGTGAAGCGGCGCTTGCCAATGTACTGGGCACCCACGCCGGCATCCCATTGATGATCGAACGAGTAGTTGCTCCAGAGATTGAAAGTCATGTCGGGCACGTTCTTCATCTTGCCGCCCTCTTGCATGGGGTCTGCTTCGTCCTCGAGGATCTTGCTGCGCAACAAGGCCCATCCCCCGTATACCGACCACTTGGGCGTCAGGTTTCCTGCAACGCCGAGTTCGATTCCGCGCACACGCTCTTTGCCGCTGCGCTGGGTGGGTTGGCCCAGTTCGTCGGTATCGGAGGGGTTGCTGCGCTCGACCTGGAACACAGCCGCGGTAAGCGCCAGCTTGTTCTCTAGCACGTCCCATTTGGTGCCCAGTTCCCAGGTCTTCGCCTTGCCAGGTGAGTAATTGGCGTCGGCACTGCCGCCGCCGCTACGCGAAGCCGCTGCGGCGGCGGAAGGCTGGGATGCCTGGCTGTATGAAAGATAGATGCTGCCGTTGCGCACCGGCTTGTAGACCACACCCAGGCGACCGCTCCATACACCGTCGCTTTGCTCATCGGCAAGGCGGCTGCCGTCGCTGTCGTACCATTTGACCTTGAATTTATCGTAGCGCACGCCGGCTGCGATTTCCCAGTTTTCGTTCAGCGAAATCTGGTCATAGACGTACAAGCCCCAATTGGTGACCTTGGCGCCGCTTTCGTCGGTGTAATCCAGGGTCGTCCACGGCCCGTCGTAATGGGTGATCGGGTTCCTGACGTCGATGACCAGGGCCTGTCGGTCGGGGATGAAGCTGGGAACGCTGTAGCTGCGAGGATCCTTGCGGTAGCTTTCTTCGTAGAACTCCACCCCGGTCACCATCTGATGGCGCACGCTGCCGGTGTGGAAATCCAGGTTCAGGTCCGTCTGGTTGGCGAAGATCCTGCCCTTGTAGGAATTGACGTTGCCCCGCAGGCGGTTCACGGCCAGGTAGCCGGTGGGATAGACCTCGTTGCCGGCACTGTCGTAGCCCCAATAATTGCTGCTGCCGGGTGCGGGAATGAGCTGTCCGGCTTCGGTCGCGCCGACCGCGTTCAGCATCCGGCCACCCGTGTTCAGCAAAGTGAACCGCTTGGTTTCGGACCAGCGCGTCTGGTTGCGGATAGAGGTCTTGGCATTGAAATCGTGCTCGACGCGCAAAGTGGCGCTGCTGTGCTCGGTCTGTTCGGTATCGACATTGTCGAACTGGCCCCAGTACTCGCGCGAGATGCCGTTCATGCGATGGCCGCTGCGATTGACCGGCACGCCCCAGTCGGGGGTGTTGTCGTCCTTCTGGTACATATACATGGCGGTGATGCGGGTATCGGTGCCAAGGCCCCAACTGAAAGATGGCGCAATGCCCCAGCGTTCGTAGTCGGAGCCACCGCGCTTGGCCACGTCGTTCTCGTGCCACATGGCGTTCAGGCGGAATGCGCTGGTATCGCCCACCTGGTGGTTCAGGTCGGCCGTGGTGCGCCGGTAATGGTCGGTGCCCACGCCGGCATGGAAGTTGTAGAAGCTGTCCAGCCGGGGGGTCTTGGTAACCAGGTTCACCGAACCGCCCACGGCGGCCACCCCTGACTCGATCGAACCGGTGCCCTTGAAGACTTCGGCCTGCTCGAGGTTGAATGTGTCGGTGCGGGTGCTGAGGGCGCTTTCGCGTACGCCGTCGACCGTGATGCTTTGCTCGGCCGAGAAACCGCGTATCGTCATCATGTCGCCCCATCCGGCGCCGCCTTCGCCGGAAGAAAACGTAACGCCCGGCACATTGCTCAGCACCTCTTGCAGGGACTGCGCGTTCTGCTGCCGAAGGACCTCGGAGGGAACGATATTGATGGTTTGCGGCGTGTCTACCAGCGGCGCCGTGAACTTGACCGACTGCACGGCCTCGGGCTTGAATGCCGGCGCCGTGCCCTGAACCTGGACCGGAGCCAGCTGCGATACCCCGCTGTCCTGGGCCGCCGCCGTTGCGGGCACCGCCAGCGCACCGCATACGGCCAGATACAGCAGGTTGAAACGTTGGGAAGAGTGCTGAGAGTTCTTGACCATGAATGGTTTCCTGTTATTGATATGAAAATCCACGCCCCATGGGCGCGTGCCCCGCGATCATGAACAGTAATCATTCTTAATAACATAGTCAACTAAATGTCAGCTTTGTAAGGCAAAAATCCGGCGCACTTGAAGAAAAACGGCTACTTCGTCGCAGAAAACCGACATTCAATACTGCTTCAACACAGATACGCGACGAAGAGCACACTGCATTTCGCGGACAGAAATAACCAAGACACGAATCCGCCGGAGGGCATGCATGCCCCACGCTCGGAACGGACGGTGGATGAGCCAGGCCCCTGTTGCACGCCCGTCGGGTGCCGGCCGTATAGTCTGCGACCATCAAGGCCACGGACGGGCGCGTCCCGGAAGACGCTCGTTGACGGCTTAGCGGCCGGCTTCTTCCGCGCGCAGCGTGGCCGTGGGGGCTTCCTGCCCCGCGTCGGCCAGTTCGGGAACTTCCTCGCGCTCTTCGAGTGTCCATTCGCGCCAGATGGCGACCAGCAGCGCCATCAGCACGGGGCCGATGAACAGGCCCACGAAGCCCATGGTCTGCACTCCCCCCACCAGGCCGAAGAAAGTGGGCAGGAAAGGCAGCTTGACCGGACCGCCCACCAGGCGGGGACGCAGGGTCTTGTCGACGATGAACAGTTCGACCGTGCCCCACAGGAAGAGGCCCAGGCCGGCCATGGCATTGCCCGAGCCGACCAGATACAGCGACACTAGCGTAAAGGACAGCGGCGCGCCGCCCGGGATCAGGGCCATGAAACCCGTGACCACGCCGAGCAATACCGGCGACGGCACACCGGCCACCCAATAGGCCACACCCAGCACCACGCCCTCGCCCAAGGCGATCAGCCCCATGCCGGTCACGGTGGAGTTGATGGTGGCCGGCACCATGCGCGAGAAGCGCTGCCAGCGGCCGGGCAGCACACGCTCGCCAACGACGTCGAGCTGGGTGCGGATGCGCGCGCCGTCCTTGTAGACGAAAAACAGCACGATGAGCATGAAGATGACGGTGAGCAGAAGGCGGAAGACGTCGCCGGTGGCCGACAGAAGCATGCGGTAGATGTTGCCCAGATGCTCGCCGCTGACCATCTCGACCAGCTCGCCCAGCGCATGAGGCTCGCCCAGGTAGGTGACCCAGTGACGGGCGAGCCATTCACCCGCCAGGGGCAGTTCGAGCAGCCAGAGCGGCACGGGCACGCCGTCGCGGTTGGCCGCCAGCGCCCAGCGTATGAAGCTGCTGGCCTCTTGCACGGCAAAGCTCAGCGCCAAGGACAGCGGAATGATGAGGACCAGGATGACTATGCCCAGGGCCAGGCTGGCGGCAAGCGCGTCGCGCCCTCCGCAGCGGCGCAGCAGGCGCTGGTACAGGGGCCAGCTGGCCAGGCATATGATCAGGGCGGCCAGGACGGGAACCAGGAAACCACGAAGAAAATAAAGCCCGGCAAGAATGACGAGCACGAGCAGCCAGCGTGTGATGAGATAGGCGGGCAGGATGGGTTGCATGATGAGGGAGGCGTTAGGATTGCCGTAAGGTTAAACCAAAAACCGGCCGGACATATAGCGATACACTACGCCTTGTCCGCGAATACAGGAGATCCGGCGGTGTCCGATCCTCAAGACCAAACCGCATCCGCCTCCTATAGACGCTACTTCTGGCTGGTCGCCTGCGCAGGGTTTGCAAGCATGGCCAGCATGCGGCTTTGCGACACGCTGCTACCCGAACTGGCCCATTACTTCGGCGCGGATATCGGCGCCGCAGCCGGGGCGGTCTCGATGTTCGCCATTGCCTATGGCGTCTTCCAACTGGTCTACGGGCCCTTGGGCGATCGCTACGGCAAACAACGTGTAATTTGCCTGGCCGTGGCGGTTTCGGCCGTTCTGAACCTGGCCCTGGTCTTCTCGCCCGACCTCTCGGTGCTGATCGGGCTGCGCTTTCTGGCGGGCGCCACGGCGGGCGGCATCATTCCCCTTAGCATGGCCTATATCGGCGACTCGGTACCCTACACGCGCAGGCAGCAAGAGCTGGCCAAGTTCCTGCCGGCCACCATTTTGGGCATGATCGCCGGCCAATGGGCGGGCGGCGTGTTTGCCGACACGCTGGGCTGGCGCGCCGCCTTTGTGCTGCTGGTCCTGCTGTTCGGCGCGGCCACGGCGCTCATGGTGCGCGACCTGCCTCCCGCGCCCAGTGCGGCAAGCCGCAAGGAAAACAAAAGCTATGCCGCCCAGCTAATGCTGGTGCTGCGCACCCCCTGGGCCCGCCGCATACTGATTGCGGCCCTGATAGAGGGCTGCTTCGCCTATGGCGCCTTCGTCTTCATCCCGGTGCACCTGTACAAGCATTTCGGCCTGTCGCTGAGCATGGCCGGAGGCGTAGTGGTGCTGTACGGCCTGGGCGGCCTGGGCTACACCCTGTTTGCCCGCCGCATCGTGACACGGCTGGGGGAACAGAGCATGGTGGTATGCGGCAGCATCCTGATGGCCGCCGCGTACGGCCTCCTGGCCTTCGCGCCCTCATGGGGATGGGCGATGCCCGCCTGCGCGATCGCCGGCTTCGGCTTTTACCTCATCCACAACACCCTGCAGGCCAACGCCACGCAAATGGCTCCCCTGGCGCGCGGCACCGCCGTATCCTTATTTGCCTGCAGCCTGTTCCTGGGCCAGTCCATAGGCGTCAGCATCATCGCCCTCTTGCTCGAAAGCCTGGGCACCCGCCTGGCCTTCCTGCCCAGCGTGGCGGCGCTTCCGCTCCTGGGCCTATGGCTGGCACGCTCCATAAAGCGCCATCGCAAGGCCCAGGAGCGCCCGCATGGATGACGCCAACTTCAGCCGGCGCCCCGTGCCGGCTTCGGCACGCCGAAACACGCTGGCGCTTAGCGCCGTCATGCTGGGCCTGACCTTCTTCTCGGCCAGCATGTGGGCCGGAGGAACACTTGGCGCGGGGCTCTCGTTCGACGAATTCTTCCAGGCCGTCGTGGCGGGCAATCTCATATTGGGCATCTACACGGCCGCGCTCGGATACATCGGCGCGCGCACCGGCCTGTCCACCCATTTGCTTGCCCATTATTCATTCGGCGTCAAAGGTTCGTGGCTGCCCTCGCTGCTGCTGGGCGGCACACAAGTGGGCTGGTTCGGCGTGGGCGTGGCCATGTTCGCCATTCCGGTGGCCAAGGCCACGGGCTGGGACACCCACTTGCTCATTGCAATCTCGGGCATTCTCATGACCCTTACCGTGTACTTCGGCATCGCGGGGCTGACCGCGCTGTCCGTGGTCGCCGTACCCGCCATCGCGCTGCTGGGAAGCTATTCGGTGTGGCTGGCCGTTGAACAGGCCGGAGGGCTGGACGCATTGCGCGCCGGCGTCGCAAGCGACCCCATGCCGCTGGAGGCCGCCATCGCCCTGGTGGTGGGGTCGTTCATCAGCGCCGGCACGCTTACCGCCGATTTCGTCCGGTTCGGCCGCAGCGCCATGATGGCCGTGGTGGTGTGCCTGGTGGCCTTTTTCGCCGGCAATTCGCTGATGTTCATCTTCGGCGCGGCCGGCGCCGCCGCAACGGGCCAGGCCGACATCAGCGACGTGATGATGATGCAGGGCCTGATCTGGCCCGCCATCGTGGTGCTGGGCCTGAACATCTGGACCACCAACGACAATGCGCTGTATGCCTCGGGCCTGGGCTTTGCAAACATCACGGGCCTGTCGAGCCGGGTGCTGGCGGTGTTCAACGGCCTTGCCGGCACCCTTGCGGCCATGTGGCTGTACCACCACTTCGTGGGCTGGCTAAGCTTTTTGTCGGCCGCCATTCCGCCCATAGGCGGCGTGATCATTGCCGACTACCTGGTAAACCGCGGGCGCTACCGGCACTATCCGGCCACGGACGTCGTGGCGCTCAACCCCGCGGCCATCGCGGCCGTGGCGGTGGGCCTTGCCTGCGGCCGCTGGCTGCCCGGCATCGTGCCCGTCAATGCCGTGCTGGGCGCCCTGCTTTCCTACCCCCTGCTGACGCGCCTGCGCCGCTGAGCATCGTCGTTCCAGGCCGCCGTCCGGCGCCTTGCGCTGTCATGCCCTGCCCGCCCCCTTGCGCCGCTGAAGGGCGAAGCACACCACGATGATGGCCAGCACGATGGCCTGCGCAGCCAGCGTCTGCAGGGTGGGATACACGCCCAGTATCTCGATGCGCGGCGCGGCCACGGGCAGAACGTCTATCCAGCCGGCCTCCTGCAGGGCCGACACCCCCTTGCCCGCAAGCACGATGGCCAGCAGGGCAACCAGGATGGAGGTCAGCGAGAAAAACTTGCCTATCGGCATGCGGGCGCTGGTGCGCAGCAATATCCAGGCGACGATGGCCAGCAGCGCAACCGCAACGGCAAAGCCCGCCAGCAAGGCGCCGCCGTTGCCGTCGGTGGCCAGGGCCGAGTAGAACAGCACGGTTTCGAACACTTCGCGGTACACCGCGATGAAGGCCAGGGCGAACAGGCCCCAGGCCGAGCGGTGGCTCATCGCGCCCGACACCTTCCGGTGCAGGTATTCCTGCCAGCGGCCGGCCGCGCTTTTCTGGTGCATCCACAGCCCGACGCCCAGCAACACCACGGCTGCCAGCAACGAACCCAGGCCCTCGGTCAGTTCTCGGCTGGCCCCGCTGATGGTAACGAGGTAGGTGGCCGCCACCCAGGTGAGAGCGCCCGCCACCAAAGCCAGCACCCAGCCGGCATGCACTGCCTTCAGGGCGTCGGGGCGCTCGGCCTTCTTCAGGAAAGCGATGATGCCGATGACGATGAGAAGGGCTTCCAGGCCTTCGCGCAGCAATATCGTCAGCGCGCCCAGGAAGGTGGTAAGCGGCGCCGCCTGAGACTGGCCCATCTCGCCGTCCACGCGGGCGAACAGGCCATCCAGGCGGCCCGCCACCTGCTCGGCGGCGGCGACATCGCGGCTTCCGACGGCCGACCGATAGGCCAGCATGGCGTCTTCTACTTCAGTCAGCAGGCTGGCATTGCGCGCGCGGAGCATGGGTTCGATCGGCTCGAATCCGTCGAGATAGGCCGAAAGGGCCAGCGACGACGCCGCGGCATGTTCGCCCGCGCGCAAGGCCGCGAGACTTTCGGCCAGGCGCTGCCGGGCCAGAGAAACACCCGACTGCTCCGCGGCGGCGACCACGGCAGGCTCGGCACGCAGGAAGGCGGTCAGGTCGCGGGCCGCATCGGCATCGAGCGTGCGTGCGGCCTCGGCCTGGCTCGTCGTGGCGACGGCGGCCAGATCTTGATACAGCGCCTTGGCCTTGGGGTCGTTGTTCCAGATGTCGCGGCCCCGCTCGCGCATGGCGTCGTCATAGGCCATGCCGCCCGCAAAAAACGCCAAGGCCCAGCGCTCGTCGTCGGAAAGCGCGGCGAAGGAGGCCATGGACGTACCCTCGACGCCCTGGGAGATGACCTGATACAGCGCCAGCACGCTGCGCGACGCCGCGCGATCGGCATCGGTGAAGGCGATGGGGGCCGGGTCGAGCCCCGCCGCGGCAATGCCGTCCGCATCGCCGCCCACGCCGTGGCAGGAAGCGCAGTGCGTCGCATACAAGCGCGCACCCACCTGCAGGTCGGGAACATGATCGGGCGCCACGGGCATGGGATAGGCCTTGAGCAGCAAGGCATTGGCCTGGTGGGCGATTTCGGCCACTTGAGCCGCGTCGGCCTTGTCCCGCACCGCCTGCCCCAGGTTTTGCACCAGAGAGGCGATCTCATCCTTGGACTCGGTGGGGGGCAAAGCCTGCAGGCGCGCCGCCGCCGTCTGGGTGAACTCGAGCATTTCGGAATACTCGCCTTCGCTGATGACTTCGCCACCCTGCACGGCACCGCTGTAATCGACCGCGACATAGTCGAGCAACTGCCACAACTGGCGTGCGTCGGCGCCCTGCCCGCCGGATTGCGCATATGCCGATGCGCCGGCAAAAACCATCATCAGGCACGCAAGAACGCGTACCGCCTTTACCCCAAACCCGGCCAGAATCATGATGCTCCGTGAAATTTATTGCGTAAACGAGACTTATTCCCGCCATTACTATACGCGAACCAACTAACGGCAGGCTGAACGGCGGCCGCCCTGCCCGACAGTACACTGAAAACGGTATCATGGCTGCAATTCGCACATCCACGCCGGAGCAACCGCATGGCCCACCAAAACGACAGCGCCAGCCTGGCGCTTTTCTGTGATTTCGAAAACGTGGCCCTGGGCGTGCGCGACGCCCAGTATGAAAAGTTCGACATACAGCTGGTGCTCGAGCGGCTGCTGCTCAAGGGCAACATCGTCGTCAAGAAGGCCTACTGCGACTGGGAGCGCTATAAAAGCTTCAAGTCGGCCATGCACGAAGCCAGCTTCGAGCTCATCGAAATTCCGCACGTGCGCCAGTCGGGCAAGAACTCGGCCGACATCCGCCTGGTGGTCGACGCCCTTGACCTCTGTTATACCAAGGCCCACGTCGACACCTTCGTCATCATCAGCGGCGACTCCGACTTCTCGCCCCTGGTGTCCAAGCTGCGCGAGAACGCCAAGCAGGTCATAGGCGTGGGGGTCAAGCAGTCGACCTCCGACCTGCTCATAGCCAACTGCGACGAATTCATCTTCTACGACGACCTGGTACGCCAGACCCGCTCGGCCCGCAAGCCCGCCGGCGTAGCGCCTGAAGCAGTAGCCAAGACCCCGCAATCGTCCGAAGACAAGCAGCAAAGCCGGCGCGACCAGGCCATCGCCATCGTGGTCGACACCTTCGAGGCACTGCTTTCAGAGCGCGGCGACAGCGACAAGATCTGGGCCTCGACCCTTAAGCAGGCCATCAAGCGGCGCAGGCCCGACTTCAACGAGTCGTACTACGGGTTCAAGGCCTTTGGCAGCGTGCTCGACGAAGCGCAGGCCCAGGGCCTGCTCGACGTAGGGCGCGACGAAAAATCGGGCGCCTATGTTTCCAGGCCGCCCGCCCCGGCCAAGCCCGCGAACAAGCCCCGCAAAAGCGCCAAGGCGCCCAAGAGCGCCGACGCCGCCCAGCCATCGCCGCCTGCGCGTAAAACAGCGCGCAAGAAGCCGGCCAAAGCCGAGGGCATTTCTTAGGGCTGCCGCGGCCGTGCCCGGCTGCAGGACGGAAATACCGGCCCTAGACGCCGATGTCCTCGTTCCAGAGTTCTGGCTTGTCGCGTATGAAGCCGCGCATCATGGCGATGCAATCGGCGTCTTGCAGCACCTCGACCTGCACCCCGCGTTCGCGCAACAGGGCTTCGTCGCCCATGAACGTCTGGTTTTCGCCCACGATCACCTTGGGAATGCCATAAAGCAGAATGGCTCCCGTGCACATCGGGCAAGGCGACAAAGTGGTGTACAGCACCGACTCGCGATAGACGCTGGCCGGCTGGCGGCCCGCATTTTCAAAGGCGTCCATCTCGCCATGCAGGATGGCGCTGCCCTGCTGCACGCGGCGATTATGCCCGCGTCCGATGATGCGGCCCTGATGGACGATGACCGAACCGATGGGGATGCCGCCTTCGGCAAGGCCCTGGCGGGCTTCATCGATGGCGGCTTGAAGAAAGGCATCCATTGCGCGTTCCTGGTGATTGAGCCGCGCCCTGGTGTTGATTCGACCTGCCCAAGAACAGTATTGCGCAAGCCTGCGCCGCCTAGACGGTGCGCACGACCTCGGTGCCCGCTTCCGACAATTCCTTCATCAATGCGTCGCACTGCCTGGGATTGCGCGGATGCAGCACCAGCGACCACCTGCCCTGCTCGGCCGCTTGCCTGACCTTGAGAATGACGATCTGGTGGTCGGGGCGCGCCATGACGAGGCCACCTGTCATCATGCCCGCTATGGTAGCAAAACTGATGATCACGGCGGCGCTGGCCCAAGGCGAAGACACGATGAAGGGAATGGCCAGGCCGTACAGCAGGACCCACAACGCGACGCCGGCCAGCAGACCGAGGGCGCCCAGGATGAGGTGCGCCCGTATGCCTGTGCGCGCAATGCCCTGCGTCTCGGGCTCGAGCTTGCGCGCAAAGCCCTGCTCGTGCGGCGCCACCAGCATCCACTGCGAGGGCGCCAGCCCCGCCTTGCTGCTTAGTACGTCCGCGGCGCCGGAAGCCGCGTCGCGCGTGTCGTAGATGGCCGCGATCTTGGTGGTGGCGCGCTCGCCAAACAATGCCTGCCAGCTCATGGGCACCTCCGAAGGGGGAGACGCGCACAGGCAGCAATTGCCGTGCCGGTGACCCGAGCCGCCGCCCCCAGGGCGGAAACGGTGCCAGGGAGCCCGGCCCGGCGACGGGCAATGTCCGGCGCGTCAGGTCGCCGTATACATGGCCTTGCCGTCGATCAACCGCAGCCAGCCCTTGGCAACGCGATAGATGCTCCAGACCAGCACGCCCAGCAGGACGAGATAGCCGATCATGACGGCCAGCAGCACGACGCCCACGATGCCCCACAACAATGAATACCAGAAGGTGCGGATCTGCCAGCGGAAATGCGATTCGAGCCAGGTGCCGCGCGCTTCGCCGATTTTTATGTGGGCGATGATGACACCCACCACGGCAGTGATGCCGACGAAATAGCCCACGGCCTCGAGCGCGTAGACCACCATGGCCACTGTCTTGAGCGAGTCCTTGCCGGGGCCGCCCTGGCTGGAGTCGGCGGCCTGCGCAAGCTGTGTGTCGTTGTCGTTCATGTGTACGTTTCCCCCGCGCTTTTGTCAGCGCGTACGTTGATCGATAGCGGACGCATGCCGCAAGGCGTAATGCTAGCAAGGCAAGAGCGCGCCGTCTTGTCTTTTCTCTGTATATGCCGTTCCGGTCTTTGCAAGTAAGAAAGCATTCGTTCACTTTCGCAGGCCCTGCCCATAAGCTGGACGTTCATTCAACTCTAGCTCCGGCATGAAAGCACCATGAACGACAAAGCCTCGAACCCGCCCCGCCTTTCCCTCGCTCTGCGCCGCCTTGTTCAGGCGGCAGCGCTTTCCCTGGCCGCTGCGCTACCCGCCCAGGGCGCGGAAGTCTCGCTGCTGAACGTCTCGTACGACCCCACTCGCGAGCTGTACCAGGAATTCAACGCAGCCTTCGCCAGGCATTGGCAGGAGAAAACGGGCGATACCGTGCAGGTCAAGCAATCGCATGGCGGCTCCGGCAAGCAGGCGCGCACTGTCATAGACGGCATTGCCGCCGACGTCGTCACGTTGGCGCTGGCCCCCGACATCGACGCCATCGCACAGCGCGGACTGATCGACAAAGATTGGCAAAAACGCCTTCCGCACAACAGCTCGCCCTATACCTCGACCATCGTATTCCTGGTGCGCAAGGGCAATCCCAAGCATATCCAAAACTGGGACGACCTGCTCAAGCCGGGCATCTCCGTCATCACGCCCAACCCCAAGACCTCGGGCGGAGCCCGCTGGAACTACCTGGCCGCCTGGGGCCATGCCCTGAAGAAATCGGGCGGCGACGAAGCCGCGGCGCGCGACTTCGTGGGCAAGCTGTTCCGCCAGGTGCCCGTGCTCGATTCCGGCGCGCGCGGATCGACCATCACTTTCGTTGAACGGGGCATAGGCGACGTCCTGCTGGCCTGGGAGAACGAGGCGCTGCTGGCCCTGAATGAACTGGGCCCCGACAAGGTCGAGATCGTCGCGCCTCCGATCAGCATCCTGGCCGAACCGCCGGTTGCCGTGGTCGACAAGACCGTGGACCGCCGCGGCACGCGCGAAGTCGCCAACGCCTACCTCGAGTACCTGTACAGCGACGTCGGCCAGGACATCGCCGGCAAGAACTATTTCCGTCCTACCTCGAAGGAGGTCGCCGCCAAGTACGCCAGCCAGTATCCCGCCGTGGAACTGTTCACCATTGCCGACGTGGCCGGAAGCTGGGAAGAAGCGCAGGCCAAGCACTTTGCCGACGGCGGCGTGTTCGACCAGATCTACCAGCCGGGCAAGTAATTTCCGGGGCGCCGGGCGGCCCGGGGACGCGATGCCGACACACGCGTCGTGGGCCGCGGGCGCACCCCTGCCCTGGTGTTTATGCCTATCGCGTCTTTGTACATGCGAAGTTAATCGTTCCTTCCGCGGCGCGGCAATGCAACCATATTGAGCGTCGCGCTTTATTTTCAATCATCGTCCATGCAGATCGCCTTACCCTTCAGTTTCAGAGACCGGCGCCCAGGCCGGGTGCTGCCCGGATTCGGGCTTACCGGCGGCTTCACCCTGTTCTACCTGTGCCTCATCGTCCTGATTCCGCTTTCGGCGATCTTCCTGAATACCTTCACGATGTCGTGGGAAGGCTTCGTCAAGGCCGCCACCAGCGACCGCGTCATGGCCTCTTACCGCCTGACCTTCGGCGCGGCGCTGCTGGCCGCAGCGCTCAACGTCGTCTTTGGCACGCTGGTGGCGTGGGTGCTTGAACGCTACGACTTCGCCGGCAAGAAGCTGATCGACGCCCTGGTCGACCTGCCCTTCGCCCTGCCCACCGCCGTGGCCGGCATCGCGCTTACCGCGCTCTATGCTCCCAATGGCTGGATAGGCTCGCAGCTCGAGCCCCTGGGCCTCAAGGTGGCGTTCACGCCCCTGGGCGTGATAGTGGCCATGACCTTCATCGGCCTGCCCTTTGTCGTGCGCACCGTGCAGCCCGTGCTGCAGGAAGCCGACCGCGAGTTCGAAGAGGCCGCCGCCAGCCTGGGGGCCAACCGCCTGCAGGTGTTCCTGCGCGTCATCCTTCCGGCCATACTGCCCGCCCTGCTTACCGGTTTTGCGCTGGCGTTCGCGCGCGCCTCGGGCGAGTACGGCTCGGTGATCTTCATCGCCGGCAACATGCCGATGGTGTCCGAGATCACGCCGCTGCTCATCGTCACCCAGCTTGAACAATACGACTATGCGGGCGCCACGGCCATCGCCATGGTCATGCTGCTGACGGCGTTCGCCGTGCTGCTGGCCATCAACCTGCTGCAAGCCTGGACGCGCCGGCGCAGCCTGGCGCCGGAGGCCTGACATGAGCAGCTCGACCACCGCACTGCCGGCGCTCCGGCCCGTTGCCGGCCGCCTCGACCAGGCTCCATCGGCGCTGGCAGAGCCCCGCTGGGTACGCCGTCTGCTCATCACCATCGCGCTGGCCTTCCTGGCCCTGTTCCTGTTCATGCCGCTGGCGGCCGTCTTTGCCGAGGCCCTGCGCAAGGGCTGGGACGCCTACCTGGCGGCAATCGTCGAGCCCGACGCGCTGTCGGCCATACGGCTCACCCTGCTGACCGCCGCCATCGCCGTGCCCTTGAACCTGGTCTTCGGCGTCTGCGCCGCCTGGTTCATCGCCAAGTTCGAGTTTCGCTGCAAAAGCCTGCTGATCACCCTGATAGACCTGCCCTTTTCCGTCTCGCCGGTGATATCGGGCCTGATCTTCGTGCTGCTGTTCGGCGCCCACGGCTGGCTCGGGCCCTGGCTGCAGGAACACGACATCCGCATCCTGTTCGCCGTGCCCGGCATCGTGCTGGCCACCGTCTTCGTCACCTTCCCCTTCATTGCCCGCGAGCTCATTCCCCTGATGCAGTCGCAGGGAACGGAAGAAGAGGAGGCCGCCGTCGTACTGGGCGCCTCGGGCTGGCAGACCTTTCGCCATGTCACCCTGCCCAACATCAAGTGGGGCCTGCTGTACGGCGTCATTCTGTGCAATGCACGCGCCATGGGCGAGTTCGGCGCCGTGTCGGTGGTGTCGGGCCACATACGCGGCGAAACCAACACCATGCCCCTGCACGTGGAAATTCTTTATAACGAATACAACTTCGCCGCCGCCTTCGCCGTCGCTTCGCTGCTGGCCCTGCTTGCCCTGGCCACCCTGGCGCTCAAGTCCTATATCGAATGGCGCGACGGCCAGGCGGCGCTGCCGCAATTACGACAGGAGTCATGACCGTGAGTATCGAAGTCCTCAACATCAAGAAGCGCTTTGGCGACTTCGTCGCCCTGGACGACGTCTCGCTCAGCTTTCCGCAAGGCGCACTGACCGCCCTGCTGGGGCCGTCGGGCTGCGGCAAGACCACCCTGCTGCGCATCATCGCCGGCCTGGCCCAGGCCGACAGCGGCCGGGTGCTGCTCGAGGGCGAAGACGCTTCGCACCAGCACGTGCGCCAGCGGCAAGTGGGCTTCGTGTTCCAGCACTACGCCCTTTTCCGCCACATGACCGTGTTCGACAACATCGCCTTCGGCCTGCGCATCAAGCCTCGCAGTCAGCGCCTGCCGGCGGCCAAGATCCGCGAGCGCGTCAAGCACCTGCTCGAGCTCGTGCAGCTCGACTGGCTGGCCGACCACTATCCCTCGAGCCTTTCGGGCGGCCAGCGCCAGCGCATCGCGCTGGCCCGCGCCCTGGCCGTCGAGCCCCGCGTGCTGCTGCTGGACGAGCCTTTCGGCGCGCTGGACGCCAAGGTGCGCAAAGAGCTGCGCCGCTGGCTGCGCCGCCTGCATGACGAACTGCACGTCACCAGCATCTTCGTCACCCACGACCAGGAAGAAGCGCTGGAAGTGGCCGACCAGGTCGTCGTCATCAACAAGGGCCGCGTAGAACAAGTGGGCCCGCCCGCCGAAGTCTACGAAAACCCCGCCTCGCCCTTCGTCTACGGCTTCCTGGGCGACGTCAACCTGTTTGCAGGCCGCGTCCACCAGGGCGTGCTGCACGCCGGCCCCATCTCTCTGCGGGCCCCCGAACACCAGCAGGTGCACGACCTGCCCGGAGTCGGCTATGTGCGCCCGCACGAGCTCGACGTAACGCCCTACCGCCCCGGCGAAGAAGGCATCGTGGCGCGCCTGCTGCACGCCAACGCCATCGGCCCGCTCGCCCAGCTGGAGTTCCAGCGCGAAGACGGCACGGGCCTGCTGCAGGCGCTCATACCCAGCGAGGCCTACCGCGCGCTGGCCCCCAAGACCGGCGACCGCCTGCTGCTCAAGCCGCGCCGCATGGAAGTTTTCCTGGAGCAGGCCGCCTGAGGAAGTATTCCTGAAGCAATCCGCCTGATAAAGTACGGGATGAAAGGCAAACACCCAGCCTAAACACAAAACACTTCCCCACCGGGCGGCATGAAGATATTTTTCAACGTTGTCGGCTGCATCGCGCTGGCCCTGGCCGTAATAGGCGCCGCCATACCGCTGGTACCCACCACGCCCTTCCTGCTGCTGGCCGCGGCCTGCTTCATGCGCGGCTCTGAACGCATGTACCGCTGGCTGACCGGCAATCGCGTCTTCGGCCGCTACCTGCTCGACTTCCAGGAGCGCAAGGGCGTCACCTTGCGCGTGAAGCTCACCGCCATCGCCGTGATGTGGGTCTCGCTGTCGTATTCCATATACATGCTGCCCTCGCTGGCACTGCGAATACCGCTGGCATTGATGGGCATCGGGGTGACCGCCTACCTGGCCCTGGGCCTGAAGACCCTGCAAAGGCCGGGCCCAAGCGGCTCACGGCAAATCAATGATCAAACACCGCGCTGAACACATAGAAAAATATCGTATCATTAGAGCGGTCTTTTCCTTCAACCCGCCCCAAGCCGAATGTCGCTGATCCTCATCCTCATATTGCCGTTCATAGGCAGCCTGATCGCCGTCGCGCTGCCTTCCAATGCGCGTAATATAGAGGCCTGGCTTTCGGGCGCCATCGCCCTCGCGTGCGCCGTCCTCACGGCCTTGCACTACCCGGCCATCGCCGAAGGCCAGGTCGTCCAGTTCTCCACCCCCTGGATCCCGGGCGGGCTGCCCATAGATTTCAACCTGCGCATGGACGGCTACGCATGGCTGTTCGGCATGCTCATCACCCTGATGGGCGCCCTCATCGTCCTGTACGCGCGCTACTACCTGTCGCCGCAAGACCCCGTACCGCGCTTCTTCTCCTTCTTCCTGCTGTTCATGGGCTCGATGCTGGGCGTCGTCATGTCCGGCAACCTGGTGCAGCTGGTCGTGTTCTGGGAGCTCACCAGCCTCACGTCCTTCATGCTCATCGCCTACTGGAACCACCGCCTCGATGCGCGGCGCGGCGCGCGCATGTCGCTTACGGTCACGGGCGCGGGCGGGCTCTGTCTGCTGGCGGGCGTGCTGATGCTGGGCCACGTCGTGGGCAGCTACGACCTCGACATCGTCCTGGCCTCGGGCGACATGGTGCGCCAGCACCCCTGGTACACCACCATACTGGTGCTGATCGCGCTGGGCGCCTTGACCAAAAGCGCCCAGTTCCCCTTCCACTTCTGGCTGCCCAACGCCATGGCCGCGCCCACGCCCGTGTCGGCCTATCTGCATTCAGCCACCATGGTCAAGGCCGGCGTGTTCCTGCTGGCCCGCTTCTGGCCGGTGCTGGCGGGCACCGACGAATGGTTCTACATCATCGGCGGCGCGGGGCTGTGCACCCTGGTGCTTGGGGCTTATGCGGCCATATTCCAGCAAGACATGAAAGGCGTGCTGGCCTATTCCACCATCAGCCACCTGGGCCTCATCACCCTGCTGCTGGGGCTCAACAGCCGCCTGGGCCTGGTCGCCGCCATCTTCCACATGATGAACCACGCCACCTTCAAGGCGTCGCTCTTCATGGCCGCGGGCATCGTCGACCACGAAACCGGCACGCGCGACATGGGGCGCCTTTCAGGCCTGCGCAAGGCCATGCCCATTACGGCCACGCTGGCCGTGGTGGCCGCGGCTTCCATGGCCGGCGTGCCGCTGCTCAATGGCTTCCTGTCCAAAGAAATGTTCTTCGCCGAAACCGTGCTGGCCAGCCACGGGCCCGTCATCGAATCGGGGCTGCCGCTGATGGCGGTGGTGGCCAGCGCCTTCAGCGTCGCCTATTCGCTGCGCTTCGTGCTCGAAGTGTTCTATGGCCCCAAGGCCACCGACCTGCCGCGCTCGCCGCACGAGCCGCCCTTCTGGATGCTGGTGCCCAGCGGCCTGCTGGTGCTTACCTGTCTGGTCGTGGGGATGCTGCCCATGTACACCCTGGGCCCGCTGCTTGAGTCGGCCACATTCTCCATACTGGGCGACGCCACGCCGCATTACGACCTGAAAATCTGGCACGGCTTCAACCTGCCGCTGGCCATGAGCCTTACGGCACTGGCGGGCGGCATCCTGCTCATGCATCTGCTGCGCCACCAGAACTACGTCAAGCCGGGACGCGCGCCCCTCATCTACCGTTTCGACGGACGCCGCAGCTTCGAGCTGCTGATGGAAGGCATCGACTCGCTGTCGGCCACGCTGCTCAACCTGCTCTACTCGCCGGGCCTGCAACGGCAATTGCTGGTCATTACCGCGGGCACCTTTGTCGTGGCCCTGCTGCCGCTCATGCGCGGCGGATGGCTGCAGCCCGAACTGGGCACCGAAGCCAACCTGTTCTTCATCACGCTGTGGCTGGCCGGGTCGGCCTGCGCCATCGGCGCGGCGCGGCAGGCCAAGTTCCACCGCCTGGCCACGCTGGCCCTGTCGGGCGGCGCGGGCCTTGCCACGGCGCTCACCTTCGCCTGGTTCTCGGCTCCCGACCTGGCCCTTACCCAGCTCGCCGTCGAGGTGGTCACCGTGGTGCTGATCCTGCTGGGCCTGCGCTGGCTGCCGCCCCGCATCGAAGCCGACGACGGCAGCGCCCCGCTCAACGCCCGCACGGTCGTTCGGCGCGGCCGCGACCTGGCCGTCGCCGTGGCGGCGGGCGCGGGCATGGCGGCACTGGCCTATGCCGTCATGACACGCCCCTCCGGCCAGGGCATTTCTGATTTCTTCCTGCTCAATGCCTTGCCCGAAGGACACGGCTCCAACGTCGTCAACGTCATACTGGTTGACTTCCGGGGCTTCGATACGCTGGGCGAGATCACCGTGCTGGGCATCGTCGCGCTGACCGTCTTCGCCCTGATGCGCCGCTTCCGTCCGCCGCCCGAAAGCATCAAGGACGGCCCGCTGCGACGCCAGCAGGGCGCCAACAACCCATCGCTCGACCATGTCGAGCCCGAGCCCGATCCCGAAGCCGACCTGCCCCGCGGCAATATGCAGGCACCCGCCGTCCTGGCCAGGCTGCTGCTGCCCATGGCCGTACTGGTGTCGCTGTTCTTCCTGCTTCGCGGCCACAATCTTCCCGGCGGCGGCTTTGTCGGCGGCCTCATCATGGCCACCGCCATCATCCTGCAGTACATCGTGGGCGGCGTGGTCTGGGTCGAATCCAGGCAAAGCATACGGCCCCAGAAGTGGATCGCGCTGGGCCTGCTGGTCGCCGGCTGCGCGGCGCTCTCGGCCTGGGCCGTGTCGCGGCCTTTCCTGTCGGCCCTCGTCGGAGACTTCGACCTGCCCATGATCGGCACGGTGCACCTGTCCAGCGTACTGTTCTTCGACCTGGGCGTGTACATGCTGGTGATCGGCGCAACAGTGCTGATGCTGGTCGCCCTGGCCCACCAGTCGCTGCGCTTTCGCCGCAAGGTGCCGCACGCCGGGGCGGCAGGCGCCGCAACCTCAAGTTCTGGAGCAAGCTAGTGGAAATCATTCTTGCCATCGCCATCGGCGTGCTGACCGGCTCGGGGGTCTGGCTGGTCCTGCGCCCGCGCACGTTCCAGGTCATTATCGGATTTTCCCTGCTGGCCTATGCGGTGAACCTCTTCATTTTCTCGATGGGCAGGCTGCGCGTCAGCGCCGCGCCCGTCATCGACAAGTCCGGCGAAATCGACCCCCTGCTGTACACCGACCCGGTGCCCCAGGCCCTGGTCCTTACCGCCATCGTCATCGGCTTCGCCACCACGGCGCTGTTCCTGGCGGTGCTGCTGGCATCACGGGGCTTCGCGGGCAATGACCACGTCGATGGCAGGGAGGCCGATCTGTGAACGGCTGGCTGCAACATCTGCCCATGCTTCCCATCGCGACGCCGCTGATGGCGGGCGCACTGCTGGTCCTGCTCAAAGAATCCCGCCGCAAAACCCGCCTGGCGCTGTCCTTTGCCTCGGTGCTGTTCCAGATCTTCGTGGCCTATCAGCTGCTTCTGATGACAACCGGGCACATGCCCGATCTTTGGCCGCAGAACATCGCCGTGTACCTGGTGGGCGACTGGCCGGCCCCGTTCGGCATCGTGCTGGTGGCCGATCGCCTGGCGGCGGTCATGCTGCTGCTGTGCTCCATACTCGGACTGGCGGCCCTCATTTACTCAACGGCCCGCTGGGAGCGTGCCGGGGTGCACTTCCTGCCGCTGTTCCAGTTGCTGCTGATGGGCCTGAACGGCGCCTTCCTGACCGGCGACCTGTTCAACCTGTTCGTGTTCTTCGAAGTGCTGCTGGGCGCTTCGTACGGGCTCATGCTGCATGGCACGGGCGAAATGCGGGTTACGGCCGGCCTGCACTACATTGCCACCAACCTGGCTGCTTCCTTCCTGCTGCTGATCGGCATCGCTCTTATCTACGGGGTGACCGGCACGCTCAACATGGCCGACCTGGCCATCCGCGCGGGCCAGCTTACCGGCGCCGACCGGCGCCTGTTCGAGGCGGCCGCGGCCATCCTGGGCATCGCCTTCCTGACCAAGGCCGCCGCCTGGCCGCTCAACTTCTGGCTTCCCAACGCCTATGGGCATGCCTGCGCCCCGGTCGCCGCCGTGTTCTCCATCATGACAAAGGTGGGCATATACGCCCTGCTGCGACTGGGCTCGCTGCTGCTGCCCACGGGGGCGCCCGCCGCCTTCGGCGGAGAATGGATGTTCCCCCTGGGCGTGGCCACCCTCATCTTCGGCGCGATCGGCATCCTGGCCACCCAGCAGGCCGAGCGGCTCATCGGCTATTGCGTCATCATGTCTTCGGGCACGCTGCTGGCGGCATTGGGCATGCCGGGTGTCGCGCTTACCGGTCCGGCGCTGTTCTACCTGCTTACCTCGGTCCTGGCCCTGGGCGCCTTCTACATGCTGATAGAAATGATCGAACGCACCCGTAGCTTCGGCGCCGACGTGCTGGCCGTCAGCCTGGAAGCCTTCGATCTCGACGACCCCGAATCGCCCGACCGCTCGGACGATGTGGTGGGCGTGGCCATTCCCGCCGCCATGGCCTTTCTGGGCATGGCCTTCTTCTGCTGCGCGCTGCTGGTCGCGGGCCTGCCTCCGCTGCCGGGCTTCGTCGCCAAGCTTTCCCTGCTGTCGGCGGCGTTGCAGACCTCGGCCACCGACACGCCCTCGCTGGCTGCCTGGACACTGGTCGCCGCCGTGCTGCTTTCGGGGCTGGCCGGCATCATTGCCCTGAGCCGCACAGGCATACGCCTGTTCTGGACCGCCGAAGACATCGTGGTCCCCCGCCTGCGGGTCAGCGAGGCGGGCTCGGTAAGCCTCCTGCTGCTCAGCTGTATCGCGCTGGCGATCTGGGCCGGCCCGGTCATGGATTTTCTCGAAGAAACGGCGCTGCTGCTCGACCGGCCGCAATCCTATATTGATGCGGTGATGTCTCATCAACCCGTGCGTGCATTGGGGGGCATGCCATGAAGAATGTCCTGTATTGGCTGGTGCTTCCGGCGGTGCTGCTGGTCATCTGGCTGCTGCTGAACAACTCGGTCTCGCCGGGGCATCTGGCAACGGGCACCGTGCTGGCGCTGCTGCTGGCCTGGGCGGCCATGGCGCTGCGGCCCGTGCGTTCGCGGCCCAAGCGCCCGCTTCTCATGATCAAGCTCGCCGCGCGCGTCGTGTCCGACATCATCCACTCGAACTTCGCCGTGGCCCGCCTGATCATCCTGGGCGCCGACTCGCATACGCCCGGCTTCATGAAGATCCCGCTCAGCCTGCGCGACCCCCATGCCAGGGCGGCGCTCGCCTGCATCATCACGTATACGCCCGGCACGGTCTGGTCGGGCTACTCCGACGAAACCAACACGCTCACGCTGCACGTGCTCGACCTCAAGGACGAGAACCACTGGATCGAGCTGGTGCAGAACCGCTATCAAAGCCTGCTGATGGAGATATTCGAATGACCACCGTTCTGTTCTGGGCCGGCACCTATGCCCTGAGCTGCTTCGCGATCGCGCTGGGCATCGCCACGGTGCAGCTGCTGCGCGGCCCCACTCCGCAGGATCGCGTGCTGGCCCTCGACACCATGTACATCAACGGCATGCTCATTATTCTGGTGCTTGGCGTGCAGTATCAAACCGGCCTGTATTTCGACATCGCCGTCATCATCAGCATCTTCGGCTTTGTCAGTTCAACGGCCATGGCCAAGTTCTTGTTGCGAGGCGAGGTAATCGAACCATGAACGACCTTCCATTATGGGTCACCATACCCAGCACGCTGCTGCTGGTGCTTAGCGGCACCATGACGCTCATCGGCTCGGCCGGCCTGCTGCGCTTCCGGCGCTTTTATTCGCGCATGCACGCGGTTACGCTGGGCAACACCATGGGCGCCGGCTGCGTCGTGCTGACCAGCGTGCTGGTTGCATCCACCCTGGCGCATCGTCCGGTGGTGCACGAGCTGCTGATCATCATGTTCCTGGTCATCGTATCGCCCGTCACCGCCATCCTGCTGATGCAGGCAGCCCTGCGCCGCGACGCCCGCCGGCCGGTCCGCGAAGACTGAGCCGGCTTCGCGGCCAGGCCCGCAAAGCGAGGCAATTCAGGCGGGCTCGGCCGCAATGACGTAGTCGTGGCCGTGGCGCAAGCCCCCTTCGGCCTTTGCCAGCGCCAGCGCCCGCTGGCGCAATTGCGCCACATGCTCGGACATGGCGGTGGCCAGCGCCCGGTCGCCCAGGCGAAGCAGGCGCTGGTCGCACATGTCCAGCTGGCTGTTGATGAATCTTTCGCCGTAGCGGATGGCAAGGCGCCGGGTATCCACCGGCTTGAAACCCGCCAGCCGCAGCTGCCGCAAGATCCAGTCCATCGGGTATTCGCGATAGGGCCGGTCGCCCGCCAGCAGCAGGCAGGCGTCGCGCAGCCGCCCTATCTCGCACACTATGCGCCCGGCCGGATCCGTGGGTGAATACGGCACATAGGGTTCCAGACCCACCACATAAAGCCTGTGCCTCACCATGGGACGCAGGCGGGCGAAGATGCGGTCTTGCCAGTATGGCGCAAACCCCTCTATGGCGCCCACCAGGTAGTCGGCAAGCACCGTGTCGTACTGCTCGCCCGCCAGCAGCTCGGGGTCCATCCAGTTGCCGACCAGCAGGCGATCGTGCTCGCGCATGGCATCGCCGACAAGGCGCTTGACGTCGTCGGCCATGCTCTGGGCGCCCGTCACGGCCGTCCAGCCGGCGGTCTCTTGTTCAAGCAGCCACGACATGGAGCCGCGCCCCGTGCCGGCGTCGAGCACACGGCCCCAGGGCAAGCCGCCGTGCATGTGCCGCACAAGGTCGTACAGGTTCTTGAATGGGATACTGTCCATGCTCAAAATTCGACTCTGACCCCGGCCATGACGCTGCGGCCCTGGATGGGCGCCGCCCGGGAAATGAACGAGGCATGGTTGTAGGCCAGCTTGTTCAACAGATTGCTGCCCTTCAGGTAAAGAAGATAATCGGTGCCCGCCATGGTACCCGAATACGATACGCCGGCGCCCAGCATGCCGTATCCCGACGTGGCCTCTTCATAGCTTGCAATGCGGTTCTGGCGCAGCACCTGCGTGTATTCCACGAAACCGCTCCAGCGGTCCCAATCGAGGTTGCTGCGCACGCCGACGCGGGCCGCGGGAATGCGCGGCAGGTCGCCGCCGCCGTCGCGCAGCTTGCCGCGCACATAGTCGCCGAACACGGACACCGACACATGGGGCGACACGCGGTAGGAAACCTCGGCCTCCAGGCCGGCGAACGAGGCATCGCCTTGCGTGTACTCGATCAGTCGGAAATCTTCGTACTGGTCCAGTGTCTTGCCGTAGATGTAGCCATCGATCCGGCTCAGGAAGGCATTGATCGAAAAGCGCAGGTCGCCGTCGGTCTTGCGCAGGCCCAGGTCGATGGTGCGCGCGGTCTCTTTGCCCAGGTCGGGATTGCCTCTTTCATACGTCAGGGTGGCAAAATGCACCCCCTTGGCAAAGAGTTCTTGCACATTGGGCATGCGCTGCGAACGCGACACCGAAAGCGAGGCGGCATAGCCGGGCGTGAAGCTCCATGTCGTTCCGGCCGACAGCGAAGTGGCGTTGCCGTCATATTTGGACAGCGTGGCGCTGTCGGGGTCGACGGTCTGCCACTCGTGACGCGCGCCCAGCTCAAAACGCAAGTCATTCCATTCGTAGCTCTCAAGCAGGAATATGCCTGTTGAATCCGTGCGCGTCTTGGGGATGAAGTCTTCCGAACCGCCGAAAGACGCAAAATCGTAGCGCGACGTCTGCAGGCCGATCACGCCGTCCCAACCGCCCAGCGGTTTGTGGCGCAGCTCGAGCCGGCCGTCGTAGCCGCGATTGGTGAAGGTGGTGCCCAGTTCGCCATCGTCGCGCTCGTCGTGCCGGTAGTCCGTATAGCCGCCTCGAAACTTCAATGAGGAAAAACCTGCAAACGGATCGAGCAGCTCGCCCCGCACATCCAGCCGGTCGCTGCGCAGATGGGCCGTGGCCGCGTGCCCTTCATGATCGTGGTCGTGTTCGTGATCATGCTCATGATCGTGGTCGTGCCCCCCGCAATGCAGGGAAGATCCGTGGGGATGGCAGTCCTCGTATTCATGGCTGTGGCCGGGCAGGCCGTAATCGTCTTCGCGATACGTGTAGGCCGCGCCAAGATAGCCCCGGCTGCCGATGAAAGACAGCCCCACGCTTCCGGTGGTGCTGTCGGCGTTGGAATTGGCCACGCGGCTGTCGGTCCAGTCGGGCACGCGATAATCGTCGGCGCGGCGCCGTGCCCCTTCCACATGCACGGCGACGTTGCCTTCGCCCACCGTCAATCCCACTGCGCCGGCACGCTCCCTTGCCGCGGTGGAGCCTTGTAGCTCGGCCGATCCGCTCAGGCCGTTTTCAGGGATCTCGGTGGGTATCTTGTTGTCCAGCACATTGACGACGCCGCCAATGGCGCCGCCCCCATACAGCAGCGCCGACGGCCCCCGAAGGATCTCGACGCGGCGCGCCAGCATGGTGTCGGCGGTGACCACATGGTCGGGAGAAACGCCCGAGGCGTCCACGATCTCGGACCCATCGCTCAGCACCTTGACGCGCGGCGCCGTCTGTCCTCTTATGACCGGCCGGCTGGCGCCGCCGCCAAAAGTATCCGCGTGTACGCCCGGCTCGTTCTGCAGCAACTCTCCAAGAGTGCCCCGACTTTGCAGCGTCAGGCGCTCGCCCTGCAGCACACTGGCGGGCACTGTCAGGCTGTCGCTGTCCAGGCCCAGGGGATTCGCGGTAACGATGATGGGCGACAGGCCCTCGACGGGTGCCTTGGGCGCGGCGGATGTCCTGGACGCCGCGGGTTCCTGCGGCGTGTCGGACACCACGGTCTGCGCGCTGGCCGACGACACGAACGCCATGATCAAAGCCAGTGTCAACGGTCGGGGGGTGGGTCTCATGAAAGCTCCTGCGAAAGGGTGAAGGGGGTTGCGCATGCATTCTGCACAAAACTGTTATGTTATAACATAACATTTAAATATCGGACAACACCCCGTCAAAGCGGGCTCGCCATCAACACGGTCCCCTCGCCTCGAGCACCGCCGAAGTTCGGCGCCTTCCCCCGTTTCGGTATTAACCAGCCTCAATCCCATCGATATGTAACAACGCCCTGACACGCCGGGCCCGGGCAATACTGCTCGGCCGCTCCCCGACGAACCCGCGCATGTCCACGCCCCGCCGCACAGGCTGGCGCCGTCCGGCGGCACAAAATTTGCTGGTTTCCCAGCCTCTGGCCTGGCCGCAATAAAACATTTAGTTACGAAACGCCAGGGGCATTCTTTTATACTGATCTCCAGCAATACCCGCCTACCAGTCATTGTGGCTGCGTCAGTCAAAAAAAGGAGTTGATAATGAATCATCGTTCTGCAACACCGCGTCGACACGTTCTGGCCATTTGCACGCTGGGCGCTTGCCTCTTCTCCGCAGGCGCCTTCGCCGCCAACGGCTCCATCGCCGACTTCGAAGCCAAGTACCGCCAAGATATGGAACGCTGCAGGACCGGGCAGACAAGCCAGGATATGGCCACCTGCAAGCGTGAGGCCGGAGCGGCCCTGCAAGAGGCCCGCCGGCAGCGCCTGATAACCCAGAACGAACAAGCCATTCAGGCCAACGCCACCGCGCGCTGCGAACGCCTGCCCGCCGACATGCGCGAGTCGTGCATCAAGCAGATGTCTGAAGGCTCCAACACCACCATCCAGGGCAGCGTCGCCGGGGGCGGCATACTTCGCACCACCGAAATCAGCATTCCGGGCGGCACGCAAACCCAGACCAACATCATCACGCCCGTCACTGTCGACCCATCGGTGCGCAATCTGCCCCGGGCCGGCACCACGCAATAACCCCCTCATGCGGGTTCGGGCCTGGCCTGAACCCCGCACTCAAGGCCGTCCCGCTGCGGGACGGCTTTTTTTTGCCGCCGGGCCGTCCCAAGGCTCGGCGCCCCCGACAAAAACGCCCCCTCGGGGGGCAGCGAGCAGGCGCTAGCCTGCGTGGCGTGGGGGCTTTTCTACCGCCGGGCCGTCCCAAGGCTCGGCGCCCTAGAGTTCCATCTGCATGCCCATCTCGACCACACGATTGGGGGGAATCTTGTAGAACCGCGTGCTGCGGCTGGCGTTGCGCGCCATGAAGGCAAACAAGCTGCGACGCCAGCGCAAGAGCAGCGGCAGCCTGCGAACGACGATGATGGTCTGGCGCGACAGGTAGTAGGAAGTTTGCATGGGCTCCAGATCGAGCTCGGGGTGCTCCTGGGCGATCTGCTCGAGCAATTGCGGCACGTTGGGCTCTTGCTTGAACCCCCAGCGGGCCACCACCTGCCAGCTGCTGCGGCTGAGCCTTTCAAGGCGATACCTTTCGCTGAACGACACATAGGGCACGCCCGCGCTGTGCACCGTAAGGAAGACGACCTGCTCATGCAGCACCTTGTTGTGCTTCAGATTGTGCAGCAGCGCGGGGGGAACCGTGTCGACGATCATGCTCATGAACACCGCAGTGCCCGCCACCCTCGTGGGCGGATACTGCTCGATGCCCTGCATGAATTCACGCAGGGGCGGCTGGTCGCCCGCCAGCGTGTCGTGTATGCGCTGCCTGCCCTGCTTCCAGGTCAGCATCAGGGTGAACAGGCACACGCCAAGCACCAGCGGTACCCAGCCGCCCGCAGCGATCTTGAGGGTGTTCGAAGTGAACAGCAGCACGTCGAATGCCAGGAACAACACCAGCAGCCCCAGCCACAATGTGCGCCGCGCCCCGCGCGAACGGCCGGGCAGCACCCTGAAGGCCAGCAGCGATGTCATCAGCATGGTGCCCGTGACGGCAAAGCCGTAGGCGCCCGCCAACGCCTGCGACGACTGGGCCACGGCGATGAGGGCCAGCACGGCCAGGCACATCGCGATATTGACCCGCGGAAGATAGATCTGCCCTTCTTCGCGCGCCGACGTATGGAGAATGTTCATGCGGGGCCAGAAACCAAGCTGTATGGCCTGGCGGGTGACCGAAAAACTGCCGGAAATGACCGCCTGCGAGGCGATGACGGTTGCCGCGGTGGCCAGTATCACCAGGGGCCACAGGGCCCAGCCCGGCGCAAGGAGGAAGAACGGGTTCTTGATGGCCGCCGGATTGGCCAGCAGCAGCGCGCCCTGGCCAAAATAGCACAGCACCAGAGACGGCAGCACCACGCCGAACCATACACGCCGTATGGCGGAACGCCCGAAATGCCCCATGTCGGCATAAAGCGTCTCGGCCCCGGTAAGGGCCAGCACCAGGGCGCCCAGCAGGATGAAAGTCGTCCAGGGGGCCTGGGCCACGAACGAAGCTGCCCACCACGGGTTCAGCGCGTGCAATATCTGCGGCGTCTGGATGATGCGCCATCCGCCCAGCACGCCCAGCACCAGAAACCACAGCAGCATGATGGGGCCGAACAGCTTGCCCATGGCCCCGGTGCCGTGCGACTGTATGGCAAAAAGGCCGATGATCAGCGCCATGGCGACAGGCACTACCCAGCCGTCCAGCGTGTGGGAAACGACGCCTATGCCCTCGACCGCCGAGATGACCGAGATGGCCGGGGTGATGATGCTGTCGCCATAGAAAAGACAGGCGCCGATGAGACCCAGCACCACCACCGTCCAGCGCCGCCGCCCCTCCAGCCCGCGCACGGCCAGTTCCATCAGGGCCAGGGTGCCGCCCTCTCCGCGGTTGTCGGCCCGCAAGATCATGGTGACGTACTTGAGCGACACCACGAACATCAGCATCCAGAACAAGAGCGAGAGCACGCCCAGGATCTCGTCGCGGCCCGCCCCCGGCAGGCCGGAAAGCGCCGCGCGCACGGTATAGAGCGGGCTGGTGCCGATGTCTCCGTACACCACGCCCAGCGCGCCTATCAGCAGGGCGGCCCCCGGACGTGTGGACTGCGCGCCAGCCGAAGCGCTCATGATGCCTGCCTCTTGATGATGCGATAAGCCATGTTCACTGCCTGTTCAGATTGGCGCCTATGCGCGGCCCCGGAAATACAATGCTGATGCGCGTGCCCTGCAGTTGCGGCCGGCTGGCGAGGCTCCACCATGCGCCATGGGCCTGGGCTATCTCGCGCACGATGGCCAGCCCCAGGCCCGAACCCGAGCCCTCGGACTGCGGCGAACGGTAGAAAGCGTCGAAGACGCGCTCTTGGTCGGCGGGCTGGATGCCCCGGCCGTCATCCTCGACCTGCAGCGCAGGCGGCGTAGCATTGACCTGCAGCCTGATATTGCGCACCGGCCCCCCGTAGCGCAGCGCGTTGTCGATGAGATTGCCCAGCAGCTCGGCAAGAAGCAAGGGGTCGGCGTCGACCCATACCGGCTCGTCGGGAGCCGCCAGCTGCAGCTCGACCTTCTGCTGGCGTGCGCGGGGCAGCCAATCGGCGCCATTCATGCGCACCCATTCGGCCAGGTCGATGCGTTCGAAAGTGTCTTGCGGGCGCGCCGACTCGTCCACCCGCGCCAGCACCAGCAGCTGTTCGCCCAGGCGGATCATGCGGTCGGTCACGGCCTTGATGCGTTCGGCCCGGCGGCGCACGTCATCCGGCAGCTCATTAGCCAGCATCAGCTCGCATTCCAGCTTCAGGCCGCTGAGCGGCGTGCGCAGCTGATGGGCGGCATGCCCGATGAAACGCTTCTGGGCCTGCACGGAATCGTCCAGGCGGCTCAGCAGATCGTTAATCCGCGCCACGATCGGCACGATCTCGGTGGACAGGCCCTGGGGATCCAGCGGCTGCAGGTCGTCGAGCGAGCGTTCCTTGATGTCGTCGGCGAGCCGGTTGATGGAGCGCAGGCTGGAGCGCACGCCCGAGATCAGTACCCAGGCAAACAGAAACACCAGAAGGAACTGGCTGAGCAGCATGGCCCAGAAGATGTCGCGCAGCAGCCAGACCTCGAGGTGGATCTGGGTGGTGACGAGCCAGGTGATGGTCAGGTCGAGTGCGACCAGAATCAGCACCGGCGGCAGAAGCCGCAGGATGAGATGGCGCGCCAGCGAGCCGCGCGGCATGGATAGAAGCAGACGCTTTGCCAAGCTTTGATGCGTTGGGGCGGCGTTGCTAGGAGGCGTTTTCGACATCGAGCAGATAGCCGAAACCGCGTACCGTCTGTATGGAGGCGCCCGTGCCTTCAAGGCGCTTGCGCAGACGATATACGTAGACTTCGACCGCGTTTTCACTGAAGTCGGCGTCCCAGGCCGAAAGCGAATTCACGATCTGGCGCTTGGTTACGACCCGGCCGGCGCGCCCCATCAGCATTTCAAGCACGGACAGCTCGCGCACCGAGAGCGCCAGCCGGCGCCCCGAGGCGCGCACTTCACGGTTGACTGTATCGAAAACCAGGGGGCCGGCCTCGAGTTGGGGCTGGGCCTGGCCCGTGCGCCGCCGCGCGAAGGCGCGCACACGCGCCGCCAGTTCGGCCAGCTCGAAGGGTTTTGTGACGTAGTCGTCGGCGCCGGCGTCGAGGCCGGCCACGCGGTCTTCGACCGCATCGCGGGCGGTAAGGACAAGCACCGGGACTTGTTCGCCCTCGCGCCGGAGCTGGCGAAGGACGTCGAGCCCGCTGATGCCCGGAAGGTTGAGATCGAGCAGCAGCAGATCGTAGGACTGCGCCGACACGGCGCCCGGGACGTGCTCGCCGTCTTTGAGCCAATCGACGGCATAGCCCTGGCCGGCAAGGAATTCTTGCAAGGCGGAACCCAGGGTGGCGTCGTCTTCGATAACTAGAACTCGCATGCCGTGATTCTATATCGAACAGCGCCGCCCGTTGGCGGAGGGCGGCTTTTTTCCGGGCCCTTTACAATTCTGACGATCAGCTGTCTGGCGCGGCCGGGGCGGCCGAAGGCGCCGTGGCGCCTGGGGCGGACTCGCCAGCTTCGCCGGCCGGCGCAGCGCTGTTTTCAGAGGGCCGGGTGACGAAGCCGACGCGCTTCAGGCCCGACAAGCGGGCGCTGCCCATGATTTCAGCCAGGATCTCGTAGCGGGTGTTGAGATCGGCCCGGATGCGCAGCTGGGGCTGCGGATCGGTGGCCGCCTCTTGCTTGAGCCGGGGGGTCAGTTCTTCGAGCAGCACGGGCTGCTCGTTCCAGAACATCTGGCCCTGCTCATTGACCGCCAGGTCGATGACCTTGGGCTCTTGCTCGACCGGCTCGGCCGAAACCTGCGGCACATTGATCTTGATGGAGTGGCTGATGAGCGGGGCCGTGATGATGAAGATCACCAGCAGCACCAGCATCACGTCGATGAGCGGCACCATGTTGATCTCGGACATGGCGTGCGAGTTGCTCTTGTTGTCGAAGCTGCCGAAGGCCATGGCTATTCACCTTTGCGGGCAGCCGCCGCGGCGGCGGGAAGGCCGCGGATCTTGCCCCGGTTCTCGGCCACTTGCTGGCCGGTCGACAGGAATGTAAACAGGTCGTGGGCGAACGCGTCGAGGCGGGCCAGGTAGACGCGGTTGCTGCGCACGAAGGTGTTGTACGCCAGCACGGCGGGTATGGCCACGGCCAGGCCCAGGCCTGTCATGATCAGTGCTTCGCCGACCGGGCCGGCAATGCGGTTGATGGTAACGCCGTCGGAAAGGCCGATGCCGATGAGCGCGTGGTACACACCCCACACCGTGCCGAACAGGCCCACGAACGGGGCCGTGGAACCGATGGAAGCCAGTACCGTCAGGCCATTTTCGAGCTTGGCCGTTTCTTCATCGATGACCTTGCGGATGGTGCGCGTGACGAAGGCGCCGGTGGAGCCTTTTTCCTCGAGCTTCATGGCGCCGTACTTGGCGTGATGATTGCGCGCATGGATGGCATGGCTGGCCACGTGCGCAAAAGGCTCGGAGGCGCCATGCGTGCTGATTTCGTTCTCGACTTCCTCCAGCGAGCTGGAAGCCCAGAAGTGACGCAGGAAGCGCGCCGAATGGCGATTGACGCGCCAGTTGGTGAACGATTTCACGAAGATCAGGTACCAGCTGACCAGCGACATCAGGATCAGGATCACGAACAGGGACTTGCCTATCATGTCGCTTTGCGCCACGAAATGCAGGATGCCGCCGTCGGCCAGCTGCTGCACCGTGGCGTCCAGCAAGGGCGGCGCGCTGGTGGCCGCGGTGGTCGCGGAGTGGGCGGCGTCGGTCAGTGCCGGAGCCGCGGCCGTGGCCGCGTCGATGGCGGAAGAAGCGGCCGAGCCCGCGGCATCGGCGGCGGACGAAGCCGCGCTGGCCGCGGAGTTGGCCGCGTCGGTCAGGGGGGCCGCGGTAGAGGCGGCACCGGCGGCCTGCGAAGCCGCCGCGGGCTCCTGGGCCGAACCTGCGACCTGCGCCAGTACATGCAATGCGCCTTGAACTATGTTGAACATGCTGGTTCCTAGATTACGAAGTCAAATGGGATATCGGCCAGTGCGGGATACGCAACGCCATTTTCGGTATACGGCTTGAACCGCGCGGTTTTGGCTGCACGCACCGCCGACTGGTCCAGGCGTTCGTAGCCCGACGAAGACTGCACCGTCGCGTTCACGACCGAACCTTGCGGCGAGATCAGCACGCGTACCACGACCCTGCCCTTCTCGCCCCGGCGCAGCGAAGCGCGGGGATATTCCGGGTTGGGACGGCTACCGAGGTAGTCGACGCGGCTGATGTGGCGAGGCTTGTTGTCGGGCGCGGGCGTGGGCGCCTTGGGCGTGGCCACGGTGCTTGCCGCGCCGCTGGGCGGCGTCACCGGCTTGGGCGGGGCCTCGACGGGCTTGGGCGCAGGCTTGGGTTTCGGCTTGGGCTTGGGTTTGGGCTTGGGAGGCGGCGGAGGCGGCTCGGGCGGCGTGATGGCCTCGGGTTCGGGCTCGGGTTCAATCTCGGGCTCGGGCTCGGGCTCGGGTTCCGGTTCCGGCTCGACCTCGGGCTCTGGTTCGATCTCGGGCTCGGGTTCGGGCTCTGGGATGACTTCAGGCTCGGGCTCGGGCGGCACGACCTCTTCGACAGGTTCTTCTTCGGGGGCCGTATCGACGATTTCGGGACCGATCTCGACGAACTGGATCTCCATCGACTCGGGCAGCGTGAGTTCGGTTTTCTGGGGAGCCGCCAAAATGACACCCAGCACGGCAAAATGCAACCCGGCAACGCATGTGACCGCTGCTGCTTTGGTCAGCGCGGGGCGAGGGGCAGGCTCAACACGAAAACGGGACATGAATCCAACGACAAGGTAAAGGACGCCCGCGGATGAAATCATCCGGGTAAGCGAGGAGAATAGCAGGAATGCGAACTATTCGCAATATATGCGCGGGCTTTTTTGCGTCGGATTGCGGGGGTCGCGAAAACCCTAAAGCGTCAGGCCGCTGAGGCCGCGCATCATCAGGCGAAGCTGCGCATGCAAAGCGCCGAACTGCGCCTCGTCCAGCTCGGCCAGCAAGGCCCGCTCTACCTGCACCACGGCGGTGTCGCACTGCCGAAGCAGGGTCTCGCCCTTGCGGGTAAGGCGGATATTGATGATGCGCCCGTGCGAAGCCGCCGACTCGCGGGTGATCCAGCCCCGCGTTTCCATGAGCTTGACCATTTCATTGGCCGACTGCGGCGACACCATGGAGCGCTCGGCCAACTGCGCATTCGACAGCTGCCCATGGCTGTTCAATACCGAGAGCGCCGTGTATTGGGCGGCGGTCACGTCCCACGGAGCCAGCACGTCGCGGATGCGGCGGTTCAACACGTGGTCCAGGCGGCCTATGAGGTAGGCGATGCCATTGGGCCGCTGGGGCCAGGTCTGTGCGAATTGAGGGTTTTTCTGGATCATGGACGGGCTTGTCAGCAGGTATCTCGACGTGTAGTATAAGCTCAATATCAGGTTACTTGATATTAATCTTCAAAGAATTATTGGAAAACATCAAAGTATCATGGAGACAGCACCGCGTTACCGCAGTGTGGCCCTGGGCCCCAAAAACATTGAAGTCCTGACGCGCGACAACGGATACACCTATGTACGCTCGCCAGAGCCGCTGGGCGGCTTTCCCGACCGCCTTACCGACAAGCTCATCCACTGGGCCGGGCAGGCGCCCGAGCGTACCTATATAGCCCAGCGTGAACCGGGCCACGGCCCCTGGCGCCGCATCAGCTACGCCCAGGCCCTGCAGGCGGCGCGCCAGATCGGCCAGGCCCTGCTCGACCGCGGGCTCGATGCCGACCGGCCGGTGCTCATGCTTTCGGGCAACGACATCGAGCAGGCCCTGCTCGCCCTGGGCTGCCAGTTCGCGGGCGTGCCCTATTCTCCCATCTCGCCCGCCTATTCCCTGGTTTCCAAAGACTACGAGAAACTGCGCCACGTGCTCGAGGTGGTCACGCCCGGCCTGGTTTTCGTTTCCGACGCCCAGACCTATGGCGACGCCATACGCGCCACCATCGGCACCGACATCGAAATCACCTCTACCCGGCCCGAACAGATCGATCGGCCCTGCACGCCCTTCAGCCAGTTGATGGCCACGCCCGCCACCCCGGCCGTCGATGCCGCGCAGCGCGCCACGGGCCCCGACACCATCGTCAAGTTCCTCTTTACCTCGGGCTCCACCAGCCTGCCCAAGGCCGTCATCAACACCCAGCGCATGATGTGCAGCAACCTCAAGATGATGGTGCTGGCCTGGCCTTTTCTTAGCCAAGAGCCTCCCGTGCTGGTCGACTGGCTGCCCTGGAACCACACCTTTGGCGGCAACCACAACCTGGGCATGGTGCTTTACAACGGCGGCACGCTGTACATCGACGAAGGAAAGCCCACCGACCAGGGCATGGAAACCACGCTGCGCAACCTGCGCGAAATCGCGCCCACCGTGTATTTCAACGTGCCCATCGGCTGGGAAAAAATCGCCAACGCGCTCGAGGCCGACGAAGCCCTGCGCACTATGTATTACAGCCGCGTCAGAATGCAGTTCTACTCGGGCGCAGCGCTGGCCCAGCCCGTGTGGGACAAGCTCCATGCCACGGCCGAAAAAGCCTGCGGCGAGCGCATCGTCATGACGACCGGCCTGGGCATGACCGAAACCTCTCCCTCGGCCATGTTCGTGCTCGACGAGCGCGCCCTGGCCGGGCAGATAGGCCACCCCCTGCCCGGCATGGAGTTCAAGCTGGTGCCCAATGGCGACAAGGTCGAAGTCCGCTACAAAGGCCCCAATGTCACGCCCGGCTACTGGCGTGAACCCGAAAAAACCGCCGAGGCTTTCGACGACGAGGGCTTCTTCTGCTCGGGCGACGCCGTCAAGTGGCTCGATCCCGACGACCCGGGGCAAGGCTTCGTGTTCGACGGACGCGTGGCCGAAGACTTCAAGCTCGACACCGGCACCTGGGTCAACGTGGGCCCCCTGCGGGCCCAGGTCGCGCGCGAGGGCGCGCCCTATCTGCAAGATTCCGTCATCACGGGCCACAACCGGCGCGAACTCGGCGTGCTGATCATTCCCAACCTGGCGCAGTGCCGGGTGCTGTCGGGCCTGCCCGAAAACGCCGGGGCCGAAGCCGTGCTGTCCAGCCAGCCGGTGCGCGGCTTTTTCCAGCAGCTCGTCACGCGCCTGCACGGCCTTGGCACGGGCAGCTCCACCCGAATCGCACGCGGCCTGGTGCTGGTCGAGCCCCCTTCGCTCGACCGCGGCGAAATCACCGACAAGGGCTCGATCAACCAGCGCGCCGTGCTGAGCCACCGCGCGCCGCTGGTCGACGCCCTTTACAACGAAACCGACCCCGGCGTTCTCAGGCCGGTCCAGCATTCATAACAACGCCAGCGGCAAACACGTCCACGGCAACCTCTAGGAGACATCGAATGACAAGCAAGAAAATCTGGCGCGCAACGCTCTTGGCCGCTTCGCTCAGCCTGGGCGCCCTGCCCGCCGCCCAGGCCGAACTTACCGTCGGCGTCGTGCTGTCGCTTACAGGCCCGGCATCCGGGCTGGGCATTCCCGTGAACACGGGCTTTGCGCTGTGGCCCGAAACAGTGGGCGGCGAAAAGGTCAAGTTCATCACCCTCGATGACGGCAGCGACCCGGCCAAGGCGCAGAAAAACGTGCAGCGCCTCATTTCCGAAGACAAGGTCGACGTCATCATCGGCTCCAGCACCACCACGCCCGCCATCGCCATGGGCGAAGCCGCCGCCGAGGGCCAGACCGTGCAGCTCGCAGCCGCGCCGGCCGAGTTCCCCGAGGGTAAGGGCACCTGGACCTTCCGCCTGCCGCAATCCACCGCCGTCATGGCCGGGGGCGTCATCGACCACATGAAAAAACACGGCGTCAAGAGTTTCGCCTTCATCGGCTACAACGACGCCTACGGCGAAAGCTGGCTGCGAGACCTGACCAAGCTGGCCAACGAGGCGGGCATCAAGGTCACCACCGCCGAACGCTACGCCCGCGCCGACACCAGCGTTACCGCGCAGGCGCTCAAGGCCATCGCCACCAATCCCGATGCCATCCTGATCGTGGCCTCGGGCAGCGGCGCCGCCATGCCGCACACCACCGTGGTCGACCGCGGCTACAAGGGCAAAATCTACCAGACCCACAGCGCCGCCTCGCGCGACCTCATCCGCCTGGGCGGCAAGGCCGTCGAGGGCTCCTTCGTCGTCTCGGGCCTGGCCGTGCTGCCCGAGGGCCTGCCCGATTCCCATCCCTCCAAGAAGATCGCGGTAGACTTCGTCAACGCCTACGAAAAGAAAAACGGCGAGGGCTCGCGCAACCAGTTTGCGGCACATGCCTACGACGCCTACCTGATCCTCGACAAGGTGGTGCCGGTGGCGCTTCAAAAAGGCAAGCCGGGCACGCAAGAGTTCCGCACCGCCCTGAAAGACGCGCTCGAGACGCAAGGCAGCATTCCCATCACCCAGGGCGTCATCACCTACACCAAGGACGATCACTTCGGCTTCGACAAGCAGGCCCAGATGATGCTTACCATCAAGGACGGCGCCTTCGCAGCGGCCGACTAAGCCTCTCTGCAAGCAGCCTCACGTCGCTTGAAGCCGCGGCCCGCGAAGCAAACGCTTCGCGGGCCGCGCCGCTTTTATCCCGCCGCTTCACCGCTCCCCTCCCCCCTCTCCCTCTTGCGAGGCCTGGCCGCCCTGATGCGGCCGTGGAACCCTGCCCATGTAGGCTTCCACTGATGCGTGGAATGCCGATTGCTGGCTCGTCTGCCTGCTCTCTCTATTTCTACACCGGAGGACGTCATGGAAGGCAAACCCCTATCCCCAGCCATTGCCGACTGGCCCAAGGACGCGCGCGAGGCCGCACAACTGGTGGTCGACCAGTACGGCGAACCCGATGAGGTCAACGACAGCCAGGTGACGTGGCACAAGCCCGGCCCCTGGAAACGCATCGTCGCCTCGCGACAGGTCCATGAGCATAATTTTCCCGCGCCGCACCTGGACTCGGTGGAATCGGTCATCGATTACCGCTTTCCGATCGACAAGGCGCGAGACGTTTGCGCCTTCGACGGCAGTGTCGTCATCAACCGCACCGAAGGCGAGGTGTCGGCGCGCTGCCACGACGAACAGGCCAACTTCCTGGCCCTGAACCTGATGCACGACATCGCCACCGGCGCCAGGACGACCGAGCAGGCCCGCCAGTACTATGCCAAGGAGTTCGCCGACTATCGCCGCAAGAAGCCCACGCCCTACATGGAGAAGCTGCGCTTTTCTCCGCCGGGCGGCCACACCGCCGACCCCGACACGCGCCTGCTCTCCGATAAAGAGCTGGAAGAAGCGGTAGAGCAAGGCGAACGCGACGCGCAAGGCGGATAGATCCATGCAGGCCGCAGCGCCGCAACGGCCGCCGTGGGCCGCAGCGCTACACGGCCCATGCATGACCACGCTTCAAGGAGCACATCATGAACCAGGAAAGACAGGGCTTGTCCACCGAGGACGTGAGAAAGTATCTGCAGCGCATCTGTGAAGAGGCCGAAGGACTGATGCACGACTATGATCCGCGCATGATTGCCGAATGGACCGACACCAACGTGGCCGACGGCGCCAGCTTTCAGGTCGACGTCCGCGTCCAGAAAGACGGCGTCCATACGGGCAGCATCGCCATGACGCTTCAGAAGGAAGACATACTGCAATTGGGAGGCATGTTCGGCGCCGCCGGCAAGGAAGGCATCGCCGACTATTCGCTGGACATGAACCTGCGCGACGTCGTTACCCACGGCACCGACGCGGCCACGGTCAAGGTGACCTGGCGCGAGCACATCGTGGCGCAGGCGCCGGCTCGCGAAGGCCAGGAAACGCGCAGCCGCCTCACCGCAGAAGTCGAGGCCGACTGCGTCCATCTTCTGGTTCGAGACGAGGGCCGGCTTGCGCTGGGCATGACGCTTTGTTCGGGCACGGCCCGTCTGGGCGTCTCGGGTTAATGCCCATTGGCGGGTTAAAGCCCATTCGCGGCTGGCGGGAAACCGCCGCAAGGCGCGCCGCGCATGGTCAAGCGCGCAAGAAAAAAGGGCTTATGAGATGAACTCATAAACCCTTGATTCTTGAAGCTTGTGGTGGGTGCTACAGGGGTCGAACCTGTGACCTACGCCTTGTAAGGGCGCCGCTCTACCAACTGAGCTAAGCACCCCGGGGCCATCTGCATCGGGCAAACACACAACGTGTTTGCCCGGCGATATTGCCGTGCGAACCTCTTTCAGGTTCGCCTTTTTGGGGCCACTTCGTGCCAAAAAAGCCTAAGGATTATAGCCCGCTGGCCCAAGGCACGCAAACGCTTAGTTGACGGCGTCTTTCAGGGCCTTGCCAGGACGGAACTTGGGCACGCGAGCCTTCTTGATCTTGATGGCTTCGCCGGTGCGCGGGTTGCGGCCGGTGCGGGCGGCGCGCTCGGAAACGGCAAAAGTGCCAAAACCGACCAAGGTGACCGAACCCTTCTTTTTCAGGGTGGTCTTGACGGCGCCGATGAAGGCTTCGAGGGCGCGGCCGGCGTCGGCCTTGGAGAGGTCGGCCTTGGTGGAGATATGTTCGATGAGCTCGGTTTTGTTCATTAAGGTATACCCCTGAAAATTATTATGACCGGCCTGGGCAAGCCGCCCTGGGCCGGCATTTTTGACCAAAAAAATACAGCACGTTTGCGTGCAGGTACCACTGTTGACTGGCGGGAATGTCAGTAAAGACGCTGCCTACCGGCTAACGCGTATTAAGCCTTTGAAATAAAGCGGTGTCAAGGGGAAAAACGCCCAGAACCCGCACGATTGCTCACTTTTTTTCAAACAATCGGTTTAAGAAATGTAAATTTCCAGGCCACGCCGCAGGACAAAAAATCTTCATGCCTTTTGCGCGAAAGCCGCTGCGCCCGCATGAGCGCTTTCGGGCCAGGGAGAGCCCGAAAGCGACACTAGGCGCCTGGTCGATGCGTCGTCGCATTCCAAGCGTTTACATTGATTCGAGCGCTTGGCAGAAATCGCCGATGATGTCGTCTTCGTCTTCGATGCCCACCGAAATGCGCAACATGCTGTCGGCAATGCCCATCAGCGCACGGCGCTCGGGCCCCATCTCGTAGTAGATGGTGTGCGCCACGGGCAGCACGAGCGTGCGCGTGTCGCCCAGGTGCGTCGCCAGCACGAAGACACGCAGGCGGTTCAGAAAATCGAACACGTCGATGCCGTCGATCAGTTCGACGCCAAGCAAGGCGCCATAGCGTCCGCCGAACAGCTGGCCGGCCCGCTCGTGCTGGGGATGAGAGGCCAGGCCCGGATAACTGACCCGCGCAACCTTGGCATGCGCCTCGAGGGCCCGGGCCAGCGCCAGCGCATTGCTGCAGCTTCGCTCCATGCGCAGGGCCAGCGTTTCGGACCCCACCGAGATGCGATGGGCGGAATCGGCGGACAAGGTGGCCCCCATGTCGCGCAGGCCCTTTTTCTTGATCTGCGTCAGCCCCCAACCGCCGGGGGAACCCTTGCGATAGACATCGGCAATATTGGGATAGGCCGACCAGTCGTACAGCCCGGTATCGGTCACCGCTCCGCCCAGGGCATGACCATGGCCGCCGATGTACTTGGAAAGAGAATTGACGACCAGGCCCGCGCCCACGTCCTTGCCGCGGCACAGCCAGGGCGTGCTCAAGGTATTGTCGACGACGTAAAGCAGGCCTTGCCGGCCGCACCAGTCTCCGATGGCCTTCAGGTCGGCCACCTGCGTTCCGGGGTTGGCGATGGACTCGACGAACACCATGCGGGTCTCGGGGCGCAGGGCCGCCTCGACGTTTGCGGCGTCGGTGGCGTCGACCAGGGTTACCTCCACGCCCAGCTCGGCCAGGGTGCTGAGCAGACTGTTGGTGTTGCCGAAGATGTACTGGCTGGAAATCAGATGATCACCCTGGCGCAGCAAGGTGAAGAAGGTGGCATTGAGCGCCGCCATGCCGGTTGCGAAACTGACGGTGCTGACGCCCTCTTCCATCTGCGTAATCTTGGCCTCGAGGGCGCCCGTGGTGGGCGTGCCCTGCCGCGCGTAGGTAAAACCGGCCTTGCCCTGGAACACCGCCGCAAGCTCGCGCGAGTCGGCATAGGCGTACTCGGAGGAAGGATGCAGGGGCTTGTGGATGGCGCCGTGCTCGATGGTCGACCGGCGGTCGGAATGCAAGAGTGTGGTGGTAAAGCCGTTGTTAGCCATGGCGTTGCGTTGTCGTTTGGTCATTGATTGCTTGTCGTGCGCTGGCGCACTGTTTCGTAAAGGCATACGGCGCTGGCCACGCTGACGTTCAGGCTTTCCACCGCGCCTTGCATGGGAATGCGCACCAGCTCGTCGCAGGTTTCGCGCGTAAGCCGCCTCATGCCCTCGCCTTCGGCGCCCATCACCCAGGCCATGGGACGGCGCCCGTCGATGCCGTGCATGCCGCCCTCGGCCTGGTCGTCGGTGCCCACCAGCCAGATGTCGCGCTCTTTGAGCTGGCGCATGGTGCGCGCCAGGTTGGTCACCATGATGTAGGGCACGGTGTCGGCCGCGCCGCAGGCCACGCGCTGCACGGTGGCGCCCAGCCCCACTGCCCGATCGCGCGGAGCCAGCACGGCATGCACGCCGGCGGCATCGGCGGTGCGCAGGCAGGCGCCCAGGTTGTGCGGGTCGGTCACGCCGTCAAGCAGCAACAGCAGGGGCGTTTCGCCCCGCTCTTCCAAGCCGTCGAGCAGTTCGTCCACATCGGTGGCCAGCGCATTGGCATCGGCCAGGGCGACCACCCCCTGATGCCGCGTGCCGCGCGCCAGGCCGTCCAGCCTGTCGGCCGGCACCGGATGCACGCGCACCTGCGCCGCCTGGGCCTGCTCGATCAGCGATTGCATGCGCTTGTCGCGCCGCGAGGCCTCGACATACAACTGCCGGATGGTGGCCGGCGCATGGCGCAGCCGCGCTGTGACGGCGTGAAAGCCGGCCAGGACCTGTTGGGAGGACATGGGGTTCCTTCTGGAAAAACAATGAGGGGCTCAAGGCAATTTTACTCCTCGCCTGAAAGCATCTGTTGCGAACGGCACGGAATGCGCCCGGAACAGATGCATCATGCGCCACGCGCAACGATGATCCAGCCACGCCTCGCGCCCCTGGGATGCCGAGGGGAGGCCGACGCATGCCATCGGGTGCCGCCGGATGCCGGCGAACGCCAGCGCCAGGCGAAATGCCTGGCCGCGCCGGGGGCCAGCCAGGCTTGCCGGCCAGCCCCGGGGCCGTCAGCGCCGCTTGCGCGGCGCCGCCTTGCTGGCTTTGGAAGGCGCCTTGCCGGCGGCCTTGCGGGGCGCCTTCGCGGCACGCTTCTCGGCCGCCCTGCGCTCGCGCGCCGTGGTGCCTTTCAGCGCTTCGGGCTTGGTGGACGCCGCCTTCTTGCTGCGCCGTGCGGGCGGGTTGCCGGGCTCGGTCGCCGCCTTCTGCAAGGCCTTGAAGGTGGTGCCCTTGACTAGCCTGAACTCGATGCGGCGCGCTTCGAGGTCGACCCGGGCCACCTGCACCTGCACCGGATCGGTAAGGCGATAGCGTATGCCGGTACGCTCGCCGCGCAGTTCGTGCAGGCTTTCGTTGTACTGGAAATAATCGGAGCCCAGCTCGGACACATGCACCAGGCCTTCGACGAACAGGGTGTCCAGCGTGATGAACAGGCCGAAAGGCGCCACGCCCGTGACCCGGCCGCTGAAGACCTCGCCCACGTGCTCTTTGACGAACCAGCACTTGAGCCAGGCCTCGACGTCGCGCGAGGCGTCGTCGGCCCGCCGCTCGCGCGCCGACAGCAGCAAGCCCAGCTTTTCCCAGATGGCGTGCTGGCGCTCGCCCGGGGTGAGCTCGGCCGCCGCATTGACGTCGTCGATGTCGGGCACGTAGCGCTTGTTCTGCAATATGGACTTGATCACCCGGTGCGTCAGCAGGTCGGGGTAGCGCCGGATGGGCGAAGTGAAATGCGCATAGTGCTGGTAGGCCAGGCCAAAGTGACCCGATTCTTCGGGGCTGTAGATGGCCTGCTGCAGCGAGCGCAGGCACATGGTCTGCAGCACTTCGTAGTCGGGCCGGCCGCGGGCCGCCTGCAGCAGGCGCGCATAGTCGTGCGTGGTCGGTTCGTCGCCCCCCTCGAGCACCAGGCCGACGTTGCGCAGGTAGTCGCGCAGCGCCTTGAGCTTTTCGGGAGTGGGGCCCTCGTGCACGCGATAAAGGCTTATGCGCTTGTTGCGCTTGGTGAAGTCGGCCGCGCAGGTATTGGCGGCCAGCATGCATTCTTCGATGACCCGGTGGGCGTCATTGCGCTCGTAGGGCACGATGCGTTCGATGCGGCCCAAGGGATTGCAGATGATCTTGGTCTCGACCGTTTCGAACTCCATGGCGCCCCGCCGCGCCCGGGATTCGGACAGCAGCCGGTAGAGCTCGTAAAGGTCGAGCACGTGCGGCATGACGTGCTGCATGTTCTGGGCCGCCGGCCCGCCGGGCTGCTGCAGTGCGGCCCACACGTCGGTATAGGTGGTGCGGGCATGCGAGTGGATGACCGCGTTGTAGAACTGATAGGCTGAAACAACGCCCGCCTTGGTGCCGCTGGCGGGAATGACCATGTCGCAGACCAGCACCAGCCGATCGACGCTGGGATTGAGCGAGCACAGGCCGTTGGACAGCGACTCGGGCAGCATGGGAATGACCCGGCGCGGGAAATAAACGCTGGTTCCGCGCTGGAAGGCGTCGTCGTCCAGCGCCGAACCCGCCGTGACGTAGTGGCTGACGTCGGCGATGGCCACCAACAGCCGCCATGCGGGCCGCCGGCGCTTCTCGGTGCCGATGTCGATGGGCATGCAAAATACCGCGTCGTCGAAATCGCGTGCGTCTTCGCCGTCGATGGTGATGAAAGGCATGTCGCGCAAGTCGACCCTGCCGTTGAGTTCGGCGGGCTTCACGGCCGACGGCAGCTTGGCCGCCTGGGCCAATGCCGCTTTGGAAAAATCGACCGGGACGTCGAACTTGCGCACGGCGATTTCGATCTCCATGCCCGGATCGTCGATTTCACCCAGCACTTCGGTGACCCGGCCCAGGGGCTGGGTATGACGCGTGGGTTGCTGCATGATCTGCACGGTGACCACCTGGCCATGCTCGGCGCCGGCCGTGTCGCCCGACGGAATGAGGATGTCGTGCTTGATGCGCTGGTCTTCGGGCACCACGATGCTGATGCCCGGCTCGCGCAGGAAGCGCCCCACCAGCTTGTCCGTGCGGCGCTCGACCACTTCGACGATGGTCGCTTCGGGCTTGCCGCGATACTCGCCGTCGGGCTTGGCCAGCACGCGGTCGCCGTGCAGCACCTTGAGCATTTCGCGCGGGGCCAGGAACAGGTCGGGCCCGCCGTCGTCGCGCAAGAGAAAACCAAAGCCATCGCGATGGCCCTGTACCCGACCGGCTACGAAATCAACCTTGGGTGCCGCCAAAATCTGTCCCTGTGCGTTGTAGAAAATCTGTCCGTCGCGCTCCATTGCCTTGAGACGCCGATCGAACCCCACGGACAAAGGGTAGCCCGCGCCCAATGCCTGGGCCAAGCCCTGCACGTCGTATGCCTGGCCTGTGGCGCGCAGCAGTTCCAACACATCTTCGCGACTGGGAACGTTGGGGTCGAAATCGGGGGGCAGTGAATGCGCGTTGTTGGAAGTCTGACTGTCTTTTTCGTTTTTTGTTCGCTTTGCCAAAGAAACTTTCCGTTTGATGAAAAAATAGGTTATACTACGAATCTTCGCTGACGCAGGCAGATGTAGATAGTAGAAGCAGATAGCAGAAGCAGGATAGCAGAAGCAGATGCGGCGGCACCGAAGATTAAAGCAGTAAAATAAGAGAAGAGCTGGTATTGAGCGTTTTAACTGCATGCATCACCTGTGCATGCATAAGTTCAAAACAGTAGCATACTCTTATTAAGCCCAGATGGCGGAATTGGTAGACGCGCATGGTTCAGGTCCATGTGCCGCAAGGTGTGGAGGTTCGAGTCCTCTTCTGGGCACCACCCCTATTCCAAAAAAACCCCGTAAATCCATGATTTACGGGGTTTTTTCTTTTTGTTCTGAATTTCGCTGGCGCTGGACAAGTGCACGGATACGCCGCAATGCCATCGGCGGCACGCCGTTTTCGGCGCTTACAAGATCTTGCGCATCAAGACATGCTCGATGCCGGCGTCCATGAACACCGGGCCCTCGGCCCTGAAACCGTGCAAGCCGTAAAAACCCCGGGCATGGCACTGCGCCGCCAGCACCACAGAAGCGTCGCCGCGACGCCGCGCTGCGTCTACCAGGGCTCCCAGCAACAAGCCGCCCACCCCTTGCCCGCGATGGCTGTGGCGCACAGCCATGCGGCCGATGTGGGCGTCGGGCAACAGCCGCCCGGTTCCAACAGGCGTGCCGCCTTCGAGCGCCAGCGCATGAACGGCGATGGCGTCGTATTCGTCCAGCTCCAGTTCGATGGGCACGCCCTGCTCTTCCACGAAGACCTCATGGCGCAAGGCGGCCGCCCGCTTTCCCAGCTGCGCCCAGTCGCCGACCAATACCTCCAGTTTCCGCATTGCCGCCCCATCCTCGATTCTTCGGGCCCATGCGGGCCCGGTTTTCCCCTGCGACGATAGCACCAAAGCCCGGTGCCGAAGGAGAAGAATGGCATACGCCTTGCCCGCTAACTACCAGTGTAGTGTCGCGCGCCATCAGGAACAGATAGCGCGCAACACTACGCTAACATGTACCAACCAGCCGAACAGACGGGAGACGTCATGACTGATCACGCCAGCGTCCAGGCCTTCTTCGACCAGGCCACCAACACGGTCAGCTATATGGTGGCCGACACGCAATCCCGCCAAGCGGTATTCATCGACCCCGTGCTGGACTATGACCACCCCAGCGGCAGGGTCTCTACCGAATCGGCCGAGCGCATGCTGGCCGCCGCCCGCGATTCCGGCATGAAGGTGGTGCGCATCCTGGAAACCCATGCGCACGCCGACCACCTCAGCGCCGCGCCCTTTCTCAAAGAGCGCACCGGCGCGCCGGTCTGCATCGGCGAGCACATCAGCACCGTGCAGACGATATTCAAGCCTGTCTTCAACCTGCCCGATGTGTCGGGCACCGGCAGCGAGTTCGACGAGCTGTTTCGCGACGGCGACACATTTTCGGTGGGCGCCCTGCAGGCTCGCGTGCTGCACACGCCCGGCCATACGCCGGCCTGCATAGCGTATGTGATCGGCGACGCGGTGTTTGTCGGCGACACGCTCTTCATGCCGGACTACGGCACGGCGCGGGCCGATTTCCCGGGGGGCAGCGCACAAACCCTGTACAGGTCCATACGCCGCCTGCTGGAGCTTCCGCCCTCCACCCGCGTGTTCGTGTGCCACGACTACAAGGCCAAGGGACGCGATCACTTCGCCTGGGAAACCACCATCGAGGCCCAGCGGCGCGGCAATGTGCACGTGCACGACGGGGTGTCCGAAGAAGAGTTCGTACAGATGCGCACAGAGCGCGACAAAACACTGACCGCCCCCACCCTGCTGCTGCCGTCCATCCAGGTCAACATCCGGGCCGGACGCTGGCCCGAGCCCGAAGACAACGGCCGGCGCTACCTGAAGATTCCACTCGACCTGGGGTCGCCGCGTGAAAACCCTGCGGGAACATGAACACCGAGCCGCCAGGGCATGGGATTTGCTGCCGGGCATTGCAGACAACCCGCAAGGAGAATTGACATGCCAGCAAAATCCCAATCCCAGCAGAAAGCAGCCGGCGCCGCCCTGGCCGCCAAGCGCGGAGACATGAAAGTGGGCGAACTGAAAGGCGCCTCGAAATCCATGTACAAGTCGATGAGTGAAAAAGAGCTGGACGACATGGCCTCGACCAAGCGCAAGGGCAAGCCCGAGCACAAGTCCAAGCACTGAACGCCGGGCCCTTATCCCCGAATATGGGGTAAAGGCCGGCCACCCCATGGCGATTCCCCTACATCCGGAAACCATGTTCTGGTATGGTTGTAGACCAAGAATAATCAAAGAAGGAATCGCCGGTGTCCTTTGTGTCGCGCCATACTGCTTTCTATCTTGTCATCCTCGCAGCCCTGGCCAGCCTGGTTTTCACTTTTGCCTTCAGCATATGGTGGCTGGCGCCCGCCCTGGTGTTCGGCGCCCTGACGGCGCTGGGCGTGCGCGACCTTACCCAGACCCGCCACACCATACGGCGCAATTACCCGGTAATAGGCAATCTGCGCTACCTGTTCGAATTCATCCGCCCCGAGATCCGCCAATACTTCCTGGAAGAAGACTCGGCCGAACTGCCCTTCTCGCGCTCCGACCGCTCGCTGGTCTACCAGCGCGCCAAGCGCACCATAGACAAGCGCCCCTTCGGCACGCAAGAAAACGTCTACGGCGACGGCTATGAATGGATCAACCATTCCATGAGCCCGACCAAGCCCAAAGACAGCGACTTTCGCATTACCGTCGGCGGCCCGGCCTGCACCCAGCCCTATTCCCTCTCGGTATTCAATATCTCGGCCATGAGCTTTGGCGCGCTGTCGGCCAATGCCGTCATGGCCATGAACAAGGGAGCCGCGCTGGGTAACTTCGCCCACGACACCGGCGAAGGCGGCATCAGCCGCTATCACGAAATGCACGGCGGCGACCTCATCTGGAACATCGGCTCGGGGTACTTCGGCTGCCGGGACGAAAAAGGCCGCTTCTCTGAAGAGCTGTTCGCCCGGCGCGCCACCCATCCCAACGTCAAGATGATAGAGATCAAGCTGTCGCAGGGCGCCAAGCCCGGCCACGGGGGCATTCTGCCGGCCAGCAAGGTCACGCCCGAAATTGCCGAGGCGCGCGGCATTCCGGTGTGGCGCGAATGCGACTCCCCCTCTCGGCACGGCGCCTTCGACACCCCCATCGAGCTGCTGGAATTCGTGCAGAAGCTGCGCGAGCTTTCCGGCGGCAAGCCGGTGGGCTTCAAGCTGTGCATCGGCCACCCCTGGGAGTGGTTCGCCATCGCCAAGGCCATGCTCAAGACAGGCATCACGCCCGACTTCATCGTGGTCGACGGCGCCGAGGGCGGCACCGGCGCGGCGCCCATCGAGTTCGTCAACCATGTGGGCACTCCATTGCGCGAGGGCCTGCGCCTTGTGCACAGCACTCTCGTGGGCATCGGCCTGCGTGAACAGATCAAGCTGGGCGCCTCGGGCAAGATCATCAGCGCCTTCGACATGGCGCGCACCATGGCTTTGGGGGCCGACTGGTGCAACAGCGCGCGCGGCTTCATGTTCGCCGTGGGCTGTATCCAGGCCCAGGCCTGCCACACCGACAAATGCCCCACCGGCGTCACCACGCAAGACCCCGGCCGGCAAAAAGGCCTGGTGGTGGGCGACAAGGCGCAGCGCGTCGCCAACTACCACGGCAATACGCTCAAGGCGTTGGCCGAGCTGCTTGCGGCGGCCGGCGTCGAGCACCCCGGCGACCTGCGCCCCCACCACATCGTGCGCCGCATTTCAGCCAGCCGCGTCAGCGTGCTGTCGGCCCTGTTTCCCGACTTGGCCAAGGGCGAGCTGCTCGAGGGCAAGTACAGCCAGACCATCTTCCGCGTCACGTGGCCCATGGCCCAGGCCGAATCCTTCGCCCCCCTGTACAGCCTCAGTGCGGCGCTTTCGGGCCTGGGCGGCCCGCCGCATGAAGACTCCGGCCCAACCGTCGTACCCGCTTCTTCGCCGCGCGCAAACGCCTCTCCCGAAGCCGGCACGAACTCTGCCGCCCCGGCCTGAGCCATGCGGCCCTTGGCGGGCCCGAATGGGTATTTTCCCTAGTTCTAAAGGCCGGTCTGATCGACTATTCTGAAGTCACTGCTTATCAGGCAGACCGCTGCCTCCAAGGCAGTCCATCTACACTACGTGAACGTAAGTGTCTCTGCCCAACTAGGCAGTAAGGCCCCGCCAGAAGGCGGGGCCTTTCAGTTTCCGGGCAAGAACTTCCCGACTTGCGCCTTCCCTCCGGCCACGCCGCTTGTAACACAAGCTTGCGCCGCCCCTGGGCCAGCCCTTTGCCCGCTCCCCATTTTGCGCCTGCCGATATTTGGCAGCCGGTCAGTCGTTGCCCTTCCTTCTTTGATGCGGATCGCGGTATTTGCCTCACACCAGGCGGGCATGGCCCATGGCGCCAGCAGAAGCCCTGAAACTTGTCTAAGATTACGGGTTCGGGGTAAACCCCAATTCGCGGGCACGTCCCGCCCGCAATTTTTTCAGGAATCGAACGCAGTGCAAGGCATCAAGCGCAAAGTCGTCTATGTTTCGTTGTACGAACTGATCGCAATAGGTATTACCAGCTTCGGGCTGGCCAAGCTCGCGGGCCAGGAACTGGGCCACGCAAGCGTCGCCGCCGTGGCCTCTTCCGCCATCGCGGTGCTGTGGAACCTCGTGTACAACACCCTCTTCGAATACTGGGAAGCGCGCCAGACAGTGCGCGGCCGCGGCCTGCTGCGACGCGTCGCCCACGCCTTCGGTTTCGAACTGGGTCTGGTCATCATGCTGGTGCCGCTGTTTGCCTGGTGGCTGCAGGTGTCGCTCTGGCAGGCCTTCGTGCTCGACCTGGGCCTGATCGCCTTCTTCCTGGCCTACACCTTCGTGTTCAACCTGGCCTTCGACCGCATCTTCGGCCTTCCCGCCTCGGCATTGCCTGCCTCATGAACGCAAGCCTGCCGCCTCGCGTCGGGCGGCGGCATTGACACCCAGGCAGCACGGCTCATAACGCCACGCATGATGAATAGCCGCGCGAGGCAGTGCCCGCCCTTGGAACCGGGCAGACGGGCCGCGCCAAATCGAACGATGGGCACGGCCCGAGTTTGCCTACAGCCTTTCGCGAACCTGGGCGGCAATCTCGTACGAACGCAGGCGCGCCTTGTGTTCGTACATGTTCGAGGTGATCATCAGTTCGTCGGCGCCCGTCTTGTCGATAAAGGCCTTCAGCTGCCGCGCCACCGTGTCGGGCGCGCCCACCGCCGCGCATGACAACACATGATCGATCAGGTGCTGCGCCTGCGGCCCGATGTTGTCCAGATAACCTTTTACCGGCGGTGGCAGCCGAATGGGCCGGCCGCTGCGCAGACTGACGAATGATTGCTGCCATGAAGACGCCAGGTAATGCGCCTCGTCTTCGTCGTCGGCCGCAAATACATTGAACCCCAGCATGACATAGGGCTTCTGCAAATATTGCGAAGGCTGGAAGGTGCTGCGATACACCTGTATGGCCTGCATCAGTTGCTGGGGCGCAAAATGCGAGGCAAATGCATAAGGCAGGCCCAGCGCCGCCGCCAATTGGGCGCCGAACAGGCTGGAGCCCAGTATCCACACCGGAACGTTCAGGCCCGTGCCCGGCACCGCACGCACGGGCTGGCGCGGTTCGTCTGAAAAATAATCCAGCAGTTCCAGCACGTCTTGGGGAAACTCGTCGGCGCTGGCGGCAAGATTGCGGCGCAGCGCCCGCGCCGTGGTCTGGTCGGAGCCCGGCGCACGCCCCAGGCCCAGGTCGATGCGCCCCGGGTACAGCGATTCGAGCGTTCCGAATTGCTCGGCGATGACCAGCGGGGAATGGTTGGGCAGCATGATGCCGCCCGCCCCCACCCGGATGGAAGAGGTGCCGGCCGCCACGTGGCTGATCAGGATGGACGTGGCGGCGCTGGCAATGCCCGGCATGCCATGGTGCTCGGCCATCCAGTAGCGCTTGTAGCCCCAGCGCTCGCCATGCTGGGCGATGTCCAAAGTATGGCGGAACGACTCCGCGGCGCTGCTGCCCTCGGCAATGGGAGACAGGTCGAGTATGGAAAAAGGTATCGTGTTCATCGTACTCATCTGGGGGCGCAAAGGGTAAAAACAAGCCAAAAAATTATGGTATAGTCTCGGTCTTTGGCGCATTAGCTCAGCCGGTTAGAGCGACGGAATCATAATCCGCAGGTCCCCTGTTCGAATCAGGGATGCGCCACCAGATACGAAAGGCCGGAAGCCAGCAAATACGCGGGTTTCCGGCCTTTTTCCATTTGGGCGCCACATCACGGGTACAGATAAGGGGTGAGCTACAGGCGGTCCGCGTACTGGCGACATTCAACGTATAGCCACAGGAAACACACCCAACCAGCACGAAGCCCCTAGAATCCGTGGAACAAAAAGTCGACGGCGGCGACGATGTCGTCATGCTGATGCTGGAGACTACACGTCGGGGTCTGTAGCTCCCGCTCCGGAACCGCTGCGAGGTACTGAGTCATCATCACGTGCGGCTCACCGGCGATGTCAAACACTGGATTAAGCGTTTTCGCGGGTTTGAGCACTTCGCTCAGGGGAAGTAGCGGTACAACCGCCCGCGTGCTCATCTGCTGCAGGATGTCCGCCTGGACATCAAGAAGATAGCCTGGTCCTGACGGATTCGGGTAGACGTCGTAGCGGCTCATCAGAACATCCGGTACTTCGCCAATGGAAGGCCGTGTTTTTCAACATATGCATTGGAACTCTCGATGGCTTCCTGATTTTCAGCAAGCCAGAGTTCGCTGCGTGCGCGAGTGATAGCTTGAGTCACGCCGGCTTCGGCGGCCTGTGAGATGTTGATTTGCAGCGCCTTGGCTTCGGCCAGCAGATCTTCAGGTAGTGAAACATTCGTCGCACGCTTGCTCGCGGCGCGTGGGCGGCTTGTTGTCAGCATGGCTTTCTCCCAAATCATGTGGCGCAAAGATGCGCATCAAGCTCAATACATTATATGCACATGGCACGCCTGGGTAATTATGACCACAATTTCGTAATCGATTTCCCTTGGTACCTGTTCCACACCGCTGCTACACTTGCCCCAAGCAGCTTGCAAGCCATTGATAATCAATATGAATTGACGTATAACTGTACAAATTAACAGCATCAGGGATGCGCCACCCGGAATATCAAGGGCTTAGCGATGACCCGCTAAGCCCTTTTCTATTTCTGGCCCCTTCGTGTCCGAACTGTGTCCGAAATTTCGGCTCCACTCCATAATCGGGGTATCCGCCTGACAGCGCCGCGACCGGCTGGCGCGCTGGTCGCGCGCCGGACCTGGATCGACAGCGTGTAATCGTGCAACCTGAAGCCATGCGAGCGGCATAGCGCCGCGATACCACGCGCGGACTGTATCTTGTCGAGCCGATGCTCGTTGCCGGTATCAAGGCACTGCAGGCAACTGCGCCGTGACCACTCTAAGGCAAGTCGATACGCACCAGGCTGTCGGAAACATCCTGGCGCCAGGCTGGATGTTTGTCGCTATGTGGCGCCTTGACCGTCTCCCCGCTCACGCGGGTGTCAGAATCGTCCACGCAGAGTCAACATTACGCTACGCGGTGCGCCGTAGTTATTGCGGTTCTCAACATAACCCGGGTACTCGTAATACACCTTGTCGAACAGATTGTTCACGTTCAACGCCGCCGTCCAATTCGACGTCACGTCATACGCGACCCGCGCGTTCCACACGCTGTACGACGGTCGGCGCACCTTCGAGATGCTGTTGGTCAGCGCGCTCTGCCAATTCACGCCCGCGCCCACGCTCAGGCGGTTCCACTGACCGGGCAAGCGGTATTGGCTCCATAGACGCAACAGGTGCCGCGGCGTTTCCTCGCTGAAAGTCTGGCCTTCGCGGTCCGGATCGCTCAGGAACTTATTGCTGTTGAAGGTATAGCCCGCCGCCACCTGTAGACCCGGCAAGATCTCGCCGCTAATCTCGGCCTCGAAGCCCTGGCTGCGCACCTTGCCCGCCGCGCGCGAACAATACCCGCCGTTGCACACCGGCCCGGCCTCGTAGTCCTGCACCGCGCGGTTCTTCTGGTCGATGCGATACAGGGCGAACGACGTATTCAGCTTGCCGTCCATCAGCTCGCCCTTCACGCCCACTTCGTAGTTCGCGCCGACGATGGGCTTCAAGATGCTGCCGTCCAGCGTGGTGGCCGTTTGTGGCTCGAAGATATCCGCATAGCTGGCGTAGGCCGACCACTGCGGCGTCAGCGCGTAGACCAGCCCCACCATGGGCGTAAACTCCGCGCTGGCCTTGGCGGTACTGACATCGTCCCACGTGGCGGCCTGCGTGGTATAGCGGCTTTCAAACCAGCTGAAACGCCCGCCCAACACCAGCGTCAGGTCTTCCGTCAGACTGCTGCGCAGCTGCGCATAGATGCCTTTCTGCACATGCGGATCATAGCGCGACGTGCGCTGAGAATCCGGAAAGCTGTCTGGCTTGGGCACATGCGGATTGGGATGGAACACGTCCAGCGGCAGATAGTTGGAGGCGTATGCGATGCGGTCCGTCGACGTCAGCCGCGACATGCTCACGCCCACTGTCAGGTCCTGCGCCATGCCCAGCACCGTGAAGCGCCCGTTCACATTCGCATCAAAACCGATGTGCTCCGCCGACTTGTCGTAATTCCATGCGTTGCGCATCGTACCCGTCAAAGTTGCCGGATCCACCGCGCCCGTCGCGTCCAGCATATAGGTCAGGCTTGTCTCCTTCGCATACGTTGCGGCGACGTTCAAGCGCCAGTCGCTATTGAAGCGATGGGTCAAGTCGGCAAACACCTGCGTCTCGTCCCGGTCCCACTGGTTCCAGTCCGCGCCCAGAAAGGTCGACCGCTTCAGCCCCAGCGAACTGCCGTCGCTATACCGCGGCAGGCCACCGAAGAACGGCGTGGACCGCAGGCGCGACACCAGCACACCCGCGCCCACTGTCGTGCTGGGCGACAGGTCGTAATCCAGCGCGAAGTACAGATTGTTGTTGCGCTCCTTCACCACGTCGATGAACGAACCCTTGGAATCCAGATCCAGCACCGCCCGCGCCCGCAGGCTGCCATCCGCGTTCAAGGCCCCGCCCGCATCCAGCATGCCACCCACATGGTCCCACGAGCCCGCGCGCGCCTCCATCAACACCTGCGTCTCGGCGGTCGGGCGCTTGCGCACCAAGTTGATCGAGCCGCCAGGCTGGCCGGCGCCTTCGAACAGGCCCTGCGCGCCGCGGAACACCTCCACCCGATCCAGATGCGCCGTGCTGCCGGTAAAGCTATTGCCCACCGCATAGAAACTGCGCGACAGCGGCACGCCGTCGTACTGGATATTCGTGATCTTGAACCCGCGCGAATAGAAATTGCGCCCGCCGTCGGCCACCTCGCTGATCGTCACGCCCGTGGTGTTCTCCAGCACCTCGCTGATGGTGGACAGATTCTGGTCGTCGATACGCTGGCGCGTTACCACCGTAACCGATTGCGGAATGTCCTTGAGCGCCTGTTCGGTCTTGCCAATGGTCGCCGCGCTGGCGGCGTAGGACTGTGAACCCTCAGTCTGCGCACTGTAGGAGCCTGTCACTACCACGGGCGCCAACTGCGTCGCGCCTCCGCTTTTCCAAAGATTGATCGTATTCCCCGTACGCGAATACTCGATCCCCGTACCGGCCAGCAATCGCCGCAACGCTTCCTCCGGCGTCATTCGACCGCTGACTGGCGGTGCCGGGATGCCTCGTACCAATTCAGTTATGTAAACAAACTGCAATGGCGTCTGCTGTCCAAGCTGCAGCAGCGCGTCGCTAAGCGACTGTTGCTGGATATGGATCTGTGTGGCGGTTTCCTGCGCACGAACCGGCTGCGGCGCGACCATTAACGCCAGGGAAATGGCAATCGCCAAGCTGGACAAGGTCGCCGAAATAACTGCGGGAGTGTGACACTTCTTGCTGTTCACCCTAAGGGCAGCGGGAGAGATCCTATCAATCACGAAAAGTTTTCCTGGTAAATACGGTCAAGCGCGCGCGTCGCTGCATCCCTTTGGCCAAAGGTTCCTGACGGGGAGCAACTGCGTTGCGAAAATATCCCCTTCATTGAGTACGACGGACGAATCCAGAAAAACCCTGAATGAAATCCCAAACTAATTTGTAACAGAAATGATTATCGTTCCCGAACGTTCAGGCGAGCACATGCCAGCCGGGTCCGGCGGCACATCTGCGATCGTGGGAGGAGCGGTAGCCAGGGCACAGGGAACGCGCCCAGAGCGGTCAGCGCAGCAGCCTGCGCTCTTAGGCTTGCTGTAGCGCAACGGCGACGGAGTCGCTTAGTGGCGTGGTAGGCCGCCCGATAAGCTTCGATAGTTGGCGCGAATCGTCGAACAGGGCGCCCTTGGCCGCTTCGACGTCAAATGAAGGCAGTGCCTCGGGCCAGGGGGCGGGAAGCCCTGCCTGCGTAAGTGCCGCCGTGTAGTCGGCTGAAGGCAGGTCTTTATAAGGAATGTCCTTGCCTGTCTGGCGGGATATCTCTGCAGCAAGCTCGGTCAAAGTGTATGCATTATCGCCCGCCAACTCGTAGGTCTTACCCTCGTGACCGGCAGTCGTCAGTACCGCCACCGCCGCATCTGCGTAATCGGCTCGTGCGGCAGAAGCAATCTTTCCTTGCCCTGCGCGCCGAGCTAGTTGTCCGCCCTTAACCCACCGACGCCTCGTAGACCCAGCTGCCTATAGTCAGCGTCTCGTTGCCACCGACCGTTGTGAAATGCAGTTCATACAGGTCGCGTCCGGCGTTGGCGGGAATCTTGACGGTCATGCCCGCGCGGTCGTCGGCTAGCGGGGCGAGCAACTGGTACTCAGGCAAGCCATCGTCGTAGCTGCTGTTGCGCACCAGGATGTAGCCCGGCAGTTCGGGCAGGCTGCTCAGCGTGGCGTAGGGTGTGCCGTTCAGGGTGGACGGAACAGTCGCCGGGGATTCGTTGGTGACGGTCCAGGTCTTGCCCATCCGTGCCTGCCAGGCGGCACTCAACGGGGCCAGCGGAAGCAGTTGCTGCCCCATGGGCAGTGTTGTCTCGTTGTAGCCAGCACCGAACAGGGGACCACGCAGCATCAGGTAGCGGTTGCGATAGGGTTGTCCGTTCGCGTCGGTGCCAGACACGACCTCGAAGCGGTAGCTGATGGGGGCCTCGTTGCTCCACCACCAGTCGTCGCTGCGGTAGCTGTAGCTGGCGTTCATGGGCTGCCATGCGCTGCCGTTCCAGGATGAGAGCGAGAAGCTGCCGTCCTGGTTGGCGGTGACGCGCATGGGCTGGTTATAGTTGGCGTAGACACCCACGGCGTCAGCCAGGTCGGGGGGTGTCGCCCTGGGCGGCGCAGTATGGGCCACCAGCGGCGGCAGGGTATGTATCGAGCCTTCTTCGAGCAAGGCGCGCAGCAGCACGCCTTCGGCCAGCGCGCCGGCGCGGTAGGTGTCGGCGCGTTGCGCATCGCCCGTGTTGCCCGTCACCATCAGGGCCAGCCGCTGGTCCGGCAGTACGTAGAAGTCGCTCGAAAAAAATGCTGTGCCGCCATTCTTCTGCCAGGCCTGAACGCCGGCCGCTGCCAGCCCGGGATGCCGCACGCTGTCCCAGCCAAGCCCCCATACCCATTGCGGCGAAGGATTGATGATCAGGCCCGTGGTCTGGTCGGCGCCCATCTGCGCGATGCCGTCGGCCGACACGATGCTTCGCGACTGATAGGTGCCCCGATCGAGGAACAAACGCGCCAGTTTCATCATGTCGCCCGGCGTAGAGGTCAGGCCTCCGGTGGCCAAGGGACTGACGAACTCCTGGGGGTATTGCCGGCCGCCGGAATAAGGCAGGGCAAACGAGCCGCCTGCCGGCCTTTTTGTCAGAAAGCCGGAATCGGTCATGCCCAGGGGATCCAGCACGTTGGCCTGGATGAAAGAGGCGTAGTCCTGCTTGGCCAGTGCCGCCACCACCCGTTCGATCATCGTGAAGCCGTCATTGCAATAGACAGCCAGCATCCCGGGCAAGTGCTTCAGGTGCTGGTCGGCCAATGCCGCTTCGGCGTTGACCGCGTAGCCCGGTATGGGTTCGAAGGTGAAGGCGTTGCGCATGCTGGTACCGGGCAGGCCCGATGAATGCGAAAGCAGATGCCGGGTCGTGATCTGCGCATACTCGGGCGACAGCATGGTGAAGCCGGGCAGGTAGTGCGCTACCGGCGCATCCAGGTCCAGCAGTCCGCGGTCCCGCAGGATCATGGCGGCCAACGCCGCCAGCACCTTGCTGACCGAGCCGATGTTGAAGCGTGTCTGGATGGTGGCAGCGAGGTTGTCCTGTACCGAGGCGTGTCCGAAGGCCTGCTGCCAGACCACGGTGTCGTTCTTGAGCAGGGCAATCGAGACTGCGGCCACGTTGTCGGGATCGCCGGCCAGGGCGCGCGCGATTTCTTGGCTGCCCCACTCTATTGTCTGCGAGTAGGCGGCGTGCGGAGGGCCGCCGTCGGCGTCGCAGCCAGGCAGGACCGCCGCCAGCATGCCGGCAGCGCCATAACCCAGGAATTGCCGCCGGCTGGAAGACACGGGCCAAGTAGGGATGGGGGCGGACGGTGCTTGCATCGGGGCTTCTCCGGTTGCGGGGGCGTGGCCGATTGGCATCTCCCAACGTAGGCATAGTAGCAGCGCCTTACTATTTGTCACGTCGCGCCTACCAGCGCGGATGAAGAAGCTGCCCCGGGCCCACGGTAACGATACGACACATGCGAACCGTTCAACTGGAAATTCTTTCTTGCTATGCTCGCAGGAAGCGCCCGAGCCTGGAAACGAACAGGCCGCGCGGCCAGCGTCGTGTCATGTAGCGACAGCCGCGGCGCCCATCGCGGAAAAAAATCAAGTCGAATTCCACCTGGAGGGGACAGCAATGCCGACACTTCGTCCAAGCCTATTTCTCGCCGCCGCGCGCAAGACGGCATTTACCGCCTTGACGGTGCTGGCGCTCGCCGCCGCGCCGCTCATGGCGCACGCCAAGCCGCTTGTCATCACCTTGCTGGGCACCGGCAGCCCAGCGCCCAATGCCACACGGTTCAGCCAGTCGATTCTGGTCGAGGCAGGCTCCAGCAAATACCTGATCGACCTGGGCCGCGGCGTTACCATCCGCCTGGCTCAGCTCGGGATCCCCATGGGCAAGATCGCGGCCAGCTTCATCACCCACTCCCATTCCGACCATCTGAACGGACTGGCCGATTTCTGGATGACGGGATGGATAGGCACGGGTTATGGCGGCCGCACTACACCCATGGTGCTGTACGGCCCTAAGGGCACCGAAAACATGGCCAAGCATCTCGAACTGGCGTTCTCGGAAAACACGCGCATCCGCCACGCGGACGAAAAAGAGCCGCTTTCGGGCATTGAAATCGACGCTCATGATATCGAGGGCGGATTCAGCTACGAACACGACGGCGTCAAGATCACCGCCTTCGATACGAACCACGGCGAACTCATCCAGCCCAATTTCGGCTACATCATCGAGTACGACGGCAAGAAGGCTGTGATCAGCGGCGACACCACCTACGATGAAAGAGTGGCCAAGGCGGGCATGGGGGCCGACCTGCTATTGCACGAAGTCGCCTACATCACCCCCGAACTGATGGAGAAAAAACCCATCTACAAGGCCGTGGCGGCGCACCATACCAGCCCCGAAGAAGCGGGCAGGATCTTCAGCCAGGCAAAACCCAAGCTTGCCGCATTTACTCACCTGGTCGTCCGCCTGGCCGGCGAGCAGCTGGACTTGCCGGCAGCCAGCATTATTCTCGAGCAGGTAGGCAAGACCTACGACGGGCCCGTCGTGGTGGGCGAAGACCTCATGCGCTTCACAATTGAGAAAGACGCCGTCATCGTCAATGGCGACAAGGGGCAATACGGGTTCAGAGTCCGGTCAGACTGAACCTCAGCGCATGCGCAAGCCTGCCTTGAACCGGCAATGGCCCTCAGCGCAAGCGCAACCCCGCCTCGACCCCGGCAAGTTGGATAAACTAGCGGTTTCTCATAAGAACACAAACAAGGAACGTGATGCCTATTCCAACCACCCATGTCGGCAGTCTTCCCCGCGGCGACGAACTGGCGCAACTGCTGCTGGCGCGCGATCACGGCCAAGAGGTCGACAACGAGCACTTCGAGCGGGTCGTCCAGGCGGCGATCGATCATGCCGTGCAGAAGCAGGTCGAAGCCGGCGTGGGCGTCATGAGCGACGGCGAACTGGGCAAGGTGGGCTATGCCACATACATTACGGAACGGCTCGAGGGCTTTGGCGGCCATGTCGACCGTACGCCCGCGAAAGACCTGGCCGATTTCCCCGAGCTGCGGAAAAAGCTCAGCGCCATCATGGGAAGCCAGGAATTCGTGCGGGCGGCCTGCATCGGCCCGGTGAAGCTGCGCACGCTCGAGCCGTGCCTGGCCGACATCCGCCGCTTCAAGTCGGCCATCGAGCAGCATGGGGGCGGCGGTCGCGGCTTCATGAACGCGGCATCGCCCGGCCTGGTCACCGCCTTCCAGCCGAACAAGCATTACCCCACGCACGAGGCCTATCTGGCCGACCTGGTCGAGGCGATGCGTCCCGAATACGAGGCCATCGTGGCGGCCGGCTTCGATCTTCAGCTCGACTGCCCCGACCTGGCGATGGCGGCGCATACGGGCTTCCAGAACCTGAGCGAAACCGAGTTCGCCGCGCGGGCATGGCAGAACGTCGAAGCGCTGAACGCGGCCACCCGCAACATCCCTTCCGAGAAGATGCGCATGCACATCTGCTGGGGAAACTACGAGGGCCCGCACCACTGCGACATCGCGCTCGAGAAGGTCATTGGCCCCATCCTGGCCGCCAGGCCGTCGACCATTCTGTTCGAGGCCGCCAACCCCCGCCATGAACACGAGTGGGAGATCTGGCAAGACGCCAAGCTGGCCGACGACAAGATCCTGGCCCCCGGCTTGATAGACAGCTGCTCGAACTATGTCGAGCATCCCGAACTGATCCGCCAGCGCCTTGAGCGTTATGTGGGGTTCATGGGAGCAGACCGCGTGCTGGCAAGCACCGACTGCGGTTTTGGAACGTTCGCCAACTATGGCAAGATCGATCCGGCCGTAACGTGGATGAAGCTCGCGGCGCTCCGCGAAGGCGCGGAACGCCTTGCGCACCCGCCGGTTCGGTAATTTCGTTCAGGAAAACGTCAACTACGGCATGCTTCACTCAGCATTCACACCCTCTTAGGAAGACGATATGGCAGACATCGACGCCCCCAACCTACCGTCCAATTTGCGCCGTTCAGTTTCCAACACTCTCAAGGGTTCCGCCGGAAACCTGGTCGAATGGTATGACGTCTATGTCTACTCTGTTTTCGCCGCCTCGTTCGAGCACCATTTCTTCAGTCCCGACGACAAGAACGCCGACATCTACATCTGGGCCATTTTTGCCCTTACCTTCCTGATGCGGCCTTTCGGCTCGTGGTATTTTGGCCGCTATGCCGACCGCAAGGGGCGCCGCGCCGCGCTGACCCTGTCGGTCACCATCATGTCGCTGTGCTCGTTCGCGATCGCCGTCACCCCCACGCGCCTGGCCATCGGCGAATGGGCCGCAATAATCCTGATCATGTGCCGGCTGCTCCAGGGCTTTGCCACCGGCGGCGAGTACGGCACCTCGGCCACCTATCTTAGCGAAGCCGCCGTGCCCAAGCATCGCGGCTTTCTTGCGTCATTCCACTATGTCACGCTGGTGGGCGGCCACGTGCTGGCCCAGGCCCTGTTCCTGGCGCTCATGCTGTCCACCTCAAAGGCCGACATCGGCGAGTGGGGCTGGCGCCTTGCGTTCGCCATCGGCGGCGTGGGCGCCATCGTGGTGCTGTGGCTGCGCCGCACCATGGACGAGTCCATGAGCCAGGAGGCCATCAAGTCGGCCAAGAAAGACAAGGGCTCGGGCTCCATGGTCGAACTGGTCAGCAACTACTGGAAGGAACTGACGGCCTGCTTCCTGGTTACCATGGGCGGAACCGTTGCCTTCTACGCCTACTCCATCAATGGCCCCAACATCATCAAGTCGACTTTCGCCCAAAGCAGTCCTGTCATGGGCTCGGTCGTTTCGCTGGTTGCGCTGACCATCCTGATGCTGCTGCAGCCCGTCGGCGGCTATATTTCAGACCGCATCGGGCGGCGCACGCTGCTGGTGTTCTTCGGCGTGGGCGGCACGCTCTTTACGTGGGTCATCTTCACGGTTCTGCCGCAATCCACCAATCCGTGGCTTTCGTTTGCCATCCTTACCATCAGCTTCATTTTCCTGACGGGCTACACGTCGATCAATGCGGTGGTCAAGGCCGAACTCTTTCCCACCCACGTGCGCGCCCTGGGCGTGGGGTTTGGCTACGCCATCGCCAACTCGATCTTTGGCGGCACCGCGCCGGTGATTTATTCGGCCGCCGTCAAAGCCAACCAAGAGCCCTGGTTCATCGCCTACGTCACCATTCTTATCGTCGGCTCGCTGCTGGTCTACCTGTTCCTGCTTAGAAACCGCGGCGTCAACTGGCTTGACCACCCCGAAGAAATGCGCCGCCGCAAAGACAGCCCGGGACACCGCGTGTTTCCGATGGGGGTCTGACAACGGGGCCCTGGCCATGCACCGCGCTTGATACATGGGCGGGGCAATCCAGAAGGGCCGGCGCGCAAGCTCCGGCCCTTTCTCTTGGAACCCCGGGGCCCGCACGGGCGCGCCATTGTTCCAATAACAGAATACAGAGACTGAACAGGCGATCTATTCAATCGAACGCGCCGGGCTCATACTCATAGTCATGGTCAACGGATCGCGCCCCGGCTTCACGGGCCGTTGATCCTGTTCCAGGGAGATCAGCCATGTTCAGGCACATTCTGGGTATTCATGAAGCGCCCCGCCCTCATTGGGTGGGCAATGGCTTTCCGGTGCGTTCGCTGTTCAACTACAACGATCACGGCGAGACCCTGAGCCCCTTCCTGCTGCTGGACCATGCCGGCCCCCAAGCCTTCTCGCCCACCGCCGAGCGGCGCGGCGTCGGCACGCACCCTCACCGCGGGTTCGAAACCGTGACCATCGTCTACGAAGGCGAAGTGGCCCATCGGGATTCCACGGGCGCGGGCGGCATCATCGGCCCCGGCGACGTACAGTGGATGACGGCGGCGTCCGGCATCCTGCACGAAGAGTTCCACTCCGACGCCTTTGCCCGCCAGGGCGGGCAGCTTGAGATGGCACAGCTTTGGGTCAACCTTCCCGCCAAGGACAAGATGTCCGACCCCGGCTACCAGACGATACTGAATCGCGACATTCCGTCAGTAGAGTTGCCCGAAGGCGCGGGCCGTGTCCGCGTCATCGCCGGCGAGTTCGGCGGCCATCGCGGCCCGGCGCGCACCTTCACGCCCATGGACGTATGGGATGTGCGGCTGAATCGGGGCGGCGCCACGCGCTTCGACACAAAGCCTGGCCATACGCTGGCGCTTGTCGTGTTGCACGGCACGGTGCTGGTCAATGGCACCCAAGTGGCGCGCCAGGGCCAATGGGTGCAGTTCGGCCATGAGGGCGAAGGCCTGGAGATCGAGGCCAACAATGACGCGACGCTGCTGGTGCTGGCGGGCGAGCCTATCGACGAGCCCGTCGTCGGCCACGGCCCCTTCGTCATGAACAGCGATGCTGAAATCCTCGAGGCGTTCGAGGATTTCAACAGCGGGCGCTTCGGCCGGATCAGGGCTCAATAACGATATTTGACCGTCAGCAGCGCGTTGCGCGGCGCAACGTAGTACCCGCCCTGATACACATCGCTGGAATGAAGATTGCTTTGCGCCTGCACGCCCGCGCCCACGGACCAGCCCCTGAGGCGGCCGCTCCGCATTCCGGCGGTCAGCGCAGCAGCGAGAGATCGACCCCGCCATCCGGCCGCCGCACGACAGCGATAGGCAATTGCCCCTGCAAGGCCAGCAGGAAGCCTTCGGCGTCATCTATGCTGAAGACGCCCGCCATGCGCAGACGCTTGAGCCGGCTGTCGGCCAGGTGAATGGGGTGGGAGAGGTAGCGATTCATTTCTTGCAGCACCTCTTCAAGCGGCTGGTCCTTGAACACCACCTTGCCCTGCCGCCAGGCTGTCAGCGCGGCGACATCGGCCCGCTCGGCAAGCAGCGGATGGCCCGGCCGCGCGCTGGCCGCCATGTCGGCCGTCAGCACGGCCCTTGCGCGATTCCACCAGCGGCCCGAAGCTACTTCCACAGACCCCTCCCGCACCGCCACGGAAACATGATCCGGCTCCCGGCGGACATTGAAGACAGTGCCGGTGACGCGGACGTCCACATCGCCCGCGTTCACGAAGAACGGCCTGCCCGAATTGGCCGCAACGCTGAACGTCGCTTCGCCGCCCAGCAATTCGACGGTGCGGCGCGTAGCGTAGTAGCTGACGATGAGTTCGGTGGAAACATTCATATCGATGATCGAACCATCGGACAGTGACGCCTTGCGCCGCTCGCCCAGGGCCGTAGCAAGGCGCTGGACGTGATCAGGGGTTTCCGTTCCATAGCTGTGGAACAGCACGCCGCCTACGACAGCCGCGGTACAGGCCGCGCCCGCCCCCGCCAGCCAGCGCCTGCGGGACTGCCGGCGCCGCTCGGCAAGAGGCTCGGGCGCCTCGAGCAGTTCGCGCAGCTCATCTTCGGGCAGCATGCCGGTGGCCTGCCAGATTTCGTCCAGCGCCCGGTACTCGCGCTCGTGCCGGCTGTCGGCCTGGCGCCATTGTGCGAACCATTCCCGCTCGGCCACGGTAAATGTGCCCGAATGCACGCGGGCAAACCAGTAGGCGGCTGCGTCGCGAGGGTCGGTGGGAAGGTTCGGGTGTTCTGTGTTCATGGCAAGTGGCTATCCAGCGCACGGGCGCCGGCGGTTGTTCTACCCTTTCATTGAATAAGACGAGTGAAAAGGCAAAAAACCCGAATCAATTGGGCGCATGATTATGTAACCTTTCTCGAAGATGCCTGACCGTCCGGGTCATGTGCTTTTCAACCATATTGACCGAAATACCCAGTTTCTGCGCAATTTCCTCCTGGGTATGGCCCTCGAGCCTGTGCAACAAGAATACCTGGCGGCACTTGAACGGCAGTTCGGCGAGCGCCTCTTTGAGCGACGCCAGCAATTGCGCCGTACGCGCCTGGGCATCGGGGTCCGTCAACAGGGGGTGCTCGTATTCCTCCAGTTCGTGCAAGGGAACCACGTCGAGCAGCCGGGACTGGCGATGCTTGTCGATCAGGCGATTGCGCACGCTGCGATGCAGATAGGCGCGTGGGTTGGCCAGGGCGGCGGCGTCGTTCTCCAGCACCCGAAGAATGGCGTCGTGCGTGGCGTCTTCGGCGTCCTGAGGACTGTCCGCCCGCCGCGCCCACGTGCCGACCAGCTCGCTGTAATGAGCGAGCCAGCCTTTTTTTGACGCAGGTGGGCGGGACATGGCGAAGGCAGACGATTAATCTTGAGAAGACGCAATACTAACAATAATTCTCATTTAGATGTGGGCCGCATGGTCTGGGGCGATTCGTCCCGTCATGGACGCCCGCCATGCGTGCCGCCTAAAGCGGCGGAGCATCTGGCGGCGGTGCGGCGCTGCCCGCAGGCACGGGGGCATCGCCCGCCGGCGGCATGGCGTGCGTCTTGATGTCGCGCTTGCGCAGCGCGCCCAGTATGTCGAACATCAGTTCGCTGCGCACCCTGCCGACATGACGTGGCGAAGACACGTAGCAGGTCGCCGAGAAAGTCAGCACCACCTCGCTGAAGGTCTCCAGCGTGACGGCCGGCGCCGGTTTGTCGAGGACCTCTTGCTGCGTGTCCATGGCCGTCTTCATGATGTCGCGCACGACGTCGGCGTTGACATTGAGCGGCATGTTGAATTTAAGCGTGACCACACCCAGGGGGTTGGCCATGGTCACGTTGCGCACCTTCTTGGTGATGAACTCGGAATTCGGGACGATCATCGTCGAGCAATCGAACATTTCGATTTCCGTTGCGCGGGCGCTGATCTTGCGCACATTGCCCTCGACGCCGCCGTCCAGGCTGACCCAGTCGCCCACCTAGATGGGCCGCTCTGCCACAAGAATCACGCCTGACACGAAGTTCTGCACCACCGCCTGCAGGCCAAACCCTATCCCGACCGACAGGGCGCTGACGATCCACGCCATGCGCTCCAGGCCGATGCCCAGGGACGAAATCGCCATCATGACGACGGCAAAATAACCCAGGTAGCCGACCAGATTGGCGGCCGAGGTGCGCATGCTCTCGTCCAGCCGCGTCACGGGCAGGAACTGGTCGGATATCCACGTCCTCAGGACCCGGACGGCATAGACGCCGGCCAATAGCACGATCATGGTCGAGGCGATGGAAGCCGGCCTGATCTGCGCCTCGCCCACCTTGAAACCGCTCGTCAGGAAGCCCAGCCGGCGCTGCAGCCATTCGCCGGGGTTTTCTCCGAAGGGCAAGAGAACGAGGGCAATGGCGCTTAAAACCAGCATCAGCCGCAGCATGCCCGATATCAGCACCAGCAGCTGGCAGCGGGTTCGCGCCTGCTGCGCGCTCAACAGGCCGGCCGCCTGCTCCCTGCCCACTTTGGCAACCAGGCTGTCGAACACATCGGTAATCAGCACCACCAGAAGATAGGTGATGCTGCCAATGACGGCCAACCAGATTATTTCCTGGGCTACCAGGCTGCTTAGCGCGATGAAACCCAGCAAGAAGGCCACCAGACTCACCGAAATGACAAAAACCAGTACCGAGGGCACGGCCCTGGCCCAGGAAAGCACCGGCGAGGCCGCGGCGGGCGCCTGCGCCGACGCCTGTTGCGCCTGCCCGCGCAGGCTGGACCGCAGGCTCAGGGCTGTAAAGCCGATCAAGATGTTGAGCGCGACCGTCATGGCGCCGTTCACGAGCAGAATGGTGCTTAGCGAGGCGTTGATCAGCTCCAGCAGCCGCTGGGCCGTCCACGCCAGCGCGAAGGTCACGGCAAAGACCGCGGGAACCCAGGCCAGCGTGTTGGCCAGCCCGTCGGTCAGGGCCGGCAATCGCCAACTGGGGCGCGCGGGAGAAAGCAGCACGGTGCCCAGGCCCGCCATGGCTCCCGCCAGGTAGACGACTATCACGCTTTGCTGCAGGAACGCGCTTAGATCGGCCCCCAGCTCGCCCCCCCACCGCAGGACGAAAAGAAGGATGGTGGCGAGCAGGCCGGGCACCACGGTATAAGGCACCACCGTCAATACCGCGAAAATCGACCGGCGCAGGCGGGCGGGTTGGGTGTGCCTGACGGTAGAGGTGGCCAGGCCGCGCCGGCCCACTTCTCCGCCGAGCAGCAGCAACATTGCCAGGGCCAGCGCCGTGGACCACACGTGGGTGGGCACGGCCCTCAAGCTGTCGCCCAGTTCGTCCAGCAAGCCGTCAAGCCGCCGCATGTCCCGAGGCGCGTCCCGCATGACATTGCGCCAGAAGCTGGGCGTCAGCAACGATTGCGTGCGCTCGCCCAGCTCGGCCTGGAAGCGGGCCCGGCGCAAGACGGAAATCTGGTCCTGGCCCTGCCTTGCGTCCACCCCCATCAGCCGGGCCAGCTTGATCTGGGAATCGAGCAGGGACTGCCGCTTCGTCAATTGTGCCCGCTGCTGGGCGATGTCGGGAGGCTCTGGAGCGTCGGGGGCGGGCGTTCCGAGCTCTTTCAGGCGCGCCTGAACGCCGGCCAGTTCCGGCTCGAGCTGAGCAGCGATGTCGTCGGCTCGCGACTGAGCTTCCTGCAGGGTGTCGCGCATCGCGACCAGCTCTGTATCTTCTATGCCCTGCGGCTTTTGCTTCAGGCGCTCCTGGATTCGGGTGACCGCCGCCTGGGTCTTGTCCAGGACCGTACTCACGTCCTCGATCGCGGGCGCCGCAGCAGCCTGGGCAAGCGCTTGGGACGCAGCAACACCCAGGCCCAGCGACAACGCCAGGCAGCACAAGCAAAGAGCGGCCAACCAAGGCCGTAACGCGCGCGTCATCCTAAGCCTGCCCCGTGGAAACGAGAGTTCGGAATCAGACGCCAGCAAGCAGCTTGCCAAGCCGCTGCAATGCGCGGCGCCGGGCGGCAAGCGCCCGGCTCAAGGACCAGGAGGCAAAGCCTTAAGAGTTAAGAGCCGACCTGCGTATGGTCGACTTCGACGGTGTGGCCGGCGCCGGCGTCGAACAGAATGTAGAACGGAACGGCCGGTCGCTTGAAGGTGATGCTGGAATTCTTGTCCAGCTTGTCGGACACCAGGGTTTTCTCGTCGTACGAGATCACCTCGAGCGTAAGCCCGGGCGCATTGCTGCCGTCGGAGAACCCGCCCTTGCATTGTATGGTGTGTTCGTCGAGCGCTTTGCATTGGCCCACGGGGAAATGCGCCCATGCTGCGGCGGACGCCACGCAAAGGCCCACGCCCGCAGCCAGCCGCAAGGCGGCGGAAAGCGCCCCAGCGCCGCGCTGGACCAAGACGGCCTGCCCGCTGGCGGAGTGGAGTTTCCGGCCTTGCGATGGCTTGGCGGCAAAAAAATCGAATCCGGCCATCAGGGCCTCCTGTTGCGTTGTTTCAACCATTGAACGGTGGAAGGCGAAGCGTCCGACAAAGGCACGCGCACCTGGTGTACGGCGCCGTCCCAGCCTTCAAGCGTGAGCCACAATTGCGCCTCGGGCGAGGCCTGCTCCGGAATGAGGACTTCGGCCATCTGCCGGTACGGGCTGCCGGCGAACAAAGAGCCCGCCGTGCGCAGGCTGCGCGGCTCGCCCACCCGCATGTAGATGGCCTTGATCTGCCCGATGCATTCCCGGCACTGGGCCAGGGTAAAGACTTTTGCGTAGCCCGCCAGCCCCTCGCGCTCGGGCGCGCCGATTTGCCATTCGGCCAGGCGCACGCTCCAGGGACCGGCGGTGATTTCACCGATGTCGCGCTGGCCCAGGCCGACGTCGCCGCGCTCGAGGGCCAGGTCTTCAAAATACGTGGGCAGGTAGGCCAGCGGCGCGATCAGCACGAAGGCGCTGAGATAGAAGCGCCAGCGCTTCCATTTCAGGGCGAACCACGACGTCGGCGCTTGGGTTTGTGCCGCAGCAGCCTTGCTCATGCCGAACTCCCGCCTTCAGTGGCCACCACCGCGCGCGCGGCGCGGGCCGATTTGCGCCGCTTGACCTCGGCCACGGTTTCCTTGGCCGTGCGCTTGGTCCAGATCAGCATGCCGCTGAAGACCATCATGCTAAGCAGCAGGCCAAAAAAGGCATACACGAGCTTGAGCCAGGTTCCGGCGAAGTCGCCCGTATGCAAGGGACGCATCGAGCCTGTAACCAGCTCGAGCGTCGATCGGTCGGAGACGCGCCGCGTGTGCTCCACCACCCCGGTATAGGGGTTGATGCTCATGGTTTCGAACAGCAGGGGGTAGGCTCCGCGGCCGCCCACCCGGATATGGTCGTAGGCGTTGGAAGGCAGGCTGACGAAAGAAGCCTCGAGGTCGGGAAAGGTTTGCTGCGCGATCTGCGCCGCGCGATCGAGCGTGATGCCCGGTGGTGGCTGGCCCGCCGCGACGACGGGAATGTCTTCACGGGCGACGATGGGCGGCACGCCGAATGTGGAAAAGGAGATCTGGTTGTCGAACAGCACCGCCTGGATCAGGAACCAGATGCTGGTGACCCCAATGATGGCGATGAAGGGAATCGACCAGATGCCCGCCAGCCGGTGGAAGTCGCCCCAAAACACCCGCCCGCCCTGCCGCAGGCGCAGCTTGGGCTTCAGGAAGCCGCGCCAGAAACGCTTGTATACGACAAGGCCGGTAACCAGGGAAGCCAGCATCGGTATGCCCAGGAAGGCCACGATATACCAGCCCAGGCTGAAGCCTTCAGTGAAAGGCACCAGCAGCCATCCATGCAGCGCACGCATGAACTGCTGGAAGCTGAAGCCCGAGGTGCTGCCCTGGATCTGGCCCGTGTAGGGGTTGACGTACAGCGAGGCCTCGGTGGCGTCCGGATAGGCGACACGAGCCGTGAGTGCAAACTGCGATTTGACCGGCCGGGAAATGAACTCGACCACCGCACCGGGATGCTCGCGCTCGATGACCTCGAGGATGGCGTCGTAGCCCAGCATCTGCGCATCGTCGGAGGGCGCGTTGGCCCGCACCGCGGGGTTGGCCAGCCAGACGATTTCCTGGCTTACCGTGGCAATGGTGCCGGTGACGCACACGAAAAAGACGAACACCCACAGGGGCAGCGCCAGCCAGCTGTGCACCAGAAACCAGAGCTTCGATTTAGAGACTTTTTTTGCTTGAGTCACGCCTGTGTACCTTTGACTTCCGTTGCATGGGCCGTGCGGGCGCCATCCGCGCGCACGATTCATCCGGCGATGAAATTCGCCTCTTACTATCTAAGACGTTTGAAGCCGCGAAACCCGTAATTCCGGACTTCCCTTTTTTGTAACAACCTGATTCAGGAGCCTGTCGGCCGGCCGTTTGCCGCCGATGCCACATGGCCCTGCCACATGCGGGCCTTGCGCAGAGAGGGGCCCGCGGACCCTTGGCTGCGCAAGGCCATATAGGCAATTTTCGCCATTATAACTATAATGCGACTAATTCTTATTATCGAAGTTAAATTCCGCCTACAGCCAGGGCATCCTGCCCGCTCTTCCCTTTTATGGCCACGGTCCAGTCTCCGCCGCAGGAAATCGAATCCTTCTACAGCGACCATCACGGCTGGCTGCGCGGCCTGCTGCACCGAAAGCTGGGCAACGCCTTCGACGCGGCCGACCTGGCCCACGACACCTATGTGCGCATCCTGAGCGGCGGCAGCCTGCCCGAGCCCCGCCACTCGCGCCGCTATCTGGCCCGGGTGGCCAACGGCCTGGTCATAGACCTGTATCGTCGGCGCCGCATCGAGGCGGCCTATCTGCATACCATCAGCCTGCTGCCCGAACCCGAAGCGCCGTCCGAAGAGGCCCGCGCCCTGGCCGTCGAAGCCCTGGTCGAGATCGACGCCGCGCTGCACGGCCTGCCCGAAAAGGCCCGGCGCGCCCTGCTGCTGCGCAAGCTCGAAGGCTTGAGCTACGGCCAGATCGCCGCGCAATTGAACGTCTCGGTGTCGTCGGTTGAAAAATACATCGCGCGCGGGCTCCAGGCCTGCTGCCTGGCGCTTGGCAACCATGGCTGAACATCCCGCCTCCCTGCCCGTTGCGCCCGAGCCTGACCGGCGGCAGGCCCTGGACCCGGCCGTGGTTCAAAAGGCCGCGCAATGGATGGCGCGGCTTTGGGCCGACGACGCCTGCGAGGCTGATCACGCCGCCTGTCGCAGGTGGCGCGCGGCCCATCCCGACAACGAGCGCGCCTGGCGGCGCCTGCAGGTCTTCGACGACAAGCTGCAGAACCTGCCGCAGCACGCCGCCCCCGTACTGATGGAACCCGCCGCCAAGGGCGGACCGTCGCGGCGCCGGGCGCTGCAGGTTCTGGCCGTGGCGGCGCTCACGGCCGGCGCCCTGCCCGTTCTGCGCGACAGCCAGGCCTGGCTCGGCATCTCCAGCGACTACAGCACCGGCGTGGGCGAAATACGCGAGATCGCGCTGGCCGACGGCACCCGGCTGCTGCTGAACACCGCCAGCGCCATCGACCTGCGCTTCGACGAAAACCTGCGCGAGGTCGTGCTGCGCTCGGGCGAGATCCTGGTCACGACCAGCCCCGACCCCGCCACGCCGCCCCGGCCCTTCGTGGTGCGCAGTCCCCACGGCACCATACGCGCCCTGGGCACGCGCTTTACGGTGCGGCTCGACGGCGATGCCTCGCGCGTGGCGGTCTACGAAGGAGCGGTGCGCATACAACCCGGCCATGCATCCGCGCTGCAGCTCGACGCGGGCCAGCGCAGCGCGTTTTCCAGCCGCCACGCGCAGCCCGCAAGCCGCGCCTTCGAAAGCGAAGCGGCCTGGACGCAAGGCCTGCTGGTGGCCGAGAACATGCGCATCGAAGACTTCCTGCGCGAACTGGGCCGCTATCGGCCCGGGCTGCTGCGCTGCTCGCCGGAAGTCGCCAAGCTGTCGGTTACCGGGGTCTTCCCCCTGGCAGACACCGATCGGGCGCTGGCCAATCTCGAGCTTGCCCTACCCGTCCAGGCTTCGTACCGCAGCCGCTACTGGGTCACTGTGAACCCGCGCTGAAGGACCACGGCGGGGCTCGTGCCGGCCAGCGATCGCAGCCGCGAAACCAGCCCCTTCCATAGCATTGTTACAAAATAATCCGCCGCGGCATTGAGGACTTGCCGTTCTTGTTCGGAATAGATGATGAATACCGCAATACATGGCAAGGCCGCGCCGCGCCGTGTATGGCAAGCGCTTCCCGCCCGGCACGGTCCCGGGGGGTTTCCGGACAATAAGGATTATTTTCATGGCCCTGCCTTCCACCGACACGAATACGCACCGGCATACCCAAGCAGTTTCCCGCTTTCTTCCCTCTGTGCTGCGTGCCGCGCTATGCGCGGGCCTGGCGCTGGGGCCGCTGGCCCTGGCGGGGCCGGCGCGAGCCCAGGCGCAAGAGCAGGCGCAGCGCAGCTACGATATCCCGGCTGGGCCGCTGGGCACGGTGCTGAATCGGTTCGCCCAGGCGGCCGGCGTGGAGCTCTCGGCTGCCTCGTCGCTGACGCAAAGCAAGCACAGTCCCGGCCTGCAAGGAAGCTTCAATGTGCATGAAGGCTTCGCCCGCATCCTGCAAGGGCAAAGCCTTCAGGTCATCCAGGGCGCCAACGGCGCCTATTCGCTGCGGGCCGCGCCGCCTCCTTCGGGCACCGACGTATCTACGCTGTCGCCCGTCGTCGTCACGGCGCAGCTGGAGAACCCCTACGGCCCCGTGGCCGGCCTGACGGCCCAGCGCACGGCCACGGCCACCAAGACCAACACGTCCATCCTCGAAGCACCCCAGACCATCAATGTGGTCACGCGCGACCAGATCGAGATGCAGGGCGCCCAGACGGTGAACGACGCGGTGGGCTACACGCCCGGCGTGATCGCGGCCTTCGGCGGCACCGACAGCCGCTATGACGTGGTCAAGGCGCGCGGCGGCCTGTTCGTGCGCCAGTACCTCGACGGCATCGTGCTGCCGTTCAGCGCCTACAGTGTTTCGGTGCCCCAGTTCGACCCCTATATGCTCGAGCGCATCGAAGTGCTGCAAGGGCCCTCTTCGGGCCTGTTCGGCCAGACCACGCCGGGAGGCATCCTGAACATGGTCAGCCGCCGGCCCCAGGCCGACCCGCAGCACGAGCTGTGGCTGCAGGGCAGCCACCCGGCCGGCGGCAAGCTGGCCTTCGACTCGACCGGCCCGCTGGACGCCGAGCAGAAGCTGCTCTACCGCATCACCGGCCTGGCCAGGAAGGCCGACGGCATGACGGACTTTTCGGAAGAAAAGCGCGCCCTGATCGCCCCAAGCTTTACCTGGCGCCCTTCGGCCGACACTTCGCTGACGCTGCTGATCCATTACCAGCGCGACCGGACCATTCCCCAGTACCAGGGCCTGCCCGCCAAGGGCACGCTGCGCGACAACATCAACGGCACGCTGCCCCGCTCGCGCTTTTCCGGCGAGCCCTCGCACGAAAGAATGGGCCGCGAACAGTACGCGCTGGGCTATGCCTTCGAGCATCGCTTCAACGACACCTGGACCGTGCGCCAGAACATGCGCTACACGCACGTGGACATCGATGCGCGCGGCACGCCGGGCTATATGCTGGACGCCGACGAACGCAACTATTACCGCGTGGCCACGCAGGGCCTGGGCACGGGCAGCATCCTGGGCATCGACACCCAGGCCCAGGCCAGCTTCTCCACCGGCGCGCTGGACCACACCCTGCTGATGGGTTTCGACTACGTCAGGCAGAAGGACGACTACCGCTTCGCCTCCAACATGGCCGCGCCCATCGACCTGTACAACCCGGTGTACGGCATCGACATTCCCGAACTCATTCCGCGCATCAGCACCCTGCAGACCATGCGGCAAAGCGGCCTGTATGTGCAGGACCAGATGCGCGCGGGCGGCTGGGTGATCACGGCCGGCGGCCGCTACGATCGCGCCGATGCAGACACCGAGAACCGGACGGCCGGCAGCAGCACGCCGCGCCGCGACGAAGCCTTTACCGGGCGGCTGGGCATCAACTATGTATTCGAAAACGGCCTGGCGCCCTACGCCAGCTACTCGACCTCGTTCGAACCCCTGGCCGGCACCGATTTCGACGGCAAGCCCTACGAACCCATGACGGGGGAGCAGGCCGAGCTGGGCATCAAGTACCAGCCCGGGGGTTCCGATACGCTTGTCACCCTCTCGGCCTTCCAACTGACGCAAAAGAACATGCTGACCCCCGACACCCAGCCGGGACGAGAGTTCTTCAGCATCCAGACCGGCGAGGTAAGATCGCGCGGCATCAGCCTGGAAGCCCGCACGCGGCTATGGGGCAACACCGACGTGATCGGCGCCTACGCCTATACGCGCTCCAAGATCACCAAGGCCAACCCGGACGCCTCGGGCAACTCGCTGGAAGGGCTGCCCCTGCCGCGCGTGCCCCGTCACATGGCCTCGCTGTGGGTCAACCACGAGTTCGATCACCTGGGCCTGGCCGGGCTGTCGGCCGGCGTAGGCGTGCGCTACATCGGCGCCAACTACGCCGATACGAACGCGAGCCTGGAACTGCCGGCCAACACCTTCTGGGACGCCGCCATCCACTATGACTTGGGCAAGGCCAACCCGAACCTGAGCGGCTTCAAGCTGTCGCTGACCGCCAGCAACCTGGCCGACCGCAAGTACGTCAGCTACTGCCTGAACGACTTGCAATGCTTCTACGGCCAGGGCCGGACGGTGCTGTTGAACCTGCGCAAGCAGTGGTAGGCTGGCGGCGAATTTCGCGCTACTTGCCCGCCGTCCGCTTCACGTCCAATTCGCCCAGCGTCTTCGCCATGTCCTCGGCCGAGGTCTCGGGGTTGACGCGCGTGTCTATCTTCAGGATGGTGCCGTCCTTGCCGATGTAGAACGTGTGCCGCTTGGCATAGCCTTTGTCGTGCAGTACGCCATACGCCCTGGCCACCGCCTTGTCTTCATCGCTGAGCAGGGGAAAATCGGCGCCGGTCTCGTGGGCGAAGCCCTTGTTGTCCAGCAAGGGATCGACACTGGCCATGAAGTAGGTCACGTCGTACTCGCGGATGAGGTGGCCGTTTTCGGCCAGCGACTTGCACTCTATGGTGCAGCCATAAGTGTAGGCCTTGGGAAACCAGGCCAGTACCACGGCCTGCTTGCCGCGATAGTCGGAAAGGCGGTGGGTCTGCCCGTCGGACCCCGGCAAGGCAAAGTCGGGGGCCGGGTCGCCCGCCTGAAGCGCCAAAGCCGGAACCGCCGCCAGGGCCATGAAGGCCCCGGCCAGCATGGACAGAAAAAACTTGGACTTGTGCAACATGATTTTCTCCTGATTCAAGGCTTGCGGCGGCCCGTCCATAAAACCCGGACTGCAAAGCAAGCCGGCCGCTCCGAGCGCCTGGCTCAGCGCCGCGCCAAGGGCTGCAGCGTTTTGTCGAGCAGGCCGGTCAACAGGCCGGCGCCCTCTTCATCCACGCGAAACTCGCCATAGCGCGCCTGCTCGAAATGCGCGGCCTGTCCTTCCGGAAAGAACCAGGCATCGGTCACCACGCGGACCTGGCCGCCACGCAGGCGGAACTCCAAGAATACATCCTCTTGGCCATTGCCATTTTCCTGTGCGGGGCCGTTCCCTTGCGCGGCCCGGATGGCGACAAGCTGATGCACGCCCTGCGCGTCCGGCCTCAATACAAGCAGGCCGCCACGGCGGCGCTCGATGTCCTGCAGCAGCGGATCGGACGTGCGCGCCAGCATCGCCTGGACTTGATTGGCAACGTCGAAATTCAGGCGCATGTAGTCGCCCTGCATGAGGGAACGCGGGTCGACAGGCGCAAGCTCCAGCACCACGCGCCGGCCGTGGTCCAGTATCTGCTCGCGTTCGTAGATGCCCGCGTTGGCCACGACCAGTACGAGCAGGAGGCCCGTGACCAGTCCGCCGCGCCGCCACAGGATGCTTGCCTTTCCGTGAACGGGCGCCCCGGCACCAGCTGCACCAGCTGCACCTCCCGCATCTCCGGCAACCCCGGCAGCCGCGCCCGCCGCCGAATCGGCGCGGGTCAACGCATCGCGGCGCGCACCCTGACTGCGCCTCAATACCCAGGCCGAAGCCAGCAGCCAGGCGCCCGTGGCCCCCAGCACGAATGACTTGTGCAGCAAGCTGGAATCGAGCAAATAGTAAAAATGCGCCAGGTAGGCCAGCAAGGCCAGCACGCCGAAGCCCATCAGGCTGCGATGGCTCATGGCAAAGCCTATGACCAGCCACAGCAGGGCCAGCGAGACGCCCGGCGCGCCCATCCACCCCGCGGCGGCAATGGCCAGCGCCAGCGGCGCGCCGATGCGTATCGCCATCGGCAGCGCCGGCTTGCGCCACACCACTGCGGCCAGCGCTGCGACCGGCAGGGCCGCGCACGCCAGCCAGATCACCACCACCGAAGGATCGAGCTGCCAGGCCTGGGCGATGGAAGCCGGCTGCGGCGCGGGCGTCTGCCAGACGGTGATCTGCGCCAGGAACACCAGCGCCCAGCCCAGCGGCCGCCAGCGCCGGCCGGTATGCTCGCCCCGCCCCAGCAGCAGCACCAGCGCACCGCCAAGGCTGAACCACCACATGCGCAAATAAGCGGGCAATGGCGCTTCGCCCAGCGCCCGGCCCGCGTCGAACAAGGCGTCTTCCCAGGAACCATGCGGCCAGGTCATGACCGTGACCATGCCCAATACGAAGAAGGCCGCGATGAAGCGGAAGGCGGCATTGCCCGCCAATGAATACAGGGCGACGCCCAGAACCAGCAAGGCATACACGGCCACGCCGGAGCCGTCTTCGTGCAAGGCGAAGAAGCTGCCTCCGCTCAGCAAGAGGCCGGCCGTCATCGCGGTGAGACCCAGTTCGCGCAGCACGTCCGAGCCGCCCCAGCGCCAGGCGGCGATGCCGATGAAGCAAAGCGCCAGCCCCGGCACCCACAGGAACTCGACGTCGAAATCCAGGGTAAGCAGCAAGAAGACGATGAGCAGCACCGCCGTGATGCCCATGGCCACCAGGCGGAAGGCGCTGACATACCAGGGATCGGACTTTACCGCCCTGGCGCGCAGCAGCTGGCCCAGCTTGCGCAGGCCCACGGCCATGGCGGCCAGCAGGACCAGCACCACCAGCAGCAGCCCGGCCTCGGAGCCCACCCAATACAATAGGGGCAGCACCAGCAGGACAAAGGCCGCGAGCGCAGCCAGGCTGACGATGGCCAGGTCATGCCGCAGCCGCGTGTAGGCCAGGTACATGACAACCAGCGCCGCCCACCCGATGACGGAAAGGCCTATGGGGCCCGAACGCGACTCTATGCCGGTGAATGCCGCCACCACCAGCCAGGCCGCAATCGCGGTGGCCAAAACCCGCGGCCCGATGCGCCAGCCATCGCCGAAATAGGCAATGAAGCGCTCCCAGCCCGCCAGCAGAAAGGCGTTCAGCAGGGCGGCCAGCAGCGCGGGCCCCGCCCAGCCGCCGAAACTGTGCCAGATTCCGCCGTCATGCACGCCCAGGTAAAGGCCCAGCGCCGCATTGAGCACCACGGCAAAGAGCAGGCCCAGAAACACCGTATGCTGGGTAAGCAGCCAGGGAATCAGCAGAATCGCCCAGGCCAGGAAAAGCTGCCAGGCATCGGCGCCTGTTTGATAGATCTGGCCGATGAGGGCCAGCAAGGCGCCCACCGCCACGCCGGCCAGGCCTGCCAGATGCGCCGTGGCCGTGAAATTATGATTGCCCCGCCCAGCCCCGCCGGCATGCCGGGCGTGCCGGCCCCGCGCGCGCCACAGCGCCGCCAGAACCAGCACCGCAAGCAATAGCTGGGCGCCCGCCAGCTTTTGCACGCTCGAGGCCTGGTCCCAGTTGGCGGCCACCCAGCATATGCCCGCGCTGGCAAGCAGCAGGCAAGCCAGCCCGGCGGCGGCCCGGTATAGGAAGTTCAACCGGCCTTTCGCGCTTTCTGTGCCCGCCCGCAATTGTTTCGTCACCTTGCACCGCCTCCGTCCATACGACCGCACGCCCATTATCGGCATCCTAAAGTATGCCAGCAAGCAGCCGTAAAGACGTTGACCGACCGTGGATGCCAACTCCAACCGCGGCGGATGTGGACTCTTACTTCTATACGGCCCATCATGCGCAAGAACCTGCCTGTCAACAATGTCGAAACCAAGGTACGCGACAATCAGTACCTGATCTCCAAGACCGACATGAAAGGTCGGATCATCTACGCCAACCCGGCCTTCATCGAGGTCAGCGGCTTCCATCGCGACGAGCTGATCGGCAAGGCGCACAATGTCATCCGCCACCCGGACATGCCCCCCGAGGCCTTCTCCGACCTGTGGAAGACGCTCAAGGCGGGCAAGCCCTGGCTGGGCCTGGTCAAGAACCGCCGCAAGGACGGCGGCTTCTACTGGGTGCTGGCCAATGCCTATCCGGTCATCGAGAACGGCGAAGTCAGCTGCTACGCCTCGGTGCGGGTCAAGGCCAGCGATGAACAGATACGCGCAGCCGAAGCCTTCTACGCCGCCGTCAACGCGGGCCGCGCGGGCGGCTACGGCATTGTGCAAGGGCAGCGGGCGCGAAAGGGCTGGCGCCGCCTGGCCGACGTGGCGGCCCTGCCCTTCCGCAGCAGCGTCAGGACAAGCATCGTGCGCATGGCGCTGGCCGGCCTGCTGGCCATCGGCCTGGGCGGCTACTTCGCCGCCACCGGCGGCGTGCCGCCGCAGTGGCAATGGACGGTGTGGCCCGTTCTGGGCCTGCTTGCAGCGGGCATGCTGGTCCAGGGCTGGACCCTTTCCAGGCGCGTGCTGCGCTCGCTCGAAGGACTGGCCGAGACCGCGCGGCAGATCTCGGCAGGCAACCTGGGCGCGGAAATCGGCCATGCCAGCCAGCACGACGAGCTGGACCGCCTGAGCTTCTACCTGGACATCATGCGCAAGAGCCTGATCAGCATCAGCGACGACGTGCAGATCGGCGTGCATGCCACGGGCCATACCGCGCAGATCCTGTTCGCCAACAATACCCATTTGTCGGCCCGCACCGAAGACCAGGCCTCTTCGCTGCAGGAAACGGCGGCCGCCATGGAAGAGCTTACCTCCACCGTCAAGCAGAACGCCGACAACGCCCACGTGGCCGCCCGCCTGGCCGACGACAGCATGCGCATCGCCCGCCAGGGCGGAGAGGTGGTGGCCGAGGTCGTGGAGACGATGGACGGCATACGCGACAGTTCGCGCAAGATCTCCGACATCGTCACCCTGATCGAAGGCATTGCCTTCCAGACCAATATCCTGGCCCTGAACGCGGCAGTGGAATCGGCCCGCGCCGGCGAGGCGGGCAAGAGCTTTGCGGTGGTGGCCGGCGAGGTGCGCAATCTGGCCCTCAAGAGCTCGCAGGCCGCCAAAGAGGTCAAGACGCTGATCGACGAATCCGCCTCGCGCGTCACCGCCGGTTCCGAGCAGGCCGCCCGCGCAGGCGCCACCATGCAGGAAATCGTGGACTCGGTGCGGCGGGTCACCGACATCATGGGCGAGATATCCACCGCCTCGGTCGAGCAGTCGGGCGGGCTCGAGCAGATCAACCAGGCCATCGGCCAGATGGACGGCGTCACCCAGCAGAATGCGGAACTGGTGCACGACCTGGGGCAAACGGTGCGCACCCTCTCGGCCGAGGCCGAGAACCTGGGCGAGGCCATCGGCGTGCTCAATACCGGCCTGGGCAAAGAAGGCCGCCCCGCCTCGCTGGATGCGCGCCGCGGCGGGCCGCGCCAAACCCGCGCCGAAGCCCGCCCCGAAGCCCGGCGCGCCGGTCCGGCGGCCAACGAGCCCACGGCGCCCGAACCGCTGGCTCAAGCCAGGCGCCGCGCGATCGCCTCCTCTTAGCGCCCCCGGCCGCGCCGCCTTACATGCGCGGTGCCCAGCCGCTACAATACCCGGGCCGGCCTGCAAGCCGGCCTTCTTCTTTACTTTTCTCCATTTTCACCTGCCGGAGCCCACGGTGAGCGTTTCCATTTTCGACAGTTTCCTGACCACCTCCGAAATCATCCAGGTGTTCGACGACGAGGCGGTCCTGCAAGCCATGCTGCGCTTCGAAGTGGCGCTGGCCAATGCCCAGGCCCAGGAAGGCGTCATTCCCGCCGAAGCCGCGCAGGTCATCGCCCGCCACGGCGACATTGCCGCCTACGACGTGCAGGCCATCATCGTGGCCAGCCGCCGCGCGGGCAGCATGGCCATCCCGCTGGTCAAGGCGCTGACCAAGGCCGTGGGCGACGACGACAAAAGCGCGGCCACTCACGTGCACTGGGGCAGCACCAGCCAGGACGTCATCGACACCGGCATGGTGCTGGCCACGCGCGACGCCCTGCGGCTTATCGACACCACCCTGCTCTCTCTGGCCGAACGCCTGCTCGACCTGGCCGACCAGCACCTGCATACGCCCGTGCTGGCCCGCACCCTGATGCAGCCTGCGCAGGTCACCAGCCTGGGCTTCAAGTTCACGGCCTGGGCCGCGCCGCTGGTGCGCGCCCGCCGCCATCTCAAGGCGGCCGCCGGCCGCGCCCTGCAATTGCAGCTGGGCGGGGCCGTAGGCACCCTGGCCGTCATGGGCGACAAAGGCCCGGCGGTGGTGCGCCGCACAGCCGCCGAGCTGGGCCTGGCGGTGCCCGACGCCGCCTGGCACACGCAGCGCGACGAATGGGTGCGCCTGGGCCTGCAGGTCGCCGTGCTGGCGGGCAGCCTGGGCAAGCTGGCCACCGACTTCAGCCTGATGGCCCAGGGCGAGATCGCCGAGCTGGCCGAGCCCGCGGGCGCCGGCCGCGGCGGCTCTACCGCCATGCCCCACAAGCGCAACCCGGTCTCTTGCATGACGGCCCTGGCGGCCGCCGGGCGCGTGCCCCAGCGCGCCGCCGCCCTGCTGGCCAACATGGGCCAGGAACACGAACGCGGCCTGGGCAACTGGCAGGCCGAACTGGCCGAATGGCCCGGCCTGTTCATCAGCACCCACGGCGCGCTGCAAGCCATGCGCGAAGCCATCGAGGGCGTGCATATCGACACCGCCCGCATGCAGCGCAACATCGACGCCCTGCAGGGCCTGGTCTATGCCGAGGCGGTGTCCATCTACCTGGCCGGGGCCATCGGCAAACCGCAGGCGCACACGCTGATGGAAGAGCTCACCGGCCGGGCCGTGTCCGAGTCGCGCCCGCTGGGCGAAGTGGTGATCGAGGCCGTGCGCCGGGACGAACAGCTCGATAGCCGGCTCGACCTGGATGCGCTGCAGGCCTTGTTCGACCCGCGCGTAGCCAACGCCAACGCGGCCGAACTCGCCCGCGCCCAGATGGCGAGCCTGCGCCAGGCGCTGAACGAGCCGGGCTCTCCAACCAGCCAGCCATAGAAGCGTCACGCCTGTGCCGTTCCAACGAAGCCGCCACGGCGGCGTCGGGCCGATAGAGTCCCGGATTGTGATTCCGGTTGTCGTGAGTTCGAACCTTACCGCCCGCTTTGCAGTCTTTCATCAATATCGATCAGCCAGTTTCCTTTTATCTTCTTCTACGAGCCAACAATATGAGTTTTGATCGCATCAATCACGACCTGGAACGAGGGCTTAAGAACCGCCGTGAAATCCTTGGCGACGCCTGGGTGGACCGTTCCCTTTCGCGCGCCAACAACTTCAATGCCGAGTTCCAGCAACTGATCACGCGTTTCGCCTGGAACGAAATCTGGGGCCGTCCCGGCCTGGACAAGAAAACCCGCCGCGCCATGGTGCTGGCCATTACCATGGCCCTGGGCCGCTGGGAAGAATTCGAGCTGCACGTGCGCGCCGCCCTGCTGGGCGGCCAGGACGACACCCGCCTCACCCCCGACGAACTCAAGGAAGTACTGATTCAAACCGCCATCTACGCCGGCGTGCCCGCCGCCAACACGGGCTTCACCCACGCCATGGCCATACTGCGCGAGATCGGGCCCGAAATCGGCTACACGCTCGAACCGGCGGACATCACCGCCGCCGCGCATCCAGGCATCGGGCAGGAGTCGTCCACGCGCAGCAAGCCCGCCTTGCACTACACCCTGCGCCGCGCCCGCAACGGCGCGGCCCGCCGCACCGTCGTGCTCAGCCATGCCCTGGGCTGCGACCTGGACATGTGGGACGGCCTGGCCAATGTGCTGGCCGCCGACAGCGACGTCGTCGCCTACGACCATCGCGGCCACGGCGGCTCCGACGCCCCCGAAGGCCTGTACAGCATGGCTGAGCTGGCCGAAGACGCCGCCCGCCTGCTGCGCGAACTGGACTGCGGCCCCGTGGTGTGGATAGGGCTTTCGATGGGCGGCATGGTGGGCCAGGAGCTTGCCATCCGCCATCCGGAACTGGTCTCGGCCCTGGTCGTTGCGAACTCCACCTCGGCGTATCCGGAAGAAGTGCGCGCGGCATGGCAGCAGCGCATCGAAACCGTGCGGGCCAAGGGCATCGAGGCCATCGCCGATGCGGTGATGGAGCGCTATTTCCATGCCGGCTTCCGCCAGGAAAAACCCGCCGCCGTGGCGGCCTTCCGCAAGCGCCTGGTCACGACGGACGCCGAAGGCTATGTGGGCTGCTGCAATGCCGTGGGCACGGTCGACACCACCGGCCGCCTGCCCCAGGTAAAAGCGCCCGCGCTCATCATCGCGGGCGCACAAGACCAGGGCGCGCCCGTCTCGATGTCCGAGACCATGGCCCAACAGATTCCCGGCGCCAAGCTGGTGGTCATCGAAAACGCCTCGCACCTGGCCGTGGCCGAACAGCCCAAGGCGTTCGAGCAGGCCGTTGCAGAGTTCCTGAGCCAGTTGCCCGCCTGATCGAACGGTAAGCCCCCGTCCATACTGCACCGATCCAACGCCGCGGGCCTGGATGCCGCGGCGGGGGCGGCTTTGCGCCTGGAAGATGCACACCTATAATAAGAATCAAATAATTACAATAGGTTGCTTATAGTGATGGCGGCTCTGCATCGCCATCACGACGAACATCAAAGGAGGCGGCCGCATCATGATCCATACCTTATCCACCCGGCAAAAGCTTTGGGCTGCGTCCATGGCGACCGTCTTCATTGCAGGATGCGGCGGCAGTTCCGGTTCCGACGATCCCCCTACAACGGGGGACGTCACCATTTCGCATGGCGCGAGTTCGGCAAGTGCCATGGCGCATTCAAGCCAACAGGCTGCCGCGGCTATTCCGGCCGCAACGGACGTTGTCCAGGATCACGCCCCCCTTCCCGACGGCGTCAACGCCATGCAGGTTGAATTCAGGGATTCCGCCGGCCAATTGCTGTACGGACCCATAGAGGTGGAGGCGGCCCCGCAAGTCACCATACAGGGCGTTCCACTGAACGCAAGCTCGCTCACGGTGGATTACCTGCGCAATGGCGGCTACGCCCTGGCCAGCGACGACGAGGACATCGTCTGGAACGATGCCGTCAGCTCAGTCAGCCCCGTACCGGCCGGCGTCGCGCCGTCCACCACCCAATGGAATAGCGGCATCGACGCCCAGGGCAACGCCCGTTTCACCGTGGCGGTCGAAGGCGGCACGGCACAGAGTTTCCTGACCAAAGGGGTGGGCTATTCACCGGCGCCCATCGGCTTTTCAAACAAGAACGGGCCCAGTTTCGGCGACGTGTTCTGGGACACGCCCGGCGGGTTTCTTGATTTCGAAAACGTCTGGAAGCGCGACCTTGAAGTGATACGCGGGCACGGGTTCAACGCCGTGCGCACCTACTCGCTCATCGCCAACTTCATCAACGACGACGGCACGATCCCCGACCAGGCGGCCATCAATAGCCCCGATTCGCTTCTGGTGCGCGAGCACAAGAAGTTTCTCGACGAAGCGTGGAACAACGGCGTCGATCCCATCTACGTCATCGTCGGCATCCCCATGCCCGAGGTGATATTCGATAAAAACTACTTCGACAACACCGCCAACGCCAAAGAAATCGAGTACTGGGACAACAACTTCACCGCTACGGTCACGCAGATGCAAAACCACCCTGCGGTGCTGGGATTTACCATATTCAACGAAATCGGCGGAGGCGCCGACCGCTACGCCGACAATGCCGCCAAGGCCCAGCACTTCTGGGGCCAGGTCCAGAACTATGCCGAACGGGCCAAGCGCATCGCTCCCGACAAGCTGGTGGGCTGGGCGTATTTCGACGACCCGCAGTTCGCCTCCAAAACCCTCGACTACCGCAGGCAATATGCCAAGGCGATCGATTTCTACGGCATCAACGCGTTCCAGGTAGAACAGCTGGCCACCACGCTCGACCCCTGGAAGCAATCCGCTCAATCCGACACGGCTCGCCCGATTCTTCTAACCGAGTACGGCCTGCCCACCACCGTCCGCGACGGCGGCGGCGACCTGCCCCCCATCCGTTCCACCGAAGCCAGCATCAAGAAAACCGCGGAAGTCGTCGGCAAAGTCATTCCGCAGGCGTTCAAGCATCCTGTCGTGGCCGGCATGTTCTATTTCGAATGGAGCGACGAATGGTGGAAGCAAGGCGGCGGCTCCGACATCAAGCAGGAAGGCGGCGCCCGGGTGGACTATTTCCCTCAGCAGCATTGGGATGAAGAAGGCTTTGGCCTGTATTCCATCGCACTCGGAGACCGCTCCGCCGAGCAGGTCTATGCCGATGCCGCATGGAAAAAAGGCTCCAACGTACAAGTCGACAAACTGACGCCCAAGACCGAGCTGCTGGATGTTCTGAAGGATATCTATAAAAACGCCGAGCAGATCCGCGAAGCGGCGCTGTCACAGCCTTGAACTCAGTCCCCGCACCGAACGGCTGTCACAGCCCCGAACTCAGTTCCCGCACTGCGGGTTCTCCTGAAAAATGAACCGGCGGCGAGGGTTTAATACCGCCAGGCCGCCACAGAGCGCATAAAAAACCGCACGTCAGAAAAAACGTGCGGTTTTTTTGTTTGGGCTTCAAGCCTGCACGGCTTACTTATCAGCCTTGCCTGGATCCTTGACCTGCTTGATCACGTCGAACTCCACGTTCTCGAGGCGGCCGTTGCGGCGCTCGACCTTGCGAATGTAGATGTCCTGGATGATGTCGCGCGTTTCAGGATCGATGGTGATCGGGCCGCGCGGGCTTTCCCAGGACATGCCCTTGGCCGCCGCGATGAAAGCGTCGCCGGAAGCATCGCCGTTGGTCTTCTTGAGCACTTCGTAGATGAGGTGCATGCCGTCGTAGCCGCCCATGGACATGAAGTTGGGACGCACGCCGGGATAGGCCTTGGCATAGGCTTCGGTGTACTGCTTGTTGAGCTCCGAATCGTGGGCGTCGGAATAATGGAAGGAAGTGATCAGGCCCAGAGCCGGATCGCCCATGGCGTCGAGCACGTCTTCGTCGGTCAGGTCGCCCGTGGCGATGAGCTTGATGCCTTCTTCGGCCAGGCCACGCGAAGCGTAGCTCTTGAGGAAGGACACGCCCTGCTCGCCCGAAGGCACGAACATGAAGATAGCGTCGGGCTTGGCGTCTTTGATGCGCTGCAGGTAGGGAGAGAAGTCGGGGTTCTGGACAGGCGTGCGCACCTCGCCGATGATTTCGCCGCCGCCTGCGGTGAAGGTCTTGATGAACTGCTTCTCGGCGTCATGGCCCGGGCCGTAGTCGGCAGCCAGCGTGTGGACGCGCTTGATGCCGTTTGCCAGCGCCCAGGTGGCCATGGGGGCCGAGTTCTGCGGCAGCGTCATGGAAGTGCGCACAAGGTAGGGCGACTTTTCGGTAACCGAGGAAGTGGCCGCGTTCATGACGACCATGGGCATCTTGGCCGAAGCCGACAGCGGAGCCACGGCAAAGGCCGAAGGCGTAAGGCCGAAGCCAGCCAGCACGTCGACGTGCTCGCGGTTGACCAGTTCTTGAGCCGCGCGGCGGCTGATTTCGGGCGCCACGCCGGTATCGTCCTTGACCAGGATTTGAACCTTGCGGCCCGCCACCGTATCGCCATGCTGCTGCATGTACAGCTTTGCGCCGTTGAGGATCTGCAAGCCGTATGAAGCATGCGGTCCCGACATCGGCAGCACGAAGCCGATCTTCAGGTCGTCGGCCGCATGCGCGGAAGCGGCAATGCCCAGCGACATGGCAGCGGTTAATAGGACTTTAGTGAAACGCATCGGGACTCCTCCGGGGATTATCGAGATATTTACGAATGATCGGTAATGTACATTGCAAGGCTAAAAAGCGGGTTACTTTTTGTCAATGCTTAAAGGCAAACTCTAGGGTTTACGCCAACAAAAAATAGGCCTCGGCGCCAAAAAAAAGGCCTCGGCGCCGAAACGCCGAGGCCCATTCCTACGACAGGAAATGCCTAGTTTTTAGCCTTGACCGGATCCTTGAACTCGGGAATGCGGTCGAACTCGACGTTTTGCAGCTTGCCGTCCACTTCCTTCACTTCGCGGATGTAGATGTCTTGCACGATGTCGCGGGTTTCAGGGTCGATGGCGACCTGGCCACGCGGGCTTTCCCACGCAAGGCCCTTGGCGGCTTCGATGAAGGTGTCGCCGCTGGCATCGCCGCCCGTCTTCTTGAGCACGGCGTCTATCAGGTGCATGCCGTCATAGCCGGCCACCGACATGAAGTTGGGACGCTTGCCGGGGTAGGCCTTGTAGTAGCTTTGCACGTATTGCTTGTTCAGCTCGGAATCGTGCGCCTCGGAATAATGGAACGAGGTCATCACGCCTACCGACTGGCCCATGGCGTCGAGCACGTCTTCATCGGTCAGGTCGCCGGTGGAGATGAGCTTGATGCCTTCGTCGGCCAGCCCACGCTCTTGGTAGCCCTTGAGGAAGGACACGCCCTGCTCGCCTGCAGGCACGAAAAGGAAGACCGCGTCGGGCTTGGTGTCTTTGACTCGCTGCAAGAACGGGGCAAAGTCGGGGTTGGCGACCGGAGTGCGGACCTGGCCCACGATCTCGCCGCCCGCCTCGGTAAAGGTTTCGATGAACTGCTTCTCGGCGTCGTGGCCGGGGCCGTAGTCGGCCACCACCGTGTAGACCCGCTTGATGCCGTTTTCAACCGCCCATGTGGCGATGGGCGCGGTGATCTGGGGCAGCGCCATCGAGGTGCGCACGATATAGGGCGACTTCTCGGTCACCGACGAAGTGGCCGCATTCATGACGACCATGGGTACCTTGGCCTGCGTGGCCAGAGGGCCCACGGCAAAGGCCGAAGGGGTAAGGCCGAAGCCCGCCAGCACATCGACCTTGTCGCGGTTGACCAGTTCCTGTGCAACGCGGCGGCTGACGGCCGGCGCAACGCCGGTGTCGTCCTTGACGACGAGTTCTACCTTGCGGTCGCCCAGCTTTTCATCGTGCTGCTGCAGGTACAGGCGCGCGCCTGCCAGAATTTGTTCGCCATAGGCGGCGAAGGGGCCCGACATGGGCAGCACCATGCCGATCTTGAGGTCATCGGCGGCCTGCGCGGCGCCGGTTGCGCCGAGCGCCAGGGCGACGGCCAGAAAGGTTTTACGGATACGCATTGAGAAACTCCCGCGGTAAAACAGCCTGGGGGCAACGCCCTTTCGGCCCATTAAATTGTTCGTTATGCGAACTTTTATTCATGTAAAGAACACATACGCGGTAGGTTAGAAGGCCGGGGGCAGTTTGTCAAACAAGGGTCCAGGCCCCGCCGGAGCCTCGCCTGAGTTCGGCCGTTTCGCGCAGGATCTTCATCAACGAAGCAGCGCAGCGCCCGGGCTGGGCTTCGCTTCGGTGCAGCAGGCCGACGGGCTCTTCGGTGCCGCCCGTAACCAGCGGCAGGCGGCGCAGCAGGCCCTGGGCCAGGTCTTCGCGCACCGCCCCCATGGGGGTGAACCACACAGAGTCGGACCGTATGGCCACCAGCCGCGCCACCGATACAGAGAGCGTTTCAAGGCAGTTCGACGGCAGGTCCAGGCCGCGGGAGCGCAAGAAGCTCTCGGTGTTATGGCGGGGCACCGTGCCCCGCGTGGACACGATGAGGGGAAACTCGAGAATGCGGTGCAAGCCCGCGTCGGCCTCTTGGAACAGAGGATGGCCGGCGGCCGCCACCGCCACCAGCGGCTCTACGTACAGCAGCTCGAACGACAGGCCCACCATGGCCTCGGGGTCGGCCATGCGGCCCAGCACGAAATCCACCTCGCCCGAACGCAGCTTGTCGAGCAGGGGCGCATTGGCCGCAATCTGGATGTCGACCTTGGCCTCGGGCCAGACATGCCGGAATTCGGCCAGCGCCAGCGGCAGCAGGTCGGGGGCGACGGTGGGCAGAGCCCCCACGCGAACGACCTCGAGCGTGCCGGTGGCTTCGTCGAGCATGGCGCGGCGCGCGCCTTCAAGGGCTTCCAGCACCGACAGCGCGTGAGCCAGAAAGGACTGCCCGTCGCGCGTAAGCCGGGCGCCGAAGCGGCCTCGCTCCATCAGGCGTGTGCCCATCAACTCTTCGAGTTCGGCCAGTGTCTTGGACACGGCCGGCTGGCTCAGGTGAAGGCGCTCGGCCGCCTTGCGCAAGTGCTGCTCTTGCGCCACCGCGACAAAGCACTGGATGTGCCGCAGGCGAATGCGGCTGTTGAACTGCTGCGTGTCGATCGACGCCATGGCTTTTGCCCGCCTCTTTCCAGAGAGCGGCCCCGGATATATTCAATAATCTCAAGTTATCAAATATTGGCGTTTAATTCAATTTACATGATTATTACCAACGCTTACCATGGCGGCACTGAGTCGTTGCACGACGCAGCAAAGACCACAAGGAGATTCCCATGACCACCCCTACCGAACAATTCGGCGAGTTCCTGCAGCGCGACCGCAGCTGGCACCCGCCCGCCTATACGCCGGGCTATAAGACCAGCGTGCTGCGTTCGCCCCAGAAGTCGCTCATCTCGATCGAGAACTCGCTGTCCGAAATCACCGGCCCCCGCTTCTCTCCCGACGAGCTCGGCCCGCTGGACAACGACCTTATCCTGAACTACGCCCAAGAAGGCCTGCCCATCGGCGAGCGCATCCTGGTCCACGGCTACGTGCTCGACGAAAACGGCCGTCCGGTGCCCAACGCCCTGGTCGAAGTCTGGCAGGCCAACGCATCCGGCCGCTACCGCCACAAGAACGACACCTACATCGCCCCCATCGACCCCAACTTCGGTGGCTGTGGCCGCGTCCTGACCGACGAAAACGGCTACTACTTCTACCGCACCATCAAACCCGGCCCCTACCCCTGGCGCAACCAGATCAACGACTGGCGTCCGGCCCACATCCACTATTCGATCTCCGCCTCGGGCTTTGCGCAGCGCCTCATCACGCAGATGTACTTCGAGGGCGATCCGATGATCCCCGACTGTCCCATCGTGCGCTCCATTCCCAGTGAAGAAGCGGTGCGCAGCCTGATCGCCCAGCTCGACCGCGGCGCCTACGTCGCGCTCGACAGCCGGGCCTACCGCTTCGACATCGTGGTGCGCGGCAGCCGCGCGACCCTGTTCGAAAACACCATCCAAGGAGCGAAATAATGTTCAGGGAACTCAACAAGCCCTTCTACCTGAAGGAAACCGCTTCGCAAACCGCGGGTCCATACGTGCACATCGGCCTGGCCCCCAAGCAGGCCGGCTTCGACATCTTCGAAAACAACTTCGGCAACGTGCTGGTCACGCCTGAAACCAAGGGCGAGCGCATCCGCCTCGAGGGCCGGGTGTTCGACGGCAGCGGCGCGCTGATCCGCGACGTGCTGCTCGAGATCTGGCAGGCCAACGCGGCGGGCCGCTACAACCATCCCGCCGACAAGCAGGAAGACAAGCCCATCGATCCCAGCTTCCGCGGCTGGGGACGCGGCACGTCCGACTTCCAGACCGGCGTGTACAGCTTCGACACCGTCAAGCCCGGCGCGGTGGTGGGCCGGCACGGCAAGCTCATGGCGCCGCACATCAATGTGTGGATCGTGGCGCGCGGCATCAACATCGGCCTGCACACCCGCGTGTACTTCTCCGACGAGCAGGAAGCCAATGCCAAGGACCCCATCCTGAACGGCATCGAATGGGTCGAGCGCCGCAAGACCCTCATTGCCGAGCGCACCGAGAAAGACGGCCAGGTGGTCTACCAGTTCGACGTCCATATCCAGGGCCCGGACGAAACCGTGTTCTTCGACGTCTGATCCGCTGAAGACGCCGGGCGGCTCCGGGCCTGTCCGACAGGCCCCAACCGCTCACCCCGCGCCCGCCGCGTCCACCCGACGCGGCGGGCGTTTCTCTTTACATCGCTGCCGCCTCCTTCACTTCCCTCCACCCTCCTCGCCTCTTCGCCCTGCCTGCTGCTTCCGAACCAGAGCATGGGCCGGACTCCTGTAAAAGCATGATTTGCCCTTCCGCATCGCAAGACAAATATGCATTTGACACCATATGGCCTTTAAGACATAATCTCCCCCTTGTCCAAAACGAGACCCACTCTATATGGCAAAGAAGCACAAAGACGCGGCCGCAACCCAGGCGCCCCATGACAATGGGCTGGCGCTAGCCGAGCCCATGGCGCTCACCACGCTGAAAGAACTGCGCAAGCGCGCCGGCCAGACGCAGGAAGAGCTGGCGGCGGCGCTGGGCGTGGGCCAGGACACCATCTCGCGCCTGGAAAAGCGCAGCGACATGCTGCTGTCCACCCTGCGCCACTACGTCGAATGCATCGGCGGCCAGCTCACACTGGTAGCCACCTTTCCCGACCAGCCGCCCATGGTCATCGACCATCGCGGCGAAATGCACATGGATCCCAAGAAACGAGGCCGCAAGCCGGCCGGCCTCGACTCACCCTGACTTTTCAACAATCAATGATTCCAACGCCTTACTACCTGATCGATGAATCAGCCCTGATGCGCAACATGCAGGTCATGGACCGCATCCGCGAACGCTCCGGCGCCAAGCTGCTGCTTGCGCTCAAGTGCTTTGCCACATGGTCGGCATTCGACCTGATGAGCCCCCACATGGACGGCACCACTTCTTCGTCGCTGTATGAAGTGAAGCTGGGGCGCCAGAAATTCGGTAAAGAAACCCACGCCTACAGCGTGGCCTTCTCCGACCACGAGATCGATGAGGTCGTGGCCCACAGCGACAAGATCATCTTCAATTCGCTCAACCAGTTCCTGCGCTTCGAATCGCGCGCGGGCGGCAAGCCCAAGGGCCTGCGCCTGAACCCCGGCGTAAGCTGCGCGGGCTTCGATCTGGCCGACCCCGCCCGCCCCTTCAGCCGCCTGGGCGAAACCGACCCCGAGCGCATCCTGTCGATTATTGACCGCCTCGACGGCGTGATGATCCACAACAACTGCGAGAACGACCGCTTCGAAAGCTTCGACGCCCTGCTGGGCCAGGTCGAGCAGCGCTACGGCGACATCCTGCGCCGGCTCAAGTGGGTCAGCCTGGGGGGCGGCATCAGCTTCACCGAGCCCGGCTATGCGGTCGACGCGCTTTGCGACCGCCTGAAGCGCTTTGCGCAAGACTATGGCGTGCAGGTGTATCTCGAGCCTGGCGAAGCGGCCGTGCGCCACACCACCACGCTCGAGGTCAGCGTGCTCGACGTCGGCTTCCGCGGCAAGAACCTGGCCGTGGTCGACAGCTCGACCGAAGCCCACATGCTCGACCTGCTCATCTACCGCGAAACCGCTCCCATAGGCCAGGGCCGCGGCGAGCATGCCTATGAGATCTGCGGCAAGACCTGCCTGGCCGGCGACATCTTCGGCGAAGGCTTGTTCGAGCAGCCGCTGCAAGTGGGCGACCGCATCTCCATCGGCGATGCGGGCGGCTACACCATGGTCAAGAAGAACTGGTTCAACGGCATCGACATGCCGGCAATCGCCATCCGCAAGGCCGATGGCAGCGTGCGCCTGGTACGGGCGTTTTCCTTTGACGACTATGTCGGCAGCCTTTCCTGACGACATCAACCTGACTTGAAAAAAGAGAGCACATCCATGAAACGCAATGTCCTCATCATCGGTGCCGGCGGGGTCGCCCATGTCGTTGCCCACAAGTGCGCCCAGAACAATGTCCAGCTGGGCGACATCCACATCGCATCGCGCACCCTGTCCAAGTGCCAGGCCATCATCGAGTCGGTGCACGAGAAAGGCAGCCTGCGCAAGCCCGGCCTGCTGCAGGCCCACCAGTTGGACGCCATGGACGTCGAGGCCACCAAGTTCCTGATCCGCGCCACCCGCAGCCAGATCGTCATCAACGTGGGCTCGCCCTTCCTGAACATGTCGGTGCTGCAGGCCTGCATCGAAACCGGCGCCGCCTACATGGACACCGCCATCCATGAAGACCCCGCCAAGGTGTGCGAGGCGCCGCCCTGGTATGCCAACTACGAGTGGAAGCGCCGCCAGGCCTGCAAAGAGGCCCGCGTCACCGCCGTGCTGGGCGTGGGCTTCGACCCCGGCGTAGTCAACGCCTATGCGCGTTATGCCATCGACAGCTATTTCGACAGCGTCGATTCCATCGACATCATCGATGTCAATGCCGGCAGCCACGGGCGCTATTTTGCGACCAACTTCGATCCGGAAATCAACTTCCGCGAGTTCGTCTCTACCGTATGGTCCTGGGAGAACAACAGCTGGAAGGCCAACCAGATGTTCGAGCATCGCAAAGAGTGGGACCTTCCGGTCACCGGCAAAAGCACCACCTATCTTACGGGCCACGACGAGTTGCACTCCATGTCGCAGAACCTGGGCGTGCCCAACATCCGCTTCTGGATGGGCTTCGGCGACCACTACATCAATGTGTTCACGGTGCTGAAGAACCTGGGCCTGCTTTCCGAGCAGCCCGTGCGCACCGCCCGCGGCCAAGAGGTGGTGCCGCTCGAGGTGGTCAAGGCCGTGTTGCCCGACCCCGCCTCGCTCGCGCCCGGCTATACCGGCAAGACCTGCATCGGCGACCTCGTCAAGGGCAGCAAGCACGGCGAACCGCGCGAAGTGCTCATCTACAACGTGTGCGACCATGAAGAGTCATTTGCCGAGGTGGGCAGCCAGGCCATCTCATACACCGCGGGCGTGCCCGCCGTGGCCGCGGCCCTGCTCATCGCCAACGGCACCTGGGACGTGGGCGGCATGGTCAACGTCGAAGAACTCGACCCCGCGCCCTTCATCGCCCTGATGAACCGCATGGGCCTGGTCACGCGCGCCCGCCACGACGGGCAGGACTACGTCGTCGACCCGCAGCAACAGGTGGTGGAACGCTCTTCCACCGACAAGGTCGTCAATTCCCGATAAGCGAACCCTTACGGCGGCGCCTGGACGCCCGCCGCCGCGAGGCGCCCTGGCCGGCATCGCGACCCGCATAATAAAAATGAGTAAATAAGCGACAAGCGCGACCAATTGTTGCGGACGTTGAATATGGGCCCGATCTGGCAGAAAATGCCTGCGTCACCTAAGGCCAATTAACATTACAAGGCCCCGGCGACCAGAACCAACATCAAGAAAGGGGAAACCATGTTCAGGAATAATCGCTCGATCACCAAGTTCGCCGCCATGGCATTTACCGCCCTGGCGCTGGCAGGATGCGAACAGGAAGGCCCCGCCGAAAAGGCCGGCAAGGAAATCGACAAGGCCATCAGCCAGGCGGGACAGGAGATTCAGAAGGTCGGGGACGACATCCAGGACGCGGCCAAGACGGCGCAGAAATAACAGAGTGCAAGGCCGCCCGCCGGGGCGGCTTGCGCGGCGCCGGCGGGAATGCCGCTTGCTACCGCGCTGTATTCCCTCAACCCGGAGAAGAAGCGATGAAAACAAGAACTGCCTCTATATCCCGCAGCCTTTTTGTGGCGGCGGCGATGACCACGGGCGCGCTCGCGCTTACAGCCTGCACCACCACGGTACCGCGCTCGGAGCAAAGCGGAGTCGAGCGGCGCGACAGCATCAACGAGCGGGCCGATGCCGCCCTGAAGCGGCTTTATGAAGTGGCGCCGAACTCGCGCGAGCTGGTTGCACAGGCGAAGGGGGTGCTGATTTTTCCGCGCGTGATAGGCGGCGGCTTCATCGTCGGCGCAGAGCATGGCGATGGCGTGTTGCGGGTGGGCGGACAGAACAAGGGCTACTACAGCACGTCCAGCGGCTCGATCGGCCTGCAGGCGGGCGCGCAATCGAAGGCGATCATCTTCGTGTTCAAGACGCAAGAGGCGCTGGACAAGTTCCTGGCGAGCAATGGCTGGACGGCGGGCGTGGACGCCACGGTCGCGGTGGCGAACCTCAGCGCCAACGGTTCGGTGGACCTGAATACGCTGCGTGACCCCGTGGTGGGATTCGTAATGACCAATGCGGGGCTGATGGCGGGGGTGTCGCTGGAAGGGACCAAGGTCAATCGCATCGATGACAGGGGCAAGGCCACGCCCATCGAAAAGGCCAAGTAAGCGACGAGGCTGGCGGCGGCGGAATCGGGGCTCTTTAGCCGGGTGAGAGGCGGTATGCACTTTGCAGTCCGCACCATGCGGCCCTTCGGGCTTCCCGAATTTCTCTGGTTTGGTCGGGCGGCGGCAGAACTCAACCTCGCCGCTACGCGGCTCGGGATTCGAACAGGCTGTCGCCGAAAGCCCCCGACCAAACCAGAGAAATTCGGCGCACGCTGGACGAACTGCAAAGTGCATACCGCCTCTCACCCTCGCATCTAGTTGTTAGGGCCTTAACGAGCGCTTGTAAGCATGTTGATCTTTGCCGCCGCGGCAAGCAGGCGGGGCAGGCAGACCTTCAGCAGATGTTCGGGGGTGATGGCGCGGGCGTGACCGCTGACGTTCAGCGCGGCGACCACGCGGCCGTTCTGGCTGCGGATGGGCGCGGCGACGGAAACCAGGCCCGGCTCAAGCTCTTCCGAGACCAGGCTCCAGCCCTGCACCCGCACCTGGCGGATTTCATCGATGAGCGCATCGGGATCGACAATGGTGGCCGGCGTATGAGCGACCAATTGCATGGCCTCGATGCGCTGAACCAAGGCTTCGTCAGGCAGGCCGGCCAGCAGGACTCGGCCCATGGCGGTGCAATCGGCGGGCAGCCGGCTGCCCACGCCCAGGTTGATGGACATGATGCGATGGGCAGGCACTCGCAGCACGTAGACGATTTCATCGCCGTCGAGCACGGCCACCGAACTGGACTGGCGCAGTTCTTCGACCAGGGCTTCCATAACGGGCTGGGCCTGCGACCATACCGGCAGCGAACTGAGATAGGCGAAGCCCAGCTCCAGCACCTTGGGCGTAAGGCGGAACAAGCGGCCCTCGGCCGACACATAGCCCAGGCTCAGCAAAGTCAGCAATATGCGCCGGGCGCCGGCGCGGGTAAGGCCGGTGCGCTCGGCCACCTCGGAAAGCGTCTGGGCGGGCGCGTCGGCGCCGAAGCTGCGCAGCACCTCGAGGCCCCGCGCAAAAGAGCGTACATAGCTGTCGCCGGGCTTGGGAGCCTCTTCGGCCTGTGCCGGGGCGGAAGTCGGCGGCTTCAATGCGGATTCACTTGAACTCATGGGGGTCCTTCAAGAAAACATTGCGCGAAGGTGGGCAAAAGGCTTTTCGTGCAATATGGGCACAGCGCCGCCGCTGTCATTGACAAGCAGGCAGGGCGTCATTATGCTAGGTGCATTAAGTTCTACAAACGAATAAAAGTTCATTATAAGAACTACCCTACCCGTTTTCAACGAAATGTTCGTATTGGAAATATGATCAATAAAATCTCTCCCTCGGTCGAACAGGCGCTGGCCAGCGTTCATGATGGCGCCACCATCATGATCGGCGGCTTCGGCGGCGCAGGCCAACCGGCCGAACTTATCGACGGCCTCATCGCCCATGGCGCCAAAGACCTGGTCATCGTCAACAACAATGCGGGCAATGCCGAAATAGGCCTGGCCGCGCTGCTCAAGACCGGGCGCGTGCGCAAGATCATCTGCTCCTTCCCGCGCCAGGCTGATTCCTATGTGTTCGACGAGCTATACCATGCCGGCAAGATCGAACTCGAGCTTGTGCCGCAAGGCAACCTGGCCGAGCGCATCCGCGCCGCCGGCGCGGGCATAGGCGCCTTCTTCACGCCTACCGGCTACGGCACCGAACTGGCCAAGGGCAAAGAAGTGCGCGAGATCAACGGCCGCCACTACGTGCTCGAGCACCCCATCTTCGCCGACTTCGCCCTTATCAAGGCCGAAACCGGCGACCGCTGGGGCAACCTCCTGTACCGCAAAACAGCCCGCAACTTCGGCCCCATCATGGCCACCGCCGCCAAGTGCACCATCGCATCGGTGCACGAGATCGTCGAGCTGGGCCAGATCGACCCCGAAGCCGTCGTCACGCCGGGCCTGTTCGTCAAGCACATCGTCAAAGTGCCGCGCAGCGCCACCGGCCCTGCGGGTTTCAAACAGGATTAAGGACAGCGTCATGAGCGAACAGAAAACCACTCCCGCCTGGACGCGCGACCAGATCGCCGCGCGCGTCGCCGTCGACATTCCCGACGGCGCCGTCGTCAACCTGGGCATCGGCCTGCCCACCAAGGTGGCCAACCACCTGCCCGCCGACCGCGAAGTCATCCTGCAAAGCGAGAACGGCGTCATCGGCATGGGCCCCGCGCCGGCCAAGGGCGAAGAAGACTACGATCTCATCAACGCCGGCAAACAGCCGGTCACGCTGCTGCCCGGCGGCTGCTACTTCCATCACGCCGACAGCTTCGCCATGATGCGCGGCGGCCATCTCGACGTCTGCGTGCTGGGCGCCTTCCAGGTTGCGGCCAACGGCGACCTGGCCAACTGGAGCACGGGCGCGCCCAACGCCATTCCCGCCGTGGGCGGCGCCATGGACCTGGCCATCGGCGCCAAGAAAACCTACGTCATGATGGACCTGCTCACCAAAACCGGCGAATCCAAGCTGGTGGCCGAATGCACCTACCCCCTCACGGGCGTGGCCTGCGTCAGCCGCGTGTACACCGACGTCGCGGTCTTCGACCTTACCCCCGAAGGCACCCAGGTCATCGACATCGTGCCGGGCCTTAGTTTTGAAGAACTGCAAAAGCTTACGCCGGTCGCACTGACCGACGCGCGCTAGGGCCCACTATCCACGCCACGCCGTTCCCGCATGGCGCCTCAATGGCCCGAGACGAATCCGGCCATGAACCGCACCCCAAAAGTTGGACGTCGATCCAACCTTTGGGGTGTTTTTCATGAAGGGGCACATTTCCCTTCCGCCCATGCTGTGAGCGGCTGCGCGCTCGCGCTGCAAGCGCTCGACACTCAGTTGCGCGGGCCCTTCCCCGCATCGTCCGATACACACTCGAATACCTTGTTGCGGAACCACCGATGGCCTGCATCGTCGTTGAAGCGCGCGTGCCAATGCTGCCTGACGGTGATGTCGGGCATGGGCAGCGGCAGCTGGAAGGTCTCGATCTCGGCCAGGCGCTGGAATACGCCGGCCAGCTCGTCGGGCACGGTGGCGATGTAATCCGTGCCCGCCACGATGGCCGGCACGGCGAGAATATAGGGGCACTCGAGCGCCACCTTCAAAGAATGGCCGCGCTCTTTCAGGCGCTGGCGCAGCAGCTCGTTGGTGACTTCGGTGGCATTGGCCAGCACGTGCGGCGTGTTCACAAAAGTCTTCAGCGTCATCGCCGACTTGCGGCCCGACTTGCGGCGTATGCCGATAAGTGCCCGCCTGAAAAGGCTTTGCTGGTACAGGCCTGGGCCCAGCTGACCGAAATAGCCCCAGGCCACGTCGATCGCCCCGCTTTCCAGCATCTGCCCGATCTCTGACGAAGCAGCCACCTTGGGTTGCAGGGTAATGCCGGGCGCCTGGCGGTCGAGCATCTGCATGACCTTGGGAAGAATGGCGGTGCCGCCCATGTCGGTCATGCCGACGGTGAAACGCCGCTCGGACTGCCCCGGATCGAAGCGGGGCTCTTCAAGCACGTCGGATTGGATAAGAGCCAGGGCCCGTGCGGCGCCCCGGGCCATGCGCTCTCCGGTGGGGGTGGGCGTCATGCCCGCGCCCGAACGCACGAAGAGCGGGTCGCCGAAGCGCGCCCGCAGCCGGTTCAGGGCATGGCTGGCGGCGGGCTGGGTCAGGTCGAGCCGGCGCGCGGCGGCCGAGACGCTGCCTTCGCGGTACAGGGCGTCGACGAGGTACAGAAAGTTCAGGTCGTGCGGCATGTCGGACATTTTGTCTCTCCCCATACTATGCATGGTCAACATAGTCTTAATGCATTCCATTATATAGACACATAGTTGGTTCAAGAACACACTATGGATGCCGGATCTACAGGCTCCGGCATCCGATGCGGCTTGGGCCGGAGTCACCCCTCCCGCCTGGCGCCGGGCCTGTGAATGACGGCTGGCCGGCATCCAAAAATACAAGGTGGAGCGAACATGAATTTCGATTGCGACGTCATCATCGCCGGAGGCGGGCCGGTGGGCCTGTTCCTGGCGGCCGAATTGGGCATGCGAGGCCTGTCGGTGCGCGTGTTCGACGACAAGCCAGGCACCAGCACGCATCCAGCCGCCAATGCCAACAGCGCGCGCACCATGGAGCACTACCGCCGGCTGGGCATCTCGGCAGAGATACGCGCGCTGGGCCTGCCGCCCGACCACCCCACCGACGTGGCCTACTTCACCCGCCTGGGCGCGCACGAACTGGCCCGCCTGCGTCAGCCCTCGTCTTCGTTTGCGGTAAACCGCCTGCGCGAGCTGGAGTTCCTGTGGCCCACGCCCGAACTGCCGCACCGCTGCTCGCAGCTTTATATTGAGCCCGTGCTGCGCCGGGCGGCTGAAAGCCATGCCGGCGCCCGGGTGCAATACCTCTCCACTGTTCAAAAGCTAAGCCAGGACGAAGAAGGCGTGGAGGCGGAAATAGCGTTGGCCGACGGCGCGAGCCAGCGCTGCCGCGCCCGCTACCTGGTTGGCTGCGACGGGCCGCGCAGCACCGTGCGTTCGCTGATGGGCCTGCACTACGCCGGTACGGCCGGCGAAAAACGCGGCTTCATGGGCGGACGCATGGCGGCGGCCTACTTCAATGCCCCGGCCCTGTACGAGCGCATGAAGGGCGAGCGCGCCTGGCAGTACTGGACGCTGAACCCGGAACAGCGCTCGCTGATCGTGTCGGTCGACGGCCGCGGCAGCTTCATCATCAACATCCAGCTGCAGGAAGGCGAAGAGCCCAATGACGACGACGTGGGCCGGCGCATCGCCACGGCGGTGGGCGCCGACCTGCCCTTCGAGCTGATCAGCAATTCGGCGTGGACGGCGGGCTTTGCCCTGGTAGCGGAAAAAATGCGCAGCGGCCGTGTATTCTTGGCCGGCGACGCGGCCCACCTGTTCACCCCCACGGGCGGCCTGGGCTACAACACCGGCATCGAAGACGCCGCCAACCTGGCCTGGAAGCTGGAGGCGGCCGTCAAGGGCCACGCCGGCCCCGGCCTGCTCGACAGTTATGAAGCCGAGCGCCGCCCCGCCGCCTTTCGCAACACCGGCTTCGCGCGCCAGTTCGCCGACAGCATAGGCCATGTGCGCATTCCCGCCGACATCGAGGACGACACGCCCGCGGGCGAGGCGGCGCGGCAGGCCCTGGGCGGTTACTTGAATTTTCACGCCTACAAAGAGTTTTCCATACCCGGCGTGCATCTGGGCACGCGCTATGAAGACTCGCCCATCGTCGCGACCGAAGCCGGCAGCCCGCCGCCCGATACGGCCAATCTCTATCTGCCCTGCGGCCGCCCGGGGCATCGCGCGCCGCATGTATGGCTGGACGACGGCTCGTCGCTGTTCGACCGCTTCGGCCAGGGTTTCACCCTGTTGCGCCTGGGCGCCTCGGCGACCGATGTCGCGCCGCCAAGCGCCCTCATGCCGCTGCACGACCTGGCCCTGGACGACGTTCAGGCCCGCGAACTGTATGGCGCCGACTATGTGCTGGTTCGTCCGGACCAGCACATCGCCTGGCGCGGCAACCGCCTGGACGAAAGCTTTGCCGCCGTCCTCGACCTGGCACGGGGCGCCGGGGCGACGTGAGCAAATATGTGCCCGGGCCGCTCCAGCCTTGAACGCGCAGCGGCTGGAAGACCCAAGCGCTGAATCGTCCGCCGCCCCGCCACAACGACCCCCGCACTTTGAACCAGGAAAGCTTCGAGAACCAAGGAAGCTTTGAACCAACAAGGCTTGCCTCGGCAAAGCCTCGAATCAACGACAAGGAGACCTCCAATGAAACTGCATCACCTGTTGGCCGCCCTGGCCCTGGGCGCCATGGCAAGCACCACCGCCTCTGCCGCCGAACCGCTGCGCATCGGCCTCGTGCTGCCCATGTCGGGCGTGTTCTCGGGCTACGGCAAGCAGATAGAACACGGCGTACGCCTTTACCTGCAGCAGAACGGCGACAGCTTCGAGGGCCGCAAGGTCGAGATCGTGCTCAAGGACGACACCGGCGCCGCACCCGAGATCAGCCGCCGCCTGGCGCAAGAGCTGATCGTGCGCGACAAGGTCGACATTCTGGCGGGCTTTGCCATGACGCCCGGCGCCGTCTCGGCCGCCGCCGTGGCCACCAGCGGCGACAAGCCCATGATCGTGATGAACGCCGGCACCTCGAGCCTGACCACGCGTTCGCCCAACATCGTGCGCACCTCGGCCACCGTGGCGCAGTACACCGTGCCGCTGGGCCCCTGGGCCGTCCAGAACGGCATGAAGAAGGCCTTTACCCTGGTGGCCGACTTCGGCCCCGGCTACGACGCCGAAGGCTACTTCCAGAAGAGCTATACCGCGGCCGGCGGCGAGATCGTGGGCGAAGTGCGCGTGCCGCTGCAGAACCCCGACTTCGCGCCCTTTCTTCAGCGCATCAAGGACGTCAAGCCCGACGTGGTGTTCCTGTTCCTGCCGGCGGGCGAGCTGCCCATCGCCTTCCTGAAAGGCTTCCAGCAGCGCGGCCTCGCCGACGAGGGCATACGCGTGATCGCCACCGGCGACCTTACGGACGAAGACAGCATAGACGCCATGGGCGATGCGGCGCTGGGGCTGGTTACCGCGCACCACTATTCCGAGGTGCACGAATCAAAGGAGAACAAGGCCTACACCCAGGCCTACTACAAGGCCTACCCCAACGACAGGCCCAACTTCATGTCGGTGGGCGGCTATGACGGCATGCGCGTCATACATGAAACGCTGAAGAAAACCGGTGGTGACGCCTCGACCGAAAAATTCATGCAGGCGGTGCGCGGCGTCTCGTTCGTCAGCCCCCGCGGCTCCATCACCATAGACCCCGAAACGCGCGACATCAACCAGACCATCTATATTCGCAAGGTCGAGCGCCGGGACGGCAAGCTGGTGAACGTGGAGTTCGATGATTCATTGAAGAATTATCGCGACCCAGGCAAGGAGTAATCGCTTCACCGCACACTCTCCGGGCAAAGAGCAACCCCCCGCCCCGTGCAGCCATTTCGCTGCGCGGGGCGCGGCGGGCTCATCCCGCCTCGCCGGCAAGAGCCAGTGGCCGCAACGCAGCGAGGACAGCGGCGGGAAAGCGTTAAGGCGATGGCCGGCTATTCAAGAAGCGTAGCCGCCTGTCGCCTGAACTCTTTGGGCGACACGCCCACTTCGCGCTTGAAGAAGCGGGTGAAATACGCCGGGTCTGAAAAACCCAGCGTGTGCGACACCACGCTGACCGTCATCGAGGTATAGACCAGGTTGCGCTTGGCCGCCAGCACCACGCGCTGGTGGATGAGTTCAAGCGCCGAATGCCCCACGATCTGCCGGCACAGGTTGTTGAGATGGGCCGGGGTAATGCCAATGGCGCGGGCATAGCGTTCCACGGGCCATTGCTCGGCATAGTGCTCTTCGATAAGCGTATTGAAGGTGCCGAAATGGCGCCGTCCCCGGTCGGCCAGCTGCGACGGCTCGGCCGACGAGCGGCTCATCTGGCGCCCCGCCCACACCAGCAGCGTCGTCAACATGGCCTCGATCATCGCATTGCGATGGGGCCGGCTGGCCAGGTATTCGTCTTGCAACATGGCAAACGCCATGTCGATCTGCGCGCTTTCTTCGGGACGCACCGTATAGATGTGCGGCCCGGGCGCCAGCACCCCGGCGTCGTCGATGCCCTGGGCCAGGCGCTTAGCTAGCGGATAGCCCAGCGTTACTACGTGGCCCACCGCGTTGGGCGCAAAGCGAAAGCCGTGCACGCACATCTGCGGCACCACCACCAATTGCCCGGCCTGCATGTCTTGATACCGGCCGTCGAGCCCCACGCGCGCGTCGCCCCCTTTCAGGTAAAGCATCTGCATCAGGCCATGGTGCTGGTGCAGCTTGATCTGCCAATCGTGCAATTTACTGCGGTCGGCGATAAGCTCGCAATGCACCATGTCGGGCGTGGGCCATTGCTCACGTTCCCCGTAAAGCTGGTAAACCGGTACGGACGCCTGGGTTGCCATAAGCCGCCTGGATTTTCGAAAAGTACAATTATTATAGGCAGAAATCCATTCCTTACCGCCGCGTTTCGGGCCATTATTGCAATGAACCGACCTCTTACAGTCGTTTACGAATTTCATTCTGACAAGCCCGCGGGCCCAGGCCCGCCGTCATCGGAGACGCTCATGAAAACCCAAGTCGCCATCATCGGCGCCGGCCCCTCGGGCCTGCTGCTGGGCCAGCTTCTGCATCACCAAGGCATCGACACCGTCATCCTCGAGCGCCGCTCGCCCGAATACGTGCTGGGCCGTATCCGCGCCGGCGTGCTCGAACAGGGCATGGTCGACCTGCTGCGCGAAGCCAAGGCCAACGATCGCATGGACCGCGAAGGCCACGTGCACGAAGGCGTGTCGCTGGCCTTCAACGGCAAGATGCACCGCATCGACTTCAAGAAATACGCCAAGGGCCAAACGGTCATGGTCTACGGCCAGACCGAAGTCACCCAAGACCTGATGGACGCCCGCAAGCGCGAAGGCGGCATCAGCATCTACGAGGCCGAAGACGTGCAACTGCACGACTTCTACACCGACAAGCCTCGCGTCACATTCGTCAAAGACGGCGAAACCATCGAGCTCGAGTGCGACTACATCGCCGGCTGTGACGGCTTTCATGGCGTGTCGCGCCAGTCGGCCCCCAAGGACGAAATTCAGACCTTCGAGCGCGTGTACCCCTTTGGCTGGCTCGGCATTCTTTCAGAAACCCCGCCCGTGGACCACGAGCTCATCTACGCCAACCACGAGCGTGGCTTCGCGCTGTGCAGCCAGCGTTCCGACGTGCTTAGCCGCTACTACGTGCAGGTGTCGCTCGACGACAAGATCGAAGAGTGGTCCGACGAGCGCTTCTGGGAAGAGCTCAAAACCCGCATCCCCAAAGAAGCCGCCGACCGCCTGGTTACCGGCCCCTCGATCGAAAAAAGCATTGCGCCCCTGCGCAGCTTCGTGACCGAGCCCATGAAGTACGGCAATATGTTCCTGGTGGGCGACGCCGCGCACATCGTGCCCCCCACCGGTGCCAAGGGCCTGAACCTGGCCGCCAGCGACGTTTCCACCCTGTACCGCATCCTGGTCAAGGTCTACAAAGAAAACCGCGTCGACCTGCTCGACAAATATTCCGAGATCGCCCTGCGCCGCATCTGGAAGGCCGAGCGCTTCTCGTGGTGGATGACGTCCATGCTGCACAAGTTCTCGGACGACGGCTTCGGCAAGCGCATACAGCTGGCCGAGCTCGAGTACTACACGGGTTCGGAAGCCGGCCTGGCCAACATCGCCGAAAACTACGTGGGCTTGCCGTACGAGCCTATTGAGTAGACAGAGGCTTAATTTCTTCAAGTATGCGGGGCAGCGCGGTCCGTTCGGCAGTTTTCAGGTCATAGGCCTGCTGCAGATTCAACCACGATTGCGCATCGCCCCCAAAATACCGTGCAAGCCGCAGTGCCGTATCGGGCGTTATGCCTCGGCGTCCCAACACGATGTCATTGACACGCGCCGGCGGCACCTTCAGCGCCTTGGACAAGGCGTGCGGCGTCATACCCAGGGGAGCTAGATAGTCTTCACGCAGCACCTCGCCAGGATGCACGGGCCGCATGCCATTGATCGGCTTCATTTGCGCTTTCATCGTTAGTGATAATCCGTAATCTCGACTTGAGCGGGCCCATCGCTCGTCCACACGAAGCAGATTCGCCACTGCGCGTTAACACGTATGCTGTGTTGCCCCGCTCGGTCGCCAATGAGTCGTTCCAGCCTGTTCCCCGGTGGGGCTCGTAAGAATGCCAGCGTTTCAGCCGAATCCAGTTGCTGCAATTTGCGTTCGGCCACGCCGTGAATGTTGGCGAAACGCTGAACGCGCTCACCTTCGAATAATGCCCGCGTCTCTTCGCAGCGGAATGAAAGTATGGGCATATCGTTTACCGATAAACGTTATTCTAAGTGGAAATACGGAACTGTACAAGCCCTGCGACAAAGGCGATGCAGCGACAGTATGGATCCGCCGCGATGCGTCGGAATCGACGTAAACCCGGCAAGGCAACAACCAAATACCGGTCAAGCATATCGGAGACTCGGCACTCTCCGGCAGAATTTTGCTGCTTTTGTCCTGCCTCGCGCAGATGGCACGGCCATGCCGGCGTGGGGCCTTCTCAAGCGTCGTCAGATGACAAATAGCGCTTGCGCACGAAGCACCCCACCCTTTGGGCTTTACAAGAGCTCTTTGCGAAGCTGGGCCGCGCTCTTGGGCGACAGCAGGCCCGGAGGCACGTCGAGCACCGACTTCGCGCCGGCCTGGCCCATCTGGTTAAGGCGATGGGCCGCGCGCGCATAGGCCACCAGCACGCTGGCGGTGAACTCGGGGTTGCTTTGCAGCTTCAGCGAATATTCCACCACCTGTGTGTTGCCCTGGCCCGTGGTGCCGCTGCGGATCACAAAGCCGCCATGCGGCATGGCCTCATGGTCGCGGCGCAGGGTTTCTTCATCGAGGAAGTTCACCGTGGTGTCGTAGTCGGCAAAATAATCGGGCATGGTCACGATGGCCTGCTCCACCGCGGCGGCGTCGGCACCCTCTTGCAGCACCACAAAGCATTCGCGCTTGTGCTTCTCGCGCGTGGAAAGCTGGGGCAGCTCGCCATTGCGCACGCGCTCTACCGCCTCGGGCACGGGCAGCGTGTACTGCACCCCGGCCTTCACCCCCGGCACCCGGCGCACCGCGTCGGAATGCCCCTGGCTCAGGCCCTTGCCCCAGAAGGTGTATGTGGCACCCTCGGGCAGCACCGCTTCGCCGAACAAGCGGTTCAATGAGAACAGGCCCGGATCCCAGCCCACAGAAATAATGGCCGTATTGCCCGCAGGCTCGGCCGACTGGTTCACCGCCTCGAAGTACTCGGGCACCTTGGCATGGGTGTCGAAGCTGTCGACCGTATTGAACAGCGCGGCCAGCGCCGGCCCCTGCTCGGGCAAGTCGTTCTTCGAACCGCCGCACAGAATCAGCACGTCGATCTTGCCCTGGTATTGGCCGATGTCGTCGATATGCAGCACCGGCGCATTGCCCAGCAGCTTCAACTGGCCGGGCTCGCGGCGCGTGAACACGCCCACCAGTTCCATATCGCCATTCTGGGCCAGCGCAGATTCAACGCCCCGCCCCAGATTGCCGTAGCCTGCAATGCCTATCCTGATCTTCGTGGTCAAAACCGCTTCTCCTGCTTGGTCTGTTTTAGGTACGAAGGCATTTTAAAGCAAGGGGCTAGGCGCGACGTCCATCCGCTCGGATGGCCTGCCGGAAACTGGCCAGACGCTGACCGACTCACGCATGGCACGCTGCTTGCCAAGCGCACCGGCACCTACGAGAAAGGCGTTCAGTCCTCGCCCAGGCAGGCCTTGAATTCGCCTGTCTCGGGATTGCGCGAGAACAGCAGCCCCGTGGCCACGCCGAAATAAGCGCCGTGCAATTGCAGCCTGCCCTCTTCCACCGCGCGGCGCACAAAAGGAAAGGTCATGAGGTTGTTCAGGCTTTCCTCGACCACCGCCAGTTCAAGCCGCTTCAGATCGGTCTTCAGATCGCCCGTCATGGGTCCGATGCGCTCGGCGGCCGGTTCGATCTGCGCCATCCACTTGCTGATGAAGTCGCCCTGGCTAAGCGGCTCGGCGTGGTCGTGGAAAGCGCGCACGCCGCCGCAAGAAGCATGGCCCAACACGACGATGTGCTTCACCTTCAGCCCATTTACCCCGAACTCGATCGCCGCGCTGGTGCCGTGATGCGAAGCCTTCGGGTCGGTCTCGTACTTGGGAACGAGATTGGCCACATTGCGCACCACCAGCATCTCGCCCGGGCCCGCATCGAAAATCACTTCGGGCGAAACCCGCGAATCGACACAGCCGATCAGCATGATCTCGGGGTTCTGTCCCGACTCGCCCAACTCTTGATATCGCTCGCTTTCCGTCTTGAAACGGCCATCTAGAAAGCTTTGATAACCTGCGGTGAGTCGTTGAGGCAGCACGGGAGTTCCTTTTCGTGGTTTTGACAGACACACGATGCCGGCCATGCGAATGCTCGCGCGGCGCACCAGCGTGGGGTTTGGTTTGCAGGCGGTATTTTACTCCTGTTGCTTTTGGCGGCCTTACTCGACGCTGAGCACCAGCCGCTTGCCCAGGACGCGCACGGCGCGGTCGAGCGTTTTCAGGCTAGGCCAATGATGCGGATCTTCCAGCCTTTTAGCCTGCGGCCAACTGGTTTCCAGCGCCCGCGCCAATTCGGCCAAGCTGCGCTCACCCCGCGCGGCGCGCAGCAGCAATACGCCTTGCGTCTTGGCGTCGGGCGCGATGTAGCGCGCCCCGCGGACACTACGGCTGGGCGGCGGCACCTCTATGCCCTCGGAAAGCCGGCCCTCAAGGGTAAGCGTGAGCACCTCGGCAGCGTTGAACAAAGCCTCTTCCATCGAGTCGCCTTCGGTAAACGCTTCGTCGAGATCAACAAATCGGACACAGAAACCCCCTTCCAGGGCCTTGGTAATCAGGGCGGGATAACGAGTGTCCATATCGAGTTCCTTCATTTGAGCTTCACGCCGGTTTGCCGCTCGATGCTGGCCAAAGTACCCGCCTTGACATCCCGAGCGCCGTGCATGGGTACGGTGGTACGCGCAGCATCGAGGCCCATGCGCACATGACTGCCTTCTTGCCGAAGAATCTTCCAGCCATGCTCTTGGAGTTTCTTGATGATTTCCTTTCCGTTCATTTTTATTTTATCAAAAAAGATTCATCAAAAAAATATTAATTAAGATGACCGTACGTTCCTACATACGCGATGGCTTAGGGCAACCCGCTCCAATAAGCAGCGGGCTTCAATATTGATGGGGCACTCGCTTGAGGGCAACTGGATATAAACATCCGCATCCATGGAAAGCTATGGAAGCCCTTGGCACACTGAGGATTAATATCAAAAAGTGACTTACCTATTAACGCTTTACGTTAATAACGCCATGCGTTATTATTTTCGTGATCCCTGAAAGGTATACCCCATGGCTCGTGACATTCCTCCCATTACCCCCGGCGAATTGCTGCAAGAAGAATTCCTTGCCCCGCTAGGTATCAGCCAGTACCGCCTTGCCAAAGAAATTGGCGTGTCTGCGCGACGCATCAATGAAATCGTCAAGGGACAGCGCTCCGTCACCGCTGACACCGACTTGAGGCTCTGCCGGTTCTTCGGCCTTTCAGACGGATACTGGCTGCGCGCCCAGGTTGCGTACGATACGGAAGTTGCAAGAGACGCACTTGCCGACGTACTGGCAAAGATACGGCCTTTGGAGAAAGCGTAATTAGCGGCTAGCCCTCGCCCAAAGCCCGCAGTGCCGCCTCGGGCTCGCGATCCAGAACCCTGAGCAAGGCTTTTGCCGCGCCTGTCGGATAACGCTTGCCCTGCTCCCAATTTCGTATCGTCTCGATAGGCACATTGATATGCCTGGAAAACTGGGACTGGCTCAGCCCCAGACGTTGGCGCACGCGCAGCGCAAACCTGGCCGCGTCTTGCAAAGCATCTTTATCGTCCGCCGCCTGTTGCCTGGCGATTTCCTGCTCCGTCGTGGCATCGACCCGCAGCCGATCAATCCTTCCCGGCTGCAGCGCGGCTGGCGTGGAAGGATCAATCTTCATTCGTATGGTTTTCATAGCACCGGATCTCACGCTGATTGGCTTTTCGGGCCGAGAGAATGCGTATTGCATAAAGCCTGGGCGTGTAAACAATGACGAATACACGGCCCTCAATTTTTCCCATCATCTGAAAACGGTCTTCGCCATAATCGTGTCGGGTATCTCGTCGGACAATACACCGAGGATCAAAAAATGCCCTTGCCGAATAGGCAAAGTCAAACCCTCGCTCCCGAAAACAGAGGTCGCTTTTGAGTTCGTTCCATTCAAATTCTATAGGCCCATTGTAGTTCACTGAACCACCCCGTCAAGGAGATGTCAATGGAGACCTACTATAGGCGGGTCTATCGTCCGGACAATGATGAAAGGAACTTTTTCTCTCGATGTAAAAACATGCGGCAACGTAGTTTCCGAAGCTGCCTTCGCAAACGTCCTGAGGCAAACTGAAGAGCGAGAACTGGCTTCGATGCCCCCCGCCGCAAACGCCGGCCCAAAGCTCAGAGGTCCAGATCTCCTGTCATCTTACAAAGCGAGGCTTTGAACTTCCGGTTGAAGCCTCGTTGTCCCGAGTGACAAAACCACAAATCGTATCTACAATTAGAATGACAATAGTCGAGTTCGACCCCGTCAAGGATAGGCGAAATATTGCTGAACGAGGATTCTCTCTCGGTTTGGCACAGGCGTTCGACTTTGATACAGCCCTCATCAAAGAAGACAAGCGGTTCCCCTATACGGAAACACGCTATCAAGCTTTAGGAATGATCGGACCGCACCTTTATTTCCTGGCCTTCACTTTGCGCGGTGAAGCCGTGCGCGTCATCAGCCTTCGCAAGGCCAATATCAGAGAGGTATGTTTTTATGCGCAGGAAACCAGATCCCGAACGGATTGACGAGCACACCCCGGAGTGGACCAAGGCTGATTTCGAGCAAGCCAAGCGCCTGAAAGACATGCCAGCCTCGTTTCAACGCAGCGTTAAACGTATGCGGGGGCCGCAGAAATCACCGGTCAAGATACAGACCAGCATTCGATTTGACCAAGATGTACTCGAAGGCCTAAAAGCTACGGGCCGGGGATGGCAGACGCGAGTCAATGACGCCATGCGGGAATGGCTGCGGTCGCATTCATAAAAGGGATCTTGCTGCAGGACCACGGTAAGCGCCCGATCTGCAGCGGGTTGCTGCATCACGCTCATATCGTGCAGATTGCCGGGGAAAGCTGCCCGTGCCCTCCTAACCCGTTTAGGAGTTGAACCATCTTGAAACATGTGCGAAGACTGGAAAGACTCCACAAAAACCGTACTCAGGAAGGATGATGTTCCGTGTCAGCCCCGAGGTACACCGTAAAGCGGCACTAGCCGCTGAATTGGCTGGGATGAGCCTAAATCAATGGGCAGAAAAAGTGCTGGTTCGCGCATCAGAGTGAGAGGGCTGACTCCATGTGGATAAACCCTTAATCAGACGCCTGGTTTCCCGCCCCGTTGCCGCTGCTCGGCCTCCCAACCCTTGCAGGCCAATGCCACATAGCGCGGTACTGGCCGGGCGCCTGTGCCATAGGCGCTGATCGTACGGGGCGTCATGCCCAGCGCCTTGGCCGCGGCCGACAATGACAGCCTGTTCCGCGCGCGCCACTGCGCAAACACACGGCTGTTTTCATCCATCGCGCTTTGTGCCTGTGCGTCCAGCCATAAGGTGTCGGCCCCGATCTGAATATCCAGCTGCGGCCACACCACCGCCCAGCCCTCGCCCTCGATAAGGGCCGCCTTTGCAAAGGCGGCCGCACTGCGCAGCGGCGCCAGGCCGGGGGACTCATCAAAAAGCGGCTTGAAATCAACCACCGCTTCGATGCCGTTCACGAAAACCAGCCGCAGCCGGAAACGCGCCAAAGCTTCCACTTGCGCAAGGCGCGGGCGTTTCATCGATGCCATTTCTTCCACTCCGTCCACAATTCATCCAGATTGGCCTCGACCCAAGCCAGCACCTCGGCTCGCAAACCCTTCGGCCACCGGCCGTTGCTTTGCAATGTGGCCAGTTCAATGATCACATCCACGCTACCGCCTACCAAGTGGCAATGCGCCGGTCCATGATCGCGCTCGCGAATCTCCAGCCGATACTTGTTATTGCCGAAGCGCTGTTTTGTGGTCACGGATGATTATATAGAAATAATATCTATACAGAAAAGAAGGACGGACCGCTCGACGACGGACGAAGCGACATCATGAGGCCGATTTCAGAAACCGGCCATTCGTAAAAACCGAAGGCAGATGTTTGTCGTGGATTGCCAGGCGTAGGCTCCTCCGCCACGCCGTACTGAATTAGGCCGAATTAAGCCAAAGCCCCCACGCCAAGGAGGCAGACCGGGAGCGCGTTCCTTCAACGAAGAAGCAAAGCAGCCTGTCCAATAGAAGAAGTCCTGACCGACCTAGAGCTTATAGTTTTTGATCCAGCCCATAACATCCCGGATATCCTTCAATTCCATATCCCAACTGCTGCGCAACCCATTACCCACAAACTCACGAGCATCCGGCGTGAAGGTCGAAGTTGTGACAACAATCGACTTATTCGGGCCGTTCATGGCCGAGTGGACGCCGTACACTCCCCTGACTATGCCGACATCGACCTTCCTGTCCAGCGCATGCCTCTTGCACTCGATGAAATAGCAGGTTTCCAGCCCCAGTTCATTTCGATGAATCGCTATAACATCTTTGCCACCGTCGCGCGTTCTCTTGGTCAGGCGCACGTCATAGCCTTGCGCCCGGAAGATTTCCGCGATTATTTCTTCGAACTCCCTGGGTGAAATCCGATGGAGACAGCTGCTGTCTTCTTGTATCAACCTTATCAGTTCCGGGATTGTGTTCGTAATCCTTGAAACGTCCGTAACTAGCCGCTGGTCGGGAACATAGATATCTTTGGCCGGGGGAAGCAAGATTTCATCCATGAGTTCCACGGTGGGAAGCTGCGTAATGGTTGCTTCGGATGAGTTCATGGAAACATGGTTTATGGCGCCTTGCGGATATTCAACAACCTGCAACTCAAGAGATATGCAAGTGCCGCAATCGATGCAGTGAGCCTCCTGTATATCGGAATAGTAGCTTTCCATTCCCATTCGCCGGTTACTGGCCGAAACGTGGGCCATGTCAAAGTAATTGGAAGGCATGGAGCCAGGACAATGGCAATTCAAACAACTGAATTCAACGGTGCCGAGTAACTGCCACATAAATATCCGAACAATAAGGGAGAAAATTCAGCAAACGGCCTCGAGGCCTGCTTGATCGCGCCAATATGGACGAGGCGCCCAATACCATGAAATCGGCCCCAAGGGAGCGGATCCCAAGGGGCCGATTTCATGCGCCCGCCGAAGCGGACGCTGCGGTCAGGCGACTACGAATTAACGCAGCAGCGACAGCACGGTCTGCGGAACCTGGTTGGCTTGGGCCAGAACCGAGGTGCCAGCCTGTTGCAGAATCTGCGCGCGGGTCATGTTGGAGACTTCGACGGCGTAGTCTGCGTCTTCAATGCGCGAGCGGGCTGCGGAAAGGTTGTTGACGGTGTTGTTCAGGTTGGCGATGGTGGACTCGAAACGATTCTGGATCGCACCGAGGTGGCTGCGCAGGTCATCGACCTTTTGCAGAGCTTGGTCCAGAGCATCCAGCGGTTTGATGTTTACGCCGGTAGGGGCGTTCATACCTTCGATTTCAGCCGAGAACTCAGCGTCAACCGTAGCCGCGGTGGTGAGATCTGCTGCTGCAAATGACACCACGCCTGTTGCGTCAATATTTACTTCATGGAAGCCGTCATACGTTCCATCGGTAGTTCCAGAGACCTGCGCATAATAAGTACCACCTTCATCTTGGTAAATATTATCGATCTTGGCAGAATTACCCAGCAGACTACCAGCAGCGGTCGCCGCAGTTTGGGCTGCTGTAGTACTAATCTCGGTTTGTCCAGTTACTACTTCCGTTACCGTATCGGCGGCATTCCACCCTGCGGGCGCATTGGTGGTAACGCTCCCTGCAACACCGATGTTGCCACTTTCATCGATAGAAAGCTTTGCATAGCCATGTGCGTCGTCATCAGCATTGGATACGCGGACATAGTAGTCATCACCGCTTTTACGAATTTCGTCGACGGTAGCAACGGTTTCGCCAGTAGTAATCTCAACTGCGTTGAGAGCAGTTGCGATATCAGCTGCATCAGCAGTATCGTTGACTTCAGTGATCGGCGTCATACCTTTAGCATACGCCTTGGTAACGTCAAAGCCATCCAGCTTAAGCGTGTTCTGGTTGATCTTGGACAGTTCGATATCAATGCGCTGGCCGTCATTGGCACCAACTTGCACAGACAGAGCCGCAGCATCTTCGCCCAGCACACGAACACCATTGAACTGAGTCTGCTCGGAAACCCGATTGATCTCGTCCAAGCGCTCTTTGATTTCATTTTGAATGGACTTCAGGTCTGAACCAGACTTTGTGCCATTCGCGGCGTCAACTGTCAGTTCGCGAATGCGCTGTAGGTTGTTATTGATTTCGTTCAGCGCGCCTTCCGTGGTCTGTGCGATGGAAATCCCATCATTGGCGTTACGCGCAGCTTGCGTCAGGCCTCGAATGTTAGCCGTAAAACGGTTGGCGATGGCCTGGCCGGCAGCATCGTCCTTGGCGCTGTTGATGCGCAGGCCGGAAGACAGGCGCTCGATGGCGGTGCCCAGAGCGCTTTGCGACCTGTTCAGGTTGTTCTGCGAAACCAGAGCCAGGTAGTTGGTGTTGATGACTGACATGGATTACTCCTGTAGGGAAAAGGCGGCATCTACCGCCGGTTGACCAGGAAAGCCCGTTTCCGGGTGGAATCCTGGCCCTTCACCTGGGTGTTGGGCAGGCCCGGTATTTCCTGTACATCCTGGATTACGGAGCCTGCGGATCTTAATTTAGGGGTGGGAAGACCGGTTTTTGGGGCGACCAACGCGATTTGCGACAGCTTGCAAAATGGTGGCGCCGAACTGACACCGACGACCCGATATTGAGGTTGACGTCACTGGGAGAGGAAAATTTAGCTTGCGCCAAGAATTTCAGCCTGTCTATCAGAAGCGCCCGACGGTGTTTTCCCGTAGCGCTTTCTGCAGCAGTCGGTCCAGCGCGTTGGCAAATGCGCGCCTGTCCGTCTGGCTGAACGCCGCCGGCCCCTCGGTATCGACGCCGGCGCTGCGTAACTCCTCCATCATGTCTCGCATCGTCAGGCGCTCGCTTATGCTATCGGCGGTGTAATGCTCGCCACGCGGGCTGAGGACCCATGCGCCCTTGCCCAGAACTTCGCTTGCCAGAGGAATGTCTGCGGTGATGACCAGATCACCGGTAGCGACGCGTTCAACAATATATTCGTCCGCCACATCGAATCCTCGCGGCACCTGAACGGCCCGGATCAATGGCGATGGCGGCGTGCGCAGCATTTGATTGGCCACCAGGGTGAGCGGCTGCTGCACGCGTTGCGCCGCCCGATACAGGATATCTTTGATGACGGCGGGACAGGCGTCGGCATCGACCCATATATTCATGGGCTAGCCTTTCAGCGCCTCGGCCAGCAGCGTATTTACCAGCTCGTTGACGCTGATGCCCTCCGCCTGTGCCTTGGCGTTCAAGGCCGAAATCAAGGGCTGTTGCAGTTTGAGGGGAAAGGACACCAGGCCCGCGGCCTGGTCCAGGCGACGCTGTTCGCGGCGATCCACGGCGGGCGCGGCGCCGGCATAGCGGCGCGGCGCGCCGGCAGCATTGAGCTTGCCCACAAGTTTCAAGGCTTTCTGCTTCTCGAGATCGGTTTTTTTCATGAGGGGCTCGGTGTTGTGGTCTACCAGCGGCAAATGCGCCAGGCAGCATCTTAGAGGATATCGAATCTGAGAGGGGACGAGATGAACCGCGGTAGCAAGTCGCTCGGCGGCAGGCGAGCATTGGCACGTTTATCTGTTATGGTCGTTGCGCGAATTGCCTTCCGGCTGCGGGCCGCCTCGTTCTATGGAGATGAACCCGCCCAAGGAGTAGTTTTCATATCCAGCCCCGCCGCTGTCGCGGCGGGCGTCTTGGTGGCGGGCGGGTGGCGTACGCAGAACCTTGCCGCCGGCATCGCTATCGACCCCCTGGCTGCCGCCATGCGTGCTCAGCGACTTATATGAACCGTTGCGGTCTACTCGCGCCGAGCCGTCGTTACCGATGGTGGTGTACACGCCCTGCCCCGCCTGGATCACGCTGTCTGCCCGCGATGAGTCGGGCGACGACGCCTGCGCGGCGAGGGCCGGCGAGCTGCCCGCAGCCAGCAGTACAATCAAGGCTGTGCATCGTTGCAGATTCATATCGCCTCCCCTTGAAATCAAACTACTACGAACTGATTTATCCGACAGAGCAGCAGTCGGTTCCCTTCGGCTTTCACGAATAGCCGCCCTCCTTGTCTGTCTTCATCACTGTCTTTTGGTTCCTGCATCGAGAGCAAGTAACGACGAACCAAGAGCCTTCATATCCGATCCTACTAGTAGGTATAATAACCACCGTGAACAGCAAACAGATCATCAAGCCGCTGGAGGCTGAAGGCTATTTATCTGGCGGGATGGAAGTAGGAAGCCCCATGCGATTTCCCGTGGTTCTGCATACCGATGACGGCACCCGCTACGGTGTGTCGGTGCCCGATCTGCCGGGCTGTTTTTCAGCGGGCGACACGCTGGAAGAAGCGCTGGAACAGGTAAAGGAAGCCATCGACCTTCATCTGGAGGGCCTGGTGGAAGACGGTGACGACCTTCCCCTGCCCCAGCCCATTGCGCAGCATCGTGGCAACCCCGACTTCGCCGATGGCATTTGGGCGCTGGTCGACGTCGATGTATCGCGCTTTGACGGACGCTCGGAAAAAATCAATATCACCGTGCCGCGCCGCATCCTGGCAAAAATCGACAGCTATGCAAAAGCACATGGCGCGACACGCAGTGGGTTTCTAGTAGAGGCGGCGCGCCGCGCGATGGAAGCAGGCAAGTAGGCAAGATTGCCTGCGCACAAAGCAACGTACGCCAATCGAAGCATTGACACCATAATCTCGGTTGTAGTTTTTACTTACCCATAGTAAAAATACCGTTACAAAAATATCAAAAACAAAAACCAACCCCTTTGTAGCGAGCCCCCATGTCCCCATTGAAGTCGCTTGCGCTGGCCCTGGCGCTGGCCCTGCCTGCATCCGCCTGCCTGGCTTACGAAAGCCACACGGTCCATCGCGCCGATGGCCAGGCCATGTTCGAGATCCGCTTTTTCGACGTGGGCGACGGGTTTTTCATGCCCTCTTATTCCGCACCCCGTGCATCCACCTGGAACCTGGATGCCATGCAGAAAAGCAAGATTCTGCAGGCCATGCAGTATTGGGCCGACGTGATCAAGCCTGCTTCGGGCCATCTGCCCGCGGTGGTGAACGTGGGCACCTACAACGTTGAGAACGCGGCAGGCCTCAGCCCGGCAAACAGCAAGGCGCCCTGGCTTACGCAGTTGCAAACCTCGCTGCTGGGCGGCGACCCTGGTCTCGGGTACTTCGATTCGCAGGCGCAGTTCGTCATGGGCACTTTCGACTGGGAAACAGTGCCCTATGTACCGGCGCAAGTGCCGCCCACGGGGCGGGTGGATGTCATGAGCACGGCGGCGCACGAGCTGGCCCACGGCCTGGGCATTACCAGCTCCGTCGGTTCGATGGACGAAGAAGGGAAAAAACCCTACTTCCTGAATGAATTCAGCAGCTGGAACCAGCACCTGCGCGACGACAATGGCCGCCCCGCAAAGCCCGGCCAGACGATACTTTGCAAGTTCTGCACCAACCCCTACAGCCCCGACGCCTTCGACCTGCGCCAGGACAAGGGCTATTTTGCCGGCGCGCATGTATCGGAAGTGCTTGCGGGCGCCATGCCGGGGGTGCCGGTGAAGATATTGTGGGAAGCCGGCGACGGCATAGACACGAACTACATGTCGCACAGCGAGCTGAAGAACAGCACGATGAGCCACCAATCCTACGGCAACTATGCTGTCTTCATGGAGGCCGAGCTGGCCGCCCTGCAAGACCTGGGCTACGACATCGACCGGCGCAATTTCTATGGCCGCTCCATCTACAACGACGGGCTCACGGTTATCAACGAGCACGGCTATTTTCAGCGCAACGCCCAGGGCACGGACTATCTGCCGGGCACCTACAACACGGCCCTGCTGGGCGTGGGGCTGCATGTCTACGGCAGCGGCAATACCATTTACCAGCGCGCCGACCTGCTTACCGAAGGCCCGGGCGGCGTGGGGGTGCGGGTGGACGGCCAGGCCAACACCCTGGTGGTGGAAGCCGGCACGCGCATCCATGGCAACGGCCTGAACGGCCGCGGGGTGGTGTTTGCCTATGGACGCGACCACGTGCTGGTGCAGCGCGGCCAGGTGCAGGCGCTGGGCGAGCTGGGCGTGGCCGCCAACTTCGACTTCGGCTCCAGCACCCTGGGCGACGACACCGAATACCGGGGCTCTTACATACGGTCGGCACAGGGCAAGGCGCTGCCGCTGCTGGAAGAGCTGCAGGGCGCGCAGGTAAAGCGATACGACCTGACCGGCAGCCTGGCCGGGCGCCAGGCTGCGATATTGATGTCGCGCAATGCGCTGGTCGAGCATATCAATGTCATGCGCGGCGCAAGCATCCAGGGCGACATCATTTCGCACTACGCTGAAAAAGACGAACAGGGCCGGCTGCGCCTTAGCGAGCTGAGCTTTGGCCAATTGGCCGACGCCTCGGGCCAGGCCACGGGCAGGCCTGACGCCGGGTTCGCCCTGAACTACCAGGGCAATATTCTGGGCTCGAACATTGCCCTGTCGGCCCAGGGCGGCCTTACCTCGCTGAACGGCCAGCACGTGTTGCACAGCGTACGGGTGCAGCCGGGCGCCACGCTGGCGGGCAACAGCCGCTACAGCGTGCTCGAGGGCGCCTTCGTCAACGACGGCATCGTCGCGCCCGGCAACTCGCTGGGCCGCATCGAAATCGAAGGCGACTACCTGCAAGGCCCGCAAGGCACGCTGGCGCTCGAAGTCGACGGCCGGGGCGGCCACGACACCCTGGCCGTCAGCGGCCAGGCCGTGCTCGACGGCCAGCTTGCCGTCATTCCACTACAAGACTGGTACCCGGCGGGCTGGAGCGTGGGCTTCGACCAGCTTATTGAAACCGGCGCCACCAGCGGCGCCTTTGCGGCCGTAAACGCACAGGCCCAGTCGCCCACGCTGGATTTCCAGGTGGCCGCGGCGGGCCTCACCGCCCGCCGCGCCGAGCACACCTACAGCCGCTGGGCGCCCAATGACAACGCCCGCCAGGCGGGCCTGGCGCTGGACGGCATCGCCGCCGTTGCGCAGCCCGACATCCAGCCGCTGTACGCGGCACTGGATTTTTCCGCGCCCGACGGCAGCCTGGTGGCCGATGCGCTGGAGCCGCTTTCGGGCGCGGCCTATAGCGCCCTGTTCGCCGGCACCTTGCAGCGCGAGCGGCAAATCGCCGGCCTGGGCCTGCGCAACGCACAGGCCGCCACCGAAGGGCAATGGCGCGGCTATGCGACCGCCTTCGGCTCGAGCTTCTCGCAAGACCGGCGCGGCAGCCAGCTGGAATACGACGCAACGGCCTACGGCGCGGTGTTCGGCGCCCACACCCTTGTGAACGACTGGACAGTGGGCGCTTATGGCGCGGTCAGCGAATTGAAGGTAAAGGTGCGCGACCCGCATCAGGCCACCGGCCGCTCGAGCGCCGTGCATCTGGGCCTGCAGGCCCGCTACGAACCCCTCGCCATGGCCGGGCCCTTTGCCTTCGGCCAGGGCCAGCTGGGCGTGGAAGACGGCAAGATGAGCCGGCAGTTGCACATCGGTTCGTACCAGGCCAGCCACCGCTCGAACTGGACAGGCTACAGCGGCGCATTGGCGGCCGGCGGCGGCTACCGCTGGGCCCTGTCGCCCTCGCTAAGCATGGGGCCGGTGGCGTCGCTGGCCTATACCTATCTGCGCCGGCCCGGCACAAGCGAATCGGGCCCCGAGGGCACCCGGCTGGAGCTGCGCGCAGCCAGCTTTTCTTCGCTGCGCTCGAGCCTGGGCGTAGAGTCGAGCCTGAACCTGCCCCTGAAGAACGAGGCCACCCTGAAGGCCCAAGTGCAAGTGGCCTGGGAGCACGAGCTGCTGAACCGCGAGCTAAGCCAGCGGGCCAGTTTTGCCTCGTATGACGCGTTCGCCTTCAGCACCCGCAACACCGTAACCGGGGCCGATGCGCTGGCCGTGACGGCCGCCCTCAGCTATACGCCCAGCGAGCGGCTCAGCATCGGCGCCAGCATGTCGAGCCAGTTCCTGCGCGCCGGCTACCGCTCCTTCTCGGGCAACCTGGCCCTGCACTGGAAGTTCTGAGGCCATAGCAAAAGCCGTTGCGTCCGGCGCGCCCCCTGGCGCGCCATTGGCACTTCGTGGTACTAATGACCGTTCCGCAGCCACACACGGAGCCAGCATGACGTCCCGTCCACGAACCACCATCAACCGACCCGTCTTTGCCGCCTCGGCCTTTTTCATCCTGGCGCTCGTCCTGCTCGCCGCCTTCGCGCCCCAGGCCGCGCAGCGGCTTTTCGACGTGGTCCAGAGCTGGATACTGGCCAACGCAAGCTGGTTCTACGTGCTGGCCGTGGCCGTCATTCTCATCTCGGTGGTCTTCCTGGCATTCAGCCGATACGGCGACATCAAGCTGGGGCCCGACCACAGCCAGCCCGATTACCGCGACATTACCTGGTTCGCGATGCTGTTCTCTACCGGCATGGGCATAGGCCTGATGTTCTTCGGCGTGGCCGAACCCGTCATGCACTTCATCGACCCGCCCATCGGCGCGGGCTCGACGGTGTTCGACGCTCGCGAGGCCATGAGCATCACCTTCTTCCACTGGGGCCTGCATGCCTGGGCCATCTACGCCATCGTGGGGCTGATCCTGGCCTTCTTCAGCTACCGGCACGGCCTGCCGCTGCGCTTCCGCTCGGCGCTGTACCCGCTTATAGGCAACCGCATCCACGGGCCCATCGGCCATGCGGTCGACGTGTTCGCCATTATCGGCACCGTGTTCGGCGTGGCCACCTCGCTGGGCGTGGGGGTGTCGCAGATCAACAGCGGCCTGAACCACTTGTTCGGCCTGCCTGTCACCATCCCCGTGCAGATCGGCCTTATTGTCGGGGCCTGCGGCCTGGCCACGCTTTCGGTGGCAAGCGGGCTCGACCGCGGCATACGCCTGCTGTCTGAATTCAACCTGGTTCTGGCCGTGCTGTTGCTGCTGTTCGTGCTGGTGCTGGGGCCCACCGTATTCCTGCTGCAGACCTTCGTGCAGAACACCGGCAGCTATCTTTCCGACCTCGTCCATAAAACCTTCAATCTTTACGCTTACGAACCCAACGACTGGATAGGCGGATGGACCCTGTTCTACTGGGGCTGGTGGATAGCCTGGTCGCCCTTTGTGGGCCTGTTCATCGCGCGCATCTCGCGCGGCCGCACCATTCGCGAGTTCGTACGCGGGGTGCTGCTGGTGCCGGCCGGCTTCACACTGTTCTGGATGACGGTGTTCGGCGACAGCGCCATCTATTTCATTATGGTCGACGGCATGCAGAACCTGGCCGAAATCGTCAACGCCGACAGCTCGCTGGCGCTGTTCGCCTTTCTTGAGGCCCTGCCGCTTTCCAGCATTACCTCGGCCATCGCCATCGTCATGGTGATCGTCTTCTTCGTCACTTCGGCCGATTCGGGCGCCCTGGTGGTCGACCTGCTGGCCTCCGACGAAGCCGGGCATTCGCCGGTGTGGCAGCGCATATTCTGGTCGGTGCTGATGGGGGTGGTGGCCATCGCGCTGCTGCTGGCCGACGGCCTCAAGGCCCTGCAGACCGCCACCATCGCCAGCGCCCTGCCCTTCTCCGTCATATTGCTGGTAGCCATATGGGGCTTGTTCAAGGCCCTGAAGCTCGATGCCACCAAGCGCCGCATCCGCTATCAGACCATCACCCGCTCGCAGCCGCTGGCCGGCGGCCAAAGCTGGCAGCGCCGCCTGCGCAACATCGTCATGATGCCCACCCGCAAGCACGTGCTGCGCTTCATCGACGATGTGGTGCTGCCCGCCATGGAAGCCGTGGCGAATGAACTGCGCCGCCAGGGCTACGAGGTGCGGGTGGGCCGCAATGACGACGGCCAGGCCGAAATGCACGTGCAGCACCTGGGCGAATACCTGGATTTCAGCTATGCCGTGCACCCGCTCGAACAGATGCAGCCCAGCCTGGCCATGGATGAAGACGCCGGCAAGGAAGAACGCCGCTACTACCGGGCCGAGGTCTTCCTGCGCGAAGGCGGACAAGACTACGACATCATGGGCTGGAGCAACGACGAGGTCATCGGCGACATCCTCGACCAGTACGAGCGCCACCGGCAATACCTGCACATGGTGCATGGGTCGAACAGGCCCGCACCCGACCCCGAATCGGGCGATTGAGGCTCCGGTCGGCGGCCTTGCGGGGGCATAGGGCTCGGGGCCAAATACGGGGCGGCGGCGTAAGGTCATCCGGCGATGCGGGGCGACCAGGGGGCATGTTATTTGCTGGCTTCGGGGCCTGACGCACCCTCGGAGAACGACATGACCAGCCAGCCAGTCAGCCTTACCGTGAACGGCCGCGAGCGGCGGCTTGCCGTGGGCCCCGACGTGACCCTGCTGGATGCGCTGCGCGACCACCTTGGGCTTACCGGCACCAAGAAAGGCTGCGACCATGGGCAGTGCGGCGCCTGTACCGTGCTGGCCGACGGCCGGCGCATCAATGCCTGCCTCACGCTGGCGATCATGCAGGAAGGCCGTAACATCACCACCATAGAGGGCCTGGCCGGCGAAGGCCGGCTCCATGATCTGCAGCACGCCTTCATCGAGCACGATGCCTTCCAGTGCGGCTACTGTACGCCCGGGCAGATCTGCTCTGCCCAGGGCCTGTTCAATGAGAAACGGCTCGAAAGCCACGGGCACGACCTGCGCGCCGCCATCCGCGAATATATGAGCGGCAATCTGTGCCGTTGCGGCGCTTACGTGAACATCGTGGACGCCATTGAGGCTGTGTATCTGGACGGGGACGCGCAATGAACCCATTTCGCTATGAGCGCGTGCAGAACATCGACGAAGCCTTGCGGGCGGCCGGCCAGGGGGGACGCTTCATCGCCGGCGGCACCAATCTGCTTGACCTGATGAAAGAGAACGTCGAGCGACCCGCACGGCTGGTCGACATCAACCGACTGGGGCTGGACCAGGTCGAGCCGCTGCCCGATGGGGGCTTGCGCATCGGCGCCCTGGTGCGCAACGCCGATCTGGCTTCGCATCCGTGGATTCTGGAGCGCTACCCCTTGCTGGGCTGTGCATTGATGGCGGGCGCCAGCCCGCAATTGCGCAACATGGCCACCACGGGGGGCAACCTGATGCAGCGCACGCGCTGCTATTACTTCTACGACACGGCCACGCGCTGCAACAAGCGCACGCCCGGCTCGGGCTGCGGCGCAGTGGGCGGCTGCACGCGCATCCACGCCATACTGGGCGCCAGCGAACACTGCATCGCCGTGCATCCCTCGGACATGTGCGTCGCCATGGCGGCGCTGGGCGCAACAGTCAATGTAGCGGGGCCGGAGGGCCGGCGCAGCATTCCCTTCCAGGAGTTTCATCGCCTGCCCGGCGACACGCCCCAGTACGACAACACGCTGCGCGAAGGCGAGCTGATCACCAGCGTCGACTTGCCCGCGCAGGGCTTTGCCAGCCGCTACAGCTACCTGAAAATACGCGACCGCCTGAGCTACGCCTTTGCCCTCGTCTCAGTGGCGGCGGCGCTGCGCCTGGAAGACGACGGCAGCATCGCCGAGGCGTGCGTGGCCTTGGGCGGAGTGGCCCACAAGCCCTGGCGACTGCCTGAAGCCGAACGCATGCTGACCGGCGAAACGCCATCGGTCCGCAGCTTCACGCGCTTTGCCGACGCCCTGCTGGAAGGGGCGACGGGACAAGGCGACAACGAATTCAAGATCGAGCTTGCCTGCCGCGCAACGGTCCGGGCCCTGACCCAGGCGGCCAACGGCACGCCGCAATCGCAGGTGGACAAGCGCATTGCATGACGGGCCCGGGCCAACACCGTCCTGCAGTCGGAATGCACTCGCCCCACATGCCAAGGAGGCACCATGACTCAAGCAGCCGAACACCCAGGCCGCAACAGCACTTCCCCGGGCATCGGCACCCCCTTGAACCGCATCGAGGGCGTCGCCAAGGTTACGGGACAGGCCCGCTACGCCGCCGAACATCCGGCCGAAGGCCTGCTGTACGGCGTGGCCGTATGCGCCGGCATCGCGCGCGGCCGCATCCGCTCTCTGGACACGGCCGGCACCCTGAACACGCCCGGTGTCGTGCAGGTGCTGACCCATGAAAACCGCCCCCATGTGCCCTGGTACGAAGCTCCGGCCCACGACGACGACGATGCCGCCGGCAACGCCAAGCCGCCCGTCCCCCTGCTGCTGGACGGCGCGATCATGTACAGCGGCCAGCCCATTGCCCTGGTCGTGGCCGAAACCTTCGAGGCGGCGCGCCGGGGCGCCATGCAGGTCGAAGCCGCCTACGACACCCTGCCGCACAACACCATGCTGGGCAGCGCGCTGGCGCAGCGCTTTACGCCGGCCGCCAAGGCGCAGGGCAATATCGTGCGCGGCGACACCCAGGCGGCCCTTGACGACGCGGCCGCGCGGATCGACAGCCGCTACGAGCTGGCCATGGAACATCACAACCCCATGGAGATGCATGCCACCACCGTGCAGTGGCATGGCGACGGCCGGCTGACGGTACACGACAAGAACCAGGGTTCGCAGAATGCGCAGCGCCAGCTGGCCCAGGCCTTCGGCCTGGAGCCCGATTCGATCATGGTCGCCAATCATCACGTCGGCGGGGCCTTCGGCTCGGGCCTGCGCCCCGGCTACCAGGCCTATCTGGCCATGCTGGCCGCCCTCATGCTGAAGCGCTCGGTGCGTGTCGTGATGACGCGCCAGCAGATGTTCACTCATGTGCACCGCCCGGCCGCCACGCAGGAAATGCGCCTTGCCTGCGATACCCGGGGCAAGCTGCAAGCCATGGAGGTCATCGCAACCACCAGCACCGCCCGCATCGAGACCTATACCGAGAACCTCGTGAAGTGGGGCGCCATCGCCTACCCTTGCGACAACCTGCGGCTGGACTACGCCGTCGCCCCCATCGACACGCCCACGCCCGGCAATATGCGCGCGCCCGGTGCCGCCACCGGCGTGAACCTGCTGGAGATGGCGCTGGACGAGCTGGCCTATGCCAACGGCATGGACCCCCTGGCCCTGCGCCTGGTCAACTGCTCGGACGTGGACGGCATCAGCGGCCTGCCCTTTACCAGCAAGGCGCTGAAGAAGGCCTACGAGACAGGCGCGGAACGCTTCGGATGGCACCGGCGCAGCCATGAACCGCGCTCGATGCGCAACGGCATGGAACTATCGGGCTGGGGCATGGCCACCGGCATCTGGGAGGCCCTGGTCTTGCATGCCAGCGCCACCGCCACGCTCGACACCCAAGGCATATTGACGGTTCGCTCCGCCGCCTCGGACATCGGCACCGGCACCTATACCATCATGGCGCAGATCGCCGCGGGCGCGCTGGGCCTGCCCCTGGAGCGGGTGCGGGTGGAAATAGGCGAATCCCCGCTGCCCGATTCGCCCTTTGCCGGCGGCTCGGCCATGGCGGCATCGGTGGGCGCCGCGGTTCACCGGGCGTGCAAGGGCATTGCGCGGCAGTTGTCGGAACTGGCCGGCGGCCCGGTGGGCAGCAACGACATGGCCAAGCTGGCAGCCCGCGCGCCCGGCGGCCGCATCGAGGCATCGGCCACCGTCGACCCGCCGCAAGAAGACGGCAAGGCGCGCAACACCCACTCGGCCGTTTTCGCCGAGGTATGCGTGGACGAAAGGCTGAGCGTGATACGCGTGCCCCGCCTGCTCGCCTGCGTTGCGGCGGGCCGCATCATCAACCCCAAGACCGCGCGCAGCCAGGTGCTGGGCGGCCTGGTCATGGGCATGGGCATGGCGCTGCAGGAAGAAGCGCTGTTCGACCACCGCCTGGGCCGCATCATGAACCACAACCTGGCCGAATACCATGTGCCCTGCCATGCCGACGTGCATGACATGGAAGTGATCTTCGTGGACGAACCCGACGGCCTGGCCAGCCCCCTGGGTGTAAAGGGCGTGGGCGAGATCGGCATCGTCGGCGCGGCGGCGGCCATTGCCAACGCCGTCCATCATGCAACCGGCAAGCGCATCAGGACGCTGCCCATCACCTTGGACAAGCTGCTGTAGCAGGCGCGGCAACCCCGGTCGCGGGCAAGGTTCCAGGGAAATCGCCCGCAACCCGCCCGCCCCGGATATCTCGAATGTCTGGGATGTCTCGGATGCCGCAGCAGCCGGATACAGGGTGCTATCATTTCAGGACACTGTATTCGGTATACCCCTGTTTTCAACATACCACTGCTTTCAACCTGCGCGGGCCTGCTTTCCGCATCCGGGCGGTTCCACTCACATGAAGATTCTATTTGTCGGCGCCGGCGCGGTCGGCACCCTGTTTGGCGCAAGCCTGCACCAGCACGGCGCCGACGTGCAATTTCTGTTGCGCCCGGCGCGCAAGGCGCTGGTCGACGCCGAAGGGCTGACACTCGAGCTGCCCTCCGGCACGCAGCACATACAGCCACGCACCGTCGCGGCAAACCAGCTTGACGGCGGCTACGACCTGGTCGTGCTCAGCAACAAGGCGCCCGCGCTTGAAGGCGTCATCGCCGACATCACCCCGGCCGTGGGCTCGGCCACCCATATCCTGCCCCTGCTCAACGGCCTGCGACACCTTGACCGACTCGACCAGGCCTTTGGGCAAGAACGCGTGCTGGGCGGCATTGCAAAGACCATTGCAACCCAGCTTGCGCCCACCCACATTCGTGTCAGCAACGCCTACAGCAGCCTGACCGTGGGCGCCCGCACGGCGGGCCAGCAGGCCAAGGCCCGCGCGGCCTGGCAACTGCTGTTGCAGGCGGGCATCGACGCCGAGCTGAGCGACGGCATCATGGACGACATGTGGGACAAATTCTGCCGCATGGCCTGCCTGGGCGCTGCCAACTGCATGCTGCAGGGCACCGTGGGCGAATACATGCGCAGCGAAGCGGGCGGCGCGATTGCGCTGCAGCTGCTGCGCGAATGCACCGACACCGCGCAAGCCGCCGGCCACCCCATGCACCCGCAAGCCATTGCCGGCTTCCAGCGTGTGGTCACCAACCCCAACTCGGGCTTCAACTCATCCATGTACCGCGACATGCGAGCCGGCCTGCCCATCGAGGGCGACCATCTGGTCGGAGACATGCTGCGCCGGGGCCAGGAGGCCGGCGTTCCCTGCCCCATGCTTGCCGTGGCCAATGCCGTGCTGCAGACCTACAGCGCCAGGCGCGAGGCCTGAGCCTTGGCGGGCGGGCAAGCGCCGCGAAAGTAATCCAGCACCGCCGGCAGGTCGCCGGCGAACACAATGCGCGACGCCTTCTGTTCACGCTGGTAGGTGTACATGGGGTCGTAGTATTCCTTCAGCAGGCCCTCGATCCACCCGTAATGCGGTTCGATCTCGCCGCTGCGCGCCTGCGCGGCCAGGGCTTCATCCATGATGGCCGCCAGCCGGGCATGGCGCTCGCCGCCCAGGCGGCGCCTGATGTTGTCCAGGCTTTGGCGCAGGCGCTCGCCGAACAGTTCGAAGCCCTGTTCTTCACCGTGCAGCGCCTCGAACTCGGCGCACAGGTCCACCACGTAATCCCGGGCGATGCGCCGCACGCGGTTTTCCAGCGTATCTTCGAGCCAGACCAGGGGCCGGTGCTGCATGTCGTGATACAGCGCGAGCGGAAGGCTGCAGCCGCCTATCAGGCGGCTCTCGTCTTCCACCACGAAACCCGCATGGCCCTGGGCGCGCTTGCGCAGCACGTCGATGGAAAGCCGGTTCTCGAAGTCGATCTGCACCGGCTGGGGCGAAGCGCGCTTGCCGAAGCTCGAACCGCGGTGATGGGCGTGGCCTTCGAGATCCAGGGCATGATCCAGCTGCGCCAGCACCTCGGTCTTGCCCGTGCCCGTCATGCCGCCCAGCACCGTGAAGCCGGAGTCGGCCAGCGCGTGCTCCAGGGTCTGCATCAGGAAATTGCGCATGGCCTTGTAGCCGCCCAGCACCCTCGGGTAACGCACGCCGGTCTCGGCCTGCAGCCACTCTTGCGCGATGCGCGACCGGTGGCCGCCGCGAAAGCAGTACAGATAACCCTGGGGGTGCGCCGCCGCGAAATCCACCCAGGCGCCTATGCGCTGCGCCTTGGTGTGCCCGCTGACCAGGCGATGCCCCAGGGCGACGGCCGCCTCGGGCCCCTGCCGCTTGTAGCAGACGCCCACCTCGTGGCGCTCGGCATCGTTCATCAACGGCAGGTTCTCGGCGCCCGGAAACGCGCCCTTATGGAACTCTACGGGCGCGCGCACGTCCATCAAGGGCAGACCGCGCAGGAACAGCGCGCGATAATCATCGGTATCGGTTCGATTCATGATGCCGTCAATTTTAACGCCCACCCGACATGCACTACGCCCTCGCCGCCGATGCCGTGCTCATCCTTCATGGCCTGTTCGTCGCCTTCGTGATCTTCGGCGGCCTGCTGGCGCTATGGCGGCCCCGCCTGGCCTGGCTGCACCTGCCCGCCCTGGCATGGGGTGCAACGGTCATCGCCATGGGCTGGATCTGCCCCCTGACACCGCTGGAAAACCACCTGCGCGCCCTGGCGGGCCAGGGCACGTACGACGGCGGCTTCATCCAGCATTACCTATGGCCGCTGATCTATCCGCCGGGCATCACGCGTGGCATGCAGATCGCCCTGGCTGTGCTGCTGGCGGCCGGAAACGCCGCTATTTACCTGGCCCTGTGGGGGCGGCGCAAGAAAGTGCGCGCAGACGCGCGGATCCGTTGAAGCCAGGTACGCCCGGCCGTGGCAAGCTGAAGAAGCATGCGCTGATCAAAGCAAATACCGCCGGCAAACGCCGCGGCGGCAGAAACCGGCCCAAAGCCGAAAATGGGACTTCGCACGACATGCCGCGCAAGACTGGCGTCTCATTGCGCCGGCGCCGTCAATAATGCGGCGGCCTTTCCTGGGCGTAGGGGTCGGGGCCGTCTGCCTGGCCCTCGTTCATCCGGCGCACCAGGGCCTTGTACAAGGCCTGCAGCTCTTGTATCTGCTTTTGCTGTTCGTAGACCAGATCGCTTAGCTGCTGCGTGAGATCTTCCTGGGCGGTAAGCTTGATTTCAATGTCGATGAAGCGCTGTTCGTAATCCATGTTCCGGCATTCCAGACTGTCGTCTTCGCACTGTATCAGAACGGCTTTGGCGGCGGCACCCGGCTTGCAACGCCAAGGCCTGACGCAAGCCGGTCTTAATACAACAGGCCGGGAAACCACAGAGCCAGTTGGGGCATGGTGACCATCAGTACCAGCAATGCCAGGGGCGCCACCAGAAACGGCAGGACGCCCAGATAGATGACCGACAAGGGAATTTCGGGCGCCTGGGCCCGTATCACAAAAATGTTCATGCCCACCGGTGGATGGATCAGGCCCAGCTCGACAACCAGCACCAGCACCACCCCGAACCAGACGGGATCGAACCCCGCCTCGACCACCAAGGGGAAGAACACGGGAACGGTGATGAGCACCATGCCGATGCCGTCCAGAAAACAGCCAAGTATCAGATAGAAGACGATCAAGATGAACATGATCGTGACAGGTGATGCATTCAGGCTGCGGGTCCACTCGACCAATGTGTGCGGCAGTTCTGTCAGCACAATGAAGTACGAAAAGATGAACGCGCACAATATGACCAGGAATAACATGCTTGAGATCAGGATGGTCTCGACAAAGCTTTTCTGAATGTCCGCCCAAGAAAGCTTGCGCCGCAGAACCCCCAGAAGCAGCGCGCCGAATGACCCGACGGCGGCCGATTCGGTGGGGCTGAACCAGCCGATGTAGATGCCGCCGATCGACACGCCGAATATCAGGATTATTTCCCACATGCTTGCCAATGCCCACAGCTTGGTGTGCCACGGCTGGCGAGGCGAGGGAGGCGCGTATTCGGCGTGTCTTTTGACCAGCCATGCCAGCACGAAGCCGTAGAACAGGGTAAGCAGAACCGAGGGTACGAGCGCCGCCGCAAACAGCTTTTGCACGGATTGCTCGGCGATGATGGCGTAGATGACGAGAATGATGGACGGAGGAATCAGGATTCCCAGCGTACCGCCAGCCGCGATCACGCCGGTTGTCAGCTTGTCGTCGTAGCCGGCCTTGCGCATCTCGGGCAAGGCGATGCGGGACATCGCCGCCGCAACCGCCAGCGACGAACCGCATACGGCGCCGAAAACCGCCCCGGCGCCCAAGGTCGCAAATGCCTGGCCGCCCCGCCTTCCCGCGAACAGCGCGTGCACGGAATTGAACAGCTGACCCGATATGCCGGCGCTGGATGCCAGCGCACCCATGAGTACGAACAAGGGAACAACGGACAACGCGTAGGCCGAGCCCATTTCGAACGGCGTGGAACCCAGCACGACGAAAGCCTTGTCGAAGCCACTGATGGCGGCATAGCCGAATATCCCCACGATGCCCATCGATATGGCCACCGGAACTCGGGCGAAGATAAGTATCAGCAAGGCGGCCATGCCTATAAGGCCTATCGCCTGAACGCTCATGAGCGCTCTCCTTCGTGTTGAATCGCCGGTGCGGCGCCGCCCTGAAGCCGGTTTCGAAGCAGCATGGAAAGAAGTTTGTAGAGAACGGCCGCCAAAGCCGCCGCCATGCCAAGCAGGCAGGGTATCCACAAGACAATCAAAGGTATGGGAAGGTCGGGCTTGCGATCGCCGTAGATATAGGCTTCCAAAGCGGGAATCGGCATGTATCGCAACAGCAGCATCAGGAACACGGCCGCCGCCGCCATTGCCAAGCCCTTGAGCACCAGCACCGTGCGCGGGGTTGCGAAATGGTCGACGACATCGACGGTGATGTGCGTATCGTCAAGAAAGGCCTCGCCAATGCCCAGGAACACCACGAACACCATCATGGTCTCGACAATGTCGTAAGTGCCAAGTATGGAGACATGAAAAAAATTGCGCAGTACGACATCGGCCACCGTGACGAACATCATCAGGGCCAGGGCAACGCCCGCTATCAGGGTAAGAACCCGCAAGCAGCAGCGCAGCCCGCGCTGGCAAGGGCCACCGTGGCTGCCGGGGGCCTTCATCTCATGGCTCCTTTGCGTACTTGGCAATCGCCTGCTTCAGGCGCGCCACCACTTCGCGGGCGGGCACGCCCTCTTTCTCGAGCTCTTGCACTCTTTTCTCGAGCAAGTCGGCGGTGACCTTCTGATACTGCTGCGCGTCGCCCTTTTCGAGCGAGGTCAGTTCCAGGCCATGGTCCTTCATGTACTGGAGCCCAATCTCGTCTGCCTCGTCGGAAGCCGTGCCGACCCGTTTCGCGCCCGCGTGGCCGGTGGTTTCTTCGATGAGCGCCTGCAGGTCTGGCGGTAATTTGCTGAAACTGTCGGGATTCATGACCAGGGCGAATGTGACCACGCCCGCATTGACGTCAAGCGAATACTTGACGTCGTTTCCGAGCTGAAAGCTTTGGGCGCCCTCATAAGACATCAGGGTCCCGTCGATCGTACCCTTGGAGAGCGAATCGGAAACCTCGGCCGGCGCCACGCCAACCGGTGAAGCCCCCAGGGCCGAGATCAGGCTGGCGTAGACGGTGCCTGGATGCCTGATCCGCAGGCCCTGCAGTTGGTCGAGCGTCGTGATCTTCTCGCGCGCCATCAGGAACGGGATGGGCGGCGTGGCCATGAAATACAGCACCTTCACGCCTCGGTATTCTTTTTGAAGCAGGTCGGCAATATCCATCAGGGCTTGAGAGCCCACCCGCCCATTCGGGATAAGAGTTGGATACTGGGCCAGCTCGGTCAGGGGAAAGCGCCCCGGCGTGGCTCCGTGCAACACGTACGAGATATCGGCAACCCCCGTTCTGGCCAGGTCGAACTGCCGTTGAACCGGCCCCATCTGCCCGGAAGTGAACAATTTGATGACGAGGCGGCCGCCGGATCGTTCTTCGAGCTCTTTGGCCCACCGGCTGATCTCGGCGTTGATCGTATGGCTGGGGGGCAGATAGCTCGATGCCTTGAGCTCATAGGTTTGGCCCGCGGCCGATGGCATCCCTCCGAATGCCAGGGCCCATGCGAACGCCAGCTGCAAAACGGTGCTTCTTAAACTCATGCCTGTCTCCTTGGTTATGGATGGCTGCAGCGGCTCATGCCGTCTTTGTGCAGCTTCTCAAAGACTACTTTTCGAAAAACACCGAAAACCGGGGTCTCCGGTCATGCCGCGGAAAATGGGGCACGGCAGCCGAAGAGGCCGCCCAAGACGCTTAAGTGGAGCTTGAGAACCCCCCGTCGACGACGACCACTTCTCCGGTCATGAAACGGTTGGATCGCACCAGGCTCAGCATGGTTTCAGCCACGTCGTCCGCCGTAACGCATCGCTTCAAGGGAGTGAGCCTGGCGCGCCTTTCCATCAGCGGGTCGTACTTGTCCTTGAGCATGCGCTCCATCCATTCGCCCTCCATCCAGCCGGGCGCGACCGCATTCACCCGTATGTAGGGTCCAAGGTTGTACGCAAGCGTTTTAGTAAGGCTGACCACGGCGGCCTTGCTGCATGCGTAGGCGTAGGGCTGGGGCCCGGGACGCAGGCCCACAATGCTGGCCGTGTTGACAATGCAGCCATTGCCCGCGGCCTTGAGCAGGGGAATGGCTGCGCGCGTAACCTGAAACATGCCACGCACGTTGACGGCCATGACGCGGTCCCAATTCTCGGCGGTGACGGCGTCGAAATCGTGGGGCTTGATGTCGGAGGTGGTGCCGGCATTGTTGATGAGCACGTCCAGTCGTCCAAAGCGCTGTTCAACCTGCCGAAGCATCTCTCGAACCGCATCGTCATCGCTGACGTCGCACTGCAAGACGAGAGTCTGCGCACCGGCCTTGAGCGCCTGATCGGAAGCGTGCTCGGCTGCCTGGGCGCTGCGGCTGTAGTTGATGACAACGTCGTAGCCGGCCCCGGCTAACGCGAGCACCGCGCTGCGTCCTATTCCGGTGCCTCCGCCAGTTACCAGCGCAACGGGTTTCTGGTTCTGCATTGCGTCCTCCATCCATGCATTTATTTATTATGAACATGTTCTACTTTAGACTCATGAAAAACATTATTCAAGAAAAAAATTTACTCGGAGGTCCATTTTTCATAGGTGAAAATACGAACATTGACTGAAAAATGAACATACCCTAAACTGAACATGTTCATAAAAAGGAGGAGCCATGCTAGAAGGAGTCGTTCCATTCCCCGAGGAGTACGCTCGCCGCTATCGAGAAAAAGGCTACTGGCAAGACAGGTCGTTGGCGCAAGAATTCAAGCCCATATTCGCCCGTTACGCCGATCGAACAGCCCTGGTCGACGCACAGCGCTCGTACACCTACGCCGACATCGACCAGGGCTCGACACGCCTGGCCCTGAACCTGCTCTCGCTGGGGCTGAAGCCTCTCGACCGCGTCGTAGTGCAGCTGCCCAACCGGGCCGAATTCGTCCTGCTGTACTTCGCCCTACAGAAAATCGGCTGCATTCCCATTGCAGCCCTCGTCAATCATCGCTACAACGAAGTCAGCCAGTTTGTCGAGCTTTCCGGTGCCGCTGCCTGCGTCAGCATAGACAAACAAGGCGACTTTGATTTCCAGCACATGATGAGCCGGCTGCAGCAGCATTACCCGTCGCTCAGGCACAAGATCATTCTCGGTGCCGCGGAACCGGGCTTCCATTCATTACGCGATCTGATCGACACCCCCCCCACCCTCGCCGAAAGCGAACTGGCCAACATTGAGATCGACCCGTGCGACCCGGCCATCTTCCAATTGTCCGGCGGCACCACGGGCGTTCCCAAGCTCATTCCGCGCACGCACAACGATTACGCCTACAACTCCAAGATCGCCGCCCAGACCTGCGCCATACAAGCCCATCACGTATTGCTTGTCATTCTGCCCATCGCTCATAATCTGCCGCTGGCCTGCCCCGGCATCCAGGGCTTCATGATGCAAGGCGCGAAGGTGGTCCTGTCTGCCAGCACCCGACCCCACGACGTATTCCAGGCCATACAGCAGCATGGCATCACGCACATCAAGGTGGTTCCCGCTCTACTGATCAGACTGTTGAACGACCCCGAGATCGGGCGGTACAACCTGTCTTCACTGCGCGTCATACAAAGCGGGGGGCAACGACTGCAACCCGAGGTCCGCATGCTGTCGGCCAACCTGCTGCCCCAGGCCTTCATCCAAGAAAACTTCGGCATGGGCGAAGGCATGCTGTTCTTTGTACGCCCCGACGACCCTGAAGAGGTTCGCCTTGAAACCGTCGGCCTGCCGGTCAGCCCCGACGACGAGGTGCGCCTGGTGGACGAAGACGGCGAAGACGTGCCTTTTGGCGAAACCGGCGAACTATGGTGCCGGGGGCCCTATACGCTGCGCGGCTACTTCGGCGTACCCGAGTACAACAAAAGCGCTTTCTCGCCAGATGGGTTCTACAAGTCGGGCGACCTCATGCGACAGAACGCCTCGGGCCGCTACATGGTCGAAGGACGAAGAAAAGACCTCATCAATCGCGGCGGAGAAAAGATCAGCGCGGAAGAAATCGAAAACCTCATTCTGTCGCACCCTCGGGTCGCCAACGTGGCGTGCGTACCCATACCCGATCCCGACATGGGCGAAAGAATGTGCGCTTGCGTGATCCTGCGTACCGGCACACTTTCCTTCACTGAGCTCACCGACTTTCTGCTCGACAAAGAAATCGCAAAATACAAGCTGCCCGAACGGCTCGAGGTCATGACCGATTTTCCCCTTTCCACCTTCGGCAAGGTGTCAAAGAAGCAACTTCGGGAAGACATCGCCCGCAAGCTATCCCACTCTCAGGCGCCGCAGGCCTAGCAGCCATACCGCTAAAAGGAAACGACATGAGAATCATCGACCTGCATTGCTATCCCAATACCCAAGAGTGGATTGACTGCCAGCGCCCGTATGTCGACGCACTTGCCGAATACTGGAACCGGTCCTGGACAGCGAAAACCGAAGATGCGGTCATCAGCGACTTCGAAACCGCCGGCGTCGACGCCGTGCTGGTGGCGCTAGACCTTGAAACCACGGTCGCCACCCCGCCCTGCTCCAACAAATTCGTCCATGGCATGTGGAAGCGTCATCCAGACAGAATCATCCAGGCTTGGGGTGCCCTGGAACCCGCCAAAGGCGAACTGGCCATCCAGGAAGCGCGGCGCGCAGTGCGCGAGTTCGGCATGATGGGCTTTCATTTTCACCCCATCATGCAGCACTTCTCCGTCAATGACCGGCGCTACTATCCCCTGTTCGAAGAGATAGCCCATCTGGGCGCCGCGGTCATGATAGACGTGGGCACCACCGGGATGGGCGCGGGCATGCCCGGCGGCATGGGCGCAAAAATCCGCCATGCCCATCCCAGCGCCATCGACGAACTGGCGGCCGATTTTCCCCAATTGAAGATCATCATGGCGCATCCCGGCTGGCCCTGGGTGGACGAAACCACGGCGGTCGCCCTGCACAAAGGGAATGTGTTCTGGGAAATGTCCGGATGGGCGCCCAAGTACTTCTGGCCCCAGTTGAAGGTGGACATGCGGTCGAGGCTACGCGACAAGATCATGTTCGGCAGCGACTATCCCAGCATGCCGTACGATCGCCTGCTGCGCGAATGGCAAGAGCTGGGATATAGCGATGAAATCATGGAGAAAATCTTTCATCGCAACGCCGAGGAAATTCTTGGCCTTTAGCCCGCACCGGGCGGCGTCGGGCAACGCAGCCTAAGCCGCCGGACCAAGGCCATTGATGTAAATCTTGAATTGTTTTCGCAACCGCGACAAGCCCAGCTTTACATTGGGGTTGTCGTCGGCGATCCATAAGCGCACGGCTCCCGCATAAACAAAAAACAGGCCTAGCGCTATGGTCGCGGCGCTTTCGCGCGTGTGTATGTGTTTTTTTTCTTGAGCCGCCGCCACGAGCTCTTCGATGCTCTTTACCACTCGCAGTCTGTTTTGCTGGAAGTCGACCGAGAGCCTGCCATGATGGTAGAACGTCAGCTCTCGCAGCAGAATACGCGCCAGTGTCGGATTAGAGGCGAACTCTTCGTACAGATGCGAAAAGAACGACACCAGTTGCTCGAGCAGCGAAGCGCGTGGCTTGACGCCCTTGATGGCGGTCTGCTGCACCTTGTTGAGATCGTCAATATAGACGAGAAACACCAGGTCTCGTTTGTCGTCCACATAGTTGAACAAGGTGCCCAGACCTACGTGCGCCCGATGCGCAATGTCGCGCATCGTGGCCGAATCGTAGCCCAGCTCGGTGAACAGCTCTTTAGCGGCTGCCTTGATGCGCTGGGCCTTCTCCAGTTTGTTACGCTCGCGCAACCCGAGCGTTCCGCTCTCGCCTGGTCCGGGTTCTTTCATAGGGTTCATGCCTTACGCTGGTCGTCCGCCACTTTACCATGAGTTGAACATGTTCAATTTCATTTTGCCAGCATATTGGCCAGCATGAAGCCCGAGCCCGCCCCCGTGCCCGCGCCGGGCCAGGTGGAAGCGCCGCACAGGTATAGCGACTTGACCGGCGTGCGATAGCGCGAATAGCCGGCAACAGGCCGGAACACGAAATTCTGGTCCAGGTGGTGGCTGCCGCCCAGGCTGTCGCCGCCTATCAGGCAGGGATTTTCACGCTCGAGGTCGGCAGGCGTCATCACGTGCCGGGCCAGTATCTTGCCGCCCAGGCCCGGCGCATAGTGTTCAAGCAGCTCCAGAACGCGGTCGGCATAAGCCTGGCCGCAGGCCTCCCAATCGCCGCCCTGTATCCGGCCCAGCGCATCGCCTCGAATCTGCGCCGGCAGCACGCGCACCTGCAGCCACAGCACATGCCCGCCTTCCGGCGCGCGCGAAGGGTCGAGCGAAGAGGGCTGGCCCACCACCACCACGGGCTCGGCCGGCAGCAGCCCCGCGGCCGCCTCGGCATACACTCGCGACATCATGGCCATGTCGGGCGCAACGTGCACATAAGCGTACTTTTGCAGGTGCGCACCCGCCTTCCAGTCGGGCAGCCCGCTGGTGGCCAGGTGGATCATCATCGCGCCCGGCCCGGGGCGGAACGCCTTGATGCGCGACTCGAAGGACTCGGGCGCCGACCCCGCCGGCAGCAGGCCGCCGAACACCAGCCTGGGGTTCAGATTGGCCACCACAGCGCGCGCCGCGGCAAACTCGCGGCCGTCTTCCAGCACAACCCCCGTAGCCGCCCCGTCGCGCACCACGATATTGCGCACCGCCGTGCCGGTGATGATTTCCCCGCCCTTGGCCCGAAGCAGCCCCGTCATCGCGCGGATGATGGTGTCGGCGCCGCCCTTGCCGATGACCATGCCGAAATTCTGGTTGGCCATCGATTCAAGATAAGGAAACAGCGCCCCGCCCGCCGCGTCGGGTGCAAAATCGACATGCAGGCCCCAGGCCGCCATCATGGCCTTGAGCTTGTCGCTTTCAAAATGGCGATCGAGAAAATCGCGAGGCGAAGAAAGCACCAGGCGAACCAGCTCGTACAAGCCGCCCATGCCCTGCCCGCGCCAGGCATTGAACAGAGTGCGCACCGCGCCCCAGGAAGGCATGGGCGAGCCCAACAGCCCGAAAAGATGCGGCGCCGTCTCTTTGAAGCGCGCCGCCATCTGGCTCCAGGCCACGGCATCCTTGGGCGAAAGCGCATGAATCGCCGACACCGTTTCTTCCAGGTTCACACCCACGCCCAGCGCCGTGTCGTCGCGAAACACCGAGGCAAAGCAATGCTGGGCGGGCACGAACTCTAGCCCGTGCGCAGCCAGCTCGCCCTTGTAGCGCTGGCAAAACGCCGACCCCGCAAAATTGGAGAGATTCATCGCGCAAAGGTCGTGCCGGTAGCCCGGCAAGGTAAGCTCTTGCGTCTTGACGGCGCCCCCCGCCTCGTCGCGGGCCTCGACCACCAGCACCTTGCGCCCCTGGGCGGCCAGATGCACGGCCGCCGCCAGCCCATTGTGCCCCGCCCCCACGACGATGATGTCGTAGCTCATTGCCTCTCCTTTCCGGTTCGTGTGATTTCTGAAAGGATTCTAAGCGCAAAACAGCGCCAACGGCTGCCAGACACTCAAGGCGCCCGCTCGTCAAATACTCAGGCCGAAGCGGGCGGATTCCGGGGCGGAATGTCCAGGCCCCGAGCCACCGCCGGCCGCGCCACGAACGCCGCCAGCACCCGCGTGACGTTAGGAAAATCCTTGATGCCCACGAGCTCGCCCGCCTCGTAGAAGCCCACCAGGTTGCGCACCCAGGGCCAGATCGCCATGTCGGCGATGGTGTACTCGGCCCCCATGATCCAATCGCGCCCCTCGAGGCGGCCCTCGAGCACGCCCAGCAGCCGCCGCGACTCGGCCGCATAGCGGTCGCGCGGACGCTTGTCTTCGTAGTCTTTGCCGGCGAACTTGTTGAAGAAGCCCACCTGGCCGAACATCGGCCCGATGCCGCCCATCTGGAACATCACCCACTGGATCGTTTCATAGCGCCCCGCGGGGTCTTGCGGCATGAACTTGCCCGACTTGTCGGCCAGATAAAGCAGGATCGCGCCCGACTCGAACAGCGGCAGCGGCTTGCCGCCGGGGCCGTTGGGGTCGATGATGGCCGGAATCTTGTTATTGGGATTGAGCGACAGAAACTCGGGCGTCATCTGGTCGCTGTTCTCGAAGCCCACGCGGTGCGCCTCGTAGGGCAGCCCCGCCTCTTCGAGCATGATCGACACCTTCACCCCGTTGGGCGTGGGCAGCGAATACAGCTGGATGCGGTCGGGGTGCTGCGCGGGCCATTTTCCTGTAATCGGGAAAGAAGACAAATCGGTCATGGGTATCCTTATTTTCCGCTCATGAGCTTGCCCGCCTCGGCCGACGCCGATTTCAGGGCCGTGGGCGCCGTGTCTTTGCCATCAAGGGCGCGATGCAGCTTTTCGTGAAACATCGCGCGGATCCGGGGGTAGTTCTTGATCTTGAACGAACTGGCGGTCACGGCCGGTTTCTTGTTGTAGACCGCCACCAGGTTGTGCCAGTCTCCCAGGTTGTTGAAGTAGCTGCTGCTCGTGGCCGCAAAAGCCTGCTCGGTAAGCGGCAGGAAGCCCGTGTCCTGGAACCAGGCGGACGCATTCTTGGGCTGGGCCAGCCAGGCCAGGAACTCGGCCACGGCCTTTTCATGCTCGGTGTTTTGCCCCGCGGTGACCCACAGCGCCGAACCGCTCACGAAGGGATTGCCCGGCTTGGGGGTGACCTGCGGGTAATACGGCAGGCCCGAAACACCGAAGTCGAGCGAGCGCGCCTCGCGGAAGGTGCCCAGATTGCTCGAGTCCGACAGCAAGACGGCGCACTCGTTATTGGCAAAGCGCTGGGTCGCCACACTATTGAATTCGGGCTTTACCATCAGCTCGTTGCGCACCCAGCTGATCATCAGCGACAGGTGGCGCACAAACACGTTGTCGAACGAGAACGAAGGCGCGCCCTTGGCCTTGCCGCTTTGGTTCGACGTGAAGAACTGATTATTGACGGCGGCCAGGTTCTCGAGGTTGATCGACACCGGCTGGTCGCTGGTGATGGGGCAATTGCGAGTGGCCCTGTTGGCCAGGTCGACGACCTGCCCCTGAAGCTGGTCCCAGGCGCGGTTGGGCACTTCGGGCTTCAGCCCGGCCTTCTTGAAGGCGCCCACGTTGTAGAACATGACCGGCACTTCGGCCATGTAGGGAAAGGCCAGCAGGCGCCCCTTGTCGTCGCGGGCAATGCCGCTTTCAGGGTGGATGAACCACTTGGCGTCCTTGATGGGGTGCTTGGCCAGCACTGAATACAGCGGCTTGACGTTGTTGTGGCCGTCGTTGGGGTCGGGCGAGCGCCTTGCATTGAGCTGCACCAGGCTGGGCCCCGCGCCCTTGGCGCTGCCCACGAACTTGCTTTCAAGCGCTTCGGGGCTGCCGAACGACTCGAGCCGCACAGTAACGTCGCCGCTGTCGCGGTTGAACTGCTTGACGAGCTTTTCGAACACCGCGGAATTGTGGGGGTTCAGGGCATGCCATACGGTGATGTCGGTGGCCGATGCGGCCGGCGACAAGGCAGCCAGGGCGGCGGCGACGGCCGCCAGGCCCACCGCCTTCGGCATGTTGTGGAGCCGGGTGCCGAAAAGACGATGTATTTTCATGTGACTAACCTAGAAAGGGAAACTCGGGCTCCGGCCGGTTGCCGGAGATCAGGTCGGCCAATGCGCGGCCCGAACCCACCCCCATCGTCCAGCCCAGCGTGCCATGCCCCGTGTTCAGGTAAAGATTGGGGATGCGCGTGCGGCCTATCAGGGGAACGTTGGACGGCGTGGACGGGCGCAGCCCCGACCAGAAACGAACATTATCAAAATCAAGCGCGCTTGGAAACAAGGCGCGCGCCATCTCCCTCATATTTTCGCAACGAGTTGTATTCAGGGCACGCGAATAGCCGCCCAGCTCGGCAAAGCCCGCCATGCGAAGCTGGCTGCCCAGGCGCGAATACACCACCTTGTGGGCGCTGTCGGTAAGGCTGACGCTGGGCGCGGCAATGGGGTCGACAACGTCGAAGGTGGCCGAATAGCCCTTGGCCGGGTACACCGGGCAGCGAACCCCCAGGGGGCTGACCAGTTGCGGCGTCCAGCAGCCCAGGGCGGCAACGTAGGCATCGGCCCGCAGCGTCTCGTAAAGGCCCCGCGAATCGATGAGCTCGACGGCCTGGACCTCGCCCCCGGCGGCCAGCAGCCGGCTGACCTGGGTGGAAAAGCGGAACTCGACGCCGGCCTGCTGCGCCAGGCGGGCCAGCGCGGTCGTGAACAGGTAGATGTCGCCCGATTCGTCGTCGGCCGTGTAGTCGCCCCCCACGATGGTGGCGCGCGCCGGCGCAAGCGCGGGCTCGATCTGCACCACTTCGTCGGCCGTGACGATGCGCCGGTCAAGGCCGAAATCGCGCATCAGGTCGGCCGCGTCCTGCGAGGCGTCGAACTCGACCGGATCCTGGTAGAAATTGAGTATGCCGCGCTCGAGGTGGTTGTACTCGATGCCCAGCTCGGCCCGCATGTGCCGAAGCGTGGCCAGGCTGTACTCGGACATGGCCACCATGGCGCGTATGTTCGGCGCCAGCCGCGAGGGCAGGCACTCGCGCAGGAAAGCCAGGCCCCAGGCCCATTGCCCCAGATCGAGCCGGGGCCGGAACGAGATGGGCGCGTTCTCGGCAAGCAGCCACTTGATGAGCCGCAGCGGCATGCGCGGATTGGCCCAGGGCTCGGAGTATGAAACCGATATCTGGCCACCGTTGGCGCGGCTGGTTTCCTGCGCCGGACCGCTCTCGCGTTCGATCACGACCACGTCGTGCCCCGCCTGCGACAGCCACCAGGCCGTCGCAGTGCCGATGATCCCGCTTCCCAGTACCGCTACTTTCATGGCTTTTACCTTATAAACGTCGAGCCGCCGCGTGAATCGCGCGGCCTCGCCGGCGCCGGGTCCTTGCCCGCGGCCGCGCTTTGGCGCCCGTGGGCCCTAGTGCACGTCGGCCTGCGATGTAAAGGCGTCGGCAAAGAATTCTTCATCCGGCAATCCACAGAGCTGCGTGAAATCGCGGCGGGCGCTTTCCACCATAATGGGCGCGCCACAGGCATAGACCTGGTGGCCGGAGAGATCGGGCAGGTCGCGCATGACGGCCTGGTGCACAAAACCCGTCCGGCCCGTCCAGCCGTCTTCGTCCAGCGCCTCGGACACCACCGGCACATAGCTGAAGCCGGGCACCGTGCCCGCCCACTCGAGCGCCTTGTCGTGCATGTACAGGTCGCGCGGGCGGCGCCCGCCCCAGTACAACACGGCCGGGCGCTGCACGCCGCGGGCGATCATGTGCTCGACGATGGCCTTGATGGGAGCGAACCCCGTGCCGCTGGCCAGGAAGACAATGGGTTTGTCGCCGTCTTCGCGCAGGAAGAAAGAGCCCAAAGGACCTTCGACCCGCAGTATTTCGCGCAGTTTCATCTGCGTATCGCCGGCGCCGAACACGTGGTCGGTGAACACGCCGCCCGGCATGTGGCGCAGGTGCAGCTCGACCAGGTTCTTGTCGTTGGGCGCGCAGGCCATCGAATAGCTGCGACGGCTGCCGTCCTTGAGTATGAACTCGATGTACTGGCCTGCGTAATAGCGAAACGGCTCGGAGGGCGGCAGCTGCAGCTGTATGGCCTTGACGTCGTGGGCAAGATCTTCCAGGCCCATGACGCGCGCGGGCATCTTGCGTATCTGTATGTCGCTGGCCATGCGGATTTCATGCGCCTCGACCGTCAGGTCGGAAGTGGGCGTGGCCTGGCAGAAAAGGGTGTAGCCCTGCGCCAGTTCTTCGGGCGACAGGATTTGCGCCGGGCTGGAGCCGGCTTCGTAGCCGCCCGATACCACCTTGCCCTTGCAGGTGGAGCATGCACCCGTGCGGCAGCTGTAGGGCAGCACGATGCCCGCCTGCATGGCGCCGTCGAGCACCGACTGCCCCGGCGACACCTGGAACTCGTGCCCGCTGGGCAGCACCTTGACCTTGAAACTCATGCTACGCGTTCATCCCTGTAAAAGAACCATTTTAAGCTCGCCGCAGCACCGGCTGCTTGACCTTCAGCGACAGGGCCCTGCCCTTGCGCGCGCGCTTGCCCACATACGGCGCCAATTCGCCCGCGTCCAGCAATTGTTCCGTCTGCTTGTTGCGATAGACGCCCTCGGCCACGATGCCCGCCGGGCCGGCCGCCACCCATTGGGCAATGCCGTCGCCTGCGTCCAGCCCCATCAGCACCGTGCCGCGCCCGCCGCCCGAAAGCGTCTTGAGCTCGGCCAGCTCGACCACCAGGAAGCGGCCCTTGCCCGTAAGCATGGCCAGTTGCCGGTCGTCGCCGGCCAGCACCAGCGGCTTGAGCAGGGTATCGTCCTTCTCGAGATTGACGAACTGCTTGCCGGCGCGCTGGCGCGTGGTCATGTCCTTGAGCGTGGTGATGAAGCCATAGCCCAGCCGCGTGCCGACAAGATAACGGCCGCTCTCGGCGCCGGCCACCATCTGCACGATGCGCGCGCCCGGCTCGAGGTCGATCATCGAGGTAACGGGCTGGCCGTCGCCGCGGGCCGAAGGCAGGCTGGACACCGCCACCGTGTACACGCGGCCGGTGTTCGAAATGGCCACCAGGTTGTCGGTGCTGCGGCACTCGATGGCGTCGTACATGGCGTCGCCGACCTTGAAGTTGAACTGCGAGGCGTCGTGCCCGTGCCCTTGGCGGCTGCGCAGCCAGCCCTTTTGCGACACGATGACCGTAACGGGCTCGTCGACCACGCGGTTCTCGAGCACCGCCCTTTCGGCCGCCTCGATCAGGGTGCGGCGGTCGTCGCCGTACTGCTTGGCGTCGGCCTCGATCTCTTTGATGATCATGCGCTTGAGCGACGAGGGGTTGTCCAGCAGTTCCTGCAGGCGCTTCTGCTGGTCTTTCTGCTCGGCAAGTTCTTTTTCGATCTTGAAGCCTTCGAGCCGGGCCAACTGGCGCAAGCGCATCTCGAGGATGTCTTCGGCCTGCCTTTCTGAAAGGTCGAAACGCTGCATCAGCGCGGCGCGCGGCTCGTCCGACTCGCGTATGGTCTGGATCACTTCGTCGACATTCAGGTACACCACCATCCGTCCTTCCAGCACGTGGATGCGGTCGGTGACCTTGTCGAGGCGATAACGCGTGCGGCGCGTGACCGTTTCGGTGCGGAATCCCAGCCATTCGGTCAGGATGCGGCGCAGCGGCCGCTGCGCCGGGCGCGAATCGGTGCCGATGCACACCAGGTTGATCGACACGCTGCCTTCCATGCCGGTCTGCGCCAGAAGCAGGTTGACGAATTCGTCGCGGTCGACGCGGCTGGTCTTGGGCTCGAACACCAGCCGCACGGCATCGTCCTTGCCCGACTCGTCGCGCACCGCATCGAGCAGACCCAGCACCAGGGCCTTGGTCTGCTGCTGGTCGGCGGTCAGGCTTTTCTTGCCCGCCTTCACCTTGGGGTTGGTGCGGTCTTCGATTTCTTCGAGAATCTTCTGGGAAGACGTGCCCGGCGGCAGCTCGTACACCACCAGCTGCCACTGGCCGCGCGCAAGCTCTTCAAAACGCCAGCGTGCGCGAGCCTTGATCGAGCCCCGGCCGTTGGCGTAGATGTGGGCGATGTCTTCGGGCGAAGAAATGATCTGCCCGCCGCCCGCAAAGTCGGGCCCCGGAATGAGCTCGTGCAGGGTTTCGTCGGGCAGCTTGGGGTTCTTGAGCAGCGCCACGCAGGCCTGGGCCACTTCGCGCAGATTATGCGAGGGGATTTCGGTGGCCATGCCCACCGCGATGCCCGATGCGCCGTTCAAGAGCATGACCGGCAGGCGCGCGGGCAGCAGCACCGGCTCTTTCTGGCTGCCGTCGTAATTGGGGATGAAATCGACCGTGCCCTCGCCCAGCTCGTCGAGCAGCACGCGCGAGAACGGCGTGAGGCGGGCCTCGGTGTAGCGCATGGCCGCCGCGTTGTCGCCGTCGCGCGAGCCGAAGTTGCCCTGGCCGTCGATGAGCGGATAGCGCAGGGAGAAGTCTTGCGCCATGCGCACCATGGCGTCATAGGCAGCCTGGTCGCCATGCGGGTGGTACTTGCCCAGCACGTCGCCCACCACGCGGGCCGACTTCACGGGCTTGGAGCCGGGGCCCAGGCCCATGGCGTCCATGGCGTACAGAATGCGCCGCTGCACCGGCTTCTGGCCGTCGGCCACGTCGGGCAGGGCGCGGCCCCGCACCACCGAGACGGCATAGTCCAGATAGGCCTGCTCGGCGTAATAGCCCAGCACCAGGCTGTCGCCGTCGTCGCCGCTGTCGAATAAACCTGCTTGTGTTGTGTCCATGGTGTTCTCTTAGATGTCGACGTCGGCCAGGTTGCCCTTTTCTTCGAGCCAGCTGCGCCGCTGGCCCGACTCGCCCTTGCCCATCAGCATGTCGAACATGCGCACCGTGGCCTCGACGCCCAGCTCGCCGCAGTGCACGGCCATCAGGCGGCGCGTGTCGGGGTTCATGGTGGTGTCCCAGAGCTGCTCGGCGCTCATTTCGCCCAGGCCCTTGAAGCGGCTGATGCTCCATGAGCCTTCGCGCACGCCCTCGTTGCGAAGCTTGTCGAGCGCCGCCTCGAGCTCGCCCTGGTCAAGGCAGTACAGCTTGCGCACCGGGCGCTTGCCCAGGGCCGGCACATCGACGCGGAACAGCGGCGGCCTGGCGATATACACGTTGCCGGCCTCGACCAGCCGCGGGAAATGCTTGAAGAAAAGCGTCAGCAGCAAGACCTGGATGTGGGCGCCGTCGACGTCGGCGTCGGAAAGAATGCAGATGCGTCCATAGCGCAGGTTTGAAAGATCGGCCTCGTCGTCGGGCCCGTGCGGATCGACGCCGATGGCCACCGAGATGTCGTGGATCTCGTTGTTGGCGAACAGACGGTCGCGCTCCACCTCCCAGGAGTTGAGCACCTTGCCGCGCAGGGGCAGCACCGCCTGGAACTCTTTGTCGCGGCCCATCTTGGCCGATCCGCCGGCCGAGTCGCCCTCGACCAGGAAAAGCTCGGTGCGCGAGGCGTCGGACGATTCGCAGTCGGTAAGCTTGCCGGGCAATACCGCCACGCCCGAGCTCTTGCGCTTCTCGACCTTCTGGGCCGAACGCGCCCGTGCCTGGGCCTGGCGAATGGCGGTTTCAGCCAGCTTCTTGCCCAGGTCGACATTGGCATGCATGGCCAGCTCGAGCGCATTCTTGACGTAGCCGCCCACCAGGCGCACTGCGTCACGGCTGTTCAGCCGCTCTTTGATCTGGCCCTGGAATTGCGGGTCGAGCACCTTGGCCGACAGTACGAAACTGGCGCGGGCAAACACGTCTTCGGGGAGCAGGCGCACGCCCTTGGGAATGAGGCCGTGCAGCTCGGCGAAGGACTTGACCGCGTTGAACAGGCCTTCGCGCAAGCCGGCCTCGTGCGTGCCGCCTGCCGGGGTGGGAATGAGGTTGACGTAGGATTCGCGCACCACATTGCCCTCGGTGGTCCAGGCCACCGCCCACTGCGCGCCCTCGCCCTCGGAAAAATTCTCGTCGTCTTCGCCGGCGTACTGGCGGCCTTCGAACAGAGGCACGATCTTCTCGGCATCGGCCAGCGCCTCGTTGAGATAGCCCTTGAGGCCGTCCTCGTATTGCCACTGCTGGGTTTCGCCGGTTTTTTCAACGGCCAGCACGACCTTGATGCCGCCCAGCAGCACGGCCTTGCTGCGCAGGGAATGAACCAGCTCGGCCGCGGGAATGGCCGCGCTGTCGAAATACTTGGGGTCGGGCCACACCCTTACGCGGGTGCCGCTTTTGCGGCGCCCGACCGAATCGGTCTCGGCAAGGGGCTGGGCCACCTCGCCGCCGGCGAACACCAGCTGATGCTCTTTTCCGTCGCGCCACACGGTGACCTCGAGGCGTGAAGACAAGGCATTGGTGACCGACACGCCCACGCCATGCAGGCCGCCGGAAAAGGCATAGGCGCCGCCGCTTTTCTTGTCGAACTTGCCGCCCGCATGCAGGCGGGTAAAGACGATTTCAACCACCGGCACCTGCTCTTCGGGATGCAGCCCCACGGGGATGCCGCGCCCGTCGTCTTCGACCGAGATGCTGCCATCGGTGTGCAGCGTAACCTTGATCTGCTTGCCGTACCCGGCCAGCGCCTCGTCGGCGGCGTTGTCGATGACCTCTTGCAGTATGTGCAGGGGATTGTCGGTGCGGGTGTACATGCCCGGCCGCTGGCGCACGGGCTCCAGGCCTTTCAAGACCCGGATGGACGCCTCGTCGTAACGTGATGTAGCCAAAATGTCCCCAAATTTCGGTGGATGAAAAAACAGTATTTTACGGACATCGCCGGGCCGGACGTCAACCGCGGGGCAAGAAGCATGTGCGAACCGGCAATGAAAGCAGCCCGCGACAGGCCCGATTTCGGGTGCCGACGGCGCCGCATTCGCGCGGCGGGAATATACAGTACCCGCCCGAGAGTGGTATGCTTGGAAAAATCGACAAAAACCGGCGCCCCCATCAATAAAACCAACGTTCCAGCCAGGTTCCCGCCAGCGGGCTTTTTCTAACCAGAAAGCAAATGGCTGCAAGCGAACGGCCGGGGAAACCCACGGTTTGTCATCCGCACTGTTTAGCATCCACTCCATCCATCCTTATCACTATGAGCGAATTAATACGAAACGTAAGCGATGCCAGCTTCGAGGCCGAAGTATTGCAAGCCAACGGGCCGGTCCTGGTCGACTACTGGGCCGCATGGTGTGGCCCCTGCAAGATGATCGCCCCGCTGCTCGACGAAGCCGCCAAGCAGTATGAAGGCCGTGTTACAATTGCCAAACTCAACGTCGACGAAAACCCCGACACAGCAGCCAAGTTCGGTGTCCGCGGCATCCCCACCCTCATGTTGTTCAAAGACGGCAAAGCCGCCGCAACCAAGGTGGGCGCACTGTCCAAGTCCCAGCTGGCCGCCTTCCTCGACGAATCCGTCTAACCCCGACCATCGCCTTGCGCGCGGGCTCGTCTTGAGCCCGCCACCCACTTTGCACGACTCCCCTTCTTCCTTCTCATGCACCTCACAGAACTAAAAGCGCTGCACGTTTCGCAGTTGCTCGAAATGGCCTCGAGTCTCGACATCGACAACGCCAGCCGCCTGCGCAAGCAGGAGATCATGTTCGCCATCATGAAAAAGCGCGCCAAGCAAGGCGAGCAGATCTTCGGCGACGGCGTGCTCGAGGTCCTGCCCGACGGCTTCGGCTTTCTGCGCTCGCCCGATACCTCGTATCTGGCCAGCACCGACGACATCTACATCTCGCCTTCGCAGATACGCCGCTTCAACCTGCATACCGGAGACTCGATCGAAGGCGAGGTGCGCACGCCCAAGGACGGCGAGCGCTATTTCGCCCTGGTCAAGGTGGACAAGGTCAACGGCATGCAGCCCGAGGCCATCAAGCATCGCATCATGTTCGAGAACCTGACGCCGCTGCATCCCGATCAGGTCATGACGCTCGAACGCGACATCAAGAGCGAAGAAAACATCACCGGCCGCATCCTCGACATCTTCGCGCCGCTGGGCAAGGGCCAGCGCGCCCTCATCGTTGCCAGCCCCAAGTCGGGTAAAACGGTGATGATGCAGCACATCGCCCACGCCATCACCACCAACTATCCCGACGCCACCATGATCGTGCTGCTGGTCGACGAGCGTCCTGAAGAAGTCACCGAGATGCAGCGCACGGTGCGCGGCGAAGTGGTGGCCTCCACCTTCGACGAACCCGCGACCCGCCACGTGCAGGTTGCCGAAATGGTCATCGAGAAAGCCAAGCGCCTGGTCGAGCTCAAGAAAGACGTGGTCATCCTGCTCGACTCCATCACCCGCCTGGCTCGCGCCTACAACACCGTGGTGCCCGCATCGGGCAAGGTGCTTACGGGCGGCGTCGACGCCAACGCGCTGCAGCGCCCCAAGCGCTTCTTCGGCGCCGCGCGCAACATCGAAGAAGGCGGCTCGCTTACCATCATCGGCACGGCGCTTATCGAAACCGGCAGCCGCATGGACGAAGTCATCTACGAAGAATTCAAGGGCACCGGCAACTCCGAAGTCCACCTCGAGCGCCGCCTGGCCGAAAAACGCGTCTATCCGGCCATCAACCTGAACAAATCCGGCACGCGCCGCGAAGAACTGCTCATCAAGCCCGAACTGCTGCAAAAGGTCTGGGTGCTGCGCAAGTTCATCCACGACATGGACGACGTCGCCGCCATGGAATTCATCCTCGACAAGATCCGCGCCACGAAGACGAACGCCGAATTCTTCGACATGATGAAGAAATAATCACCACATTTGTTGACAACACCGCTGGGCCCGCGCGGGTTCGGCGCGCACCACAGAGCACCACTTGATGACACTACCTACACTGAATCAATTCCTCGATCACGTCCAGGCCCGCGACCCTCATCAACCCGAGTTCATGCAAGCGGTCAAGGAAGTCATGGGCTGTCTGTGGCCCTTCATCGAACAGAACCCCCGCTATGGCGAAATGGGCCTGCTCGAACGCCTGGTCGAACCCGAACGAGTGATTCAGTTCCGTGTATCGTGGGTCGACGACAAGGGCCAGGTGCAGGTCAACCGCGCCTTCCGCATCCAGCACAGTTCGGCCATCGGCCCCTTCAAGGGCGGCATGCGCTTCCACCCTTCGGTCAATCTTTCCATTCTCAAGTTCCTGGCCTTCGAGCAAACCTTCAAGAACGCCCTGACCACCCTGCCCATGGGCGGCGGCAAGGGCGGCTCTGATTTCGATCCCAAGGGCAAGTCCGACGCCGAGGTCATGCGCTTCTGCCAGGCGCTCATAGTCGAGCTGTACCGCCACCTGGGGCCCGACACCGACGTGCCCGCCGGCGACATCGGCGTGGGCGCACGAGAAGTCGGCTTCATGGCCGGCATGATGAAAAAACTGTCCAACTCGTCGGCCAGCGTGTTTACCGGCAAGGGCATCACTTTCGGCGGCAGCCTTATCCGTCCCGAAGCCACCGGCTACGGCACCGTGTATTTCGCTGAAGAAATGCTCAAGCACATGCGCCAGTCGCTCGACGGCCTCACGGTCTCGGTCTCGGGCTCGGGCAACGTCGCCCAGTACGCCATCGAGAAGTGCATGCAGATGGGCGCCAAGGTCGTCACGGTCTCCGATTCGCACGGCTGCGTGGTCGACAAGGCCGGTTTCACCCCCGCCAAGCTGGCCGCCCTCATCGAGCTCAAGACCGTGCGCCGCGAACGCCTTGAAACCTTTGCAAAAGAACAGGGCCTGATCTATGAAGCCGGCAAGCGCCCCTGGCACGTTCCCGTCGACGTCGCCCTGCCCTGCGCCACCCAGAACGAACTCGAGCTCGAAGACGCCCAGACCCTCATCAAGAACGGCGTGCGCTGCGTGGCCGAAGGCGCCAACATGCCCACCAGCCTCGATGCCGTCGACGCCTTCATCCACGCCGGCGTGCTGTACGCCCCGGGCAAGGCCAGCAACGCGGGCGGCGTCGCCGTGTCGGGCCTCGAAATGAGCCAGAACGCCCTGCGCCTCAGCTGGAGCCGCGACGAAGTCGAGACTCGCCTGCATGCCATCATGCGCGACATCCACGAAAGCTGCGTGCGCTACAGCGACCAGACGCCCGGCAAGCCGGTCAACTACCTGAACGGCGCCAACATCGCGGGCTTCGTCAAAGTGGCCGACGCCATGCTGCAGCAAGGCGTGTACTGAACCCGTACTGGCCTTACTAAAATCGGCGGCGGGCCTCGGCCCAGCCGCCGTTTTTCATTCCAGCGCCCGGCCCGCAGCCATGATCAGCGCCCATTCTTCGCCGAACCGGCCACCGCGCCGTTGGGCTTGCCATTGAACTCGCCCGCGTCGTGCAGGCCGTTGCGGGCCGCGTCGTCCAGCTCCACGCCCTGGCCTTCTATGCGCCCCTTAGGGGCAACGGCCTCCTGCGACTTGCCTGTCGGCGCCGACACCTCGTTCAACTGAGGCGCGTTGAGGTCGCCCGACACGTCGTAATGCGCCGTCATGGCCTTGGACAGCGGCTTGCTCAGCAGCCATTGCGTCACAAAGGCGCCCAGGCCCACGATGGGATTGATCGCAATACCCGCCGCCACGGTCGCCCCGCTGACGTCCAGCCGGGGCACCACCATGGCCTGCAAGTCTATTTTTTCGGTCTTCAGGTCTACGTCGCCCCCGATGCTGATGGTGGCCACCGGCCCTGTGACGCGATAGTCGTTGGTCGTCATGACGCCGTCGCTGATGTGCAGCGTGCCGGCCACGCGGTCGAAGGGAAACCCCTCTTTGAAGATGGAAGCGGGATTCATGCTGAAGGTCGCCAGCCTTTGCAGCGACTGCAGCGACAGAAGCTCGAGCAGGCGGGCCGAGCGCGAGTTGAGCGTGCTGAAACGCCCGTTCTCCAGTTCGAAGCGCAACTGCCCGTTCAGGTCGGAACGATCGAAGCGCCAGGGCATGTTGCGCCATTCTATGCGCCCCTTGATCGTGCCCTTGCCGCCCTCCAGCACGTTCTTCATGTCGATCTGGTCCAGGAAGGCGCCCAGGTCGCTGAAGCTGGCATCGGCGTCCAGGGTGAGCCCGCGCTCGCCTCCCGCCAGCCTCCAGATGCCCGATCCGTGCAACTGGGCGGTGGGGCTGGCAAGGCTGAGCTTGTTCAGGCGCCAGAAACGGCCTTGCTGCTCGTTGACGCCCTCGACCGCCAGGCTGCCGACGGAACGGCCGTACAAGGTCAGCTTGTCGACCTTGAGGCTGACGGCGGGAATGTCCGCGCTGCCGTCCCATGAGCCGTCTTCTTCGGCCGCTTCCAGCATGGCGTCGGACGGCTGGGAATCGCGGCTGGAATCGGTCTCGGCCTTCGCATCGCCCAGGGCCAGGCGGTCGAAGCGCGCGTCCACCTTTCCGGCCGTCGTCGCATCGGCCTGGTTCCAGTACACCGTGCCCGCCGTCAGGGCCGAGGCGACGTCCATGCGCCAGCGCAGCGGCCGTTCACGCAGCGCCGTCAGCGTCGCTGCTTCGAGCTGCAGGCCGTAAAGCGCCATGCTGTCGGCCTGCAGCCTCAGCCGCTGCAACGGCGGGAATATCTCGCTCTGCGGCTGCTCGCCGCCTGCGGCGTTGCCAGGCAAAGGGGCCGAGAACTCATCGATGATGGCATTCCATTCGTTGACGTCGATGCGCCGATGGCGCACATCGACGGCCAGGCCGGCATCGGGCAGCTTCTTGGGCAGGGCCGTGCCCACGGCTCCCGACACGAAATAAGGCCCTTCCTTTCCGTTCCGGCGCCGCAGGAACTGCGCCTTCATCGTCGGGCCCAGCGCAACCTTCAGGATCATGCCGCCGGCCGAAGAGGCCGGCGTCCACTGCACCTCGAGCTTGCCGGCCGCCCCCGCCGGCTTGCCCACGGGTTCGGGCAGGTCGATGGCCAGTTCGCGCAGGCTGCTCTGCGCGGTCATTGCGTATCGGCCCGAAGGCTCCCGGCGCATGCGGGCCGTGTAGTCGAGCGTTCCGTCCAGACGCTCCATGCCCTTCATGCCGACGTACTGCCGAAGCGCCTCGGCGCCGATGCGGCCGCTCATCTCCAGGCCCTTGCGCCCTCCGCCCAGGCCACCCCGGAAACTGGCCGGCCCGTTCAAAAAGCTGGCCTTCAGGCCATCGGCGCTGAAGCCCGTCTCGGAGAATTCCAGCGTGCCCCGCAGCTGTTCAAAGGGCGGTGCCAGCGGCTCCAGCGCAAGCTTCCCGCCCCCAAAGCGCACCGCTCCCCGCACCCGGGTGTCGTCGACATTCAGCAGCGGTATGGTCAGGCCCAGCGGAACCTCCCATTCGCCGTCGGCCTGGGCCGGATCAAGAAAGCCGTCGAGCAGGCGCTGCAGGGGCGAATGCCGGATCAGGGCCAGATAGGCCTGCGCGGGCGCACGGGTCTGCCCCTCGATGTTCAGCACCGAATCGCGCTCTATGTCCGGAATATGGGCCCGCACGTCGCGCAGCTCGATGACATGGCCCGCGGCGGGCTCCACGATGGCTTCGTCGGCCACCAGGCGCAGATCCACCCGGTCCAGCGCGACCCGCCCCTTTACCTGGCGCAGCGCGGGCCAGCTTTCTTCGCCGGACCGGCTGGGCGCGTAGTCGATGACCCCGTCGCGGAAACTGCCCTCGATGCGGAAGCGACCCGGTCCGTCGCCGAAGGGAAAATCCTGAAGGTCACCCTGCAGCAGCGCGGCCGCGTTCTCTATTTCGCCATCCAGCAGGCCGTCGATCAGCCACTCCCGCGCTTCCAGGTTGACGCTGGTGGGCATGTAAAGATCGATGCCGTCGAGGCTTGCGCGATGGAACACGCCCCGGATGTCGGCCAGCCCGCCGGAACCCGAGCCCCCCTCCTTCCAGCTGCCGCTCCATTGCAGGTCCATGTCCCGGTTGATCACACGGGCATTGTCGAAACGCACCGCCAGTCCTTGGCCCGCGTCGCGCAGCAAGCCGCCCCGCGTCTCGATGTGGTCGAAGGCAAGCTCGTGGTCGAAGATTTCGGGCGTGTTCAGCACCATGCCCTTGGCGTCGAACCAGAAATTCACCGGTGCACCGTCTTCGCCTGCCGGGTGGCCGGCTCCTTCCGGGCCGGCGGCACGGTCATGCCCGGCACCCTCCGATTGTGTTGCATCGGAAGGCGCCGGCTCGGGCGCCGCCAGCGCCTCGAATGCCTCGAGCGCGCCGATATAGCCCGGCCAGGAGCCGTCCAGGAACAGCTCGGCCGTACTGGCGCGCACGGTGCTCTGCTCACCCAGCCGCCAATGGCCGTCCCGTATATTGACCTGGGCCGCCACGCGCTCGGGCCGTGATCTTGCGAAGCCCAGCCACCACTGCGCCGAAACCCTGCCCGACTCCATATGGCCGGGCACGTCCAGCCAGGGCCGCCACTGCGCGGGCGACATGCCCTCTATCCGTACATAGAACATGCCCGCCCAGGCCATGGGGTCGTCCGCGGCCAGGCCGGCGTCGGCGTGATCGAAGCGGGCGCGCATCTCGAAACCCTCGCCCAGCGCCCCGGAAGGCGTGGCGCTGAGCAGCAGGGTGTGCTTGCCGGGCTCCGAGGCCAGGCCCAGGGTGACGGCGGTAAGCCGAAGCGGCGCGGCGCTTCGTGTTTCATCGCGCCATGTGATGGCCGCGCCGCGCAAGGCCACGCGCGGCTGCCGGGCCAGCCATTGCACCAGCGGATGGTCCAGGCTGAGTTCGGGCGATTCATCGACGTCGTCCCGGCCGACTTCCTTGCCCAGCGCCCAGATGCGTCCCTGGGCGTCGCGCCGGGCCTCGATGTCCAGCCCCGACGCCTCGATGTAGGAAAAGCTCGGTACCCCCGAGAACAGGCCCTGCCAGCTGAGCACGGCGCGAATGGTGGGAAGCTTGAGCACCTGGCTGCCCCGCTCGTCGAAGACGGCCACGTCGTCGAGCCGCAGGCGCGGATGCAGCCCGGCCCAGCCGGCTTCTATATGTCCCAGTTCGATGCGCGTGTCGAGCGCCGAGGAAAGCGCGGCCTGGATGTCGGGCCGCCAGTGATCGATGTTGGGCAGAACCCCGTGCCGGACGACGAGAAACAGCGCCGCGACCGACAGGTACAGGACCAGCGCCGTTCGGCCCAGTACGCGAAGCAATGCGGAAGTTCGAAACACGGGTTGAGTAGCCAGTACGGGGGAATATGCAGTATCTTTTCAGACCTTATACCTGAAAATCCGACTATCGTCGCGACAAGCCCTCCCTCATGACTGCAAGCTCCCAGCTGTCCAAAGCCCTGGAATGGTCCGGTGCCCTGCGCCGCAAGACCGGTTCGAACCCAGCCTTCACCACCTGGCTGGAACAAGCCAGCCTGCAAGCGGTGGACGCGGCGGCCATCCAGGCCTGGTTCGACGAGCTGCGCAGCGGCACCCCGCCCGGCCCCGCCATGCCCGTCGCCGAAGCGCGCCGGGTGCTGCGCCAATTGCGCCAGCGCGTGTTCTACGCCCTGATGGTGCGCGACATCAACGGCCAGGCGCCGCTGGCCGAGGTGGTCGAAGCCACCAGCCACCTGGCAGACCGGGCCATTGTCCAGGCTTACCAAAGCGTGGCCGCCGACCTGGCCGGCACCCATGGCGCGCCGCTGGACCCCGGCACGGGCCAGCCCCAAGAGATGTTGATCATCGGCATGGGCAAGCTGGGCGGAAAGGAACTGAACGTGTCGTCCGACATCGACCTGGTCATGCTGTACGGGGAAGAAGGCGAAACGACGGGCCGGCGCAAGATCAGCCATCACGAATTCTATGGCCGGCTCGTCCAGCGCATGATGCCGGTGCTGTCCGAGCCCGACGCGGACGGCCAGGTGTTTCGCACCGACCTGCGCCTGCGGCCCGACGGCGATTCGGGCCCCCTGGCCTGGAGCCTGGACGCCCTGGAGCATTATCTGGTGGCCCAGGGCCGCGAATGGGAGCGCTATGCCTGGCTGAAGGGCCGCCCCATCGCGGCCTGCGCCTTCGAAGGCAGCGACCGCCGGCCGCAGATAGCGCAGCTCGAGTCGCTGCGCGTGCCCTTTGTATATCGCAAGTATTTCGATTTCGACGCGCTGGCCGCGCTGCGCCAGCTGCGCGAGCGCATACGCGAGGACTGGCAGCGGCGCGCCCAGGCGCGCACGGGCGTGGACGCCACCCACAACATCAAGCTGGGCGACGGCGGCATCCGCGAGATCGAATTCATCGTGCAACTGAACCAATTGATACGCGGCGGCCGCATGCCCTCGCTGCAGAAGCGCGGCCTGCTGGCCGCCCTGCATCGCCAGAAAACCGCCGGCGTGATGCCCGAAGCCATCGCCGACCAGTTGCAGGCCGCCTACTGCTTCCTGCGGCGCACCGAACACGTGCTGCAATACCGCGAAGACGAGCAGACCCATCTGCTGCCCTTCGACCCGGCCCTGCGTGAACAGCTGGCCCACGCCATGGGCATGGCGCCGGCCGAGTTCGAGGAAACGCTGGCCGCGCACCGGCTCTTCGTCAACCAGACCTTCCGCAACGCTTTCCGCCTGGCCGGCATGGGCGAGGCCGACGATGAGGATGAAGCCTCTCCGGCCCCGGCGCCCGGCTGCAGCCTGAGCGACTACGTGGACGGGCAGTTGGGCGAACATGCCAACTCGCTGAACCAGCGCATCGAAACCCTGCTCGATACGCATCGCATACGCAGCCTGCCCGCCAACAGCCGCAAGCGCCTGGACGCCCTGCTTCCGGCCCTGGTCGATGCCGCCGCCAAAACGCCCGAACCCGAGCAGACCGCCGTGCGCCTGCTCGACCTGATCGAGCACATTGCGCAGCGCAGCGCCTACTTGGCATTGCTGGCCGAATACCCCGAGATCCTGGCGCGCGTCTCGCGCATCGTCGGCGCCAGCCCCTGGGCCTCTCAATACCTGTGCCAGTATCCCCTGCTGCTCGACAGCCTGATCGAATGGCACTCGCTGATGTCGCCCCTTGACCTGGCCGCCCACGCCAGGAACCTGCACGACGAGCTGGACGCATCGGTGTTGCCCGACGGCAAGCCGGACGTCGAGCAGCAGATGAACCTGATGCGCGACCTGCAGCGCCAGCTCAGCTTTCAGCTGCTGGCCCAGGACCTGGCCGGCGTGCTTACCGTCGAACAACTGGCCGACCAGCTTTCGGGGCTGGCCGACATGCTTCTTGAAGAAACCCTGCATCGCGTCTGGCCCCTGATCCAGCCACGGGGCACCCCAGCCGGCGGCACCCTGCCCCCGCCCCGCTTCGCCATCATCGCCTATGGCAAGCTGGGCGGCAAAGAGTTGGGCTATGCCTCTGACCTCGACCTGGTCTTCCTGTATGACGACCCCCGTGAAGACGCCGCCGAGCTCTACGCCAAGCTGGGGCGCCGCATGGCCTCGTGGCTGTCCACCATGACCTCGTCCGGGCGGCTCTACGACATCGACCTGCGTCTGCGGCCGGACGGCGATGCCGGCGTGCTGGCCGTGTCGCTCGAGGCGTTCTCGCAATACCAGCTCGGCCACGCCTGGCCCTGGGAGCACCAGGCCATCACCCGCGCCCGCTTTGCCGCCGGCGACCGCAAGGTGGGCGAGCGCTTCGAGGCCGTGCGCCGCGAAATCCTGCTCGCCCCGCGCGACTCCCAGAAGCTCAAGCAGGACGTGCGCGCCATGCGCGAGAAAATCAGCGCGGGCCATCCGAACCATTCGCTGGACTTCGATCTCAAGCACGATCGCGGCGGCATGGTGGACGTCGAGTTCGTGACCCAGTACCTGGTGCTGGCGCATTCCCGCCAGTATCCCGTCCTGGTCGACAATCTGGGCAACATCACGCTTCTGAAGCTGGCCGGCGAGCATGGCCTGATACCCCAGCAACTGGCCACCGAGGTTTCCGATGCGTATCGGGTGTTTCGCCGCATGCAGCATGCGCTGCGCCTGCAAGGCGCCGAGAAGGCCCGGGTATCGCCCAGTCTGCTGGCCTCTGAACGCGCCTGCGTGCGCTTGCTCTGGAACACCGTCATCGGCGAATGATGCCGCCGCGCCGCGCGGGGCACTTACTCGCGGGCGAAGTCCGCAGGGATTGTGCAAGGCATTACAATCGGCCAGTATCTGACTCCAGTAACGCAACGACGGGCAAGACGTGATCCAACACTACGACTACATCGCCATCGGCGGCGGCAGCGGCGGCATCGCGTCCGCCAACCGCGCCGCCATGCACGGAAAGAAATGCGCGCTGATCGAAGCCAAAGAGCTCGGCGGCACCTGCGTCAATGTGGGCTGCGTGCCCAAGAAGGTCATGTGGCACGCGGCGCAGGTCGCCGAGGCCATTCATCACTACGGGCCCGACTACGGCTTCGACGCCACGCTGAACCGCTTCGACTGGGACACCCTGGTCAAGAACCGCAGCGCCTATATTGACCGCATCCACGCCTCGTACGACACCGTGCTGGACAAGAACCAGGTGGACGTGATCCGGGGCTGGGCCCGCTTCGTCGATGCCCACACCATCGAAGTCGACGGCAAGCGCTACACGGCCGACCATATCCTGATCGCCACGGGCGGGCGCCCCGTGCGCCCCGACATTCCCGGCGCCGAGCACGGCATCGACTCCGACGGCTTCTTCGCCCTGCCCGCGCTGCCCGCGCGCACCGCCGTAGCGGGGGCCGGCTACATCGCCGTGGAACTGGCCGGCGTGATGAATGCCCTGGGTTCGGAAACCCACCTCTTCGTGCGGCAGCATGCGCCCTTGCGGAATTTCGACCCGCTGCTCAGCGAAACCCTGGTCGAAGTGATGCAGGCCGAAGGCCCCGCGCTGCACACCCACTCCGTACCCAAGTCGGTGTTAAAGAACGCCGACGGCAGCCTGACCCTGCAGCTGGAAAACGGCGAAAGCCACACCGTCGACTGTCTCGTCTGGGCCGTCGGCCGCGAGCCTTATACGGCCCACCTCAACCTCGAGGCCGCGGGAGTGCGCTTGAACCCCGGCGGCTACATCGAGGTCGACAAATACCAGAACACCAATGTGCCCGGCATCTACGCCGTGGGCGACATCACGGGCCAGATCGAACTCACCCCGGTGGCGGTGGCCGCCGGGCGCCGCTTGTCGGAACGGCTGTTCAACAACAAGCCCGACGAGCACCTGGACTACAGCAATGTTCCCACGGTGGTGTTCAGCCACCCGCCCATCGGCACGGTGGGCCTGAGCGAGCCCGAGGCGCGGGCCAAGTTCGGCGATGAGGCGGTAAAGGTGTATCGCTCTTCGTTCACGGCGATGTACACGGCGGTTACCCAGCACCGCCAGCCGGCGCGCATGAAGCTGGTCTGCGTGGGGCCCGACGAGAAGATCGTAGGCATACACGGCATCGGCTTCGGCATGGACGAAATGCTGCAGGGCTTTGCAGTGGCCTTGAAAATGGGCGCCACCAAGAAAGACTTCGACGACACCGTGGCCATACATCCCACCGCTGCCGAAGAATTCGTGACCATGCGCTAACGTCTTTTTTGTCTGCATCGCCCCTTGATTGCGGGGCGTTTGTTCTTGCACCGTTCCTGCGTTGGGTATTTGGCTGCGACGGCTTGTAAGGGCGTTGGTTCTCGAGCCGGTCCTGCGCTTATGCATGGGCTGCGGTGGTGTTTGTTCTAAACCCGTTCCTGCGCTGCGGGGTATGGCTGTTCCGGGCGGAGCCGGTCGGCCCTTCGGGCCCGCCTGTCCGCATCCTCCGGGCCTTCGCCCTCCGTTCTGCGGCGCCTGGCTCGACCGCCAA
>NZ_QEKO01000004.1 GCF_003096595.1 Pusillimonas noertemannii | reverse complement strand
CGAACAGGACCGTGAAACGCCTTTGCGCCGATGATAGTTGGCATTCGCCTGTGAAAGTAGGTCATCGTCAGGCTCTTACACCCCAAAGCCCCCGCATCTCAACCGATGCGGGGGCTTTGCTCTTTGTGAACAGCCACAAGCGCCTGTCACAAGCCCCCAACGGCTGCAATCCCTCTTCGCGCCTCCCACCACCGCGACCCTCGGCGGCCGCTTCTCGGCGCGCACGACTGCGGACATGACTCTTCCCCATACCGGCGTCGAGCCGGAAAACTCCGATTACTTTTTGGTATCGCTTGCCGAGATTCCGCATCTGATGCATTCCTTGTCCGGGTGCTATATTTTTTGCGGATAAGAAAAGGAGGTTTCGTATGTCTCAAAGCATGGAGCAGATTGCCACGGAGTTGCGAGGCGCACTGGGAGGCGGTGAGGTCGTGGGCGAGAGCGGCTCGAAAGAGCCTCGGTTCGAACTATTTCACGCGGCCAATTCCATTTGCTCGCAGAAAGTGCGCGCCGTTCTGGCTCATCACGGCATTCCATACCGTTCGTGCGTGTTGAATATCTTCGAAGGTCAGACCTATCTGCCGGCCAATATCAGGCTGCGCCTGATTGGTTGCGCCGAACTTGGCGGCGGCCTGGTGGCCGGCCACACGGGAAGCACTTCGGCATCGCAAGGCGGATGCGATCCAGCGGTGGTGCCGACACTGATCGATTGGGAGACCGGGCGTGTGCTGGTCGACTCGAAACGCATTTGCGTCTATGTCGATGGTATCGCGGCAGGCGAGACCACTTTGCGTCCGCAGAGCCTGCAAGACGCCATCGATGCCGAAGTGGAGTTTGTCGACAACATGCCTAATTACCAGATGCTGGCTGGAAAACCGCCTGGCGAGGATCACAGGCCCGAATCGCGCCGCAAGAGCAACGGCGTCGGCTTTGCCATGAGCAAGGTCGAGCGCTGCGATCACTACCTGAATGAGTTTGCCGATGATGCGGATCTTGTCAGAGGATATTCCGCCAAACGTTCCAAAGAGCTGCAGGCGGCCCAGCAGTTGTTCACCCCCGAGGCCATGCGGACGGCCTACGACAAAGCCGAAGCCGGGTGCAGCCATCTGGAACAGATGCTCAGTTCAGGCAGCGGCTGGGTGGTGGGCGACACGATGACCATGGCCGATTTGTATTGGGGGCTGGAATTGCTGCGTATGAAGAATATGGCCGTCGAATCGTTCTGGACCGGCGGCGCGAAGCCGGCCGTCGAGGCTTTCATCCAGAAAGTGGAATCCATCCCGGCGATCCGCTCGTCGGTGATCCAGTGGCCGGGCGCAATGTATTGAATGAATGACTTGCCTCCGGTGGCCGGCGGCAGTGGTACGATCGTGCCTGGAGCATGCGTCGAGCCACTCTTTGCTTCGAATGCGCCAGACCACACGACAAGGGGCAACATCATGGAAACACAATCGCTGCATCGAGGACGGCTGCTCGACCACATCCAGTTGGTGGTTCGCAGCCTACCCGCCAGCAAAAGGTTTTATACCGCCGTGCTCGAGGTGTTGGGCGTACCCATAGCGGGGGAATACGACGATTTCTTCTGGGCCGACGAACTCGTCATCAGCGCCGTCGATAGCGAGGCTGCGGCGGGCAAGCTTACCGGCCGCCAGCACTTGGCTTTTCAGGCTCGCGACAAGGCAATGGTCGAGGCGTTCTATCGCGCGGCCCTCGAAAATGGCGGCACCGATAACGGCGCTCCGGGATACAGGCCTTATCACCCTGATTACTACGGTGCTTTCGTGCTCGACCCGGATGGCAACAATATCGAGGCGGTCTTTCATGGCCCGGCTCAGCGCAGTGTGACGTCGGTCGAAATTACGTTCTGATCGACGCTTATATGGCGACGCCGCCTTGCTTCAGCAGGCGCGCGGTTTCGTACAGGGGCAGGCCCACCACGCCGGTGTAGCTGCCGCTGATGTGCTCTACGAACCTGGCAGCGCGCCCTTGGATCCCGTAGGCGCCGGCCTTGCCCATGGGTTCGCACGACGCGCAGTAGGCTGCAATTTCTTCCTCATCAAGCATCTTGAACCTGACCTGGGTGCGCGATACGTCGCACATGAATTGATTGCTTTGGGGCTGGCGCCACGCAGGCTTTGCCGGGCCGGCGGCAGCTCTTGCGTGGACGTCAGACCCTGGCAGTGCCAGCACGATGGCCGTATGCACTTCGTGCAATGTGCCAGACAGGCGCCGCAACATTCCGGCGGCCTCCTCCGCGTCGCTGGGTTTACCCAGCACGTCGTCGCCGAGTATCACGGTGGTGTCCGCCGCTAGCACAGGATGCACGGGGACAGGCTGGGCCGAGCGGGGCCATTCGGGCTGTGCGCCGTCTACATTCATTCCCAGCCAATGGAGGGCGCGCAAGGCTTTCTCGTGCGCGGTTCGCTGCACATAGGCATCGGGGCTTTCTCCGCGAAGCCGGGGTTCGTCCTCGCCAGGCGGCGAGGGCACATGCAGAACGGTGTGGGCGATGGCGGCCTGGCACAGCAGTTCATGCCGGCGGGGACTGGCGGAAGCCAGATAGATCATCAGGATGTCCTTGGATCGGCTGGGAGGCAGTGTCTGTAGGTGGGCGTCATCTTCGGGCGGATTCTCCCGCTCTGGGTGCATCTTCAATCCAGCTGGATCAACGTCATGCTGTCGGTTCCGATGTCGCTGTCGAGGACGCGCCCGCGGGTGAGTATCGCCCAGTCGCCCGGTTGTATCAGTTTTTTGTCCTTCAGGGCGGCCAATGCAAGATTGCCCAATTGGGCCGCTGGCATGGCGGCCGGGTCGAAGGGCATGGCATACACGCCGCGGAACAGGGCCACACGCCGCTGGGTGGCCGCGTGGCGGGTGTAGCAATAAATAGGCACCCCCGAGCGGATGCGCGACATGATGAGCGGGGTGTGGCCGCTTTCGGTCAGGCTGATAATGGCTTTTACGCCCGGGAAATGGTTGGCGGCGTACATGGCCGACAGGGCGATGGTTTCGTCGCAGCGGCCGAACACCTCGCCCACGCGGTGCTGGGAACGCGTGGTGCCGGGCTCTTGTTCGGCCCCCACGCAGATTCGGGCCATGGCGGCCACGGCTTCGACAGGGTACTGCCCTGAAGCGCTCTCGGCCGACAGCATGACCGCGTCTGTGTAGTCGAGCACGGCATTGGCCACGTCCGAGACTTCTGCCCGGGTGGGCACGGGGCTGTGCACCATGGATTCCATCATCTGGGTCGCGGTGATGACCAGCTTGTTGTGGGTGCGGGCGTGCAGGATGATGCGCTTCTGGATGCCCGCCAGGCGGGCATCGCCGACCTCGACGCCCAGGTCTCCGCGCGCGACCATGACGCCGTCGCTGGCGTGGATGAGATCGTCCAGGGCCTCGTCGTCCGCCACCGCCTCGGCCCGTTCGATCTTGGCAATGATCCAGGCCTGGCTGCCCGCTTCGCGCACCAGCTTGCGGGCCTGGTGGATGTCGCGGCCGTAGCGGGGAAAGGACACCGCCACGTAGTCCACGCCGATCTCGGCCATGGTCGTGATGTCGGCATGGTCTTTATCGGTGAGGCTGTCGGCGGAGATGCCCCCGCCGCGCCGGTTGATGCCCTTATTGTCCGAGAGCGGGCCGCCCTGTTCGACCACGGTATGGACAGCCTGCGCGTCCACGCTCTGGACCCGCAATATGACCTTGCCGTCATCGAGCAGCAGTTCGTCGCCCGGTGCGCAGTCGTGCACCAGACTGGGGTAGTCGATGCCCACGATGCGTTCGTCGCCCTGCTGCGGCGGATGCGCATTGCTCAAGGTGAAGGGCTCGCCCGCTTTGAGGGTAATGGCCTTGTTGCAGAAGCGCGCTATGCGTATCTTGGGCCCCTGCAGGTCGCCCATGATGGCGATGTAGCGGCCGTGCTTTTGCGCCAGGGCCCGCAACTGGCGCACGCGTTCGCGGTGATCGTGCGCCGTGCCGTGCGAAAAATTCAGGCGCGCGACATCCATGCCCGCCAGTATCAGTTGTTCAATGACTGCGTCGCTGGAGCTTGCCGGCCCCAGCGTGGCGACGATCTTGGTGCGGCGTTGGGCCATGCCGAAAGCCTCCGGTCGGGCGCGCCTTCAGGCGCGATGGTAGGGATGGTTGACCATGATAGCCCAGGCGCGGTAGATCTGTTCGGCCAATACGACCCGGACCATGGGGTGGGGCAGGGTTAGCGACGACAGCCGCAGCAGGCTGTCGCAACTGTCTTTCAATTGCGCATCCAGGCCGTCCGGGCCGCCTACCAGCAAGGCCACGTCCCGTCCCATTCCGCGCCAGTGCTCGAGTTCGCTCGAAAGCTTGCGGGTGGTCAGGTCTCGTCCTCGTTCGTCCAGGGCGATGCGCAAGGCGTTGGCCGGGATGGCGGCCTCGATGCGCCGCGCCTCGGCCTGCATCATCTGTGCGGGGGTCTTGCCGCCGCTTCGGGGCTCGGGCTTGATCTCACGCAGTTCGAGCGCGCAGTCGGGGGGAAGGCGGCGGGCGTAGTCTTGCCAGGCCTGTTCGACCCAGCCGGGCATGCGATGGCCGACGGCGATGACGAACAGTTTCATGGTGGCTTGCCGTTGGGGTGGGTCAGTCGTCGAGGTCGAATGAGTGCGGCATGACGGGCTGGGTCGATTGAGGCAGCAGCTTGACGCGGACGGGCTTGTCGCCCCAGACCTCTTCGAGGTTGTAGTACAGCCTGATGTTGGGCTGCATGCAGTGCACGACGATGTCGCCCAGGTCGAGCAGCACCCATTCGCCGGTGTCCTGGCCTTCGTAGGCCACGATGGTGACCTTGTTGCGCCGGGCGGCGTCGGCTACGCTTTCAGCCAATGCGCGGGTTTGCCGGTTGGAGGCTCCGCTGGCAATGACGACGCGGTCGAACAGGCTGGTGATGTGGCTGGTGTTGAACACCTTGATGTCCTGAGCTTTGACGTCTTCGAGGGCGTCTATGACCAGTCGTTGCAGTTTCTGAATATCCATAAGTTGACTATAACGTGAGGGGCGGCGATTTAGGAAGCGGCAGAGCGATACAGCCCATGACGTTCGATGTACAGGATGACGGCGGGATGGAGCAGGCCTTCGACCGATGAGCCCTCGGCCAGGCGCTTGCGGATTTCAGAGGCCGAAATCGGCATGGGCGCAAAGGGTATCTGAAGCAAGGGCCGCTGCTGCTCATCGAGCAGTGCCTGCAGGTCGGGCGGCGCGCTGGCGTCGGCCCCGGGACGGCGGGCCACGGCGATGCGCACCAGCGAGGCGATGTCGCGCCATTGGCGCCAGGTACAGAAATTGGCCAGCTGGTCGGCGCCCAGTATCCAAACATATTCGGGGCCGGCTGGAAGCTGGCGCAAGGTGTCGATGGTATAGGTCTTGCCGCCGCGCTCGATTTCGATGGAATTGACGCCAAGCATGGGCGACTGGCCAATGGCCAGCCGCAGCATGGCCAGGCGCTGGCTGGATGTGGCCGCAAGCGGGCCGCGCTGCCAGGGGTCGCTGGCGGGCAGCAGTTGCACCTGGTCGAGCGAGAGTTCGTCCAGGGCGGCCTGCGCCAGCGCCACGTGGGCCAGATGCACGGGGTCGAAACTGCCTCCCAGCAGGCCGATGCGGCTCACAGCCATTCGCGGGGACGCAGGTAGTCGTACAACTCGGCTTCGGGCGTGCCCGCCTCGGGACGCCAATCGTAGCGCCACGAGGCCAGCGGCGGCATGGACAGCAGGATGGACTCGGTGCGGCCGCCCGACTGCAGCCCGAACAGTGTGCCGCGGTCGAAGACCAGGTTGAACTCTACGTAGCGGCCGCGGCGATAAGCCTGAAAGTCGCGCTCGCGTTCGCCGTAGGGTGTGCCGCGGCGTTTCTCGACAAGGGGCATGTAGGCGGGCAGGAAGCAATCGCCGACCGAGCGGGTCAGGTCGAAGCAGTCGTCGAAGCCTTCTTGATTGAGGTCGTCGAAGAACAGGCCGCCCACGCCCCGGGTTTCATTGCGGTGCTTCAGGAAAAAATACTGGTCGCACCACTTTTTGTATGCGGGGTATTTATCGTCGCCGAAGGGGGCCACGGCATCGTGGCAGATGCGGTGGAAATGGCGCACGTCTTCTTCGAAGGGATAGTAGGGGGTCAGGTCGAGCCCGCCGCCGAACCAGAATACGTCGTCGCCGTTTCCGTCTTCAGGGGCCCGCGCGACGAACAGCCGGACGTTCATGTGAGTGGTGGGCACATAGGGGTTGCGCGGATGCAGCACCATGGATACCCCCATGGCTTCCCAGTGGCGTCCGGCCAGGTCGGGCCGGTGGGCGCTGGCCGACGGGGGCAGTGCGCGTCCCCGCACATGACTGAACAGCACCCCCGCCCGTTCAAACAGCGCACCGCCCTCGAGCAGGCGGGACAGTCCGCCGCCGCCTTCTTCGCGCGTCCAGCTGTCGGAGCGGAACGGCAAGCCGTCGGCTTCTTCGAGGGCGCGCACGATGTTGGCCTGCAGGCTGGTGAAGTAGTCGTAGGCCAGGGAGATCGGCACGGACATGGTTTCTTCCTTGTGTTCGGTGTCGGTCAGGAGTCGTTGCCGGGCAGGGCGCGCCAGCCTATGTCGCGGCGGTATTGAGCGCCTTCGAAGCGGATTTGCTGCACGACCCCGTAGGCGGTGTCTTGTGCGCGCTTTACGGAATCGCCCAGCGCGGTGACGCACAGCACGCGGCCGCCCGAGGTTCTGAGCGTGCCGTCGTCAAGCGACGTGCCGGCGTGGAATACCGTGCATTCGCCGGTGTCGGCGGGAATCGAGGTGATGGCGTCGCCGCTGCGGGGCGACTGGGGGTAGCCCGCCGAGGCCATGACCACGCCCAGCGCGGTGCGACGGTCCCAGTCGAGTTCGGCCTTTTCGAGGGTGCCGTTGACGGCGTGCTCGAAGACGGTTGCCAGGTCGCCCTTGGCGCGCATCATGATGGGCTGGGTTTCGGGGTCGCCCATGCGGCAATTGAACTCGAGCACCTTCAGGGGCCGGGTGGCGTCGGGGCCTTCGCCTATCATCAGGCCCGCATAGAGAAAGCCCGTGTAGGGATGGCCATCTTTGGCCATGCCCTGCAGGGTGGGGTGGATGACCTCGCGCATAATGCGATTGTGCAGCGCGGGCGTGATGATGGGCGCCGGCGAATAGGCGCCCATGCCCCCCGTGTTGGGGCCCTGGTCGCCGTCGAGCAGCCGCTTGTGGTCCTGGCTGCTTGCCAGCACCAGCACCTGGCGACGATCGCACATGACGATGAAGCTGGCTTCTTCGCCCTGCAGGCATTCTTCGATGACCACGCGGGCGCCGGCGGCCCCCAGGCTGGCGTCGCACAGCATGTTGTCGATGGCGGCGATGGCTTCGTCGACGCTGGCGGCCACCACTACGCCCTTGCCGGCGGCCAGGCCGTCGGCCTTGATGACGATGGGCGCGCCCTGTTCGCGAACGTATTGCCTGGCCTCGTCGGCATCGGTGAACGTGCGGTAGGCCGCCGTGGGGATGTTGTGCCGCACCATGAAGGCTTTGGCGTAGTCCTTGGAGCTTTCAAGCTGGGCGGCGGCCTTGACAGGGCCGAATATCTTGAGCCCCGCCGCCAGGAAGGCATCGACCACGCCGGCGGCCAGCGGAGCCTCGGGCCCCACCACGGTAAAGGCGATGCCCTCGCGGCGCGCGAGGTCGATAAGGTCGTCGGCAGCGCTGAGGGCGAGGTTTTCGAGGCGGTCGGACAGCGCCGTGCCGCCATTGCCGGGTGCGACGAACACTTTTTGGACGCGAGGCGATTGGGCCAGGCGCCAGGCCAGCGCATGTTCGCGGCCGCCGCCGCCTATGACGAGAAGTTTCATGTGTGATGGAAGCTCAAAAAGACGCTGCGCGCCGCGCCATGTGCGACGCGTACGGTTGCAAACGGTTTATCAGAAAGCGTAACGCGAAAATCCTGTGAAGGAATATATGGTTTTCCAGCATGGCATTGCCGCGCCCAATCGCCTTGCGCCTGCCGGCGTGGGTTCAGGCCGACTCGTCGAAGACTGCCGTGGTGTATACCTCTTGTACGTCGTCCAGGCCTTCGAGCATGTCGAGCATTTTCTGCATTTTCTCGGCATCGTCGCCGGCAAGCTCGGCTTCGTTCAGGGCCTTCATGGTGACGGCCTGTACTTCGGGCACCAGCCCGGCGGCCGCGAAGGCGGCCTTGACGGCTGCGTATTCGGACGGCGGGCAGATGACCTCGATCACGCCTTCGTCGTCGGTCTGGATGTCTTCGGCGCCGGCCTCGAGCCCGATTTCCATGACCTGTTCTTCAGAGGTGCCGGGTGCGAAGATGAATTGCCCGCAGTGGTTGAACATGAAGGCCACCGAGCCTTCCTGGCCCAGGTTTCCCCCGTGCTTGGAGAAGGCGTGGCGCACTTCGGCCACCGTGCGCATGCGATTGTCGGTCATGCAGTCGACGATGACGGCCGCGCCGCCGACGCCGTAGCCTTCGTAGCGGATTTCTTCGTAGCTGTCGCCGTCGGCGCCGCCGGCGCCGCGCGTAATGGCGCGCTGGATGTTGTCTTTGGGCATATTGGCGGCCGTGGCCTTGTCCCATGCCATGCGCAGGCGCGGATTGCTGTCGGGGTCGGGGCCGGCCGCGCGGGCGGCAACCGTGATTTCACGAATGATTTTTGTCCAGAGCTTGCCCCGTTTGGCGTCTTGGCGACCCTTGCGATGCTGGATGTTCGCCCATTTACTGTGACCGGCCATAGATAATGACTCAATATGAATGCAAAGATAAAAGGGGATTTTAACGCGTGCATCGTTATGGTGCCGGAATTACACTACGGCTGCCGTCTACAGCAAATCGATAAGGTGAAAAATGGCTGAACCGATCATTGTTGCAAAAAGCGCCGATGCGCCCGTCGTGATGCTGCCCAGGCTGGCCAACCGCCATGGCTGCATTACCGGCGCGACCGGAACCGGCAAGACCGTCACCCTTCAGGTGCTGGCCGAGGCTTTCTCGCGGCTGGGCACGCCGGTGTTCATGGCCGACGTCAAGGGCGACCTCAGCGGCATTTCGCAAGCCGCGCAGAACAGCCCCAAGCTGCAAGAACGCCTGGATAAACTGGGTCTGCCCGAGCCGCGCTGGGGCGCCTGCCCTGTTACTTTCTGGGACGTATTCGGCGAGCAGGGCCATCCGGTGCGCGCCACGGTGTCCGACATGGGCCCCTTGCTGCTGGCGAGCATGCTCGAGCTCAACGACACCCAGGAAGGGGTGTTGAATGTAGTGTTCAGCGTGGCCGACGACGAGGGCATGCTCATACTCGACATGAAGGATTTGCGCGCCATGCTGCAGAGCGTGGCCGAACGGGCCGCCGAACTGCGGCCGCGCTACGGAAACGTATCGGCCGCCTCGGTGGGCGCCATACAGCGCAGCCTGCTGCGCCTCGAGACCCAGGGCGCCGATCTTTTCTTCGGCGAGCCCATGTTCGACGTTCACGACATGCTGCGGGTCGACGCCGGCGGCCAGGGCATGGTCAATATCCTGGCCGCCGACAAACTGATGCAGGCACCCCGCTTGTATGCCGTATTCCTGCTCTGGATGCTGGCCGACATCTACGAAACCCTGCCCGAGGTCGGCGATCTCGACCGCCCCAAGCTGGTGTTCTTCTTCGACGAGGCACACCTGATCTTTTCCGACGCGCCCAAGGCCCTGCTCGAAAAGGTCGAGCAGGTCGTGCGGCTGGTCAGGTCCAAGGGTGTCGGCGTGTATTTCGTCACGCAGAATCCCGCCGACATACCCGACACCGTGCTGGGCCAACTGGGCAACCGCGTGCAGCATGCCTTGCGCGCCTTCACGCCGCGCGACCAGAAGGCCGTGAGGGTGGCGGCCGAGACCATGCGCCCCAATCCGGCCTTGGACATCACGGCGGCCATTACCGAGCTGGGCGTGGGCGAGGCGCTGATTTCGATGCTCGACGAGAAAGGCCGGCCGGGCGTGACCCAGCGCGCCTGGATGGCGGCCCCGGGCAGCCGCATCGGTCCCGCCACCGACGCCGAAAGGCAGGCGCTGCGGCAGGCCTCTCTGCTGGGCGGCAAGTACGACAAGCCCATCGATCGCGAGTCGGCCTACGAACTGCTGCAAAAGCGCGCCGAATCGGCTGCCGCGCAAAAGGCTGAAGACGGGGCGGGGCGCCCGGGCCAGCCTTCGCGTTCACAGCAAAATGCCGACGACGGCATGCTGGGCGCCGTCAATGATTTCCTGTTCGGGTCGACCGGGCCGCGGGGCGGCCGGCGCGAAGGGGCCGTGCAGTCGGTGGCCAAGAGCATGATGCGCCAGGCGGCCAACAAGTTGATACGCGGTGTGCTGGGGTCGCTGGTTTCCCGCCGTTGATTCGCACTTTTTCATCCGGAGCTCTTTACATGCAGACCGAAGCAATACGCATCACACGCCATGGCGGGCCCGAGGTCATGGAAATGGTCAGCCAGAACGCGCCCGATCCCGCCGAGGGCGAAGTCGTCATCGAGCAGAAGGCGATCGGCCTCAACTTCATCGATATCTACTTTCGCACCGGTTTGTACAAGCATCCGTTGCCGCATGGGCTGGGTTTCGAGGCGGCCGGCCGCGTGGCGGCGGTGGGCTCCGGCGTTACCCACCTGAAAGCGGGCGACCGCGTGGCTTATGCGCAAAGCCCCTTGGGTGCCTATGCAGGGGCGCGCACCATGCCGGCCTGGCAGGTGGTGAAGCTGCCGCGCAGTGTCGATTTTGAGTCGGCCGCGGCCATGATGCTCAAGGGCCTGACGGTGCAGTACCTGTTTCGCCAGACCTATCGCCTGCAGGGCGGCGAAACCATTCTGTTCCATGCCGCCGCGGGTGGGGTCGGCCTGATCGCCTGCCAATGGGCCCGGGCCCTGGGCGTGCGCCTGATAGGCACGGCCTCGAGCCCTGAGAAGGCCGAGCTTGCCAAGCGCCACGGCGCCTGGCAGGTTATCGATTATTCACGCGACGACATCGCCAAGAAAGTGCTCGAGCTTACCGACGGCCGCAAGGTTCCGGTGGTGTATGACGGCGTGGGCAAGAGCACCTGGCTGGCTTCGCTTGACTGCCTGCAGCCGCGCGGCCTGATGGTCAGCTTCGGCAACGCCTCGGGGCCCGTTGAAGGCGTGAACCTGGGCATACTGGCGGCCAAGGGCTCTTTGTACCTTACGCGGCCGTCCATCACCGACTACACGCCTACCCGGCAGAAGCTCGGCGCCGCCGCCAAAGACCTGTTCGACCTTGTGAGCAAGGGCAAAATCCGCATGGAGATCGGCCAGCGTTTTGCCCTGCGCGACGCGGGCAAGGCGCACGAGGCCCTGGCTTCGCGCCAGACCACGGGCGCCACGGTGTTGCTGCCCGAATAAAAAAGAAGGCCGCTGCCGGGGGCAGGGTCAACAGGCCCTAGTCTTCCTGGTGGTAGCGCCGTACGCGTTCGACCTCGTTTTTCGAGCCCAGGACGACGCCGATGCGCTGGTGCAGGGCCTGGGGCTTTACATCGAGGATGCGCGCTTCGCCGTCCAGCGCCGCGCCGCCCGCCTGCTCCACAATGAAGGCCATGGGGTTGGCTTCGTACATCAGGCGCAGCTTGCCTTTCTTGCCCGAGGGGCGTTCGTCGCGCGGATACATGAAGATGCCCCCGCGCGTCATGATGCGGTGTACGTCGGCCACCATGGAAGCGATCCAGCGCATGTTGTAGTCTTTGCCCAGCGGCCCGGTCGAGCCGGCCAGGCAGTCGTCGATATAGCGCTTGACCGGGGGCTCCCAGTGCCGCATGTTGGACATGTTGATGGCGAATTCGGAAGTATCTTCGGGGATGGTGAGGTTTTCTTCGGTAAGCAGCCAACTGCCCATTTCGCGGTCGAGCGTGAAGGCGGCCACGCCGTTGCCCAAGGTTAGCACCAGCATGCTTTGCGGGCCGTACACGGCATATCCTGCGGCAACCTGCTGGCTGCCCGGCTGCAGGAAGTCGCTTTCTTCGATATCGCGCCCCGGGGCGTCATGGGGGGCGTGCAAGACAGAGAAGATCGTGCCTATCGACACATTGACGTCGATATTCGATGAGCCGTCGAGGGGATCGAACAGCAGCAGGTACTCGCCCTTGGGATAGCGGTTGGGGATGCGGTGCAGGGTCTCCATTTCTTCAGAGGCCATGGCCGCCAGGTGCCCGCCCCATTCATTGGCCTCGAGCAGGATCTCGTTAGACAATACGTCGAGCTTTTTCTGGACTTCGCCCTGGACGTTCTCGCTGTCGAGGCTGCCCAGCACGCCGCCCAGTGCCCCCTTGCTGACGGCATGCCCGATCGCCTTGCAGGCGCGTGCCACCGTTTCGATCAAAAGCCGGACTTCGGCCGGCACGGTCTGGTGGGTACGCTGCTGTTCAACCAGATATTGGGTAAGCGTCTTGCGGTTCAAGAGGGACTCCTGTCAGATGTTCAAGGCTTTGGAGACGATCTCGGCGACGTTGCGCGAGAGCGGTTCATGTTGCTGTATGCGCTGCAATGCACTGTGTACTGCGTCGCGATTCGAGGGTGCGTAGCGGGCCCAGCTGTCGAAGGCACGGGCCAGGCGGGCTGCGATCTCGGGGTTGAGCGCATCGAGGGCCAGAACCTGTTCGGCCCAGAATTCGTAGCCCTCGGGCCGATGCACGCCCAGCATGTTGTTCATGCAGAACTGGAAGATCAGGGATCTGGCCCGGTTCGGATTGCGCAGGGTGAAGGCGGGGTGCAGCATCAGGGCGCGGACGGTGTCGGTCCGGGTGGCGCATGCCGTGGCCTGCAGGGCAAACCAGCGGTCGACCACCAAGGGGTCGTGCTGCCATTGCTCGTAGAAGTGGCGCAGCGCCCGCGTTGCGGCGGGCGTGTCGCCCTGGCCGACCAAGGCCGAAAGGGCACCCATGCGGTCTGTCATGTTGCGGGCGCTCTCGTATTGAGCCTGCGCCAGGCTTTCGGCCTGCGGATGCCGGCCCGCCGCAAGATAAGCCAGGGCGAGGTTCTTGAGGGCGCGGCGGCCCGACGATACGGCGTCGGGGCTATATTCGCGGGGTTCGGCCGCGGCGCAGGCCTGGTAGATGGCGAGCCAGGAATCGGCCAGGGCCTGGCCAAGGCGGGCCCTGAGGTCTTCACGGGCCTGGGCTACGGCCAGGGGATCCATGGGGTCGGTTTTTTCAAGCAGCGCCTTGGTGGCCGGCAGGGTAAGCACCCGTGCGCGATAGGCGTCGCTAAGGGCCGGGTCGTGGAGCAGGGCGCGCCAGGTCTCGATGAGTATGGCGTCTTCCTGCTTTGCAGAGCCCGACTGCGACATGGCCAGCAGCTGGCGCGAGGCAAGCTCCTGGCCGGCCTCCCAGCGGGCAAAGGGATCGGTGTCGTGGCGGGCCAGCAGGGCCAGTTCGGCGTCGTCGCGGTCGTACTCGACTATGACCGGCGCCGAGAAATCGCGCAGCAGCGAGGCCACGGGCCTTTCGGCGATGTCGGGAAAGGTCCAGGTCTGGGATTCGGCACACAGGTCGAGGACGACGGTTTCATGCTCTTGACCTTCGTGGCGCAAAGCCAGCGCCTGCCCCTGGGCGTCGAGCAGGCCCAGGGCGAAAGGGATGTGCAGGGGCGGCTTTTCGAGGGGCGGCGATTGCAGCTTCTCGATGCCCACGGGCGGGCAATGCTGGCGCAGGGTGATGCTGCACAGGCCCTGGTCGGCGTCATGCTGCAGCGTGACATGCACGCGCGGCGTGCCGGCCTGCGAATACCAGCGCCGGAAGACATCGAGCGACTTGCCGGGATGGCGGGCCCGATAGACCGAGTCCATGGCGTCGACGAAGTCGTCGCAGGTAACCGCCTGCCCGTCGTGGCGGCGGAAATACTCGCGTATTCCGGCCTGGAAGTCCTCTTCGCCCAGCAGCGTATGCTGCATGCGTATGACTTCGGCGCCTTTTTCATACACGGTGGCGGTGTAGAAGTTGGCGATTTCCTGGTAGCTTTCGGGGCGGATGGGGTGGGCCATGGGGCCCGCATCTTCGGGAAACTGCGCCACGCGAAGGGCGGTGACGTCGTCGATGCGCTTGACTGCCCGGGCGCTGCGGGCGGCGTCTTCGGACAGCCCATGGGCCATCATGTCGGCCGAAAACTGCTGGTCGCGGAAAACGGTGAGCCCTTCTTTGAGCGACAGCTGGAACCAGTCGCGGCAGGTAACCCGGTTGCCGGTCCAGTTGTGGAAGTATTCGTGGCCGATGACGCTTTCGATGCCATGGTAGCTGGCGTCGGTCGCTGTGTCGGGTTCGGCCAGCACGTAAGACGAATTGAAGATGTTCAGGCCCTTGTTTTCCATGGCCCCCATGTTGAAGTCGCGCGCGGCGACGACCATGAAGCGATCGAGGTCGAGCTGCAGGCCGAATCGCTGCTCATCCCATTGCACCGAACGGTGCAGGCAGTCGAGCGCCCATTCTGTTTTGTTGCGCGAGCCCTTGTCGCTGTATATCTGCAGCAGCGCGTTGCGACCGGCGCCCGTGCGGATGCGGCGCTCGAGGCAGTCGAAGCTGCCGGCCACCAGCGCAAACAGATAGCAGGGCTTGGGATGGGGATCTTCCCAGACTGCCTCGTGACGGCCGTTTTCGAGCTCGCTGCCGGCGACCAGGTTGCCGTTGGACAGCAGCAGCGGGTAGGCGGTTTTGTCGCCGCGCAGGGTGACGGTGTAGCGCGACATGACGTCGGGCCTGTCGGGAAACCAGGTAATGCGCCGAAAGCCCTCGGCCTCGCATTGGGTGAAGAGGCTTTCGCCTGAAACGTAAAGACCCATCAGGGCCGAGTTCTGGGCCGGCCGGCATTCGCTGGCTATTTCGACGATGAATCGGGCGGCTTCCGGGAAGAGGGTGAGCGTTTCGTCATCGAGCCGGTATTTGCCGGCATCGAGCTGGGTGCCGTCGATGGACACGGAGACCAGGCTCAACTCTTGCCCATTCAGTACCAGGGGCGGCAAGCCGCCGCCGTCGCGTTCGACTTCGAAACGCGCATGCACCCGCGTACATTCGGCGTCGAGATCGAATTGCAACGCCACGCGCGGCAAGCGGTAGGGGTAGGGCTGGTAATCGTGGCGTGAGATGGCGGGAGCGGTGTCTGTGCGCATGGAGGAATCGGTTGGCCGAAGGTTCATGAATACAATGTATTGTAGTGGTTGGGTGCCCTGGGCGGTACCGCTTGCGGCACTGCAACCTTTTGCATCGCGGCGAGTCTGAACCCTGACGATCTCCACCTTTCGGGAGCAAGGTTATGTTGCAACGCACAATCAAACTGGCTGGCGAATGGTCGCGCATGCTCTTGGGCATCGCGGCACTCATGGTTTTGGCGGGGTGCGCCTCTACACTGTCGGCGCGCGTTACCACTTTCCAGCAGTGGCCGGCCGATTCCCAAGGGGCCCATTACCGTATTGTTCCGCCATCGGGCGACACGCTCGAGGTGCAGGCGTTTTCAGACATGATACGGGCGGCGATCGGACGTACCGGCCTGGTCGAGGCCCAGGGCGAACAAAAGCCGCGTTTCGACGTGCATTTCGAATATGGCGCCACAGTGTCGCAGGAATGGGTCCAGCGTTTTCATGATCCCTATTTCGACAACTTCGGGCCCTGGGGCTGGGGCGGATATTACGGCGGCTTCAGGGGCTGGGGCGGCGGAATCTATTACACGCCCACGGTTGTCAATGTGCCGGTCCAAGTCAGCAAAAACACGCTTACCGTCATCATCCGCGACAATCAGCGCCAGGGGGCGCAGGTATATAAATCGACGGCTGTCAGCACCGCGGGCAGCTTGGTCGAGGTCATGCCTTATTTGGCCCAGGCGGTATTCGACGGGTTTCCGGGCAACAATGGACAGGTGCGAAACATCACCTACGAATTGCAGTGATGCGGGCGCTCTCAAGCGCCCGTCGCGGGTAAATATTTAGCGCTTGATCAGGAACTGGTCGCGGCTTTTTCCGGCGGTTTCGGCCTCGCTGATCCAGCGCGGCGCCTTGCCACGGCCCGTCCAGGTGGCGCCGGTTTCGGGGTGCTTGTATTTGGGCGGAACGGTGCGCTTGGCCGCAGTGGCCGCCCGGGCGGGGCGCGTGGCCGGGCGAGCTGGTTTTTTCTTGTTGTAGGCGGAGGCGATTTCTTCGGGGGTGATATCGTATTCGCGCATCGAGCGCACGATCGAAGTAATGACAGGCGAGCGTTGCTTGCTTTGAAGCGCCTGGGCTTGTTTTTGAAGACGGGTGATTTCTTTCTGGATTTTCAACTGAAGAGCGGCGTACGTGTCGCGCGTCATTATCTTATCCTTGCCTATTACTATTAATGAGAGGGATGCCGTTCTACGATTATTATGTGCGGCTATGTTAATTCAATTACTTTATTAATAAAAGGCATTGCGCCTATATTTTGATTATGTGGGCGTATATGTATCCGGTATATTCAAATTGGCCCGGTGTTTATTCCGTACGAGCAATTTGCACTGAATATTCATTAATCAAAACTTCATTTTGGACGGTGTGTTTTGTAATGCCGATCATTGGCAAATTCATATCGTCCGTATTTGGCTGAAAATGGAAACCCTGAGCGAGAAAGACGAATTTTGCGTGGCGGCCATTCAAACTGTTTCGTCCACCGATTTGCACGAAAATCTGGAACAGGCGGCTTCCCTGATACGGCAGGCAGCCGAACAGGGCGCCCAAATGGCGGTATTGCCCGAATATTTCTGCCTGATGGGCCGGCGCGACGACGACAAAGTGGCACTGCGCGAGCGGCCCGGCAAGGGGCCCATCCAGCAATTCCTGAGCGAGTCGGCCAGGCGGCATGGATTGTGGCTGGTGGGCGGCACCTTGCCGCTTGAAAGTCCCGATTCCGGCCGCATCTATAACACGACGCTGGTTTACGACCCGCAGGGCAGTCAGGCGGCGCGCTACGACAAAATCCACCTTTTCGGGTTTCGACGCGGCGAGGAAGCCTACGATGAGTCGGTCACCATCCGTCCGGGTGGCTCCGAGCCGCAGGCATTCGAGGCGCCCTGCGGCAAGGTGGGGCTTTCCATCTGCTACGATTTGCGGTTTCCCGAGCTTTACCGCGCTTTGGGCGAAACAAGCCTTATTGTCGTGCCGGCCGCCTTTACATATACGACGGGCTCGGCGCACTGGGAAATACTGCTGCGGGCCCGCGCCATTGAAAACCAGTGCTATGTGCTGGCGGCGGCCCAGGGTGGCAAACACGAGAACGGGCGCCGCACCTGGGGGCATTCCATGCTGATAGACCCATGGGGCGACGTGCTGGATTGCCTGCCTGAAGGCCCCGGTCTGGCCCTGGGCAACATCAGCCGAAGCCGGCTCGAGGATGTCAGGCAGGCTTTGCCGGCGCTTCGGCATCGAACGCTGTAACACACACTCTATATATTGACCTATGAAAATCGCTGATCCCGCCATCCAAGCCCTTGCCACCGCCAAGTCGGTGCTGCTTGATCCATGGGGCCTGACCGAGGCCGACATGGCACGCGCACTGGGCGAGATATTCACCCACAAGGTCGATTATGCCGACCTGTATTTTCAATATACGCGCAGCGAAGGCTGGAGCCTTGAAGAAGGCATCGTCAAGACCGGAAGCTTCTCCATCGGCCAGGGCGTCGGCGTGCGGGCGCTCAGCGGCGAAAAAACCGCTTTTGCCTATTCCGACACCCTGTCCCCCGACGCCTTGCTGTCGTCCGCGCGCGCGGTGCGCAGCATTGCGCGCCAGGGCGCGGGCCGCCAGAAAGTGCTGGCCCGGGCCGATTCGGCCGGTCACGACCTGTATCCGGCCATCGATCCCCTGAACACGCTTTCGGCGCCCGACAAGGTGGCGCTGCTCGAGCGTCTCGAGGCCATGGCCCGCGCAGCCGATCCGCACATCATCCAGGTCATGGCGGGCCTGGGGGCCGAATACGACGTCGTCCTGATCGCCGGCAGTGACGGCCGGCTGGTGGCCGACGTGCGCCCGCTGGTGCGGCTGTCCCTGACCGTCATCGCCGAGCGGGACGGACGCCGTGAAATGGGCCACGGCGGCGGCGGCGGCCGTGCCGGCCTGGCGTACTTCACCGACGACGTGCTGCGTTCTTACGTACAGCGCGCCACGCATGAAGCCCTGACCAATCTCTCGGCCCGTCCGGCGCCGGCAGGTGAAATGACCGTGGTGCTGGGTTCGGGCTGGCCGGGCATATTGCTGCACGAGGCAGTGGGCCACGGCCTCGAGGGCGACTTCAACCGCAAGGGCTCCAGCGTCTTTGCGGGCCGGGTGGGCGAGCGCGTTGCCTCAAAGGGGGTCACGGTGGTCGATGACGGCACTTTGGCCGATCGCCGCGGCTCGCTCAACATCGACGACGAAGGCAATGCCACCCAGCACAACGTGCTGATCGAAGACGGCATCCTGAAGGGCTATCTGCAAGACTCCCTCAACGCGCGCCTGATGAAGACCGCGGTTACCGGAAACGGCCGGCGTGAATCCTTCGCCCACCTTCCCATGCCCCGCATGACCAATACCTACATGCTTGCCGGCCAGGACGATCCGCAGGAAATCATCGCTTCGGTCAAGAGGGGGCTGTATGCCGTCAACTTCGGCGGCGGGCAGGTCGACATCACCAACGGCAAGTTCGTGTTCTCGGCCTCCGAGGCCTACATGATCGAAAACGGCAAGATCAGCTATCCGGTCAAAGGCGCCACCCTCATCGGCAACGGTCCGGACGCCATGACCCAGGTCAGCATGATAGGCAACGACCTCGAACTCGATTCAGGCGTGGGCACCTGCGGCAAGGACGGCCAGAGCGTGCCCGTCGGTGTCGGCATGCCGACGATCCGTATGGAAGGCCTGACGGTCGGAGGTACGGCCTGAAGCGTTCCAAAGGGGGCGGGGGCGCCATGTGGACTGCGCGAGCAATGCAGAGCCTGGCGCGCCCCGTTCATTTGATTCCGGAGCTGTGTGGAAGCCCTTAAAAGGTTACCGTTTGTATCAAAAGCCGCTGTGGCCCACAGCGGCTTTTTTCATTGCAGGGCGGGGGTTTCCAGCATATTTCGAACCTGCAACCTACGCCAAAGACGGCGGTAATCCGGTTGACTCGAATGATTCTGGACAATATGATTTGAGTAGAAATCAATTTAACTGAATTATTTCCTATCATGACGGATTTCGTTGAACCTCAAGCGTACGATTTGCGTATTTTGCGTGCCCTGCGCCGCATCACGCGATCCATTGCGCTGCATTCGCGGCAGTTGGCAGCGGGCAGCAACATTACTGCCCCGCAGCTCATCTGCCTGCGCGCGATCGTCGAAAAAGGCCCCATGACGGCCACGGCCATCAGCCGCGAAATCCACGTCAGCGCCAGCACGGTCGTGGGCATTCTCGACCGTCTGGAAGACAAGGAATTGATCCGGCGCGAACGCGGACGAGAAGACCGCCGCATCGTATTCGTTTCGGCCACACAGGCCGGCATCACGCTCGCTCGGGAAACCCCGTCGCCGCTGCAAAAAAAGCTGGCGGACGCCCTGAACGAGCTACCTGAACTGGAGCAGGCCACGATCACGCTCTCACTCGAGCGCATCGTCGACCTCATGGAGTCCGGCGGTGTAACGCCGGTTGAGGTCTCGACCGAGCTTGCTTCTCCAATACTAGAGGTTCCCGACGGGCGCATCCCGCCTGAATCGGGTTTGGTAGTTTGACTGACGACACAGACACTTATCTTTCCGCGCAGCCCAATATCGTGTCCGGCGCGAGCCCATCGCAAAACGGACACCACTCGGAACTGCGCCTTCCGAACAAGGCAGACGCTTCTGCCATCCACAGGCTCATCGAACAGTGTCCGCCACTGGACCTGAACTCGATCTACACCTACCTGCTTCTTTCCGAGCATTTCCGGCAGACATGCGTTCTTGCCGAAGGGCCGCAGGGCCCGGACGGTTTCATCTCGGCCTACATCCCACCCGGCAAGCCCGACGTGCTGTTCGTATGGCAGGTGGCCGTGCATGAAAGGGCGCGCGGCCGCAGCCTGGGCCGGCGCATGCTGCTCGACCTGCTGGCCCGCCTGCAGCTTTCGCACATACGCTACATCGAAACCACCGTGGGGCCCGAGAATGCGGCTTCGCGCGGAATGTTCGCGGGCCTGGCCCGCCACTTGCATGCCGATGTGTCGGAAAGCGCACTTTTCGACAGCCACTTGTTCGGCGACGCCTGTCACGACGACGAGCGGCTCATCCGCATCGGGCCATTGCGCCTGCCTCCCCCCGATATCTAGCTGTTGCGGTTTATTTTTGATCGCTGCCTTGCAGGGCGCATGCAGGGCGGCGCGGGTCCGCGAGGGCCCGGGCTGTTTCGATACGTGAAACCAATAACTTGAGAGGAAGAGATTATGGATTTGAATATTTTTGACCGGATGGAGTCCGAGGTCCGCGGCTACGTCCGGTCGTTCCCGGTGATTTTCAATCAGGCGCGCGGCTCTTTGCTGCTGGACGAAGCTGGAAGGGAATATATCGACTTCTTCAGCGGCGCGGGCACCCTGAACTACGGACACAACAATCCCATCTTCAAGGCCAAGGTCATTGAGTACCTGGAGTCCGATGGCGTCATACACGGCCTGGACATGGCCACCACGGCCAAGAAGGATTTTCTTGAAACGGTCGATCGCGTGCTGCTGAAGCCGCGCAACTGGCAATACAAGCTGCAGTTCACCGGCCCGACCGGCACCAACGCCGTCGAAGCCGCCCTGAAGCTGGCCCGCCAGATCAAGGGCCGTCCTAATGTCATTTCGTTCACGCATGGCTTTCATGGCGTAAGCGGTGGCTCGCTGGCCGTAACCGCCAACGCCAAGTTTCGCGATGCGGCGGGCGTGTCGCTGGCCAATACGTCGTTCATGCCCTATGACGGTTACTTTGGCCCCGACGTGAACACAATCAGCTATCTCGAGCGCATGCTCGAGGATCCCAGCAGCGGCATGGACCGTCCCGCAGCGGTCATCGTCGAAACGGTGCAGGGCGAGGGCGGTGTCAACGTTGCCACGGTGCGCTGGCTGAAAGACCTTGAAAGGCTCTGCCGCCAGTACGACATGCTGCTCATCGTGGACGACATCCAGGTGGGTTGCGGCCGTACGGGCAGCTTCTTCAGTTTCGAGTCGGCCGGCATCAGCCCCGACATCATCACCTTGTCCAAGTCCCTGTCGGGATTCGGCCTGCCGATGTCGCTGGTGTTGTTCAAGCCCGAACTGGACATCTGGAAGCCGGGCGCCCACAGCGGCACCTTCCGCGGCAACAACATGGCTTTCGTGACTGCTTCGCAGGCATTGGATAGTTACTGGGCCGACGAGGCATTCGCCGCCGACGTGCAGCGCAAGGCGGGCATGGTGCGCGATTGGCTCGAGAATCTGGTTCATAGCTATCCCATGGCTGATCTGAGCGTGCGCGGCCGCGGCCTCATCCAGGGCCTGGTCACGCCGGTCGGCGACGATATGGCCAATCAGTTTGCGCGCAAGGCGTTCGAGCAGGGCCTGGTCATCGAGACTTCCGGCGCCAACGACGAAGTGCTGAAGGTGCTTCCGGCGCTGACCATACCCGAGGAACAGCTCAAGAAGGGCCTGGAGATAATCGAGCGCAGCGTGGCGCAGGTTTTGCACGAGAAGGGCGTGAGTTCCAGCGCCCATGTTTTGAAATTTGGAGGTAAGCGTCGATGATAGTCAAGAACGTGAAGGACGTGATTGGCACCGAACACGAAGTAAAGACCGAGACCTGGCTCAGCCGCCGCGTGCTGCTGCAGAAGGACGGCATGGGTTTTTCGTTTCACGAAACCGTTATTTTTCCGGGCACCGAAACCCACATCCACTACCAGAACCATCTGGAAGCGGTGTGGTGCATCGAGGGCGACGGAGAAGTCGAGACCATTGCCGACGGCAAGAAGTATGCGTTGGGCCCGGGAGTGGTCTATGCGCTGGACCAGCACGACGAGCACTGGTTGCGCGGCGGCAAGGAACCTTTGCGGGTGATCTGCGTGTTCAATCCGCCCCTGACGGGATTCGAGGTTCACGACGAGGACGGAGTCTATCCGGCTGCGGTCACCGACGCGGCCTAGGCTTTCGAACATCGGGCGGGCGGAGGCGCCCGGCGGCTCTCGCAGGCCGCCGCGCCTTTCCGGCCCGCACTGAAAGGAGCAAGCTATGACTATGGGTGATTTATACGTTTCGCGAACGGACCGGGGGTCGGCCATTATCGCCCGGCAGGATCCGGTCGTATACGAGGGCGGGGGCTACGCCGACGCGCTCGGCGCAGAGCAGATTGCAAACTACAATCGCGACGGCTTCATCATGCTGCAGGATCTCTTCAGCGCTGAAGAAGTCGAGGCCTTGCTGGATGAAGTCAAGCGCATGAGCGTGGACAGCGACATCACCAGCCTGAAGGAAGCGATACGCGAGCCCGGCAGCGATGCCGTGCGCTCCATCTTCCGGGTGCACGAACTGAGCGAGCGCATTGCCGCGCTGGCGCGCGACCCGCGCCTGATCCACGTGGCGCGGCAGATATTAGGCTCCGAAGTCTACATGCATCAATCGCGGGCCAACATGAAGCCGGGTTTCAAGGGCAAAGAGTTCTACTGGCATTCCGACTTCGAGACCTGGCACGTCGAGGACGGCATGCCCAATATGCGCGCCGTCAGCTGCTCGGTACTGCTGACCGACAATAACGAGTGCAACGGGCCGCTGATGCTCATCCCCGGTTCGCACATGCAGTTCATCTCGTGCCAGGGCCAGACGCCCGACGAGAATTACAAGAAGTCGCTGCGCGCCCAGGAGTACGGGGTGCCCGACCCGCTCAGCCTGCAGCTGCTGGCCGATCAGGGCGGCATCCGCCAGATGACGGGCAAGGCCGGTTCGGTGGTGTTCTTCGATTGCAATGCCATGCACGGCTCCACGGGCAATATCTCGCCGTGGCCCCGCGCCAATGTCTTCATGGTGTACAACAGCGTGCAGAACACGCTCAATCCGCCCAAGTACGGCTTGAAGCCGCGGCCCGAGTACATTGCCGCACGCAAGGATTTCTCGGCGCTGGAGCCGGCGGACGCGGCCAGCACCGTGGCGTAATGGCCCGAGGGTTCGCCGTTCGGCGGCGGCCCCTGTAAAGCGGGAAAGCTCGAAGCCCCTTGCGGCCTTCGGGCTTTTTTGTTGCCCTCGCGAGGAAGGCCGCCCGAGGCGCAGGACGCTTAAGCCGGGTTCAGGAAGGCGTTCAGGAACTCGCGCGTGCGGGCTTCCCGGGGTTCGGTGAACAATTGCTCGGGCGGGCCGTCTTCCAGCACGCGGCCCTTGTCGAAGAAGCAGATGCGGTCCGAGATCTGCTTGGCGAATTGCATCTCGTGCGTGACCAGCAGCATGGTCAGGTCATGCTCCTGGGCCAGCCGCTGGATGACGGTCAGGACTTCTCCCACGAGCTCGGGGTCGAGCGCCGAGGTGGGTTCGTCGAACAGCATGATGCCGGGCCGCATGGCCAGCGCCCGCGCGATGGCCACCCGCTGCTGCTGGCCGCCTGAAAGCTGGCTGGGGAATTTGTCGGCGTGCTCGCTCAGGCCGACAAGTTCCAGGTATTCGTCGGCGCGCTGGCGTGCCTCGTGCCGCGAAAGCTTCAGCACGTGGACGGGCGCTTCGGTGATGTTGCGGCGCACGGTCATATGGGGAAACAGGTTGAACTGCTGGAACACCATGCCCATTTCCTTGCGCATGCGGCGCAAGTGGGCCTCGCTGGCCGGCACCAGGGTTCCATTGCGCTCTTCATGCCACAGCGGCTTGCCCGCGACATGGATCACGCCCTCGTCGATGTCCTCCAGTGTCATGAGGATGCGCAGCACCGTGGATTTGCCCGAGCCCGAGGGGCCGATGATGGTGACCTTCTCGCCCTTGTCGACGTGAAAGTCGAGCTCGTCCAGCACAGTGACGTCGCCGAAACGCTTGACGACGCGCTCGAAGCGGATGATGGCTTGTTCGTTCATTTCAGCGGCAGTCCTCGTTTTGGAAGGCGGGTGTCCAGATAGCGGACTCCCGCCGACGCGATCAGCGTGAGCACCAGGTACAGGGCGCCCACCATGGAAAGCGGTATGACGTAATAGAAACTGCGGTCGCCGATGATCTGGGCGACCTTGAGCATCTCCAGCACCGACACGACCGACAGCACGGGCACGTCTTTCATGATGGAGACCAGGTAGTTGCCCAGCGCCGGGATGATGCGCGGCACGGCCTGGGGCAGGATGATGACGCCGAAGGTCCGCAGGGGCGAGAGGTCGAGCGCGCGGGCGGCCTCGGTCTGGCCGCGGGCCACGGACTCGAGCCCCGCGCGGTACACCTCCGACATATAGGCGCTGTATTGCACGCCCAGCGCCAGCGCGCCGGTCAGGAAGGCGGGCAGCAGTATCCCGTATTCGGGCAGTACGTAGTACAGGAAGAACAGTTGCACCAGCAGGGGAGTGTCGCGCAGGAACTCGGTCAGCGCGCGGGCCGGCCAGGCGATCAGGGGGGAGCGCGCGGCCTTCAGCGCGGCCAGCACCAGCCCCAGCACGGCCGCCACCAGAAAGCCCACCACGGTGGCCTGTATGGTGACCAGCAGGCCGCGCAGCAGGATGGGCAGTATCGATGCGGCGAACAGCCAGTCATTGCTTGTGTTCCATTCAATGCCGAACAACATCAGGCTCTCCCTGCGCGCCAGCGCCCGACCGAGCGCTCGAGCAGCTTCATGATGGCGGTCAGCACCAGTGCCATGCCGAAATACATCAGCAGCAGGATGGAATAGATGGTGGTGCTGTCTTGGGTGAAGTTGCGGATCTGTTCAGCCTTGAAGGCCAGGTCGCCCAGGCTGATCAAGGAGACCAGCGCAGTGTCCTTCAGGTTCTGGACGGCCAGATTGCCGAAGCTGGGCATCATTTCGGGGATGGCCTGGGGCAGGCTGATGCGCCACAGTGTCTGGCGCGGGGTGAAGTCCAGCGACTTGGCCACCTCGAACTGTTCGCGCGGCACGGCTTGCAGCGCACCGCGCACCACCTCGGCCCCGTAGGCGCCGATGTTCAGGCTCAGGGCCAGCGCGCCCGCCGCCACGGGGGGCAGCCTGAGGTTGATGCCTATCGCCTCGCCGATCAGGGGCAGGGCAAAATACAGCCAGAACAATTGCACCAGCAGCGACGTGCCGCGGAACACCTCGATGAAGCCCACCGACAGATAGCGCGCCGTGCGGTTCGGAGAGAGCCGGCCGATGCCGAACAGAAAGGAGAAAAACGCGCCGCCTATGGTTGAAATGATGGTCAGCTGGACGGTGACCCAGGCGCCTTCCAGCAAGGGCGCTATATAGTTCATCCAGTGCATTCAGGTCTCCTCGGCTCGAGCGCCGCCGCGGGGGCCCGGCAAGCGCGGTTGCCGGAGCGCCCTGGCGTGCCCATGGCCATCAGGCGGTCAATGGGCCGCGCATAATTGTTCGCGGGTGCGATTGAACGATTCATCGGCGTCCGCCTCGCTGAACCCGTGGCGAGTCATTATTTGACGCCATGCGTCGGTCTGCTTGAATCGCGCGAGTTCTTCGTCGACCGCACGCTGTAATTCTTTGGAATCCAGGTTGAAGGTAAAGGCTCCCCAGCTGCGCACCGGCTCTCCGTTGATGACGGGGTCGGTAAATTCAGCGGCCGCCTCGACCCTGTCGTCTTTGTCCACCAACTGGTGGATGGTGGCGCTGGTTGCCGCATAGGCCGCGGCACGGCCGGTGGCCACAGTGGAAATGGCGTCGGAGTTGCTCGAGATGGTAACCATGCGTTCTTGCGGCACGTCCAGGGCCTGCATCATCTCAAGCTGGTCGGCGCCGGCCATGATGGCCACTTTGTCTTTGGATCGGGCGAAGTGCTCGAAGGAATGAATTTCCTTCGGGTTGCCCTTGGCCACCAGCAGGCCTTCCCCGTACGAGCTGTTGGGTTCGGAAAACAATACATGGCCGCAGCGCTGGGGAAGGATGGCCATTTCGGCGGCCACCATGTCGAAACGCCTGGCGCGCAAGCCCGGAATGAGGGCGCTGAACGTAGTGCTGATCCACTCTATCTTGGGAATGCCCAGTTGCGTGGCGATGTGCCGGGCCACGTCGGGCCCCACGCCTTGCGGTTTGCCTTGCAGGTCCATATAGCCATAGGGGATTTCGTTGGCTACGGCGATGCGCAGGCTGCCGCGCTGCTTGATCTGCTGCAAAGAGGCGGCTTGGGCAAGCCCCATGGCGCAAATCATCAGCACGGCCGCCAGTAGCGCTGCCAGCCCATGCTTTGTTTTCAGCTGTCTTTTCTGTATATGGATCACGCTTGGATTCGCCGCGCCATGGGGCAGCGCGTGTAATTAATTCTTGTAAGAATGATACAGTACAAAATCATTTCACTTCAAATTAATGGGAAGAAGCCGCTCAAGTGGCTGATTTTTTCTTGTCAGATTGTCTGGGCTCGTGGTAATATGGCCAGCATGAATCGTGCCGCCTACGCTTTCTTTTATTTTTATGCTTTTCCAACACCGCTGGTGGAGGAAGGGAAGCGCTGTACGCACTAAAAAACACCCAATTCCTAAAAAGCCGCCAGCAAGGAAGCTAGGCGGCTTTTTTTATACCGTCTTGCCGCTGGTAATCACTGGAGTAGCTCGTGTCACACAATACCGACGATTTACGTATCCGAGAAATCAAAGAACTCAGCCCCCCATCGCACGTCATGCGCGAGTTTGCCAGCACCCGCGAAGCGTCTCAAACCGTCTATGCCGCGCGCCGCGCCGTGCATGACGTACTTCACGATGCCGACGACCGCCTCGTCGTGGTGATCGGCCCGTGTTCCATCCACAACACCAAGGGCGCCCTCGAATACGCCAATCGACTCAAAGAGCAGCGTGAGCGCTTCAAGGGCGAGCTCGAGATCATCATGCGGGTGTACTTCGAAAAACCCCGCACCACGGTGGGCTGGAAAGGCCTTATCAATGACCCCAACCTGGACGGCAGCTTCAACATCAACCAGGGGCTGCGCACTGCGCGCCAGCTGCTGCTCGAGGTCAACGCCATGGGCCTGCCTGCCGGTTGCGAATTCCTCGACATGATCACGCCGCAGTACATTGCCGACCTGGTCTCCTGGGGTGCCATCGGGGCGCGCACCACCGAAAGCCAGGTTCACCGCGAACTGTCTTCCGGCCTGTCATGCCCGGTCGGCTTCAAGAACGGCACAGACGGCAATGTGCGCATTGCCATCGACGCCATCAAAGCGGCGTCGCAGCCGCACCATTTCCTGTCGGTGACCAAGGGCGGGCATTCGGCCATTGTGTCTACGGTGGGCAACGAAGACTGCCACGTGATCCTGCGCGGCGGCAAGCATCCCAACTATGATGCCGCCAGCGTCGAGGCCGCTTGCCAAGACCTGCTCAAGGCGGGTCTCAAGCCACGCATCATGATCGATGCAAGCCACGCCAACAGCAACAAAGACTACGCCCGTCAGCCCCTGGTCATCGACGACGTCTGCGGCCAGGTGGCCTCGGGCGACCAGCGCATCTGTGGCGTGATGGTCGAAAGCCATCTCGTCGGGGGACGCCAGGACCTCGTCGCCGGCAAGCCGCTTGTCTATGGGCAAAGCATTACCGATGGCTGCATCGACTGGGACACCTCCGTCCAGGTGCTCGAGCGCCTGTCCGAGGCGGTGCTTGCGCGGCGCGGGGTAACAGTGCAGTCCAGCGCGGCCTGAGGCCCATCGCCGCGCCGCACGCCGGCGCGGCGCCATGCCCAGCCACCGCCGAACCGGAGTCCACATGAATCCAATGCTGCAAGGCCAATCAGCCCGCCGCGCCATTCCGCAGGGCTTTCTCGAGGCGCTGCGCGAGCGGTTCGGCACGGCTTTCTCCACGTCCGAGGCGGTGCGCGCGCACCACGGACGCGACGAGTCCCCGTATCCGCCGATGTTGCCGGACGGCGTCGTTCATGCGGCAAGCATCGAAGACATTGCCTGGGTGGCAGCCCATTGCCATCGGCACAAGGTGCCCCTTATTCCGTTTGGCGCGGGCTCGTCGCTCGAGGGCCACGTGCTGGCCGTGCAGGGCGGCATCAGCCTTGATCTGTCGGGCATGGACCGCATCTTGTCGGTCGACGCCGAAGACCAATGCGTAACGGTGCAGGCAGGCGTGCGGCGCAAGCAGCTCAACGAGCATCTGCGCGACACGGGGTTGTTCTTTCCGGTCGATCCGGGCGCCGACGCCACCCTGGGCGGCATGGCTTCCACGCGCGCGTCGGGCACCAACGCCGTGCGCTACGGCACCATGCGCGACAACGTCATGGCGCTCAAGGTGGTAACGGCCGATGGCCGCATCGTCCACACGGGTTCGCGGGCCCGCAAATCGTCGGCGGGCTACGACCTTACCGGAGTCTTCGTAGGCAGCGAAGGCACGCTGGGCATCATCGCCGAGGCGACCGTGCGGCTGTATCCCCAGCCCGAGGCGGTATCGGCCGCGGTATGCAACTTTCCCACGCTCGAAGCCGCCGTGAACAGCGTCATCGAGATCATCCAGATGGGGGTGCCCATTGCCCGCGTAGAGTTCATGGACACGGATGCGGTCAAGGCCACCAATGCGTACAGCAAGCTCGATCTGGCCGAATCGCCGCTGCTGCTGTTCGAGTTCCATGGCAGTCCCGAGGGTGTGAAAGAGCAGGCATTGGCCGTGGGCGAAATTACCGCCGGGCATGGCGGCACCGATTTTCAGTGGGCCGAACATCCCGAAGACCGCACGCGCTTGTGGACGGCCAGGCATCACGCCTACTTTGCAGGGGTGCAGATGCGGCCCGGTTGTCGGGCTACGACAACCGACGTCTGCGTGCCGATTTCGCAGCTGGCACATTGTGTCAGCGCAACCGCGGCCGATCTCGAGACGGCAAGTTTTCCGCACACCATCGTGGGGCATGTGGGCGACGGCAACTTCCATGTGCTGATGATGATAGACCCGGACAAACCGGAAGAATGGCGCGAATCCGAGCTCATCAACCGCCGTCTGGTCGAGCGGGCCATCGCGATGGGCGGCACTTGCACGGGCGAGCATGGGGTGGGGCTGCACAAGATGGAATTCATGCAGGCGGAGCACGGCGAAGGTGCGCTCGACATGATGCGGGCCTTGAAGCAGGCTTTTGATCCGCATCACATACTGAATCCGGGGAAGACGATTCCTCCTCCTTCCGAAGAGGGTTAGGGGTCCTGAACTCGTTCGGGCGAGATAGGCGCGATGTTGGTTTTCGATCCCCCCGTATTTTCGATGCCGCTATTTCTTTCTTGAGTGTGATCTGGGGTCCTTAAGCGCCGCCGCAGGCGATGCGGTTCAGCCCGGGCGGTCGGGCGGTTTGTGGCAGCGCCCTCCAACGCCCGGGCTGAACCGCATCGCCCGCGACGGCTGGCGTTTGAGGCTGGTGTGAGAATGGCTCAGGGCGCATGATCTTGCGCTCGCACTGGGGGCGGGCTGGATGTGTACGGAGTGGCGACCGAAGCTGTGTGTTCTAAAGCGGCGTCCGGGCCGGTGTGCTCTAAAATAATGCCATGATTTCTTCTTCAACAAACAAGGGACGCGTCGTCGTCGGCATGTCCGGCGGCGTCGATTCGTCCGTCAGTGCGTGGCTGCTCAAGCAGCAGGGCTATGAGGTCGTCGGCCTGTTCATGAAGAACTGGGAAGACGACGACGATTCCGAATACTGTTCGACCCGGCAAGACTGGCTGGATGCGGCCAGCGTGGCCGACCTCATCGGCGTCGAGATCGAGGCTGTCAATTTTGCCGACGAATACAAGGACCGCGTTTTCGCGGAGTTCCTGCGCGAGTATTCGGCCGGCCGCACGCCTAATCCCGACATCCTGTGCAATGCCGAGATCAAGTTCAAGGCCTTTCTTGATCATGCGATGACGTTGGGCGCCGAGCGCATTGCCACGGGCCACTATGCGCGGGTGCGCGAAGTGCCGTCGGGGCAGGGCAGCCGCTTTGAACTGCTGAAGGGGCTCGATGCCACCAAGGACCAAAGCTATTTCCTGCATCGCTTGAACCAGGCGCAATTGTCGCGCACCTTGTTCCCTCTGGGCGAGCTGCCCAAGACCGAGGTGCGCCGCATTGCGGCCGAACTTGGCCTGCCCAACGCGGCCAAAAAAGATTCGACCGGCATCTGCTTTATCGGCGAGCGGCCTTTCCGCGAGTTCCTCAACCGCTATCTGCCCACGCAGGAAGGGCCGGTCAAGACTCCTGAAGGAGAAGAGCTGGGCCGGCACATTGGCCTGGCCTTCTATACGCTGGGGCAGCGCAAGGGCCTGGGCATAGGCGGGGTGAAGGGGCGGCAGCGCGCCGACGGCACGGCCGATGCCTGGTACAGCGCGCGCAAGGACATCCAGAACAATACGCTCTATGTCGTGCAGGGCCATGATCATCCATGGCTGCTTTCCGACAGCCTGCAGGCGCAGGACGCCAGCTGGATCTCGGGCGGCCCGCCGCCGCCGGGCAGCTACGCCGCCAAGACGCGCTATCGCCAGCCCGATGCGCGCTGCAACCTTGAACAGGCCACGCCCGGGGGAGAGTTCCGGCTGAGCTTCGACGAACAGCAATGGGCCGTGACGCCGGGGCAGTCCGCCGTACTATATGACGGCGACATCTGCCTGGGCGGCGGCATCATCGTGTAGGAAAGGCTTCGGCCATTGCCGTGTGTCCTGTGCTTCGCGATGCGAGGCAGGTAAAAAAAGCCGAGCGAGAGCTCGGCTTTTCGCTGCAGCGAACGAATGCCCGGCCTGTATTACGGGTTCAGGGCGATGTCTTGCGTTTGGGATTGGCCGGCCGGCGCGGGGGGAGCGCTGGCGGTGAACGACGGCCGATCGTGCAGCTTTTCGGCCAGCAGGGCCAGGTTGGGATATTGGCTGCGCCAATCGATCTGGCCAAGGCGAAGATCGAGGTAGCCCAGCGCACAGCCCACCGCGACATCGGCCAGGCTGAAGTTGACGCCCATACAGAAGGCATTGGGCTCGAGGCCTTGTTCCATGAACTCGAGCGCGGCATTGATCTTGCCATGCTGGCGGTTGATCCAGTCGGGGCTGCGCAAGTGTTCGGGGCGTTGCGTGTTTTCGACCTGGATGGCAACCGAAGCGTCCATGACGCCGTCGGCGATGGCTTCCCAGCATTTGGTGGCGGTGCGGTCGCGCCCCGCCTGGGGCAGCAGGCGGCCCACGGGCGAGAGGGTGTCAAGGTATTCGACGATGACGCGCGAATCGAACAAGCTGCCGCCGTCGTCCATGACCAGACAGGGAACCTTGCCCAAAGGATTGTATTGCTGGATCTGGGATGTTTCCGACCATACGTCATCGAGAACGAGCTCGTATTCGAGCTTTTTTTCGGCCATCACGACGCGCACCTTGCGCACGTAAGGGCTTGTCAACGAACCAAAAAGTTTCATGGCAAAGTCGGAAAGTTGCAGGCTCAAAAAGTATAGCAGGGAAGCCCCCCAAGAGGGTGCTGCCGCGTCCCGCATGCCTTGTTCCATCAGCTGTTTTACACAATGTGTGGTTTATTCGCGGCGCAGGCGGCGCCCATTGCAGCCGGCCCGGGCAAAAAGGGGACGGAACCCGCCGAATGCTAAAATGCGCCTTGATTTTTTCAACCTGTGAACGTCATGCAAATTGCCCAGCAGCTCAGCCCACTGAACGCCCTTTCGCCCCTGGACGGGCGCTATGCCGCCAAGGCGGATCCACTTCGCGCCCTGTTGTCCGAGGCCGGCTTCATGGCTCACCGGGTCGAAGTCGAGGTGGCCTGGCTGCTTGGCCTGGCCGAAGCGGGCCTGCCCGAGCTGCCCGCTTTCTCGGACGAGTCGCGTGCCACCCTGCGACAGCTGGTCGCCGATTTTTCCGAGTCCGATGCCGCGCGCATCAAGGAAATCGAAAAAACCACCAACCATGACGTCAAGGCGGTGGAATACTGGCTTAAAGAACGGGTGGCCGGCAATGCTCAGCTTTCCGGGGCGGCCGAGTTCATCCATTTTGCCTGCACCTCTGAAGACATCAACAACACCTCGCACGCGCTCATGCTGAGCCGTGCGCGTGAACAGTTCATCGTGCCGCGGCTGGGGCAACTGCTTGATCGCCTCAAGGGCTTTGCGAACCAGTTCGCCGACCAGCCCCTGCTGTCGCGCACCCATGGCCAGCCGGCCAGCCCCACCACGCTGGGCAAAGAATTCGCCAACGTGGCCGCACGCCTCGAGCGCGCCCTGCAGGCCGTCCGGGCGGTCGAGCCCCTGGCCAAGCTCAACGGCGCCACGGGCAATTACAACGCGCACGTCGCCGCCTACCCTGAAATCGACTGGCCCGCTTTCAGCGCCCGGGTGCTGGGTGAACTGGGACTGACCCAGAACCGCCACACCATACAGATCGAGCCCCACGACTGGATGGCGGCATTGTTCGATTCGGTAGCGCGCGCCAACACCATACTGCTCGACCTCAATCGCGACATCTGGGCCTATATTTCGCTGGGTTACTTCAAGCAGCGCCTGAAAGAAGGCGAGGTGGGCTCGTCCACAATGCCGCACAAGGTCAACCCGATCGACTTCGAGAACTCAGAGGGCAATATCGGCCTGGCCAACGCGTTGCTCAAGCATCTGTCTGAAAAGCTGCCCGTCTCGCGCTGGCAGCGCGACCTGACCGATTCGACCGTGCTGCGCAACCTGGGCGTGGCCCTGGGGTATTGCGCGGTGGCGTGGGATTCATGCCTGCGGGGACTGGACAAGCTCGAGCTGAACGCCGCAGCCATCGATGCCGACATCGACGGTTGCTGGGAAGTGCTGGCCGAGCCGGTCCAGACGGTAATGCGCCGCTACGGCCTGCCCCAGCCCTACGAGCAGCTCAAGGCGCTGACGCGCGGCAAGGGCATTACGCAAGAGGCCCTGGGCGAGTTCATCGCCGGTCTTGATCTGCCCGCCGAACCCAAGGCGCGCCTGCTTGCCATGACGCCGCGCACTTACCTGGGCCTTGCGCCCGAACTGGCTCGCGACGTCTGATAAAAAAAATGCCCGCCGGCCCAGACAGGACAAAAAACTCTGTTAAAATTCCGGCGGGGCTTTAGCTCAGTTGGTAGAGCAGAAGACTCTTAATCTTTTGGTCGTGGGTTCGAGTCCCACAGGCCCCACCAGAATTACCGCAGTACCAATAAGTTAAAGCCGCGTTTTACGCGGCTTTTTCTTTTCCGGCTCGGCATATGCCGGAAACGTGACAGCTGGCTAAAGCGCCGCCGATTTGTGAGCGCTACTGAGTGGCGGTACTGCGCATGAGCGATTCGCCGGCCAGGATCGTTCGGCGCGCCTCCTCATGCTTATCGTGTAGAGCGAGATATTTTCTCTCTGAACTATCGGATCGGTCGGAGGTTCCGGCGAACGATTCTTCGAGATAGTTTGCGTACCAAACCGATTCTTCGAAGGTCATGCCCACAAATACGTCGTTGTCTTCCCTGTCGGTCGACAGGGCCCGGATTTCTATAAGATACGCCCGCGCTTCGGGCTTGAATTTCAACATAAGACTCCTTGAATGAGCCTCCATTGTAGCCGCCGGCTCAAATGGGGGGCGGAGCCGGCCTCTGTGTAGGGGCGGGGCAGTCGCTGCCAGAGACTTGCCACGCCTTCTGAGGTGGGGCACCCGCACCTTTTGTCATGTCTTTCGGCGCCGCCGCAATCTGGCCAGGCCCTGCGCCCAGCGTTTCTTCAGGCCGCGCTGGCTCATGGGTTCGAGGAAGCCGTCCGCGCTTTCAGGGTCGAGCAGTTCGTTCTGGGCAATGTATTCGTCAAGAGGCCCCGGCTCGACCAGGTCGAGCAATTCGAGGGTCTTGCCGCTTCCGCGCAGCGACTCGATGGTGTGGATCAGCGAGCCGCTGCGTTCGAACCCGGCGGCGAACGTGTCTGCATCGACGCCAAGGTGTTCGGCGAGAAGCCGGGTACGCAAATGGGTGATCGCCTTGGGCGTTTCCCGGTTGGGTTGGAGTGCCGAGTCGATGATGACGTCGCATTCGCTATCAAGCCCCAACGACCGATTGTTGAGGTTCGACGAGCCGATGCGCAGCAGGCGGTCATCGACGATGGACACTTTGGCATGTACGTAGATGTCGGCCCCGTTCCGGGTAACGGGCACGTAGATGCGGAACCGTTTCTTGCTGTCGCTTTCAGCAATCTGGCGCACCAGCTGGACGCGCGCCGCATCCATGGCCATTTGTTCCAGCCATCCGTCCGCGGTACGCGGCATGACCAGCACGAATTCGGGCGGGTTCGCTTCCTCGAGGCGCCTGGCGATGGCCGCGGCGATCTTGGCCGAGGTGAAATACTGGTTTTCGATATAAACAAAGCGCCGGGCCGCTGCGATCATGTCCAGGTACAGGGCTTCGATTTCACGTATCTCGGGCAGATCTTCGTAGCAGGCCCGCGTGCGCGCCACGCCTATGGACACGTTCTGGAACTGGATGGCAAGGTCTTGGGGCCAGACATCGTTTTCGGCGCCGTGAATGGGATCGAGCTTTCTATGCGTGGCGTGGAACCAGCGGTCGCTGCCCAGTTCGCCCAGTACGGATGCGACGGGGCCGGTCAGCATCATGGTGGCATCGTGCCATGGGGGGTAGGGCTTGCCATCGGGCAAGCGCCGGCAGGGTGCGTCGTCGGCATGATCGGGTGTGTCCCAGCGCCCCGTGGCGATATCGATTCCGCCGCAAACGGCCAGATGGTCGTCTAGCACGACGATTTTCTGATGATGGCTGCAGCCGGGCGGATGTGCGCTGTCGAAGTAGAACTCGATGGCTTTTGTACGTGCCCACCGCCACAGCATCCACGCGGCGCGAGGGTGAAGGAATTGCTTTTTCGCGCCGAAACTCCATTTGAGAATATCGATACGGCGCCGGGGATTGTTTTTTGCCAGCGAAAGAAAGAATTGCCCCAGGGTTTCGCCATGGCGTTCGGTGGGTTCGAGCTGTACGCGGGTGTCGAAATCCCAGCCGATGATCAGGATCCGCTGTTGCGCGGCGGCCATGGCCTGGCCTATGAAATGGTAGTAGTCGGCGGCGTCGACGATGACTGTTGCCCGGGCGCAGCGTTCGATTCGCCAGCAGTTCTGGCCTGGAACCAGGACGGGCTCGAGCGTCGGGGTGTCCGGAAGGTTTTCCATGGGCCGATGTTCCGAAACTATGGGTAAATGAAGTGTTTATCCGCCTATGCCGCGTTCAAGCGCCCAAATGATGGCGGCGCCGCGCCGGTGCACGCCTATCTTGCTGTAGATGGCCGCCACATGGTTGCGCACCGTGTGGCGCGAGATGCCCAGCGCTTCGCTGATCTCGCGGTCTTCCTTGCCTTGGCACATGAGGTGCAGGATTTCCTGTTCGCGCAGGGTCAGGTCGGCCAGTTCGGTCTGGTTGCTGGCGGCGCCATGGCGTCCGCGCAGCTGGGCCAGTTTTTCGACGACGGAGCGGCTGAACCAGGACGCATCCTGCATGACGGCTTCAATGGCTTGCATGAGCTCGGCTTCTGTGCGCTTGCGCTGGGTGATGTCTTGGACCACCCAGAGTATGCAGCGCAAGGAGCCGATGGTGACAATCTCGGCCGAAGCCAGGCAGTCGAGGAACTGCCCGGATCGCAGCCGCAGCTGCAGCTCGACGTTGCGCAAGCTGCTGTTGCGCTCGAGTTGCCCGGCCAGCTTCTGATGGGTCTGCGGATCGACCCAGAGCTGTTGCCTGCTCAAGGCCTGGTTGGCATCTTCTTTGTCGGCGTGGCCGGTAACCTGCAGGAAGGCTTCATTGATCTCGAGCAGCTTGCCTTCTTCTATGGAGCTGAGCGCCATGGGCACGGGCGCGAGCCTGAAAGCGGTCGAGAAGCGCTCTTCGGACTGGCGCAGGTCTTGCTCGACCTGCTTGCGCGCAGTCAGATCGATGAATGTGAACAACATGCATGGTTCGCCGTCGACGTCCAGGGGCTGGCCGGCGACGACGACGTACTTGTCGCTGCCGTCGGCCTGTCGCAGCACGGCCTCCATCTGGGGAATGGTCTGCCCGTGCTTGAGGCACTCGATGGCCTTGTCGCGCTGCTCGGCCTGGCGCAGCACGTCGATTTCGTACGATGAACTGCCCAGCAGGCTGCGCTGGCTGTAGCCGGTCATTTGCACGAAGCCGTTGTTGACCTTGATGTAGCGCAGGTCGGACACCCTGCAGATGATGGCAGGAGCAGGGTTGACGTCGAATGTCCGTTCGAAGCGCTCTTGGGCCTCGAACCGTTGGGTGGCGTCCTGCAGCACGAGGGCGCCGCAGGAGTCGGCGACCTGGTCCAGCGCCAGTCCGCGAAACTGGAATACGCGATGAAACTCGTCGTCGTCCTTGCGCGTTACGTGCACACAAAGATCGTGGAAGCCTCCTGCGCGCATCAGGCGGTCTATCGGATATTGCCCGGCGGGCAGCTTGCGTCGGGTGCGATAGTGCAATTGGTAGCGCTTGCGATAGCCCACCGCCGTGTCGCCAAGCTCGTCCATTCGGTGCGCATCATGCATGCGCAACGCCGCTTCGTTCACCCAGGCGATGCGGCCCCGTTTATCCAACACGAGGATTCCTTCGGTGGACCCTGAGGCAAGTTCCTGGAACAGGGCTTCGGCTTCGGCACCAAACGTATCGGCGGCGGTAGAAGGACGCATAGGGGCTCCTTGGTGAGGCGGCGCTTGTGTGGGTGGCGCTATCTAGCTTAACCCATCATTGGTGCAGGCTATATCTCGTCGTGCATGGGCCCGTCGATACCATGACAAAAGTACTAGTAAGACTACGCCGTTTGTATCTTTACAAGGGGAGTCTCTATGGATAAGCTTCGGGCATCGCGTTTGTGTGAGACAACGCTCAATTAGTCCTGGAACTCGAAGTGGCTTACGGTGAATTCATAAAACGGTTGAACAGGGGCATTGAAGGCCGGATCAAGGGATATTTCGAAGATGACGAAGGATGCCTTTTGTATCTGAGCCGCGGCGACACGATCTATGTGCCCTCGATGTTCATAGAAAGACGCGGCGAAGAGCTGCTCGAGCTGCTTCAGGACGCCATTCGGGAAGGCCTGACCGGCACGCATGCCGTGGCCTTGGACCAAGAGGTCCTGCAATTGCGCGAGTCTTCGCGCTAGGGAAGGCGCTTCAGTTGATCGATTGCGACGACTGAAGCTGCGACTGCATTTCGAGAATAAGCGCCTCGAGCTCGGGAGACGTCTGGAGGGCCAGAACCGGCACGCCCTGGGCGTCGGAATCGTCTTGTTCCAGTTTCAGGGTGATGCTTTGGCCTTCAAAGGCCTTGGGGTTGGCCTGAATCTGCACATATTGCTTAAGAAGGCGGTCGACGGCTTTTTGCGCTTCAAGCAATTGGGTTGAAACCGGCGAGTCGGCGTGCAGCTTGAACTGCTGTTCTATCGTTTTGGCCAGGTCCCAGCTGAAGAAAAGCAGGGCGTTCTGGCCGTGGCATTCGGGGTGCAGGAAGCCCCAGGAGTCGGCGGGAGAGGTTGTCAAGGCGGTATGGGCAAAGAGTGATCAGGGCTGGGTGCGCTTGCGCACCGTCTTGCCGTCGTAGGCATATACGTCTATTTTACCGGGCATCTGGCTATTAGGCGTTTGTACCAGGAAAGTGTGCCCCTTGACGCTGACCTTGATCTGATCGGAGCATGAACCGAACGAGTTGGACAGGGTGTAGCCTTTTTCCTCGAGCACCACCCACCGGTACGAGACCGGGCATTCGGGGTCGCCGGTGCTGATGGACACAAGCGCGACCTGCGCCGCCGGAAGGCTGAATGCATAGGGAATATTGAGCAGGCCCTCGACTACCGGCGCGACGTCGGTGTTGTTGAAGTGCAGCCGGGATTCGTAGACATATTCGTTGTTTTGGACCTGAAGGGTGCCATAGGGGGTGTCGAAGACCAGGCGGGAGGGCGCCGCCGGCCAGTTGGTGGACGCCGCAGAGGCCCCGCCCAAGGTGGCCCCAAGCAGGCAGAGCAGCAGAAAGACCGGACGTGTGGGGTGATGGCGGCGCATAGTATTCTGTGGTGGTCTGTACAGCCGCACGGTGATCCCGATGAGGACCCGGCGCAGTACAAATGTTACAAAATGGCGTATGACAAGGCACCGAATGTAAAGTTCATTACATTCTATTCTATCTGCGCAAGAGATTGAAGTGGGGCAACAAGGCGGGTAATTTTGCGTGGCGAAAAAAGTGCGTCTGCCTGTGGCGCCTTTAGCTAGCAAGCGCCAAATAGATGCCCGCTCCCAGCAGCAGTACAAAATAAACGGCCACGCCCGCCAGCAGGCTTTGCAGCACGATGCGCTGTTTTTCCCGCCAACTCAGGCTTCGGGGCGTCAGGCGGCGACGTGTTGCCCACCACCAAGTGGCGGCCATGGCCAATATGCTAAGTACCAGGAACCCTATTTTCATGCCGCTATTCTAGCGGGCACATGTCGCCCTGAGAACACGCGCCCGTGTTCGCGCCGGCAAAGGGCGGTTTTGGAGGGCCTTGTGCCCGGAACGGGGGCACAAGGCGGGGTAGGGGCGCAGAGCCTAGTAGATGGGAGTGCGGGTGATGGAAACCCGAAGTTCGCTGAACGCCTGGCCCGCGTTGCTGTCGGGGCCGTTTTGAGCGATGGCCGTGCTGAGTTTGGTTTCAAGCCCTGCGCAATAGCGCGCGCGCAGGGGTTCGGGCATTTCGTTCAACTGCTCGATGAACGAAGCGGCAAATTCGTCGCCCAGGCCGGTAAGGTCGGCGAAATTGACTTCACCTGATTCGTATTGGCGTGTAATTTTCAGTGCACGGGCCCAGTACTGCTCGATGATTTCGTTCATGGTGGTCTCCTGAGTAGTGTGCCGTTGTCGACCCTTTTGCCCGAAGATCTGGTGGGCGATGCTTCAGGACACGCTTGTGGCGGGCCGTGGTCGAGTGGGCAGCATAATTGTTGTGTGTTGTGCTTTGCCGTGTACCGCTTGGGCCGGATGGCCAGGGCCATGCCGGTCGGCGGCCGATGCCTTTGCAGGCTTGCGCAGCGTGCCCTCCGGGGATGGTTATGGGTGGCTGCTCCGCCGGAGCCAGAGTACCAGACTGACACTGCGCGTACTGTGACAAATTGAATATTTAGTTTTACTTGCTGTGAGCAATTTGTGACGGAAATCGGAATGTGGGTCAAGTGTTTTCTTAAGAGTTCGGTATAGCCTCATGGCTCAGAAGGGTTTTGTCCCGGCCATAAAATGTCGGTGGTGAGAGGGACGAATCGTTCCATGCGTATAACTCGGTCTAGCGCCCCTGCTTGAGCCCGTAGACCATGTGCTCCATCACACATGGCGAAACGGGTGGAACAATGGCGAGGCGTTCTTGGTTGTGCGCGGCAGCGGCCGTCTGGGCAATATCGGCTTCCGGTTGCACGAACCTGCCTGACTGGGCGTTGTTCGGCCCCTTGGGCGGCGAGCCAGAGTCCCGTGTCCCCGGCGGCTACTATTTTTCATGGCGTCTGTCGGGCGATCATCGTGCGGGGCCGCTGCAGGTGTTTGACGACGGGCGCAGCACCTGGCTGCAGTTTTCGCCCGATCAGGCCCTGCCGGCGATCTTTGCCCGCGAAGGGCAGGGCGACCGGCTTTTGCACTACCGACGCCACGGCCCTTATGTTGTGCTGGATGGCGTCTGGCCGCTTCTGGTGCTGCGGGCCGGCTCGCTCGAGAGCCGTGCCGAACGCATGGCCGCCGCGGGTTCCATGCAGGGCGCCGAGGCGGGCATGGAACCCGCGGCGGCCTCTCCCGTGGTGTCGAACGAGCCGCCCACGGCTTTGGCCCCGTCCGGGTCTTTGGCCATTGCGTCGCAGGCCATAGCGGCGCCGGTTGAAATGCCGGCGGGCAAACAAGACGCGCTTCCTTCCGGTTCCATGATCGAGGCGGCACTGCCCGAGCCGTTGCCCAAGCGTGCATCCCGTGCGCCCATATTCCAGGTTTCACCCCAAGACGGCAACATCCGCCTGGCCTTGCGGCGCTGGGCCGCGTCGTCCGGATGGACCTTCGAGGCCGAGCACTGGGCCGTCGATGTCGACATCCCCATTGTGGGTTCCGCTGTGTTCTCGCTTGAGTTCGACCAGGCGGTGCAGCAACTGCTGGCTTCCACCGAGCTCTCGGACCGGCCGCTGCAGCCCTGCTTTTATGCCAACAAGGTTCTGCGCGTGGTGCCCTATGCGCAAAACTGCGACCGCAGCGCTCCCCTGGAGCAAGCCTGATGCGCGGTCTGCGTCTTCTGTGCGCGATTTGCGCAACGGCCCTGCTGCATGGCTGCGCCCTCGAGCAAAAGCTGCGCGAGATCGCCTTGTCGGCCGAGGCCACCCACGCCCAGGTAAGCGGCCAGCGCAGCGTCTTCGCCGATATGGTAGGCAATGCCGAGCTGCGGCGCGCGGCGCAGCACGTTGACCGGCCCTGGCTGGCCGGGCGCGCGCAGCCATTGGCTCGCGAGGTGACACTGCCGCCCGCGCTCAGGGCCGATGTGCGCACTACGCTGGTGTTTCCCGGCGCGGCGCTCGACTTGCCGGCGATCGCCCAGCGCATCACGCTGGCCACCGGCATTCCTGTTCATGTCCGGCCCGACGCGCTGCTGCCGCAAGAACGCTTTACCCCGCGCCTGGCGGGCACCGCCGGCAACGCCGCGCCGGGGGTCGGCGCGGCGGCAACCATGCACCTGGCCGGGGAACCCGGCCCCTTGAGCAGCCTGCTTGACCGCATCGGGGCGGCCCTGGGCGTGCAGTGGCGCTATGCCGACCGCCGCATCGAGTTCTATCGAACCGAAACCCGCATGTTCAATGTCCGGGCGCTTACCCTGAATGCCGATGCCGAGGCGGCGCTGGGGTCGGGAACCGAGGCCACGGGCCATGGCTTTTCAAGCGCGTCCAAGACGCGCCTGACGGGCGGCAAGGCGTCCCTCATGGAAGTCGTGCGCCAGCGCATCGAGCCGTTTCTTTCGCAGGCGGGCGTAGTGGTGGCCGAGCCCGGCGCCAGCTCGACAGTCGTGGTCACCGATACACCCGACGTCCTGCAGCGCATCGCGCAATATCTTGACCACGAAAACCGTTCTCTTACACGGCGCGTGCGGCTCATCGTAGATGAAATCACACTGGCCACCCATGAGTCCGCCGAGGCGGGACTGGACTGGAACCTGATATTTTCCAGTGCCCGGGTTGCCGCGGCGGCATTCATGCCGGGGACCGGTCTGGAACAGGCCGGAGGTCTGGGCCTGGGCCTGAAGCAGGGGCCTTTCAGCGGTTCCGAGGTCATTGTCCAGGCGCTTGGACAGGCCGGGAAAATCGTCAGGCGCAGCAGCCTGCCGGTGCTCACATTGAATCGCAGGCCGGTTTCGCATGCGGTGCGCACCACCTTCTCGTATATCGATCAGGTCCAGACGACGGCGCTGCCCGACGGAGCTGGCGCCGCGCTGCCCACGGTATCGGTCAGCCAGCGCGAAGAAACGGTGGGCTCTTTGCTGACCCTCGTGCCCGATGCCCAGGAAGACGGCCAGATACTGCTTTCGGTGGCCTATGACAATACCGTGGCCCAGCCGCTCAAGTCGGTCACGTTCGGAGACAAGGCCCATCCGCTGCAATTGCAGCAAATCGCCATCGATGGCAACGGCACGGTGCAGCAAGTGGCGTTATGGCCCGGCCAGCCGCTGGTGATCTCGGGCTTTGAGCGGCGCCAGGAAGAGTCCGAGGCGCGCCGGCTCAATCCGGGCTTTCCCATGCTTCTTGGCGGCAGCGACCGTGCTTCGAGCCAGCATCTGACCACCATCATGGTTGTCACCGCACAACTCGAAGAAGGCTATTAGGGCATGCACCATATTCTGATCCGCTCCGTCCTTTCGGTCGACCTGGCCTTCGGCTTGCACTGGCTGCCCCTGATCAGCGGCCGGGCCTCGACCGCGGCACGGCGCATCGCCCGCCGGCACAATGCCACGCACATCGTTCTAGACGGCGATGCTCCGGCGTCCTTCGGCTATGGTTTTTTGCGCGCGCGGGCGACAGGCGGGCCGCGAACCGCTCATTCCGCAGCGCAGAACATGGCGCGGCTGCATCCTTCCGGAAGCGTGGCCGCCATTGTGCCCGTCGAACCCGAAGGCCACTGGCTGGTAGCCGTGCATGAAGGCGCGGTCATCGCAAGAACCGATGTCGTGTATCGCTTGCCCGGACAGGCTGAACAGGCCATGCACGAGCTGCGGCGGGCATACCCTCGACTCACTGTCCTGCATCCTGAAGGCGACGGCCTGACGCTCGAAGCCCTGGCGGCCGCGTCAGACGCGGGCACGGCATTGAAGAACACGGGCCATCGCCGCCGCCGGTGGCTGCTGGGCATGCTTGTGTTGGCCGCGACGGTTCTTGCATGGGTTGCGCTGAAGAACCCGGCGGATTCGGCGGTTGCGCGGCCGGGCTCTTTTGGCTTGGACGAGCACGAGATCCTGTTGCGATGGAGCAAGGCCTTCGCCTTGGCCGAGCAGGGCATTGCCATCCACGGCGTGGCGGCCACGCATGCCGTGCTGCGCCACTTGTACCAGGTTCCCGCCGCGATTGCGGGCTGGACGCTGCTGCGGGTCAATTGCAGCGCAAGCGCCAGCTCGTGGCGCTGCAATGCCGACTACGACCGCAAGCGACATGGCGCCGACAACCAGGGCCTGCTTGCGGCGGCGCCGCAAGACTGGCAGCTGGAGTTCCCCACGATAGACAGGGCGGGCGCCTCCTGGTCCTTCCGTACCGAGATTACGCCCATGGGGCGTGGCCACATCGATACCGCCGCCGACATTCGGCGCCACGTTCAAAGCGCCTGGCAGGGCATACGTCCGGCCTTCAGCCGTGTGGTGCTGGGTCCCGCGCGCCCGGTCGAGGTTCCGCCACCCCTGGATGACGCGGGCCGCCCCTTGCCGCGCCCCGCGGGCCTGCATGGCTATGCAAAAAGAACCGTCGATTTTGAAGGGCCGCTGCGCTCCATTAGCCTGTTGCTGCCTCATACCCGTTCCATTGCCTGGCGATCCATCACATTGGTCCTGGGCGACACCCCGCATCCCACGCTTGTGTCCAGCCGCTTGCGCGCCACGTTTCAAGGAGACCTTTATGAACTCTACGAAGCCGATAACTCCGCGAATGCCCCTTCTGCCGAGCAGGCTCACGTATCGGCCATGGACGAGGGCGGCAGTGCTGCTGGCCATGGCAGCGGGCTGCATGGGCCAGCCCCGGGCGAATGAGGTCGATCAACTGGCCTCCGACCAGATCTCGGTGCGCGAGCTGATGCGGCTTGAAACAGCCCAGGCCCTGCAGCGCCTGCGTGCCGCGGGCAAGCCCGCCATGGGCACCACCGCCTTGAGCACGGCCTTGCCGCTTGCCGCGCAGCCTTCGCCGGCCCGTCTCGTCGCGATCTACGGGGTGGGGGCCAAGCTCATGGCCGAGGTCCGGGTCGACGGCCAGACCTTGCTTTTCGTGCGCGGGCGCCCTGAAGCCGTGGGGCCTGGCAGGGCGCATGCCATGCGCCTTCTGGGCATCTCCGGCCGTTGCGTCGAGGTGTCGCTGCGGGGGCGGCAAGAATCCCTTTGCGCCGATCCGGCTGGCAGGCCCTAGCCATGCGAACCCCCTGGTCCAGGCTCATGCAGCCCCATCTGGCAGAAACCTCGGCGGCCCTGCCGCGTTTCGACAGCATCGACGCGCCGGTGTTCGAAGGACTCGACGACATACTGGCCATGCGGCCCGCCTTCCTGCGTTCGCTCAGCCTCGAGCTGGATGTCGAGGCGCTTGCCGCAAGGCTTTGCCCCATACTGCTCGAGGACGGCACGGTGGCCATACTGGCCCTGGCGGAACATGTCGGCGGCGATCAGGCCGACGCTCTTGCCCGCCATGCGGTCAGGCGGGGCTATCGACTGGCCCGGCAACAGCGTTATGTCCTGCCGGCTCCCCTGCTGCTTGCCATCGCGCGGGGCCAGGTCACTCCGGGAACCGCTGTGCACCGCAATGCACCCGACCCTTGTTCCGGAACGGCGCTTTCCGATGCCTTCCAGGACATGCTCGAATGGGGTGTACGCCATGGCGCAAGCGATCTGCACATCAACATCCACCTGCGCGAGGCCGAGTCCGAAGTCCGTTTCACGCTGTCGGGGCGCTACGTCGCGCCCGAGCGTTTCCAGCGCCTGCCCACCCGTACGCTCATGGACATGCTGGCGGTCGTATGGATGGAGGTCAAAAGCGGCAACGGGGCGGTGTTCGACCCTTCGGCCGAGCAGCAGGGCAGCCTCGTCAAAAGGGTGGACGGCCGCAGGGTGCTGCTGCGCTGGGCATCGCTGGCGGCCGAAAGGGGCCCCAGCGTATGCTTGCGCCTGCTTCACCGCGACGCGCTGGTCCAGATGCCTTCGCTGGCCAGCCTGGGCTACTTGCCGCATCAATGTTCGGCCATCGAGTCCGCCCTGGCCACGCAAGGCGGGGCCATCGTGTTTTCGGGCCTGGTGGGTTCGGGCAAGTCGACCAGCCTTGCCGCGATGATCGCGCGCGTGCCTTCCGACCGCAAGGTCATTACCCTGGAGGATCCGGTCGAGTACCTGATTCCCAATGCCGTGCAGAACAGCGTGGCGCGCGAGCTTCGGGAAACCGCCCACGACGATTACGGTTCAAAGCTGCGCACCTTGAAGCGCTCGGCCATGAACGACGTGCTGCTGGGCGAGGTGCGCGACCTTGAGTCGGGGCGCGCCTTCCTCGATCTGGTCGGTTCGGGAGTCAGCGTGTATACCACTACGCACGCCGCATCGGCCGCGCTGGTGGGCGACAGGCTGGCGTCCGACTTCATCGGCGTGCCGCGCGATTTCCTGGCCACCCCGGGCGTGCTCAAGCTGCTCGTGCACCAGGCGCTCTTGCCCGCGCTCTGCGCAGAGTGCGCCCTGAGCCTGGACGGTGTTGCCGAACTTGCCGAACCGCCCGCGGGAGCCGCGTCGTGGCAGTCGTGGCTGGACCTCCTGCAACGGCTCTATGGCGCTGACCCAGGGCAGCTGCGATGGCGCAATCCGGCCGGATGTCCTTCGTGCCGGCAGGCCGGCACGCTGCAACTGGCGGGTTATCGCGGCCGCACCGTGGTGGCCGAGCATATCGAGCCGGCACAAGAACACGAGCTGCTGCATTGCATGCGCCGGGGCGACAGTCTCGCCTATCTTGGCAAGCCTCATGCGGCCTTTCCGGGCATGCATCGCCCGGAAGCATTCACCTCCATCCTGCACTGTGCGATGTACAAGGCGCTGTCGGGCGTGATCGACATGCGCGACGTAGAGCGTGCCTTCGTGCCGTTGTCCAGGCAGGCGCGCCTGCAGTGCCTGGGGCAGGGGTCGGTCACGAGAATGCGGGCATGAGGCACTGGAGTCTTGCCGACGCTGCCGTCGCCCTGTTCAGCGCCCTGCTTGCCCGCCTGGACCGCCGGCTGTTCATGCCGGCGCGCGCCGACTACTACGAATTTCTTTCGGCCGTGATCAAGGGCGCCAAGGGCCGGCACACATTGCGCGACATCTTCGACCGCGATGCCCGCCGCTACGCGGGCACGGTGCGGGGCCGCTTGTCCAGCGCCTGGAGTCGCGGCTATCCGGCGGCCGGAGGCGATCTTTACGCCACCTGGCTGGGCTGTTTTCCCGCCAGCGAACTGGCCATCATCCGTGTTGCGCAGTTGTCGGGCAACGAGACGCTGGTGCACACCCTGGCCGATCTGGCCCATGCGCTTCGACTGTCGAAACGGTCGCGGCACATCGTGTGGGTCACCGTATGGTCGGGCGTGCTGTCCTTGTGCGTGCTGGCGGCCACCATCATGGCCGTGCCGCAGTTCACCGTGCCTCGCCTGGCACAACTGTTTGGAGCACTGCCTTTCGACTATTTCGGCTATTGGACGCAGGCCCTGTTCGCTTTCGCAGCCCTGGTGCGGGCGGCTTGGGCGCCGGTCCTGGCGGCATTGCTCGCTGGCGTCGCCATGCTGTGCTGGTCCATCCCCAACCTGACCGGAGCCCTTCGCAATCTGCTCGACCAGGTGTCGATCTGGAAGATTCACCGATGTCTCGGCGCCTTGCGCTTCATGTCGGTGCTGACCGTGGTGCTGCAGCGGCAGGGGGCTTCTTCCACCCAGCTGCGTACGGCAGTGGCGCTGCTCTGCGCCGGCGCGTCGCCCTGGATGCGCGGGCATCTCGAGGGCATGCTCGATCGCATAGACCATGGCCTGGTCGGCGCGGAAACCTTCGACACCGGCCTGCTCGATCGTGATCTGTACTGGTATCTGCAGGACATGGCCGAGGCGCGGGGCCTGGTGCGCGCGCTGGTGCTGCTGCGCGATCGCCTCGATGGGAGGGTGCTGCCGCAGGTGGCAAGGCAGGCTCAGGTGCTGCGCTGGGCGCTGCTGGTCTGCTGCGTGGCGGGCATGCTGGCACTGGGGCTGTGGCATTACGTCGTCATCGACGAATTGCGCCGTTCACTCATGATTTTCCACGCGAGCCAATGAGTGCGGCTCGCTTATTTTCAACGTTCCAAGGAGCTTTCCATGATCCACGCATTCTGCAACGCCGATCGCCAGCGAGGCTTTTCACTGGTCGAGGTCTCCATCGTCACGGCCATCGTGCTGCTGCTGGCCATCATAGGCATACCGGCCATAGGCAGCTACGTGGTCGAGAACAAAGTGCCCAAGGCGGGCGAGGAACTGGCCCGCTTCATCCTGCAGACCAAGGTCAATGCGCCCAACGGCACATCCTTGCCCTATGCCGCCATTGAAACCGCGCACTTTGCCTCTCTGGCGCGCGACTCGAGCGTCTTCTCGGTCGTCGGCGCCGATGCCGCCGCCAGGGTATTGCACGGCTTGGGCTCTGAAGGCGAGGTCACGGTGCAGCCGGCGGACTCGGGCGCCGCATTCTCCATCGGGCTGTCGCGTGTCCATCATGCCGCGTGCCCGTCGCTGGCCTCCATCCTGCAGCGCGTATCCGATGTCATCACGCTGACGCCCGACGGCGGCGGAGCGGTCGTCGTCAAGGACGCCACCACGTCCTACAGCGCGCTGGCGGTCGAGACTCAATGCGTGCGCGGCGACGCCAACGACTTTCTCTTCACCGTCAGCTAAAGGCGTTCCCATGACGGCTGGTTCTGGCTGCCCGCCACGCGCAACGACTGCAGGAACGCGCTGTCAACAAGGCTTCGTCCTTATTGAACTGGCCGTCGTATTGCTGATCGCGACCCTGGCGGCCGTGTTCGCCGCGGACCGCCTGGCCCAGGGCGCCCGCGACGCCGTGGCCGAGGCCCATGCGGCCTGGATGTCGTCCTTGCGGTCGGCTGCGCAGCGATATGTCGAACTGCATGGGCTCGTCCTGGCCGAAGAGGGCGGCGCAGCCCGGGTGCAGGGTTTTGCCAATGCTTTCGAGCCCACGGTGGCCGAGCTCAAAGAGACCGGCTTTCTGTCGCCGGGCTTTCCCGCCCGCGGCGCTCGCGGCCTGGGCGGGCGGGTGCTGTTGATACGCGGCGACGGCTGCCCGGCCGGCCTCTGCTCGATCGAAGCGCTGGTCTATAGCGATGGCGCTCTTGCTCGTGACGCCTCGGGCGGCCATGATTCCTCGATGGTGGCGCATTGGCTGAGTGTTTCCGGGGGACGAGGCGGCGCGGTCATGCCTGACCGACCCCATGTGGTCAGTGGCGCCGCCTTTTCCTTTCCCAACCCGCCGGTCGCGGGCATGCAAGCCCTGCCTGTCGGCACCGTGGCGATGTCGGTTACCACCGAGCAGCTTGCGAGTCTTGCCTACCTCAGGGTAGAAGACCGGCGCGACCCCCGCTTTCAGGGCTCGGCAAGCATTGCGGGCGACCTGAGCACCGGCGCGGCATTGCAGGTGCACGAGCATATTCGTATCGCCAGCCAGGCTCGGGCGCAAACCCCTTGCGATACGGGGGGTGCGATCGTGCGCGAGCAGAACGGAGGCCTGCTGGTATGCCGCGAAGGGCTGTGGCGCTCGGCTGGAGGCAGTGGCGGCGGAGGCTATTCGATCAACAGCCTGGCGGGCTGCGTCGCGGCAGGCGCCAACCCCATCACCGGCAACTGCTCCTGCCCGGCCGAGCACATGGCGGTGCGTATCGCCGACAGTACGTCGGCCGTGCCTTCCGAGGGCCGCACGCGCGGGTATATATGCGTGGGATGAGCAGGCCGCCCGTGCCGGGGCGGTGAGGGGCAGGCGCGTGATTCATTCAGGGCTTGCTTTGGGGCGCCGTCCACGCCGCGATGGTGTCGCGTTCGGCCTGGGTCATTTGCGTAAGATTGCCCAGCGGCATGTAGTTGTTGGCCACCACCTGCTTGACGAGATCGGGATGGGCAAGAAGCCCTTGCTCGGTTTCAAGAACCATGCCGGCGGGAGGGGCGGGAAAGCCCGGCTGGGTGGGATGTGCGGCGTGGCATTGCACGCAGCGCGCATGCATAATCTGCATGACCTGCGCCGTGCTCACGGTTTCGCCCTGGGCGTCCTGGCCTGTGGGTGCCGGCGCTGGCCGGGGTGCCGCGAGAAAGCCGATGGCCACCAGCAGGGCGACGCCCACGACCGGATACGCCAGCTTGTTCTGCCCGCTATGGCGCAGCACGAAGTACTGTCGTATGGCCGCCCCTGAAAAGATGAACAGGCTCAGGATGATCCAGGCATAGGGCCCGCTGTAGGTGAACGAATAGTGGTTGCTGAGCATCAGCAGCACCACGGGCAGGGTGAAATAGGTGTTGTGCACCGAGCGCTGCTTGCCCCGCTTGCCATCCAGCGGGTTGGGTTCGCGCCCGGCCTTCAGGGCATCGACCATGCGATGTTGCCCCGGGATGATCCAGAAGAATACGTTGGCGCTCATGCAGGTGGCCATGACGGCGCCGGTGATGAGGAATGCGGCGCGGCCCGGGAAAATCATGCAGCTCAGGTAGGCCACAACCACCATCATGACGGCCACCGCGACGCTAAGCACGCCGTCGCGTTCCATATTGGGGCTTATGCGGCGGCACAGCTGATCGTAGACGATCCAGCCAAGCAACAGGAAGACGATGGCGAGCAGGCTGGCCTGCCAGCCCGACATCGATGCGGCCCACGCCCAGCTGCTGCCCGGGTTGACCAGGTAGAAACCCGGTTTCAGCAGGTACATGGCCGCGAACAGGGCGAAGCCCGACAGCCATGTCGTGTAGGCCTTCCAGAACGACCAATGCAGGTCGTCGGGCAGTTCGGCCGGATTGGTGAGGTACTTCTGGTTGTGGTAGAAGCCGCCGCCGTGCACGCCCCACATCTCGCCGAATACGCCCCGCCTTTTTCCCTCGGCCGATTGGGGCGGGCGCAGGCTGTTGTCGAGCATGACGAAGTAGATCGATTCGCCTATCCAGGCGATGGCGGCCACCACATGCAGCCAGCGCAGCAGCACATTGCCGTATTCCAACAGGTAAGCTTCCATGGGTGTCAATCCCTTTGCGCGGCGCGCCCCGATGCGGGCGGCACACCCGGCATCAGCTGCCGCGGTAAGTGGAGTAGGACCAGGGCGTGACGACGAGCGGCACGTGGTAGTTCTGCTGCGCGTCGGCCACGCCGAAGTTGATGGCGACCTGGTCGAGAAACGGGGGATCGGGCAGGACGGTGCCCTTGGCGGCGAAATACTTGCCCACCTGGAACACCAGTTCGTATCGGCCCGGCTGCAGGCCGTCGCCTTGAAGCAGTGGAGCGTCGCAGCGTCCGTCGGCATTGGTAAGCACTTGCGCCAGAAGCTGCTTTTCGGCGCCCTGGATGGCGTAAAGCTGTATGCCCACCCCGTTTGCCGGCGTGCCGTGCAGGGTGTCGAGTACATGCGTGGAAAGCTTTCCCATGGTGTCTCCGGTTGCCTGCTCGAGCTGCCAGGTTTTTATCGCAAGAGGGAATCTGGCCGAAAACCAGATTGTCAACAATTTATGTTGACGATTCTGTTTTACATGCCAATAATTGTCAATAGCGGTTTGCCCATATTCTTCGACGGAGTAAACATGCTTTGCCTTGACCAGCATGCCGAACGCGACAGCGAAATCGCGGCGCCCAGAGCCTCGTCCTTGTTGGAAGGCGGGCTTGGGGGCGGCGAGGCCGACCGCGTCTATGCCGATATTTTCGACGCCGTCATGGATCGCCGCCTGCTGCCCGGCGCCAAGCTTACCGAGGCCACGCTGTGCGAGGTCTTCGCCTGCTCGCGCGCAACTGTGCGGGCGGCTCTGGCCCAGCTGGCGCACGACAAGATCGTGGTGCTCCGGCCCAATAGGGGCGCCTTCGTGTGGCGGCCCAGCCAGGCCGAAATGCGCGATGTCTTCGAACTTCGCCGGGACATGGAATGTCTGTTGATCGACAAGCTCGTGACCCTGACCGACCTGGCCCGGCGCCTGCAGCCCCTGCGCGACATGGTGCGCCAAGAGCACCAGGCCTTTGAGTGCGGCGACCGCATCAGCTGGCTCAGGCTGTCCAACGCCTTTCATGTAAAGCTGGCGCAATTGGCCGGCAACGAGGTTCTGACCGAGCTCATGCACAGCCTGTGCTCGCGTACCACCCTGATCATCGCCTACCGCGACACCCCCGCGGCCAGCACCTGCTCGTATATCGAGCACGAGCGCATACTCGATCTCCTGGCGGTGGCCGACCGCGAGGGTGCCCGCGAAGCAATGTCACATCATCTGAGCGATTGCGAACAACGCATGCTGCAGGTTTCGTCGGGGCGTACCGACCCCTGGGCAGCCTTCAGCGTCAAGCCCGAGGAGCAACCATGAGCCAAGCCTACCCCCGCGATCTCGTCGGCTATGGACGCAACCCGCCGCTGGCCGACTGGCCCGGCCAGGCCCGGCTGGCGGTGCAGTTCGTGCTCAACTACGAAGAGGGCGGCGAAAGCTGCGTGTTGCACGGGGACGAGGCGTCCGAGCAATTTCTGTCCGAGATCATCGGCGCGGCGGCTTATCCCGATCGGCACCTGTCGATGGAGTCCATCTACGAATACGGTTCGCGGGCCGGTGTCTGGCGCATCTTGAAAGAGTTCGAGCGCCGCGGGCTGCCGCTTACCGTCTTCGGCATCGGCATGGCGCTGGAGCGCAATGCCGAAGTCGCGCAGGCGCTGGTCGAGCTGGGCCACGAAATCGCGGCCCACGGCTATCGCTGGATCCATTATCAAAGCGTGCCTCCCGAGGTCGAGCAGGCGCACATGCGCCAGTGCGTGCAGGCCATCCAGGCGGTTACCGGCAGTGCGCCGTCGGGCTGGTACACGGGGCGCGACAGCCCGAATACCCGCCGGCTGGTGGTCGAGCATGGCGGCTTTCTGTACGACTCCGACTACTACGGCGACGACCTGCCGTTCTGGTGCGAGGTGGGCGTGTCAGACGGCTCGGTCAGGCCGCACCTGGTCGTGCCCTATACCCTTGATTGCAACGACATGCGCTTTGCCACCGCGCAGGGGTTCAACACCGGCGATCACTTCTGTTCCTATCTCAAAGACGCCTTCGACGTGCTGTACGCCGAGGGCGAGCATACGCCCAAGATGATGTCGATCGGCCTGCATTGCCGGCTGGTGGGCCGGCCGGGGCGTTTTGCCGGCCTGCAGCGCTTTCTTGATTACATCCAGCAGCGCGAGCGGGTGTGGATATGCCGCCGCGTCGACATTGCGCGCCATTGGGCCCAGCGCCACCCCTACCGGGGCGAGGCGGCAAGGACAATCGCATGAACATCACGCTTGCCGAGCTCAATGCCTTGCCCGTCGGGCGTTTCATAAGCCTGCTGGGGGGCGTCTTCGAGCACTCTCCGTGGGTGGCCGAGCAGGTCGCATCCCTGCGTCCCTTCGACAGTGTCGATGACCTGCATCGGGCCATGGTCGAGCGCGTTGCCGCCGCGGGGCCTCAGGCGCAAATGGAGCTCATCCGGGCCCACCCCGAGCTTGCCGGAAAGGCCGCCGTCCGCGGCGAACTCACGCCCGAGTCCACCTCCGAGCAGCAGGGCGCCGGCCTCGATCGCTGCACGCCCGACGAGTACAGCAGGCTTACCGCGCTGAACCAGGCCTATCGCGAGAAATTCGGATTTCCCTTCATTCTGGCGGTGCGCGGCCACGACAGGCAAAGCGTCATCCGTGAATTCAGGCGGCGGCTGGCATTGTCGCCGCCTGAAGAAACCGCCGAATGCCTTGAGCAAATCTACAAGATCGGGCGGTTTCGCCTCGATGACCTGGTCCGCAAGCCCGGTACCTGAGCTTGCCTCTTCTTTTTCTGGAGTGATGTCCCATGGCCGCCCCCAATTTGCCTGTTGGCACAGTAATCAACGCAGCACCCGTCACCGAGCCGCCGGTTTTCGCCGTGCGCCATGCCAACCTGGCTTCGGCCGATTTCGGCGCGCGCGTCGTGTCGTGCTCCGACGATTTCTTTGGTGAAGCCGACCGCATGCTGCAGTCGTCCGAATCGGTGTTCATCGTGGGCAAGTTCGATGACCACGGCAAGTGGGTCGACGGCTGGGAAACAAAGCGGCGTCGCCAGGGCGGACATGACCACGCGGTTGTGCGGCTAGGCCTGCCGGGCGTCGTCAAGGGGCTGGACATCGACACCAGCCATTTCACCGGCAACTATCCGCCGGCGGCGTCGGTGCAGGCCTGCTATTGCGCTGGTGGTGCCGACCCCGGCGCGGACGCCGACTGGGTCGAGCTTCTTCCCGCCACCTCTCTGTCGGGCGGCTCCCACCATTTCCTGCCCATCAGCGACGAACGTCCCTTTACGCATCTGCGCCTGAACATCTATCCGGACGGTGGTGTGGCCCGCTTCCGGGCCTATGGCCAGCCCTTGTGCGACTGGGCTGCAAAAGACCCGGACGCCCTGCACGAGGTCTCGGCGCTGGCCGCCGGCGGCCGCATCGTCAGCTACAGCGACGCCCACTTCGGCGTGCCTTTCCGCATGGTCATGCCGGGCCGCGGCGTGAACATGGGCGACGGCTGGGAGACCCGGCGGCGCCGCGACCCGGGCTACGACTGGTGCATCGTTGAACTGGGCCACGCCGCCGTGGTCGAAAAGATAGAAGTCGATACGGCGCATTTCAAGGGCAATTATCCCGACCGCGTCTCCATACAGGCGGCGCGGGTCGAGCAGGGCACAGACCAGTCCATCACCACCCAGGCCATGTTCTGGCCCGAGCTTCTGGGCGAGCAAAAAACCGAGATGGACAAGCAGCATTTTTATTCGGGCGATCAGATCCGTGCATTGGGCCCGATCACCCATGTCCGGCTCAATATGTTTCCCGATGGCGGCGTCAGCCGGCTGAGGATATGGGGGCGGCTGGCCCGATAGGGCGGCGGCGCTCAAGGAGAGATCATGGCCATACTCAAGCTCGAACGACTGGACAAGGAAGCCTTCGCACCCTTCGGCGATGTAATCGAGATGGGCGGACGGCCCTGGTTTCCGATCAACGGCGGGACCACCCGGCGATATCACGACCTGGGGCGTATCCAGCTCGGGGGCGACGACGGCCAGGCCGGCATCAGCATGGCGCGGGGCGATGCGTTCCAGCTTCCGTTGCGCATTGCCATGCTCGAACGCCATAGCCTGGGCAGCCAGGCCTGGATTCCCTGCAGCCAGACACCGTTCATCGCCGTGGTGGCGCCCGACGGCGCGGGCGACAGGCCGGACGAAGCCGCCATCCGCGCTTTCTACGTGGGCCCCGGCCAGGGCGTGAACTACCACCGGGGAACCTGGCACCATCCATTGATGGCGCTGGGCCGCCAGGGCGACTTCATCGTCATCGACCGCATCGGCGATGCGCCCGATTGCGACGAATACGTCCTGCACGAAGTACGCAGCATAGACGGCAGCTTCCGCAACCAGGCCGACGCCGTGGCGCTGCCGCCGGCAGGGGGCTGAAGGCCGCCGCCCGGGGTTCCCGGCCCGCCTTGCGCACACCGCGGGGCATGTTCGGAGCCCGGCTTATATTTAGGTATATAGTGTCCTTGCAGGGGCACGCATTACAAGAGCGGGCGAGGCAAAGGCCTTTGCCGTCGCCGGCCATGGAGACAACATGAACGTTCGAGGCGTCATCCGTTTTTACCTGAACGGCGTGCTTCACGAAGTTACGCCGCATTCGCCCACCCAGACCGTGCTTCAGTACCTGCGTGAAGACCGCAGGCTCACAGGCACCAAAGAGGGCTGCGGCGAAGGCGACTGCGGCGCGTGCACTGTTACGCAGGCCAGCCTGCAGGCTGACGGCCGCCTGGTTTTCCAGGCGATCAATGCCTGTATCCGCTTCTTGCCCACACTTGATGGCAAGGCGATGTGGACGGTCGAAGCACTGGAAGAAGGCGATTCGCTGCATCCGGTGCAACAGGCGATGGTCGATCATCACGGCTCGCAATGCGGCTTTTGCACGCCCGGCTTCGTCATGTCGATGTACACCATGTACCAGAACGGCCATACGCGTCCGGCCCGCCACGAGGTGTTCGACCACCTGTCGGGTAATTTGTGCCGCTGCACGGGCTACCGGCCCATTATCGATGCGGCCTGCGGCATGGATGCCTACCCGCCGGCCAGGCTCGACCACGAGGCGGTGCGCGGCCAGTTGCAGGGCTTGCGCGATACAAATGCGGGCATGCTGGCGATCGAGGCCCCGGGGCAATCTTATTTTGCGCCGACCACAACCGACGAGCTGGCCGAGCTTTACCTGCAACACCCCGACGCCATCTTGCTGGCCGGCGGAACCGACGTCGGCCTTTGGGTCACCAAGCAGCTCAAGACCCTGCCCGCCGTCATCTATCTGGGCGATATTGCCGAGCTGAACCGAATCGAAAAAACAAATGGGGCTTTGCGCATAGCCGCGGCGGTTTCGCTCAACGATGGCTACGAGGCCGTTGTCCAAGAGTATCCCGAGGCACACGAACTATGGAAGCGCTTTGCCTCCATGCCCATACGCAATTCGGGCACCCTGGTGGGCAACCTTGCCAATGGTTCGCCCATTGGCGACAGCGCGCCCCTGCTCATCGCCATCGGGTCCACCGTCATCCTGCGCAGGGGGGCGAGCCGCCGCGAGCTGCCGCTGGAAGATCTGTATCTCGACTACCGCAAGCAGGCTCGCGAGCCGGGCGAATTCGTAGAAGCCGTGGTCGTGCCCCGGCGCAATCCGCAATGCCGGGTGGCCACCTACAAGCTTTCCAAGCGCTTCGACCAGGACATCTCGGCCGTTTGCAGCGCCTACGCCCTGACTGTCGAACAAGGCAGGGTGGCTTCGCTGCGCATCGCCCATGGCGGCATGGCCGCTACGTCCAGGCGGGCACGCCACGCCGAAGAGGCCCTGCTGGGGAATGAATGGAGCGAAGCAAGCGTCGCGCTGGCAATGCAGGCGCTCGACCGCGATTACCAGCCCCTGACCGACATGCGGGCCTCGGACGACTACCGCCGAAAATCGGCTCGCAACCTGTTGTATCGCTTCTATCTTGAAAGCACCGGTCAGGCCGATGCGCGCATCCTGATGAAGGGGGTGTCATGAACAAGCCATATCAGACCGTCGGAAGGCCGCTGGCGCATGAAAGCGCTCGGCTGCATGTCACGGGCCAGGCGCAGTACACCGACGACGTGCCCGAGCAGCAAGGCACGCTTCACGCGGCGCTGGGCCTTTCGTCCCGTGCCCACGCCGCCATTGTTTCCATGGACCTGTCCAGGGTGCGGGCGGCGCCCGGCGTCGTGGAGGTCGTCTGTCTCGACGACGTGCCGGGCGAAAAATACCTGGGCGCCTACATCCACGATGAACCGGTCTTTGCCGATGGCCATGTCCAGTACGTCGGCCAGCCCCTGTTTGCGGTAGCCGCCATTTCGCACGACGCGGCGCGGCGGGCCGCCCAGCTGGCGCAGGTGCAATACCAGGAACTTGAACCGGTGCTTTCGGCCGACGATGGCGCCCGGCGCGAGTCTTATGTGCTGCCTCCGGTGCGCATCGCGCGCGGCGATGTGCCGGCCAAGCTGGAACACGGGCGGCATCGCCACCAGGGGCGACTGTATTGCGGCGGCCAGGAGCAGTTCTACCTCGAGGGCCAGATCGCCTACGCCCAGCCCGGCGAAAACGGCGAAATTCTGGTGCTCAGCTCCACCCAGCATCCCACCGAGATGCAGAGCATGATCGCCCATATGCTGGGACGGCCCCTGCATGCGGTCAGGGTGCAGTGCCGCCGCATGGGAGGCGGTTTCGGCGGCAAAGAAAGCCAGTCATGGCCTTTCGCCACGGCGGCGGCCCTGCTGGCGTGGCGCACGGGGCAGCCAGTCAAGCTGCGGGCCGACCGCGACGACGATTTCATGGTGACCGGCAAGCGGCACGACTTCTCGGCCGGCTATGACGTTGCCTATGACGACCAGGGCATGATCGAAGCCGTGTCCTTCGAGCAGCGGCTGCGCTGCGGCTATTCGGCCGACCTGTCGGGCGCGGTGGCCGACCGCCAGGTGTTCCACACCGACAATGCCTACTACCTGCCGGCCTTCGACATTCTTTCGCTGCGGGTCAAGACCAACACGCAGTCCAACACAGCATTCAGGGGCTTTGGGGGGCCGCAGGGCATATTGTGCATCGAGTATGTGCTTGACGACATCGCGCGGCGCCTGGGGCTCGACGCGCTTGATGTGCGCAAGCGCAATTTCTACGGCGTCGATGAGCGCAATGTCACGCCCTACGATACGGTGCTTGAAGATAATGTCCTGCAGCCATTGGTCGATCAGCTCGAGGCCTCTTGCGAGTATCGCCGCCGCCGAGACGAAATCCGGCGTTTCAACGCCGCAAGCAAGGTGCTTAAAAAAGGCCTTGCGCTGGTGCCCGTCAAGTTCGGCATCTCGTTCACGGCCACTCACCTGAACCAGGCGGGGGCGCTCGTCCATGTCTACACCGACGGCTCCATCCTGGTCAATCATGGCGGCACCGAGATGGGACAAGGGCTCAATACCAAGGTGGCGCAGATCGTCGCCGAAGAATTCGGCGTCGACATCGGCCAGGTGCGGGCCTCGGGCACCGACACCGCCAAGGTGGCCAACACGTCGGCCACGGCGGCATCCACCGGCACCGACCTGAACGGCAAGGCGGCGCAAGACGCCTGCCGCAAGATCAAGTCGGTCCTGGCCGCTTTCGCGGCCGACCAGTACGGCTGCGACGAGCAGCACATTCGCTTCGAGGACGGCCAGGTATATTGCGGCGACCGCGCCGTGCCGTTTCGCGAGTTCGTGCAAAAGGCCTATATGGCACGTGTTTCGCTGTGGTCGTCGGGCTTCTACAAGACGCCCAAGATCCACTACGACATGAAGAAGCTGACCGGCCGGCCCTTTTACTACTTCGTCTATGCGGCCGCCTGCTCCGAGGTCGTCATCGACACTCTTACCGGCGAGAACCGCCTGCTGCGCACCGACATACTCTACGACGCCGGGCGTCCGATCAACCCCGCGGTCGACCTGGGCCAGATAGAAGGGGGCTTCATACAGGGCGCAGGCTGGCTCACCTCTGAAGAGCTGTGGTGGGACGAGCAGGGCGCACTGAAAACGCATGCGCCCTCTACGTACAAGATTCCCTCGGTGTCCGATTGTCCCGAGCAGTTCAATGTCGCGTTCTTTGACAACGGCAATGCCGAGAACAATATCTATCAGTCCAAGGCCATGGGCGAGCCGCCCCTGCCACTGGCCATTTCGGTCTTCCTGGCCATACGCGACTCCATCGCCTCGGTGGCCGAGCCGCGCGCCGACATTCCGCTCGATGCGCCGGCTACCGCCGAACGTATCCTGCGGACGCTGGACCGGGTCGCGCCCAATCGCTTTTCTCCGACTGCAATGCCTGGCGAGGCGGTCGATTTGCCCGACGAGACCGTCGAGCTTTCGGCCGGGCCAGGCAGCGGAACAGGGCAATGAACACCCAGCTTGCGCCGTCCGCACTGACCGTCCATGGCCAGTGGCTGGCAGCCGCCCGTTCCCGCCTTCGGCAGGGCGAGCCCTTGGTGCTGATCACTGTCGCACGGGCTCTTGGATCTACCCCGCGTGATGCGGGCACGCGCATGTGGGTCGACGCCGACGGGGCTCATGCCACCATAGGCGGCGGGCATCTTGAACTGCAGGCCATCGAGGTGGCTCGCGCCATGCTGGCCGACGCCGGTGCGCCTTCGACACAGGTGCGCCACTATGCCTTGGGGCCCAGCCTGGGCCAGTGCTGCGGCGGCGCCGTATGGCTGGCGTTCGAGCGCCTGGAACCGCAAGACCTTGCATGGTGCGATGCGCTGCATCAAGTGCTTGAACGCGGAGCCGCGGGGCGCCGCGTGCGCCGCTGTTCCGCAAGGCAGGCCCCGGGCGGCGGGGCCCATGCGCCCGACGTACGCGTCGAAGCGGTGGACAGCCTGGCCGTGGCCCAGCCCGACGCCCGGTGGCATGAAGAAGACGAACTGCTGGTCGATCTTACCCCGGCCGCCGCGCCCCTCGTCGTGGTGTGCGGCGCGGGGCACGTGGGCAAGGCCATCGTGCGCGTCCTGGCCGAGCTTCCGGTTCGCGTGGCCTGGCTCGACCCGCGCGAAGACGAGTGGCCGGCCCATCTTCCGGACAATGTCCAATGCCTGAGCGGCGATGCCGACGATGTGCCCGATTTTCCGGATGACGCCTGCTGGCTGGTGCTGACGCACAGCCATGCGCTCGATCTGGAAATCGTCGAACGTGTGCTGCAGCACAAATCGTTTCGCTATCTGGGCCTTATCGGCTCGGACACCAAGCGCGCCAAATTCAGGGCGCGGCTGCTGCGCAAATTTCCATCACGGCTTGTCGACCGGGTGGTTTGCCCGATAGGCATCGTCGAAACCTCCAGCAAGCTGCCGGGCGTCATCGCGGTATCGGTAGCGGCCCAGATCGTGGGCCTGCTCGAGCACGCCGCCATGGCGCTCGAAGAGGCGGACGCCTAAGGGCTCAACCCCGCCGATTACCTTGTGCGCAACACCCTCTATAATGATTGGTTACCTACCTTAATTTGCGCGCGTTTTTCCCTGATGAAAACCACCGAAATCCGTCAAAAATTCCTTTCGTTTTTCGAATCGAAGGGCCATGCCGTCGTGCCGTCTTCGCCACTGATTCCGGCCAACGACCCCACCTTGCTGTTCACCAATGCAGGCATGGTGCAATTCAAGGACGTATTCACGGGCAAAGAAACGCGCCCCTATCACCGTGCGGTCAGTTCGCAGCGCTGCGTTCGGGCCGGCGGCAAGCACAACGACCTCGAGAACGTGGGCTACACGGCCCGGCACCACACGTTTTTCGAGATGCTGGGCAATTTCAGCTTTGGCGATTACTTCAAGCACGACGCCATTGCCTACGCCTGGGAACTTCTTACCAAGGTCTATGGCCTGCCTGCCGAGAAGCTCTGGGTCACGGTCTACCACGAAGACGACGAGGCCCACGACATCTGGCTGAACGAAATCAAGGTGCCCGCCGAGCGCATCATCCGCATCGGCGACAACAAGGGTGCACGCTATGCGTCCGACAACTTCTGGCAAATGGCCGACACCGGCCCTTGCGGTCCCTGCTCCGAAATCTTCTATGACCACGGCCCCGGCATCTGGGGCGGCCCTCCGGGCTCGCCCGAAGAAGACGGCGACCGCTATATCGAGATCTGGAACCTGGTGTTCATGCAGTTCGAGCGCGATGCGGCGGGCAATATGCTGCCCCTGCCCAAGCCCTGCGTCGACACCGGCATGGGCCTGGAGCGCATCGCGGCCGTACTGCAGCATGTGCATTCCAACTACGAAATCGACCTCTTCCAGGCGCTTATTGCCGCGGCGGGCCGCGAAACGGGCTGCACCGACCTGGCCGACAACTCCCTGAAGGTCATCGCCGACCACATCCGCGCCTGCAGCTTTCTGGTCGTCGACGGCGTCATCCCCAGCAACGAGGGCCGTGGCTATGTGCTGCGGCGCATTGTGCGTCGGGCGCTGCGGCATGGCCACAAACTGGGCCAGCCCAAGCCTTTCTTCCATCGCCTGGTGGGCGATCTGGTGGCGCAAATGGGCGACGCCTACCCCGAACTGGCCGCCAACCAGGCGCGGGTGGAGCAGGTGCTGCGCCAGGAAGAAGAGCGTTTCAGCGAAACCCTCGAAAACGGCATGAAGATACTCGAGGCCGCCCTGGGCGGACTGGGCAAGGGCGATCGCCTTGACGGCCAGACCCTGTTCACGCTGTACGACACCTATGGCTTTCCGGTGGATCTTACCGCCGACATCTGCCGCGAACGAGGCGTCGAGGTCGACCACGAAGGCTTCGAGGCGGCCATGGCGCGCCAGCGCGAACAGGCGCGCGCGGCGGGCAAGTTCAAGGCGGCCGAAGGGCTCAGCTACCAGGGGGTCGAAACCCGCTTCGAGGGCTACGAGCACCTGCAAGGGCAGGGCACGGTCACGGCCCTGTATGTCGACGGCGTATCGGTCGACCGCATCGAAGAAGGCGCCCAGGCCGTAGTGGTGCTGGACGCCACGCCCTTTTATGCCGAATCGGGCGGCCAGGTGGGCGACGCCGGCCTGTTGCAGGCGGGCCCGGCGCGTTTCCAGGTGTCCGACACGCAAAAGATTCAAAGCAATGTCTTCGGCCATCATGGCCAGCTTTCAGGCGGTGCCCTGGCCGTGGGCCAGGCCGTGCAGGCGCAGGTCGACGTCCAGCGCCGCGCCAGTACGGTGCGCAACCATTCGGCCACCCACCTCATGCACAAGGCGCTGCGCCAGGTGCTGGGCGAGCACGTGCAGCAGCGCGGCTCGCTGGTCGACCCCGACAAGACCCGTTTCGACTTCGCCCACGACGCTCCGCTCAGCGCCGCGCAGATCAGGCAGGTCGAGCAGATCGTCAACGACGAAGTCCTGCAGAATCGCGATGTCCAGGCAGCCTACATGTCGTATGACGAAGCCGTGGGCGGCGGCGCGGTGGCGCTGTTCGGCGAAAAATACGGCGACGTCGTCCGTGTGCTTGACATCGGCTTTTCCCGCGAACTCTGTGGCGGAACCCACGTGGCGCGCACCGGCGACATCGGCCTGTTCAAGGTGGTGTCCGAAGGGGGCGTGGCCGCCGGCGTGCGCCGCATCGAGGCGGTTACCGGCGACAACGCCCTGCATTGGGTGCAAGATACCCAGGCCGTGTTGCAGCAGGCGGCAGCCTTGCTCAAGGCCCAGCCGTCCGACCTGGGCGATCGTATCCAGCAACTGCAGGGCCAGCTTAAAAGCCTGGAGCGCGATCTCGATCAGGCCAAGAGCAAGCTGGCCGCCTCCGCAGGCAACGACCTGGCGGGCCAGGCGGTTGCCCTTACCGGCGAGGCCCGGCTTTTAGTGGCCAACATCGCCGGAGCCGATCCCAAGGCGCTGCGGGGCATGGCCGATCAGCTCAAGGCCAAGCTCAAGTCGGCGGTGGTGCTGTTGGCCACCGAGGCCGAGGGCAAGATCAGCCTGGTGGCGGGCGTCACCTCCGACCTTACCGGCAAGGTCAAGGCCGGCGATCTGGTCGGCATGGTGGCCGGCCAGGTGGGCGGCAAGGGTGGTGGCCGCCCAGACATGGCCATGGGCGGTGGTTCCGATTCGGCAGCCTTGCCGGGCGCCATGGCGCAGGTGAACGACTGGGTGCTGGCCAGGCTTCAGGGGTAGCGATATGTCCGACACTGGCGAAACGCCTCAATTCGATCTCGAGGTGGATGCAACGGGCCTGAAATGCCCGCTGCCCATCTTGCGCGCCAAGAAGGCGCTGGCGCAGTTGCAAAGCGGCCAGGTACTGAAGGTGATCACCACCGACCCCCATGCCGTGCGCGATTTTCAGGCTTTTTCCAAGCAGACCGGCAACGGCTTGCTGGCCCAGGTCGAAGGCGAGGGCAACGTCACCCATTTTCTGGCCCGTCGTTAAGCATCCGGCGCGGCGGATACGTGCCGTAGCGCCTCATATCTTGCGCGACGAAGCTTGTTTTGAGGATTCTTGCCTTTTCAGTTTGCCCAGCAAGCCCGAAAGATGCTAGAATCTATTGTTTTTCACCTCATTTTCAAAGGATTACCTATGGTGGTGATTCGCTTAGCCCGTGGCGGCTCGAAGAAGCGTCCGTTTTACAATGTAGTGGCAGCCGATTCACGCAATCGCCGTGATGGCCGCTTTATCGAGCGCCTGGGTTTTTACAACCCGGTAGCCAACGAAGGCCAGGAAAACCTGCGCCTGGCTCTGGACCGCGTTGAATACTGGACCAGCAACGGCGCACAGCTGTCGCCTGCCGTTACGCGTCTGGTTAAAGAATTCTCCGCCAAAGCGGCTGCCTGATCGCAGCAGGCCTGGTCGGACGAAGTCGGCATGACCGACACGCAATCCGGTGATTCGCCGCACGATCTGATCGAGCTGGGGCGTATTGTTTCGGCATATGGCGTGCAAGGCTGGGTCAAGATCCAGCCGCATTCGTCCCAGGCCGAGGTATTGCTGCAGTCGAAAGACTGGTGGTTGAAGGCGCCCGTCCCGCTTGCCGGCGGGGCGGGCGCTTTTGCGCCTGCACGTCCTGCCGATGTGCAGGCCGCGCGCGCCCACGGCTCGACCGTGGTGGCGCGGCTTGGCGTCGCCCCCGACCGCAATGCGGCCGAAGCGCTAAAGGGCCATACCGTCTGGGTGTCGCGCTCTCAGTTTCCGCCCGAACAAGACGACGAGTACTACTGGGTCGACCTTATAGGCTGCCTGCTGTATGGGAAAAAAGAGGGCGAGCCCGAGCTCATCGGGCAGGTCGTCGACGTTTCCGACAATGGCGCCCACGCCGTGCTGCACGTGGCCCGCGGGCAGATCGGCGCCGGCGGCGAAATCAGCTTGCTGCAAAACCAGAAAGGCCGCCATATCGAAATATTGGTGCCTTTCGTAAGCGCGCACGTGCATACTGTCGACATCGCCGCCAAACGGCTTGAAAGCGATTGGCCGGCCGACTTCTAGCCGCCATGCGCTTCGACGTCATTTCCCTGTTCCCCGAGCTGTTCTCCGCCGTGCGAGACCATGGCGTCACCGGCCGCGCGCACAAGCAGGGGCTGTGGTCGCTGCGGGTCTGGAATCCCCGAGATTTCACCCACGATGTGCATCGCACTGTGGACGACCGGCCCTATGGGGGCGGGCCCGGCATGGTGATGATGGCGCAGCCTCTTGAAGAGGCCGTGCAGGCGGCTCAGGCCGACCGTGCTGCCTGGGTGAATCGCGTCGCCCAACAAGATTGCGGCACCGAAACAGACCGTGCCGGCCGGGCGGCCTACACCGCCCAGCCCTCCGGCGGAGGCGCACCGGTTTGGCTCATGAGCCCCACGGGCCGCCGTTTCGACCAGCGCATGGCGCAGGAGCTGTCGGAAGGGCAGGGGGCGGTACTGATCTGCGGCCGCTACGAAGGGGTAGACCAGCGCTTCATCGAGCGCTGCGTCACCCACGAGGTTTCGATGGGCGACTTCGTGTTGTCGGGAGGCGAGATTCCGGCCCTGGCCATCATGGACAGTGCCGTGCGTCTGTTGCCGGGGGCGCTGAACGACCGGGAGTCGGCGCAGCAGGATTCTTTTCACGATATGCTCACGGGCCTGCTCGATAGCCCGCATTACACCCGGCCCGAGGTCTACCAAGGCGAATCGGTGCCGGCCGAATTGCTGTCGGGCCACCATGCGAACATCGCGCTATGGCGCCGTCGGCAGTCGCTGGCCCTTACCCAGGCCCGCCGACCCGACCTCATCGAGGCGGCCCGCAGGGCGGGGCGGCTCAGCAAGGCCGACGAGGCGTTTCTGGCTTCGCTCAAGCCTTAGAAAGTTTCTCTTATTAGACCTTGAGGCCGTTCCATCAGAGCAGTTTGCGGCGTTTCAGTCGCGCCAGAGGCGCATTGCTAGCCCAGCCGCTGCATCTGCTCGCGCACCTTTTGCAGCGTTTCACCGAACTGCGCGACGCGGGCTTTTTCCTGTTCGACCACTTGCGCCGGCGCCCGCTGCAGAAAGCTCTCATTCGACAGCTTGGCCTGTGCCTTCGCGATTTCTTTCTCGAGACGTTCGATCTCTTTGCCCAGGCGGGCACGTTCGGCCTCGACATCGATCTCGACGTGTAGCATGAGCTGGGTCGCGCCCACCACCTGCACCGGCGCGCCCAGGTCGGGCAGCGCTGATACGATCTCGACGCTTTCCAGCTTGGCCAGCGCCGCCAGATAGGGACTGTTGGCTGTCAGCACCTGTGCGTCGCCCAGGGCGATGAGCGGCACCCGCTGGGCGGGCGAGAGATTCATTTCGCCGCGTAGCGCGCGCACCGCCTCGACCTGCGCCTTGAGCTCGGCCACTTGCGCCTCGGCTTCCGCGTCGATCAGGGCGGGGTTGGAGACCGGATAAGGCTGCACGCAGATGCTGGTTTCAACTTCGGCCTTGCGCTTGCCCGCCACGACCGACACCTTCTGCCAGAGCTCTTCGGTGATGAAGGGCATGATAGGGTGGATGAGCCGCAGCACGGTCTCGAGCACGCGGATGAGCGTGCGGCGCGTGCCCAGTTGCTGCGCAGGCGTGCCTTGCTGGATCTGGACCTTGGCCAGCTCAAGGTACCAGTCGCAGTATTCGTCCCATACGAAGTGGTACAGGGCATTGGCGACGTTGTCGAAGCGGTACTCGTGGAAACCGCGCTCGACCTCGGCTTCGAGCCGCTGCAACTGGCTGGCTATCCAGCGGTCGGCAAATGAAAGCTCATGCTGTTCGCCGCCCGAAAGGTCGTGGCCCTCGGTGTTCATCAGCACGAAACGCGTGGCGTTCCAGAGCTTGTTGCAGAAGTTGCGGTAGCCTTCGCAGCGCTTGAGGTCGAAATTGATGTTGCGGCCCAGGGTGGCATAGGCCGCCATGGTGAAGCGCAGCGCGTCGGTACCATAGGCCGGGAAGCCCTGGGGGTAGTCCTTGCGGGTGCGTTTCTCGATGCTGGCCGCTTGGCGAGGGTTCATCAGGCCGGTGGTACGCTTGGCCACGAGCTGGTCAAGCTGCACGCCGTCGATGAGGTCGACCGGATCGATGGTGTTGCCCTTGGACTTGCTCATCTTCTTGCCTTCGAGGTCGCAAATGAGGCCGTGCACATAGACGTCGCGGAAGGGCACCTGGCCGGTCATGTGCATGCTCATCATGACCATGCGCGCAACCCAGAAGAAAATAATGTCGAAACCCGTGACCAGCACGCTGGAGGGCAGGTAGCGGGACAGGTCGGGCGACTCTTGCGGCCAGCCCAGGTCGGTAAAGGGCACCAGGGCCGACGAGAACCAGGTGTCGAGAACGTCGGGGTCGCGTACCAGGGGTCCGGTGACGCCGGCGGCACGCGCCTGCTGCTCGGCTTCTTCTTCGGAACGGGCCACGAAGATGCGGCCATCTGGCGCGTACCAGGCGGGAATCTGGTGGCCCCACCACAGCTGGCGCGAGATGCACCAGTCTTGGATTTTTTCCAGCCACTGGTTGTAGGTGGTGGTCCAGTTCTCGGGGTAGAAGCGGATGCGGCCGTCGGCCACGACCTCGAGCGCGACTTCGGTGATGCTTTTGCCGGGATGCAGCGTGCCTTCGGGGGCGGGCTTGCTCATGGCGACGAACCATTGGTCGGTGAGCATGGGCTCGATGACGGTATTGGTGCGGTCGCCGCGCGGCACCATCAGCTTGTGCGGCCTGACGGCCTGCAGCAGGCCCTGCGATTCGAGGTCGGCCACGATCTGCTTGCGGGCGTCGAAGCGGTCAAGCCCCTGATAGGCGGCGGGGCTGTTCTGGTTGATGCGGGCATCGAGGCTGAGGATGCTGATCTGGGGCAGGCCGTGGCGCTGGCCCACCGCATAGTCGTTGAAGTCGTGCGCCGGGGTTACCTTGACGACGCCCGTGCCGAATTCGCGATCGACGTAGTCGTCGGCGATGATGGGGATTTCGCGGTTGCACAGGGGCAGCAGCACGTTCTTGCCGATAAGGTGGGCATAGCGCTCGTCTTCGGGGTGGACCATGACGGCCACGTCGCCCAGCATGGTTTCGGGACGGGTGGTGGCCACGACCAGATGGCTCAGCCCGCGTTCGGGCTGGGCCAGCGGATAGCGAATTTCCCACATCGAGCCGTCTTCTTCTTCGCTGACGACTTCAAGGTCGGACACGGCCGTGCCCAGCACCGGGTCCCAGTTGACCAGGCGCTTGCCGCGATAGATGAGGCCCTGTTCGTGCAGGCGTACGAAGGTCTCGACCACGCCCCGCGACAGATTGTCGTCCATGGTGAAGTATTCGCGCGCCCAGTCGGCCGACGAGCCCAGCCTGCGGAACTGCTCGGTAATGGCGCTGCCCGACTTGTGCTTCCATTGCCAGACTTTCTCGACGAATTTCTCTCGGCCCAGGTCGTGGCGCGATACCTTCTGGGCGTCGAGCTGGCGCTCGACGACGATCTGGGTGGCGATGCCCGCGTGGTCGGTGCCGGGGATGAAGACCGTGTCGTCGCCCTTCATGCGGTGGTAGCGCACCAGGCCGTCCATGACGGTCTGGTTGAACGCATGCCCCATGTGCAGGGTGCCGGTTACATTGGGCGGCGGGAACTGAATGGCATACGGAACACTCTGATGGCCAGGAGCCGGTTCGACATGCTGGCCGCCCTTGAAATACCCCCGCGCTTCCCAGTGGGAATACCAGCGCGATTCAATTTCCTGGGGTTCGAAGCTTTTTGATAACTGGGCGGAGGCGTTCGTTGCGGAATCAGAGGTCATGGCAGAAAAAACAAGAAATGGGGCCGGCCGGGCACGTTGCGGGCAGACTGTCGCCGGGCGGCCTGGCGTTGCCGGTCGTGTCTTGAACAGACGTTCGCGGGGCGCGGGCGAAGAAGGATAAATCGTACGTCTGCGCGGGCCGGGTAATCCGCCATTTTATGATGGAGTGGCCGTTCATGGGCATGTTAAAATGTGCGGTTAGCGAAAACTTCGCAGAAGTCGTTGTTTTGTCTTGGAAAAATCCGTTTTTCACAACCTTGCGGTTTCTGACTTGCCGGCCGGCATGAATGCAGGTGTATTCACCCGTGGGCCCGGTGGGCGGGAATCTTTGTCTATTCCTTGGATATTTTATGGCTATTGAACGCACCCTTTCCATCATCAAGCCCGATGCCGTCGCCAAAAACGTCGTCGGACAAATCGTCGCACGTTTCGAGCAGGCCGGCCTGAAAGTCGTTGCCGCACGCCTGCAGCAATTGTCGCGCGGCGAAGCCGAGCGTTTCTATGCCGTGCACAAAGAGCGTCCCTTCTTCAAGGACCTGGTCGACTTCATGGTCTCGGGCCCCGTCTTCGTCCAGGTGCTCGAAGGCGACAACGCCATCCAGAAGAACCGCGACCTGATGGGCGCCACCGACCCCAAGAAGGCCGAGCCGGGCACCATCCGCGCCGACTTCGCCGACAGCATCGACGCCAATGCCGTCCACGGCTCCGATGCCGCCGAGACCGCCGCGGTCGAAATCGCTTTCTTCTTCCCCGAAAGCAACGTTTACAGCCGTTAATTTCACCGCCCGCGAAAAGCGGGCCACTGTCTTGCTCATGTCGTCTGCCGAACCTGTAAATCTTCTTGGCCTGGGTGGCCCCGAACTGCGCGATCTCGTGGCGCAGTGGGGCGGCAAGCCGTTTCGCGCCAAGCAGCTGCAGCGCTGGATGCACCAGCGCGGCGAGGATTCCTTCGACCACATGACCGACCTGGCCCGCGATTTTCGCCGCCAGCTGGGCGAGCGCTGCACCATAGTCGCGCCGAGCGTGGCCACTGAGCAGCGCTCCTCCGACGGCACCCGCAAGTGGCTGTTCGACGTCGGGCGCAACAATGCCGTCGAAACCGTCTTCATTCCCGAAGATGACCGCGGCACCCTGTGCATTTCCAGCCAGGCGGGCTGCACGGTGGCCTGCCCATTCTGCTCCACCGGCTACCAGGGCTTCAACCGCAACCTCACCATGGCCGAGATCATCGGCCAGCTGTGGCATGCCAAAAGGGTGCTCGAGGCCGATCTGGCCAGCGCGCGCATCCCGGGGGGCGACGGCTCCAGCGCCGCCGAACCCGTCCGTGTCATCAGCAATGTGGTCATGATGGGCATGGGCGAGCCCTTACTCAATTATGACCAGGTGCTTGGGGCCTTGCGTCTCATGCTCGACGACAATGCCTACGGCCTGTCGCGGCGGCGGGTCACGGTGTCCACCTCGGGCGTGGTGCCCATGATCGACCGGCTGGCGCACGATTGCCCCGTGGCGCTTGCCGTATCGCTGCACGCGCCCAACGACGCGCTGCGCGACAAGCTCGTGCCGCTCAACCGCAAGCACCCGCTGTCCGAATTGCTGGACGCCTGCAATCGCTATCTCGAGCATGCGCCCCGCGATTTCATCACCTTCGAATACATCATGCTCGACGGCGTCAACGATGCCGACGAGCATGCGGCGGAATTGATCGCTATTGCAAAACGCGTGCGATGCAAGTTTAATTTGATTCCGTTCAATCCCTTTCCGCAGTCGGGCCTGAAGCGTTCGCCTGCGGCTCGTGTGCGATTGTTCGCACAGCGTCTCATGGATGGTGGCGTCGTCACGACGGTACGCAAGACCCGCGGCGACGATATCGCCGCCGCTTGCGGGCAGTTGGCCGGCGACGTCAAGGACCGCACTCGCATCAACGAGCGGTTGCCCAATCGTGCGACCATAGCCATCAAAGAGGAACGCGAATGAACAAACCGCTGCTCAGAGCTGTCAGCTCCACACCGCAACCCGTTGTCGAGCCCGACGAAGCCCAGGGCCTGGGCGCATCGCTTCGCGCCATGCGCAAGGCCAGGGGCTGCAGTCTTTCCGACGCTTCGGCACGCCTGAAATACACCGTGCGCCAGCTCGATGCGCTCGAGAACGAGCAATGGCAGCAACTGCCAAAGGGCGTGCTGCTTCGGGGTCTGGTCAAGAACTATGGCCGCTTCCTCGAAACAGACGTCGAGGCCCTGCTCGTCATGCTCGACAACCAGGTAGGCACCCGTTCGGCCGCGTCGGTCTCGGTGCCCGTTCCGGCCGCTTCGCTCAGCGGCGCCGACCTGCCCCTGCACCCCGAAGGCGGTTCGCGCTCGTGGGGCTGGCTGCTGGTCATCGTGGTGCTGCTGGCCGTCGCCGGCATCTATGCCGTCGACCGTGGCTGGGTTCCCGATTCCTGGCTGGTCTTTGATTGGCTCAAAGCCCTCAAGCAATGACAGATTCTTCCCTCACCGGCCTTTGTGCGACCGCGCCTGTATCGGTGGGTCCGGCGGCGCGGCGCCCCACCCGGGGCGTGACCGTGCGCTGGGGCGACAAGGCCGTGCGCGTCGGCGGCGGGGCGCCGGTGGTCGTGCAGTCCATGACCAACACCGACACGGCCGATGCGGTGGCCACGGCCATCCAGGTCAAAGAACTGGCCTTGGCCGGCTCCGAACTTGTGCGCATCACGGTCAATACGCCCGAGGCCGCCCGCGAGGTGCCCGCGATCCGCGAGCAGCTCGACCGCATGGGTGTCTCGGTACCGCTGGTCGGAGACTTCCATTACAACGGCCACAAGCTGCTCAGCCAGTTTCCAGAGTGTGCCCAGGCCCTGTCCAAATACCGCATCAATCCCGGCAATATGGGTGGCGGCAAGAAACGCGACGACAATTTCGCCCAGATGATCGAAATTGCCGCCCGCTATCAAAAGCCGGTGCGCATAGGCGTGAATTGGGGCAGCCTCGACCATGAGCTGATGGCGCGCATGATGGATGAAAACAGCCGGCGCACCCAGCCCTGGACAGCCCAGGCGGTCATGCGCGACGCCCTGGTCGTGTCGGCCATCAGCAATGCCCGCCGGGCCGAGCAACTTGGCCTGCCCGGCGACGCCATCGTACTTTCGTGCAAGGTCAGCCATGTGCAAGACCTCATCGCCGTCTATCGCGACCTGGCTTCGCGCTGCGACTACCCCGCGCACCTGGGCCTTACCGAGGCCGGCATGGGCAGCAAGGGCATAGTCGCGTCCACCGCGGCGCTGGCCGTGCTGCTGCAAGAGGGCATAGGCGACACCATACGCATTTCGCTCACCCCCGAGCCCGGCGGCGACCGCACGCGCGAAGTGGTCGTGGCCCAGGAAATCCTGCAGACCATGGGCCTGCGCGCCTTCACGCCCATGGTCGTGGCGTGCCCCGGCTGCGGCCGCACCAGCAGCACGGTGTTCCAGGAACTTGCCGACAGCATACAGTCGTATCTGCGGCGCCAGATGCCCGTCTGGAAAACGCGTTATCCCGGCGTCGAGACCATGAACGTGGCCGTAATGGGCTGTGTGGTGAACGGGCCCGGAGAAAGCCGCCATGCCGACATCGGCATCAGCCTGCCCGGCACGGGCGAAGTGCCTTCAGCCCCGGTGTATATCGATGGCGAGCGTACGGTAACGCTCAAGGGCGATCACATCGCCAGCGAGTTCCAGGCCATCGTCGAGAACTACGTCGAGCGGCGCTACGGGGCGCCGGGCTCGCAACGACCTTAACCGAATTCTATAAAAAGCAGCTATGTCGCAGTCGTTCAAGAAGGTCCATGCCATCACCGGCATGAAGGACATCCTACCCGATGGCAGCGCCCACTGGGAGCATCTCGAAGAAACCGTCCGCCAGTGGCTGGCCGCCTATGGCTATCGCAATATGCGCACCCCCGTGCTCGAGCATACCCGGCTCTTCACGCGCGGAATCGGCGAAGTCACCGACATCGTCGAGAAAGAAATGTATTCGTTTACCGATGCGCTCAATGGCGAGCACCTGACCATGCGCCCCGAGTTCACCGCCGGCATGGTGCGCGCGACCATAGAGCACAATCTGCTCTATGATCGGCCGCAGCGGGTATATGCGCTGGGCCCGGTCTTTCGCCACGAGAAGCCGCAGCGCGGCCGCTACAGGCAGTTTCACCAGATCGACGTCGAGGCCCTGGGCATGGCCGGCCCCGACATCGATGCCGAGATGATCGTCATGCTGGCCCGGCTCTGGAAAATGCTGGGCCTTGCCGACATCCGCCTCGAGCTCAATTCCCTGGGCCAGGCCGACGAGCGCAGGGCGCATCGAGAAGCCCTGGTGCGCCATCTCGAACAGCACATCGAGGTGCTCGACGATGAAGCACGCCGGCGCATGCATACCAACCCGCTCAGGGTGCTCGACACCAAGAACCCCGCCATGCAAGAGATGGCCAACAGCGCACCGCGCCTGTTCGATTTTCTGGGTGAGGCCTCGCGCGCGCATTTCCAAGGGGTATGCAAGCGTCTCGACGACGCGGGCATTGCCTATACCCTGAACCCCCGTCTGGTGCGCGGGCTCGACTACTACAACCTCACGGTCTTCGAATGGGTAACCGACCGGCTGGGTGCGCAGGGCACGGTCTGCGGCGGCGGGCGCTACGACGGCCTGGTCGAACTGCTGGGCGGCAAGCCCGCCCCGGCCGTGGGTTTTGCCATAGGCGTGGAACGGCTGCTCGACCTTTGCGACCAGTCCGGAGCCTTCCAGGCCGCGCCCGAATGCCAGGTATATCTGGTGCATCAGTCCGAAGAAACCCAGCGCGAGGCGGCCACCCTGGCCGAAAAGCTGCGTGACGCCGGTTTTAAGGTTATCGTTCACCCCGGCTCCGCCAGCTTCAAGTCGCAATTCAAGCGCGCCGATGCAAGCGGGGCGCAGGTGGCCGTCATCCTGGGCGAAGACGAATTGCGCAACCGGCAGGCCAGCATCAAGTGGTTGCGTCAGGCAGACGATACACAAGCTCAGCAAGAGACCCTTCCCCTGGAAAGTCTCGTCGACGAATTGAAACAAAAGGTCTAAGGCATGGCATACGATTTAGAAGAACAGGAGAAACTCGACGCGCTGCGGGCATGGTGGGACCGCTACGGCACCTTGATCGCGGTGGTGGTGATCGGCGCGGTGCTGATCTTTGCCGGCTGGCGCGCCTGGCAGTGGTACCAGGGCCATCAGGCTGCCCAGGCTATGGGCTATTTCGAGGCGCTCGAGAACGCCGCCACGCGGCAAACCGAAGACTCCACGCCGCGCATCAAGGCGGCCAGCGCCACTTTGCGGCAAGACTTTCCCGATTCGGGCTATACCTCGCGCGGCATACTCATTGCGGCGGCCGCCCTCAAGGGGCAGGGCGATCTCGACGGCGCGCGCGAGCAGCTCGAATGGCTGGTCGCCCAGGGCAAGGACCCCGCGCTGGTTCCGCTGGCCAGGCTTCGGCTGGCGGGCATCCTGCTGGAACAGAAGCAGTACGATGAAGCCCTGGCGCAGCTCGACCCGGCCCCTTCGGCCTTCGAGGGCCTGTTTGCGGACCGCCGGGGCGACATTCTGGCGGCCCAGGGCAAAAAGGACGAGGCGATCGAGGCTTGGCAGAAGGCCATCGCGCAACTGGGCGCCGACCCGCTCGTGCAGGTCATTCAACTCAAAATCGATGCAACCGGTGGAGCCTAAGCCATGCAAACTACTCCCATCCGTCGTCTTCTGGCTGCAACAGCGCTCGTGTTCGGGGCATCCGTCCTGGCGGGCTGCTCGATGTTCTCGCCGAGCAATCCGCGTTACGAGCCGGTGCCTCTTACCGAATACCCCGCGGGCGTGTCGGCCAGCGTCGCCTGGAACGTCTCCATCGGACGTAATGGCGGCAGCGGCTTCGTGCCGCAGGTCGTAGGCGACTCGGTCTACGCGGCCGCGCCCAACGGCTCCATCGTCAAGGTGGCGCTGGGCACGGGGGCCATCCAGTGGCGGGCTGACGCCGGCACAGAGCTTTCGGCGGGCGTTGGCTCCGACGGCCGTGTCACGGCCGTCGCGGCGCGCGACGGCACCGTCATCGCCTTCGACGAGCAGGGCGGCGAAAAATGGCGTACCCGCGCTTCCAGCCAGGTCGACATTCCTCCCGCCGTGGGGGCCGGCATCGTGGCCGTGCGCAGCAGCGACTACCGCATCCAGGCCTTTGACGCCGACACGGGCGAGGCGCTGTGGAACGTACAGCGTCCCGGGCCGGCGCTGGCGCTCAAGACCAACATGCAGATGCTCATCCTCGAGAACATGGTTCTGTCGGGCCTGCCCAACGGGCGCCTGATCGCCATCGACGCCGCCAGCGGCGCGGTGCAGTGGGAAGGCACTGTCACGGTATCGCGCGGCGCCACCGACCTCGAGCGCATCAGCGACATCGTGGGCGCGCCGCAGGTGCAAGGGCCCTTGCTGTGCGGGGTGGCTTACCAGGGCCACATCGTCTGCTTCGACATCACCCAGGGCGGACGCCCCATCTGGGAACAGCCGTTCTCCAGCACCGCGGGCATAACCACCGATCCGCATCATGTCTATGCGGTCAATCAGCGCGATGTCGTGTTTGCCTATGGCCTGACCAACGGGCAAGAGGCCTGGAAGCAAGAAGGCTTGCGCAATCGCCGCCTGGCCGGCCCCGCCGTGGTGCCCCAGGCGCTTGCCGTCGGCGACTACGAGGGCTATGTGCATTTCCTGTCGCGCAGCGACGGCAGCCTGCTGGGCCGCGTCCAGGTCGGCGGCGGCGCAATCGTCTCGCCCTTGGTGGGCAGCGAGCGCGGCGTGCTGGTCCAGACGGGCAATGGCAATCTCATTCTGGTTGGTGTCAATTGAAACACGTGTCGTTCAAGCCGGTCGTCGCTCTGGTGGGACGGGCCAACGTGGGCAAGTCCACGTTGTTCAATCGCCTGACCCGCTCGCGGGCGGCATTGGTAGCTGATTTCTCGGGCCTTACCCGCGACCGGCACTACGGCGAAGGACGCATGGGCGATCGGCCTTTCCTGGTGGTGGACACCGGCGGGTTCGAGCCCGTGGCCAAAGACGGCATTCTGCGCGAGATGGCTCGCCAGACGCAGCAAGCCATAGCCGAAGCCGATGTGGTCATCTTCCTGGTGGATGCCAGGGCCGGCGTCAATGCGCACGACCACGAGATTGCGCGCCTGCTGCGCCGTTCTGGCCAGAAAGTGGTGCTGGCGGTCAACAAGGCCGAAGGCATGCGCCATGGCGGCGCGGTGGCCGAATTCCACGAACTGGGCCTGGGCGAACCCTGGCCCATCTCCGCCTCGCATGGCGACGGGGTGGCCGATGTGCTTGAAAAGGCGCTGTCTTATCTGGCCGACCCGGAAGACGAAGTGCCCGTGCCGGCCCTCGACGCCGATGCCTGGCCCGAGGCAGGCGATGAAGGCGCAGGGCCGCATGACATCGAGGCCTTGGCCCACGAGGGCGCCGAACCGGCGTCCGACGTTGCGCCCGGCCAGCCCATCGACCACCGCATCAAGCTGGCCATCGTGGGGCGCCCCAACGTGGGCAAGTCGACGCTCATCAATACGCTCCTGGGCGAAGAACGCGTCATCGCCTTCGACATGCCGGGCACCACGCGCGATGCGATCGAGATCGAGTTCAAGCGGGGCAACAAGTCGTACACCCTGATCGACACCGCCGGCCTGCGCAAGCGGGGCAAGGTATTCGAAGCGATAGAAAAATTCTCCGTCATCAAGACCTTGCAGGCGATCGAGGCGAGCAACGTCGTGGTGCTGATGCTGGACGCCAGCGCCGAGATATCCGACCAAGATGCGCACATCGCCGGGTTCATCCTTGAAACCGGGCGCGCGCTGGTCGTGGCCATCAACAAATGGGACGGCCTGGACGACGAGCAGCGCGACCGCATCCGCCGCGAGTTCGACCGCAAGCTGCGTTTCCTTTCCTTTGCCAAGATGCACACGGTGTCGGCCCTGAAGGGGCAGGGCGTGAATGCGCTGTTGCGCTCGGTCAATGCGGCCCATGCGGCGGCGTTCGCCAAGCTCTCCACGCCGCGCCTTACGCGTGAGCTGCTGGCCGCCGTCGAGCAGCAGCCGCCACCGCGCAAGGGCATCTTCCGCCCCAAGATGCGTTATGCTCACCAAGGGGGGCAGAATCCGCCGCGCATCATTGTGCACGGCAATGCACTCGACGCCGTGCCCGATTCATATCGCCGCTATCTCGAAGCCCGGTTCCGCACCGCCTTCGGCCTTGACGGCACGCCATTGCGCATAGAGTTCAAGTCTTCGCAGAACCCATACATACAGGAGTCCAAGTGAGCCGCTTCTGGAGCGACCACGTCGCCGGTCTGGTTCCCTACACGCCGGGAGAGCAGCCCAGGGTTGCCGACCTGCTCAAGCTCAACACCAACGAGAATCCCTACGGCCCCTCGCCCCAGGCCCTGAAGGCCATGAAAGAAGCCGTCGACGGGCGCCTGCGCCTGTATCCCGACCCCGAGGCGGCAGCCTTGCGCGAGGCCATTGCCGCCTACCACGGCCTGGCCAGCGCCCAGGTGTTCGTGGGCAATGGCTCGGACGAAGTGCTGGCCCATGTCTTTCATGGGCTGTTCCTGCGTGGCGGCAGGCCATTGCTGATGCCCGACATCACCTACAGCTTCTATCCGACCTATTGCCGCCTGTACGGCATTCCCTGTGAAACCGTGGCGCTGCGCGACGATTTCGCGCTCGACCCCCAAGACTACGTCGGCGGGCAGGGCGCGGCAGGCATCATCTTTGCCAATCCCAATGCACCCACTGGCATGGCGCTGGGCCTGGACGCCGTTGCCGGCATCTGCCGGGCCAATCCCGACACCGTGGTGGTGGTGGACGAAGCCTATGTCGATTTCGGCGCCGAATCGGCCGTGGCCCTGCTGCCCCGGCACGGCAATCTGCTGGTGGTCCACACCTTGTCCAAGTCGCGTTCGCTGGCAGGACTGCGCGTGGGCTATGCCATGGGCTCGGCCGATCTCATCGAAGGGCTGCGCCGCATAAAGGACAGCTTCAATTCCTACCCGCTCGATATGCTGGCTCAGGCGGGCGCGTTGGCCGCCATTCAGGACAAAGCCTATTTCGACAAGACGCGGCAGGCCATCATGCGCTCGCGCGACCAGCTGGCTGTCGACCTTGCGCAGATGGGCTTCGACGTGTTGCCGAGCATGGCCAACTTCGTGTTTGCCCGCCATCGCTCGAGCGATGCCGTCAAGCTGGCGGCGGCGCTGCGCGAACGGCACATACTGGTGCGCCATTTTGCCCTGCCGCGCATCGACCAGTACCTGCGCATAACCATCGGCACCGATGCCGACTGCGCCCGCCTGTGCGCGGCGCTGGCTGAAATATTACGCAAGGCGCAGTAAAAAAGACGCGCAAAAATATACACTAAGTCAACAGTCTCTCGTGGCGCATTGCGGGAAAACCCTGTAAAGTATCTTTTTGAGCGTCATCTCATATAACAACACAATTGGAGCTAAGCCAATGAGCAATAAAGGGCAAACACTACAAGATCCATTTCTGAACGCTTTACGTAAGGATCACGTGCCCGTTTCCATCTACCTCGTCAACGGAATCAAACTGCAGGGCCAGGTCGAATCGTTCGATCAATATGTGGTCCTGCTGCGCAACACTGTCACGCAAATGGTTTACAAGCACGCCATCTCCACCGTCGTTCCGGCCCGCCCGGTTACGTTCCAGGTGGACGATCAATCCGCAGCGTAGTCCGCTTGGCTTCAGTCAGCATGAAAACCCGCCGGAGCGCAGTGCGCCGGCGGGTATTTCGTTTTATAGGATGCCAATGAAGGCATTGATAGTCAGCGTCGATCTGGGCGATCCGGATTACCAGGCGCATGCCGACGAGTTCGTCATGCTTGCCGAGGGTGCGGGGGCGCAGGTCGTCGGAACCGTGGTCGCCCGCCGCGCACGGCCGGACGCCGCGTATTTTATCGGCAAGGGCAAGCTTGAAGAGGCCCAGTTGCTGGCCGAGGATGGCCAGGCCGAGGTCGTTCTGTTCGACCAGGCGTTAAGCCCTGCCCAGCAGCGCAACCTTGAAAGGTCGATAAACCTGCGGGTGGTCGACCGGGTAGCGCTCATTCTCGACATATTCGCCCTGCGGGCCAAAAGCCACGAAGGCAAGCTGCAGGTCGAGCTGGCCCAACTGCAGCATCTGTCGACCCGGCTTACACGCCTGTGGACCCACCTTGAACGCCAGCAGGGCGGCATCGGCATGCGGGGCCCGGGTGAATCGCAGCTGGAAATGGACCGGCGCATGATCGGCGCCAAGGTCAAGCTGCTGAAAGAGCGGCTTGAGCGGGCCCAGCGCCAGCGGGCCACCCAACGGCGCGCCCGCGCCCGGGGCAATACCTTGTCGGTTTCACTGGTGGGCTACACCAACGCCGGCAAGTCCACCCTGTTCAATGCCCTGACGCGGGCGGACGTCTATGCGGCCGACCAGCTGTTCGCCACCCTGGACACCACTACGCGCAAGCTCTGGATCGAAGGCGCGGGCCAGGTGGTGGTTTCGGATACCGTGGGTTTCATACGCGACTTGCCGCCGACCTTGATCGCGGCCTTCAGGGCCACGCTCGAAGAGACGGTGCACGCCGACCTGCTGCTGCACGTGGTCGATGCGTCGAGCCACCAGCGCGAAGAGCAGATACTCGAGGTCCGCAAGGTGCTGGAAGACATCGGGGCGGGGGCTATTCCCACCATTCTTGTCTATAACAAAATCGATGAAGCGGGCTACGAGCCCCGGGTCGAGCGCGATGAACATGGTACCATTGCGCGAGTATTTGTAAGCGCCCTGAGGCGTGCCGGCTTGGACGGTTTGCGTGGGGCAATTGTCGAGGCAGGTCAGACTACGAGACACAATGCGTTCAATATCGAAAATTTTCAACCTGAATGACCCGGGTTGGGGACGTGGCGGCAACAACAGCAACGACCCCGAGCCGCCTCGCCGCCCCAATCAAGGCGGCGGCCCTCCAGATCTGGATGAAGTCTGGCGTGATTTCAACAACAGGCTGGGGTCGCTTTTTGGCCGCAAGCCGCGCCGCGGCGGCAATGGCAATGGCGGCAGTGGCGGCCCGGGGGCTTCGCTGCCCAAGGGTTCGCCCAAAACCGTCGTGGTCATTCTGATCATCATCGTCGCGCTGTGGCTGGCCAGCGGCTTTACCATCGTCCAAGAAGGGCAGGTTGCCGTGGTGACGCGATTCGGCGCCTACACCAAGACCCTGACGCCCGGCTTGCAGTGGCGTCTGCCGTATCCCATCGAAGATTCCCAAACCGTCAATATTTCGCAGTTGCGTACGTTCGAAGTGGGCTTCCGGGGCAATGCGCGCAACAAGGTGCTGTCCGAATCGCTGATGCTGACCACCGACGAAAACATCGTCGATGTCCAGTTCGTGGTTCAGTACCGCCTCAATCCCGAAGGCGCACCCGATTATCTCTTCAGAACCAGCCAGCCCGACGAATCGGTGCGCCAGGCGGCCGAAACCGCCATGCGCGAGGTGGTCGGACAGCAGCCCATGGATTCCGTCCTGTATTCGGGCCGTACCGAAATTGCCGCGCGGGTGCAGCGCTTTGCTCAAGATATTCTCGATCGCTACCAGACAGGCATACAGATCAGTACGGTCGCCATCCAGAACGTGCAGCCTCCCGAGCAGGTGCAGGCGGCGTTCGACGATGCCGTCAAGGCCGGCCAGGACCGCGAGCGCCTCATCAACGAGGGCAATGCCTACGCCAGCCGGGTGCTGCCTGAAGCACAGGGCCAGGTGGCGCGCATGCTCCAAGAGGCCGAAGGCCACCGGGCGCGTGTCATTGGCGACGCACAGGGTAATACGGCCCGCTTCACCAGCATCGAGGCCGAATACGCCAAGGCACCCGACATTACCCGCGAGCGCATGTACCTGACCACCATGCAGGAAATCCTCGAACAAACCTCCAAGGTTCTGGTCGATACCGACAGCAACAACAATATGCTGTATCTGCCGCTGGACAAAATCGCGGGCCAGGCGGCGCGCAAGCCGGCACCCGAGTCCGGTTCCGATTCGGCCAGTCCATCCGCGGCCGCCGCTGCGGGCGGGGCAGCGTCCCAGGGCGATTCGCCTTCGTCCAGGACGCGAGGCACTCCGTATGGCAACGGTGCCGCGGGCGCGCTCGCCAATCCTTATTCGCGCTAACCGGGGGCCCTCATGCAACGCTTTTTTCCCTACCTGATCGGCCTCGTCATCCTGCTGGCCGTCTTGTCTTCCATGGTCTTCGTCGTGCGCGAACGCGACGCGGCGCTCGTGTTCGCCCTGGGCGAGGTGCGCGAAACCATTACCGAACCCGGGCTCCACTTCAAGCTGCCGCCGCCCTTCCAGAACGTGGTGCGGCTCGACAGGCGCCTGCAGACCATCGAGTCGAAAGACCCCGAGCGCATCCAGACCGCTGAAAAGAAGAACCTGCTGATCGACTCCTTCGTGAAATGGCGCATCATCGATCCGCGCCAGTTCTACGTTACCTTCGGCGCCAACACGCGCGCCGCCGAAGAGCGGCTCAGCGCCCAGATCCGCGATGCGCTCAACGCCTCGGTCAACGTGCGCACCGTCAAAGAAGTCGTTTCCAGCCAGCGGGGCGACATCATGAAAGAAATGCTCACCACAGTCGACTCGCGTGCCCGTCCTTTGGGTGTAGAGGTGGTCGACGTGCGCCTGCGCCGCATTGATTTCGCGCCCGAGATCTCTGAATCCGTCTATCGGCGCATGGAGGCCGAGCGCAAAGAAGAAGCCAACCGCCTGCGTGCCACCGGCGCGGCCGACAGCGAGCGCATCCGCGCCCAGGCCGATCGCCAGCGCGAAGAACTGCTTGCCGATGCTTTCGCCCAGGCCCAGAGTGTGCGGGGCGAGGGCGATGCCCGAGCCGCCTCCATCTATGCCGAGGCCTACGGCAAGAATCCCGAGTTCTACAGCTTTTTCAAAAGCCTAGAAGCCTACCGCTCGGCGTTCTCCAGCAAAGACGATCTGCTTGTGATCAGTCCCGAGACAGATTTCTTCCGTTACTGGGGCGGCGCGCAGGGCGCCGAACCGGCCAATCCCTAGGCGGCGCGGCTGGCGCCGTTCCCTCGCGTTATTTGGGAATGGCGCCACAACAGGGTACAATACGCCGTAAGTTGAAATACATCCGCAAGCGACTTGGCGGGCTTACGCCCCAAGTCGCTTTTTGTTTGTCCTTGACCTGTACCTGGTATTGAACGGAAACGCATGATGTCCACCTGGTTGTTGCCCGAAAGCCTGGCCGATGTTCTGCCGGCCGAAGCGCGCCGCATCGAAGAATTGCGCCGAGAGCTTCTGGACCTGTATCGCGCCTATGGATTCGAGCTCGTTGCACCGCCACTGGTCGAGTACCTGGATTCCCTGCTGTCCGACAAGGGCAGCGACCTGGCCCTTCGCACCTGCAAGCTGGTCGACCAGTTGTCGGGGCGTACGCTGGGCCTGCGCGCCGACATCACCCCGCAAATCGCCCGCATCGACGCGCACCTGCTCAATCGCGAGGGCGTTACACGCCTGTGCTATTGCGGCTCGGTACTGCATGCGCGTCCGGCGGGGCTGTTGTCCGACCGCGAGCTGTTGCAGATCGGGGCCGAGCTTTTCGGGCATGCGGGGGTCGAGGCCGACATCGAAATCATCCAGCTGGCCCTTGAAAGCGTGCAGCGGGCTGGTGTGGTGGGTGCCCGGCTCGACCTCAACCACCTGGGCATTGTGCGCGCCCTCATCGACTCAGACCTTGCGTTGGCTGATGTGGCCGATGAGGTCATCGAGTTACTAAGCACCAAAGATGTCCCGGGCATGCGGCAACTGGGCGGGCGCTTGCCCGACCTGCGGCCCGAAACCCTCCAGGCGCTCACTGTCCTGCCGTCGCTGTATGGCGGCGTCGAGGTCCTGGCCGAGGCATCCAGGGTGCTGCCGGCTCTGCCGCGCATCCAGCAGGCCATGGCCGATCTCCAGACCCTCATCCAGGCCATGCCCGAGTACGAGTTCAGCATCGACCTGGCCGATGCGGGCAGTGGCTACGGCTACCATTCCGGCGTCATGTTCTCCATCTATGCCCAGGGCTGGCACGATGCGCTCGTCAAGGGCGGACGCTACGACGGCATCGGAAGATCCTTCGGTCGCGAGCGGCCGGCAACCGGCTTCAGCCTCGATTTGCGCAAGCTGTCGTCGGGCCTGCCTCCAGCCCGGCTGGCCAAGGCCATCCGGGCCCCGTGGGGCACCGACCCGGCCCTTACCGAAGCCCTCCGCGGCCTGCGCGGCTCGGGCGAGATCGTCGTGCAGTCGCTGCCCGGCGAAACCCACGACCTGGACGAGTTCACGGTGGACCGCGAACTGGTCTTCGTTGACGGAGCATGGCGGGTCAGGGCTATAAACTAACCCTTTCTGTCGCGGCACAGGCAGGTCCGCGGCTCAACCTTTTATTTGCGGGCCCCCCGGGGCCGGATTCTTTGATAAGTTATGAGCAAGAACATCGTGGTGATAGGCACCCAATGGGGTGACGAAGGCAAGGGCAAGATCGTCGACTGGCTGGCCGAGTCGGCTCAGGGCGTTGTGCGCTTCCAGGGGGGCCACAATGCGGGCCACACTTTATGGATCAATGGGCAAAAGACCATTTTGCGCCTGATCCCCTCGGGCATCATGCATGCAGGTCTTACCTGCTACATCGGCAACGGGGTGGTCCTGTCGCCCGAGGCCCTGCTGAAGGAAATCGGCGAACTCGAGCAGGCCGGCCTTGACGTGCGTTCGCGCCTGCAGATATCGCCGGCATGCCCCTTGATCCTGCCGTATCACGTGGCGCTTGACCAGGCTCGCGAGCTGCGCAAGGGCGAAGGCAAGATCGGCACCACCGGCCGCGGCATCGGGCCCGCCTACGAAGACAAGGTGGCACGGCGTGCCTTGCGCGTACAAGATCTGTACGACCCGGCCATTTTCGATGAAAAGCTCAACGAAGCGCTCGACTATCACAATTTCGTGCTTACCCAGTACCTGGGCGCCGAGGCCGTTTCGGCCAGCCAGGTGCGCGACCAGGCCATGGAGCTGGCTGCTCAGATCCAGCCCATGGTGGCCGATGTGTCCAACAACCTGCATCTTGCCCAGAAGGCCGGCCACAACCTGCTGTTCGAAGGCGCGCAGGGTTCTTTGCTCGACATCGACCACGGCACTTATCCCTTCGTTACCAGCAGCAATTGCGTCGCCGGCGCGGCGGCGGCCGGCGCGGGCGTGGGGCCGCAAAGCCTGAACTATGTGCTGGGCATCGCCAAGGCCTACACCACGCGCGTCGGTTCGGGGCCTTTCCCCACCGAGCTTCTCGACGACACCGGTGTTCGCCTGGCCACCGTGGGCAAAGAATTCGGCTCGGTCACCGGGCGTCCGCGCCGTTGCGGATGGTTCGACGGCGCGGCCATGAAGCGCGCGGTCATGATCAACGGCATTTCGGGCCTGTGCGTCACCAAGCTCGACGTGCTCGATGGCGTTGAAACCATCAAGATCGGCGTGGGCTATCGCTACAAGGGCGAGTTCCTCGACGTGCTGCCCAATGGCGCCCATGCCACCGCCCAGGCAGAACCCGTGCTCGAAGAAATGCCTGGCTGGCAGGAATCCACCATCGGCATCACCGAATACGACGCCTTGCCCGTCAATGCGCGCCGCTACCTGCAGCGCATTGCCGAAGTCTGCGACGTGCCCATCGACATGGTGTCCACCGGCCCCGACCGCCTCGAAACCATTGTGTTGCGCCATCCCTTCGTAAGCTGACGTTTTGCAAGCAGGACGGGCGGGGGTATGATTACGCTCCTTGCTCAAGCAAAAAAGGGAGAACACCATGAGCCTGCCGCCCAGCACCGATCGCGATCTTTGGATCAGTTGGGACCAGTACCATGCGCTGATCGAGCGTCTTGCCCTGATCATCCATGAGTCGGCCTGGAAATTCGACAAGATCATCTGCCTGGCGCGCGGCGGCGTGCGCGTGGGCGACGTGCTTTCCCGCATCTACGACGTTCCGCTGGGCATATTGGCCACCAGCAGCTATCGCGAGGCCGCGGGCACCCAACAGGGAACGCTCGACATTGCCCAGTTCATCACCATTACCCGCGGCACGCTCGACGGCCGGGTGTTGCTGGTGGACGACATGGTGGATACAGGCATGACCTTCAACCGGGTGGGCGAGCATCTGCGCACGCAGTTCCCTGATATCACCGAAATGAAGAGCGCCGTGCTGTGGTGGAAGGGGCATGCCAAGGCCTCGCCCGATTATTACGTCGAGAAGCTGCCCACCAATCCCTGGATCCACCAGCCGTTCGAAGACTACGACAGCCTTCGGCCCCACCAGCTCGAGGCCTGGATCCGTAAGGGCAAGCGTAACGGCGAATAAGCCGGCCGTCCGGGCAAGAAGGCGCCTTGTCCTTTGCGCGGGTGCATGCGCATTTCGGCCACGAAAGGGCGACCAGGCTATGGTGGGGCTGCCGAGCGCAAAAAAGCGGCCAAATTCGTGAAATTTCGGGTTTCGTGGTAGAATCTAATGCTTTACGAATTTTGCTTACCCCTTTTACGAGGCTTACCCGTACATGCCTACTGTTCGTCTTAAAGAAAACGAGCCTTTTGAAGCCGCCTTGCGTCGTTTTAAGCGCACCATTGAAAAAATCGGCCTTCTGACCGAACTGCGCTCGCGCGAGTTCTATGAAAAGCCCACGGCCGAGCGCAAGCGCAAGCACGCCGCCGCGGTCAAGCGTCACTACAAGCGCATCCGCAGCCAACAATTGCCCCCGCGCCTGTATTGATACCTGAACCATTTGTTCAAGAGCTTCTCGCCCGGGTTGATGTAGTCGACGTCGTCGGGCGCTATGTGCAGTTGCGCAAGGGCGGGGCCAACTTGCTTGGCCTGTGTCCGTTTCACAACGAAAAAAGTCCCTCCTTTACTGTCAGCCCCACCAAGCAGTTTTATCACTGCTTCGGCTGCGGAGCGCACGGCAGTGCCATTTCGTTTCTCATGGAACACACCGGGGCCAGCTTCCCCGAGGCCGTGCGCAGCCTGGCTGCTTCCGTCGGCATGGTGGTTCCCGAAGAAAACCGCAGTCCGGCCCAACGGGCCGCGTCGCAGCGCCGCAAAGAAGAGGTCTCGAGGCACCAGCAGATACTCGATACCGCCCACGCTCATTATCAGCGTGGCCTGAAGGCCTCTCCGGCTGCCATCTCCTACCTCAAGCAGAGGGGCCTGAGCGGCTCGATCGCCGCGCGTTTCGGCCTTGGCTGGACCGGCGGAGACCGTCGCGGACTGGCGGCGGTTTTCCCCCATTACGAAGATCCGCTCCTGGTCGAATCCGGCCTGGTCATCGAGGCCGAGGACGGTCGCCGCTACGACCGCTTTCGCGAGCGCATCATGTTTCCCATTCGCAATACGCGCGGGAACATCATCGGCTTTGGCGGCCGCCTGATCGCCAAGGGCGAGCCCAAGTACCTGAATTCCCCCGAAACCGCCGTGTTTTCCAAGGGCCGCGAGCTATACGGCCTATGGGAGGCCAGGGCGGCCGTTCGTACAGAAGGCTGTGTGCTGGTGGTCGAGGGCTATATGGACGTGGTCGGCCTGGCCCAGCAGGGCATCGAGCACGCCGTCGCCACACTGGGCACGGCCACCACTCCCGAACACGTGCAGAAGCTCTTGCGCCTGAGCAACAAGGTCGTGTTCAGCTTCGATGGCGACAAGGCGGGGCGGCGCGCCGCGTGGCGGGCCCTGCAGGTATGCCTGCCTTTGTTGCGGGACGACGCTTCGATACGCTTTCTTTTCCTGCCGCAAGAGCACGACCCCGATTCCTACGTCCGCGAGTTTGGTGCCGAAGCCTTTCGCGCCTCGCTGGCTGAGGCCGACCCCTTGTCGCGCTTCATGCTCGATGAGCTGGCTTCGCACCACGCCATGGACGAGGCCGAGGGGCGGGCGGCCTGCGTGCACGAGGCCAAGCCCCTGCTGGCCCTGATGCCAGCGGGCACCTTGCGCATGCAGATCGAGCGCGAGTTTGCCCGGCTGGTCAAGCTTACCCCCGAAGAGCTGGCCGGAATGCTCGAGGCCGCGCCCGAGACGCCGCCGCATGCCGCTGCGCACGACGCGCGCCAGGGCGAACCCGATTACGCCGAACCCCCCGGTTTTATGGATATGCCGTCCGAAGGCTTCGTGCCGGCCGAACCCTGGGAAAATCCGCCGGGCGAACCCGCCCGCGGCGCCCAGCGGACGCAGCAGCGTTCGCGCGCCGTGACGCCCATGGCCAAGCGCCTGCTTCGCCTGCTGCTGGCGCATCCCGAGCTGGTCGACCGCCTGGGCGACCAGCAGCTTGAAATCCTCGAGCAGGGCCCCCATCTGATACTGGTAAGAGACCTGATCGCATTGGCCCACACCAGCGGCGCCCGCCATGTGGGGGCGTTGCTGCAGGCGGCGGACCCCGCCCAGGAACTGACCCAGGTCCTGAATAGTCTAAGTACAGAGTTGCTTGAGCAGGAAGACCTGCCCGATCCGTGGGCCGAGTGGAATGACGCGCTGCATCGCATCGAGCTCGAGACGATCAAGGCCGAACAATCCGAATTGATTGCGGGCGGCCTGCGAGACGACGCTTCGCGCCTGCGGTACCAGGAATTGACGCGCAGGCTGGCTCTTTTGAATAGTGCCGCTACGCGTTGACTGTTGTAAAATAAAGAGTTTCGCATCGCCATCAGGCGCATTGCGCAAAATTTGCGGTTTTAAGCGGTTGCCCCATTTTGGCCTTGCATATGAAAGACAAGGATACTTCTACATTCGGGCACCGGGCGAAAAATCGTTTTTTGCGCCGCCCCGACGCCGTTGCGAAAGTAGTTTTGCCCTGCAATGGCGGCGCGAGGTCCTTCGCGTGCGCGCATTGCACTTACGGAAGCCACTATGACCCAAGCCACTGGTAATACCCCGTTGTCAGCTGAGCAAGAAGCTGCAAAAAAAGCCCGATCGGCTGCTGCGACCAAAAGTGCCGCCAAGACCGCTGTAAAGGTCGCGGCCCTGGCGGATGCCAATGTGGCGGCCAAGAAGGCACCTGCCAAAAAGGCCGCAGTAAAGAAGGCGGCAGTCAAGAAAGCTGCCGTAAAGAAAACCGCCGTCAAGACGGCCGAAGGGGCCGAGGCCAAGAAAGCAGCCAAGCCCGGCCGTCCCGCATCCACCGGACGCCGTCCCGGCCGTCCGGCCAAGTCGGCCAACAATGATGCGGCCAACTTCACCGACGACGACGTCGATGTCGAAGCCGAAGTCATCCCCGATTTCAAGCCCATGCCCAAGCGCGGCGGCAAGCGCGGCAAGGGCGACAAAGACACGCCCGCCCGCAGCCAGATGACCCCTGAAGAACAAGAGGCGCGCCGCAACCGCCTCAAGGTTCTCATCAAGCTCGGCAAAGAGCGCGGCTATCTCACCTATGGCGAGATCAACGACCACCTGCCGGACGACCTGGTCGACGCCGAGGCCATCGACGGCATCATCAGCACCTTCAGCGACATGGGCATCTCGGTCTACGACCAAGCGCCCGATGCCGAATCGCTGCTGCTGAACGACAATGCGCCTGTCGCATCCAACGACGATGACGTCGAGGACGAAGCCGAGGCGGCCCTGACCACGGTCGATTCCGACTTTGGCCGCACCACCGATCCCGTCCGCATGTACATGCGCGAAATGGGAACGGTCGAACTGCTGACCCGCGAAGGCGAAATCGAAATCGCCAAGCGCATCGAAGACGGCCTCAAGCACATGGTCATGGCCATCGCCGCATGTCCCACCACCGTCAACGAAATCCTCGCCCACATACAGCGTGTGCGCGACGGCCACGCCCAGATCGACGAAGTCGTCGACGGCCTGGTCGACGAAGAGGGCGAAGAATACGCCGGGGCGGGCGTTTCGGTCGACAACGACGAGAACGAAGACGGCCCGGCAGGCGGCATGAGCAGCAAGCAGCTCGAGCATCTGCGCACGAAGTCGCTCAAGAAGTTCGAGAATGTCTCGGTCTGGTTCGAGAAAATGCGCAAGGCCTTCGAAACCAAGGGCTACGAAGCGCCCGAGTACGGACAGGCCCAGCAGGCCATTCTTGACGAACTCATGGGCATCCGCTTTACGGCCAAGATGGTCGAGCGCCTGGCCGACACCCTGCGCGACCAGGTGGCCCAGGTGCGCCAGCTCGAACGCGAGGTGCTGCACATCTGCGTCGATCGCGCCGGCATGCCGCGCGCCTACTTCATCAAGGTGTTCCCCGGCAACGAGACCAATCTCGACTGGGTTCTCCAGGAAGTCGCGGCGGGCCATCCGTATTCCGAGACGCTCGAGCGCCATGTTCCGGCCGTGCAAGAGCTGCAGCAAAAGCTCATCGACCTGCAGTCCAGCGTCGTGCTGCCGCTTAAAGACCTCAAGGACGTCAACAAGCGCATGGCCACCGGCGAGGCCAAGGCGCGCAAGGCCAAGCGCGAAATGACCGAGGCCAACCTGCGCCTGGTCATCTCCATCGCCAAGAAGTACACCAATCGCGGGCTGCAGTTCCTCGACCTCATCCAAGAGGGCAACATCGGCCTCATGAAGGCCGTCGACAAGTTCGAGTATCGCCGCGGCTACAAGTTCTCCACCTACGCCACCTGGTGGATCCGCCAGGCCATCACGCGGTCGATCGCCGACCAGGCGCGCACCATCCGCATTCCGGTGCACATGATCGAAACCATCAACAAGATGAACCGCATCAATCGCCAGATCCTCCAGGAAACCGGCGCCGAGCCCGATCCGGCCACGCTGGCTCAAAAGATGGACATGCCCGAAGACAAGGTGCGCAAGATCCTCAAGATCGCCAAAGAGCCCATCTCCATGGAGACTCCCATCGGCGACGACGACGATTCCCACCTGGGCGATTTCATCGAAGACACCGGCACGCTGTCGCCGTCCGAGTGGGCCCTGCATGGCTCGATGCGCGACGTGGTCAAAGAGGTGCTCGATTCGCTCACGCCTCGCGAGGCCAAGGTGTTGCGCATGCGTTTCGGCATCGAAATGAGCACCGACCAGACTCTCGAAGAGGTCGGCAAGCAGTTCGACGTTACGCGCGAACGCATACGCCAGATCGAGGCCAAGGCGTTGCGCAAGCTGCGTCACCCCAGCCGGGCCGACAAGCTCAAGAGCTTCCTCGAGGGGCAGTAAGCGGAGCGGGCGGTCGCCGCCCGCTTCATGGCGCAAAACGGGCCCCCTGGGCCCGTTTTGCCGTGCAGGCCCAACAGTCCCTTGGGTCATTGCAGCCGCGGCCGAAGCCCGTAGTGCGCGTCGTTCCAGTTTGGGCGAGGGGTCGCCTTTTCATGCCTTGAGCCGGTATCATGCCAGGCAGTGATACGGCACAAAGGCTTTTCAATGACTCGAGTCCTTAATATTGCAGTGGCGGGGGCCGGCGCATTCGGCATCAAGCATCTCGAAGGGCTGGCCCATGTTCCCGGCGCCAGGGTAATGGCAGTGGTCGACCCCGAGCTCGACAAGGCACGCGCCGCGGCTGCCCGTTTCGGCGTGCCCCATGCCTGCCCGGACCTTGCGGAGGCGCTTGCGCTGCCGGGGCTCGACGCAGCGATATTGTGCACGCCCACACCCATGCATGCGCGCCAGGCCATTGCCTGCCTGAAGGCCGGCAAGCATGTCCAGGTCGAAATCCCCCTGGCCGACCGGCTGGACGACGCCCGCGCAGTGGCCGGCGAGGCCCAGAGCCGGGGGCTGGTGGCCATGTGCGGCCATACGCGCCGATTCAATCCCAGCCATCAGTACGTGCGACGGGGCATCGAAGAAGGGCGCTTCCGCTTGCAGCACCTGGTCGCCCAGACTTTCTTTCTTCGCCGCAGCAACCTGAACGCCCTGGGCGAGCCGCGCAGCTGGACCGACCACCTGCTGTGGCATCACGCCGCGCATACGGTCGACCTTTTCCTGTACCAGGACGGCGGCGAGGTGGTGCAGGCCCATGCGGTTCAAGGGCCCATGCATCCCGAGCTGGGCATTGCCATGGACATGTCCATACAGCTCAAGAGCAGCACGGGCGCCTTGTGCACACTGGCCCTCAGCTTCAACAACGACGGCCCCCTGGGAACGACGTTTCGCTATATTGGCGACAGCGCCACCTACGTGGCCTCGTACGACGATCTGTACACGGGAAGCGGCGACAAAATAGACGTCAGCCGGGTCGACGTTTCCATCAACGGCATAGAGCTTCAAGATCGCGAATTCGTGGCAGCCGTAGGCGAACGGCGCGAGCCCAATGCCAGCGCCGCCCGCGTGCTGCCTTGCTACGAGGTGCTGGAGCGCCTGGCGCGGCAGATGGGGGGTTGAATCGGCTCAAGACCCGCGCAGCGGATCAAGCAGATGGCGCAGGCCGTTGTGGTCGATCTCGTGCATCAGGGCCAGCAGCCGGCCCGTCTCGCCCGGCGGGAAGCCCTTGCGGGCGAACCACGCCAGGTAGTAGCCTGGCAGGTCGGCAAACAGCCGGCCCTGGTACTTGCCGAAAGGCATGCTTTTGCTGACCAGCAGTTGCAGATCATCGTTGTTCATGATGTCTAAAACAGGTTGGCGGCCATTTTCTTGAGCAGCCGGCGCAGCGCCTCGCGCTCGCGTCCCTTGAAGCCCTTCAGCGAGGTTTCCAGCAGTTCGTGCGCGGGCGGCCAGGCCTCTTGATAGCGGCTGCGGCCGTGGTCGGTAAGATAGACGCGCATGCGGCGGCTGTCTTGAGGGTCGGCGCTGCGGCGCACCAGCGCGCGCTCTTCCATCTGGTCGATGACGCGGCTGAGCACCGGCTGGCGCACGACGATGGCGGCGGCGATTTCGCCTATTTGCCGGCCGTCTTTTTCATACAGGTACTGTAGCACCCGAAAATGGATGTAGGTGAGATCCAGCTTGCGCAATATCGTGTCGCGCAGGATCTGGTCCAGGCGAAAGATAATGGACGCCATCTGGGACGCGATGTTGTGGTCCAGCGAGGCGTCCGGCATGGAAGGGTCGTCATTGGGCATGCCGCATTATATCTACTGACTAGTGTCCTGCTTGGTTAATTAGCCAAACAGGACACTAGCGCCGGTGGGCTGGTGGTTGGCCGCGCGAAAGACCTGTCCGGCCACCCAGGGATGGGCCATTGCGCTGCGTATGACGGTGGTGCGAACCTCATCGGGCAGGAAGGTGACTTCGCCGTACAGGCAGGACCATTTCTGGCAATGCTCGACGATATCGCGTTCCTGCCGTTCCCAGCGCTCGAGCGCGTCGGGTATTTCTTGAGGCGCGGCCACATCTTGCAGGGCGGTGGCAAGCGCCAGCCCGTTCTGCATGGCCATGCCGCCGCCCTGGCCCAGGTTGGGCGGCTGGGCGTGCGCGGCATCGCCCAGGATGACGCTGCGCCCCGACGACCAGGCCTTGCACTTGATGGTGCTGTATACGCCCCACGACACCTCGTCGCCGATCCGGTCGATAAGGTGCGACCAGGCCGGAAACGAAGCCTTCCACAGCGATTTGTCGACCCGGGTGTTGCGGGCGGCGGTGTCGGTGGAGGGGCAGGTAAGCGCAAGATAAGTATGCTCTTGCGTTACCGGCGTAATCAGCAGCCGGCGTGTGCCGTTCCAGTTCTCGATGTACTTGCCCGTGTCTTCGGGCGCGAAATCACCCGGCCTGGCCGGTATCATGGTGCGCAGCGCGCCTTCCAGCGTCTGCTCGTGCAGCAGCTCGAGCCCCAGGGTTTCGCGCACCTTGGACCAGATGCCGTCGGCGCCCACCGCCAGGTCGGCGCGCTGCGTCTCGCCATTGGCAAACCGCAGTTCGCCTCGTGGCGTGGCGCCGATGACTTCTGCGCTGGTGACGATTTCCACCCCGGCGCGCAGGCAGGCGTCGCGCAGGGCGCCCAGCAACTGGCTGCGCTAGGTGGTCATCAGGCGGCGGTCGGAAGGGATGGCCGCTGATTCAATGATGGCGTTGCGGTTGTCGCGCTGCTCGAAGTGCGTGCCGCGAAATGCATCGCGGATCGCATCTTCGCAGGCGCCCAGGGCCTCGAGCACCCGCAGGCCGTTTTCCCAGATATAGATGCCCGAACCGTTGGCGCGCAGTTCGTTCTGCCGTTCGAACACCGTGACGCGCCAGCCCGTGCGGGCCAGGGCGGCGGCCGTGGCCAAGCCGCCCAGGCCGCCGCCGGCGATGATTGCTGTCAATGCTTTAGCCATATTGCTCTGCTTGTATCGTTGTATTGAATTGGAAATCGCTGTTCAGACTGCCCAGGCCAGCGGCGTGTCGCCGCGCCGGGCCAGGTCGATGGGCGCAGAGCGTGCAACATACCATTCGCTGAGCAGGCCGTCGACGTCCTTCATGAAGAAAGAACGCTTCCAAGGCAGGGCGGCCTGGCCGACGATTTTGCGTCCCGCCGCATCCAGGCGCTTCAGCGCCGCCTCGAGCTCCTGTTCGTCCTTGATCTGGAAAGAGGCGTGATGGTAGGCGGGGGCATCGCCCCGCACCAGCACCAGCGCGTGCTCGTAGCTTTCCAGCGAAGGGCGAAGGTAGACGACGTTCTCGTCCTGGCACGCGATGCGCAGGCCGCCTATGCGGGTGTAGAAGTCGGTCATGGCTTCCAGCTGCGCTGTCTGGAGCACGGCGTGGGTGATGCGGTAGGGATGGATGGGTGCCGATTCCACGAAGCGCAGCGTGGGCGAGGTGTCGTAGCGCCCTTCGGTGAAGGGCTCGGCCGAAGCCGGGTCCCACCGGCTGGTGATCAGCTCCATCTCGCCCTGGAGCACATTGCGCCAGTCTTTGACCGTGTCGCAATAGAACTCATTGTAGTTGCGGTCGGGGTCGAAGATGTACACGCTGTGCGCCACCTGGTGGTCCACCGTCATGTCCATCTCCACGCCGTCGTCGCGCATGCGCTTCCAGGCGGAGACCAGGTCGGCCTCGTTCTCCAGTTCCCAGGCCAGGTGGTTCAGGCCGGGGGCCAGGCCGATGCTGCCAGGAAGCTGCAGCAGGCCGTTGCGTCCGTAGCGGTCCACCCCCTTGGTGGTCTGCATCATGCCCAGGTCGTGGGGCGTGTGGCCCGTGCCCAGGAAGGTGGCGATGAGGTCGGGCTCGGTGAATTCGACGTTCAGGCCGCATACCTCGTTGTAAAAGCGTTCTGAGGCTCCCAGGTCGTCGACCCAAAGATTGACGTGGCCCAGGCGGCGGGGCTGGAAAAAGGCTGTCGGCGCTAGAAGCGAGTACTGGGATGAATGTGACATAGTCATAGCAATGGATTCTCAATATTCTCGTATGTGTTGGTCTAAAGCCGGTAGGTGACGGAAGCCGCAGCCTACGTAATTGAAAGTGTGAGGGAACGGTTATTCAGTGGTGTGCGCAACGCAGGTGCTGGCAGCCTCCTGCGCAATAGCCCGGTCCAGAATCCGCCGGCTCCGGACAGCGGCCGCATCACTTTCGAGAAGGATGGGTTTTGATGCCCAGAAATCTTGTGTCGGCCCCATCATGGCTGCGCATTTCTCGATCATAGGTAGATCCTCTTCGAGGAAGGCATGAGTCTGAAGCTTACGCATTTGCTCTATTGTGTCGTCGGGGTTGAGTCTCCCATGTGTACCGTAGAAATAATGAGTCGAATACTCTGTTTCGGGGGTAAGTATGTGGATGGCGTTGAAGTTGGAAGGGCGTTCTATGGGTTCGCCGCTTGCCGTGCCGCCGATATTCAGGCTTAGGCTTGAGGGACAGGTCCAGCGCATGTCCAACCACTGGTCGATGATGGGGCCGCGATTGCGTAGATAGGGAGGTGCCTCGCTCTGCGGCATCCAGAGGTTTGCACATACGTCGTTTCCGCTTTCGACGAGTTCTAGCTGGCCCGCCAGCATAGATTCGTTTCCAAGCGAACCTTCGTGCAGTATGCCGACATGAGTCAGGTCCATCAGGTTATCGATGATAAGTTGGTAGTTCGCTTGAACACGAAGATAGTTCCCGATATTGGCCTGATCCAGCGAGTCGTCGGTGATGTAGCTATAGTCGGGGATGGAGGCGGGATCGGCCGCATCGGGGTGGCCCATCCAGATCCAGAGCAATTGATGTCTTTCTATGATTGGGTACGACCGTACCTTTGTACGCGAGGGGACCTTTCCCTTGCCCATCGGGTTGGCTATGCAGTGACCTGTCCGATCAAATTTCAAACCATGGTAGCCGCATTGAACTACTCCGTCGGCCAGCAGTTTTCCGCAGTCTAGAGGGGCAAAGCGATGTGGGCAACGGTTGTCCAGAGCAACTGGACTCCCATCGGGCAATCGATATATAAGTATGGACTCGTTCAGAAGAGTGCGGGAAAACAGATCTCCCGTGATTTCGCTACTCCACCCTACGGCATACCATGTATTTCGTAAGAAGTTACTCATGATTTTCTTCCTTGTTGTCATGGCCAGTAGGACGCTTACGGCCATGAGCGTCGGTTTATAGGACCGGCTGCTGTTATGTATGTATCCAAGCCGGTGCTTTGGTGCGCTAGGCAGCAGCCATTCGGCGTTCCGTTCGCGTCATGGCAAGCAACGCGACCAGAACCCCCGCTTCTACAATAACGAAGGACCAGAAAGCTAGGCTGAAGGAATGAGTCATGCTCAATATCGCGCCCATCAAGGCAGGGGCGACGAAGGTGGCGAAGACGCCGCCCATTTCAGCATAGCCGGCGGCTGATGGGCCAAGATCGGTACCGTATTTCTCACCTACGAGGCTGAAAATTGCGCCTCCGCTGAAAACGCCGACGCCGGAAATGAGTGCCACGACTACGAGCATGTTGAACGACATCGGCCAAACGGTTGTTGCAACGCACAGAAGTGCCGCCAACAAGGTAAGCACAACGCCAATGAGTAGTGTGGAAATACGCGTAAGCTTATCGCTGAGATACCCGCCCAATATCAAGAACGCGACTTGCGCCAGCCCCATGATGGTACCGATGGCGGGTGCGAGCGAGGGATCCAGGTTTTGTGTCTCGATAAAGCTAGGAATCATCCAGGTTGCGCAGGCCGCCACGGAAAATAACGCGCCGAAGATTCCGAGTAGGCCGACCCAGACCCATTTCGACCGGAAAACCTCGACAAATACTTTGCGGCCGTGCTTGGCCGTATCGTGAGGAGCGCTGAAGGGGCCTGGTCTGACAAGGAATTGCCCGAGCACACCAACGGCCAATGTCAGAACGCCAAGGACAAAGAAGAATTCGCGCCAGCTTGTGGACATGGCGTATGGCAGGCCGAAGGCAAAATCCAATGTAATGGCCAAGGAGTATGCGCCGAGGATGACGCCCATCACGAGGCCCTGTCGTTCGCGGGTAAACCATTGCATGACGATTTTGACTGAGCCGATGAAAACGGCCGAATCAAAGAACCCGATGATGAGGCGCAGCACGACGAGTTCAAGAAATGAATTCGCATTCATCTGGACCAACATAAGAATGCCGCTCCCTGTAAGGCCAATCAAATATAGTCTCTTGGCCGTCATGCCGCGTCCACGCGGCGCCCAGTAAAGCATACCTAAGCCAAAAGAGATGCCGAAGGCGCCTTGTACCAGGCCGGCCTGGCTTGCGCTCAGGGCTAGGTCTTGCGATACAAGCGTGAGGACTGCCGCGAAGCCATAGAAATCGGCCGCAAGGCACATTTCTCCAAGGACGGCCATACAGAGCATAAGTATGGCGATGTGTTTTCCGGTGCCGGCGCGGGCGACGGCGTTCAATTCGACTGAGTTGGACATGCTGACTCCGTAATGAGGCAAGCTGAGTAGAGTGTTGACCATCGTTCTGGCGCGTTCCGTCCCATCCTCCTCGAGGGGGCGGCCCAGCGCGATGGGCCGGTGTCTTGTGACGTTTTGGACTTCCAACTACGAGCATGGGCGCCGGTTTCCGGCTGCTGCTGCGTTCCGATTCATGGGTTTGTTGCAAGACTCGGCATAAGCGGAATCCCCCGCGCAAACTCTTTTGAATCAGTTTTGATGAATGATAGAAACCGCCAATTTCTATGTCAATACATATTTATTGGTATATACCCTAGCGATAGGCGTGTCCGTATTTACTGTGTTTTAACGCAGGAGTGCGGAAAATTATTGTCCCGTCGAGTGCCTTAATAAGCCCATCGCGCGGCGCCTTGGGTAACTGATGAGTTGCGAGCGGGCACTTGCCCGGCGAAGCGCCCCCGCTCCTTCAGCGCTGGCGCTCAGGCAGCGGGCGAGGCGGGGTGTGCGAGAGCCAGGCGTTCAACCGCGTCGAGATCAAGGCGGCCAATCGCGTCCTGGATCGCCTGGAAATAGGACCGGCAGCCGGGGTAGTGGGGCAGCGTGCTTTCCAGCCAGCTTTCGATGTCGCTAAGCTGGCCGTTCTTGGCCATGAGGGCCAGTTCGCTGCGCACATGAGGAGGAGGCATGGCGGCGACAGGTTCGGGCTCTGCCGCCTCCATGGAAGCGCTTGCCGGGCGTGCCGGCGCCGCGGTCCTGTCTGCGGGGTGGTTCGCCGGAAGAAGCCGGGGGGCGCTCCAGGCCGCCACTTCATCGCCGACCGGCTTTACTTCGATTTCAAAGCTGAACGCCGACCCGTTTCCCGCCGAACTGTCCAGGCTCAGTTGGCCGCCCATCGTCTGCAATATGCTTTGCGCGATGTAAAGGCCCAGGCCCACTCCGGCGGAGTCGGGGTCGAGTTGGCGAAATTCTTCGAATATCTGTGTTTGCCCGTGGGCGTCGATGCCGACTCCGGAGTCGCTGACGGTGAAGCGCAGCCTCCAGCCGGCGTCGCTCCGCGTAGCGATCAGGTCCAGCCGGATGGTTCCCGCGCGTGTGAACTTGGCGGCATTGGACAGCAGGTTCAGCAGCACCTGACGCAGGCGCCGCCCGTCCGTGCATATCGTACGCGGAATACGGCCCGGCGCATGGGCGATGAAACGGTTGTTCTGTTGCCGGCTGAGCGCCACGGCGTGTTGGACCAGTTCATCGAGGTAGTCGGGCAGATCGATTGCATGGGGCTTAAGGGCCAGCGGCTTGAGTTCGGCAGCGGCATAGCCCAGAATGTCGTCGATCAAGGCCATCTGGTAGTCGACGCTGCGTGTGATCGCGTCGAGCAGGCCTTTTTGCCGCGGGTCGGCCGTCTGCTCGATGAGCCGGCTGTACCCCATGATGGTGGCCAGCGGCGCGCGCAGGTCGTGGCTTACATAGCTGACGATTTGCGCCTGCTGCCGGTTCTTCTCGCCGGCATATTCCAGCGCCTGGTTCAGCGCCTTTGTCTGGCGTGCCACCTCGAGCGCAAGGCGTTCGTTCTCTTCGCGCTGCAGGCGCGAAATCTTCTCAAGCGCGGTCCTGCGCTGGACGCCCACATGCGCCACCCAGCCGGCAAGCAAGGTCAGGTTGATGAACAAACCCGCCAGTGCAACAACCGGGTTCACCCAGAGCGTTCCCATGGACAGGCTGGCTACATACTCAGGCAGCGCACCGTTCACTTCAAGCGCAAGAAGGCTGGCGCGCGCCAGTGAAAATGCCGCAACCGCCAGCATCAGCTTGCGGGTAGGCGCGTTGCGCTTGATGAACAGGATGGCGATGGCCAGCAGGGTCAGGCTGAAGAATGGCCTGACGAACCCGGTCACCCAATACACGTGGTAGACGTTTCCAAAAGCCGACACCACCATCAGGCCGATGTAGTACGCGGCCCAAGCGGCAAGAAGCCTTCGCAGGGGCAGCCTTACCTTTTCGGCCCGAGCGATTTCCAGAACGAAAACAATGAAGAGCAGGATGATGAGCTGGCCCAGTATCAAGGGTGTCCGGTAAGCCCATTCGCCCATGGCAGCCAGCATGTGCTGCTGTCCGTAGCCGCGCCGCAGCACTTCGGCCAGCAAGGTGACGAAAGACAGGGCGGCCAACAGCAGAAAGCCTCTGCTGCGACTGAACAAGGCCAGTATCAGCGCGCTCCAGGCCAAAGCCAGCAAGCCGCCGAAAAGCAGCCCGTCCCAGATTGCGCTGCGCTCGAGGTAGGCACGGAACTTCGCATCGGAATACAGGTAGGGCGCCAGCTGGACGGGCGCCACACCCGTTGTCCTGATCAACACGACTTGGTCCTGGCCGGGAGCCAGGGTGAAGGCTTGCGAATGGTAGCGCTCGGCCGCTTTTTCCCCGGCGGGAGAAGCAGGGCGCTTCGGGCTTGTCCATTGGCCGTCGTTCAGTACGTAAAACTTGGCTGAATGAAAGACGGAACCCGGGCTCAGTATGAGGTGCAGGCGCTGCGTCGTATCACCGGTATTGGACAGGTGAACCCGTATCCACCACGGCGCCGGGTCCGGCTTGCCCGAACCGTCGAGTTCTTCGATGCCGACGAAGCCTCCGGGCCCGTCCGGAAGCCTGGCCACCTGTGCTGCGTTCATGCTCGCGCTACGGTCGTTGAACAGCCGGCTTTGGCCGGTCAGTTGCGAGCTCCATTGCGCATCGCCGACGTCGACGACCGCTGCCTGTACCGGGTTTAGGCAAAGGCAGGCGCACAACCATATCGCCCACAGCACACGCGCTCCTACCATAGTATCTGGGCGCCGGCGAAGATGGATCGGCGCATTCCGGGGTAGAAGGCTGCTTCGCCAGGGTCTGCCCGCGCCGTTTGTTCTATCGACGCCGCATAGCGTTTGTCTGCCAGGTTGCGAGCGTTCACGAAGACCCGAAAGCGTCCCGAAGCGGGGGCATAGCCGACGGTGAAGTTCACCACGCCGTAGCCGGGCGCCCGCAGCGTGTTGGCCTGGTCCACGTAGGATGAAGAGGCGAACACGAGTTCGGGGCCGAAGTACACGCCCGATGGATGGCGATAGCTTATGCTGGCTTGTCCATAGTGTTGGGGGATCAGCGGCAGGCGGTTGTCGCCAAAGGCCGTATCGCCGGCATGGCGGAAGCGGCTCCAGGTGTAGCTGAGGCTCCAGTGCACGGAGCCGGCCAGCGGTTCCGGCGACACTTCGCCGCGCAGCTGCAGTTCCAGTCCCAGGCGCCTGGTGTCCGGGATGTTTCCACCCTGGTAGCCTATCGGTTCGCCCGAGGGTCCCAGCTTGGCTATGTTGAGCAACTCGTCCTTGACGCGGCTGTAGAACAAGGCGGCCTCCCAATTGACCAGTCGGCTGGATCCGCGCGAGCCCACTTCCCACGTAGTGGCCTTCTGGGCTTCAGTCGTGCCTTGGGTGTTGTAGAACTGCAGGGTCGAAGGGGGCTCGAAGCTGCGGCTCAGGTTGGCAAAGACTTGCGCGTCCGGCGCCACTTGCCACAATAGTCCAAGCTTCGGGCTGAATCCGTTGTATCGCCGGTCCTGGTCGACGTCCTTGAAATAAGCGGGCAGCGCTGGCGGATTGCGCAGCGCCGTGATGCCGCGCCGCCTTTGTGCCGTGATCGCCTGCATGGCGGCCGAGACCGACAGCGCAGGCGTCAGCGAATATGAGTTCTCGAGATAGAACAGGGCGGTCTGGGCCGAGGTGGTGATGGCTTCATATTGTTCCGTCGATGGGTCAAGGATCATGCCGCCCGGCAGGACGAAAGGGCCGTAGGTCTGGCTGTTGCTGTGCCCCCGTGCCAGGCTGGCTCCCCAAGTGAGGCGGTTTTCATGGCCCCCGAGGTCGCGCAGTATTTCGCCGCGCAGCGCCACGCCGTAGTCGCGGGTGCGATAGAAGATGGGCACGACGGTGCCCAGCAGGTCCAGGGTGGTGTCGATGTAGTAGGTTCCCAGGCTCAGGGTGTCGCGCCCTTGGGTCAGGGTGTGCTGGTAGGCCAGCCGGACATGCGGGTGGGTGCGCGCACGGCGCTCGGGCCAGGGCGGGGAAGGGTTGTCCGGGCCGGCCTCGCCCCGCAGCTGGGCCATGGTCAAGGGGTTTGTGACGTCCTGGTCCATATCCAGAATGTCCACATGGAACCGGCCCCGGGAGCCCTCGCTGGCGCGATAGCCCAGATTGCCGTAGAAGCGCAAGGCCTTCTGGCGCGAATGCGCCGCAGACCCATCGGTCTGAAAATGGCCGACCGAGGCGAAGGCATCCAGGCCGTTGTCGAAGACCTGGCCCGCCCGCGCCTGCGCCTGCAGGTATCCGTATGAACCGCCCTGCAGGCGCGTTTCCAGGCCCGGATGCGAGTAGCCCGTGGGCGATACGATATTGATCGCCCCGCCCAATGTCGCCGCCCCGTAACGCAGGGCATTGGCCCCGCGCAGAATCTCGATGTAGCGGGCATTGAAGGGGTCGGCATAAGACGGATCGACGGTGCCGTCGGCCTGGTTCAGGGGCAGGCCGTCGCGCAGCAGCATGAGACCGCGCACGCCCAGGGGCGAGGTCAGCCCCGACCCTCGTATTGAAAGCTTTGCCGACTGCGGGCCCGCGGCCGACTGCGTGAACACGCCGGCCGTGCCGGCAAGTGCGTCTCCCAGGCCCAGGGCGGGCCGGTCGGCGTAGTCTTCCGCTGTGATCAGGCTGATATTGCCCGGTCGCGATTGCAGCGCCCGCAGGGCGGCCTGGGGTGACGGCGACAATGGATCGTTCACCGCGCCCGATACGATGATTGACTCCAGCAGCGGGGCCGCCCGGGTGCCGGAAGGCGCGGGCGCATTATCGGCCTTGCGCGCATGCAGCGGCGCCGATGCCAGAAGTCCGCATAGCACGAGGGCCGAACGGGTGTATTGAAGGCGACGACGTAACGGTAGCGGCGGCATTGCGTTCTATGAAGCTGTGCGTGTCATGAAGCTCTTTGGGCCGAGCAGGCAACTAATGATAATCTTAGGGATGCATGAATAAACCCGATGCCGTCCCCCAAATGAATGCAGAGCAGCCGCAACTTCTGTTGGTCGACGATGACCCGGATCAGTTGCGCCTGCTGGTCGAGGCGCTGCGGGCCACGCCCTGGCGCTTGAGCCTGGCATTTGACGGCATGCGCGGCTATGAAAGGGCAGTGGCCATTATGCCTGATCTCATCCTTCTGGACGTGCGCATGCCCCGCCTGGACGGGTTCGCGCTGTGCCGCAACCTGAAAGCCAATCCTTCCACCGCCCATATCCCCATTCTTTTCCTCAGCTCCGCCACCGACGTCGACGAAAGGCTGAAGGGGCTGCGGGGCGGCGCCGTCGATTACATCCTGAAGCCCTACTCTGCGCAAGAAGTCATTGCCCGCGTGCAGATACATCTAGAGTTGGCCGGCAAGGCCGCCGGGCGCACGAAAACCGATGCTTTCGGCGCTTCGGCGCCGCAGGCCGGCCCTGGCGCCGGCGTCGAACCGGTGGACCAGGACGAGGTCCTGGTGCGGGCGGCCCAGCAAGAATTGCTGTCGCACCGGTTTCACGAGCAGAGCCTGGCCGATCTTGCCGCCGGCCTGGGCGTAAGCGAACGGCGGCTGTCCCGCGCCTTCCGGAAGGTGCTGGGCATGACATTGTTCGAGTATCTGCGCCGCGAGCGCATGGAGCAGGCCAAGCGGCTTCTTATGCAGACCGCGCTAAGCGTCCTGGCCGTCTCCCAGGAGGCCGGCTTTTCCAGCGCAGCCAATTTTGCCACCGCCTTTCGCGACTACACCGGCATGACCCCTTCCGAGTACCGGCGCAGGGGAGACGAGACATAGAAGCCGGGTCTTCGCCGCGCCTTGCGGGAAAGACGCCGGCAAGGCCGCCGCAAACAGGGCAAGTAGAAGTGTCAGCCCGTTTTATGCAATAATCGCAGGCTTGCCCCTCTAGCTCATGCTTGGTTAGAGCAGCGGACTCATAATCCGTTGGTGCCGTGTTCGACTCACGGGGGGGGCACCAGTAAAATCAAGCACTTGGGCCAACTCTTCGGGGTTGGCCCAAATGTTTCTTACCACCTCATCCGAAAACCCACCCGCCCCACGATGGAGTAGCTGTCCGCGAATTGGTTCAGGCTGCTCTTGACCAGGCCTTCGCCGTATACCGAGTACTTGTCGCCGTCCCAGTTGTACGAACCGCCCGCGCCCATACTGGCCCACAAGCGGTCGTTTTGGCTGGTGAATGTCGTGGTGGCAACATTCACCTTTGTCCCGCCCAGAAATTCGTAATGGATGTTGGCCAGTGCGTACACATGGGTACGTACCGGTGCCCCGCCCGCCTTGGCATGAGAACTTTCATGATCAAGTGTGACGCCGATGCGGCCCTGAAGGCTTTCCCCGCGGCCGTTGCCGACGCGGGCGCCGAACGGATCGGTGAAGGTGTCAAAGTCGACGTTGGAATACGCCAATTGGGCCTGAGGGGTAATGGACCATGCGGAATCCAGGGCAATGCGCTTGCCGCCTTCGACGGATAATGCGTAGCCGAAGCCGTCGTTGCCCTGGGCCAGGCTTCTGCTGGCGAGCCTGGAGTTCAGGTCGCTGTCGTACCAGGTAAGGCGTGCCTGGTTGTCAAGATAAAAACCGTTGTGGTTGTACCAAGTTAGCGTTCCACCGACGCCGTAGCCCTTGGTGTTGATTTCCCCATTGCCATGCGCCGACTTGACGTCGGTTTTGCCATGGGCGTAGTGGACACCCAGCCCGCCAATCAGTTTGCCGTTCTCGGACTCGTTCAGCAGCCGATCCACGCCGATCTGAATCTTGAAGATATCCTGGTCGTAGGCGGTATTCGAGGTGGACGAGCGCGGCTTGATGTCGTTATGGGCGCCTTCGATGCGGCTCCATACGCCACTGCCCTCGATCATGGCGCCGGTGCCGTCGGTCGAGTTGTATGGCCTGCCGGTGGTATCGGTGCTCTGGCCCGGCCGCCGGCCGGCGGCTGCCCAAAAGCGATTGCCAACGCGCTGCTGCAAAGTGGGCACGCTGTTCAAGGCGAGCAGTGCCTGCGGGTAGGCTTCGTATGCGGGAACGCCGGCCTGGTATAGCGGTGTTGCCGGCGTGGCGGGGCCAATGGGAGAGGGCGGCTCGCCGGTTTCAGGGACATTCAGATGGGAACGCAAATACCAGTCGCCGTCATCGGGCGTCGATAGCCCGCCCTTGTAGAGCTGGTAAGCATAAGCACCGGCGACAATAGCGGGCTTGTCATTGACCACATAGTCGCCAACAAGTGAAAAGCTGCCTTCAGACTTGCCGCCGACGCCAATGACTCGAATGCCTTCGACAGTAGGCGCACCGGCTCCATTGGCATTATTGACAAGTAGGCGTGTCGTGCCGGCCGTATCGCCGCTGATAAGCAGGCTATCGGTTCTGGACGTGTCGTCGCCCAGAATGGTGTCTATCTGCAAGCTGCCGTTCGTGCCGACGTAATTGCCGGCGATCGTCATGAGGTCGCCAGCCGCGGCATCTTGCATAGTGATGATGCCGGCATTGTTCACGCCGCCGCTGACGGAATAGACGCCCGCCCCGCCGCCTCGGGCTATGAACGAAGAAGTGGCATCAATATTGACCCGGCCGTCCAAGGCAAGCGCCGCCATGCCGTCAAGCATGGAGCCGTTGCTCAGGAAGACACCGGTATTGTCTTCGTTGGCTGCGCCCACTTTCCACGCCCCATTATCGATGGCCAGCATGCTGCCATCGAGCGTGACGATTTCCCAATTGGCGATGTTGCCGCCGTTTGAACGCGCGGTGACGCCTGCCAGATCAAGCGTGTCGACCATGCCGTCGGCACTGGACGTATCGTCTCCGCCGTCAAGGACCTGGCTGCCGTCATAGGCGGTTGCGCTGATCGTGGCGGTGTCGGAGCCGTCCTGGCCGTAAAAGCCGCCGGCCAGCGTGCCGTCGGTCCAGGTGAAGGTGTCGTTCCCTTCGCTGTTGACAAGGCCGTCGTTGCTTTGAGCGGCATCTCGTTCGTCGCCGAAAATAATCCCCGTGTAAGAGCCACCCATCAAGTGGAATGTGTCGTCGCCAAGCCCGAGGCTTGCGTCACCAATGACTTGGCCCGAGTTCGTCACAACGGTGTTTCCGGTGCCGGCATCGTGTATCGCAAGGCCCGACGAGGCGCTCACTGTCGCGGTCGAAGCGATATCAACGGTGGCGCCGTATGCGCTCGCGATTCGAATGCCTGCCCCCATGCCTCCGCTTACTTCGCCGTTGACTGCAACTGACGTTACCCCCGATCCGCCATTCCGCGCCTCAATGCCATAAATCCCGCCGGTAATGGTCCCGGCGGTCTGGGTTACTGAAAGGTCGGATGCATTGCTGCCGTTGTCCGCAAAAATACCGGAGCCCGAAGCGATGATGATTCCGGAAGTGGTGATATGGGTGGATCCGGTGCCGCCGTTGTTTGCGTGTATGCCGGTGTCATTGGCAGTGATGGTGCCGGCAGTCTGGCTTATGCGAACGTCTTTTGCCGCGTTGCCGTTATAGCCCGCGACACCCGCGCGGCCGGTGGCGGTTACGTCGCCGGCAACGCTGATGGCGATGGAGCCGGAGCCTTGATTGTTTCCGTAGATGCCGAAATAGTGGCCCGAGACTGCTCCGCTTGTCTGAGTCAGCGAGATATCGCTTGCCGACGGCGCGTTATAGGCATAGACGCCGTATGTGTCCCAGCCGGTGCTGCCAGTTTGGGTGACGGTTCCCGCAGTGGTGACCGACGTGGACCCGGTTCCGTAATTGTCCACGCGAATGCCATGCGATATGCCTGTGATCGTCCCGGCGGCCTGTTCTATGACGACATCGGTGGCCGTAGGGGCGTTATACATGAAAATGGCGTAGTCGCCGTTGCCTGTCACGTCGCCGGCAGTCGTGATCATGCTCGCGCCGTCACCATATTGCTTTGCGTTGATGCCGGTGGCGCCCGTGATCGCGCTTCCGCTTTCTTGCGAGAACGTCAGGTTGCTGCCCGAGCCGCTCATGTCAAAGCCGGTGCCGGCGCTGTTGATGTTCAGCGTGCTGTCGGCGGCGACAGTCAATGGCCCCATCCCGCTTGTCAAGGCTTCTCCGGCAGAGGTGCCGACGCATAGATAACTGCCATCGGGCTGCCCCGTACATGCCGCCCAGGCGGTACCGGCTGACCCCGTCCAGGACGCAGGGAGCAATACAGGTATGAACACGACACCTGCAGCACGAATTGCCATGGAGCCCAATGACAACGAAACTCTTTGATCGCCGGAATATTTATTAGCCATGAGACCTCGCCCGAAGAAAACTCTCAGTTCTATGCCGAAGCATTCTGCCGCATTACGTTATTTTATGTAGCAGGAACTGAAGGCTGGGCAAATTTCTATGGCGACTTGATGAAACTTCACAATGTTCACGCACTGTCATCATCCTGTGCTACGGTATGGACATAGGGCGCTTTTTGCATGCACGCTTTCATGCCGCATGCGGACGCCGCACGCAAAATTCCGGGCCGCCGGTCACGGACAAGAGGAGAATTCGATTTGAGACGATTGCTTTTTCATGCACAGCAGCTGCATCAGCGGCGCATGAGCGTCTTCTGGCTGCTGCCGCAACCCCTTAGCGAGGACGATGAATCGGCCCTGGGCCAGTTGCGCCTGCATTCGCTTCCCCAGCACGAAGACAGGCCCCGCACGCTGCGCGAAATGTTCAGCGACACAGAATACGATGAGGGCGAGGCGGGCTGACGCCGCCACGGTAGGTCAGGCCTTAAGGCCTTTTTGATATTCCTCCAGATAGGGTTTCACCAGGGCGGTCTTCTGCTTTTCGCTCAGGATCTTGCCGGCCATCTGAAAAAATCGCTGTTCTTCTTCCTCAAGGTGATGGTGAACCTTGTCGGTCAGCTTCCTGGCCAGCGACAGCCATGAAGGGCTGGATGGTTCGGTGTCTTCCATCTGCTCGATCAGTTCGTCTATTTCATGGTGTTCGGCAATGGCGTGGCGGGCCGCTTCCACGCCCGAGTCGTCGTCCATGATGGGAATGTAGAAGTGGCGTTCCTCGGCCGTGGCATGGGCTGTGAGCACGGTCTTGTAGTTGTCGAACAGGTTCTCGCGTTCGGATGACTCTCCGCTTGTCTTCAATATTTGCGATGCAAGATCGCGCTGGAGTTCATGACTTTGGCGAAGGGCTTCGAAGATGTTCATGGCTCTTTCCTCATCATTACCTGCTGCGGCGGAATGCCGGCTGCACTTCGATCCACGGTACAACGCCCACCGCCAATGAAATGTTACCTTGCGTAAGGATTGGCGGCGGCTTGCTTCCCTGGGCGGGCCGGCGCAACAGAACCCTTCTTCCATGGTACGGCTTTGAGTACACTGCGATGTGTCCATTGCTCACTACCAAAGGAAGACCATGAAGGGACGTGGCTTGTTAGCGTTGTGGCTGTTGTCGATGGCGGCGTCGGTTCATGCGGCGCACATCACGCATTTCTCTCCTCAGGGCACGGTTGCAACGATAGAAAGCGTCAAGGTCACCTTCGACCAGGCCGTCATCGCCTTTGGAGACGCGGCTGCGCCCGCGCCGCTGCGAGTCAGCTGCGATGATGACTCCGTGGTGGGTGACGGCCGCTGGACAGACGCCAGGAACTGGACCTATGTATTCAGGTCGGCGCCGGGGCCGGGCGTCAAGTGCTCGGCAAGCGTCGATTCCGGCTTTCGCACGCTTGGCGGCCAAGCCATTACGGGCACTACCTCATACTCTTTTGCAACGGGCGGCCCGCATGTGGTTTCCAGGCGTCCCTGGGGCGACACCATCGATGAAGACCAGATCTTCCTGCTGCAATTCAACGGCGCGGTAGATCCGCAGACGTTGCTGGCCCACACGCATTGCGCGGTCCAGGGCCTGGGCGAGGCGGTTCCGGTGCGCCTGGTCGACGACGCAGCCCAGCGCAAGGCCTTGCTCGAGGCGGCCTATATGGGCGACTCGGCGGACGACCCGGCCATTCAGCTGCTGCAGTGCAAGCGCCTGTTGCCCGCCGATACAGGCCTTCGGCTGGTCCTGGGAAAAGGGGTTGCAAGCCCCAGCGGCGTGGCTTCCGCGAAGCCGCAGGTGTTTGATTTCAAGGTGCGTGCGCCATTCAAGGTTTCGACGAGCTGCCAGCGCGAAAACGCCAACGCGCCTTGCACACCGGTGCTGCCCATCGTCGTGCTGTTCAACGCTCCGGTCCCGGCAGAATTGGCGGGAGGCGTTCGGCTGCTTAGCGCGGGCGGCCAGATCGAGCCTGATCTCCCCGGAGAAGGCGATGAGCAGTCCAGCACGCAGCGCCTGGTGTTCTCGGGGCCTTTTGAGCCACAAGCCGAACTGCAGGTCGTGCTGCCTGACGGCTTCAAGGACGATGCGGGCCGGCAAGTCAGCAATACCGATCAATTTCCTCTTATTGTGCAGACCGGCGGCTATCCTTCGCTGGTCAAGTTTTCGTCGGGCACTTTCGGAACCATAGAACGCTTTGCCAATGCGCCGCCGGGCGTGGACGAAGCCGATTTCCCGCCCACAGTGCCGCTTACCGTGCGCAATGTCGAGCAGGAACTGCTTGCCAGGGATTTGTCCAGGCCTTTGGGAACGGTACGCGACTACGTCCCCGCCGATGACGAAGAGGTGCTGCGCTGGTACGCCAGCCTGCAGAGGCTGGACGGCGGCAGGTGGACCCGGCAGCAGATCGGCCGCATTCTGGACGGAGACGAGCCAGGCGAGGGCGGCGACGATGCCATCGACGTGCGGGGCTATTCGGTGCTTCATGATCGAGAGGGCGTACGCACACTCACCTTGCCCGGGGGCGGGCAGGGCAATGAGCGTCCCCTCGAGGTCATCGGGGTGCCGGTGGCCCAGCCCGGCTTTCATGTGCTCGAGGTCGAATCGGCCCGCCTGGGCACGGCCTTGCTGGGTGAAGAGCGGCCCATGTTTGTGCGCAGCGGCGTGTTGGTCACCAATCTGGGGGTGCATCTGAAGCAGGGCCGTGACGACGTCATGGTGTGGGTAACCAGCCTGGACGGTGGCCAGGTCGTTCCAGAAGCGCAGCTTCGCGTGCTGGATTGTTCGGGCCGGCTCCTGGCCGAAGGAAGTACCGATGCGCACGGCCTGTGGCACCACGATGGCGCGCTCGACGGCCCGGATTATTGCAGCGATACCGGCATGAGCGGCTTGTACGTTTCGGCCCGTATCCCCAAGAACCACCCCCTTGCGCGCGGCAAGGACGATTTCGCCTTTGTCCTGTCGGAATGGAACGGGGGCATGGAGTCCTGGCGCTTCAATGTGCCGACCGACATGCGGCCCGAACCCACCGTGGTCACCCATACCGTGTTCGATCGCAGCCTGTTCCGCGCCGGTGAAACCGTGTCCATGAAGCATTTTGCGCGGGTGCAGACGCGCGACGGCCTGGCCCTGCCCGAGCCCGATCAACTGCCCAACAAGCTGGTCATCATCCATCAGGGTTCGGGCCAGAGCCACGAGCAGGAACTGAAGTGGGAAACAACCCCTTCGGGGGGGCTGAGTGCCCACAGCGAATTCCAGCTGACCCGTTCGGCCAAGCTCGGCGACTACAGCGTGGCTCTGCAAAGGGACGACGACTACGCCATGCCCGATGGCAGTTTCCGGGTCGAGGAATTCAAGCTGCCGATATTGGCGGGCAGCCTCAAGATCAGCCAGCCCGAAGCGGGGCCCGTGCTCGTGGCGCCGGCCAAGCTGAACGCCGACCTGCAGATTTCTTTCGTGTCCGGAGGGCCCGCGGCCAGGCTGCCTGTCAAGCTCTCGGCCGTGCTGCGCGACAGGCAATTGAGCTATGACGATTACGACGACTACTCTTTTGCTCCTCCTTCCGGTACGCAGGACGAGTCATCCGAAGATAGCGAGGCTGTCGACCAGCGTCTTTTCCTGGACAAGAAGGAGGTCACGCTCGACGAGCAGGGCGCAGCGCGCCTTGCGCTCGATGCCATTCCCGCGATTTCGCGGCCCAGCGAATTGCGCTTCGAGGCCAGTTTTTCCGACCCGAACGGGCAGGTGCAAACCCTCAGCCAGGTCGCCAGGGCCTGGCCCGCGGGCGTCGTGGCGGGCATACGCGGCGGAAGCTGGGGACAGCAAGGCAAGCCGATGTCGATCGATGCGCTCGCCCTGTCTCCGGAAGGGCAGCCGCAAGCGGGCGTTCCTGTCAGCATACGTGCCGTGTCGCGCACGGTTTATTCGACCCGCCAGCGCATGGTGGGCGGGTTCTACAGCTACGAGCATCACACGCGCCTGACCGACCTGGGCCAGGTCTGCGAAGGCAAGACCGACGAGCGGGGTGGACTGCGATGCGAGGCAAGCTTTGAGCAATCCGGTTCGATCGAACTGATCGCCAGCGCCGCCGACAGCGAAGGCCGGCGCAGCGAGGCGGCCACCACCATCTGGGTCATGGGGGGCGACGACCTGTGGTTCGATGCGGGCAACGACGACCGCATCGACATCATTCCGGGCAAGAAGGTCTACCAGCCGGGCGAAACCGCCGAGTTCCAGGTGCGCATGCCTTTCCGCCATGCAACCGCCCTGGTGGCCGTCGAGCGCGAGGGTGTCCTGTCGTCCAGCGTGGTCGAACTCGAGGGCGATGATCCGCGCGTTCGCATTCCGGTGCTGGCCGAATGGGGGCCCAATGTCTATGTGTCGGTGCTGGTGCTGCGCGGCCGCCTGCATGAGGTGCCCTGGTACTCCTTCTTTTCCTGGGGCTGGAAACAGCCCGCGTCCTGGTTCGATGCCTTCCGGAGCGGCCGGGAATATCAGGCGCCCACTGCGCTTATCGATCTTTCCAAGCCGGCTTTCCGGTTCGGCCTGGCCGAGATCCGCGTCAACGATGGAAGCGGTGGCCTGAAGGTCGAGGTAACGCCCGACAAGCCGCGCTATCAGGTGCGGGACGAGGCGAAGGTGCAGATCCAGGTAAGCACCGCCGACGGCAAGCCCGCCGCCCATGGGCAGGTGGCCTTTGCCGCGGTGGACGAGGCCTTGCTCGAACTGGCCGGCAACGACAGCTGGCGGCTGCTCGAGGCCATGCACCCGCGCCGCAGTTATGGCGTTCAGACGGCCACCGGCCAGACCCAGGTGGTGGGGCGCCGTCATTACGGACGCAAGGCCCTGCCCGCGGGTGGCGGCGGCGGCAAAAGCCCGACACGGGAATTGCTGGATACCTTGCTGCTTTGGCAGCCCGACGTGCAGCTGGACGCTCAGGGCAGGGCCAGCGTGATCGTGCCCCTGAACGATTCCATCAGCTCGTTCCGGCTGGTGGCCATTGCCGATGAAGGCGTTGCGCGCTTCGGCGAGGGGCAGGCCACCATCGCCACAACCCAGGATGTGCAGGTGATCTCGGGCCTGCCCGCGCTGGTGCGCGAAGGTGACCACTACCGGGCCTCGATCACCGTGCGCAATACCACAGAGCGCGACATGAGCCTGCAAGTGCAGGCGCGCTACACGGGCGAGGGCGTGCCGGATGGCGCCCTGGAGCCGCGCTCCCTGAAGCTGGGGGCCGGCCAGGCGGACACCTTGTTCTGGGAGCTTACCGCGCCCCAGGCCGAGCAGCCCGACGCCGATGCCCAACTGACATGGACGCTCGAGGCCGCCGAGCTCGAAGGCGAGGGCGCGGGCGACAGGCTGGTCGTGCATCAGGCGCTGGCAGCCAGCGTGCCCATTACCGTGCATCAGGCCTCGCTGCAGGCTGTGGACGAATCGGCTCCCATGCATCTGTCATTTGCGGCGCCCGACGGGGCGCTGCGGCTGGGCAACGGGGCGCCGCGAGGCGGGCTCGAGGTTTATCTGCAATCGACCCTGGGCGGCAGCCTGCCGGGCGTGACCCGATGGTTCGCCGACTACCAGTACACCTGCCTCGAGCAACTGGGTTCCCGCGCGATGGGCATGCGCAGCGTCGACCAGTGGCGCGACCTCATGCGCAAGCTGCCCGACTATCTCGACGAGGACGGCCTGGCGGCCTATTTCCCGGGCGGCTCGCAAGGCAGCGAAGTGCTTACCGCCTATCTGCTGTCCGCCAGCCACGAAGCCCGTTCGCTGGGCCTGGACTTTCCCTTGCCCGAGAGGGCGCGCGAATCCATGCGGCAAGGCCTGCTCGAGTTCGTGCAGGGCCGCATCGCGCGGCATCGCTGGGCGCCCATGAACGACCTGCAGCTGCGCAAGCTTCTGGTCCTCGAGGCGCTGGCTCGCGAAGGCGTGATGCGCCCTGCGCTGCTCGACAGCATCCAGATCGTTCCCGACCGCTGGCCCACCTCTTCGGTCATCGATTGGCTGTCCATCCTGACCAGGGTGCAAGACATTCCCCGGCGCGCCGAACACATGCAGCAGGCCGAGCAGATAATCAGGGCCCGCATGCTGAATCGCGGCACCGAACTCGTCTTCGTCGAAAACGAAAGGGACGAGCAATGGTGGATGATGCGCAGCCCCCAGGTGGATGCGGCGCGCCTGCTGTCGCTGGTGGCCGACCGGCCTGATTGGGAGGAGGCCGTGCCCCGCCTTGCCCAGGGCCTGATCGCCGCCCAAAACAACGGAGCCTGGCGCACCACCACCGAGAACCTGATGGCCAGCCTGGCCATGGAGAAATTCGCCCGGACCTACGAGCAGGTGCCCGTGTCCGGCCAGGTGCATGTCGGCATCTCGGACACGGAATCCCGCAGTTTCAATTGGGACCAGCCGAATGCGGCGGCTTCACAGGCCGCGCAGCCGTCCGGGCAGGGCGGCGGCGACTTCCGGTCGCCGTCCGACGCGATCGTGCACCACCTTCTGCAACCTTGGCCGGCAAGCGGATCGGGTGTACTGGACGTAAGGCAGGAAGGGTTCGGCAAGATCTGGGTGTGGACGCGTTCGCTGGCAGCGGTGCCGGTGCGCAAGCCCGTGGTGGCGGGCTTCGAGCTGCAGCGCAGCCTTACACCTGTTTCGCGGGCGCACCCCGACCGCTGGTCGCCTGGCGACATCTATCGGGTTCGGCTGACCATCACCGCGCGCAGCGCAAGTTCGTGGGCAGTGATAAGCGACCCGATTCCCGCCGGTGCGACCATTCTTGGCAGCGGCTTGGGGCGCGACTCGGCCATTGCGACGCGCACCGAGGAGGCCAACCGGGGCCCAGCGCCCAGTTTTGTCGAAAGAAGCTTCAGCGGCTATCGCGCCTATTACGAGCACTTGCCTCAAGGCGTGACTGAAATCGACTACACGGTTCGCCTCAATACGGCGGGGCGGTTCAGCATGCCGCCCACCCGCATCGAAGCCCTTTATCAACCCGACGTCCAGGGAATATTGCCTCATCAGGGCGACATGGATGTGAGCGTCGATTAGGGCAGGCGGGAGCATGGGTGCGCTGAAGCGGATGATGGCGGTGGCGCTGCTGGCATGGGCGCCTGCCGCCGCGTCAATGTCCGCGCCCATACCCGCCTTCGAGTCGCTGCGCGAAAGCTACCGGGCTTCCGATGTGCTGGTCCTCGATCGAAATGGCATGCCGCTGCAGCGGGTGCGCAGCGATTTCCAGGGGCGGCGCGGCGACTGGCTGAGCCTGGACGAGGTGTCTCCCGCCTTGCTGAAGGCTGTCATCCAGTCGGAAGACCGGCGCTTCTACACGCATCATGGCGTGGACGCTCGGGCGGTGGCCGCCGCGGCGTGGGCAACGCTCATGGGTTCCGGGCAACGCGGCGCGTCCACGTTGACCATGCAGTTGGCAGGCCTCATCGAGAACAGCCATCGCAGGCCCGCCCATGGCCGCGGCCCGCTGCAAAAACTGGACCAGGCGATTTATGCCCAGGCGCTCGAGCGCCGCTGGAGCAAAGAACAGATACTCGAGGCCTATCTCAACTTGGTTCCGTTCAGGGGCGAGCTGGTGGGTGTCGACGCCTTGTCCAGGGTGCTGTTTCAAAAACATGCCAGCGGCCTGGATGCCCGTGAATCCGCCATCGCGGCGGTCATGCTGCGCGGCCCCAACGTTTCCGCCGACCTGCTTGCCCGGCGCGCCTGCGGGCTGCTAGGCAGAACCCGCCAGGACGCCGATTGCTTCGACATGAAGCTGTTCGTCGAGGCTCGGCTTCGAAATCGGTCGTCGCCCCGGTTCGATCGCAACGAACTGGCTCCGCACTTCGCCCGCTGGGCCGTGGAGCAGGCCTCGTCCGAGCCGGGCGAGGCGCTGCGCACCTCGATCGACGGAGCGCTGCAGCGCGAGGTGCTGCGCATCATGAATCGCCGCCTGCATGAACTGACGGCAAGCCACGTCAGGGATGCGGCGGTGGTGGTGCTGGACAACGCCAGCGGCGAAGTGCTGGCCTATGTGGGGTCGTCGGGGCAGTGGTCGGAGGCCGCCTGGGTCGATCATGCGAAGGCACGCCGCCAGGCGGGTTCCACGCTCAAGCCATTCTTGTACCAGCAGGCGATCGAGCAGCAGCGGCTCACGGCGGTTTCCTTGCTGGACGACGGCCCGCTGAACCTTCCCACCGGAAACGGGCTTTATATTCCCCGCAATTATGACGAGCGTTTTTCAGGCTGGGTCAGCGTGCGCACCGCCTTGGCCTCTTCCTTGAATATTCCGGCAGTGCGCGCGCTGACCATGGTGACGCCCGACGACTTTCGCCGGCGTCTGGTGCAATTGGGACTGCCGCTCGAGCACAACGGCGATTATTACGGCTACAGCCTTGCGCTGGGCAGCGCCGACGTCAGCCTGCTTACGCTTGCCAATGCGTATCGTTCGCTCGCGAACCAGGGCCGCTATTCGTCCGTGCGGCTGAGTGTCGGCGGCGGGACGCAGGCGCGGCAGGTAATGGACGGCGGGGCGTCATGGATAGTCGGCGACATCTTGTCCGATGCGCAGGCGCGCGCGCGTACTTTCGGGCTGGACAGCCCTTTGACGACGCCGTTCTGGACCGCCGTGAAGACGGGTACCAGCAAAGACATGCGTGACAACTGGACCATGGGCTGGTCAAGTCGCTACACCGTTGGCGTATGGGCGGGCAACAGCAGCGGCGAGAGCATGCGGGACGTCTCGGGCGTGACGGGGGCCGGCCCCATCTGGCATGACGTGATGGTTTATCTGCACGGCAGGGCGGGCAGCAGCCAGCCGTCCATGCCCGGCCGCGTGCGCGCGGGCCGCGTTGATTTCGAAGGCGGCATTGAACCTGCGCGCCTGGACTATTTTGTGGGCGACACCCTTCTTGCGCACGTGCGGCCTGCAGAAAGCCCGCAGGACGGGCTCTACGAGGCCGTGCGCATCATCTCGCCGGCAGATGGAACCGTGGTGGCCCTGGACCCCGACATTCCCCCGCGCAATCAGCGGGTAGTATTTCGCGCATCGGGAGCGGCGCCACGGCCGGGCGATCTGGCGGGATGGCGCATAGACGGAGGAAAGACGGTGCAGGAACAGGAAATGCTGTGGCTGCCCAGGCCGGGCCGGCATCGTGTGGAATTGCTGGGAAAGAGAGGAGAGGTGCTGGACAGCGTGACGCTGACGGTGAGGGGAGCGGTATGGGCCGCCCAGGCGGCCCAAGACGATTACTTGGCCTGCGTGGCCACGACCTCGTCGTGCTGATGGATGCCGTCGAGGCCGTGCACCATGACCGCGCCGAAAACGACCAGCCACGCCAGCGTGACGATGCCGGTGACCAGACCCGCCGAAAAACGGCGAGCGTTAGAGGAACTGGGGTGGGTGGAATGCGTATCAGCCACGAAAGGGTCTCCGCTGCAAAAAAGGTTCTGCGATAAAGCGCCCGCCTGGGGCGCCGCTTGGGGTAACGTATTTTTCTAATTGAACCATAAATTGACAATTGTTGGCGTGCCCCACCCGGGCTTCCTGTTAGAATTTTAACCTTGTAACAACCAAAAGAAGGGGCATCTCATGAAAGCAGTACGCACGTTGGGTCGAATCCTGTTGCCGGCCAGTCTGGTTCTTTTGGCTGCTTGCCAAACGATGCCTGGCAAGCAGACTACTGAAGCCAAACCCGAGGCATCGGCCGAGACTTCCATGCAGGCCAGCAGCCAGGGTGCTCCAGTCGCTGTGTTCCTGGCCGATACCGTCAATCAGCAAGGATGGACGCCGGTGCAGATCCAGGCCGGTACCCTGTATGTCAACCCTCAGCCTGTCATCACGCGTGACGACCTGGTCGGCGTTCAAGCCGGTACCAGCCAGGAAGGCACCGGGCTGCTTGCCCTGGCCTTGAACAATGTGGGCCAAAAGAAGATCACCGACATCACCACTCAGAATCCCAACAAGCGCCTGGCGCTGGTAGTGGGGCGCACCATGCTTGCCGCTCCAAGCTTCACCACTCCCGTCACGACCGATCAGCTGGTCTTTGCGGTGGGTACCGAGCAGAACGCCACGGCCGCTGCCCGTGCTATCGCGGGCGTCGACGAAAACGGCAACCCCATTGCGCCGCCCGCAGACTCTCAGCAAGGCCCGGGCGCTGCGACACCCGCCCCTGGCGCATCGGCGCCTTCGGGCAACTGAAGGGCGTGTTGTCCGGGCCCATCCGGGTTCGGGCAACAATCACCCCACTTCGGAGCGGCACTCCATGATCGGACCACGGGTCCCGCGTCGTGGGGTGTCGTTTTTCCATGGGCACTGAATACAAGGCGGTTCACGAAATGCTGAACGAAGGCCACCGTCCACGGGCGGTGGAGCGCACCTCGTCCGACGTCTTGACGCTGGGCTTCAAGTTTCTGGCCTGGATCAACGGGGTGGGCGTGCTGCTGGTCGTGCTGTGCGCGCTGGCCATACTGCCAATCGAAGTGCCGGCGTATCTATTGCGCATGCCGCTTGTGGCTTTTCTGTGCGGACTGGCATTGGCGGGCCTGGGCTTGTTGTGGGTATATATGGTGCAAGCCAGCCTTGGGTCGCGCATCCGCAATGGGCAGAGACGCCCTCATTGGGTGCCGGTGCTTTGCGTGCTGGCCTCCTACTGCGTAAGCATGGTGATGTTTGCGGCGGGCTGCTGGCTGCTGCTCGGCATGGGAAGCCTGGCCAATGACGACTGGTCATACGACTATGATTCGTTCGACGGCGCTTCGCGGCCCCAGCCCCAATCGGCGGAACCGTCGCAATTGTGGGCCCGGCCTTCCGATCTGCGCCGAGGCTGAAGAGCCTGCGTTGTAATAATGCGCATGAAGACGCAAAAAAGGTTCACCTTGAAGGGCGGTTGAAATAAAATATACGCACTGCGTATATTTTATTTAGGGGCCGCGCCATGTCTGTTTCCCAGCAAGTCTTTCTGCGCGACGCAATGCGTCGGCTCAACCTGACCCGCGATGTGTTCGCGGTCCGTATCGGGGTCAAGCGGCGTGCGCTCGATACCTGGCTGTTGCCCGAAGGCTCGCAGGAAGCCCGCAACATGCCCGAGGTGGTGTCCCGCTTTGTCACCGAGATTGTCGAAAACGAAGCTCTGCTTGAAAAATATGCGCAAAGCGCACAGTCGGGGCCTTTGCGAGACCGTATTTCATATAACGGCAAGCACCAACTGCTTTCGGTGGACCAGTTCACTCGCGAATCGGTCGAAGAGCTGTTTCGCATTGCCGACCAGATGCAGCCCATTGCGCGGCGTCAGAAGGTATCGCGGGTGCTCGAGGGGGCGGTGCTTGGAAACCTGTTCTTCGAGGCCAGCACGCGTACCCGGGTCAGTTTCGGCGCCGCCTTCTGCCGGCTGGGCGGCTCGGTGTGCGACACAACGGGCTTTACGTTTTCGTCCATGGCAAAAGGCGAATCCATTTACGACACCAGTCGCGTCATGAGCGGCTATGTCGACGCGCTGGTCATACGCCACCCCGAGCGCGGCTCGGTGGCCGAGTTCGCCGACGCAACGAATATACCGGTGATCAACGGCGGCGACGGCGCCGGCGAGCATCCCAGCCAGGCCCTGCTCGACCTGTACACCATACTGACCGAGTTCTCGCGCCTGGGCAAGCTGCTGGACGGCGCCCACATCGCCATGGTGGGCGACTTGAAATACGGCCGCACAGTGCACTCGCTGATCAAGCTGCTGGCCTTGTATCGCGACCTGAAGTTCACGCTGGTGGCGCCCAAGGGGCTGGAGATGCCCGACTACATTCTTGAACAGGCGGGCAAGCGCGGCCATGTCATCGAGCAGACCAGTTCGCTGGAGCAGGGGCTGGTCGGGGCCGACGTCGTCTACGCTACCCGGGTGCAGAAAGAGCGCTTCGCCGATGAGCAGCTTGAGGGCTATACGGCTGATTTCCAGGTGAACAAGGCCATTGTCGACCGCTGCGGCCGTTCGGACGCCATCATCATGCATCCCTTGCCGCGCGACAGCCGCGAAGGTGCGCACGATCTGGGCGTCGACCTGAACCACGACCCGCGCCTGGCCATCTTCCGCCAGGCCGACAACGGCATACCGGTGCGGATGGCGATTTTTGCCGTGCTGCTGGGGGTCGAGGGCCTGGTCCAGCACTCGCTGCGCGATGTTACCTGGAGCCCGCCCTCGCACATCGGGCCCGACGACAGCGTGTTCCACGGCATCGATTGATGCCGCCGGGCGGCCTGTAAAGGGCCGCCTGTTCAGCAGGAGTCTGACGAGCGCAAGCCATTCCACCGGTACAAAGAAAGCTTGATCCGCCCTTCGTTGCGGATCAGGCCATTTTCTTTTCGCCGCCCAATGCGTCGACCAGATTGTCCAGCAGGCGCGACAGTTCACCGGTCATCAGGGCCAGGTCCGAATCCAGCTGGTCGGCGTCGTTGCGGGAAACCAGGTCTTGGTTTTCCTTCAGCACGTCCAGGGGCGCCACGCGCTTGATGTCCAGGCCGTCGGTCAGCACAAAGGACACTTTATCGGCCCAGGTGAGCGCCAGCCGCGTGCATTGCTTGCCCGCCTGAACGTGCTTGCGTACGTCGTCGATGTCTATGCTCTGGCGCAGGTAGCGTACGGCGGCACGGCTTTCGCTGGTCGAGCGCAGCTCGGTGTCCTGGTCGACCGAGAAGCCGGCCGGAGGCTCATCCTGGATCAGCCAGTCGGTCATGCTGCTTGCCGGGGATTGTTCGACATACAGCTGCAGGACGGGGAAGGGATCAATGGACTTGGCCAACATGCCAAGCACTTCATCGCTTTTGGCGGCGGCGGCCGCGTCGACCACCAGCCAGCGGTTCTTGGTGTCGATCCAGACGCGGGTATCGCGATAGACGCTGAAGGCCTTGGGCAGGAGCTCGTCGGTGACCTGCTCCTTGATTTCCTTCATCTGCTTGCGGCCGGGCTTGAAGCCTTGCTGCTCTTCGATCTCTTGCGCGCGTGCACGGGCGAATTGATTGATGACGGTGGTGGGCAGCAGTTTCTTCTCGGCGCGCAGGCTCAGGAATATTTGTCCCTGCAGCGCATAGGCCAGGCCCGAGTTCTCGAAGGGCGGCACCCAGCCCAGATTCTGCATCTCGAGGCTGTTGCCGGGACGGTAGGCGTGTTTTTCAAGCGCGGACTCAAGTGTGTCCAGGGATATCGACCACGAGGGGGCAAGGCGGAATACTTTAAGGTTCTTGAACCACATTGTTGATGCAACTTTTGATTGAGGCGAGGCCTGGGCCTGCTTTGGATGGGACGGACCGACGATTGTAAACCGTGCCGCGGCCGCCTCGGCGGCAAAAAAAGGCCCGGATGCGATTGCACCGGGCCGGTATAACACATCGGCTTGCGCTTACTACAGTTCGCGGGGCGCGCAATACCGATGAGATAGCAGTACTCGGGCGGATGGGCCTGGCGCTGGGCCGAGGGCCGCAGACCGCTGGAGTACTTTCTATGGCTTCGATTGTAGGGAAACGACCTGACGTGGGCCTGAAAGATCACGTCAGGTCGATGCCGCCGCAGAATCGCGGCCGGGGGGTGTCAAGCGTTGATGTCGTTGTGACGGGTTTCTTTCACGAACAGCGTGCCGATGACCAGCGACATGACTGCAATGCCTATCGGATACCACAGGCCGTCATAGATATTGCCCGTGGCGGCCACGATGGCAAACGCCACCGGGGGCAGGAAGCCGCCAAACCATCCGTTGCCGATGTGATACGGCAGGCTCATGGAGGTGTAGCGTATGCGCGTCGGGAACATCTCGACCAGCATCGCGGCGATGGGGCCATACACCATGGTAACCAGGATGACGAGGAAGGTCAGCAGCACCACCACCATGAAGTAGTTGATCTGCGTAGGATCCGCCTTGGCGGGATATCCGTGGGCGCGGATGGATTGGGTCAGGGCCTCGCGCAGCTGGGCCGACCTGGCGGTGAAGTCGGCCTTGCTCATGCCGGCCCCCTCGAATGCCGGAAACTCTTCGTCGCCGATTCTCGCCACGGCCAGGGTGCCGGCCGGTGCGGCCACGTTCTCGTAGTTGACTGAATTGCTGGCCATGAAGGCCTTGAGAATGTCGCAGGAACTGGTGAATGAGGCGGTGCCCACAGGGTTGAACTGGAACGAGCAAGTCGCCGGGTCGGCCACGATGGTAACCGGGGCGGTGGCCTGCGCATGCTCGAGGGCGGGGTTGCCAAAGTGGGTGATGGCCTTGAACACCGGGAAGTAGGCCAGGGCGGCGATCAGGCAGCCGGCCATGATGATGGGCTTGCGGCCTATCTTGTCGGACAGGGCTCCGAACACCACGAAGAACGGCGTGCCCAGCAGCAAGGCCAGAGCAATCAGAATGTTGGCCGTGTTGGCCTCGACCCCAAGAGACTTGGTCAGGAAGAACAGGGCATAGAACTGGCCGGTGTACCACACGACGGCCTGGCCGGCGGTAAGGCCCAGCAGCGCCAGGATGACGATCTTCAGGTTGCGCCATTGGCCGAACGACTCTTTGATGGGTGCCTCCGACTGGGTGCCTTCTTCCTTCATCTTCTTGAAGGCGGGCGATTCATTCAGGCGCATGCGGATCCACACCGAGATGATCAGCAGCACGGCCGAGATCAGGAAGGGAACGCGCCATCCCCAGCTAAGAAAGGCCTCTTCGCCCAGGGCGCTGCGTATGCCCAGGATGAGCAGCAGGGAAAGGAAAAGCCCCATGGTGGCGGTGGTCTGGATCCAGCTGGTGTAGAAGCCGCGCCGGTTCTGCGGAGCATGCTCGGCCACATAGGTCGCCGCGCCGCCATACTCGCCGCCCAGGGCCAGGCCTTGCAGCAGGCGCAGGATGATCAGGATGACGGGCGCCGCCATGCCGATGGACGAATAGGAGGGCAGCACGCCGACCAGGAAGGTCGACAGGCCCATGATCAGGATGGTGATCAGGAATGTGTACTTGCGCCCGACCAGGTCGCCCAGGCGGCCGAACACCAGGGCGCCGAAGGGCCGTACGGCGAAGCCGGCCGCAAAGGCCAGCAGGGCGAAGATGAAGCCCGCCGTGGGATTCACGCCCGAGAAGAAGTGGGCAGCGATGATGGCGGCCAGCGAGCCGTACAGATAGAAGTCGTACCACTCGAATACCGTGCCCAGCGACGAGGCGAAGATGACTCGCCTTTCTTCCGACGTCATGGGGCGGTTGGTGGCTGCCGGCGCGCCGGCGCTGCGGCCTTGCCCCGGGGGAGGCGACGCAATTGTGTCCGTTGTACTCATAATGTCTCCTAGAAGTGTGGGCCGGGCTCGGCTCTTGTTGTTGCCGCCACGGGAGCAGCATTATGCGTAAGGTAGAAAACGAGACTTACGTCAAACTTACGTGCAAACACCGGAATGTGGGGATTTTGTAAATAAATGAAACCAGCCCTGGCCGCCGTTAATGTGCAATGAGCAGGCGCAAGGGCAAGGTGCTGCGTCAGGGGGGAGTGGGGAGAGGCCTGGATGCGCGGGACATCAGGCCTGGGGCGGCGAGACCTTGCGGAAGGTGACTCGAAAGCAGGTGCGCGCGCCATCGCGCGGCGCGGGCTCGACCAGTTCGACACGGGCCCGATGTTGGTCGGCGATTTCCTTGACGATGGACAAGCCCAGACCGCTGCCGTCGGCGCTGTTGCCCCATACGCGGAAGAAACGGTCGAAGATGCGCGCCTGGTGCTCGGCGGCAATGCCTTGCCCGGAATCTTCCACCTCGATGCTGGCGGTGTCGGCGTCGCCGGCGACCCGCACCGTGGCCCATCCGCCCGCAGGCGTGTAGAGCAGGGCGTTGTCGATGAGATTGGCCAGCAGTTCGGCCAGCATCAGGCCGTTGCCCTGTATCCAGAGCGGCTGCCCGAAGGCCTCGAAACCCAGGTCGACGCCGCGATGCAGGGCGGCGTCGACGCACTGGCGGGTCTGGCGTTCGGCCAGGGCATTCAGCTCGAGCTTCTCGGGCACGAAAAGGCCCGGGTTGCCGGAGTGTTCGGCCCGGGTCAGGGCCAGCAACTGGTTGACGAGTCGGGTGGCCCGCTGGGCTCCCTTGACCAGCTGCTGAAGGCTTTCTCCCATCTTGTCGGGATCTTGCTCGCGCAGGGCCAATTCGGCCTGTGTGCGCATGCCCGCCAGAGGCGTCTTCAACTGGTGCGCCGCATTGGATACAAAGCGCCGCTGGGTTTCGGTACTGGCCGCCAATTGGGTAAGGAGCTCGTTCATGGCGTCCACAAGAGGGGCGATCTCGGCGGGCGCCAGGTCGTCACTGATGGGGGAAAGGTCGTTGGGCCGCCGCGCGCGTATGCGTTCCTGCAGCAGGTTCAAGGGTTCCAGCCCCTGGGTCAGGCCCAGGCCGGCCAGCAGGGCGGCCAGCGGCAGCACGATAAGCTGGGGCGTGAGCATGCCGGTCAGGATCTCCTGCTGCAATACTCCGCGCCTGTCGTTGGTCTCGGCCACCAGGGTCAGAAACGATTCACCCTGCCGGTCACGCCCGCCCCAGACATAGGCGACCCGTACGCTCTGGCCGTCGATGGTTTCATTGTGGAACTTGAATTTGTCTTTTTCATAGGCCCAGTTGTCGGGCAGGGGAATGTCGGCGTTGCCCGCCAACGAATCGCCGTTGGCATCGCGTATTTGCCAGCGTACCGGACGCCCGCTTTCGCCGCTGAGTATGGTCAGCGCCGAGGCCGACAGTTCAACCCCCTGGCGCACGTGCTGCTGCTCGACTTCGTACTTGAGCAGGCGCAGGTGGTCGGTAAGGGTGCGGTCGTAAGGGGCATTGGCGATGTTCTGGGCAATGAAATAGGTGATGACGATGCCTATCGACCACAGCAGGAACAGCGGTCCGAACATCCAGAGCAAAATCTTGCCCAGCAGGGTCTTGTGTTTTTGCGAGCGTTTTTTGCGATGGAGCAACCGGCGCAAAAAGCCGGAATCGTTGGTGCTGGAGCCGTGGGGCATGGAGCTAGCCCTAGGCCGCCGCGGGTTCGCCGGTGTCGGGCTCGAGGCAGTAGCCCAGGCCGCGTATGGTGACGATGCGGGCGCCGCTGGGCTCGAGCTTTTTGCGCAGCCGGTAGATGTAGACCTCGATGGCGTTGGTGGTGACTTCTTCGCCCCATTCGCACAGCAGGTCGACCAGCTGGTTCTTGCTGATCATGCGGCCGCAGCGGGAAAGAAAGATTTCCAGCAGGCTGGTCTCGCGCGCCGAAAGCTCTAGCGGCTGGTCGTCGATGCGGGCGGTGCGGCCATTGAGGTCGAAGGTAAGGCGCTTGTGCCGCAGCAGGGCCAGGCCGGTGCCCGCGCTGCGCCGGGTAAGGGCCCGCACCCGCGCCTCGAGCTCGGACAGCGCGAAGGGCTTGGCCATGTAGTCGTCGGCGCCCAGGTCGAGCCCCCGCACGCGCTGTTCAATGGTGTCGGCGGCCGTTAAAATGAGCACCGGCAGGCTGCTTTGCCGTTGCCGCAGCATGCGCAGCACCGAAAGGCCGTTCAGGGCCGGCAGGTCAAGGTCGAGAATCAGCAGGTCGAAGCTTTGCAGCTGCAGGGCCGAGTCGGCGCTGGAACCGTCATTGACCACGTCCACGGCGTAGCCTTCGTAACGCAGTGAACGGGAAAGTCCATCAGCAAGAATACTGTCGTCTTCGGCGATGAGAATGCGCATGAGCTCGTGGGGGCTATAGGCGGGTTCAGGCAGAGGCAACCATTCTGACATTGGCCCGCTGCCTTGCCACTACGGGTTAATACGGCATTTTCTGGATATCTGTATATTCATACAGTATAATTTGATGCAATAATCGCCGTCAGCCAGCCACGGGCCGCCAGGGCTTGCGCAACATGCCACGGCCCGGCTCCAGATCAATTTCGTTTTCTTAGCCAAGGGGTCCCTATGGACGACAAACAAAGCAAAGCCGCAGCCGCCGAACGCAGCAAGGCGCTTGCCGCCGCCTTATCGCAAATCGACAAGCAGTTCGGCAAGGGCTCGGTAATGCGCTACGGCGACAACCAGGTCGAGCACAACATCCAGGTGGTGTCCACCGGCTCCCTGGGCCTTGACATCGCCCTGGGGGTAGGCGGCTTGCCGCGTGGCCGCGTCGTCGAAATCTACGGCCCCGAGTCTTCGGGCAAAACCACGCTTACCCTGCAGGTCATTGCCGAAATGCAAAAGATCGGCGGCACCTGCGCCTTCATCGACGCCGAGCATGCGCTCGACGTCCAGTACGCCGCCAAGCTGGGCGTCAATCTGTCCGACCTGCTCATTTCGCAACCCGACACCGGCGAGCAGGCGCTTGAAATCACCGATGCGCTGGTGCGTTCTGGTTCGGTCGACCTCATCGTCATCGACTCGGTCGCGGCCCTGGTGCCCAAGGCCGAAATCGAAGGCGACATGGGCGATTCGCTGCCCGGCCTTCAGGCCCGCCTCATGAGCCAGGCGCTGCGCAAGCTCACCGCCAACATCAAGCGCGCCAACTGCATGGTCATCTTCATCAACCAGATCCGCATGAAGATCGGCGTCATGTTCGGCAACCCCGAAACCACCACCGGCGGCAACGCCCTCAAGTTCTACTCCTCGGTGCGCCTCGATATCCGCCGCATCGGCTCCATCAAGAAGGCCGACGAAATCGTCGGCAACGAAACCCGAGTCAAGGTCGTCAAGAACAAGGTCGCGCCGCCGTTCAAGCAGGCCGAATTCGACATCATGTACGGTGCGGGCATTTCCCGCGAGGGCGAAATCATCGACCTGGGCGTCCAGGCCGGCATCGTCGACAAGGCGGGCGCATGGTTCAGCTATTCGGGCACGCGCATCGGGCAAGGCAAGGACAACGTGCGTGAATACCTCAAAGAGCATCCCGAAATGGCGCTCGAGATCGAAAACAGGGTGCGCGAGCAGCTTGGGGTGGTGGCCCACGTGGGCAGCGTTGCGGTACAGGCCCAGGGCCCCGAAGAAGACGAACCTCTCGACTGATTCCCGTCCATCGGCCGCGCTCCCGCCGGGGCTGCGGCCGATGCGCGGCTTTTGCATTCATGGCTGATTCCGATCAAGACGACTTCGAGCAGCTTGTTCCCAAGCCCAAGCGGCAGGGGCCTTCGCTAAAGGCCAGGGCCGTGGCCATTTTGTCACGCCGCGAGCATTCGCGTATTGAACTGGCGCGCAAGCTGGCCGCCCATGCCGACCCCGAAGACACCTCCCAGCTTGAACGTGTGCTCGACGAACTCCAGCGCGACAACTGGCTGTCCAACGAACGCTTTGCGCAAAATCTGGTGCATCGTCGCGCATCCCGCAAGGGCACGGCGCTGGTGCTGCAAGAGCTGCGCCAGCACGGCCTGTCCGACGAGCAATTGGGCGACATCCGCCAGCAGTTGCAAAGCACTGAAGTCCAGCGCGCCACCGAAGTCTGGCAAAAAAAGTTCGGGCGCACGCCGGTCGATGCCAAAGACTATGCGCGTCAATTCCGCTTCATGGCGTCCCGGGGGTTCTCGCCTCAATGCTTGCGGCAGATAATCGGCGAGCAAGAGTCGAATGATGCCGACTAGGTCCCAGTACGCTGGGCAGTTCTGTTTCTTCCTGGCTTTAAATGCTTGTGCACAAAGAAGCCCGGTATGGCTCACTCGAATAAAAGACCCCGGTCTTGCATGCTTGCTCATGCCTAAGCTGCTGTGGGTGGCCTGCCTGGAGCCGGGCGTTGGAGGGCGCTGCCACAAACCGCCCGACCGCCCGGCTCCAGGCAGGCCACCCGCAGCAGCGCTCAAGAACTCAGACCAATAGCACCAAAGAACCCAGACCGGCAGCGCCAAAGAACCCAGACCGCTGCAAAAAAAGAACCTCTCGCGCTGCACAGACATCCTTCCGCTTACAACTTGACGCCGCGCGCAGCCTTGATGCCGCTCAGGGTCTTGAAACAGATCTCCTGCGCTTTGTCGACGAAAGCTTTCAAGTAGTGCGTTTCAGCGTCCTCGACGCGCACAGCTGCGTACAGCGTGCGCCACACGCCTTGTTCCCCCAAGTGGCAGATGCGCAGCCAGCCCTGGCCCAGGTATTCGGTCAGGGCCCAGTTGGGCAAGGCCGCCACCCCGCGCTGGCTGGCCACCAGTTGCGCAATGATGGGTGTCAGTTCGGCCGTGCGCAGCGCCGCCGGCTCGACCCCGGCCGGGTCCAGAAAGGCGGTAAACACATCCAGCCGCTGTTTTTCCACCGGATAAGTAATAAGCACCTGGTCTTCAAGCTGCCGGGCCTCGATATGGCGATACTGGGCCAGCGGGTTCGATGCCGACACCGCCAGCACCAGCTCATAGCGAAATAGCGGCAGGTAGCTGACGGCATCGATTTCTTGCGGGTCTGAAGTAATAACCACGTCCAAGTCGCCCCGCATGAGCGCGGGCAGCGGGGCGAAAGAGAAGGCCGCCGAAAGATCGAGCGTGACGTCCGGCCATTCCTGCCTGAAGGCGTCCATGGCCGGCATGAGCCACTGAAAGCACGAGTGGCATTCGATGGCCAGGTGCAGGCGCCCGGTGCGGCCCGCGGCCAGCCGCTGCAGCTCGCGTTCAGTGGCCTTCAGGCGGGGAAGCACGTCGTCGGCCAGCGCCAGTACCCGCAAGCCCGCGGTGGTCAGCCGGGCAGGGCGGGTGCGCCGATTGAGCAAGGGGGTTTTCAAGCGGGTTTCAAGGTCGCGCAACTGATGCGAAAGCGCCGATTGTGTTACGTGCAGCCGTTCGGCAGCTTCCTGCAGGCTGCCGGCCTCGTGGATGGCGGCGATGGTCTCGAGGTGGCGTATTTCCAGCATGGCTTTTCCGAAGGGGGCGTCCTGGGGGCTGGGTAAAAGAGAGCTTGAAAACTTAACATGAGTATATCTCATGTTAATGATGTCGCATTTGATTTTGCCTCATGGAATTGTAGCGCCATAATTTCATTCGAAGCGATCCCCTCATGCCGCCTGGCCCGCAGGGACGCGATTTCGGTTTCTACATCTTGAGAGAAGACATGACGGTTTTTCATAGCCTGGGTTTTTCGCGCATGGGCGCGCAACGCGAATTGAAGTTCGCCCTGGAGGCCTATTGGGCCGGCAAGGGCGACCTGGCCACACTGCTCGAAACGGGACGCGAGCTGCGCCGCCGCCATTGGGCCCTGCAGGCCGGCGCCGACGGCGCCCGCAAGGCCATGGTGCCGGTGGGCGACTTTGCCTGGTACGACCACATTCTGGAATGGACCACCCTGCTGGGCGCGGTGCCGGCGCGCTTCGGCCAACCTGCCGACGAACCGGTGGACCTGGATACCCTGTTTCGCATGGGCAGGGGGCGGGCGCCCTCGGGCAGGCCGGCGGCCGCTTGCGAGATGACCAAGTGGTTCGATACCAACTACCACTACATCGTGCCCGAACTGACGCCCGGCCAGACTTTCCGCATTGCGCGCAGCGACCTGTTCGACCAGGTGGCCGAGGCCCAGTCCCTGGGCCATGTCGCCAAGCCCGTGATACCCGGCCCATTGACCTGGCTGTGGCTGGGCAAGGGAGACGCCTTCGCCCAAGGCCCGCAAGACGAGGGCAAGCTGGGACTGCTGGACGGGCTACTGCCCGTCTATGTCCAGGTGTTGCAACGCTTTGCCGAACAGGGCGTGGAGTGGGTGCAGGTAGACGAGCCCATCCTGGCCCTGGACCTGCCGCCCGCCTGGCAGGCGGCTTTCAAGCGCGTTTATGACGAACTCTCGGGCAGCGGGCTGCGCATCCTGCTGGCCAGCTACTTCGGCCGCATCACCCAGAACCTGGGCGTACTGCAGGGCTTGCCTGTACAAGGCGTGCACGTCGACCTGACGCGGGCGCCTGACCAGGCCCGGGAAGTGGCTGCGGCGCTGCGCGGCGACCAGATCCTTTCGGCGGGTGTGATAGACGGCCGCAACATCTGGCGCACCGACCTGGACGAGCGCCTTGCGTTGCTCGAGCCGCTGCGTGAGCGCCTGGGTGACCGCCTGTGGCTGGCTCCGTCATGCTCCCTGCTGCATGTGCCCGTCGACCTGGCCGCCGAGACGCAGCTCGATCCCGAGTTGAAGTCATGGCTGTCCTTCGCCGCCCAGAAGCTTGAAGAGTTGCGCTGCCTGGCCCGCCTGCTTGACGGCGACGTCGATGAGGCCACCGCCGCCGCGGTGCAGGCGCAGCGCGCGGCCCTGCAATCGCGCCGCAGCTCCAGCCGCACACACAACGAGGCGGTGCGTCGCCATCTGGCTGAATCACAGGGTTTGTCGCGCAGCCGCGCGCCCTTTGCCGAGCGCATCGCCCGGCAGCGCAAAGAGCTCGACTTGCCCGATTTTCCCACGACCACCATCGGCTCCTTCCCCCAGACCACCGAGATCCGCCGCTTGCGCCGTGACTGGCGCCAGGGCGCCCTGAGCGATGCGGCATATGAAAAACAAGTGCGGGCCGAGATCGAGGCCGCCATCCGCTTTCAGGAGGAAGTCGGCCTGGACGTGCTGGTGCACGGCGAGCCCGAGCGCAACGACATGGTGGAATACTTCGGCGAGCTGCTTGCCGGCTTTGCCTTCACCCAGAACGGCTGGGTGCAAAGCTATGGCTCGCGCTGCGTCAAGCCGCCGCTCATCTATGGCGACGTGCTGCGCCCCGCGCCCATGACGGTGGGCTGGAGCAGCTATGCCCAGTCTCTGACGGACAAGCCCGTAAAGGGCATGCTTACCGGGCCGGTCACATTGCTGCAGTGGTCTTTCGTGCGGGACGACCAGCCGCGCCAGGACACCTGCCGCCAACTGGCGCTGGCCTTGCGCGAAGAGGTCTCCGACCTGGAAAGCGCGGGCATTCGGGTCATCCAGATCGACGAGCCGGCCTTTCGCGAGGGCCTGCCCCTGCGCCGCGGCGACTGGCAGGCCTACCTGGATTGGGCGGTGGATTGCTTCCGCCTGGCCACCTCCAGCGTGCGGGACGGCACGCAGATCCACACCCATATGTGCTATTCAGAGTTCAACGACATCATCGAGGCCATTGCCGCCATGGATGCCGACGTCATCACCATCGAGACATCGCGTTCGAACATGGAGCTGCTGGGCGCCTTCGAAGATTTCGCCTATCCGAACGACATCGGCCCCGGTGTTTATGACATCCACTCGCCCAACCTGCCCGAGGTGGACGCCATGGTGGCGTTGATGCGCAGGGCGGCTTCCCGCTTGCCGACCGAAAGACTGTGGGTGAACCCCGATTGCGGTCTGAAGACGCGTGCCTGGCCAGAAACCCGGGGCGCCCTCGAGGCCATGGTGCGGGCGGCGCGCACGCTGCGCGAGGCGGCCTAGAGGCCGGTCTGCGCGGCAGCCCGGGCAGGCCAGGGCTTTCCACGGCAAGGGCGGCAGACGCCGGAGGAGGGCCCCGGCCCAGGGCCGTCCGCCCCGCGCCCCTGGCCGGGCCACGGCGGCTTCGGCGGGGCGCTGGCTTCATCTGCGAGGGCGGGCTGCGTTATACTTCTTCAGTTTATCGTCATTGTCCGTCCCGCTTTTTCAATGCCGCTTCCCTTGCCCGACGTTCCCCGCAAATTGCTGCACACGCGTTCCGTGCGCGTGGACGCCTATGCGCGCGACGATGACCAGTGGGACCTTGACGCCGAGCTCATCGATGTAAAGGGCTACGACTTTCCCCGCGAGAACGGCACCATCCATAAAATGGGCGATCCCGTGCATCACATGCATCTGCGGGTCACCGTCGACAATGACTTCACCATTACGGCTGCCCAGGCGGCTTACGATGCGGCGCCCTTCGACGAAAACTGCTTCTGTATCGCCTCGGCCTACCAGGATCTGGTGGGCCTTAATCTTTTGCGCCGCTTCCGCGACGCCGTCAAGGGCCGGTTCGGCCGTGTGGCGGGCTGTACGCACCTGACCGAACTGTCCTATCTGCTGCCTACGGTGGCCGTGCAATGCATGGCCGGCCGCAAGCGCGAAGAGCGGGCGCGCGGCGGCGAGCAGTCCGATAAAAAGCCCTTCGAGCTCGACGGCTGCCATGCCTTGCGAGTGGACGGTCCGGTGGCCGCAAAGCACTACCCGCAGTGGTATGCGGCCCCTCAGGGCAAGGCCAGACAGGAGTAGGGCATGGCGTTATCCGGCAAGTGTGCGTGTTGCAAGACACCAGGCAAGCTTTCTTCTCATTTTTACGTTCTGACAGGTAAGCAATGAAAATTCACGAGTATCAAGGCAAGGAACTGCTGAAGAAATTTGGCGTGACGGTGCCGCGCGGTATTCCCGCGTTTTCCGTAGACGAGGCCGTAGCCGCGGCCGAGAAGCTGGGTGGCCCGGTATGGGTCGTCAAGGCCCAGATCCACGCCGGCGGGCGAGGCAAGGGCGGCGGCGTCAAGCTGGCCCGCTCGCTCGACGAAGTGCGCCAACTGGCTTCCCAGATTCTGGGCATGCAGCTCGTTACCCACCAGACCGGCCCCGAAGGCCAGAAGGTGCGTCGCCTGTACATCGAAGAAGGCGCCGACATCCAGAAGGAATACTACGTGTCCGTGGTCACCGACCGCGCAACGCAGAAGGTGGCCTTCATTGCCTCGAGCGAAGGCGGCATGGACATCGAGGAAGTGGCCGAGTCCACTCCCGAGAAGATCATTACCGACTACATCGATCCGCTGGTCGGCTTTACCACCGAGCAGGCCACCAAGATCGCCAAGGCGATCGAACTGCCCGCCGAATCCATTGACCAGGCCGTCGACATCTTCCAGAAGCTGTACCAGTGCTACATGGAAACCGACGCCTCGCTGGTCGAGATCAACCCCCTCAACCGCGACAGCAGCAACAACATCATCGCCCTGGACGCCAAGTTCAACTTCGACTCCAATGCGCTGTTCCGCCATCCCGAGATCGTCGAGTACCGCGACCTCGATGAAGAAGACCCCGCCGAAGTCGAGGCCAGCAAGTTCGACCTGGCCTACATCCAGCTCGACGGCAACATCGGCTGCCTGGTCAACGGCGCCGGTCTGGCCATGGCCACCATGGACACCATCAAGCTGTTCGGCGGCGAGCCGGCCAACTTCCTCGACGTCGGCGGCGGCGCCACGGCCGAGAAAGTCACCGAAGCGTTCAAGATCATGCTCAAGAACGAAGGCGTGCAGGCCATCCTGGTCAACATCTTCGGCGGCATCATGCGCTGCGACATCATCGCCGAAGGCGTGATCGCCGCGTGCAAGGCCGTCAACCTCAAGGTTCCGCTCGTCGTCCGCATGAAGGGCACCAACGAAGAGTTGGGCAAGAAGCTGCTGGCCGAATCGGGCCTGCCCATCATCAGCGCCGACACCATGGCCGAAGCCGCGCAGAAAGTCGTGGCTGCCGCGAAATAAGAATTTGCCGAGGATTTGTAAATGTCGATCTTGATCAACAAAGACACTAAAGTCATTACCCAGGGAATCACCGGCAAGACCGGCCAGTTCCACACCCATTACTGCCGCGAGTACGCCAATGGCAAAGAGGCGTTCGTCGCTGGCGTGCATCCCAAGAAGGCCGGCCAGGACTTCGAAGGCGTGCCCATCTTTGCCTCCGTCAAGGAAGCCAAGGCCGAAACAGGCGCCACGGTCTCCGTCATCTACGTGCCGCCCGCGGGCGCGGCCGATGCCATCTGGGAAGCGGTCGAAGCCGACCTTGACCTGGTCATCTGCATCACCGAAGGCATTCCTGTGCGCGATATGCTGATGGTGCGCAACCGCATGCGCGCCGAGAACAAAAAGACCCTGCTGCTGGGCCCCAACTGCCCCGGCCTGATCACCCCCGACGAGATCAAGATCGGCATCATGCCCGGCCACATCTCGCGCAAGGGCCGCATCGGCGTGGTCAGCCGCTCGGGCACGCTTACCTACGAAGCCGTGGCACAGCTTACCGAGCTCGGCCTGGGCCAGTCCTCGGCAGTGGGTATTGGTGGCGACCCCATCAATGGCCTGAAGCACGTCGACGTCCTGAAGATGTTCAACGACGATCCCGACACCGACGCCGTCGTCATGATCGGTGAAATCGGCGGTCCCGACGAAGTCAATGCCGCTGAGTGGGCCAAAGACAACATGAAGAAACCCGTGGTCGGCTTCATCGCCGGCGTCACGGCGCCTCCGGGCAAGCGCATGGGCCACGCGGGCGCCCTGATCTCCGGCGGAGCCGACACGGCCGACGCCAAGCTCGAGATCATGGAAGCTTGCGGCATCCGCACCACGCGTGACCCCTCCGAAATGGGCAAGCTGCTCAAGTCGGTGCTGTAAGGCCGCTTATGCCGTAATGCTGAAAAAGGCCCGCTTCGGCGGGCCTTTTTCAGCCCCGCTCGCCGCTTGGGCAGCCGCGGTCGCGGGCAGAAGGCCCGCAGGCTTGCGATACCATACTGTTTCACGCTTTTACCCTGGTCACCAGGAGACCTGATGGCAGAATTTCTGAGTACCCTTCATTGGGGCGCGCTGTTCCAGATCGTCATGATCGACATACTGCTTGGCGGCGACAACGCCGTGGTCATCGCGCTGGCCTGCCGCAAGCTCGAGCACCGGCAACGCATCCGCGGCATTCTCTGGGGAACGGTGGGCGCCATCGTCATGCGCGTGGCCCTCATTGCCTTTGCCCTGACGCTGCTCGGCATTCCCTTCCTGAAGGTGGCGGGCGGCTTGCTGCTGCTGTGGATAGGCATAAAGCTGCTGCTGCCCGACGACGGCCATCATGGCAACGTCACCGCGGGCTCGTCAGTGTGGGCGGCCGTTAAAACCATACTCGTGGCCGATTTCATCATGAGCCTGGACAACGTCATCGCCATCGCCGGCGCCGCGCAGAACGCGCACATGGACCATCAACTGGGCTATGTCGTGTTCGGCCTCCTGCTGAGCGTGCCGATCATCATCTGGGGCAGCACCCTGGTGCTCAAGCTGATCGACCGCTTTCCGGTGGTGGTGCTGTTCGGCGCCGGCTTGCTGGGCTGGATTGCGGGCGGAATGGTAATAAGCGATGTCTTTGTCGTGAATCAATTCAGCGAGCCCAGCGCCGCCGCTAAAATAGCTGCGGAAGTGGTCGGCGTCGCCCTGGTCGTATTGGGCGGAAAATGGCTGGCCGCACGAATGACTGCAAAAAAGGTGGATACTCATGGGACTGTTTAAACCTACTTCGGGCGAAAAGAAAGACGCCGATTCGGGCATGTCGCTGCTCAAGGGGCTGCTTGTCCTGGCCATCATCGGCATCATCGCCTACCTGGTCGTCAACCACTATGCAGGCTAAGCCCGTGTCGCCTCCGTCGCGCCTGGTCATCGCCACGCGCGCCAGCCGCCTGGCCCTGTGGCAGGCCGAGCACGTGCGCGGCAGGCTGGCGCAGTTGTATCCCCAATGCGAAGTAAGCCTGCTTGAAATGACCACCCGGGGCGACCAGATACTCGACCGCACGCTTTCCAAGGTGGGTGGCAAGGGGCTGTTCGTCAAAGAGCTTGAAACCGCCTTGCTCGATGGGCGCGCCGACCTGGCCGTGCATTCGCTCAAAGACGTGCCCGTCGACCTGACGCTGCCCTTTGCCCTGACGGCCGTCATGCAGCGCGAAGACCCGCGCGATGCGCTGGTCTCCGGGCAGGTCGACGACCTGGCCAAGCTGCCCGCCGGGGCTGTGGTCGGAACCTCCAGCCTGCGCCGCGAGGCGCAGATCAGGGCCTCGTATCCCCATCTCGAGGTAAAGCCCTTGCGCGGCAATCTCGACACCCGGCTCGGCAAGCTCGACCGAGGCGAGTATGCGGCCATCATCCTGGCTGCAGCCGGCTTGCAGCGGCTGGGCCTGGCTTCCCGCATCCGAGCCTACCTCAGTCCCGAGCAAAGCCTGCCGTCGGCGGGGCAGGGCGCCCTGGGCATCGAAGTCATGGCCGAGCGTGCCGACCTGCGCCAGTGGCTGGCGCCGCTTGAATGCGCCGAATCGTCTTTATGCACCCTGGCCGAACGCACTGTGTCGGCCGAACTGGGCGGCTCATGCCAGGTGCCGCTAGCGGCTTACGCCCAACTGCGCGACGGCGTTTTGAACCTGCGCGGGCTGGTGGCCCAGCCCGATGGCAAAACCGTGATACGCGCCCAGGCCTCGGGGGCGCCCGAGCAGGCTCAGGCACTGGGCAGGCAGGTGGCCGCCCAGTTGCTCGACCAGGGCGCCCGCGAAATTCTCGCCGCATTGCTGCCGGGCCACCCCGCTTCCTCGCCGCCGGGCCAGGGCCCTGCCGCAGGCTAGGGCCTAAACACGGAACGGGTCGCATGGGTACGCACATGGCTCACCACTCAACAGGCGCCGGGCCGCGGACATGACGGCGGGCCTGGCCGACGCGCTGGTCGTGCTTACCCGCCCCCAAGGGCGTAACGAGCCCTTGGCGCAGCGCCTGGCCGACCGGGGGCTGGAGCCCCTCGTCATGCCCGTGCTCGACATCGTTCCCGTTGCGGAGCCAGGCGGCCTGGTCCCCCGACCGGGCGATCAGGACCTGATCGTATTCGTGTCGGGCAATGCCGTTTCCTCCTATTTCCAGCAACTGGCCCAGGCGGACAGCTTGCCCGGTGCATGGCCGGCGCACACGCTGGTCGCAGCGGTGGGAGCCGCCACGGCCAAGGCCGTCGCCCAGACCGGCCTGGTGCCGGCCGGCCAGGTCGTGCTTCCGGCACAGTCTGAAGAGCAGGATTCGGAAGCGCTCTGGAAAGTGTTGCAGCCTCGGGTGGCGGGTCTGCGCAACGCGCTCATCGTGCGAGGCCAGGCCGGGCGCGAGTGGCTGGGCCAGCGCCTGGAACAGGCCGGGCTGCGCGTGGTCCGCCACGCGGCCTATGAGCGGCGCATGCTTGACTGGCCGCCTCATCAGGCCCGGCGCCTGCGCGAGGCGGTGGCGGCGGGAAAGGGAGTGGTCTGCCTGCTGACCAGCGCCCACGGCGTCCAGGCCTTTGTCGACAATGCCGCCCGCCATGGCTTGCTGGCGTCTTGCGCCGGCTTTCATTACGTGGTGATACACCCGCGCATTGCGGGGCGTTTACAATCTTCGCTCGATGTCCCCGGTGGCACGGATAGCAGCCTGGCGGTTACCATATGTGCGCCAAGGGACGACGCCATCTTCCAGGCCGTCACATCGCTCGCTTCCCTCTGAAAGGGTGCTAAGGATTACAATTTCGCCATGACAGACAATAAACCAGACAACACGTCCGGCAGCGGCAGCGCCACGCAGCACGACAAACCCGCCAACAAGCAGGCTGCGTCGCCGGCCGGGCCGCGCCCCGCCAAACGTTCCCGTCGTTCGGTCCTCGTCATCGTCATCCTGGTGGTGCTGCTGATCATTGCGGCGCTTGCCGGCACGGTCTGGTACCAGCACCGCGTCATGCACGAGCGCGGCGACGCATTGCTCAGCCAGGCAAGGCAAAGCGCACAGACCGCGCAGGCCGCCTCCAGCCAGGCGTCGCAAGCCCTGGAGCTGGCCCAGCAGCAGGCAGGGCGCATCGAGCGGCTGCAAGCCTCGCTGGGCGAGGCGCAGCAGCATCTGCAAAGTCTCGAGCAGGCGCTGCAGATGATGACCGACAGCGGCGCCGACATCGCGCTGGTCAACGACGTCGATCATCTGGTTTCCATTGCCCACCAGCAGCTGCTGCTGGGCGGCAACGTCAGCAATGCCATCATTGCGCTCGAAACCGCCCAGGCGCAGCTTGCCCGCGCCAACCGGCCCGGCCTGGCCTCGCTGCAGCAGGCCATCAACGGCGACGTAGAAAGGCTTCGGGCGGTCAGCACCATAGACATCAATCGCCTCTCGAGCCGCATCGACGAACTTGGCGGCCTGGTTGAAACGGCGCCCATGCTCATTCCCGACGATGCCGCGCCCACGGTGGCTTCGTCGCCGGCGCCGGCCCGGCGGGCGGCTCCGGCCGCCGCCAGCAGTGTCGACCCCGCCGATCCCTGGTGGAAGCGCTGCATCGCATCGGTGGCCGACTGGTCCGGCCAGGCCTGGTGGAACATCAGGCAAGACCTGGCCAGCTTTATCAATGTGCGCCGGGTCGACGATGCCGCAGCCCTGCTGATGTCTCCCGAGCAGGCCGGCAGCCTGCGCGACAAGCTTCGCCTGCGGCTCATGACAGCCCAGCTGGCCTTGCTGATGAAGCAGCCCGACGTCTGGAACACCGAAACCAAGGCCGTCGTGCAGATGCTGCAGGCGCGCTACGACATCAACTCGGTCGAGGGCAATCGTGCCTTGAGGCTGGCGCTGCAGCTGGCCGACACCTCGATCCAGGTCGAGCTGCCCACGGTGGCCAACAGCCAGAACGCCATCCAGGCCTTGCGCGAAGAGCTCGCCAAGTCCCAGAACTCCGCCGACATCGAAGAAGAGGGCGCTTCCCCAAGCGCCCCGGCCCAGGATGATGCCGAAGCGCCTCAGGGTGAAGGCGCCGCCGACGACACCGGCCCCGGCGAGCAAGAGGGGGCCGCCAACGAGGCCGCACCCGACGGCTCCGAGCCCGCCAGCGCCCGCAACGCCGACCTTACCGCCGCCTCGGCCCGCATCGGCCGGGCAGGAGCATAGCCATGAGAACATGGTTGTGGATGTGCGTATTGCTGGTCCTGGCCGTGGCGCTGGCCCTGGTGCTGCGCGAGCACAGCGGCAATGTGTTGATCATTGCCCAGCCCTGGCGCATCGAGCTTTCGCTTACATTTGCGGTCCTGCTGCTGCTGGCCGCCTTCGTGGTGCTGTATGTGGCGCTGCGCCTGATCGCCTGGCTGGTTTCGGGCCCCGAGCGCTTCCGTTCGTGGCGCGGCCTGCGCGGCCGCAAGAAAGAACACGAGTTGCTCGAGTCGGGCTGGATCAGCGTGCTTGAAGGGCGCTATGCCGATGCCGAGCAGCGCCTTTCCAAGCTGCTGGGCCGCAGCAAGTCCGCCAACACGCGGGTGCTGGCGGGCCTGGCTCTGGCCACGGCTTCCCATCATCTGGGCGAATATGTGCGCCGCGACGATGCCCTGCGCCTGGCCGGCCAGGCCGCCGGCAACGACACCCGCCTGAAGGAAGCGCATGCGGCCGCCTCGGCCGAGATGCTGCTCGAGCAGAACCGGCCCCAAGAGGCGCTGGCCCTGCTGCAGCCCCTGTATGACAGCAACCCCAGGCATTCGCACGCGGCCCAGCTGCTGTTGAAGGCATACCGCCAATTGGGCGAGCACCAGCGCGTGTTCGACCTGGCACGCACGCTTTTGCGCCGCGGCGTCATCGACAAATCCAAGGCCCTGCCCCTTATAGAAAGCGCGGCGGCCGTGCGGCTGGGCGGCGTAGCCGACCCCGACGAGTTCAAGGCAGTGTGGGGCGAGCTCAAGTCCGACGAAAGAACCCTGCCCGAGGTGGCCCTGGCCGCGGCTGCTTTCCACGAGCGGCAGGGCGATGTCGAAGCCGCCGGCAAGGTGCTCGAGGCCGCGCTCAACGTCAGGCTCGAGTCCCGACTGCTCAACGCCTATTCGCAATGCCCGCCCGAACACGTGGCGCGCCGCCTGGCCAAGGCCGAGGTCTGGCTCAGGAACGACCCGCAAAACTCCGACCTGCTGGCGGCCCTGGGCAACCTGTGCCTGACCGGCCAATTGTGGGGCCCCGGCGAGCGCTACCTGCTACGCAGCATGAAGATACGCAGCGACGTGCGCATCCACGCGCTGCTGGGCAACCTGTACGACCGCCTTGGCCGTGAAGCCGACGCCATGAAGCACTGGCGGCTGGCCTCGGGCGTGGCGGGCGTGCTGCCCGTGCTGCAAACCAGCAATGTGCTGCCCGCCGCCGATACCCGCGCCGACCCCACCCTGATCGATGTCGAGAGCATGCCCATGTCGGCGCCCATCGATGCCGAGCCGTTTTCGCCGGTTGCGGCCAGCGCCGCCGATTATTTCGACGACTCATTGCCGTCCGCTTCGCCCGGCGAGCCCCGTACGCCGCCCCAGCCAGCCTCGGTGCCGGTGTCCGGCGACTCTGACATGGACGAATATTTCGACAGCGCGCCGATTCCGGGCGTCGACCTGAGCCAGACTTCCGACCGACCCCGCAGCCATGCGCCAGTGTCTTCGCAGCCGCCCGAATCCAAGCCCCGAGACTGATTTCCCCGACCATTCAATTTTTATCAAGGTAGTGAAAGCATGAGCCTAGACCGCGTCCCCGCCGGCGCCAAGTTGCCCGACGAATTCAACGTCATTGTCGAAATTCCCCAGAACTCCGACCCCGTCAAGTACGAGGTCGACAAAGAGTCGGGCGCCGTGTTTGTTGACCGCTTCATGCTGGCCGCCATGCATTACCCCGCCAACTACGGCTATATTCCCAACACCATCTCCGACGACGGCGACCCGGCCGACGTGCTGGTGGTCGCGCCTTTTCCCATCCAGATTGGCGCCGTCGTGCGCTGCCGCGCCATCGGCGTGCTGCACATGGATGACGAGGCGGGCGGCGACGCCAAGCTGCTGGCGGTGCCGGTCGACAAGCTCTACCCGCCGTACCGCAACATCAAGTCGCCCCAAGACCTGCCCGAAGAAGACCTGGCCCGCATCCAGCACTTTTTCGAGCACTACAAAGACCTTGAAAAAGGCAAGTGGGTGAAGGTAAAGGGCTGGGGCGACGCCGACGAGGCCCGCAAGGAAATCCTGGACAGCGCCAAGCGCTATGCCGATTCCAGCAAATAATTCCGTACTTCTGTTGCACAGCAGTCTTTTCCTTTAAGGAGTTCACCATGCTTATAAAAAAAATTGTGTCGTCCTTGCTGATCCTGGGTTGCCTGGCGGCGGCGGGCTGCACCAACACCGTGCGCGGCGCCGGTGAAGACATTTCCGCGGCCGGCGATGCCGTGCAAAGGTCGACGAAGTAAGGTTCGGCTGATCCAGTAGTTCCAGCCCATAAAACACCGGGGCCGGCTTTGCCGGCCCCGGTGTTTTTGCGTGGAGGTCTGGGGCAGGCATGGCATATTGCTCGTGCCCCCGGGGGCAGGGCCGCGGCTCGAGGCTTCGAGCAGTTTCGAGGCGGCTGCGCGATTTGGTCCGTGTCGGTATCTGCGAATTGTGCCTTTGGCGGGCGGAAGCGAGACTTTGTCCACGACCGGACAAAGGAGGCGACCATGCAGCAAGCCCATCCGCGCCAGCGCGGCCAAGGCATGACCGAATACATCATTATCGTGGCCCTTGTCGCCGTGGCGGCCATCGCCGTGTATCAGTTGTTCGGCCAGGTCGTGCGCTCCCAGACAGCAGCCATGGCACGTGAACTGGCGGGCGAAGACGGCACCGCGCAAAGCCAGGCGGCGCAGGCCGCTTCCGAGACGGCCGCGGGCCAGACAGCGGCAAAAAGCCTTAAGTCATTTACCGGCAACGCGGGGGTGGGGCAATGAACCCGCAGCAGCAGGGCGGCCAGGCACTGGTCTGGGGCATGTTGCTGGCTGCCGTTGCCTCTGTGGTGCTTGTGCGCTACTTTGCAACCGGGCAGATGGTAGCCGCCAAGGCACGACAGCTTCATGGACTTGACGCGGCGGCCTACAGCGGGGCGCTGGTGCAGGCGCGAGCCCTGAACATGCTGGCCTTGCTGAACCGCTCGCAAGTGGGCCACCAGGTGGCCATGGCGCACCTCGTCACATTGGGCACCTGGGCCTTTCTGGGCGGTGCCGAATCCCGCCAGGCCACAACGGGAAATCCTCCTGTGTATCTTATTGCCATGCTGTTCGGCGCGGGGCACGGGTCTGCCTATGCCGCCGCCAAGAGTGCGAACGGCCTGGAGTCGTTGGCACAAACTCCCGGCAAGCTGGCCTTGGCGCATACCGAGCACGACAGGCTCGTGCACCATGTCTTGGGCGCAGTCCAGCACGACATCGTCAACACCCTGCCGCAGGCGCGGTACCAGGCCATGCAGCAGGTGTTGCGCCGTCATTATCACGGTGAATCTTCCTCGTTGGAAGTCGAGCACGACGATTGGCCTGGCTCCATCCAGCTGCATGCCGGCGGCCGCCACCTGGCATCGTTCGTCCGTAACGTGGCGGGGCGTTACGACTTTCTGTCGCCGCGCAACCATACGGCGCGCAACCCCTGGCCCGTACAGGCGCGCTGTCCTGCGCGGCGGCACGAACTTCGCCGCCGGGGGCAGACACAACTCGACCAAACCGGTGTCTGGCAGTCCATCGACACGCAATCCTTCCATGCTTTGCGCTCCAATCGCTGGATAGGTTGTTACTTTCGCGAATACGCCATGGGCTGGGGTTGGATCCCCACCGCGCGCGAGCAGCGCACCGACTCACCCCATGTCGAGAACCCTCCAGACGATTTTTCCTCTCAGGACTTCTGGCGATGGGTGCAAGAGGCCACCGACTGGGACATCTTCTCGGGCGATGCCAATCCCCTGGCCAACTCTCGCGCAGTCGCGGCAAGGCCGCATTGGCGGTCGCTGGGCTTGCCCGATTATTTCGACGTCGCCGAAGGCGCTTCTGCGGCACCCATGGGTTTCAGCCTGAGACTGCGGCGCGCCGGACCCGAAGGCATCACCATCACCACGCGCAGCGCTGCCGAGACCTTCTTCGCCAGGCCCGGAGAAAGGGCCGACCGAAGCTTTGAACGGGCCAACCTCTTTCACCCGTTCTGGCAGGCAAGGTTGCGTTCCAGCGATCGGGCCTTGTCCGGGGCGGAGGCGCCATGAACAGGCAAGCGTCAGCCGCGCAAGCCCGGTCTCCTCGCGCACGGAAACTGCTTTTTTCGCGGTTGCGAGGCCATGCACAGGCAGGGCAAGCCCTGGCAGAGGCGCTGGTTGCGTTTAGCGCCTTGTTGCTGGTGTGGGCGGCAATCGCCTGGCTCGGTCGTTTCCAGGACATCGCCTTGCAGGCCACGCATGCCAGTCGCTATATCGCATTTGCCGAAGCACGCGGCGTGCCGGTGTCGGCCGAAATGGTCCAGCGGCATTTTTTCGGCACATCGCTTCACCGCTGGGCCGACCGAAAGGGCAAGCTGCTGTTCAGTGACCGTGGCGCGCACGTCCGGCTCGGAGTCGAGCGTGGGCCGCAGCTTGACGCGCATGCACAACCTGGCCAAGACGTTGCTTTCGCGGCAACGCTGCGCAGTCAGTGGAAACTGGCCGATACCGGCATCGTCGATGCCCGTGTCGCGATCGAGCTTCCCGGGGCGCCAGGCGCCGACGGAGGCGGAAAAGCCGGCTTCATGTCTGCCCTGCGCGACTTCGATCAGGCCTATCCGAAGCTATTGCGTCATACGTCCATTGCGACGGCGGCGGGACATGCCTCGGATGACGATTCGGTGCAGCAAAGGGTGGCAGGGTCAGCCCTGGCCTGGAACGAGCCGGCACAGCAGGCTTATGGTCTGGGCCGGCAGATTTCTTCCCTGATGAGTCCCGTGGATGCAGGCTGGAGCCGGCCCCGGCCCACATTCGACTGGCTTGGCGATTGGGCGGGCCAAGTGCCTGGGCGGCATCTCTTTGCGGGCGAGCAGCCTTGAGCATTCGTTTCGGAGCAAGAGCAATGGGTCTTCCCACAGGAGGTCGTTCGTGAACCATCATGCCAGTGCCATTCTCAGTATTTGCGGTGTCTGTAGGGGCCAGCGTCAACTCGCGGCCCGTCGGCTCATTGTGGTCTTGACCATGGCGACGGCCCTTCTTATCCCATCTCACGCGTTTGGGTCGGTCGATAGCCGCCTGTCTTTTCCGCATGCCGCGACATCGGCCTTCACCTGGTTTGAACCGATCGAAATGCATTTGTCCGGCCTGCCGGTCAGTACCCGAAGCTTCGTGGCGGCGCTGCCTCTCGAACAGGCGGCCAGGCTCATGGCGCGACACGAAAAGCGCTTTCAAAGAATCACCACTTTGCCGGGGGCCATCCTGTTGTCCGGAGTCGATGCCGGTCTCCACTGGGTTGCGCAGCTCGAGGCGCGGCATGGGCTGGTCCGGGGCATGGTCTCGGCATTGCCGCTCGATGCCGCTTCCGGGCCAAAGGCTGCGGGACAGGGTTTTCTGGCTTCCTGGCTTGCCCAGAACGCGCGCTTTGTGTTCAGCCAGGCTTCCTCGGCGGACGGCAGGCCGATGCTGCAAAGCGTTCACATACCTCATCGATCTTTCGATGTGTTTGTCGAAGCGCTGGACCGTCGCCTGGCCGAGTCGCGATGGCAGCGCACGGGCGCGCACAGCTGGACAGCACGCTCCGCCGGCGTACGGCCAGCCGGCCCGCGCATCGACGTATTTCCCGTTCATGCCGCCCTGGGCGGCGCGGACGCTGTCCTGGTCAATCTATCTGAATGAAATTTCCGGAGGACGCCATGCGCATGCCGCTCGATAGACGTTCCTGCATCATGCTGGCCATTGCCGTGGGCGCGGGTCTTGTCGCCATGTGGGCGGCGCGCCAGCACATACAGGGGCGTATCCATCAGATCGAGGCTCAGGCGCGGGTGCCCACGGTGCAGCGGGTAGTGGCCGCCTACGACCTGCCGGCCGGCATCCGCCTCAGCAGCGACCATCTGGCCGTGCGAAGCTTTCCGGCGGGCCTTGCAGCCAGCGACAGTGTTGCGCCAGAGGCCTATGCCGTGCTTGAAGGACGCCTCCTGAAAACGCCGCTGCGCGCGGGCGATGCCGTGCTTGCCGCCCATGCGGTCGCCGAGCAGGGCCTGCCGTTCTCGGCCCGGCTGGGCGAGGGTCGCCGTGCCATCACCATGCCCATCGACGCCATCAATTCCGCTTCGGGCTTGCTCGAGCCCGGCGACCTCATCGATCTGTATGTCTCGTTCGACCATCAAGGGAAACGCATTACGGCGCCGCTGCTGCAGGGCGTGCTGGTGCTGGCCACAGGCACGGCCACCGACGGAACCGAACAGGGCGGCGCCTACGGCTACTCGACGGTAACGCTAGATACCGCGCCCGAAGATGCCGTCAAGCTCGTTGCCGCGCGCCAAGGAGGAACCATCACCGCGCTGCTGCGCCGCTCGGACGACGCCCTGTCCACCCAGCGCGCCTCGCGGGGCGACCTGGCCAGCCTGCTTGGCGTCGCTTCAGCGCCTGTAGCGCCTCGGGCGGCTGAGCCGGCACCGGTCATCTACGGAGACAGGCCTGTAAGCCGGTTGCCGAGCCCGCGTCCACCCTCCGATGCGGCGCCCGTGGCTGGCTTGTTCGACCTGCCGCATGCTCCCGAGCTCGTCAGCGCCTGGCTGAATGCCCGGCCCGACTTGGGCCTGTCGAGCCTCGATTCCGACCCGCAATCCGACAGGCCATAGGCGGCTGCATGCTTCATCTCTTCCTCTGTTGCCTGTGTCCATGCGTGCCGCCGCGTCGAGTCCTTGGCCTGTCCGTGTTTCTTGCACTTGCGTGCCTGCAGGCTGGGCCCGTGGGCGCGGCGGGCGAACAGCTTCTAAGCCTTCAGGTCGGCGAGCTGAAGGTATTGGCGGTTCCCGACGTGGCGAGGGTAGCGGTCGGGGATGGTCAGGTAATCAACGCGATTACGACAGAAGAAAAAGAAGTCATCGTCTTTGCACGGAGTGAAGGCTCGACGGTGCTGCAGGTGTGGTCCGAAGACGGGCTGCGCCGGCGCTTCGATGTCGAGGTCGCACCCGAAGGCGCCCGTCGCCTTCAGCAAGAGTTGCGCGCGGTGCTCGAGCGCATTCCCAACGCCCGCGTTTCCAGTGTCGGCGACAAGCTCATTGTCGAGGGCGACGATCTGTCCGACGCCGATCGCGAGCGCCTGGCCCAGCTTGGCCAGCGATATCCACAACTGGTCGACTTTACCGGGCAGATCGGCTGGGACCGCATGGTGCTGCTCGACGTCCAGGTGGTCGAAGTGCCTCGCACGCAGCTTCAAGAGCTTGGAGTGCGATGGAATGCCGAGAGCGACGGCGGGATGTTCGCCGGGCTGGCCTGGGACGCCGGCACGCGTCGCTGGGACGAGCGCCCCGGCTCGGCCGGCGAGCCATCGCCCATGCCCATACCGGGCCCGGCCGCCGCCGTCGCCGGCTACTTCGGCGTGAATGCGCTACTTTCGGCCCGGATCAACGCCATGGCGCAGACCGGCAGGGCAGTGGTGCTGGCCCAGCCCCAATTGTTGGCGCGCAGCGGTGCAACGGCCGAGTTTCTTGCCGGCGGAGAAGTCCCATACTCTACAACGGACGCGAACGGCAACACGAGTACGGCATTCAAGCCTTATGGCGTGTCCCTGCGCATCACGCCGCAGATCGAACGCAACGGCGCAGTGCGCTCGCACATCGAAGTCGAGGTCAGTTCCATCGACAGCGCATTGTCCGTGCCTACCGGGCCTTCGCTCAAGACGCGGCGGGCTTCGACGGAATTCAATGTCAGGTCGGGGCAGACCTTGGTCATGGCGGGGTTTCTCTCGCGAGACGAATCGCGCAACGTCAGCAAGGTACCGGGCCTCGGCGATGTGCCGATACTGGGGCGCCTGTTCAGCTCGACGCGCTTCCAGCATAGTGAAACCGAGCTTGCCATATTCGTGACGCCTGTCGTGGTGGCGGCCGATCATCCCGACTTGCAGGCCCGGGTATCCAAGGGGCGTCAGATCCTGCAGTCAACGTTCAGTGCACCCGAGGTGCTGAACGTTCCCATTCGTGCGCTCGACACAATGCCCGCGGCGCTTGGCGGAAACAGCGGCTGGAACCCCTATGCCGGCCCGGGGTCGCAGTGGGGTCCAGAAGCCAATCAGGAGTAAGTTGCATGCTGGAGCTGGAACTGAAATTCGAGGATGGCACCATAGACCAATGCAATGTGGCACTGCCGGTGGATATCGGCCGCTCGCCGCGCTGCGGCCTGCATATCGCCGCCTGGAGAGTGGGCAAGCGGCATGCGCGCATCGAGCGCGGTTCCGACGGGCCCTTCATCGACGACCTGGGCACATTGGGCGGCACGCTGGTCAACGGCCGGCGCATCACGCACCATGGGCCGTTGCTGCCCGGAGACGAGATACTGATAGGTCCGTGCCTGATACGGATACGCCGCTGTGTTCCCCTCGACGCGGCGCCAAAGTTCACGGCCCACGGCGGAACCGGCGGGACATCCGCAGAGGCCCGGAGCAGGCCGCAAGAAGCCGTGTCAGGTCTGGATGAAGCCCAGCTGGCTATTTTCGGGACGGCATCGCATCAGCATGGCCATGGAGGGCCAGCCAGGCTTGACGATGGTACGGCTGGCGAAGAACTTGCGCTGCGCCTGCAGCATCGCCGCAGGCTGCACAGGGCCTTGCTCAAGGCGCTGGACCTGCGCCGCCGCGATGTGGTGACCCTTAGCGACACGGCCCTGCGCAGCGAAGCCCGGCAGGTGCTGTCGGCCATCATCGAAGAAGACCACGCGCTGCCCGCCGGCATTGACCGCGAAGCCCTGCTGGCCGAGGTGGTGGACGAAGCCATCGGCCTCGGGCCGCTCGAACCCCTGCTTGCCGATGCGGCCATTACCGAAATCATGGTCAATCGCCACGACGAAATATTTATCGAAACGGCGGGGCGGCTGCGGCGCCACGCATCCGGATTCAGCAGCGAGCAGGCGGTGCTGGGCGTGATAGAGCGCATCGTTTCCCCGCTGGGCAGGCGTATCGACGAAAGCTCTCCCATGGTCGATGCGCGCCTGCGCGACGGCTCGCGGGTGAATGCGGTGATTCCGCCCATTGCACTGCGCGGGGCCAGCCTGACCATACGCAAGTTTCCCGTCCATCGGCCCGGCATGGACGATCTGCTGCGGGTCGGCGCCCTCGATGGCGCCATGCGCGACTTTCTGATGGCTTGCGTGAAGCATCGCAAGAACATCGTGGTGTCTGGAGGCACCGGCTCGGGCAAGACGACACTGCTCAATGTGCTGTCCAACTGCATACCCGAGGCCGAGCGCATCGTCACCATCGAAGACGCCGCCGAGCTCAAGCTCGACCACGCCCACCTTGTCACGCTCGAGGCGCGGCCGCCCAACCTCGAGGGCAGGGGAGCGATAGAGATCCGCGACCTGGTGCGCAACGCGCTGCGCATGCGGCCCGACCGCATCGTGGTGGGCGAGTGCCGCGGCGGCGAAGCGTTCGACATGCTGGCCGCCATGAACACCGGACACGAAGGCTCGTTGACCACGCTGCACGCCAATAGTCCGCGCGATGCGCTTGCCCGGCTCGAGACCATGATACTCATGGCCGGCATGGACCTGCCGCTTGCCGCCGTGCGGGAACATATCAGCGCCAGCATCGACCTGATCGTGCAGCAGGTGCGCGCGGGCGACGGGCGGCGCTACATCGATGCCATTGTCGAGGTAACGGGCATAGAAAGCGGCCGCATCCAGCTGCAGCCCCTGTTCAACTATCACGCCGGGCCGCCCGCGGCCTTCGTGGGCTGCGGTGTCGTCCCCGACTTCATGGCACGCGCGGGCGGGCGCTTCGATGGCCTGGATGCGTCGTTGTTCACGCGGCGCCATGTCGTTCCCAATGCGGCGGCAAGCTTTCAGTCGGCCTGCGCCGCCACCCGGCACGAGTCGCTTCCGGGCGATCAGGCTGTCGACGATGCGGTTCATGCAAGGCGCGATACCGGCGAAGCCATGTCCAGCACCTTGGAAGGCCACCGCCCATGATCCTGGTATTCCTTGCCGGCGTGCTGGTAGCAGGGGTCATGGTGGCCTGGCTGATGCAGCGCTGGCTGCCACAGGGCCTCGTCCGCTATCGCAAGGCCTATACGCGCACGGCCCAGAACCGCCTGGGCGAGTTCTTCCTGTTCCTGGATCCGGCCAGCCTGTGGCAAGCCAATCTGCTTGCCTGCGGGGTGGTCTTCGTCGTCGTCGTCGTGGTGGCAAGCGCTTCGCCGGGCCTGGCCCTGGCCGCCGCCGGGGTCGTCCTGGCGGCCCCTCGCTGGGCCCTGGGCCATCTGCGCAGAAGGCGCCAGTCCCGCTTCGACGAACAGTTGCCCGATCTGCTGTTGTCGCTTTCAGGCGCGCTGCGGGCCGGATCGAGCGTGCAGGCGGCCTTGCATCACATCGTTCCCCAGGCGCCGGTGCCGCTTTCACAAGAGTTCGGCCTGGTGCTGCGCGAGCAGCGCATGGGCGTACCTCTTGAACAAGCCCTGGCCAATCTCCAGGAGCGCATGCCCAGCGAAGGTACGGGCCTGGTCGTTTCGTCCTTGAGCATTGCCCTGGGCAACGGAGGAAATCTGGCCGAAACGCTGGAGCGCATCGCGGCGACGCTTCGGGCCCGGACCCAGCTGCGCGCGCGTGTGGCCGCCCTGACTTCCCAAGGGCGCCTGCAGGCCTGGATCATGGCCTGCCTGCCGCTGGCGCTGGCCCTGGTGCTCGATCATCTCGATCCGCAGTCCATGGCCTTGCTGTGGCATACGCCGGCGGGCTGGGCCGTGTTGGCAGTGGTGGCGGTGCTCGAGCTTGCGGGCATTGCGCTGATACGCCGCATTGTCGATATACAGGTATAGGCCAAGGGGAAAGAGATGCTGTTCTGGCTGAGTTGCGCACTGGCGGGTCTGTCGCTGCATTGCCTGGTGTGGCTGCTGATGCGGCCGGCCGGAAGAGCCCGGGCCGTGCCCGGTCATATACGCCATGTCGTGCTTCGCCTTGCGTGGCCATGGATCGAGGTGCTGGCTGTTGCAGTGGCGCCGTGGCTTTCGTGGCGGGCCCGAGGAGCTATCGGGCGGCTGGTCCAGCAGGCGGGGCTTGACGCCTCTTGGAAGCCTGAGCATCTTGCTGCCATGCAGATCATGGCGGGCCTGGCGGGTGCCTCGGCCATTGCGGCCAGCATGGCCTTCGTGCAATTCGAAACGGGCCGGGTGATCGTGCCTGTCCTGTCGGCGGGCCTGGCCGCCTGGCTGCCCTGGCGTGCTTTGGCGCGACTGGGTGTGCAGCGAAGACGCCACATGCAAAGAGAGTTTCCGTTCCTGCTCGACATGGCCACCTTGTGTGTCGAGGCCGGCCTGAGCCTGCAGGGCGCTTTGCAGGAAGCGGCCTGCCACGGGCCCCCCGGCCCCTTGCGCGATGAGCTGCGGCGCAGCCTGGCGGACATGCGTGCCGGAGTGGTGCGCCAAGAGGCTTTGGGCCAATTGGCCCGGCGCACAGGGCTGGAGGCAGTACAGCAACTGGTGACGGCCTTGGGGCAGGCTGACCAACTGGGCATGAACCTGGGTCCCTTGCTGCGCGCGCAGTCGGAGCAGCGGCGCAACGAACGCTTTCTGCGCGCCGAAAAGCTGGCGCTCGAAGCACCCGTGAAAATGCTGTTTCCACTGGTGTGCTGCATATTTCCCTGCACCTTTCTGATCATCGGCTTTCCGATAGCCGCCAAGCTGTTCGAGGCCATGTAGCCATGTTCCCGCTCATTTTCCTGCGATGCGGGGCGGGGCTCGCGGCGGCGGGGCAGGCAAGAGGCCTTGCAGGCAAAGCGCACACCGCCCGGACCGGTCGCTGCGGCCAACGCATCGCATACCATTGCGCGGGCCGGGGGCATGGAACAGTTGTTCCGTTGCGCTTGCAGCTTGCCGGGTCTTTCTGGAGACGCGCCGCGGGGCTATTCCTGTTTCGCCGAACGGGCCTGCATGAGGGCCTGTGGCTGCGACCCTGCCGAGCTATCCATACGGTGGGCATGGGGCGGGCCATCGACGTTGTCTTCCTGGACAGGCACGGCGTTGTCGTGAAGACGGTACACGCCTTGCCTCCGAATCGCGTGGCCTGGTGCATGCGGGCGCATTCGGTGGTCGAGCTTCCAGCGTTCTATTGCAGCAGGCACGCCCATTACCCCGCCGCCGTGCGCCGCGCCATGCGCCAATTGATAGAATAGCCTTATGCGCCGGCATGGGCCGGCGGCGTTTGTTTCTGATTCGTATTGCGCCATGAACAAAGCCTTTGTCAAAGAGTCGGACAACGACGATGATGACGACCTTGCACCCGAGGCGGCCCCCTTGCCGCCGGGTACCAAGAACTACATCACCACCCAGGGCTATGCGCGCCTGCGCGCTGAGCTCGAGCAGTTGATGAACGAAGAGCGGCCTTCGGTGGTGCAGGTGGTGTCGTGGGCGGCCTCCAATGGCGACCGCTCCGAGAATGGCGATTATCTGTACGGCAAGAAACGCCTGCGCGAAATCGACCGCCGCATCCGCTTCCTGACCAAGCGGCTCGAATTGGCCGAGGTGGTCGATCCTTCCCTGCAACCCAACAAAGACCAGGTCTTTTTCGGCGCCACGGTGCTGTATTCCGACAAGGCGGGCGAAGAGTTTCGCGTCACCATCGTGGGCGTGGACGAGTCCGAGCCGCTGCAGGGACGCATCAGCTGGATCTCGCCGGTGGCCCGGGCGCTGACCAAGGCTCGCGAGGGCGATACGGTTACCCTGCGCACCCCGGCGGGGGTGGACGAGCTGGATATTCTCGATGTGCACTATCCTGAATCGGGCGGGCAGGGCGGCGCTTAAAGACCCATTAGCGGCTCCGAGCACAAGGCGTCCGGGCACGAGAAGATTGGTTGAAGCCCGCCTCCATGCCCGGCAGGCCTGGCAGCGGCGGGCAGCGGTCTCAGCCGATTCAGGTTTAACGGGCTAAAATAAGGGATTCCACTAATCCAGCCCCTTTTGCCCTTTCTACCGTGACCTCCATCCAGCATTTTCCCGGTTCCCTGGTCCTGTCGCCGTTTCGCCGCGAGCGCCTTCTTAAACGATTTGCCGAACTGGGTCTGCCGGTTGCCGATATCCAGGGGCAGTACGAACACTTTGTCTGGGTCGAGTCGGAACTGGGCGCCGGCCAGCAAAATACGCTGTCCGCGCTGCTTGACTACGGCGTACCCCTTACGCCGCAAAAAGAAGATCGCCATGCGTTTACCCTGCGCGTAATCCCCCGGCTGGGCACGGTTTCACCCTGGGCCAGCAAGGCCACCGATATTGCGCACAACTGCGGCTTGCCCCAGGTGCGCCGCATCGAACGGGGCATACGCTACACCGTCAAGCCCGCGCGCGGCTTGCTGGGCAGCCAGAACATCGATGCCCGGCAACTGGGCCAGATCGCCGCCTGCCTGCACGATCGCATGACCGAAACCGTGGTGGATGAACGCTTTGACGGCGCCGAGCTGTTTGCCTCGCTGCCCGGCAAGCCCATGCAAACGGTCGATGTCATGGGCCGGGGCCGGCAGGCCCTGGTCGAGGCCAACGTCGAACTGGGCCTGGCTTTGTCCGAAGACGAAGTCGAATACCTTGACGACTCCTTCCGCCAGTTGGGGCGCAACCCCACCGACGTCGAGCTGATGATGTTCGCGCAGGCCAACAGCGAACACTGCCGCCACAAGATCTTCAACGCTAAATGGGTGATCGACGGCGTTGAGCAGCCCAATACGCTGTTCGGCATGATCCGCGCCACGCACGCGGCCCAGCCCGAAGGCACCATCGTGGCCTATTCAGACAACGCGGCCATTATGGCCGGCGGCGCCGCCAGCGTCTTCCATGCCGGCGCGTCGCCCGATTCGAACGAACCCGGCGCCACCGCCTACGCCAGCCACGATGCGGTCATGCACACGCTGATGAAGGTCGAGACCCACAACCACCCCACGGCCATAGCGCCTTTTCCCGGTGCGGCCACGGGCGCGGGCGGCGAGATCCGCGACGAGGGCGCCACGGGCCGGGGCTCCAAGCCCAAGGCCGGGCTTACCGGCTTCACGGTTTCGAATCTTCGCTTTGCCGACGCCCTCGAACCCTGGGAGGCTGACACGCACGGCCTGCCCGACCGCATCGCCAGCCCGCTGGACATCATGGTGGAAGGGCCCATAGGCGGCGCGGCCTTCAACAATGAATTCGGCCGGCCCAATCTGCTGGGCTACTTCCGCGCCTACGAACAGCAGGCGGCGGGCAGCCGCTGGGGCTATCACAAGCCCATCATGATCGCGGGCGGCCTGGGAGCCATCGACCAGCGCCTTACCCATAAAGACCCCATCCCCCCCGGCGCGCTGCTGGTGCAGCTGGGCGGGCCGGGCATGCGCATTGGCATGGGCGGCGGTGCGGCGTCCAGCATGAGCGTGGGCGCCAACAGCGCCGAACTGGATTTTGATTCCGTGCAGCGGGGCAACCCCGAGATCGAGCGGCGCGCGCAAGAGGTCATCGACCGATGCTGGCAGCAGGGCCAGAACAACCCCATCATCGCCATCCACGATGTGGGTGCGGGCGGGCTTTCCAACGCCTTTCCCGAGCTGGTGAACGACGCCGGCCGGGGCGCCATGTTCGAGCTGACCCAGGTGCACCTTGAAGAATCGGGCATGTCGGCCGCCGAAATCTGGAGCAACGAGGCGCAAGAGCGCTATGTATTGGCCATACTGCCCCAAGATTTGCAGCGCTTTGCCGCCATTGCCGACCGCGAGCGCTGCCCCTACGCCGTGGTGGGCGTGGCCACCGAAGAGCGCCAGCTGCGCGTGACCCTGGGCGAAGACCTCCCCGGCGTGGCGCAGGCGCCGCAGGGCCAGCCGGCCCATGAGCCGCGCCCGGTCGACGTGCCCATCGACGTCATCCTGGGCAAGCCGCCGCGCATGACGCGCGACGTGCGCCGCATCGACGCCCGGCATCAGGCCCTGGACATCGCCGGCCTGCCGCTGGGCGATGCCATCGAGCGGGTGCTGCGCCATCCTACGGTGGCCAACAAGACCTTCCTCATTACCATCGGCGATCGCACCGTGGGCGGCCTGAGCAGCCGCGACCAGATGGTGGGCCCCTGGCAGGTGCCGGTGGCCGACTGCGCCGTGACCCTGGCCGATTTCGAAGGGGTGCGCGGCGAAGCCATGGCCATGGGCGAGCGCACGCCGCTGGCGGTTATCGACGCCCCGGCCTCGGGCCGCATGGCGGTGGCCGAAGCCCTGACCAATCTGGTGGCGGCCGATGTCCGGTCGCTTAAAGACATCAAGCTGTCGGCCAACTGGATGGCGGCCTGCGGCGTACCGGGCCAGGACGCGGCGCTGTACGACACCGTGTCGGCCGTAAGCCAATGGTGCCAGGCGCTGGGCCTGTCCATTCCGGTGGGTAAAGATTCTCTGTCGATGCGCACCACCTGGCAAGAGCAGGGCGAGGCGCGCGAAGTGATTTCGCCGGTCTCGCTGATCATTACGGCCTTTGCCCCCGTGCAGGACGTGCGCGCGACGCTCACCCCGCAATTGCGTACCGACGCCGGCGACACGGTGCTGATCCTGGTCGACCTGGGGCAGGGCCGCAACCGCCTGGGCGGCTCGGTGCTGTCCCAGGTGTTCAACCAGACCGGCGATGCAACGCCCGATATCGAAGATGCCGCCATGCTGGCCGGGTTCTTCAAGGTGGTGCGCAAGCTGGCGCAAGAGGGCAGCGTGCTGGCCTACCACGACCGTTCCGACGGCGGCCTGCTGGCCACCGTATGCGAAATGGCCTTCGCCGGCCGGGTGGGCGTCTCGCTGAACCTCGACATGCTGACCATCGACCCGCATGCCGCCGACTGGGGCGACTACAAGATACGCCCCGAGCAGGTGGCCGTGCAGCGCGACGAGCTCAGCCTGAAGGCCTTGTTCGCCGAAGAGGCGGGCGCGGTGCTGCAAGTGCCGCTGGCCCAGCGCGACGCCGTCATGCAGGCGTTGCGCGAGGCGGGGCTTTCAGTACATTCGCACGTGGTGGGCAGCTTGAACAAGCTCGACGAAATCCAGGTGTATCGCGACGGCAAAAGCATCTATAGCCGCCCGCGCGCCGAACTGGCCCGGCAATGGAGCGAAGTCAGCCGCCGCATCATGGCGCTGCGCGACAATCCAGCCTGCGCCCAGGCCGAGTTCGACGTGTGGAGCAACACCGAAGACCCCGGTTTCAGTCCCGTGGTGGGCTTTGACCCGCAAGAAGACATTGCCGCGCCTTTCATCGCAACCGGCAAGCGTCCGCGCGTGGCCATCCTGCGCGAACAGGGCTGCAACAGCCAGGTCGAGATGGCCTGGACGTTTGATAAATCGGGCTTCGAGGCCTGGGACGTGCACATGACCGACCTGCTGTCCGGCCGCATCCGCCTGGACGACGTGCAGGGCCTGGTGGCCGTGGGCGGCTTCAGCTACGGCGACGTGCTGGGCGCGGGCGAGGGCTGGGCGCGCACCATCCGCTTCAACCCGCGGCTTGCCGATCAGTTCGCCGCTTATTTCCAGCGCGCCGACACCTTCGCCCTGGGCGTGTGCAACGGCTGCCAGATGATGGCCACGCTGGCCGACATGATTCCCGGCGCAGGCCATTGGCCGCGCTTTACCCGCAACCTGTCCGAGAAATACGAGGCCCGTCTTTCCATGGTCGAGATCGCCGACTCGCCTTCGCTGTTTTTCAAAGGCATGGCGGGCGCCCGGGTGCCCATCGCGGTGGCCCATGGCGAGGGCTTTGCCGACTTCCAGACCCAGGGCGAACTGACTCGGGTTGCGGGCGCTCTGCATTATGTCGACAACCAGGGGCGGCGCACCGAAACCTATCCCTACAATCCCAATGGCAGTCCCGACGGGCTGGCGGGCGTGACCACGGCGGACGGACGCTTCACCGTGATGATGCCGCACCCAGAGCGCGTAACGCGCAACGTGATGATGTCGTGGCACCCCGAACGCTGGGGCGCCAACGACGCCGGCGGCGACGCCAGCCCCTGGATGCGCATGTTCCGCAACGCCCGGGTTTGGCTGGGATAAGCGTATAATCTTGCTTTGTGCACGGAGTTATCGAATGCGGCTCATCAAAAAAGCACTAACCTTCGACGATGTGTTGTTGGTTCCTGCCTATTCCGAGGTCCTGCCTCGCGACACTTCACTGCTTACACAGTTCACCCGCGACATCACGCTTAACATCCCGCTGGTCTCGGCGGCCATGGACACGGTCACCGAAGCGCGCCTGGCCATTGCCATGGCGCAAGAGGGCGGCATAGGCATCATCCACAAGAACCTCAGCGCCGACGAGCAGGCGCGCGAGGTCGCACGGGTAAAGCGGCACGAGTTCGGCATTGTCATCGACCCGGTCACCGTCACGCCCACCATGAAGGTGCGCGACGCCATCGCGCTGCAGCGCCAGCATGGCATTTCGGGCTTGCCTGTGGTCGAGGGCGGCAAGCTGGTGGGCATAGTCACCAACCGCGATCTGCGTTTCGAAGACCGGCTTGATGTCTCACTGCGCGACATCATGACCCCGCAAGACCGCCTCATCACCATGGATGAAAGCGGCACGCTCGACGAAGCCCAGGCCCTGATGCACAAGCACCGCCTCGAGCGCGTGCTGATCGTCAACGACAAGTTCGAGCTGCGCGGCCTGGCCACTGTAAAAGACATCGTCAAGAACACCGAGCACCCCATCGCCTGCAAAGACGCCCAGGGCCAGTTGCGCGTGGGCGCCGCCGTGGGCGTGGGCGAGGGCACCGAAGAGCGTGTTGAAAAGCTCGCCAACGCCGGCGTCGACGTCATCGTGGTCGACACGGCCCATGGCCATTCGGCGGGCGTCATCGAACGCGTGCGCTGGGTCAAGCGCAACTATCCCCGCATTCAGGTGGTGGGCGGCAATATCGCCACCGCCGAAGCCGCGCTTGCCCTGGTTGAGGCGGGTGCCGACGCCGTCAAGGTGGGCATTGGCCCCGGCTCCATTTGCACCACTCGTATCGTGGCGGGCGTGGGCGTGCCCCAGATTACCGCCATCTCCGATGTCGCCAAGGCGCTTGGAAGCACCGGCGTGCCACTTATTGCAGACGGCGGCATCCGCTACTCGGGCGACGTCTCCAAGGCCCTTGCGGCAGGCGCCTTCACCTGCATGATGGGCGGCATGTTCGCCGGCACCGAAGAAGCGCCGGGCGACGTCGTGCTGTACCAGGGGCGCTCATACAAATCGTATCGCGGCATGGGCAGCGTGGGCGCCATGAGCGACGGCTCGGCCGACCGCTATTTCCAGGACCCGGCCAACAACGCCGACAAGCTCGTGCCCGAAGGCATCGAAGGCCGCGTGCCCTACAAGGGCAGCGTCATCGCCATCATCTATCAGCTTGTGGGCGGCATCCGGGCCTCCATGGGCTATTGCGGCTGCAAGTCCATTCAGGAAATGCGCAGCAAGGCCCAGTTTGTTGAAATCACGTCGGCCGGCGTGCGTGAATCGCACGTGCACGACGTGCAGATCACGAAAGAAGCGCCGAACTATCGGGCGGATTGATTCGCATCGAGCGGACCAAACTGCGTTTTAGCTGCATATTGACAAAGGGCCACCGGAAGGTGGCCCTTTGTCTTGGTCGTCAGGCCGTGGCCTGATTCAACACGGGTTTACGAAGCGGCGCACTCGTAGCTGGATGCGATCTTCGGGTCACCGCCCACGAACTTGGCCTTCAGCGGATGCAGGCAGATGGGCCGGGACTTGATCTCGGGGAACATGTCGGTGGCTTGCGTGCTGATGTCCACTCTTTCCGCAGGTGCTGTACCTTGCTCGACCCAGTCTGTCAGCAGTTTGTACAACTGATCCATAGTGGGCAAGGGCGGATTGGCCAAAGGATTGGATGTGCCGTTGTAAAGGCCATGTCCCATGCCCGGGACGAAGTACAGCCGGTAGAACTCCTGGGTGGCCGCCAGACCGCCCATTTGTTCGGTGACGCGGCGGTAGTAGTGCAGGGTGCCTTGTGGCGGAATGAGCTGGTCGGCCAAGCCGTAGTAGGTGATCATTTTGCCGCCGGCATCGCGAAACACGCTCAGATCGGGATTGTCGGTGTTGATATTGGCAAACTCGCTTTGCAGTTGAACACCTCTGTCCCAGGCATCGGCAAGTTGCGCATAGCTCAGCGTTTTCCATTTGTCCTGGCCATCGCCCGTAGCGTTCTTGAATGAAGGACTTGCGTAGGTGGGGTCTTGTAGTTCCAGAGTTACCTGGTCAACAGCAATCGGAAAGGGCTGTTCGCCGGCGAGCGCAGTCAGAGTGCTGCCTCGGGTCAAACCGTACCATTTGTGATTGGTGGCCAAGGTATCGCTCATGCCGTTATCGGCGTCTGGGGCGGGAACGCTACCGTCCGCAGTCTGGCCATACCAGAACTTGTTGACGGCCAGCGCCTGGGCCGTCGTGAGGCAGGCGCTACCGCCATTATTGCCACCATCGGTGGTGCATAGCAGATCAAGATCCTGGGTGGGGTCGTACGTGCATGACGCCGGGTCGGAAATATAGCCCAGATGCTCGCCTCCTACAAGGTCGCACGCGGCGATCGCCGCATTGGACGCGGCATCAAGTTGTTCGTTGCTTAAGTGATTACCGCCTAGATCGCGTTGCACCACGATTTGCGGATAGAGTTCCGTCGTAATGAATTTTGACCAATTGATCGCCGGGTATCCAGCCAGGATACCGTCGAAATCCTCCGGATTGACCTGAGCAAACTTGAGGCCTTGCCGGCCGCCGGTCGAGGCACCGGTCCAATAGGCGTATTCGGGCATCTTGCCATAGTAGGCCTCGGCCAGGGCCTTTGATTTCACCGCAGTTTGGTGAATAGCCCGCTCCGCAAAGTCTTTCCACAGCACAGTGTTGATGGTGCCGTCTGGCAGCATGGCAAAAGAGCCGCTGCCCAGAATACTGTGTCCAGTGTCGGTGGTGGCAGTGACTTCTCCGGCGAGTGCGGCCGTGGCGCCCGCCGAGGCGTCCCCTATGGCTTCCGTTGACCCATGCGGTCCGCCAGCCCAGCCACCGCCACCGATGGCACGCAGTCGTCCGTTCCATTGCTCCGGCTTGGTGGGCAGCCATACTTCGATGCCAATGCCTGCAGACGTGGAAGGAGCATCCTCGGGTCCTGGGTTGCCGGGCCCCACATTGAGCTTGACCAGGCAGACATCGTTCTCTGCATTGGGAGTACGCCCGTCGGCCTGCCCCAGCGTCAGCGGCTCGCCCGCCTTAAAGGACTTGACCTGCACAACAGTCGTCAGTTCATCGGGCTTGAAGTGCTCTTTGATCGAATCATCACAGCTCAATGTGGGAGGCGGGACGGGGTCCTTTGACGGGGATGAGTCGCTGCCGCAGGCCGCCAATAGGGCGGTGCCACTAATGGCCAGGGCGGACAAAGCGATATGTCTCTTCATTTGTCTTCCTTTTATTCGTTTATTCATGAGGAAATGCTGAGGCGAACAATATTGCATATTTTGTTGCCAGGACAGTGTAAGGCTAAGGCACTATCATGCAATTTAGGGAAAACCCTCTGCAAAAATGCATTTTTATTCTTCATTTATAGGCAATATAGAGCCTGCTTGGCGTCGCCATAGGGACGCCATATGTTTGGAAAATATCCTTGATGGACCGGAGAATAGGTCATGGCAGGCCGTGGCCATGGCTGTCGTGGCGGGACATTGCTCAAGTATTGAAGTCTTGAAGTGCTGTTCTCAGCCATTTATTACAATAGAAGCTTTACCTTCCACCTCACTTCACACCCCCAGCCATCATGCATCAGAAAATCCTCATACTTGACTACGGTTCGCAGGTAACTCAGTTGATTGCGCGCCGCGTGCGCGAAGCGGGCGTGTTTTGCGAAATCCATCCGGGCGATGTCGATGATGGCTTCGTCAAGAGCCAGGAAAACCTGCGCGGCATCATTCTTTCGGGCAGCCATGCCTCGGCCTACAGCGAGGATTCCCTGCGCGTGCCGTCGGCCGTGTTCGAAGCGGGCGTCCCCGTGCTGGGCATTTGCTACGGCATGCAGTCCATGGCCATGCAACTGGGCGGCAAGGTCGAGTTTTCCGAGAAGCGTGAGTTCGGCTATGCCGAGGTGCGCGCCCGCGGCCATACCCGCTTGCTTGAAGGCATCGAAGACTTCAGCACCACCGAAGGCTACGGCATGCTGAAGGTGTGGATGAGCCATGGCGACAAGGTTGCCGAGTTGCCCCCGGGCTTCAAGCTGATGGCCTCGACCGATTCATGCCCCATCGCCGGCATGGCAGACGAAGAGCGCGGCTTCTATGGCGTGCAATTTCACCCCGAGGTTACGCATACTTCGCAAGGCCAGGCTCTGCTGTCGCGTTTCGTGCACGAGATCTGCGGCTGCGCCGGCGACTGGAACATGCCCGACTATGTCGAAGAAGCCGTGGCCGCCATCCGCGCCCAGGTGGGCAGCGACGAAGTCATATTGGGCCTTTCGGGCGGCGTCGATTCCTCGGTGGCGGCGGCGCTCATCCACAAGGCCATCGGCGATCAGCTTACCTGCGTCTTCGTCGACCACGGCTTGCTGCGCCTGAACGAAGCCGAGCAGGTCATGAATACCTTCGGCGACCATTTCGGCATGAAGATCATCCACATCGATGCCACCGAGCAGTTCATGAGCAAGCTGGCCGGCGTCACCGATCCCGAGCAAAAGCGCAAGATCATCGGCAAAGAGTTCGTCGAGGTTTTCCAGGTCGAGGCGGGCAAGCTCGCCAATGCCCGCTGGCTTGCCCAGGGCACCATCTACCCAGACGTCATCGAGTCGGCCGGCGCCAAAACGGGCAAGGCCGCCGCCATCAAGTCGCACCACAACGTGGGCGGGCTGCCCGACACGCTCAACCTCAAGCTGCTCGAGCCCCTGCGCGAGCTGTTCAAGGACGAAGTCCGCAAGCTGGGTGTTGCCTTGGGCCTGCCCCCGGCCATGGTGTATCGCCATCCCTTCCCGGGGCCCGGCTTGGGCGTGCGCATCCTGGGCGAGGTCAAGCATGAGTACGCCGAGCTGCTGCGCCGCGCCGACGCCATCTTCATCGAAGAGCTGCGCCGCGCCGAAGACCCCGTCAGCGGCAAGAACTGGTACGACCTGACCTCGCAAGCCTTTGCGGTGTTCCTGCCGGTGAAGTCGGTGGGCGTCATGGGCGACGGCCGCACCTACGATTACGTTGTGGCGCTGCGCGCCGTGCAGACGTCCGACTTCATGACGGCCGACTGGGCCGAGCTGCCTTATTCGCTGCTGAAGAAGGTGTCTTCGCGCATCATCAACGAAGTGCGCGGCATCAATCGGGTGACATACGACGTGTCGAGCAAGCCGCCGGCTACGATTGAGTGGGAATGACGCTGTCTTTCAACTAATTGATTTTATTTGAAAAAATGAATGCCATTGATGATGCTTTTGCATTGTCAATGGCATTTTTTATGGTATGTAAGAAGCATGCTATCGCAATTCTTCCAGCTATCATGAGGTGATTTTCGCTTGTTTCATTCTGATTGCGGGTCGAGCAGGTATGTGAAGAATGACTGGACCCAGATAAGATTCGGGGTCAGTCTCCGCAGACGTAAAGGTTTTTATGAGTGAAATCATTATATTTGAAGGTGGCAACCAGTCCGTGGAAGTTAGGCTGGAGGGGGAGACTCTGTGGCTGACGCAACGCCAGATTGGCGAGTTATTTGGGACCACACCGGAGAATATTTTAATGCACCTGCGTGGAGTCTATGTCTCGGAAGAGTTGAGTGAAGCGGCAACTTCTAAGGATTTCTTAGTAGTTCGGCAGGAAGGCAAACGGCAGGTCAAGCGTCGACTTAAGCACTACAACCTCGACGCCATCATCTCTGTTGGTTATCGAGTCAACTCTAGTCGCGCCACCCGCTTTCGCCAATGGGCTACCCGCGTGCTAAGAGAGCACCTGACTCAAGGCTACAGTCTGAACGAGTATCGTTTGGCTCAGCAGGGACTGGCAGAGCTGGAGCAAGCCGTGGTACTGCTGGGGCAGACGTTGACGCGGCAGCAATTGGTTTCAGATCTGGGGCAAGAAGTTGTTGGCCTGATTCTGGGCTACGCTCGTACGTGGCGGTTGCTGCAAGATTATGACCAAGGGGCTTTGGGCTTACCGGAGGGGGCACAAGCGGCGAAGGGTATCCTGCGGTTGGATGAGGCTCGTCGAGCCCTGGATGCGTTGGGCGAGGAGTTGTGCTCACGCGGTGAAGCCTCAGAATTGTTCGCTCGTGATCGAGGCGAAGGTTTGGCAGCCATCCTGGGCAATTTGGAGCAGACAATGTTTGGTGATTCGCTTTATCGCACCCGCGAGGAGCGGGCCGCGCATTTACTGTATTTCGTCATTAAAAACCACCCATTTTCGGACGGCAACAAACGCTCCGGTGCCTTCCTTTTCTTGCTGTATCTGCGCCAGGAAGGCATGCGCTTGACCTTGAATGAACAGGGTCTAACAGCATTGACTCTGCTGATCGCTGAAAGCGATCCAAAGTCCAAGGATTTGATGGTGCGCTTGACGATGAATCTGATTGTAGAGGCTATTTAGGCCCCAAGTCTGAATTCGTCAATATTTTGTCGGTGATATAGCTTGTATTTCTGTTGCTAGTCGGCCGGGGGCTTTTTTCCAACTCCGCGTGTGCAAGGTAGACTGGGATGCCTCATTAATTTTATCGACTTTGAAAATCTTGAAATCTCTTTTGAGGGCAAAGAATAATAATGGCAACAGAGGGGACACCAGTAGACGAGACAGAATTGGCTACGCAGCTCCGCACACGTGGCTTGGTGCGTACTGTTGCGGACCGTGGGAGTCGCCGTCTAGACGAGAATCATTCTGCTCTGGTTGAGGCGCTTTCAACCATATTGAACGCTACCGATGCACCACCTATTGACCTTCATATCGAAGAAGCGCTGGCGGAATTGAAGGGGCCACGCTTCTTCCTTGTTCAGCATGTTCTATGCGATCTGATACCCCTGCTGAACGTAGATCAGGATGTCCTTCTTGCTTTCATCACGCGCCTGCTTGATGCGGGCGGCAACGACCTGGCTGCAGGCACCCCTAGTACTGCTTTTGGCGAATGGACGAAGAAGAACCCAGTAAGATCCTCCAAGGTCTACGAAGCGGCACGTGCCGGCGATAACCTGGCTTTGCGTCAACTATTCACGGTTCTCGTGATGAACGCCGATATCGAAGAAGGCCTCATTTTCGCGCAGGCTCACGAGCGGGAGGCAAAGCTCGCCGCCCTTTCGGCTTTGGGTGCCATGGAACTGGGTGAACGCTACGGTGAGGTGCTCGACATCCTGGTCCAAGGAGCGTCCAGCAATGACGAAGCCATCGCACTCCGGTCCCTCGAAGCGGGCTATCGCGCTGCTGCACAGCGAAAAACACTGGCACCGGTCGGCTTTGACGAACAGCTCGAACGTGTCCTTCAAACGAGGAGTCCCTTCGTGATTCACTTGGCAACGAACCTGTTGTGGATTCACTGGGTCGGTCTTACAGAAAAAGCCATGAGCCTCTGCCTTGATGCCGCTGCGGATGTTGACCCGGATAACGCAGGAACGATTTCACACCTCGACCATGCAGCATATCAGCTCGTGGGTGCTGGGCATGCTGAAAAAGTGATTTGTCTGCTTAGTGAGTTATTTGATCGCTCAAAAGGCCGGATTGCGCTAGACGCGTTCCAGAGTACCTACCACGCGTTGCAAAATGCCGGCTCTGAGGTGCTGGGTAGCGCAGTTGTGTACTGGCTGCTGAACGGGAGCACGTATACCCATAAATGCGTGGCTAGCGAAGTTTGCGGTGTCGGAAATGACGATCCGCCTTTCTCTGTCCCCACGTCATCTCTTCCACTGGAGCCATCGGATCAACTATATCTTTGCCGCAAGGCCGTCGGGTGGTTCTTCATTGATCCAGTGGTCGCAGTTGTCATACCGTTAGCGGTACTTCGCGATGGGTCTTCAGATATCAAAAATGATGTCCTCGATCTGATCTATCACCCCTTGCTCGTGAGCTATGGGGGCAAGTTGAAGGACTACGTTGAGCGTTATGCCGAGAGCATCCCGGACCTTGCTGAATTGCTCACACGAAAGGCAGCAATTCAGGATGCGATGGAAGGTATTGAGCGTTTAGTCGAGCTGCACCCTAGTGAAATGCAGCGCGAGGCGGCACACGTCCAATGGCGCGAGCAGATGGAACGGAGCATGGAGCAGGGGCACCGGAAATCTATTTTTGAGGATCTCGTCACCAAACAATACATCCTATATGGCCGATCGTCGTTGACGCCGATCCACACCGAAGAGGGCACCACACATCTCACCGAGACTGGGATGCATTCGTTCTCGGTCTCGTCAGAGTTGCCCATCCTCGACATCGTTGACCCAGTTGGACTCGAGCATATGCTCTTGCAATTCAAGCTTGAGCAGCGAGCGCAGAGATGAAACTTGTCGTGATGCACTATCTACGCTCGCTACGCGAGCGTGACGAACTCGACGCTATTCTGCCTGATCTTTTGGCTGAGAGTGGTTTTGAAGTTCTAACCCGTCCTCGTCGCGGTACCCGGCAAGCTGGTGTCGACGTAGCGGCAGTTGGCCCCAATCCCGATCGGGATGGCACTCGAAGTCTGTTCCTATTTACGATCAAGTCCGGTGATTTGACACGAGAGCATTGGGATACTGGCCAGCAGGCTGTACGTCCGTCGCTGAATGAGGTTTTGGATGACTATATTCCGAACCGCATCCCGCCCCATTTTGCGGATTTGCCTGTTGTTATATGCGTCTGCATGGGCGGCGAGATGCGCGAGGATATTCGTGCTCAGTGGAGTGGTTACTGTCGGGCGAACGAGAAAGCCAACGTTCACTTTGCCGAATGGAACGGGGATCGTCTCTCCGATTTGATCCTCAGCGGCATGTTGCGTGCTGAGTTAATTGAGAGCGAGAATCGGGGGCTATTTCAGAAGGCGCTAGCGATGCTTGATCAGCCCGACGTCGCTTATCGGCATTTCCGGCAATTACTCAATGTCATCTTTATGGAGCCGAAGAGCCAGGCAGAGCGCACACGTCAGCTACGTAAGGCCTACCTGTGCCTTTGGATACTCTTTGTATGGGCTCGCGACACCGATAACCTTGAGGCTGCATATCGAGCATCCGAGTTGGTGCTGCTACGCAGTTGGCCCCACTGTGATAGTACCCGTCTACACAGGGGAGCGGCGCAACAGGAGCGGCTAGCTCATTTCGATCAGGTTTTCAAACTGCACCTAATCATCGCTCGCCTTCTACTAGTCGAGAAGATTGGCCCGTTCGCCGACAAACGCTATGCGCTTTCAATGGCCGTAAATTCACGTTACGCAGTAGACATCAACATCGCGCTGTTCGAGACACTGGGGAGGTTATCTCTCCACGGGTTATGGTTAGATGCCATCAGTGCTGGGGACGATGCGGCATTCGCGCAGGCAATGAGTGAAGGGGCGGACGAGGCGCTCAACATAGCGATCGGGATGCTGAACGCGAACCCGGCGCTTGCCGTCCCCGCTCGTGACGATTTCACGATTGAATTGGCTCTGTTTATGCGTCTCGCAGATGTGCGCGGACGCCTATCTAATGTTGCTGACTACATCCGCAGCATGTCCGACCATCTTTGCTACGGACTGCGGGCTCGGCGGCACTATCCGACGCCGACGACAGAATATCGTAATGTCCTCTCACATCCAAGAGAACGCAGCGACGCATACTTCGAAGAGCATACGCAAGCGGGGATTCTTTACACTTTCGTGCTCGCTTGGCTTGCAATGATAGGAGATCAAGAGCGAGCAGAGCAGTTGCGCAGCACGCTGTTAGAGAACGCTCCACACATGACCCACCAAATCTGGATTCCCGACGCACGAACGGATGAGGTTTTCTGGGATGGTGATCGAGATCACGGCGTGTCGGTACCAGGTCTGCCACTCAACGACTCGCTAGAGGCCGTTTTTAGTCTACTGAACCGTGTGATGCAGGAGTATCCATTGGATGAGAGGATAAGTGCTGTTCGAAATCACCTGACTCCAATTTTTCTTATGGCCTGCCGTCATTATCGCATGCCTGTACCACCGCATGTTTGGCAAGGTCAGAAGCGTTCATCACGAGACAGCACTCTTTCCGATCAAGCAGCGCCGGATATGGAGATGCAGCAGTCGCAAGGCGGGTAATCTTTGGCGTGGGTACGCTTCCGCCGGAGAGCAGTCCAACAAAATCAGAGGTGAGGGCAGAGTAGATTCCGATGTAGCCAAAGGTGACTTTCGATCATGGTATTTTTCATGGCACCCGTGGCGTGCGCGCTTTTAATGTATTGAATTAAAATGACTTTTTCCCTCTATCTATAATAGAGTGGGAGTGACGAGGCTCCCGCATATTTACTAAACGCTGCGGCAGTGAACGCTACCGAAGATCGGTAGCGTTACCCAGTGACTATTGCGTAGACATCGAGCCATCTTGAGCCCCCGGCTTGGGGTCCGGGTAGGTTTGGTCGGGATCGGTGGGCGTGGGGTTTTCCATAGCGGGGCCCTGGGGCGACGCTGGGGGGGTGCTTTGAGTCCCCTCTGTGGCGGGATTCGGGTAGGTTCTGCCGGGATTGCTCGGTGTCCCGGGTTGTTCTGTAGTTCCCGCGCCCCTGTCTGGTGACCGGGGTGTGGACGGCGTGTTATTTTTTGCCCCCTCCGTAGCGCCATAGGTGTTGCCGGGGCTGGTCTGGTCTATCGACGATCCATCGTGGGCATGGTCGTTGTTGTTACGGTTTGTGTCGGTGGTGCCTGACATGGTTCCTGAAGCGTTGGCTCCGCCCGTTTTGCCTGTTCCGTCAGCATGTGCGAATGTTATGGACGATAGCGCTAGAGGCACGGAGCAAAGGGCGACGGCAAGTGCTTTTTTCATATTGATCTCCTGAGTTATGACCGAAAAACGGTCAACAGAAGGTAAGCAATGCCCGTGCCCCGCTTATGACGCCTCGGGCGCTTGAATTATCGGCACACTCCACCGTTTCCAAGGCATACCATCCATGACCATAGGCAAGATCATCCGGGCTCGGCCAATACTGTTCCTGTATGGCTTGATGGTTGTGACGCTGCTTGCCTTATTGCTGTTTCCGCCTGTGCCGCAGGACCAGGGCTACCATCATTTTGCCGACCAGCGTGAATTATTCGGCACGCCGCACTTTTGGGATGTGGTTTCCAACTTGCCTTTCGTCGTCGTGGGCGCAGCCGGTCTCAGGCAGTTTCGTCGCAATGCAAGCACGTTTGTACTGTTTGGCGGTATTTTCCTGACTGGTTTCGGTTCGGCTTACTACCATATCAACCCCAGCGATCAAACTTTGTTCTGGGACAGGCTACCCATGACGTAGGCTTTGCGGCAATGCTTTCGGCGGTAGTGCAGGAGCGCGTGGGTGAGAAGGCCGGCGCCACGCTGCTGTGGCCGCTGCTTGCCATCGGTGTTTGCAGCCTGCTTCTATGGCGCTGGACGGGCGATCTGCGGCTTTATGCATGGGCGCAGTTTTTTCCGTTGACCGCGTTGGTCATTATTCTGAGCCTGTTTCCGCCAAAATATACCGGCAGTCGATATTGGGTGGCTGCCGCAGCACTCTATGCACTGGCAAAGCTGCTGGAGCATTTTGATCATCAGGTTTATTCATTTGGCGGAGCTCTAAGCGGGCATACACTGAAGCATCTGGCCGCCGCCGCTGCGTGCTTTGCCATCTTAAGGGCATTCCAGCTGCGGCAGCCGCTAAGCGCTGTCGGCGGTTGAACCGCTGCTCCGTTTCAGCAGGCCGTGCATCAGCCCGATGGAGTCAGGCTGAAAACCACCCATGGGCATCAAGGGTCGGTCTGGCGCTTGGCCGCGGCACAGGCCAGCATTGCTTCCCCTATTGTGTTCTCGCCCAAAGCCTTGAGGGCTGCAGCGGCACCTTCAATATCGCGGGGTTCCTTGTTTTGGCCCAGCTTTGATTTGCCAAGCAAGGATGTGATCTCTATCTCGATGCCCACAATGGCCTTGAGCATCATGTCGATATATTCCCTGGGGCCGTCGCTCATTTTCCACGGCACGGGCTGCGAAGCTTCGTGCGTGTGGGTCAGCCGGCCTACCATGCCTCGTACATAACGCTCGTCGTCTCGTATGGTGACGCGACCGTGCGCATGGGCGACCCTGTAGTTCCATGTGGGAACCTGTTTGTGGAACTCGTGCTTGCTGGGATACCACTGGGGCGAGATGTAGGCATCTCCAGCCTGGAACACGGCCAATACGCGGTCCCCGGTGGAGATTTCCTGCCAAACCGGATTGGCCCGCGCCACGTGGGCGTGCAGGATGCCAAACTCGCCCTGGGAGGCATCCAGATGGAATGGAAGATGGTTTACGTCGAGACCGCGGTGGCTGTGCGTCACCAATAGCCCCAATGGATTTTGAGTAATCAGGCCATGTAGGACTTCGATCCGCGGTTCATTGAAGTGGGAAGGTATATACATGTCAGGGAATTCCGTAAGCAACCGAGCCTCAGCGATGCTGAAGATGATGCACTGATTCCCATGAAATTGCGAACGGGGGCGCAACTATCTGATTTCGGTGCCGCGCAGGTTCAGCGCCGGGCGCTTACAAAATTTACATAAGCTTGCGCGATTCAATTTTGAAGCATAAGCTTTGAATCCAGAAAAAGGGCAGTGACTACGCAGTACCAAGGAGAGTCAATGCATTTGAGGGGGCCGGGCTACGCATGGCGGGTCGTGCTTATACTGCTGGCTGCAGCCGCGGCAGCTTGCCATGAACGCACGAACGAAGCTGCGTTTTCCCTTCCCCCCATTGCGGTGCGTGTTGCCACCGTAGAGTCGCAGCCGATGCTTGTGCCGGCACGGGCCGTCCAACTGAGCCACGGCATCGCCAGCGTCATGGTGGTGGGGTGCCGCATTGGCGGCGGCGATGGCTAGGCCCCTGAAGAAGGTTCTGAAGGTACTGGGTCTTGTTATTGCCGTCGTGGCGGTAACGCTTCTGGGCGTGAGGCTGTACACGATGCAGCAAGGCCCGGCGCTTGAGCTGTGGCATACCTATCTGCCCGATGAGCTGCATGCCAGGAAGCTGGACAAGATGTCGTGGCGCGAGTTCGTCCAGCACGAAGACAGATTGTTCGAAGCGGTGCGCCAGCATGTCAATGCAAGGATCGAATCCGACGACCGGGTAGAGGGCAATCGCTATTTCGATGGCGCCAAGGTCAATCCAGGCCATTTCGCGCACGACTGGAACCGCTCGTACGTTCTGACGCCGGAGGGCGAGCCGGTGGGCGCCGCGGTGCTGTTGCATGGCCTTACCGATTCGCCCTATGTGCTTCGGCACATCGCCCGCCATTACCAGTCGGTGGGATACGTCGTGGTCGCGATCCGGCTGCCGGGCCACGGCACGGTACCGGCCTCATTGACCGACGTTGGCTGGCACGACTGGCTGGCGGCCACGCGGCTGGCCGTACGAGAGGCGCGCCGCAGGGTGCCGGCACCGCGGCCGCTGCACATGGTGGGCTTTTCGAATGGCGGAGCGCTGGCGCTGATGCACTCGATGCAGGCGCTGGATGACCCCGGCCTGGCCCGGCCGGATCGCCTTGTGCTGATATCGCCCATGGTGGGGGTGACGCGCTTTGCGGCCTTTGCGGCCTTTGCCGGCCTGGCGGGCTTGCCGGCCGTGTTTCCGGCGTTCGCCAAGGCGGCCTGGCTGCGCGTCGTGCCGGAGTACAACCCGTTCAAATACAACTCCTTTCCGATCAGGGCGGCCCGCGAATCGCATGAACTTACCATGGCCTTGCAGAAGGAACTGCAACAACGGCAGCGCGATGGGACACTGGACCAGCTGCCACCCATCATCAGCTTCCATTCCGTGCTCGATTTCACGGTAAGTACGCGGGCGCTGATCAATGAGCTTTATGCGCGTCTTCCCGAGAACGGCAGCGAGCTGGTGCTGTTCGACTGGAACCGTGCAACACGCCTTGGGCCGCTGTTCCGCCGCGGGGTCGAATGGGCGGTGGCGGGAGCCTTGCCCGACCAGCCGCGCAACTACCGCCTGACCATCATCACCAATTCCAGCCCTTCGTCGCGCAACATGATCGAGCGGATCATCGAGCCGGGAACGCTCGAGGTGGCCGACAGGCCCCTGGACATGAGCTACCCGCCAGACGTGTATTCGCTCTCGCATGTAGCCTTGCCGTATCCGCCCGACGATGCGCTGTACGGGCAGCATCCGGACAATATAGAGGAGTTCGGCATCAGCCTGGGGGCAATGTCCATGCATGGGGAAGTGGGCGCGTTCGTGGTCGACATGGACACGCTGGCGCGGCTCACGTCCAACCCATTCTATTCCTATCTATTGCAGCGTATCGACGGCGTAATCCCACGATGAGAAGATCCCGCACTGACCGCACCTCGTTGCACGACCACACCGAATTGCGGGTATCGGTGCGCATCATCTGCTGCATTCTCGTGCTGGGGCTGTTGCATGTGGCCAGCTCGGTCTTCATTCCATTGGCCTTTGCGCTGTTCACCATTGCGCTCGTGGCGCCCGTGCACCACTGGCTGCACCTGCGCATGCCCGCCCCGCTGGCGTCGCTGCTGACATTGCTCATGACTGTGGCCGGGCTGGCGGTATTCCTGCTTCTTGCCGGCTGGGGGTTCAGCCTGATCGCGCAGTGGATCATCGTCAATGCCGCCCGGCTTCAGAGCCTGTTCGTCCTTCAGACCGAGAGCCTGCATCCGCATGGCACCATGCTGATGGGCATGTTCCTCGACAACTTCAATGCCTCGTGGCTGCTTCGGGCCGTGCAAGAGATCGCGCTCCGGGTAAACAGCATGGTGGGGCTGTTCGTACTGACCATCATTTTCGTGGCCTTGGGCCTGTTCGAGCTGGACGGCGCGGCCGGCCATGTCGAGAACCTGCTGGGGCGGCGAAGCAGTCGCAGGTGGGCCCTGGCGGCCAGGCAGATCAGCAGCAAGCTGCGCCGCTACATGATCATCCGCACGCTTGCCAGCGTGCTGACCGGCCTGACGGTATGGCTGTTTGCCATGTATGCGGGCCTGGAGCTGGCCACCGCCTGGGGCGGATTGGCGTTTCTCCTTAATTACATTCCGTTCCTGGGGCCTTTGGTGGCCACTGTATTTCCCACGCTGTTTGCCTTCGTGCAGTACGAAACGTGGCAGGCCGCCCTGGGCGTATTTCTGGCGCTCAATTTCATCCAGGTCATCTATGGCTCTTACATGGAGCCCCGGCTTGCCGGAAACGCGTTCTCGTTGTCCCCGCTGATGGTGATGGTGGCTGTTTTCTTCGGCGGACTGGTGTGGGGCATACCCGGTGTCTTCATTGGCGTTCCCGTGTTGATTACCGTGATGACAGCCCTGGTTCCCCGACGGGCGATCCGTCGTCGTTCTTGTGGCTTTCCTTCTGAAGAGGTGAATGATGGCAAGCAGTGCAGATAAGAAACTGGGGCTGCTGGCCCTGACGGGCATGGTGGTCGGATCAATGATCGGCGCCGGCATTTTTTCCTTGCCCCGTACCTTTGGGGGCGCCACGGGAGTGGTCGGCGCCATCATCGCCTGGATCATTGCCGGCGCGGGCATGTATACCCAGGCGAGGGTGTTCCAGAGCCTGGCCGAGCGCAAACCCGATCTCGATGCCGGCGTATTTGCCTACGCCAAGGCGGGTTTCGGCAACTATCTGGGCTTTCTTTCGGCCTTTGGGTACTGGATAGGAAGCTGCATCGGCAACGTGTCGTACTGGGTGCTGATCAAGTCGACGCTGGGCGCTTTCTTTCCTGTGTTCGGAGACGGCAACACGGTGTTGGCCATCGCGGCCGCGTCGATCGGCATATGGCTGTTCCACTTCATGATATTGCGGGGAGTGCAGCAGGCGGCCTTCATCAACGCCGTCGTCACTGTTGCCAAGATCATTCCCATCCTGGCGTTCATCATCATTCTCATCTTCTCTTTCAAGTTCGACCTGTTCCGGGCGAATCTATGGGGCGACCTTGGAGGGGGAGGGGGCGGCGGCAGCCTGTTCCAGCAGGTGCGCATGACGATGCTGGTCACGGTGTTCGTCTTTCTGGGCATCGAAGGGGCCAGTGTGTATTCACGCTATGCCAGCAAGCGGTCGCATGTGGGTATTGCAACGCTGATCGGTTTTGTGGCGGCGCTGGCATTGATGGTGCTGGTCACGCTGCTGCCTTATGCCGTGCTCGCGCAACCCGAGATCGCGGGTCTGCGCCAGCCTTCCATGGCCGGCGTGCTTTCTGCGGTGGTCGGGCCATGGGGTGCGGTGTTCGTCAGTGTGGGCCTGCTGATTTCAGTGCTCGGCGCCTATCTTGCCTGGTCGTTGATTTGCGCCGAAGTGCTGTTCGCTGCCTCGAAGAACGAAGACATGCCCCGCGCGTTCGGCCGCGAGAACAGGAACGGCGTGCCGGCAACCGCACTGTGGCTCACGAACGTCATCGTGCAGATACTGGTCATCAGCACCTACTGGTCCAATGACGCGTTCGCGCTGATGCTCAGCCTGACAAGCGCCATGTCGCTGATTCCGTACTTCCTGGTCGCCGCCTTCGGCTTCATGCTGGCCAAGCGGGGTGAAACGTACGAGGACGGCGTCGGCCGCAATCGCGACCTGGCCGTCGCGGCCATCGCAGCGTTGTACACCGCCTTCATGATCTATGCCGGCGGGATGAAATTCGTCCTGCTCTCGGCGCTGTTGTATGCGCCGGGGTCGGCCTTGTATTACTGGGCCCGGCGCGAGCTGGGTCGAAAGCTTTTCACGGGGTTCGAGCTTGCGGTCTTCATCGTCGCATGGATAGGCTGCATTGCGGCCGTCATCGGACTATTGCGCGGCTGGATAACGATTTAACCCGTAGGAGAACAACATGGCTGAAACTATAGAGTTTGGTGTTCATTCGGAAGTAGGGCAGTTGCGCACCGTCATGGTCTGCGCGCCCGGGCGCGCCCACGAGCGCCTCACCCCTTCAAATTGCGATGCGCTGCTGTTCGACGACGTGATGTGGGTCGAGAACGCCAAAAGAGACCATTTCGATTTCATGACCAAGATGCGCGACCGGGGCGTCGAGGTGCTTGAAATGCACAACTTGCTAGCCGAAACCGTGGCCATTCCGGAAGCCAGGAAATGGATTCTGGACAACCAGGTGGTTGCCGACCAGGTGGGCCTGGGGCTTATCGACGAAATCCGCGGCTATCTCGAAGAGCTTCCCGCGCGCAAGCTGGCCGAGACGCTTATCGGGGGCTTGTCGACCGACGAGTTCCCCGAGTCAGTGGGGGGAGCCCAGCTGGCGCTCATCAAAGAAGCCGCGGGCGTTACCGAGTACCTGCTTCCGCCGCTGCCCAACACGCTTTATACGCGCGACACCACGTGCTGGATCTACAACGGCGCCACGTTGAATGCCCTGTATTGGCCGGCCCGCCATGAAGAGACCATTCTGACGGCTTCCATCTACAAATTCCATCCCAGGTTTGCCGGCAAAGTGAACGTCTGGTGGGGCGACCCCACGGTCGATCATGGGCTGGCAACCCTCGAGGGCGGCGATGTCATGCCCATCGGCAATCGCACCGTGCTCATCGGCATGAGCGAGCGCAGCTCGCGCCAGGCCATCAGCCAGCTTTCGGCTTCGCTGTTCGAGCGCGGCGTGGCCGATCGCGTCATCGTGGCCGCGATGCCCAAGCTGCGCGCAGCCATGCATCTGGACACCGTACTGACATTTGCCGACCAGGACTGCTTGCTCATCTATCCGGACATCGTCGACAAGATCCAGGCATTCTCGTATCGTCCGGGCAGCAAGCCCGGCCAGCTGGAACTGCACAAGGACGAAGGCCATCTTACGGAGGTCATCGGCAAGGCGCTGGGCGTGTCCAGGATGCGTGTCGTGGAAACAGGGGGCAATGCCTATCTTCGCGAGCGCACGCAGTGGGACAGCGGCGCCAACCTGGTGTGCGTTTCCCCAGGGGTGGTGCTGGCCTACGACCGTAATGTCTACACCAACACATTGCTTCGCAAGGCCGGCATCGAGGTGATCACTTTCGTAGGGGCCGAGCTTGGAAGAGGGCGTGGCGGCGGCCACTGCATGACATGCCCGATCTCGCGCGATGCATATGAATAAGCTGCCGTGAATCCGGGGCGCGCCGCAGGCGCACGTTGCAATGTGATTCGGGGCGTCGCTGCGCGCGCCGCCATCTCGTAGCAGGAGGCTATCTTGAACATGGAACCCGCCAAGCTTTCCCGGACAGCGCTGATTGCCATGGTGGTTGGTTCCATGGTGGGCGCGGGCATCTTCTCTTTGCCCAGCGTGTTCGCGCGTTCCACCGGACCCCAGGGCAGCCTCGTCGCCTGGGCCATTGCCGGCGTGGGCATGCTGACGCTGGCCATGGTGTTCCAGTTTCTTGCCCGCAGGCGCCCCGAGCTGGATTCCGGCATATTCATCTATGCGAAGAAGGGGTTCGGCCCCTATGTCGGCTTTCTGGCCGCCATGGGCTACTGGACGGCGGCCTGCCTGGGCAACGTCAGCTATTTCGTGGTGTTCAAGGCCACCCTCGGCGCCTTGTTTCCCATTTTCGGCGACGGCGACACGCTGCCTGCCGTGCTGGTGTCGTCGGTGCTGCTGTGGGCCACGCATTTCGGTATTTTGCGCGGCATCAAGCAGGCTGCCGGGATGAACACGGTGGTAACCATTGCCAAGATCGTGCCCATCCTGATCTTCATCGCTTGCGTGGCTCTTGCCATCGACACCGACGTGCTGATGGAGAACATCCGCGAAGGCGCCGGCCCCGGCCAGGGCAGTTTGGTCGAGCAGGTCAGGGGCACGATGCTGGTCACCGTTTTCGTGTTTCTGGGCGTCGAGGGCGCCAGCGTCTATTCGCGCTACGCCAAGAATCGGGATGACGTGGCGTTCGCCACGGTAACAGGGTTTCTGCTTGTCCTGGCATTGCTGGTTTCAGTCACGCTGCTGTCGTATGGCATTTTGCCGCGTGCGGAACTTGCGGGCCTGCGCAACCCTTCGATGGCGGGCGTGCTGCAGGCCGCCGTAGGACCCTGGGGGGCCGTGCTGGTCAGCGTGGGGCTCATGGTGTCGGTGGCCGGCGCCTATCTGTCGTGGATACTGCTGGCCGCCGAAGTGCTGCATGCGGCGGCCCGCTTCGGAACCATGCCCGAGTTCCTGAGCCGTCAGAACCGGCACGGTGTTCCCCACAAGGCGCTGTGGCTCAGCAACGGCGTGGTGCAGGTGTTTCTGCTGGGAACGCTGTTTACGCAGGATACTTTTGTCCTGATAAAGAGCCTCGCCAGCTCCATGAGCCTGGTGCCGTACTTTTTCGTGGCCGGCTTCGGCCTGTTGCTGGCGTCTCGCGGAGAGACCTATCAGGGCTGGAGCCCGCGCCGCTGCTTCGAGCTGTGCGTTGCCGCCGTCGCGACGATCTATGCAATAGTAATGATCGTGGCAGGGGGATTCGATTTTTTTGTGCTGTCGTCCCTGATCTACGCGCCAGGCACGATTCTTTTCGTCATCGCCCGGAAAGAGCAGCGCAGCCACGTTTTCGATGGCTTCGAATGGGCCATCTTCGGCGCTATTGTGCTGGCGGCCGCAGCCGGCCTTTGGGGGCTGGTGTCGTCCGGCATGACGCTTACCACTACCGCAGTCGGGCATTGACGCATGCAGCCCGTGACAGCCGACCTTGCCATTGTTCTTGCCATGCTGGGCGGGGCGATCGCGCTTTTCCTGGCCGGAAGGCCGCGTGCCGACGCCGTGGCGCTGCTCGTCCTGCTGCTATTGCCCTTAAGCGGCCAGGTAACGCTGCGGGAAGCGCTAGAGGGCTTTTCCAATCCCAACATCATATTGATCGCCTGCCTGTTCGTCATCGGCGAGGGGCTGGTCAGGACAGGGGTGGCGCAGAAGGTGGGCGACTGGCTGCTGCACCACGCCGGAACCAGCGAAAGCCGCCTGATGATCATGCTGATGGCGGTCGTCGGCCTGATGGGCTCGATAATGAGTTCATCGGCCGTGGTTGCCGTCTTCATACCCATAGTCCTGCGCATCTGCCGGCAATCGGCGATTTCAAGCCGAAAGATACTGATGCCCATGGGCATGGCGGCCGCGAGCAGCGGCATGCTTACCTTGGTGGCCACGACCCCCAATCTGATCATAAGCAGCGCGCTCGTCTACAGCGGGTACAAGGGATTTTATTTCTTCGACTTTACGCCCATCGGCGTGGCCATCATGGCGGCGGGCATCGTATATATGCTGGCCGCAAGGCATCTTCTGGGCGAGGGGCGCGCGGCAAGCGCCAGAAGCCGGCCGAGCATCGGCAACTGGGCGGCCAGGTACGGGTTGTACGAACGAACCCACCGCTTGCGGGTGGAGCGTGGCTCTGAGCTGGTGGGGCGCCGCCTGGGCGCCTGCAGCCTCGATCTCGAGGGCGAGGGCCGGGTCGTTGCGATCGAACGCAGCTCGCGGTTCGCCCGGGCAGTATTGCACGCCACGCCCGACCACGTCGTGGACGCCGGAGACATCCTGCTTTTCAACGTCGATGACAAAGCATTCGATATCGAGTCGTTCTGCGCCAGGCTGGAGCTTGAGCGCCTGGCCATGAGCGCAGCCTACTTCTCGGATCAGGCGCGCGACGTGGGCATGGTCGAGGTGATCGTGCCGCCTGAATCCCATCTGGTGAACACGCCTGTAATGAACTCGGCGGCACTGGCGCAGCACGGCTTGTCGGTGATGGGCGTCTGGCGCGGAAGCAAGGCCCTTGACAGGCTGCACGACGCCAAGCTCAGGGTAGGGGACACCATGCTGTTGGTCGGCCCTTGGAAAGGCATTTTCTCCCTTCAGTCCGAAGAGCACGACGTAGTAAGCCTGGCCTTGCCGATCGAAACCGACGCCCTGGTGCCCGTGCCCGAGAAAGCGCTGCATGCCCTGTTCTCTTTGGGCGTGGTCGTGCTGCTGCTGTTGACGGACTGGGTGCCGAATGTCATGGCGGGCCTGATCGGCTGCATGCTGATGGGACTGTTCGGCAGCATTACGCTGGATGCCGCCTACCGGGCCATCAATTGGCGCGTCCTGATTCTTATTATCGGCATGCTGCCGTTTTCGATTGCGCTGAGGCACAGCGGAGGCATAGACCTTGCCGCCGACATGCTGCTCGATCTGGCTGGTTCCTGGGGCCTCTATGCGCAGCTGGGGCTCCTGTTCCTGGCCACCATAGTGCTGGGAATAGCCATCTCGGGCACCGCCACGGCGGTGCTGATGGGGCCTGTCGCCATCTCCATGGCACAGGAACTGAATGCGTCGCCGCACGCGTTTGCAATGGCCGTGGCCATTGCCGCCTCGGCGGCCTTCATGTCGCCGGTGTCGACACCGGCCAATGCATTGGTCAGCGTGGCGGGGGGATACAAGTTCAGCGAGTACCTGAAGATCGGCACCCCGTTGATGTTGATGGCGCTGGCCGTCAGCGTCGTCTTGATCCCCTGGCTGTTCCCACTATAGTGGGCGGGGCCGCGGCAGGCGCCGTGCGCCTCCGGGCCCTATGGCACTGTGGAATGCGGGTCAGGGTCCGACCGGTGTGACCAAGCGTCCGTCGGCCAGAAAAGCGCGAATATTGTCCAGCACCAGGCCGCACATGGCCGCCCGGGTTTCGCGGGTTGCGCTGCCGACATGGGGCAGAAGCACGACATGTTCGTTGGCGATCAGCGCGGCGGGTACTTCGGGCTCGTGTTCGAACACGTCAAGGCCCGCGCCGGCCAGCTCGCCATTCTCAAGGGCCGCAACCAGGGCTTCTTCGTCGACCACCGTGCCGCGTGAAATATTGACCAGATACCCTTGCGGCCCCAGGGCCTTCAGCACGTCGGCGGAAACCAGATGGAAGGTCTCGGGGCTGCCGGGGCAGGCCACGATCAGGAAGTCGCACCATTGCGCCAGGGCGATCAGCGAGGGTTCGTGCTGCCATGGCAACTGAGGTTTCGGGCTGCGCGTGTGATAGCGGATGTCCATGTCGAAACCGGTGGCGCGACGAGCTATGACCTGGCCGATTCGGCCCATGCCCAGCATGCCCAGGCGCTTGCCGCTTACCCGGGTGCTTGGGCTGGTGGGGCCGACCCGGGGCCAGTCGCCGCGCCGCACGTGGCGATCGGAGGCCGAGAGGCCGCGCACCGCGTCGATGAGCAGGCCCATGGCCAGGTCGGCCACGCAGTCGTTGAGGACGTCCGGCGTGTTGCTGAGCATCAGCCCGCGGGCCCGGACGGCGTCCATGTCGATGGCGTCGTAGCCCACGCCCAGGCTGCAGATTGCCTGCAGATTGGGCAGCGCGTCGATAAGGCCGCGAGTGGCGCCCTGTGTTCCGGTGGTGACCAGCACGGTGAATTCATTGCCTTGCCGCTGCAGAAAGGCGGCGGGATCGGGCTTGTCGCTGAGTATCTCGACGGGGCACAGGGCAGGCAGCTTGCTGGCCAGGGGCGGCGGCAGCGGGCCCGCCTGGAGAATCTTGTGGGTGCTCGTCATGGCTTGGATGCGAAAGCGGTGAAATCCACCTGTTGAAGAATGGCGTTGCTCTGGCGCAATACCTGGCCGGCCGCGGCGGCCTTGCGCCGGTAGGCAAGCCAGCGGGGGTCGGCCTCGAGCGCGGCGCGGCGGCGCTGCCGGTCGGCCATGTCGGTGTAGGCCCATAGGTGCACCACCTGATTCAGCTCACCGACTTCGGTGGTGTAGTAGCCCAGTGGCGTGCCCAGGTGCTCGGTCTGCACGGCCAGGCCTTCGGCGGCGTAGAGCGCCAGAAAATCGCGCATCAGGCCCGTGCGTATGATGTAGGTTCTATGGTCGACGATCATGTTGCATATCTCTTGGACGGCCGCAGCCGTCCCGTAGTGTTGAGGATCCCTAGCCCAGGTATCTGGGCAGAAGCAGTGATATCACCGGAAACGCCAGCAGCACGGCCAGGCGAACGATGTCGGCCACCACGAATGGGATGACGCCCCGGTACAGCGTGGTCATTGATACATCGGGCAAAAGGCTTTTAAGCACCATCACGTTCATGCCCACGGGCGGCGTGATGAAGCTGATCTCGGTGACCACCACCACGATGATCCCGAACCAGATCAGGTCGAAGCCCAGATGCTGCACCAGGGGATAGAAGATGGGCACCGTAAGCAGCACCATCGACATGCTTTCCAGCACGGCGCCGAGAACGATGTATATCGCGCAGATCAGTAATATCACGATCATCGGGTCGATGTTGAAGCGCTGTACCCAGTCTTGCAGATCGCCTGGCAACGAGGTGAAGTTGATGAAGCTGGCGAACAGCAGTGCGCCGATCAGCACCATGAACAGCATGCCGGTGGTGCGGGCCGATTCCACCAGCACCTCGGAGAGCACCTGCCAGGTCAGCCGGCGGCGCAGCAGGGCGAACAGGAAGGCGCCGCAAGCGCCGATGCCCGCCGCCTCGGTAGAGCTGAATACCCCGCCGTAGATGCCCCCCATGACCAGTGCGAAAAGCGCCAGTACGCCCCATACGTCGCGCAGTGCGCCCAACCGTTCCGGCCAGCCCATGCGCTCGCCGGGCGGGCCGGATTCCGGCTTGCGCCATATCGTCCATCGGACCGCAAGCAGATAGCAGCCGACGGCCAGGATGCCCGGCAGGATGCCTGCGGCAAACATCTTGCCTATGCTCTGCTCGGTAAGGATGGCGTAGACAACCATCACCACCGAGGGCGGGATGAGTATGCCCAGCGTGCCGCCCGCGGCGATGGACCCCGATGCCAGTTCGCGGCTGTATCCCAGCCTGCGCATCTCGGGATAGGCCACCTTGGACATGGTCGCGGCGGTGGCAAGGCTCGAGCCGCATACCGCGCCGAAGCCGCCGCAGGCCACGACGGTGGACATGGCCAGGCCTCCCTTGCGATGGCCCAGAAAGGCATAGGCGGCGGTATAGAGTTCTTTGGACAGTCGCGCGCGAGTGATGAAGTTGCCCATCAGGATGAACAGCGGCAACACCGAAAGCAGGTACTGGAATCCGCTTTCACGGACGACCGCTCCGGTCATTGCATAGGCCGACGGCCAATTGCGCATGATTCCGACGCCTACAAAGCCCACCAGGGCCATGGAGAACGCCACCGGCACGCGCAGGAAGATCAGGGCCAGCATGGCCGCGAAGCCGATCAGCGCTTCAGTCATGGGCGGTCTCCCTGTGCAAGTCTTTGTACAGCAGGCCCAGTTGCACTGCGGTATTGATAAACAGCATGATGCTCATGAAGTAAACGACCGGAGCCAGCGGCAGCCCCAGCATGGTGGTTTGGTCGCCATATTCCAGGGCCGATTCGGCCTGGCTCCAGCTGACCACGGCCAGCAGGGCGCTGATCCCGGCGGCCAGCAGGTGCGTGGCGGTGTTGGCGACCCGCGCGCCCATTTCTCCGAAGGGAAGCGGCAGCAGGTCGACCACGACGTGCTCGCGTTTCATTGTGGCCAGTACGATGCCGCAGAAGATGACTCCGACCATGAGTATCTCGGTAAGCTCGACCGAACCCATCACCGACACATTGAAGACATAGCGGCCCAGCACGTCGGCGAGCGTCAGCAGGGCCAGGGCGGCCATGCATAGCTCGGTCAGGCGGCGCAGGCCGGCAATCAGCAGGGAGAATATGGGTTTCATGATTTATGGCTTCGTGGCGGTGGCGGCGCGGCGGGCGCGCCGTGGATCTGCGGAAGTCGGTAGATGGAAATCAGCTGCCGCTTTCCAGCTCTTTGAGGTTGGCACGGAAATCCGCAAGCGCAGCCGGCCCGTCGATGCCCTTGGCCTTGGCGGCTTCCAGCCAGGCCTGCTCGAACTGCGCCGTGCGTTCCTTCACGGCGGCGATGAGCTCGGGGCTGGCCTGGTGGATGGCCACGCTGTGCTCCTTCAGCGTCTTCATGGCGGCCACGTCGGCATCGCCCCAGGCCTTGCCGCCCATGCGGGCGATGTGCTCTCCAGACAGGCTGAGCAGTATCTTGCGGTCACCCTCGGAAAGGCGGTCGAACGCGCCCTGGTTCATGATGATGCCGTGCACGTCGGCATAAAGCCCGCCGGGGAATACCGTGGCGTGCTTGACGACTGTGTCGAGGCGGAAAGAGGCGATGGACTCGGGCGGGAAGAGCACGCCGTCCACGACCCCGGTGCTTAGCAATTCGTAGGATTCGGGCGCGGGCTTGACCACCGCGTTGACATTCAGGGCCTTGGCCAGGTCGGCCTGTATGCCGCCGCCGATGCGCAGTTTCAGGCCATCGAAGTCTTCGATGGTCTTCACTTCTTTTTCGGTGGTGTAGACGCCGCCCGGCCCGTGGCCGTATATGCCCAGAAGCTTGATGCCGCGATGCTCGTTGGCGCCCTGCAGGTACTTGTCGTAGGTGCGCCATGCGGCAACGGAGGTCGACTCTGCCGTGTTGCCCGAGAAGGGCAGGACGGCGAACTTCATCAGGTCGAAGCGGCCGGGGTAGTAAGAGTACGAAATGAACGCCAGGTCGACCACGCCGTTGCGCACCGCGTCAAGATGCCCCACGGGGTTGGTGACGGGTTTTGTGAGGAAGTTGATCTTGACGCGGCCCTCGGTGGCTTTCTCGACTTCTTTCGCCCAAGGCATCATGAAGTTGGAAACCAGGATATGCGTATGGGGAATCCAGGCGGAGAAAGTCAGTTCGACGGGCTTGTCGGCGGCTTTGGCGGGGCCGGCCGCTATGGCGAGGGTGGTCAGGGCGACACCCAGCAGGCGAGAAATCCAGGGGTTCTTCATGGGAAGTTCCTTTCTTTGGTGGTAGAGGGACAGCAAAAGCAGGGCGTCATGATGCAAGCGCCCTTTCAATCAGGGTGACGATGTCGCCGTCGTGGCACATGCCCAGGCGGTCGGCGATTGTAGTGACAAGGGGAGGCCACTGTGCAAACTGTTGCTGAAGCGCCGGCTTGAGCTGGAAGCTCAGCCCCGCGTCGGCCGACGGGCCGTAGCGCGAGCGCATGGCGGTTATCAGTTCCGACACCTGGATGCGCTGGGCAGGAAGGTTCCATGCCCGGCCTTCAGGAAGGCGGCTGCTTTCGACTGTGGCTGCCTGCATCAGGTGTTGGGTGCAGGCGGGCAGCGAAAGCAGCCACATCCAGCCGTCGGGCCCTATGGGGCAGTCCCAAGGGCTTCCTTCGGCGAGCGCGCGGATGAGCATGCTGGCGAACGATGAAAGGGCGGTGTCGGCGGTGGCCGGCCGAGCCACCACAGTGGGCAGGCGGACGGCGCGGCCGTCGAGCCAGCCGCGGCGGCTGTAGTCGGCAAGCAGCAGCTCCATCATGCGTTTTTGCGTGCCGTAGCTGAGCGTGGGCGCGGGCGCAGTGTCGTCATTAACCTGGTCGGGCAGGGGCGCGCCGTATACGCCGATGCTGCTGCTGAACACCATGACGGGGCATTGCCCCTGCCGCCGCAAATGTTCAAACAGGGCAAGGGTGCACTGCAGGTTGACACGCAAGCCCAGCGAAAAATCTTCTTCGGCGCGCCGGCTGGTAATGGAGGCCAGATGAAAAACGGTATCGGGCGTGCTTGACGTGGCTTCCGCAAGCACGGTCTTGTCGCACAGGTCTCCTGCGACCAAGTGCACGCCGGGTGCGCCATGAAAGGCATGATGTTCGAATGCGTGATCGGCAAGCGTCAGGCTTTGCAGGCCGCCCGTTGCCAGGCGGGACGCCAGGACGCGGGCCAGAGCCTGGCCAATATAGCCATTGGCGCCCGTAAGCAGCACGTTCTTCATTGCAGCACCCCGCAGTCGCGCAGGGGCTGGCACCAGGCAAGATTGTCCGCAGGCATGCCGCGGGGCTGGTATTCGCAACCCAGCCAGCTGTCGTAGCCCAGGCCCGGCAGGGCCGACACGCCTTCCAGCAGGCCGTGCAGGCCCAGGTCGGGTTCGTGCCGGCCCTCGGCGCCCGCAATCTGCACGTGGCCGATCCAGGGGCCGCTTGCGGCCACGGTCGAGGGCACGTCGAGGCCCTCTTTGACACAGTGGTAATAGTCGAATTGCAATCGCAGGCGTGGTGAGTCGAACAGGTTCAGCACTTCTATGGCCTGTTCGGGCAGGTGATAGAAATAGCCTGGGGCATCGCCGCGGTTGAGCGCTTCAAGCGTCAGCACCAGGTCGTCGCTTTCGGCCAGCGCCAGCGCATGGCCGAGGTTGCGGCGCAGAGCGTCCATGCAGGCTTCGCGAGCCATGCCGCTTATGTCTCCGGCCATGACGTGGATGCGGCGACAGCCGGTCGCCTGCGCAACGGAGCGGGCCTGGTCGAACGCCTGCTGGAATTGCGCCTGGGCGCCGGGGATGGCCGCCCAGCCCAGGCGCCCCCGGCCTGGGCCGATGGGGGTGTTGATGAGGACGAGCGATTGCTCCGCATCGTGCAGGAGCCTGGCATACCAGGCGGGTGGATGATCGTAGGGCAGCAGAATTTCCACGCCGCGGAAGTCGTCGCGCGTCGCTGCCTCGAAGCGCTTGCTCCAGTCGAGATGCCGATAAAGCCAGCTGAGGTTGGCACAGAGCTGCATTGCGCCTAACCGTCGACCTGACGCAGGAAGGCGTCGCGCTGCCGGGGCAGCACCACGCTGACCACGGAGGAGAGTTCGGCCTGTGCCAGGCCCAGTGCGTCGGCCAGGCGAAGCATCTGCTGCACGCTGGCCGTTACGGGCATGGGTGCGCCGCTTTGCCGGGCATTGGCGATGACCGTGTCCACGTCCTTGAGCATGGTGGACAGCGCGCCGATGCTGCTGGGGGAAGGGTCGATCATGCGCGGGGCGAATATCTGCAGGGGTTTCGAGTCGGCCCAGCCGCCCGCCAGCGCGGGCGCGAGCTTGCGCACGTCGATGCCGTTGCGCTCGGCGAAACCGATGGCCTCGGCCAGCGCCACGACGGCGGCGGCCACCAGGGTCTGGTTGCACAGCTTGGTGGCCTGGCCGGTGCCCGAGGGCCCCATGTGCGTGATGTTGCCCGCATAGGCGCGCATGGCCAGCGATGCTTGCGGAATATGGGCTTCGTTGCCGCCCGCCATGATGGCCAGGGTGCCGGCTTCTACGCCGGGCACGCCTCCCGAGACCGGGGCGTCGATCCAGTCGGCGCCATTGGCCTCTGCCAGGCGGGCCGCCATGAGTCGGGTGGCCTCAGGGTCGATGCTGGAGTGGTCCGCCAGCCACTTCAGCCCGCTCGCCTGCGCCACGCCTTCGGGGCCGAATACAACGGCTTCAACCGCCTTTGAATCGAACAGGCATACCAGTACGCCATCGACGTCCTGGGCGGCTTCGCGCGGATGCGCCACCACCTGGGCGCCCAGGGCGGCCAGCGGCTGGGCCTTTGCCGCCGAGCGGTTCCATACTTTTACTTCATGGCCTGCCGCTAGAAGACGCCGCACCATGGCGGCGCCCATCAGCCCAAGACCGCAAAATCCAAGTTTCATTTCAAGCGTCCTTGTTGGTTTCAAGAGGCCACTCGGCCGCACCCGAGTGCGTGACTGCGCCTTCGTGGGTAGAGCCGACCAGGCGTGCATATTTTTCGAGTGCGCCGGCCAGGCGCTCGCGGGCATAGGGCTTCCATTGCGCTTTGCGCGCGGCCAGCTCTTCGTCGGAGACGTGCAGCTGTATGCTGCCGCGCGCTGCGTCTATGGTGATGCGGTCGCCGTCGCGCACCAGCCCGATCGGCCCGCCCGCGGCCGCCTCGGGGCTGGCGTAGCCGATGCACATGCCGCGCGTCGCCCCTGAAAAACGGCCGTCGGTAAGCAGCGCGACTTTCTCGCCATTGCCCTGGCCGTAGATGGCGGCCGTGACGCTGAGCATCTCGCGCATGCCGGGGCCCCCCTTGGGGCCTTCATTGCGTATGAGCAGTACATCGCCGGCATCGTAGGCTTGCTGCGACACCACGCTCATGCAGTCTTCCTCGGTTTCGAAAACACGCGCGCGGCCGTCGAAAGAAAGGGACTTCAGGCCCGCGATCTTGAGCAGTGCTCCATCGGGACACAGATTGCCTTTCAGGACCACGAGGCCGCCCGAGGCGTGTATGGGCTGCGCGGTCTCGCGCACGATGCGTCCGTCGGCGCCGGGAAAGCGCGCCAATGCGTCGGCCAGGGTTTCGCCGGTGATGGTCAGCGCGTCGCCGTGCAGGTGGCCGCTTTTCAATAGCGAGTTGAACACCACCGGCGCTCCGCCGATGATGTCGAGGTCGCGGGCCAGATAGCGTCCGCCGGGCTGCAGGTCGGCGATCAATGGGGTGCGGTTGAACACCTCGGCCAGGTCGTCCATGGTAAAGCGGATGCCCGCCTCGTGGGCGATGGCGGGAATGTGCAGGGCCACATTGGTGGAGCCGCCCGTGGCGGCCACCGCGGCGGCGGCATTCTCGAGGCTTTTGCGGGTGATGAGGTCGCGCGGCAGGGGCCCGCCCTTGGCCAGGATCTCCATGACGCGGCGCCCGGCGCGGCGGGCCAGCGCGTGGCGCTGGCTGTACACCGCCGGCATGGTCGAAGAGCCCAGGAACGACAGGCCCAGGGCCTCTGCCACCATGCCCATGGTGTTGGCGGTGAACTGGCCCGGGCAAGAGCCCACCGTCATGGCGCATGTATGCTCGATGCCGTGCAACTGCTCCAGCGAAATGGCGCCGGTCTGGTAGCGGCCCACGCCTTCGATGGCGGTGAGCACGGTGTTTTCGGTGCCGTCGGGCGAGTAGCCGGGCAGCATGGAGCCGCCGTAGATGAAGACCGAAGGCACGTTGAGGCGGACCATGGCCATCATGGTGCCGGGCAGCGTCTTGTCGCAGCCGCCCAGGCCTATCAATGCGTCGTATGCATGGCCGCGCACCGCCACTTCCATGCTGTCGGCGATCAGCTCGCGCGAGATCAGGCTCATGCGCATGCCGTCGTGGTTCATCGACGTGCCGTCGGACACGGAAATGGTGTTCATCATGACGGGTACGCCGCCGCCCTCGGCAACCCCCAGCCGCGCGCTGTCGGCCTGGGGGCCCAGCGATTTGGAACAGGGCGTGTTGTCGCCGGCGGTGCCGATGATGGCCACCATGGACTTGGCCAGGTCGTCATCGTCTAGGCCGGTGGCGCGAAGAAAGGCGCGGTGAGGCGTGCGGGTGGCACCCTCGGTAACCATTTTGGAGCGATGTTTTGTAAGCATGGGGTAATGAACTTGATGATTGATCGGAAGATTCAATTGGCCAGGTCAAGGCGGTCGAACACCCAGGAGACGTCTTCCTGGATGTATTGGCGCGCCTTGCCAAAATCGCCGGCGCGCAGCGCTTTTACCGTGGATTCATGCAACTGGTCGGCCGGCTGTTCTTTCGTGTGCAGCAGTTCGCGGGTTTCACGCAGGTAGGCGCCCGACTGCAGCCACAGGCTTTCGATCAGGGCAAGCATGACGGGCGACTGCGCTGCGCCATAGATGGTGAAATGAAAGAGGCGGTTCTTTTCGAGACTGCTGGCAATGCCTTTGGGCGTGCGGCGCGCCTGGGTGATTTCACGCGCCAGCTGTTCAAGCTGGGCCAGCGCCTTTGGGCCAAGGTGGGGGCCGGCCCATTCGGTGACCATGCCTTCTATCAGCACGCGGGCGCGGCGTATGTCGTGCAGGCGCGCTTCGGTGATGAGCGGCACGCGCGTGGTGCCGTTGGGCAGGGGCTCGAGGCCTTGCTGCGCCACCAGGCGCCGCAGGGCCTCGCGCACGGGCATGGTGCTGGTGCCCAGGGCGTCGGCCAGATACTGGATTCCAAGCACCTGGCCCGCGCGATATTCGCCATGCATGAGCTTGTTGCTCAGGGCCTGGTACACCGCTTCATTGACGGATTGCCGGACGATGGGTTGAAAGGCCTCGAGCGGATCGCTTGTACGGGAGGCGTCGGGATTTTTCAATTGGGCTCTGGGAAATGGATGCTGGCAGGCAAGTTAAAAAAGTGATTTTTGATCAAGTCTAAGAGCGAGCTTGCCGGACAGCAATAGAGGAAACCCCTATCGCGTCGCCGCCGGAATCGGAAGCTCGTCCAGGCCCTTGAATTCCTGCAGCGAAAAACTGGTGTGGGCCTGCCGGACGCCGGGCAGCCGATGCAATTTGCGCTGCAGCAGTTCGGAATAGCTGTCGAGGTCTCGGGCAACCACCATCAGCAGGAAGTCGGCCGCGCCCGCTATGCCATGGAACATCACGACTTCGGGGATGGCGCGCACCGCCTCGGCAAATTCCACAGAGCGCGCTTCATTCTGGAAATCGACGCTGATGCTGACGAAGGCCACGACCCCGTAGCCGAGGCCGCGGCGGTCGAGCCGCGCATGATAGCCCGAGATCAGCCCCGATTCTTCCATGCGCCGGATCCGGCGCCAGCAGGGCGACTGCGATATGCCCACCCTTTGCGCCAGTTCGCCGGTGGTGAGCCTGGCGTTTCGCTGCAGTTCTTCCAGCAGCCTGTAGTCGATTTCGTCCAGATCGGTTTGCATAAATATTCCTTTACCTGGTTGATTATGGACCAAATTATGCTTGATGAAAAAACGCCTTGGTACAACTCGCTTGAATATATAAACTTGTTTGCATAAATTTAATGCCATTTGACGATAAAGTTCCAGACCATGTCCCTGTTCACCCATGTGCCCGCCTATCCGGGCGACCCCATCCTGTCGCTGATGGAGTCATTCCAGCGCGATGCGCGCCCCGAGAAAGTCAGTCTCAGCATCGGCCTGTATTTTGACGAGGCCGGGCGCCTGCCCGTACTGGACTCGGTGCGTCAGGCGGCTCAATTCCTGGCCGCGAACGTGGAGCCCTGTGGCTATCTTCCGATGGAGGGCCTGGCTACCTATCGCCAGTTGGTACAGAACCTGGTGTTCGGCGCCGGGCACGAGGCTGTGCGTGCGGGGCGCATTGCCACCGTGCAGACTCCCGGCGGCTCGGGCGCGCTGAAGGTGGGGGCCGATTTCATCAAGCGTTATTTCCCCCAGGCCGAAGTGTGGATCAGCGATCCCACCTGGGATAACCACCTGGCCATATTCGAGGGCGCGGGCTTCCGCACGCATGGCTATCCCTACTACGATGCCTCTAGCGGAACCCTGTGTTTCGACCGGATGCTGGAGACGATACGCGGCCTGCCTTCGGGCAGCGTGGTGCTGCTGCATGCCAGTTGCCACAACCCAACCGGCCTCGACCTGTCGCGCCAGCAGTGGGGCGCCTTGATTCCCGTCATCGTCGAGCGCGGCCTGATTCCCTTCGTGGACATGGCTTACCAGGGCTTTGGCGACGGTCTCGACGAAGACGCCTGGGCGGTGCGGGCGCTGGTCGACGCTGGCGCCCAGGCCTTCGTCGCCAATTCCTTCTCCAAGAATTTTTCGCTGTACGGCGAGCGTGTGGGCAGCCTGAGCGTGGTGTGTACGGATCCGGCCACGGCCGATAATGTGCTGGGCCAACTTAAGGCCACGGTGCGCCGCAATTATTCGTCGCCCCCCGCGCAGGGCGCGCGCCTTGTCCAGCATGTATTGCAGTCGCCCGAGCTGGCCGCCAGCTGGGACGCCGATCTGGCGGACATGCGCGCACGCATCAAGGACATGCGTGCGCGGCTGCACCAGGCCTTGCATGCCCATTTCGGCGAACGGCGCGACTTCGGATTCCTGTTGAGCCAGCGCGGCATGTTCAGCTACACAGGCCTTACCGAGGCGCAGGTCGACGGGCTGCGTGAACAGCATGGCGTATATCTGGTCAAATCAGGCCGCATGTGCATGTCGGGCCTGTCGCGCGACAATGTCCAATACGTGGCCGATGCCATCATTACCATACTGGAGGAAGACAAATGAATACTTCACGAACTTCCGCCGGCGAGGGGGCCGGCGAGACAGAGCGCATCGTGGCCGAAGAAAAGGCGCAGCTCGATTTCAGCCAGTCGATGAGCTATGGCGACTACCTGCACCTCGATGAAGTACTGGGCGCCCAGCATCCGCTTTCGCCCGCTCACGATGAAATGCTGTTCATCATCCAGCACCAGACCAGCGAGCTATGGATGAAGCTGATGCTGCACGAGCTGGCCGCCGCCACGAAGGCCGTGGCGGCAGACCAATACGCCGACAGCTTCAAGATGCTGGCGCGCGTTTCGCGCATCATGGAGCAACTGGTCAGCGCCTGGACGGTGCTGTCCACGATGACCCCGCCCGAATATTCGGCCATGCGGCCCTATCTGGCCAGTTCCAGCGGTTTCCAGAGCGCGCAGTATCGTTGCATCGAGTTCGCCCTGGGCAACAAGAATGCGGCCATGCTCAAGCCGCATGCGCACCGGCCCGATCTGCTCGCCCGGGTCGAGCAGGCATACCGCGCGCCCTCGCTGTACGACGAATCGCTGCGGATGCTTGCGCGGCACGGGCTTTCCATTCCTGCCGACCACCTCGAGCGCGACTGGACGCAGCCCTATGCCGCCAGCCCCGAAGTCGAGGCGGCCTGGCTGGCGATCTATCGCGAGCCGCATGCCTACTGGGATCTTTACCAGCTTGGCGAAAAGCTCGCCGACATCGAAGACGCCTTCCGCCTCTGGCGCTTCCGCCATGTCACCACGGTCGAGCGCATCATCGGCTTCAAGCGGGGCACCGGCGGAACGGGGGGCGTCAGCTATCTCAAGAAGATGCTGGACATCGTGCTGTTCCCCGAAATATGGACAGTCCGAACCGCGCTATGAGGCCGGCTTCAGGCGGTACGCTGCCTCTCGAAGAGCGTGAGCGCGAGTATTCGCCCAGTTCGTGCATAGGCGGAAACTATGCGCCCCACTTGGACGAGTACGCGTGGCGCAGTGCTGCCGCGCGGCAAGGCGCGACAAGGCATCTCGAGCTTTCTTATGGCGACGGCGCGGCGCATCGGCTCGATCTGTTCCTGCCCGCACCCACACACACGGGGCAACCTCCGCCGCTGCTGCTGTTCATCCATGGCGGCTACTGGCAAGAGCTTTCCAGGGCCAGCTCTTTGTTCGCCGCGCCCGACTGTACCGGGGCCGGCGCGGCATTTGCGGCTATCGACTACACGCTGGCGCCGCAAGCATCGGTGCATGACATCGCGCTTGAGTGCCGCCGCGCCTTGCGCTGGCTGCATCGGCATGCCAAAGAGCTGGGTTTCGATCCGCAACGCATCGTCGTTGCAGGCAGCTCGGCGGGCGCCCACCTGGCCGCCATGTGTTGCCTGCGCGGCTGGAACGGCACAACCGACCTGCCCAATGGCGTGCCGGCGGCCGCCGTGCTGGTTTCCGGAATCTACGATTTGCAGCCGCTTGTCGGCACCAGCATCAATGAGGCCTTGTCGCTCGATCCGGCCGGCGCGCTTGCGGTCAGCCCTCAATTGCTTTGTCTTGAAGGGTTTCCGCCCACCGTCGTCTGCTGGGGCGAAATCGAAACCTCTGAATTCAAACGCCAGGGCAGGGAGTTCGCCAAGGCACTGAAAGAGGTGGGCGCCCAGCATCAGCCCTGCCTCGAAGCGCCCGGCCGCAATCACTTCGACGTCATTCTCGATCTGGCCCGCCCCGGCACACGGTTGGGCGACGCCACCTGGGCACTGTTTTCATCGCTTTCATTCACCCCTGTTCGGAGAACATGATGAGGCAAGTAGTCGACGTCGGGTTGCCATCCCTTGACCAGCCGTTTTCCTGGGCCACCAAGGCCAGCGGCAACATGCTGTTCACTGTCCATGGCCCGGTGCGGCCGGACGGAAGTATCGATACGGGGCCTGTCGAGCAACAGGCCCGCCAGACCTTCGGCAATCTGCAGCGGGCCGTGCAGGCCGCGGGCGGCACGCTCGACGATGTGACCCAGGTGCTGATCTACATGACCGACGTGGCCGACATGCCCGTCATCGATGCGGTGTATCGCGAGTTCTTCTGCGCGCCTTATCCCAACCGCGCAAGCGTGGGCGTGGCGGCACTGGTGGTGCCGGGCATGAAGCTCGAGGTCGTGGCTTACGCGATGGTGCCCTAAGGCTTCGAAGCCCAGGTCCTTCAGGGCGTCGCCCCGGGTTTCAGAGTTCGCCCAGGCACGCTGTGTTTGTGTTGCTCCGGCCCCACAGAGGGGCGGCTTTCCTCCCAAAGTCCCGAAATCGGCGTAATCTACCTCGCCGTGCGAAGATTGTGTGTCCATGCACGTCGTATGGGCCGCTTTGCGCCCGACTGCCCCACGGGCCCAGGGATACTTAGGTGACTTTCGCGTGATGACCGCTGCACCGCTTTCGACGGATACCGCCGGCGTCCCTGCGTCCGCCGCGTCGCCGCGCTTTGCCGCCCAACTGGCCTCTGCCTTGCTGCCCGGCGAACGGCTGCGGGCCTGCCTGGAAACCGACCTCGACGAGCGTTTGCACTTTGCCGACGGGCTCATCGCCGTTACCGACCGCCGTCTGCTGGCCCTCGATCTGCGCAGCGCATCGTGGCAAAGCTGGCCGCTGCAGCAGGGACTGCGCCTGGAGCACCTCGACCATGCCGGCGTCGGCCGGCTGGAACTGTTCGATGCCGAGCGGCGGCTTGCCTGCTGGCGCTACACGCTGCAACGCAATAGCGCGGCGCTGGGCGTCATCGCCGAATTCAACGCATGCCGCGAGGGCCTGGGCAATGAAACCGCGGCCGATGGGCAACGATCGACCCAAGAGGCCTGCCCCCGGTGCCAGGCGCCGCTGCCGCCGGCCCAGGACGAATGCCCCGCGTGCGCGGGCGCAGCCGAAGAAGCGCCTTCGACCTTGACGCTGTTGCGTCTCTGGCGTTTCGCACGACCCTATCGGGGCAGGCTGCTTGCGGGGTTCGCGCTGACGCTGGGGTCGACCGCCGCGACGCTGGTGCCACCTTACCTGACCATGCCGCTGATGGACCGGGTGTTGATTCCCTTTCAGAACGGCGTGCCCATCGATTGGCGGCTGGTTGGCATGTATCTGGGCGGCCTGCTGGGCGCGGCGGTACTTGCCTGGGTGCTTGGCTGGCTGCGAACCTATGTCCTGGCGGCCGTTTCCGAGCGTATCGGCCGCGACTTGCGCACCTGTACCTATGAGCACCTGCTGGGCCTGTCGCTTCAATACTTCGGGGGCAAGCGCACCGGAGACCTGATGGCGCGCCTGGGCAATGAAACCGACCGGATCAATATTTTCCTGTCGCTCGACCTGCTCAATTTCGCCACCGATGTGCTCATGATCGCCATGACCTCGGTGATATTGTTCTCGATCAATCCGTGGCTGGCCCTGGTCACGCTTTTGCCGCTGCCCATTATTGCCTGGCTGATCCACCTGGTGCGCGAGCGGCTGCGTACGGGTTTCGAGAAGATCGACCGCGTCTGGGCCGAAGTGACCAATGTATTGGCCGACACCATACCGGGCATACGCGTGGTCAAGGCCTTTGCCCAGGAAAAGCGCGAGGCCGAACGTTTTCGCGCGGCGAACGAGCACAACCTGGCGATGAACGACAAGCTGAACCGCACTTGGTCGTTGTTCACGCCGACGGTGACCCTGTTGACCGAGATGGGCCTGCTCGTCGTCTGGGTATTCGGCATCTGGCAGATTGCCCGCGGCGAATCTTCCGTAGGGGTGCTGACCGCCTTCCTTGCCTATATAGGCCGCTTCTATACGCGCCTGGATTCCATGAGCCGCATTGTGTCGGCGACGCAGCGGGCGGCCTCCTCGACCAAGCGCATCTTCGACATCCTTGACCACGTCTCCAGCGTGCCCGAACCGGCCAAGCCGGTGCACCTGGAGAAGGTCGTGGGCCGCATCGAGTTGCAGCGGACGAATTTCCGCTATGGCACCCGTTCCGTCATCAAAGATGTGAGCCTGGCCGTGCAGCCAGGGGAGATGATCGGCCTGGTGGGACATTCGGGATCAGGCAAGTCGACCCTGGTCAATCTGATCTGCCGCTTCTACGATGCGAGCGAAGGGAAGGTACTGATCGATGGCGTCGACGTGCGCTCGGTGCCGGTCGCTGAATATCGCCGGCACATCGGCCTGGTGCTGCAGGACCCGTTCCTGTTTTTTGGAACCGTCGCCGACAACATCGCCTACGGCAAGCCCGAGGCCACGCGGGCCGAGATCATCGCCGCGGCACGCGCTGCCCATGCGCATGAATTCATCCTGCGCCTGCCGCTGGGCTACGACTCTCTGGTCGGGGAGCGGGGCCAGGGCTTGTCGGGCGGAGAGCGCCAGCGCATTTCAATCGCCCGGGCGCTGCTGATCGATCCGCGGATACTGATTCTGGACGAGGCGACCTCGGCCGTCGACACCGAGACCGAGAACGAGATCCAGAGGGCGCTGGACAATCTGGTAAAGGGGCGCACCACCATCGCCATCGCCCACCGCCTTTCGACGCTGCGCAAGGCGGACAGGCTGGTGGTCATGGACCGCGGCCGGGTCGTCGAGATCGGCGGCCACGACAGCCTGATGGCCGCGCAAGGGCACTATTACAACCTCTTCATGGCGCAGGCGCGTACGGCCCAGGACGAAGATGACGATGCAGACGAGAGCGGAGACGGCTCAGCGGGTTCGATGCCTGCCGGACCGGCGCCGATACGATCATGACGGCTGATTCTTTTGACTTGCGGCGCGATGCCTTCGGCCGGCTCATCCTGACGACCTCGAGCGGCGAGCGCCATGTCGGCGTCATACCGGTGCGTTCGTTTCCCATTGCCGCGCCGGACGAAGGCATTTCCCTGGTCAGCGCCGAGGGGCACGAGGTGGGATGGGCGCAACAGCTGTCCGGCCTGCCCGAGCCTGTTCGTGTGCTGGTCGAGGAGGAATTGGCATCCCGCGAGTTCATGCCCGCCATTGAACGCATCCTCGAGGTGTCGAGCTTTGTCTGCCCCAGCACCTGGCGGGTGCTGACCGATCGTGGCCCGGCCGAGCTGAGGCTGAAGGGCGAAGAGGACATCCGTCGCCTGAGCCGCACGCGGCTGTTGATCGCCGACGCCCATGGCCTCAATTTCCTGGTGCGCGACATGGCCGGGCTAGACCGCCACAGCAGGAAGCTGCTCGACCGTTTTTTGTAGGATCTGTTTTTTGTAATAAAAAGTATCAATTTTTTCTTTTCACTCGATATCTGCTTGGTGAAAAAAGCGCAGATAATGTGCAAACCCGCACCATACACAGGTTTCAGGGGTCATCGGATCCAGCCAACATGAAGAAGTTCGACGTTGTTTTTCGAAACACGATTTCGCTGCGCGGTCCCAGCATCTGGACCTATCCGCCTTCGATCGAAACCTGGATCGACATTGGTGAACTGGAAGATTTCCCGTCCAATCGCATCCCCGGGCTCTACGAGCGGCTGTCGGCATGGATGCCTTCGCTGATCGAGCATCGCTGCAACTACGACGAGCGGGGCGGCTTTCTGAGACGCGTTCGCGAAGGCACCTGGGCCGGGCATATTCTCGAGCACATTGTCATCGAGCTGATGGCGCTGGCCGGCTTGCCCGACGGCTTCGGCCGTACGCGCGAAACCACCGAGCGGGGCGTCTACAAGATGGTGGTCAGCAATTTCCACGACGAATGCTGCCGACTGGCCCTGGCCACCGGCCGGGAAGTGCTGCTGGCCGCCATCCATGACGAACCGTTCAGCCTTTCCGATGCGTTGAAGCCCCTGCGCCGCATGGTGGACCGCAAATACCTGGGTCCGTCGACGGCGGCAATCGTTGCCGCCGCCGAAGAGCGCGCGATTCCCCACATCCGCCTGCTTGAAGACGGCAACCTCGTGCAATTGGGGCATGGTTCGGCCATGCGCCGGATCTGGACGGCTGAAACCGACCACACCAGCGCCATCGCCGAAGCCATTTCCCGCGACAAGAACCTGACCAAGGAGCTCATCGGCGCGCTCGGCGTGCCGGTGCCCGAGGGCCGCGAGGTAAACAGCGCAACAGATGCTATCGAGGCGGCCCATGACATCGGCTTTCCGGTGGTGGTCAAGCCTGTCGACGGCAACCATGGGCGCGGCGTGTTCATCGACCTGAAAGGCGAGGAAGAAGTAGCCAGGGCCTATGCCATCGCCGTTGAAGAAGGCTCCGGCGTATTGGTGGAGCGCTCTATTTCGGGCACCGAGCATCGCTTGCTGATCGTCGGAGGCCGATTGGTCGCCGCCAATCGCAGCGACTTCATCACGGTTACCGGCGATGGGCGGCACACTGTCCAGGCCCTGATCGACAGGCAGATCAATAGCGATCCGCGGCGCGGACTGACCGAACTGCATCCCTTGTCCGTCGTCCGCATAGACACCGCCGCGGGCATCGAGCTCGAACGCCAGGGCTTGCATGCAGATTCCGTGCCGGCCCGGGGCAGGGTGGTGCTGATACAGCGCAATGCCAACCACGCTTTCGATTGCACGGACGAGGTCCATCCGGATACCGCGGAAGCCGCCGCGCTGGCGGCACGCGTCGTGGGCCTGGACATCGCCGGCATCGACCTGGTTTGCGACGACATCGGCAAGCCGCTGTCTGGCCAGGGCGGGGCCATTGTGGAGGTCAACGCCGGCCCCGGCCTGCTCATGCACATCAAGCCGGGCGAAGGCAAGACGCGGCCGGTGGGCGAGGCGATCGTGGCCAATCTTTTCGCGCCGCATGAAAGCGGCCGCATACCGCTGGTCGGCGTCAGCGGCACCGAAGGGCGCACCCCAGTGGCCCGCCTGGTCGCACATATGCTGTATCTGGCCGGCCGGCATGCCGGCCTGGCCTGCGCCGACGGATTGTTTCTCGGCCGCCGGCAGGTGCATGATGGCGGCGCGGTCAATTGGGCGGATGGCCGTCGCCTTCTGCTCAACCGAGCTGTCGAGGCAGCCGTTATCGAAAGCAGCGCCGAACTGATATTGGGCGAAGGCCTTGCCTACGACCGCTGTTCAGTGGGCGTCGTCACCAATATTCTGCCGCAGGCCGAGGACCTGTCGCGCTGGGATGTCCAGCCTGACGGCAGCGAATACTATACGACCCCGCGCGCCATCTACCGCAGCCAGGTCGACGTCGTGCTTCCCTCGGGCCATGCCGTGCTCAATGCCGAAGACGAGCGGGTTGCCGGGCTGGCCGGGCTGTGCGACGGCAAGGTGATCTTCTTCGCACTCGACCGGCGCAACGCCACGCTGGAGGCTCACCTTGAAAGCGGCGGGCACGGCGTGTTTCTTGCCGGCGGGTGCATTGCGCTGTCCACCGGCAGGCGGGAAAGCAGCTTGTGCCTCGTGGACGACGTGCCGCTGATCGGCCGGCCCGGGCGACCAGGGGACATCGCCGCCGTGCTGGCTGCGGTGGCCGCGGGCTGGGCACTTGGCCTGACGCAGGAAGTAATCGGCACCGCGGTCAAGACCTATGGCCTTGAACTGCCCGAGCCGGCCGTCGCCCACGTTTGACAAGCCCTTTGACAACATTGACCAGAAAAACGGGATAGAGGACTAGGCGTCATGGACGTTTCCCATATCCGCGCGCTGCGCGGCCCCAATCTGTGGAGCCGGCGCACCGCCATCCAGGCCGTCGTCACCTGCCGGGACGCCGAGTGCTCCATCGAGCGGCTTCCCGGCTTCGAGGCCCGTTTGCGCGAACGTTTTCCCGATGTGGGGCATCTTGTGCCCCACGCCGCGCTCGACCCCGTTTCTCTGGCGCACGTTTTGGAGTTCGCTGCGCTGGGCCTGCAGGCCCAGGCCGGCTGTCCCGTCAGCTTCAGCCGAACGGCCCGGACCGTCGAGGAAGGCGTCTATCAGGTGATCGTGGAGTACACCGAAGAGCAGGTCGGGCGGCTGGCGTTCGAGCACGCCCGCAAGCTGTGCCAGGCGGCGCTGGACGACACGCCTTTCGACCTCGCCGGCGCTCTCGAAGAGCTGCGCGAGCTCGATGAAGACATTCGGCTCGGTCCTTCCACCGCTTCCATCGTTTCGGCGGCGATGGCGCGCGGCATTCCGGTCCGCCGTCTTACGCAGGGCAGCCTGGTGCAGTTCGGCTGGGGCAGCAGGCAAAAGCGCATCCAGGCCGCGGAAACCAGCTTTACCAGCGCCATAGCCGAAGCCATTGCCCAGGACAAAGAGCTGACCAAGAACCTGCTGCGCGCGGCCGGCGTGCCGGTGCCGGCGGGCCGGCCGGTTGAAGACGAGGACGATGCCTGGCGAGCGGCGCAAGAGGTCGGCATGCCGGTCGTCGTCAAGCCGCAGAATGGCAACCAGGGCAAGGGCATCTCGGTGAACCTGGGCAGTGAAGAGCGGGTGCGCCAGGCATACAGGCACGCCGCCGGCCTTTTTGACGAGGTACTCGTCGAGCAATACCTGCCCGGTCACGACTGGCGCCTTCTGGTCGTGAACAACAAACTGGTTGCGGCCGCCCGGCGCGATCCGCCGACGATCGTGGGTGATGGCACGCATACGGTCCGCCAGCTGGTTGAGATCGTCAACAGCGACCCGCGTCGCTCCGACGGGCATTCCACCTCACTGACCAAGATCCGATTCGACGAGGTCGCCCAAGGGCGGCTGGCCGAACAAGGCTATAGCGCCGACTCTGTGCCGCAGCTGGGCGCGCGAGTCGTGTTGCGCGACAATGCCAATCTGTCCACGGGCGGTACCGCCACCGACGTGACCGACGACGTGCACCCCGAGCTGGCGGCAGCCGCCATCGCCGCAGCCCAGACGGTAGGCCTGGATATCGCGGGTATCGACGTGGTGTGTGAAACAATCCTGCGCCCGCTGGACGGGCAGGGCGGCATCGTCGAGGTCAATGCGGCGCCGGGCCTGCGCATGCATCTCGATCCTTCCTTCGGCAAGGGCAGGGCGGTGGGCGAGGCCATTATCGACATGATGTTCCGCAGCGGCCCCGACGGTGCGCCCGACAATGGCCGCATCCCGCTCGTCGCCATCGCCGGCACCAACGGCAAGACCACGACCAGCCGCCTGATCGCCCGCATCCTCGAGGCCGGCGGCAGGCGCGTGGGCCTGACCAGCACCGATGGCATCTACGTGCAGGGCAGTCGCATCGACACCGGAGACTGTTCGGGCCCGCGCAGCGCCCGCAATGTGCTGATGCATCCGGACGTGGACGCGGCCGTGCTGGAGACGGCGCGCGGCGGCGTGCTGCGCGAGGGACTCGGGTTCGACATGTGCGATGTGGCCGTCGTGACCAACATTGGCCAGGGCGACCACCTTGGCCTGAACTACATCACCACGGTCAATGAACTGGCCGTGGTCAAGCGCGTCATTGTCGAGAACGTAGCACCGGGCGGCACCGCTGTGCTCAATGCGGCCGACCCGGTGGTTGCCGCCATGGCCAGCCACTGTCCCGGCGACGTCATCTTCTTCGCGCGCGATAAATCCAATCCGGTTCTGGCCACGCATCGCGCCCAGAACCGGCGCGTCGTGTATGCCGAATCGGGCGCTGTGATCTGCCAGGAAGGCGGTCGGAAGCACGCCATCCCATTCAGCCGGATTCCGCTGACTCATGGCGGCCTCATCAGTTTCCAGGTCGACAACGCCATGGCCGCCATGGCCGCCGGCTGGGCGCTGGGTCTGTCCTGGGAAGTCATCGAGCAGGCTCTGGAGGGTTTCATCAGCGACGCCGCGACCGCGCCAGGACGTTTCAATGTGTTCGAGTACAAGGGCGCTACCCTGATCGTCGACTATGGCCACAATCCGGATGCCATCGGGGCGTTGGTGCGGGCGGTCGAGGCGATGCCGGCGGTACGCCGCTCCGTTGTCATTAGCGCGCCGGGCGACCGGCGCGACGAGGATATCCGCCGGCAGACGGAAATTCTGGGCCAGGCGTTCGATGAAGCTGTTCTTTATCAGGACGCCTGCCAGCGCGGCCGCAAGGACGGCGAGGTCATTGCCTTGCTGCGCCGGGGCTTGGCCGGAGCCGAACGTACCCGGCATATCGACGAGATCAACGGAGAATTCCTTGCCATCGACACCGCGCTCGCCCGCCTGCGGCCGGGAGACCTGTGCCTGATCCTGATCGATCGGGTGGAAGAGGCGCTGGCGCATATCGCCCTGGCCTGCTCTCGTTAGGGCGATGTTCAGCCAATATCGTCAACGTCAAGCTCCGCAAGGCTTGCACGGAGTCGTTCAATAATTATTCACAGGCTTGCGCACAGATTCGGTGGATAAGTCGCTCCCCCGGCCTTGCCATGCGCTGTGCTGTATATGGCGCGTAAGGAAATCGGCGCCGCTCAGGATGAATAATAGGCTCAGCATGACCAATGCCACCACGGCGGCGATGCGTATCAGGGCGATGCCGTGGCGCAGGTGCATGAAGAACATGGCAACCAGCACGGCCTTGGCCACTGCGATGGCCGCGTTCAGAATGGCGTTCGCCGGCCCCAGCGGCAGCAGGGAGCCAAATGCCGTGATGCACAGCAGGACCATGAGGGCGAACCAGGTAAGAATGAGCGTCTTCATGATGCCCTCCCCGCGAGATAGAGTGCGGGAAACAGGAATATCCAGACGATATCTACGAAGTGCCAGTACAGGCCGCATATCTCCAGGCGGCGCACGCTGTTGCGTCCCTTCGGGCCGGCGAGCTTTCCGCGGCAGTACAGCATCAGGCCGATTCCGATGGCCATGTGCACGGCGTGAAGCAGCGTGGCGAAGAAATAGATGAAGTAAAAAAGCTGCGCGGCGGCCTGGTTTGCGGCGTGTTCGACATGAAATCCCGCCCGGCCGGGAACAAGGCCTTGCAGCCAGTCCTGGCGGTATTCCCAACCCTTGATCAGCAGAAACACAGCACCCAGCAGCACAACCACATCGAGCGAGCGCCGCGCCGGGCGAAGGTCGCCGCGCTGGGCCAGCAGCAAGGCGATGGCGACAAACAGGCTGCTGCTCAGCAACACGGCGGTGTTGATGGTTCCAAGCCAGAAATCGGTACTGCGGCTGGCGGCTTCGAATGCTTCGGGCCAGGCATGCCGTCCATACAGGTAGGCGAGAAACACCGGACCGAAGAACATGATTTCGGATGCGAGGAAAACCCACATTCCCAGGCGTGCGCGCGCATCTTCGATGGTGTCGACGTGGCCGGAGGCGGTGTTCATTCCTGTGTGCTCCCGATGGGCGGATAGTCATACGGAGGCTTCGAACCGTCTGGCGGCCGATCGAAATTGTGCTGGGGCGGCGGCGAGGGCGTAGTCCATTCCAGGCCGCTTGCACGCCAGGGGTTGGATGGGGCGCGGGCACCACGCCGCAAGGACCACAGCAGGTAGGCAACCGGCAGCAGATAACCCAGGGCGAGCAGGGCCGCACCGCCGGAGGACAGGACGTTCAGAGCCTGGAAGTGGTCGGGATAACTGTGGTAGCGACGCGGCATGCCTTCGTAGCCCAGCAGGTATTGGGGGAAGAAGGTCAGGTTGAAGCCGGCAAAGATGATGAGCGCGGCTGTCCGGGCCCAGGCTTCGGAATAAAGGCGTCCGGTGATCTTGGGCCACCAGTAGTGTACGGCGCCCAGGTAGGCCATGACGGCGCCGCCCACCATGATGTAATGGAAGTGCGCCACCACGAAGTAGGTGTCGGTAACGTGGACATCCACCGCCAGCGAGGCCAGGAACAGGCCGGTCAGCCCGCCCTGAAGAAACAGCACCACGAAGCCCAGGGCATACAGCATGGGCGCCGAAAAGGTGATGGCCCCCTTGTAAAGGGTGGCCGTCCAGTTGAACACCTTGATGGCCGACGGTACGGCCACCGTGAAGCTCAGCACCGAGAACACCATGCTGGCATATACCAACTGGCCGCTGACGAACATATGGTGCCCCCACACCAGAAAGCTGATGACCGCGATGCCAATGATGGCGAAGGCCATGAAGCGATAGCCGAATACCGGCCGGCGCGCGAAGCAGGGAATGATCTCGCTGGCCACGCCCATGGCGGGCAGCACCATGATGTAGACCGCCGGATGGGAGTAGAACCAGAACAGATGCTGGAACAGTAATGGGTCTCCTCCCAAGGCGGGGTTGAACAGGCCGATATGCAGCACACGCTCCGCGGCAAGCAGCAGCAGGGTAATCGCCAGCACGGGCGTGGCCAGCACCAGGATGACGCTCGTGGCGTATATGGCCCAGACAAACAGGGGCATGCGCATCCAGCCCATGCCGGGCGCGCGCAGCGTATGCACCGTGACGATGAAGTTCAGTCCGGTGAGAATCGACGAGAAGCCCACTATCAGCACGCCGGCCAGGGTAAGGATGACGTGGGTGTTGGAGAACACCGACGAGTAGGGGGTGTAGAACGTCCAGCCGGTGTCCACGCCGCCCAGCATCAGCGCTGCGATGGTAAACAGGCCGCCAAAGGCATACAGGTACCAGCTGAGCAGGTTCAGGCGCGGGAAGGCCAGGTCGCGTGCTCCTATCATCAGCGGCAGGACGAAGTTTCCGAACACGGACGGAATGGACGGGATCAGGAACATCCACACCATGATGACGCCATGAGCCGTGAACAGCCGGTTATAGGTGTCGGCGTCGACGAAGTCGGCTGCGGGCGTAACGAGCTCGAGCCGCATCAGCGCGGCGGCAACCGCGCCAATGAAGAAGAAGGCGGTAATGGAAAGCGCATACAGGATGGCGATGCGCTTGTGGTCGCGGCTGGTCAGCCACGACCACAGTGTGTAGCCGTCATGCAGGTAGCTGGATGAAGACCCATCCGGCATAGCGCGGGGCGGGGCGGGGCGGCCGATGTTCATGGACGTTCTCCCATGAGCCGGCCGGTGTCGAGCGACCGTATGTATTCAATGACCGCCATGATTTCTTCTTCGTCGAGCTGATCCTTGAACGAGGGCATGATGGCGTCGTAGCCGGCGACGATTGCTTTTTGCGGCTCGACCATCGAGTCGCGCACATAGGTCTCGTCGGCTACCACGACGCTGCCGTCGGCCAGGTGCACGCGGCGGCCCAGCAGCCCCGACAGTTCGGGCGCGTGCACCGACGATGCCGCCGCGTGGCATCCCATGCATCCATTCCTGCGGAAAATCGCGTAGCCGCGTTCGGCCAGGCCTGGGTGGTCGGCGCCGCCGTCCAGCCAGCGGGCGTAGTCCTGGGGTTCCATGGCGATGATGCGGCCCTTCATTTCTGCGTGATTCGTGCCGCAGTACTCCGCGCACAACAGCATGTATTCGCCGGTCCGGTCGGCCTGGAACCACATGACGGTGTAGCGTCCCGGCACCACGTCGCGCTTGTTGCGCAGGGCCGGCACGAAGAAGCTGTGGATCACGTCCTGGGAGGCAAGCACCAGCTTGATCGGCGTATTGATGGGAACGTGCAGTTCATTGATCTCGCGCCGTCCGTTGGAGTGCTCTGCCTTCCACATCCACTGCTTGGCAAGAACGAATACCCGCAAGGCGTCGCCGGGCGCCTGGAACTGCCGTGAGTAGTCATGCGCCGCCCAGGCAAACAGGTACATGAAGACCAGGAAAGGCGCGATCGTCCAGGCGGCTTCCAGGCCGCGTCCATGAGTCGGGGCGTTGCTGCGATCGGCCCTGGAGCCCTTGCGGTAGCGATAGCAGAACCAGACCATGACCGCGACGATTGCCAGCGCCATCAGGCTCGAGAATCCCACCAGGAACAGATAGAGCCTGTCGGTGCTTCGCGCGGCGGCCGATGCGGCCGGGGGAAGCAGGGTTATGCCCTGGTTCATGCAGGCCTCCCGCTTGCGCGCGTGGCGGCCGTTTCCGCCGCGTGCTTTTTGCGTGAACGGCGCCGCGCCGCCGCCACCCCGGCAACCAAGGCGATCAGGGTAAGCACACCCGCCACCCGCATCATCGACATGATGGCAAGTGTGTAGCGCCCCGCCAGCGGATCGTAATGGCTGCACAGCAATTGGATCTGCTCGATGACGCTGCCTACCTGTCCGTCCGACGCCTCGATCAAGGCAAGCCGCACATCTTTCCGGTCGAATCGCAAGCCCGAAAAATAGCGCGTGATCCTGCCCTGAGGGCTTGCAATGAGGAAGCCGGCGGGGTGGCTGTACTGGTCGCTTTCCGGATCGTAGGCATAGTCGAAACCAGCCGCCTCGGCGAGTTGTCTGATATCGGCCCGATGGCCGGTGAGAAGATGCAGTTCCCGTGCGTCGGCGCCGCTTCGCAGGTACGCGTCGAGCTTGCGCGCGGCATCGTTAGCCGTTTCACGCGGATCGATGCCCACGCCGAGCACGGTGTGGGGTAGGCCGGTGCCGCCCAACCCTTGCAGCACGCCGTCCATGACCGTGCTGCACAGTCGCGGGCAATGATAGTAGCCGAACACCAGTACGACGGGGTGCTTGCCGAAGTAATCGCGCAGATGCCGCTGCCGCCCCTGAGCATCGCGGAAAACGGTGTCCAGCGGCAGTTGAACGCCCAGGTTCTGGCGAAACTGGGTAAGCGGCAGGGCCTGGGCTGTGCCGGCGATGCAGGCCAGCAGGCATAAGCCCACCAAGTGGAAAGCCATGCGCTTAGAATGAAGTGCCCTCATGGTTCGTCCTCAGTCAGGCCCATGAGATAAGCGGCGCGCTGTGCGGCGGGGCGTCCGGAAGGCGCGGCCAGAGCCCGCATCGCTTCATCCACGGGAATTTGCGCCAGGCGCGTATCGCCCTCTACCGGCGCATAGCTCTGGGTCAGGCGCTGCTTTTCGGCCACATAGGCCTGCAGCGCCCGTTGGGGCGCAGCTTCCAGGCCAGGCGGGGGTTGCCGGGCATCGTCGCGCTGCGCGAATGTTTCGCCCAGGTTCCAGATGCGCATCAATGAACCCGCCGCGGCAAGCACCAGCGCCACAGCGGCCAGCAGCAGGATCAGTACGGCCACTACGCCGCGCGTGGAAGTCTCGGTCTCGAACGGCCGGTTCACAAGCGGTCCTCCTTGCAGGGTGAGGTTCCATCGGGGCTCCGGCAAGCCGGTGGCGCCGCCTGGACGAGGCCGGCTCCCCTCCACAGCAGGAACGCCATCGCCGCCAGGATGAGCGGGGCCATCCAGACGGCATGCCAGCCCAGCCCCCTTACCGAAGGCAGCGTGATCCAGACCGATTCGAGCCAGCCCAGCGCGCACAAGGCCAGGGCCAGAATCCGCAAAGCGCGGCGATGCTGCTTGAAAGCCCGGAACAGCAATAGAAGCAGGGGCAGGAAAAACCCGCCCACCACCAGCGCCACGGCCAGCCATACCCACCCGGTCTGCAGGCGCGGCACATACCATGCAATCTCAGGGGGCAGGTTCTCGGCCCAGATGATCAGGAACTGGACGAACCCCAGGTAAGCCCACATCAGCACATACATCAAGAGCAGATTGCCCCAGTCTCGTCCAAGCTGCGGGGGCAGGTTCATGGGCGAGGCGCCCGCGCGAGCGTGCCTGGAGGCCGGGCACAAGGCCGCGGCGACGCCCAGCGCGAAGCCCAGCTTCATGCTCATGCCGATGGCCAGCAGCCCGAAGCCGCTCGAATGCCACTGGGGCGTCAATGACTGGACGAGATCGACGGCGGCCAGGCTCAGGGTTACAGCGTATATCAGGAGTCCGGCTGCGCTGACTCCCTTGCGGCGGGTGGGCAGCAACGCGAACAGCTGCCAAAGCGCGGCATAGGCGATCAGGCGGACAGTGACGAATGCGGGCGACAGCCATGCCGCCTGAAACCCCGGATGCCGGGAATCAGGCTGCCAGCCGGATTGGCTCCACGGATAGAAGGTCCATGCCGCGGCGAGCAGGGGCAGCATCAAGGCCAGCAGCATGGGCATGGCGGCGACGACGCTCTGCCACACGGGGCGCAGCGGCACGCCCCAGCTTCCCCCGGAAAGATCATGCAGCCAGAGATTGGCCTGTGAACCCAGCACGGCACTGGCGCATGTCCACCAGGCCGCCAGCCAGCATGCAAAGAAGACGCGGCGATCGACGAGCAGGCCCAGGCCGCAGGCGGCGACGGCGAGAAATGCAGGGCCCGCCCAACCCGCGCGGAGTGCAGGGCTTCTTGTCATGGCGCTTGCTCCGGCATGGCCGGCCGGGCGGGCAAGGCCTCGCGGGCCTTTTCGGCGATGTCGCGCGGCAGGCGGTCCATTCGCGCGTGCCGGCTCAACTGCAGGGCGCGCACATAGGCCACGATGGCCCAGCGGTCGGCGGGATCGATGCGATCCGCATAAGAGGGCATTACCCCATAGCCTCGGCTGATCACGTCATAGACATAGCGGTCGGTGGCTTGGCGCAAGCGGTCGCTGTGGTAGCTGGGCGGCGAGGGAAAGCCTCGCCGCACAACGCGGCCGTCGCCGTCGCCTGCGGCGCTGTGGCAGGGCAGGCAATAGATCGAGAAGCGCTCCTGGCCCCTCTTCAATAATTGCATGTCGAGCGGATAGGGCTGCGTCCGGGCGGCTTCGTCTCGGACGCGCCGGGCAGTAGCGTCGGCGCCAAGCCGGCCGCTGGACGAGCCTGCGCGCGCTCCGCGCGCGTGAATCACCGTGCCGGCGGGTGGAGTGCGCGAGACGGCCCCATCGGAGAACAGGGCGCTCGAGCCATGCGCCTTTCCACGCGGCTGATCGTACATGTCGCGCATGCTGCGCTCGCATCCGGACAGTGCCAATGCAAGCGCGGTCAGCAGCAGCGGGCCGATCCAGATCCTCATGTCCATACCTCGTCCGAAGCGGTAGCCCCCAGCGATTCGAGCACTTCACGATATTGCTTTGCCGGCGCCGGGCCGGGCATGCCGGGCGGCGGACGCAGGCACAGGAAGTAGCGGTCGCGTGTCGCCAGGCCGAAGCAGGGCGCGTCGAAAATGGGATGGTGCAGGCGCGGCAGGCCGCTGACGGCCAGCATGCCGAGCACGGCGGCCAGCGCGGCGCCCAATATGGTCATCTCGAAGGTGACGGGTATGAACATGGGCCAGCTGTTCAGCGGCCGTCCGCCGATGTTCACGGGGAAAGAGACGACGGCGGCATACCATTGCATGAAGAAGCCCGAAGCCCCTCCCAGCACACCGCCGATCAGCGTGAAAAGAGGCACTTTGCCACGGGGAAGGTCCAATGCTTCGGACAGGCCTTCCACGGCGTAAGGCGCATAGGCCTCGAGCCGCAGATGGCGGTCCCGCCGGCGCAGGCAGCGTATGGCTTCGAGCAGGGCGTCGGGCGTTTCGAAGCGTCCCACCACACCATAGAAACGGGGCGTCATGGCTTGGCCTCCTCAGCGGTTTCCTGAACCAGCCCCCGCATCTCGGCCATGGAGATCATGGGCAGATAGCGGATGAACATAAGGAACAGCCATACGAACAGGGCGATGGACGACAACAGGAAGACCCAGTCCCAGACCGAAGGAAGGAAGACGTCCCAGGCCGAAGGCAGATAGTCCGCGTGCAGGCTCTGGACGACTATCACAAAGCGCTCCATCCACATGCCGGCGTTGACCAGCAGGCTTACGGCCAGCAGCGTGGGGACGTTGCGCCGCGCCCGCCGCCACCACAGCAGCTGCGGCACCACCACGTTGCAGAACATGTAGGCCCAGTACACCGGCGCGTACATTCCGGTGAAGCGGTCCTGGGTCATGTGTATTTCGTAGGTGTCGCCGCTGTAGTAGGCGGTGAATATCTCGCTTGCGTAGCCGTAGGCGACGAACAGGCTGCAGGCCAGCATCACTTTGGCGGCCAGCTCGAGGTGCCGCAGCGTAATGAAGTCGTGCAGCCGAAAGTAGTGGCGCAACGGAATGGCCAGCGTGATGACCATGGCGAACCCCGAGAACAACGCACCGGCGACGAAATAGGGCGGAAAAATGGTCGAATGGTAGCCGGGGGTGTTGCCTATGGAAAAATCCAGCGCCACGACGGTGTGCACCGAAACCACCAGGGGCGTGGCCAGGCCGGCCAGCAATAGATAGGCGGTCTCGTAATGGCGCCAATGCCGGGCGTCGCCGCGCCATCCCAGGGCCAGAATGCCGTAGCCCAAGCGCTTGCCCCGGCTGGCGGCCTTGTCGCGCAGCGAGGCCAGATCGGGAATCAGGCCCACGTACCAGAACAGCAGCGACACCAGCAGATAGGTGGAAATGGCGAATATGTCCCAGACCAGCGGACTGCGCCATTGCGGCCAGAGCTCCATGCGGTTGGGGTAGGGCAGCAGCCAATAGGCGAACCATGGCCGCCCAAGGTGGAATATGGGGAAAAGCCCGGCGATGCCGGCTGCGAAAAGCGTCATTGCCTCGGCATAGCGATTGATGGACGTGCGCCACCGCTGGCGCAGCAGCAGCAGGATGGCCGAGATGAAGGTGCCTGCGTGGCCTATCCCTATCCACCAGACGAAATTGCCCAAGGCGAAACCCCAGGCGACGGGAATGTTCACGCCGAACAGTCCCACGCCGCGCATGAAAAGCCAGGTGCTGGCGGCCAGCAGCGTCAGCACGCCGCCAAAGCTGATCAGCAAGGCGCTGCGCCAACGCCAGTGCGCATGCCATCCGCGCGTCCATGGGCCCCCGCGCCCCAGCACCACGCCAGCGATCTTGTCGGTGACGCCGCCCGCGGTCCAGCCGGCGCCCAGTTCCGGGGTGCCGGGTGAAACGGCTTTTTCCTCGCGCTCAGCCATCGTCCTCCCCCAGGCCGGCTTCCTTGTCGTGGATGCGGGCCAGGTAGCTGGTCCGCGGGCGGGTGTTCAGTTCGGCCAGCACGGTGTAGTTGCGCGCGGAGGCCTTGGCCCGGCTGACGCGGCTGTGCGGATCGGCCGTGTCGCCGAATACGATGGCCTGCGTCGGACAGGTCGCCTCGCAGGCGGTCACCACATCGCCGTCCCTTAGGGGCCGGCCCTGCTTCTGGGCCTCGATGCGCGCGTGCGAAATGCGCTGCACGCAATACGTGCACTTTTCCATGACGCCCCGCTGGCGCACCGTCACGTCCGGGTTGGCGCGGGCGGCGGCGCTGGGATCATGGTCGGCGTAGTCGAAGAAATTGAAACGCCTGACCTTGTAAGGACAGTTGTTCGAACAGAAGCGCGTGCCGACGCAGCGGTTGTACACCTGCACGTTCAAGCCCTCGCTGTCGTGCATGGTGGCCCCGACCGGACACACGATTTCGCAGGGAGCGTTCTCGCAGTGCTGGCAGGCCATGGGCTGGAATTGCGCCCGGCCGCCGGAATCGTCGTGGTAGACATCGATGCGCATCCAGTGCATTTCCCGGCCCCGCGCGACTTCTTCCGGGCCCACCGACGGTATGTTGTTCTCGGCCTGGCAGGCAATGGCGCAGGCATTGCATCCTATGCATGCGTCCAGGTCCACCGTCATGCCCCAGGCCGGGCCGTCATACTGGCGCGGCGGATACAGCGAAGGCGGGGCTGCATCGGCGGCATCAGTTCCGTCCCGGGCATGCAGGCTTACGCTGCGCACGGGCTCACGGCCCGCCAGGCCCATCTCGTGTTGCGTGACGGCAAAGGCATAGCGTTGCCCGGTGGACCGCAATTGCACGGCAGCGCTGCGCAGCGACATGCCGTTTCGCACGTCCTGCAAGGCATGGGCGTCGAAACCGCGTCCTTGTGCGACCGAGCCTCCCTGGCGCCGTCCATAGCCAAGAGGCAGCGTAATGACGCCTTCGGCCTGGCCGGGCACGACCCAGACCGGGGCCAGCAGCCCGTCGGGCTTGTCCGCCGAGGACAGGGACACCACGTCGCCATTGCGCAAGCCATGCCGGCCAGCCGTGGCGGGACCGATCAATGCGGCATTGTCCCAGGTGATTTTCGTATAGGGCCGCGGCAATTCCTGCAGCCACGCGTTGTTGGCCTGATTGCAAGAGACGATGTTGTGGTCATTCGCAAATACGGCAATAAGCTGCGGTTCAGGGCCAGGCCCCTCGGGAAGGCGCGCCTTCAATGCCTTTTCATCGATGGGCACAAGCCGGTGTACCTGCGCCTCCTCGATCACGCCCCGGCGCAATGCCTCTTCCCATCGGCGCTCGAACTCTTCGGCGTCATTCATGTTCCATGTGTTTCTCCATTGGGCCCGCACGAGCTCATGGGCGCTGCGCGTGCGCATGTGGGCCAGCATGTCCAGCACTTCGTGGGCAGAGCGGCCGCCATACAGGGGCGCGATGACGGGCTGAACGAGGCTTGCCGTGCCGTCGAAGCTGCGCGCATCGCTCCAGGCCTCCAGCTCGTGCGCCATGGGTATATGCCAGCTACTGGCGTGCGCGGTCTCGTCGCGGTAAAGGCCCATGTGTATCGAGCAGGCCACCCTGCTCAAGCCCCTGGCGAAATCGAGCGCGCCGGGGCTGTCGTACACAGGGTTCACGTCCAGCATCAACAGGGTCTGCACGTCTCCGTCGTGCATCGCCTGTACCAGGGCTCCCAGGCCTTCGGGCGCCGGGGCAGCGTCGTGCGTGCCGTCGGCAAGAGGGGCGGGCGGCAACCGCTGCGCGATGGGGTGGATCGTCCGGCCAAGGTTGCCCAGCCGCGTATTGATCCGCCATGCCAGAAGGTGCGCGCGGGGAGACAGGCTATGGCCTGGAATCACGGCACTGGCGCCGTGCGCGGCGCTCAGCTGGGTGCACAGGCGGCTTACCCATGCCGCTTGCGGCCCGGGCCTTTGCTCGGCCATCGCATCGGAAACGCCAAGCTGCGAGGCGATCATGTCGAGCACCGCCTCCATGCCGGCGGGGCTCAGGGCGATGCGCGTGTCCGCCACCGCGCCGCAAAGGCCGGGAGTGCTTTCCAGCGCATACATGCGCGCCCGGGGCTCGCCACGCCGGGCGTTCATGAAGTCGTGGGCATTGCGCAGGCCGTCGGCCGACGGCCCGAACAGCTCGGCGTCCAGGCTCAGTACGGTGTGTGCGTGCTCCAGGCGGTAGAGCGGCTGCACGGGGCCTCCGAACAACTGTCGTGCCGCGTGATTCGCCGCGTCGCAGCCCGCGGGGTCATGCACATGCCATCGTGCCTCGGGAAAGCGCGCAAGGATTTCGCCGATCTGGGCCAGCAGGGTGGGAGAGGACACCGGGCCGGACAGCAGCCGCAGCCCCCTGCCTCGCGCGGCGGCCTCCTGGCCCATTTGCGTCGCCAGGGAGTCGAGCAGGGTCGTCCAGGTAGACGGCTGGCCGCCGCGCATCACGGTTCGGGAGCGCTCCGGATCCCAAAGAGTCAGGATGGCGGCCTGGGACTGTGCATCGGCAGCGCCCAGGCTGGCGGGATGGGCGGGATTGCCTTCTATCTTGATGGGGCGGCCCGATTCGGTCTCTACCAGCACGCCCATGCCGCAGCCGTGGCGCAGCAGGGTGCTGGCGTAGAAAACCGGATCGCCGGGCGCCATGCCTTCGGGCATGTTCACATAAGGCCTGATCTTTTCGGGCGGCGGCTGGCCGCATCCCGAACCCGCCAGGGCCGCCGAGGCGGCCATCAGCTTGAGCACGCGCCGTCGGCCCCCATCGACCCCGATGGCGGCGGCGGTGCTTGCGGTGGGTGCGACGAGACGTCTCATGGGGCGCTTTACTCAACGATGGCAGGTGGAACAGTCAGTCAGGCGCCGAGGGTCTTCGAGCCGCAGCGATTGCAGCAGCTGTTCGGCCTGGGCGTCGCTAAGGGCGGGGAAGCTTTCCATGGCGGTGATATGGTCAAGCGGCACCACCCGTCCCGAGGGATCGCGGTGGCAGTCCAGGCACCACTGCATGTCTGGCGCCTGCTGCCGCACGAGTACCGGCATCTGGTCCACCCTGCCGTGGCAACTGACGCAAGCCACACCCTTGTTCACATGAATGCTGTGATTGAAGAACACGAAATCGGGCAGGTCATATACCCGGTTCCACGCAATGGGTTTGCCGCTTTGCATGCTTTCATGCAGGGGCGCCAGGGCGGGCGCATCGCGAAACAGCTGCGAATGGCAGCTCAGGCAGATGCCGGTGGTGGGCATGCCGGCGGAAGCCGAGGTTTCAACCGTGGTGTGACAATAGCGGCAATCTATGCCGTCGTCTCCGACGTGATGCTTGTGGCTGAAGGGTATGGGTTGGGGCACCGCCACGCCGGGTTCCACAGGCGAAGTCGTGCGCCAGACCATGCCCGCCACGGTCAAGACCAGCAAAGCCACCGGCACCAGCAATATCAGCTTGACCAGCAGGACTTCCGAGCGCTCCAGAAGCTGCGGCATGGCGCTTCCTCAATGCAGCGAGTGCGAGATAAGGCGCTTGTAGCGCGGTCCGTATTCATGCACGGCCTTGCGGACCTTCCCGACCTGGTCTTCTGAAACGGCGGGGGCCTTGTTGCCCCAGGCATTGCGAACGTAGGTCAGCACATCGGCGATCTCCTCGTCGTTCAATTTCCAGTCGAAGGCGGGCATGGCCAGGCCGCTCGGCAGTTCCGGCGGATCGGCCATGTGGTCGCCGGCCAATACCACCTGTATCAGGGTCTGCGGCTCTGCGGCCTGTATGGGCGGACTGTCGGCCAGCGGAGGAAAGGCTTCCGCCTGCCCCTTGCCGTCCGCCATATGGCAGCCCATGCATTGATCTATATAGATGCCTTTGCCGCGTGCCATGACGTCCTCGCCGATCTCCGGATTCTTTTCATCGTCAATGCCGGCATCGTGGGCGGGAATGCTTTTGAGGTAGGTGGCCATGGCCGCCAGATCTTCTTTGCTGAGATGGCGCGTAGAGTTCATGACCACCTCGGTCATGGGCCCGGTGCTGGCGGTATCTCGATTGGCCCCCATAGCCAGGTATTGCACGATGTCGTCGACCGACCAACTGCCCAGGCCGTCGCGCTGGTGTCCGGTAAGGCTGGGCGCGAACCAGCTTTCGCCGGCATCGCCGCCCTGCATCGCTTTGCTGTTCTTCGAAGCGCCCAGCATGTTCTTGGGTGTGTGGCAGGCTGCGCAATGCGCCAGTCCGGTCACCAGGTAGGCGCCGCGGTTCCACTCTTCGGACTTCGCCGGATTGTCGACGTACTGGCCCGGAGTGAAGAAAAGCAGCTTCCATCCCGACACCAACTGGCGCCAGCCCAGCGGCCAGATCAATTCGTTTTCGGGCGGAAAGGCTCTTGCGGGTTCCAGCGTGTCCAGAAATGCCTTCAAGGAATCGCTGTCCTCGCGAGTCATCTTGGTGAACCAGGGATAGGGACAGGCCGGATACAGGTTCTTGCCGTCCTTGCGCACGCCTTCGTGCATGGCCCGGTAGAAATCGTCGGCGCCCCAGTTGCCGATGCCCGTCTCGATGTCGGGAGTGATGTTGCTGGAGAAAATGGTGCCGAATGGCGTTTCGACCGGATAGCCGCCCGCGAAGGGCTTGCCTCCTTTTACCGTGTGGCAGGAAACGCAGTCGCCCGCGGCGGCCAGATAGCGGCCCCTCTGGATCTGGGTGAATTCGGTGCCCTGCGCATGCGCGGCGGCGGCCAGTGCGCACAGGCCGCTCAGCAGCAGGGCTTCCAGCCCATGTTTATGTGCATGCATGTCGCCTCCTGTTCAGGCCTGGACCAGCGGCCCGGGGTTCTTCAAATACATGCCGCGTATGGCGTCGGCCGCCCAGTAGGCCAGTGCGCCGACGGTGCCGGTGGGGTTGTAGCCCGCGTTCTGGGGAAAATTGCAGGCGCCCACCACGAACACATTGGGCACGTCCCAGCTTTGCAGATAGCGGTTGACGACGCTGGTGCGCGGATCGTCGCCCATGACCGCGCCGCCCGTGTTGTGCGTGGTCTGGTAGGGCACGATCGAGTAGGGCTTCTTGCGTCCTTTTACGTTGATCGACCTTGGCTTCATCGCCTTGGCGACGCCTTCCGCCTTGCCGGTGAGAAAGTCCGACATCCGGTAGTCGTTGTCGTGGAAATCGAAGGTCATGCGCAATAGGGGGTCGCCGTATATGTCCTTGTAGGTGGGGTCCAGGTCGAGATAGGCCTGACGATGGCTGACGACGCTGCCGTGCGTGGAAATGGACACGCTCTTCAGGTAGTTCTCGGCCATGGCCTTCTTCCAGCCGGCTCCCCACTTGGGTGTGTCCTTGGGCAGATGATGCTGCAGAATGGGGCGGCCGCCCGTTGTCCATAGGGCGATGTATCCTCCGCCTATGAAGCCTTCCGGGCCATGGTCGAAGTTGTCGGTATTGAAATCGTCAATGGCCTGGCCCAGCGCGCCTGCACCCATGTAGGGGTTGATCAGCTCATCGACGAAGACCTCGACCGACGAGGTGATCTGGTAGGCATAGTTGCGGCCGGTAACCCCGGTGCCGCTTGCCGGATCGTAGGGCGTGCCTATGCCCGAAAGCAGCAGCAGATGCACATTGTGATGCGCGAAGGCGCACAGGATCACCAGTTGTGCGGACTGTTCGTATTCCTGGCCTTGCAGGTCGCGGTACAGCACGCCCCTGGCCTTCTTGCCGGTGTTGTCCAGCAAGACACGGGTCACGTCGCACCCGGTGCGATACGAGAAGTTGTCCTTCTTGAGGAGTACGGGCAGTATGGTCGACTGCGGCGAGGCCTTGGAATAGTTGCCGCAGCCAAACCACTCACAGAACCCGCAATAGGTGCACTGGCCCATCTGCACGCCCAGCGGATTCTTGTAGGGGCGCGAGGTATTGGCGGCCGGGGCGGCAAAAGGATGGTAGCCAAGCTCGCGAGCCGCCTTGTCGAACATCAGCGAACCGATGCTGCGTTCAAGCGGGGGCAGGGGATAGTCGCGGCTGCGCGCGCCTTCGAATGGGTTGCCCTCAGTTTGTCGCGCGCCTTCCAGATTGCCGGCCTTTCCCGATACGCCGCACAGGTACTCGAAGCGGTCAAAGCAAGGTTCCAGTTCTTCATAGGTGACACCCCAATCCTGAATGGTGAGGTCTTCGGGAATGAAGCCGGCGCCGTAGCGCTCTTCTACATGAGAACGCAGCACGAAATCGTCGGGTAGGAAGCGCCAGGTCTGCCCGTTCCAGTGCACTCCCGCGCCTCCCACGCCGGCGCCGGGCCTGAAAGAGCCCAGATTGCGCATGGGCAACGCCGTCTGGTCGCGTGTGTTGCGAAAGCTCAGCGTCTCGCGCACAGGGGCCTGGAACAGGCCGCCGCGCACCGCGTACTTCAACTCATCCTGTATATGGGTCGTGGCGAAGTCGGGCACGGTGGCCCGATCCATGCCGCGTTCCAGCGCAAGCACCTGCACGCCTTCTTCGGTGAGCTCTTGCGCAATGATCGACGCGGTCCAGCCGAATCCAACCAGAACGACATCCACGGGTTTCAGTCTTTTGGCCATTCTTCCTCCTTTACGAGCGCATGCGCGTACCGTCGCGTCCCAACAGGCCCACAGGGGGCATGGTGTAGGGGTCGCCGTAGCGCGTGATTTCGTCGACATAGTTGTAGCGGGGCCCCGGAAAGCCGATCAGCTTCCAGCCTGCGAAGTCGCGATTGCCGCCGTACATCGGGTCGGAGAGAAAACCTTCCTGTGTGTTCTGCCAAAGAACCGAGAAAAATGCCTGGGCCGGAAAGTCCTCCAGTTCGATCTTGTTTTCATCCAGATCGTGCAGGACCTGGTCCTGGTCCTCGGGCGACAGCTCGGCGTAGGGCTTGCCGTCATGGCGCTCGCGACAGTAGGCGTCCACGCCCGCGATCGCCTTGCGATACAGTTGAGCCGGGGTTTCCTCCAGCTGGTAGCCCTGCTGGTCCGACCCCGCCGCCCACGGTCCTTCCATATACCAGCGGTCGGCGCGGCCGTATGGCCCCGACAGTTGGCGATCTATGAAGACCGGAACGCCCGCCTCGAGGGCGCCGGGGTCCTTGTCGTCACCGGGTATGAGCCGTGCCGTGGCGGCCTGAATGAAGCGGTATTCGTCAGCCGAGAAGAATGTGCGGGCCAGGGCCGGCCGCTGCGTCTCGTTGCTGCAGGCGGGCAGGGCAAGCACCGCGGGAAGGGCCAGCGCGGCCTGCACGAACCGCCGTCGGCTGAAGAAATCCGGTGCGCCGCTGGGCCAGGTGCTTGGCGAGGCCGCAGCGCACGCGCGCGAGAGCAGATTGCCCGCGGCTGCGCCCGGTGATTTATTGGCTGTGGTCATGATTGTCTCCGCATCGCAATACGGCCACGACCCCAGCAAAGTGCATTCCTGAATACAAGCTTACCCAGCGTGCGGCGGCGAATCCGTCTTCGCTTGCTTGTCGGCGCTGCATGCGATTAAGCGCATTGTCAGCGACGATATGGCGCGCCGTGCGGTTCAGTTTCCAAACGCAAGAAAGCCGGGCTTGCGAGCCCGGCTTTCTATATCAGCCCGTTGCAGGCTGGCTTAAGATGCGACGCACTGGAAGCTGGAAGCCACCTTGGGGTCGCCGCTGCCGTCGTACTTGGCATATTGCGGGTAGGGGCAAAGCGGACGGCTTTCCACGTCGGTAAGCGTACTGTCGGGCGAGGCCATGGCGATGATCTGCTCGGGCGCCTTGCCGTTTTCCACCCAGTCCACCAGCGCAGTCAGCAAGTCGAACTGGCTGGTCGACGGGCCCCCGCCGCAGTGGTTCTGGCCGGGCACGGTATACAGGCGGGCATAGTCGCCGGCCTTGGCATCGGCATTCTTCAGGTTTTCATACCACTGGATGCTGTCGTGCACCGAGAACACCGGGTCGCTGTTGCCGTGATGGACGATGATCTTCCCGCCCTTGGCGCTGAAGGCGCTCAGGTCGGTGGGATCGGGCGGCGTCATGAACTGCATCGACGATTGGGTGTAGATGTCGTTCGTGGCATAGATGCCGGGCGCATCGGTATCGAAGTTGTAGGCCAGCAGATAGTCGATCAGCCCGTGTCCGGCGCCGGATACCGCCTTGGGCGGCGTCATGAAGATGTAGGGCAGGGCCGAGCCCCCCATGGTGGCGATGATGGAATTGGGGATGGTGGGGTCTGGATTGGGAAAGGGCATGGCCAGTTTCCATACGCGCCAGCCCATTTCGCCCACACCGGCGTCCCACGGCCAGCTTGCGTACAGCGATTCCCCTTTGGAGTTTCGGGGGCCGTCGAACACGCGGACCAGGGCTTCGACCTTGGCTGCGTCGCCCAGGCAATCGGTGCCCGCGGTCTGGCCGCTGGTGCAGACCAGTTCCTTGACGGGGTCGAAGGCCGCCTGGCAGGCGGAGGAGTTCAAGACCATTCCGTCTTTCAGGCCGTCCAGCCCGTCACAAACGCCAAGCACCTTGCTGGCCACGAGCTTCATGTCTGGAATGCTGAACGATTGCTCGATGATGGGGCGGTTGGTGGCCGTGTCGAGAGGAGCGACGCTGGCGAATTGCTGGTTGTCCCAGGCGTGCTGGATGCCGGCCTTGGGCAGGTTGAAGCCCGGGTTGCCCGCGATGACGCCGTCGTACAGGTCGGCAAAGCGAGAAGCCGCCACCATGGCCTGGCGGCCGCCGTTGGAGCAGCCCACGAAGTAGGAATGGTCGGCTTCTTTGTCGTAATGACGCTCGATGAGCGTTTGCGCCACCTTGGTAACCTCGCCCACGGCGTTGTAGCCATAGTCGATGCGCGCCTGAGGGTCCATGCCGAACAGCGAGCCGCCCGCCGGCGTGCCGTCGTCGATGCTCTTGTGCCCGCCGTCGGTGCTGGCCACCGCATAGCCTTCGCTCAGCGCATTGGTGGTCTGTCCTTCGCCGGGCAGGCCGCCCAGCGCGGGATTGACGGCGCCGTCGGTGCCGCCGCCGCCCTGGAAGAAGAAGCGGCCGTTCCAGTCGGTGGGCAGGCGGACCTCGAAGCCGATGGCGTATTGCTGGTTGTCGACATCGCTCTTTCGTTGGTTCAGCTCGCCCTCGACCAGGCAGTGCGCCGGAGTCGAGGCGCTGGTGCCCGGATCTGTGGCCGCGGCTTCAGTGGCCTTGCTAATGACCAGGCCGGGTATGTCCAGCGCTTCGGTGGTAATGTCGGCGCAGCTGAGCTGCGGCGGGTCGTCGGGCTTCTTGTCGTCGTTGCCGCTACTGCTGCCGCAGCCATACAGCAGGGCCGTCAATACCGCCAGCGTGGTCAGGGTAAGGCGCTTCTCCATGCATGTCTCCTGTTTGCTTTCTTATGGTGATCGGCGAGGGTGTAAAATCAGGCATATATCAGGTATCCTGATATATGCCTGATTAATACTACACGCCGGGCCAAGCAGTGGCAAGCAAAGAGACGATCCAGAAAAACCCTAGGTCGAAGAGGCGAACGTCTGGCCCAGATCGTAGACCGAAGTGGTGCCGCTGACTTCATTGCCGACGATCAGCAGGGGCTGGCCGTTGGGCGATTGCGCGGCGGGAACGAACTTCAGGCCTTCGGGCCCCAGGTCGCCGGCCGAGCCGGCCACTGATTCAACGTCTTCAGTGCTCCAGTCGCTGCGGCTGTTGTAGTAGTCGACAAAAACGGGCGCGGCCGGATCGGTCACGTCGTAGACCATGATTCCACCCATGCGCTCCAGCCCGATGAACGCGAAGGTCTTCTCGCCTATGGTGCCCAATTCCACGCCTTCAGGTTCGGGGCCCTTGGCGTCGCTGCGGCTGTCCATGGCGTCGCCTTCATCGTGTCCCGAGTTGAAATAGAGCTTGCAGTCGATGTCGCGCGCGGGGCCCAGCTTGCATTCGTCCGATGCCAGGTAGGCTTCGAACTGCTTGCCCGAATCCCACACCAGTTTGCCGGTGTCGTCCCAGATCGAGAAAGAGCGGCCTCCGAAGGAATACAGATTGTCGTACATGATGGCGGTGCCGGTCGGGTCTTCGGCGCCAGTATCTTTGTTGAACATGATCGGCTCGCCCGTAGCTGGGTCGGTTTGATAGCCCAGAGTCCAGGTCACGTTCAGGCGGCCCAACTCTTCGTCTTCGCGGCAGTCGCCGCTGGTGGTTTCGCCGCCGCCGGTGGCGGTGGTCGCCGCGCCGCAGTAAGAGAAGACCTCGGGGTTGAGCAGGCCGCGCTCAGTCAACGCCAGCAGCTGGGGTGGCAGGTCGTCGCCCTGGCGCCTTGCCACGCCCTTGTCGTGCACCAAGTGCTTGACACGGAACTCTTCGACGAAGCCCAGATTTGGATCGCCTGCAGTGTTCTCGTCGGCGCCGAAGTAGTCCTGGTTGTCCTCGCCCCACGCCCGCGCATCGCCTTCATTGGCTGTTACCAGATAGGTCTTGCCTTGTGCACCGTAGGCGGCGATGGCGTCGGGCAGGTACATGCCCAGCACGCCCGGGCGTGCACGGATGTCGATGACGCGGTCTTCGTCGTTGGTGTCCATGCCGTTGGCTTCCAGGCCATGGTCTTTGTAGCCCAGGGGCAGTATGTCGGTCACCGTCGCGCTGGCGATGTCGATGCGCGCCAGCGCGTTGTTCTCCTGCAGGGTGGCCCAGGCCGTGGCACTGTCGGCCGATACGGCGATGTACTCGGGCTCGAAATCCTGGGCGGCGCTCGCGCCGGGCCCGAAGATGCGCACGCCGGCCTGGCGCAGCGCCTGTTCCTTGCCGTTCCAGGCCTGGAAGCCGGCCGTGCGGACGGTGGGCGTCTGGATGTTGCTGATGTCGATGATGCTGATCGAGCCTTCGGGGTCGACGCTGTAGTCGTCGTTGGGTTCGCCCTCGTTGGCCACGAGCACTGTCTTGCCATCGGGAGTGAAGACCAGGTTGTCGGGCAGGGCGCCTACGTTCACCCGGTTGATCTCGGCCAGGGTGTCGGCCTGATAGAAGCCGACGTAGCCCGGCTGTGTCTTGTCGGCCATCTGGATGGCCAGGGCGATAAGCCCGTCATGGACCGCGATGCTGTTGACTTCGGCTCCGGCCGCCACGTTCGAAGCGTCGAGGCCGCCGATGCGCACGGGTTTGGCCGGGTCGCTCATGTCCAGCACGTCGACCGCGCCGTCCAGTGCATTGACTACGAAGGCGCGCTTTGTGCCCGCGTCATAAGAGGGAATTTCGGCCGCGCTGACGCCGAACTTGCCTGTCTCGTAGCGGCCCAGCAAGGACAGCTTCAGGCTCGCGGGCGTGGCTTCGGGTTCGGGCGCGGGGGTTTCTGTGGCGGGCGGAGCCTCGTTGTCGTCATTGCTGGACGAGCTGCATGCGGCGAGTGTAAAGGCCAGGGAGCAGGCAGCAATGGCGCGCGCCGTTGCGTTCAGGCGAAAGCGGAATTCTGGGGTCATATGTGTTCGCGTGAGGGAAATAGCCGAAGGGCTCTATTGTTGCGGCCCTTTGTTACAGCTTTATGGAAGAAGGCTATTTCTCGAGCGTGCCCGCACTTCGCCTGCGATCGGGGCGATGCTTGTCTCTTTTGCAAAAAAGAACTTCAGAATCTGTACTGCAGGCCCGCCACGAACAAATTGTACTTTTGGCGCCCCATGTTCACGTGCCAGGTGGCGGTGGGAAGATGCAGGCCGGGATAGTCGGTGGCGCCGAACTTGTAGCTGGTGGCGTCGATGGACAAATGCCGGTACTCGGCGAACAGGCGCAGGTTCTTGGAAACCTGTGCCTTGACGCCGGCCTTGACCTGCATGGCGAAAGCCCAGTCGGAGGCATTGGGGTCGGAGTTGAAGTGATTGATGCCGGGCTCGGAGGGGTTGGCGGAGTCGGCCCCCTTGATGGATACGAAGGCCATGCCCGCGCCCAGGCCTACGTAAGGAAAGACCTTGCTGGAATAGGGCGTTTCAAGGGTGAAGACGGCATTGGCCAGAAAGACTCCGACCGTGGTGGGAACCGTGACATACTGCATGCCCAGAAAGCGGGGCATGACGGGCATTTCGCCGGTGGGCGAGTGCTTGCCAATGTAGATGCCCTCGAGTTCGGCCGCGGGCCGCAGGCCCCAGCTGGGGTTCAGCTTCAGGGGGTTCCATTCGTAGCCCAGGTGCGCGCCGCCCAATGCGACGCTGGTGCTGCTTGACGTGGAGCCCTTGGCGTTGATGGGCAATATGGGCAAGCGCTGGGGCGGCCGCAGGAAGACCGCGCCTCGCTGCTGCAGGCTGGTCGCGGTGGCGGCGCCCACCCCGCCGAACACGCCCACATATATGCCTTGGTCGCCAGAGGCCTGCTGAGCGGTGGCGGGGGAAGTGATTGCCGCGCAGGCAAGCAAGAGGGCCGGGAGGTATCGGGTTTTAACCATGCGCCTTCCAAATTCTGTATAGAGCAGATATACATCGTTACCGCCGGTATGGTAGACGTTTTGCAGCCGCGAGGCCAGTGTTTCAGGAGCCTTTCCCGGCGCGCCGGTCCTGCGTGAAGCTGTGCGTGCGCGACGCCCTGCATCCACAGGCCTTGCGCCAGTTGCACAGTGGTGTACTGGGACTTCGTGCTCGGGCTCGCCCGGGCGGTTCGGGTATCATCGCTGAGTGGCGGAGCCCGCGCCCTTTTGGGCGCCACCGCCCCGCACTCAGTAATTATCAAGGAATGGTTTTATGCAGGCCGAGACAGAACTATCACAAGGACAACTTCTTGAAATCGAAGCAGACGATGGCGTGCTTATTCGCGCCCAAGTGCATGGCCAGGCAGACGCCACCCGCCTGATCGTCAGCCACGGTAATGGCCTGGCCGCCAGCGGCTACGCTTCTTTCTGGCGGCAGCTCGCCTCTGACTACCAAGTGGTCCTGCTCGATTTTCGCGGACATGGCCTGAGTGATCGCGGCTCCATGGAAAACCATTCCTGGGCGCAGTTCGAACTGGATTTCGACCTGGCCATGCGCGCCATCCGGGCAGCCTTGGGCGGGCGCAAGACCTATGGCGTCTTTCACTCGCTTTCGGCCATTGTCTCGATGCTGCACGCGCGGCGCTTCGGCCCCGCCTGCGACGGCTTCGTGCTGTTCGACCCGCCCGTCATTCCGCCCGACGACCATCCGCTGCAGGCGGCCCACATCACCGAAATGATGAGCCTGGCAAGCCGGGTGGGCAAGCGGCGCGCGCATTTCGACAGTTGGCGCGAGCTGGCCGACCAGTATCGGCGCAATCCCATGTTTGCCCGCTGCCAGCCGGATGCCTGCGACGAGATGGCGCGCGCGCTGCTGCGTCCGGTGTCCAAAGACGATGAGAGTAGCGGCTGGACCCTTTCCTGCGCGCCCGAACAAGAGGCGAAGATCTTCGCCTCGAACGACGACACCACATTGTGGTCCTGGCTCGGCCGGGTCGATTTTCCGCTCAAGCTGCTGTGCGCCGATCCGGATGTCCCGGGTGTGCAGCCCTCGGCCGCGATCGATCGCGACCTGGCGCTCAAGTTTGGCCTGGACTATGCCTGTGTACCAGGAACGACCCATTTCCTGCAGCTCGAACAGCCTGAACTCTGCGCTTCGCTGACGAGCGAGTTCTGCCAATAGGCTTCCCGGCCTTTGGACGCGGGACCGTCCGCGCATGCGGACGGCGCGGGGCGTTGTCGCAAGTCATAACAACCTTGTTGGCGCCGCAGCGCCGAGCTATGGCAAAATCGGCTTCAGGACGCCGATTGCGGGGCGTCCGCATCCAGGAGACGCCATGTTCACACGTATTTTGCTGGTCTCGGCGGCAACGCTTGCTCTGGCCGCCTGCTCGTCGGTCGACCTGAGCGAACCCGACAATAACGCCATTCCCCGCATCTGCAATGCGGACAACGCCTCTCATGTCACGGGCAAGCGCATGACGACTGCACTAGAGCAGGAAGCCAAGCGCGCCAGCGGCGCGGGCATCATAAGGGTTATCCGGCCGGGCCAGATGGTGACCAAAGACTATCGCTCCGAGCGCCTGAACCTGCAGCTCAATGACCACGACACTGTCGTCAGGGTCTATTGCGGGTAATGCGGCCTTGCCCGCGGCCGCAGCGTAGCCCGGCGGCGTTGCGCCGCCGGCGCCTACCTGTCGACGCGCCTCGGCAGCCAGCGCCAGTACATGGCCGCTGCGACGAAGCCCATCGAGCCGATGGCCAGGATGCCCGCGGCCAGTGATAGAACCGCCAATATGCCCGACAGCAGCAAGGGGCCACCGCCCGCGCCGAAATCGGTGATCAGGCGCCAGATGCCCAGGAATTGCGTACGGGCCCCCGGTGGAGAGCAGTCGGCGCCGATGGTCATGTTAAGGCCTGAAGCGATGCCGTTGCCCAGTCCCATCACCATGCACACCATGACAAAAGTGTTCAGCCCGGAGGTCAGGGGCATGAGCACCAGCGAGCCGCCCATCAACAGCATAGAGGGCAGGGCGACCCACAGCCGGCCGTGCTGGTCCATGACCTTGCCCGCAGGATAGAACAGCAGCATGTCGATCGAACCCATCAGGCCGTACACGATGGCGGTGGTGGGCGCGTCCAGGCCGATGTGCAGGGCCCACAGCGGCACGATGATCTGGCGGCATGCCCGAATGGCCGCCAGCAGGGCGCCGGCAAGCGCCAGGGTCAGGAAGGCCCCGGCGTGTTCGCGCAGCACGCCGCCCAGGCGCGGCGGTATCACGTTGGCCGCCTTGGCGTGTTTTTCGTGCTCGAGCTCGGGGATGGCAAACGACAGCGCTCCCGCACCCACCATGGCGACAATGGCGGCCCAGTAAGCGCCGGGCAGATGGATGAAATGCATTGCCGCGGCCCCCAGGAAGGGGCCCACGAACAGGCCTACCCGCATGGTGCCGCCCAGAGTGGACAGCGCGCGGGCGCGCATCGATATGGGCACCACTTCGGTCAGGAAGGTTTGCCTGGCAAGCAGAAAGACCGAACTGGCCGCACCCACTATGAATACACCCAGGCCCAGCACCCATGTGGATTCGGCAAACAGGCACAGCAGCAGGGCCAGCACCGTGAGGGCGGCCGCGCCGATCATTGATCGGCGTTCGCCATAGCGGGTGGTGATGAGGGCGGCGGGGATGTTGCTAAGCAGCGACCCTATGCCTATGAGCGATACGATGAAGCCCGACAGGGCCACGGACGCGCCCATTTCTTTGGCGCTGAGGGCTATGACCGGGAAGATGGCGCCTTCTCCGATGCCAAAGAGCAGCGAGGGGCCGAAGGCGGCGACGGCGATACCGCGCAGGGTAAACGATGAATTTCCGGAGGTCACGGCGGCGAACGGGGCTTAAAGTAAGCTATTCTGACACATATGGCCAATTTATAACGGGAGGGTAATCGCCATGCCATCTTTTGACGTCGTTTCCGAAGTCGACAAGCACGAACTCGCCAATGCGGTCGACCAGGCCAACCGCGAGCTGGCGACGCGTTTCGATTTCAAGGGCGTGGACGCCAAGTTCGAGCTCGAGGGTTTTGTGGTGACTTCCACCGCGCCCAGCGCGTTCCAGCTCAAGCAGATGCTGGACATCCTGCGTGGGCGCCTGTCGGCGCGCAGTATCGACGTACGCTGCCTCGAGGCAGCCGACCCCAACGAGAACCTGGGCGGCGCACGCCAGAAGATCACCGTGCGCCAGGGCCTGGAGCAGGCCGTTTCCAAGAAGCTCATTGCGGCGCTCAAGCAAGCCAAGATGAAGGTCGAGGCCCAAATCAACAAGGACAAGCTGCGCGTCAGCGGCAAGAAGCGCGACGACCTGCAAGAGGCCATGGCCTTGCTGCGCAAGACCGACGTCGACTTGCCGCTGCAGTTCAATAATTTCCGCGACTGAGCCCGTCCCGCCGCAGGAGCGGGGGCCCCGCCACTCGCGCCGGTGCACGGCGCGAGGCGGCGTTTTCAGGCTTTGAGCCGATAGCCGGTCTTGAACATCCAGGTGACCACGCCCAGGCAGATGGCCAGAAAGACCAGGGTCATGCCCAGGCTTATGCCCACGTGCACGTCGGCGATGCTGTAGAAGCTCCAGCGAAATCCGCTGACCAGGTACACGACCGGGTTGAACAGGGTTACCGTTTGCCAGAACGGCGGCAGCATGTCGATGGAATAGAAGCTGCCGCCCAGAAAGGTAAGCGGCGTGATGATGAGCAGCGGCACCAATTGCAGCTTTTCGAAGCCGTCGGCCCAGATGCCTATGATGAAGCCGAACAGGCTGAAGGTAAGCGCCGTAAGCACCAGGAACATCAGCATCCATACGGGGTGGTCGATGCGCATCGGCACGAACAGCGTGGCGGTTGCCAGGATGATCAGCCCCAGCACGATGGATTTCGTGGCTGCTGCGGCGACGTATGAAAAAGTGATTTCCAGGTACGACAGCGGCGCCGACAGCACCTCGTATATGGTGCCCGTGAAGCGCGGGAAATAAATGCCGAACGAGGCGTTGGTGACACTTTGCATCAGCAGCGACAGCATGATCAGGCCCGGCACGATGAAGGCGCCGTAGCTTACGCCCTGCACCTCGGTGATGCGGTTGCCTATGGCCGCTCCAAACACCACGAAGTACAAAGAGGTAGAGATGACGGGGGCCAGCAGGCTTTGCGACAGCGTGCGCCAGCTGCGGGCCATTTCGAACAGGTAGATGGCGCGTATGGCGTGCAGGTTCATGCGGCGTCCTTGACGAGGCTGACGAAAATATCTTCCAGCGAACTTTGCCGGGTGTGAAGGTCGCTGAACCGTATGCCGGCCTGCTGCAGTTGGTTCAGCAAAGTGGCTATGTCGTGGTCCTGGCGGCTTGAATCGTAGGTATAGACGAGCTCTTGGCCGTCATCTGAAAGCCGCAGTTCGTAGGCATGCAGTGCGGCGGGAACCTGGGCCAGCGGCTGGGCAAGCTGCAGCGTAAGCTGTTTTTGGCCCAGCTGGTGCATCAGCCGGTGCTTTTCCTCGACCAGTATGATTCTTCCGTTGCGGATGAAGCCCACCCGGTCGGCCATCTCTTCGGCCTCTTCGATGTAGTGGGTGGTAAGAATGATGGTGACGCCCATGGAACGCAGCGACCGCACCAGTTCCCACATGTCTTTGCGCAGCTCGACATCAACGCCGGCCGTGGGCTCGTCAAGGAACAGGATGTCGGGCTCGTGGGACAGCGCCTTGGCGATCAAGACCCTGCGCTTCATGCCGCCGGACAGCGTCATGAGCTTGTTGTCTTTTTTGTCCCATAAAGAAAGCGAACGCAGCACTTTCTCTATATGGGCGGGATTGGGCGGCTTGCCGAACAGGCCGCGACTGAAGCTGACGGTGTCCCACACCGACTCGAAAGCGTCGGTGGTGAGCTCTTGCGGCACCAGGCCGATGTGCGAGCGGGCCTGGCGGTATTGCGTGACGATGTCGTAGCCGGCGGCGGTAACGCGCCCGCTGGTGGGCATGACCAGGCCGCAGATGATGCTGATGAGCGTCGTCTTGCCGGCGCCGTTGGGGCCCAGCAGCGCGAAGATCTCGCCTTTATTGATGTCCAGGTCGATGTCCTTCAGGGCCTGGAAGCCCGAGGCGTACGATTTGCAAAGCTTGGATACGGAAATGACAGCGGGCATGGTGACGTCCGTTTACGATGTTTCACTCTCTGTGGGGCAGCTTATCATTTAACCTTGGTACAGATTCGGTCCCAGGGCCGATAGTGTTAACAGAGCTTGAGGAACAAAACATGAGCAACCGCACGGATGCAAGCCATTCCGTCCTGTTGACACCCGAACAGATGGCGGCCGCCGACGAAGCCGCCATCGCCGCCGGCGCGCAAGGCGTCGACCTGATGGAGGCCGCCGGCCTGGCCGTCGCGGCAACGGTTCGGCGCCACTGGCCCATGGGGCCGGTCACGGTGTTGTGCGGGCCCGGAAATAACGGCGGCGACGGTTTCGTGGCTGCACGCCACCTGCGTGCCTGGGGCTGGCCGGTTCGGCTGGGCCTGCTGGGCTCGGTCGACCGGCTTGCGCCCGATGCGGCGCATCATGCCGGCTTGTGGGGCGATGCGATCGAGCCTTTTGATTCCGCTCTGCTCGAGGGCGCCAGCGTAGTCGTCGACGCCTTGTTTGGCGCGGGCCTGTCGCGTCCTATTGAAGGGCTGGCGCTGGACATGTTGCGCGACATTGCGGGCCGGGGCCTGCCTGTGTGCGCGGTCGACGTGCCCAGCGGGCTCGACGGCGCAACCGGCCAGGTACTGGGCATGGCCGCGCCCGCCCGGCATACGGTCACTTTTTTCCGCAAGAAGCCCGGCCACGTCCTGTTGCCGGGCCGCCAGCTGTGCGGGCAGATTACGCTGGCCGACATCGGCATTCCTTCCCAGGTGGTCGAGGGCATGGATGAAATCGCCTTCGAGAACGAACCTGCGCTGTGGCGCGACATGTTCCCCTGGCCGCATGCCGACGACCACAAGTATGCGCGCGGCCATGTGCTGGTGGTGGGCGGCGAGATCATGACCGGGGCGGCCCGCCTTTCCGCCATGGCGGCGGCGCGCGCCGGCGCCGGCCTGGTCACGGTGGCCGCGCCCGCGCCCGTGTGGCCCGTGTATGCGGCGGTGTTGACCAGCGTCATGGTGCAGCCGCTGGACGATGCCAGCAACCTCAACGACATTCTGGCCGACGCGCGCAAGAATGTGCTGGTCGTGGGCCCCGGGGCCGGCGTGTCCGAGGCCACCCGCCAGCATGTACTGGCGGCGCTCGATACGGGCAGGGGTGTGGTGCTCGATGCCGACGCCATCACGTCCTTCGGCCCGGCTCCGCAATCCTTGTTTTCGGCCATAAAGGGGCCTTGCGTGCTGACCCCGCACGAAGGCGAGTACAGCCGCCTGTTCTCGGGCCATGGCAGCAAGCTCGAGCGCGCCCGGCAGGCCGCGCGCCAGAGCGGGGCGGTGGTGCTGCTGAAGGGCGCCGACACCGTCATTGCCGCACCCGACGGACGCGCCGTCATCAACAGCAATGCGCCGCCCACCCTGGCCACGGGAGGTACCGGCGACGTGCTCACCGGCTTCATCGCCGGCCTCATGGCGCAGGGCATGGCGCCTTTCCTGGCCGCTTCCGCGGGCGCATGGCTGCACGGCGAGGCGGCGCGCCAGTTCGGCCCGGGGCTGATTTCCGAAGATCTTCCCGGCATGCTGCCCAGGGTGCTGCGGCGGCTCAAGGCCTATCCGTCCACGCCAGGCGTTACACTTGCGGTTCCAACGTAGCGCGGGCCAGTCCGGGGCCCGTGCCGTCCGAGGCCCGACATGTCCGACGTAATCGCATTAATCTTCGACTTTGACGATACCCTGGCGCCCGACAGCACGTCGGGGCTGCTTGCCGACATGGGTGTCGATGCGGCTCATTTCTGGTCGCAGGAAGTCGGCCCGCTGCTGGCCGAACACGACTGGGATCCGGTGCCGGCTTATCTGTACAAGCTGATCGAGCTGTCGCGCTCGGGCCGCCATGGCGCCGTCACGCGCCAGCGGCTCGAAGAATGGGGGCGCCGGCTGCCGTTGCACGACGGCGTGCAGACGCTGTTCAACCGCCTGCGCGAAGTGGTGCGCAAGAATCACCCCCAAGTGCAGCTGGAGTTCTATCTTATTTCCAGCGGCATCGGCGACGTGGTGCGAAACACGGCCATTGCCCACGAGTTCACCGATATCTGGGCTTCGGAATTCATCTACGATGAACAGGACGGCATCCTGTTTCCCAAGCGCATCGTCAGCTTTACCGACAAGACGCGCTATCTTTTCCACATCCAGAAGGGCATCGTCGGCGCGGCCTCGCGCAACAAGCCCTTCGAGGTCAACAAGAAGGTAGACCAGGACAAGCTCCGCGTTCCCTTCCAGCAAATGATCTTCGTGGGAGACGGCTACACCGACATCCCCTGCTTCTCGCTCATACGGCGTTCGGGCGGCGTGGCCTTCGGCGTGTGGGATCCGCGCCATCGCGACAAGCGTAGCCGCGCCTGGGGGTTCATCCAGGAGGGGCGGGTCTCCAACCTGAACCAGGCCCGCTACGACGAAGAAGCCGAGCTCTACCAATGGCTGGAAGAGGCAGTGGAAAGCCTGGCGGGGCGCATCTCTCTCAATTCGCGCATTTATGGCGGCTGAGCACGATGCATTCGTCGAACCCTTCGGCGCCGACGATATCAATGCCATGCGGATTGCACTGGAACTGGCGGCCCAGGCCGAGGCGGCGGGCGAGGTGCCCGTCGGCGCCGTCGTGCTCGATGGCGCGGGCAAGGTCGTGGGCCAGGGCTTCAATTGCACGATAAGCGGGCATGACCCCACCGGCCATGCCGAAATCGTCGCCCTGAGGCAGGCTGCGCAGGCGCTGGGCAACTACCGTTTGCCCGAGGCCAGCCTGTTCGTTACGCTCGAGCCTTGCGCCATGTGCGTGGGCGCCATCCTGCATGCGCGCCTGGCGCGTGTGGTGTACGGCGCCGCCGACCCCAAGACGGGCGCCTGCCACAGCGTGCTCAACGTGCCTGCCATCGCGCAGCTGAATCACCAGACCCGGGTCGAGGGCGGGCTGCTGGCGCAAGAGTGCGGCGAGATGCTGCGCAGTTTTTTTCGTGAGCGGCGTGCGCGGATCAGGCAGTTGAAGCAAGACGATGCGTAGCGGGTGTGTTCATGTGAAAGTAGGCTCCAACGGTAGCTGGCGTGCGTTAACTTACTTGGACGTTGAGCGTGCCTATTTCCGCGATAGTAGCCGTTATAGTGTCCCCAGGCTTTACAGGGCCGACGCCTGCGGGCGTGCCTGTGAAAAGCAGATCGCCGGGGTGTACGCTGTAGAACGAAGTCGCAAACTCTACCAGCGCCCCGATGTCCATTAAAAGGTCTCGGGTGTTGGCCTTTTGGCGCAAATCTCCATTAACCTGCAGCGACATGTCCAGATTGCCCGGGTCGCGGATTTCGTCCGGCGTGGCCAACCATGGGCCTACGACACTATAAGTATCTATGGATTTTCGCATGCTCCGTTCTTCGGTGCCCCTGACTGTCATGTCCAGCCCGATGGAATAGCCTGCGATATATTCATGTGCATCGGCGCGTGAAACATGCCGTCCGGTCTTGCCGATTATGACGACAAGCTCCAGTTCATGGTCTGTGCGCCGTTCTGGTTGCGCGATCTGTACACCCCGGGCGGCGCCTTGCAGGGAACTGCCGGCTTTCAGGAACAACCCCACTTTCTGGATTTCGTCGATGCGCCTTCCGTGGTTGACCTCGCTCGTGTCGCGAGCCTCGGATAAATGATCGGCGTAGTTGACGGGCGCCGCCATGATTTTTCCAGGATTGGCGACGGGGCTCAGAAGGTCCACATTTGCCAGAGGGTAGCGTAGGCCATTGACGCAGGCTCTTTCGAGCCAGGGACGGAGGCTGGAAAGATTGGCGATCAAGACGTCATGGGAAGGCAGGGGATAAGAGTAGCTCGGCAGGGAAGCCAGCGCGGACGTTACGTCGACGACATGGCCATCATGGATCACACCCAGGCGGTCGTCATTAAAGCGGCAGATAAACATTCATGCTCCGAGGTTGTGATCAAGCAGAGGCGGCAAGCGGGCGCTCGCTTGCTTGGCTGAAATCGGGAGCTTCGTAAAGCCAGGCGAGGCTTTCGAGCGCCTGTTGTCCGGTACGGCCGCCGAGCATGTCGCGGCGCAATTCTGCGTAGCCGCCCTGGGCGTGATAGATCTCCCAATAAAGACGAGACTGAAAATGTGCACGGAAGGCTCTCGGCTTACGGAAACGCTCATATTGAGAAAAAGCCAAAGGCGGGGCGTTTCGATGCACGTCCAGCATCTCTGCGAGCCATACCCCGTCTTCTATGGATTGGCATGCGCCCTGGGCCAGTGCTTGCAGCATGGCATGTGCGGCATCGCCCAACAAGGTGACACGCCCCTGGCTCCAGCGTTGGGCGGGTTCCATGACGGCGACATCCCAATGCTGTTCCAAGTTGACGAATTCGAGATATTTCCTGACTTGGGGATGGGCGTTTGCAAAGATTTCCTTGAGCTCGGCGGGGCTGCCGGCGCCTTCCTCGTTGCGCGCGAAGCGCGAGCTTCTGAACACCGCCACGATGTTGAATAGCTCATGGCCCCGCACCGGGTAGTGCATCAAGTGAAATCCGGGACCTGCCCACAGGCAGACCACGTTTTCGAAGAGCCCGTCAGGAAGAGCGGTGCGTTCGATGAGGCCCCTGTAGGCTGTAAAACCCAGGCTTTGCGGTGCTGGGGCGCAGCCCATTCGGTTGCGCACGGCCGACCAGACGCCGTCCGCACCGATCAGGGCTTGTGCCTGATAAGAGCGGCCGTCGGCGGTGGTGACCACGACGTGCTGCCCATCGTCTTCGTAATTTTCCACGCGGGCCCCTGTTACCAGGGTGACCGTGGAGCATTCTTCGCAACTATGCAGCAGCGCATCGTGCAGATCGGCGCGGTGAATGACCGTGTATGGTTGCCCGTACCTCTGGCGCATCGGCGCGCCCATCGGTAGATGGGAAATTGTCTCTCCGGTGAACATGTCGCGCATCAGGCCGGCGTCGGGGAAGGTGCCGGCCTTGAGTACCTGTTCGGCAATCCGAAGCCGTTCGAACATGTGATAGGCATTGGGCCCCAGTTGAATTCCATAGCCGATCGGCTTGATTTCGTCGGCCTGCTCAAGGACGACGACATTGAAACCTTTCAGGCCTAGAGCCCGTGCGGTGGCAAGGCCTCCGATGCCGGCGCCGGCGATAACGACAGGATGATCAGTATCCTTCAATTTCAGACCTCCTATTCCATTTCTTCAAAGCGGTAATAGCGTGTCCAGCGCATGAGATTTTCATCGCTCAGCACGCAAACGATGGCATCGTCAGATACTTGATGAGATATGCGTGTCCAGCCTGGGGCCGTGAATGTGTCGCCAAACTCCCAGTCGAAAGCCTGATTGCCGACAAGGGAGCGCCCGGACCCCCGCATTACGATGTAAACGGTATTGGCGGTATGACGGAAAGGGCGGTTGTGCCAGCCCTTGGGCCATTGACTGACCTTGATGGCAAGCGTCGGCATGGTGGGGGCCGGAAGTTCGATTGTGGCGCCAAAATGGCTACGGCAGTCGGGGCTTGCCGCGGCCAGCCGATCACGGATATGGGTCCATGTGAAGCGCATCGGCGATTCCTGGGCATGGGCGGTGACGGTCTCCCACCGTTCTGGATGGGGTTCGTAGAACATGGGCTCGAGCAAATGGGTCAATGGCACATCCAGCCCGTCGACCCAGAATGCCTGCTCCTGGCCCTCATGCCCGTGTCCGTGCCAGCATCCGCCTGGTGTAAGCACGATGTCGCCGCTTTCCATGGGGTGCTTCTCGCCGTTGACGATCGAGTATCCGCCTTTTGATTCCAGCAAGATCCGCATGGCGTGTGGCGCATGCCGATGGGACATTGCTTTTTCGCCGGGAAGTATCGTCTGATAAGCGCAGATGATGGTGCGCAAGGTTGAAATATCATTGCCCGGAACGGGGTTGCGCATGATGAAGTTGCGGCGCTCCGCCTGCTCTGTACCAAGCAGCCGAGCCGCTTCGACCATATGCTTGCGGGCCACCCGGTATGACCAATGCGCAGGAACCAGTTCGGAACGCATTTCCTTCCAGACCAGGGGTTTTTCCCGCTTCAGCCAGCCGGGGGTCAGATTGGCTTCAGACAGCTTCTGTTCAAGTTGCGGCAGCGTCCCCGCGCTGAGTTCTCTAATCATTCCTTGGGTCATGGCTTGTCGTCCGCATGGTGAGTGGGCTGATCATGGTTTCTTCGTCCTTGCCGGCGCCGCGGACACGCGGCGGGTTCGTGATTTAAAGACGAGAACAAGATAGCAATCCGACCCGCGGCGGGCTATGCGCGGAATGAAAAGCCGGTTATTCGATTTTTCTTATCCGATGCATGCCTGGCTCGGCAAGCCGTTCTCCTGGCCGGGGGTTTTCCGGCCACGCCGCCCTGAATTGATTGAAGGCTTCGTAGATCGATCTTCTGAGCCATTTGTGCCCTTCGTCGTGCTGCACGCGTCCGTGCCAATGTTGGCCGATATCGTAGACAGGGTCCTCGAAAGGCAGTCGGAAGATAGCCAGGTTCTGAGTCTTGCATAAAGCCTGGGCCATTCGATAAGGAACGGTTGCCAGCAAGTCCGTCGCGGAGATGACTTCGCCCAGCCCAAAGGGCGTGGGCACCGACATGGCGACTTTGAGCAATATGCGATTTTGTTCGACGAGCTTCTTGAAAACGGGAGTCGAACTGATGCTTTCTTCTATGACCACGTGCCTGGCCGCCTCGTAGTGGTTTCTGGTCAGGAGTTCAAGCTTCGTGTTGCCCGACGCGATGCAGACAAAACGGTCCTGGAAAAGAGACTGGTTGTAAAGGCCGCTTCTTCTGGGAGGCATGAAGCCGAAAGCCAGGTCTACGTCTTCGGACTCAAGGGCTTCAGGCGTGCTCATGGTGATGTTTTGCACTCGCAAGGTAATGCCGGGCGCGCTTGATTCCAGAATACCCGCGATGGTCGGAAGCACCACGATTTTCCCTGCGTCGGCCAAGGCCAGGGTAAAAGGGCGTTCGGCCGTGGCAGGGTCGAATACGGGGGTGCGTGTTTCCGCATCCTCGAGAATCCGCAAAGCGTCTTCAATCGAAGGGGCAAGAAGATCCGCTCGATCAGTCGGCCGCATTGTTTGGCCGGTACGTACGAATAGGGGGTCGTTGTAGTGGGCACGCAAGCGCGACAATGCAACGCTGATGCTGGGTTGCATGGTGCCCAGCAATTCCGCGGTCTTGGAAACACTGCGCAGCTTGTACATCGCCAGAAAAATGCGCAAGTGGCGCAGTTCTATCGAGGGCCGCGGGTCGGGGCTTTCGTGAGTTGAAAGTAATGTCATTCGATAAACCTTATAACTCGTCTTGCGTTTGATTTATAGCCGGAATGACAGGCCGTGCCTAGAATCGATTGGCGAGCAAAAGGAGCCCCAATGTGAGGATAGCGCGAAGGCGTGGGCGCAAAAACGTAAAGCAAGATATATCGCCATTTTGCCTCCAATATTTATGTCAATTAGTCCATATTAAAGTATTTACATATAAATTTGTTGACATATGATTTTAGCGAGCTTATAGTTCGCCGAAATGAACTGTATTTGCCTTTTGCATTGACAGGTCTTCTCTGGCGAGCAAAGGGATAAAGAAGGGAGAGAGACCATGTCCAACGCAGTGGCGGCCGCCGATCTGGCGGCATTGCATGAAAAGACGGCGGGTTTGCCCGAGATCCGCATCTCGGAAGTCGTGCTTCAAACCGCTCAATTCGAGCGCATGACCCAGTGGTACGAGGCTGTCCTGGGTAATTCCTGGAGCGTGATAAATACGCCAAAAGATATTTCCGTAACGCAACGGGCGACAGCCAACGGCAACAAGCAAGTGCGTGCAAGCGATGTGCGTTCCAGCTTCATGTTCATCGACAGAAGCCTTCCGTATGGTCAACTTTTCGCCATATTCGAAATCCCCTTCGTGGGGGCTTCGCCCACTACGGATCCGGGCCTGAACCACATGCAATTCAAGCATGTGGACATTCCCGCACTCATCGAACGCGTCAAGCTGCTTGAAGAGCACGAGATCGTCCCGCACCGTTGTTCGAACCATGGCCCCATCACCAGCTTCTATTTCTACGATCCTGACAAAAATATCGTCGAGTTGTGCAGCAACAATTTCCAGACCCAAGAGGCTTTCCTCGGGTATTTCCAGTCCGAGGCCTACCGCAGCAATCCGTCCGGAATCGAGCTGGACTACAAAGAGTTCATTGCTCGTTTCGATAGCGGTGCGCCCATAGAAGAATTGGTCCGGATTCCCTAGGCGAAAGCCGATGGGGTCGCTTGAATCAATGTTTTATCGACTCGAAGGATATTTATGCCCCAGCACCTGAATTCCCGGCACGACGCAGCGCTAAGGGAGTGCGAGAGCATCGCTTTGCAGTTCATGGCGCACTTCGACGCGCGAAACTATGAAGAAGCGGCAAAGCTGTTTGCGCCCGATGGCATCTGGCACCGCGCTGACATCTCGATTCGCGGCAGAGAAGATTTCCTGAAGCACATGGGCGCACGGCCGCCCGGCATTTTTGTGCGCCACGTCATCACCAATTTGCTCGCGCGGCGCACAGACCAGGAAACGATCCGGGTCGACTCGTACGTAACCGTGTATCGCCACGATTTCGCAGGCGACCCAGTCCTTCCCGCAACCCTGCATTCCCCGGATGTGGTGGGCCGTTACACCGATGTTTTCAGGCAGGTCGGCGGAAATTGGCTGCTACAGGAAAAATCGGTTTCCATTGACTTCAAACGATGAGGGATAGCATGCGATTGGCAAATGTATTGCGTGGAAAGACGGGGACTTTCGGCGTCGTGACGGACGGTGGCTTTATTGATCTGGGTCCCCTCCTGGGACACGTTTGTTCAGACATCATTGGCTTGTTCGAACACAATCTAATAGACGAGGCGCGTGAACTTGCAAAAAGCTCAAGCGCTGCTTGCCGCGTGGACGAGATCGCCTTCAGGACGCCCAATGACCGTAGTGACGCCAGGATATTCGCCTTGGGCTGGGCTTACGCCGAACACCAGGCGGAAACGGGCAAAGAGCCTCCCAAGTTCCCCAATATGTTCATTCGAACACCGAGCTCCCTGGTGGCGCACGGTCAGGCGGTGATCAAGCCCATGGTATCGGACACTTTTGATTACGAAGGCGAGATTGCTTTGGTGGTGGGCAAGGGGGGGCGGCATATTCCCATCGAGGAGGCCGAAGCTCATATAGGCGGGTATTCGATACTCATGGACGGGTCGGTTCGCGAGTGGCAAAAGCACAGCATCACGGCAGGCAAGAACTTTGATAAAAGCGGTGCGTTCGGCCCTTGGGTCGTGCCGACGGCCGATGTGCCCGAGCCGGCTCGCCTTGCCCTTGCCACGCGTTTAAACGGCGAGCAGATGCAGCAGGCGCCGTTTGGCGACATGGTCTGGAATCCCGCGCATCTGGTTCATTACATATCCACTTTTTGCGAATTAAGGCCAGGAGACGTGATTTCCACCGGCACTCCAGGAGGAGTGGGGCACAAGCGTAATCCGCAAAGGTTCATGCAGGCAGGAGACACGATCGAGGTGGAAGTCGAAGGCCTGGGTGTTTTGCGCAACGTCGTAGCACAAGAAACATAAACATGTATCGACGGGTGCCTGGACACCCGAAAAAATCAAAATAAACAGGAGACAGAAAATGAAGACAGGGATCAAGTCTTTAGTATTGGCGTTGGCGACGACTGCTGTGCTGGCGCCGGTCGGCGAGGCAAGCGCCGACGAAATCACCGTCGGGATCATTGTCCCGATGTCCGGTCCTATCGCCTATTGGGGTACCCAGTTCCAGCAGGCGGCGCAGCTATATGCTGATCAGCATGGCAACAAAGCGGGGGAACATACTGTCAAGCTGGTTTTCCGCGATGATGGTGGACTGAACCCGGCGCGCTCGCGACAGATGGCTCAAGAGCTTGTCGTGCGAGAAAAAGCCAGCTATCTGGCTGGGCTGGCGGTGACCCCGACGGCGCTCGCCGCCGCCGAGGTTGCCGACAAGGCCAAGGTTCCCATTGTGATTTTCAATGCGGGTACGGCTGACATCACCAGAAGGTCGCCGTATATGCTTCGGGCGGGGTTCTCGCAGTGGTCTGTTTCCGTGCCGCTGGCCGAGTGGGCGGCGAAACAGGGCGATTGTAAAAGGGCCACGCTTGCCGTAGCCGATTATGCGCCGGGGCTTGATAGCCTCGAGGCCTATCGCAAAACGCTTACGCAGGCTGGAACCGAAATCGCGACCGAGATCCGTATTCCATTGGCGACAACGGACTATTCCTCGTATATGCAGCGAATCAAGGATTCCGCCCCCCAGTGCCTGCTCATGTTTCAGCCGGTCGGCCCCCAAGCGGTGGGCTTTGTGAAGGCGCTTGAAAGCAGCGGGCTGTCAAGCTCGGGCATCAAGGTGCTGGGCATCGCGGAGACCCAAGAGGTCGATCTCCCGGTCTTCGGCGACTCGGCAATCGGCATCATTACTTCCAGCATATATTCGCCCAACAACGATACGCCCGAAAATCAGAAGTTCGTCGCGGGTCTCAAGGAAAAATTCGGCCCGAAGGCCTATTCGGACATGGCGTCAGTCGAAGCCTACGATGCGATGCACATGATCTTTGAAATGATCAAGCGTACAGACGGGAAGGGAAGCGGCGCCGAGTCGATAGACTCCATTCGCGGCATGAAATGGGTTAGCCCCCGAGGCCCGGTGTCTGTCGATCCAGACACGCGCGACTTGATCCAGAACGTTTACATCCGACGCGTTGAAAAAATGGCTGACGGCAGCTATGTCAATCAGACGTTCTTTACTGTTCCCGACGTGAAGGATCCATGGAAGGAACAAAACCCCGAGTAACTTTTTAGCTGATGTTGCTTTCGACGAATATCTAAAACTGCACGGGGTTGCTTGATGGGCTTCAAGTTATTTCAAACGATATTCGCGTTGCTGTTCAACGGGATAGCGTATGGGATGATACTTTTTATCATCTCTGCGGGGCTTTCTGTCACGATGGGCACAATGCGGGTCGTCAATCTGGCGCATTGCGGCTTTGCCATGGTCGGGGGCTATATCGCTTATGCGCTTATGGATAGGCTGGGCCTTTCATTCTCTCTGGCGATTCCAGCGGCGTTCGTCCTGACATGTTTGTTGGGTGCGGTGCTGGAATACCTTCTGTATCGCGGCATTTACCGCCAGACCGAACTGAAGCAGGTCATCATGACGCTGGGGCTTGCCCTGGTCATGATTGCGTCTGTGAATCTGCTGTTCGGCGCCAGTGTATACAACCTGAATGTGCCTAGCACGCTAAGCGGCAATGTCGAGGTATTTGGCGTCGGCTTGTCCGTTTATCGGATATTTCTGATCCTGGTGTCGTCCATCGTCGGCCTTTTGATCTGGTATTTCGTCGAGCGTACCTATTTGGGCAAAAAGCTTAAGGCGGCAGTGGACAATCCGGGCATGGCGAGGTGTGTCGGCATCAATGTCGATGTGCTGTTTTCCGGAATGTTTGCGGTCGGGTGCGGCCTGGCCGCGTTGGGCGGCGCGCTGGGGGCCGAGCTGATGCCGCTGCAGCCTTTCTATGCTCTCAAGTATCTGGTCATCGCGGTAATCGTCGTCTCGATAGGCGGGCTCGGCAGCATCAAAGGAACCTTGCTGGCGGCCCTGGCGCTGGGAGTAGTGGATACATTCGGTACCTACTTCTTCTCCGACATCGGCGCTTTCCTGATCTATTTCATCATGATCCTGGTTCTCTTCATCAGGCCGCAGGGGCTATTTGGGAGGCGTGCATGAACACATCCGTTCTGCCCGGCGACAGCTTCAATCAGCATCACTGGAGCATCTGGGACGCGTTGCCGTGGGTATTGGGCTTGGCGGTCTTTTACCTTTTCGACGGCTACCTGGCATTGGGAACGATCGTAATAATCATGATCATCGCCTGCATGTCCTTGAATCTGGTTCTTGGATATGGCGGTGTCGAAACCCTGGGGCATGCGGCATTTTTCGGCATTGGCGCATATGTCGCGGGGTTATGGGCAATCCATGTTACGCCCGAACCCATTACAGGTTTGTTCGCAGCGGCTGCCGTAAGTGCTCTATTCGGCTTGTTGTCGGGTTATTTTTTGATGCGCATGCGTAGCCTGACGTTATTGATGCTTACCTTGGCGGTAGGCATGGCCGTATACGAATTCGCCAACAAGTGGTCGTCGGTAACAGGTGGGGACGACGGACTGTCGGGAATTTCGGTTGCGCCTCTTTTCGGGGTGTTCGAGTTCGATCTGGTCGGTCGAACAGGCTACCTATACGCCCTAGGCGTGCTTTTTATAGTGTTTTTATTGTTCCGGGCTGTCGTCTGCTCGCCGTTCGGCCTCGCCCTGCGAGGCGTGCGCGAGAATATCTGGCGCATGAAGCTGATCGGCTCGCCCGTCACGCTGCGGCTGGTTACCGCATACACGCTTGCCGGCGCCATCGCCGGCCTGGGTGGTGCCTTATACGCGCAAACCATTCAGGTCGTGGGACTTGATTCCCTTTCCTTTGAGCTTTCCGGAAATTTGCTGATCATGGTGGTGCTCGGAGGTGTCGGCCGTTTGTATGGTCCCTTCGTGGGGGCGATTATTTTCTTGCTGGTGCAAGACCGAGCGGCCGCCTTCAGCCCACAGCACTGGATGTTTGCGATAGGGATTGTATTGATCCTCAGCGTCAAGCTCTCGGAGAACACGCTCATTCAGAAGGCCGGTCATGGGCTTAAAAAATGGACGATGTGGTAAAGGGCGATGTGCGGTTGCTATCCGAATCTCAAGGGACATACATGACTATTCCGTTGCAGACAGTGGGCCTGACGAAGAACTATGGTGGCTTATGCGTTACAGACGCTGTGGATTTTTCTCTGGAACCTGGAGCCCGCCATGCTCTGATTGGGCCAAATGGGGCCGGCAAAACCACCTTTGTGAATCTGATTACGGGTGTGATTCCACCGACAAGTGGCGAGATCCGCTCGTTCGGACGAGACATCACGAACATGGCTCCACGCCAGCGCGTAAAGCACGGGATCGCGCGCACATTCCAGATCAATAGCCTGTTTCCGCAATTGACGACGGCCGAGAACGTTGCCCTTGCCATTACCGAAAGAACAGGCGCGGCCAGCCGTATGTTTAGCCGAGTTGAACGAGACGCCGAGCTCGAGCGTGAAACCGTCACGCTGCTCGAAGATCTGTCCATACTCGACATGGCGAACAAAAGAATCGCAGGCCTGGCCTATGGCCAGCGCCGGATGGTGGAAATCGCGATTGCGTTGGCGGTAAAACCGCAGATATTGTTGCTTGACGAGCCGGCAGCGGGTGTCCCCACAAATGAAAGCAGGGCGATTATCGAGTTGTTGGAACGTTTGCCAAGCCATATCTCCATACTGCTTATCGAACACGACATGGACTTGGTGTTTCGATTTGCCAATAAGATCACGGTTCTGGTCGAGGGGCACGTCTTGCTCGAAGGCGATTGCGCGCAGATCAGAAGCGACGCGAGGGTGAAAGAAATTTATTTGGGGCGGCGCCATGGGTGAGCATCTGGTTCTTGAAGGTGTCTATGCCGGTTACGGAGACACGACAATACTCGAGGACGTCTCGCTGGCCTTGCCTAAAGGCAGTGTCTGGGCCTTGTTGGGACGTAACGGAGCGGGTAAGAGCACCTTGCTCTCCACCATTCTTGGCCGGACGACCTTCAAGGCCGGGCGCATCGCATACGAGGACACCGATGTGTCGCGTCTGCCTATCCACTTGCGGGCCCGTATGGGCATGGGCCTGGTGCCTCAAGAGCGGGAAATCTTTCATTCGCTCAGTGTGGAAGACAACCTGCAAGTCTGTGCCAGGCCGGGCGAGTGGAATATCGAGGCCGTGTACGAGCTTTTTCCCAGATTGGCCCAGCGCCGGGAAAACCTGGGTAGCCGTCTTTCCGGCGGAGAGCAGCAAATGCTTGCATTTGGGCGCGCCCTGATCGGAAACCCCAGGCTTCTGCTGCTTGACGAACCACTCGAAGGTCTTGCCCCGGCGGTGGCTGACGTCCTGCTTGACGCCATATTGAAACTGAAATCGCTGGGGCAGTTCACGATAGTACTGGTCGAGCAGCACGCCACGGTCGCGCTAGAGGTGACTGAGCGCGCTATTGTTTTAAATCGTGGACGGATCAGCTACCTGGGACAGAGCGCCGACCTTCTCGACGACGAAGAACTGCTGACCAGCCTGGTATCTTGCTGACGCCATTTTGTGCTTCGGGTGGATGTGATCTTTATTCCGTCCATAAAAGTACAATAGCGCTGTGCATATGCCATTCATGCCTCGCTGAGAGACATTCGATTCTCGCCGGCGGCGCCCACACCAGATCGGAAGAGTCGTAATGCGAAGCAAATTGAATAAACGCACAGCCCTGGAAGCAGCCGAGGCAAAAAAAACGGGGCAGAAGATACCTGTGATTGGTTATGCATTGATGGGCAGGCTTGCTCAGGGCGACCAGACCGGGTACCAGCTTTCTTTAATCATGGGCCCACCGCGTAATTTCATATGGGAAGCCAAGCATAGCCAGATATATACGGTGCTAGGAACTTTGGCGCGCGCAGGCTATGTCACCTTCTCCCAGGTGATTCAAGACTCCAAGCCAAACAAAAAGGTTTATTCAATTACCGAACAGGGTAGGGCTGCGTTGCGGGAATGGGTCTTGCAGTCTCCGACGCCCGAGCCTCATCGGCACGAGTTCGCCATGAAGGTGGTGTCCATGTGGACGGTATCGCCTGAGGACGCGTTAAGGGTCATCCGTGACCAGATCGAGTTGACGAATACCGAAATCGGCATGATCGACGAGCACTACAACGAGGCTCAGCGGCGCTACAACACCACATTTCCCGTACCGGTTACCAGCCGTTATTTCGGCTTGTATGCCGCCATTAAACAGGCGCGCGATACAAAGCTGGCGGCCATAGAATGGTACGAATGGATAGCTGAGCAGCTTGTCGACACCTTGCAGGGCGAAGCTGACGCGGCTTTCGAGTCCGACGACTCGAAAGCGACTTAGCCGCGCCAAGTCCCATCAGCCGTTAGGTCGCGCCGCGCACCAGGTCGGCAAGCCGCAGGACGTCGTCCGGAACGGACAGGCCCCGCCAAGCTACGTGGCCGTCAGGCCTTACCAGTGCCAGCGGGTACTCATAGAGCTTTCCAATATTCTCGTTTTCGACCTGCAGAGTTGTAATGGGCACGGCTTTCTTCTTAAAACCCGCAATAAACGCATCGAGCGGTATAGAGGGGTCGAAGCAAACCAGTGTAAAGCCGTGTCCATAGCGGTCCAGGATGGAAACGCCGTCGGCGATCCAAGCATGAGGGGCGCGGCTGCCCGGCCAGGAAGACGGACGGAAATCTACGGGATGATCCGGTGGTTCGGGTGTGCCGTCGGGGCAGCAGATGGGCGAATCGCGATAGCGATACCCTAGCTGGATGCCCTGTGTATTGAATTCGCGCCGCCGCTTGTCGTTGATCAGCGATGCCATTGCCGCACGCGCCCAGACACCGGTTGCGGACGCGGCATCCAACTCGGGATCGGGTTGGATAAGCTGATCCAGGCTGTAATTGTTGGCCGCTTCGCATGTGTTGCGCAAGGCGATGGGCCTGCGTTCGGCTTCATAGCTTGCGAGCAGCTTGTCGCCGCCCCAGCCGTCCAGCAGGGCGGCGATTTTCCAGCCTAGATCCACGGCGTCGCCAATACCGGTGTTTGCACCGAACCCTCCTTTGGGCCATCTTAAGTGCACGGCGTCGCCGGCGAGCAATACCCGGTCCTGGCCATAGTGCTCGGCCACGACCATGTGGCCGGTCCATGGTTGGGCGCGAATGATGTCGACCTTGACATCCATGCCCAAGGACGCCAGAACCGTGGGCAGCGGATCAATCTGTTCGTGTTCCTGCACGTACATCGATAAACGCCAGAGCTCCTTGCCGTCGACCGTGGTCAGGTAAGGCCTGCGCGGAGTATTGACCGTATGCATCTGGAAGAACGGGGCGCCGTATCTCGCGACTATCTTGTCCAGAAGGTCGGGAGAGCGGAAGTAGGCGGCGAAATTGCGACCTTGGGCAAAGGAACCGGTGTATTTGATGCCCAGCTTGGTACGGGTCTGGCCGTGCCCGCCATCGCAGGCGACAAGATACTGCGTGCGAACCGAGCATTGTGCGCCGCTTTGCAAGTCGGTGATGACAGCCGTGACCCCCGCCTCGTCCTGTTCGAAACTGTCCATTCTGGTGAGATAGCGGATTTCGCCGCTCGATTTTTCCAGCGCGGCGTCGCGCAGTAGCGGGTCGAATATGCGCTTGGGACAGATAACCGGGCCTTCTGGAGAGATGGCGCTGCTGGCTGAGGGGATCGCTTCGTTAGTCAGGCCGGGAAACGCGGCCAGCAGTTGTCCGTCTATCGAGGTGAAGAATCCAATGTTAAGTGGATAGTTGCTGGGGAATTCATCAGGAAATCGAGCCCGATCCGCAATGCCCCAGCGGCGCAGGTGTTCCATGGTTCGTGAAAAGATCGCTTCGCCGGCGGGGAATACAACCTTGCCGTCCGTCGCCTCGACAAGAAGATAGCGAATGTCGCGGTAGCTCAATTCGTTGGCTAGCGCCAAACCCACCGGGCCGGCCCCAACAATCATGACTGGCACTTCTATAGAACGCATTTTGTCCTCTCTACCCAATAGTGATTCTTATGGTTGGCTAAGAACAGCTTGGGGGCGATTCTAATGTAATATTTGACCTATGTAAATAATTACATATGGAATTTAATGAATGGTCTATAAACTCTGGAAAAGGTTCGTGGCCATATGGAAATTTGAATAGCCTGTTTGACCGTGGCGATATGGCACCTAACCGCGGGCAAGGGTAGGATTCGCAACGCTGTGCGTAGCTATATTTGTTTATTGATGCATTCAAGAGAAGAAGGAACCCCATGTTGAATACCGCAGATTTATTCGACGCTTTCCCCGACGAGTTATCGGTGTGCGAGTTGCAGTTCCGCAGCTTTGGAAAGCGGCGCGCGTTTTCAGGGCCGTGCGCTACGGTGTTGGCCAACGAGGATCACCGCCCTGTGCTTAAAATGCTGTCGAATCCCGGCAAGGGTCGTGTATTGGTGGTAGACGCCGGGGGTTCGATGCGAGTTGGTGTTCTGGGCGACCGCCTGGCGTCCATTGCAGTGGCCAACAACTGGGCGGGTATCGTGATCCACGGAGTCATTCGCGACAGCCAAGGCATTGAAGCACTCGACATCGGGGTGAAGAGCCTGGGAACGACGGCCAGGCGTAGCGGAGCAGAGCGGGGCGGACTCGAGGACGAAACCCTGCAATTCGGCGGTGTGCGGTTTACGCCCGGAGACTGGGTTTACGCGGATGAGGATGCCGTCGTGAGGTGCGCTCGCGAGCTCGAGCCGGTGGCCCCGGAATAAACATTCAAGTAAACGGGGGCCTCTCGAAGAGGGTGACGGCGATGGTGGGGCTGTGGGGCGCCGGAGCGTCGACTATACTTTGCCGCATTCCAAACACATACCTGACTTGACCATGGCACATGCGCACCATGCTCCCCCTAAGGGCATTTACCTGATTTCCCCCTCCGGCGCGGTCGCCGACCCGGCCGCTGTGGAACTGGCGCGCGAGCGCCTTGCCGACCTGGGCTTCAAGACTGCCCTCGATCGCACTGCGCTGGCGGTGCATCAGCGGTTCGCCGGCACCGATGCGCAACGGCTCGCCGCCATAACGCGCGCGCTCAAGCAGAAGCATCCGGTCGTGATGGCGACGCGGGGCGGCTATGGCCTCAGCCGCCTCTTGCATCGCATCGACTGGAATGCGGTGGCGGAAAGCGGCAAGCTCTTCATCGGGCAAAGCGACTTCACGGTGTTCAACCTGGCGCTGCTTGCCCGCACCGGGGCGGAAAGCCTGGCCGGGCCCACGGCGGTGTTCGACTTCGGCGCCGCCAAGATGGACGATGTGACCGCCGCCTTGTTCACGGAAACGCTGCGCGGCGAGCTGGAGATCCTGAGCTTCGAGTCTGCGGATTCCGACCCGGTCGATGCGCGGGGCGTACTGTGGGGCGGTAACCTGGCCATGGTGGCCTCGCTGGTCGGCACGCCGTTCCTGCCCCGCCTGCGCGGCGGCATTCTGTTCCTGGAAGACATCAACGAGCATCCCTTCCGCATCGAGCGCATGCTGTCGCAACTGCTGCATGCGGGAGTGCTGGCAAAGCAGAAGGCCATCGTGCTGGGGCGCTTCACGGAGTATCGCCTGGGCAAGAGCGACAATGGCTTCGACCTTGATTCGGTGGTGGCCTGGCTGCGGCAGAACGTGAAGGTGCCTGTTGTAACTGGCCTGCCGTATGGGCACGTGAAGGTCAAGGCAACATTGCCCGTCGGCCGCCGGGTAGGTATTGCCACCGAAGGCGGCATGGCTTATTTGCTGCTGCACGAGCACGACTGACACCGAAAGCACGTCTTGGCCCGCCTTGAAGCGGGCCATTTTTTTGTGTGCTGCCGCACATGAAATAAAGACAAGAAGATAAATATTTTGTATCAATATGACATAGAATACGCCATTACTCACACAGGCCGGGGGCCTTTCCATGCTCAGATGTCGTTTCACCTTGGCGTTCTCTGCTCTTTTGGCATTGGCCGGTTGCGGCGGGGGCTCGGACGAGCACAGCGAACCGCCACCGCCCGAGCTCGTCTATCCGGATACCACGGCAGGTTCCGACAGCGACACCTATTTCGGCCGCGTGGTGGCCGACCCTTATCGCTGGCTCGAAGACATCCGCGGTCAGCAGACCGACCATTGGGTCGAGGCGCAAAATCGGTTCACGGCCGACTACATCACTGCCTTGCCCGATTACAAAGCCATTGAAAAACGCATTGCGCCTTGGTTCGCGCCGCCGCCTGATGTCGCCCTCATGCGGTCGCTGAACATCGACCAGCCGGAAGACGTCCAGCGTGTGAAAGGTGTGCAGGGCGTCGACGGCCACTATTACTATCAGCTGCAAGTCCGGCGCGAGCGCCATCACCAGTTCATCCCCGGGCGCGACGCCCGCTTCGTCTCGGCCGACAACATCATCTATGTTGCTTCCGGCCCCGAAGCCGTCGACCAGGGCAAGGTCCTGATCAACGCGGACGATTTCCGCATTGACCCGGATGACGACATCCAGTTGATCAATCACCAGGTCTCATCCGACGGCCGATACCTAGTGTATGCGATGCAGCGCAACTTTGCAGACTTGGTCGAGCTGCATGTGGTGAGCCTGGCGCAGCCCACCCAGCTGATATTGCGCATACCGCACGTCTTCTCGCCGCAATTCACCTTGTATGGCGATGGGGTGGTCTATGCGTCGCCCAAAGGCACCACCGATCCTCATGTGTCTGCACATACATTTCAAACGCTTTACTACCAGCCTTTCTCCGGCGGCGAACGCCAGGCGTGGTTCCAAGGGACGCAGTTCGACCAGATCGGCAGTGCGCTGCATCAGGATCAGCTCTATATCAATATTGTGAGAGACATGCGGTCCAGCCAACTGCGGCTTGATCCCGCGCACCCCGAACAGGGGGCGCATGCCTTTCTTGGCACCCCCGAGGACCAGGAAAGCTTCAACTTCGCGGGCCCAAGCGGCGAGGACCCGGCCAAGATGCTGGTGATCACCACTCAGGGCGCTGCGTCCAACCGCTTGATCGAAGTCGACCCTGCCGACCCCTCGCCGGAAAGCTGGCGTGAAATCCTGCCCCGCAGCGCCCCGGGCGAAACGGTGTACGTCAACGAGATCGTGGCATGTGGCAGCGACTACTACGCCGAGCACCTCGACCTGGGCAGCAGCCGGTTGTTTCATTACAGCGCGGCGGGCGTCGACGAGATCCCGCTGCCGGGTCTTGGCGCCGTATCGAGCATGTATTGCGCCGATCTTGATGGCCAGGCGATATTGAATTACTGGTTCTCGACGCTGGCCCAGCCCTCGACCGGCTTCAGCTACAACCCGGCTACGAAGGTAGCCACGCGGGGAGCCACAAGGCGCTATGAGGGCTATGATCCGAACCTGTACGAGGTACGGCGACTTGTCGTGACCAGTGCCGACGGCGCCCAGGTGCCTGTGTACATCGCGCACAAGCAGGGCCTGCAGCCGTCGGGCGATGCGCCCAGCCTCATCTACGTCTACGGCGGCTTTGGCGTTGCGCTGACGCCCGGGTTTCAGGAAAAGGCCATTCCGCTGCTCGAAAGCGGGGGCATTTATGTCGTGGCCCAGGTCAGGGGCGGAAACGAATTGGGTTCCGACTGGCATGAGGCGGGCCGCTTGCTGAACAAGCAGAACACCTATGACGACGTTGTGGCGGTGGCCGAGCACCTGATCGGGCAGGGGCTGACCAGTCCCGGCAAGCTGGCGCTTCAGGGCGAGTCGAACGGGGGCTTGACCACCGCGGCCGTCGCCCTGCAGCGGCCCGATCTGTTCAGCGTCGTCTTTCCCACCGTCGGCGTGCTGGACCTGGTGCGCTACGACAAGTTCACGTCGGGTTTTGGCTGGCATGCCGACTACGGTGTCACCACCAGGCAGGACGAGTTCGAGAATCTGATGAAGTTCTCGCCACTGCATAACGTGAAGCCGCTGGCGTATCCGCCCACGTATGTCTTCACGGGCAAATCGGACGGGCGCGTCATGCCCGCGCATAGCTACAAGTACGCCGCCACCCTGCAGAATACGGCGACAGGCACCAGCCCCTATCTTCTGTATGCGTTTCCCAAAGACGGGCATAGCCTGGACCGAAACTGGCAAACGGTGTTGACCTATCTGTGGACCGCATTCTTCCATCATACGGGGTCCCGTTTTGCTGGATTGGCAAACTGACCCCCAGCAGGGGCCGCCAGCGCGACCAAACTTGATACACTAGCTCTTTGCATCAGTACGATGGGCTGTTCTGGCCCATCTTTCATTTGGCGAAGGGTCGGCGCCACAGCGGCCGATCCCAGCACGCCCGAATTCTTCTATCTATACGGTTTCAATTGATCTCCACCGCTAATCTCACCATCCAGTTCGGCCCCAAGCCGCTTTTTGAAAACGTCAGCGTCAAGTTCGGCGATGGCAACCGCTATGGCCTGATCGGCGCCAACGGATCGGGCAAGTCCACCTTCATGAAGATCATAGGCGGCGATCTCGAACCTTCGGCGGGCAATGTGTCGCTGGAGCCCGGCGTGAGGCTGGGCAAGCTGCGCCAGGATCAGTTCGCCTACGAAGACGTGCGCGTGCTCGACGTCGTGCTCATGGGCCACGAAGAGATGTGGCAGGCGATGACCGAGCGCGATGCCATCTACGCCAACCCCGACGCCAGCGAAGAAGACTATATGCGTGCGGCCGATCTCGAGGCGAAGTTTGCCGAGTACGACGGCTACACCGCCGAGGCCCGCGCCGGCGAGCTGCTGCTGGGCCTCGAAATTCCCACCGAGCAGCACCAGCTGCCCATGCGCGAAGTCGCGCCGGGCTGGAAGCTGCGCGTGCTGCTGGCCCAGGCGCTGTTCTCGAACCCCGACGTGCTGCTGCTGGACGAGCCCACCAACAACCTCGACATCAACACCATCCGCTGGCTCGAAGACGTGCTTAACGGCTACGACAGCACGATGATCATCATCAGCCACGACCGCCACTTCCTCAACCAGGTCTGCACCCACATGGCCGATCTGGATTACCGCGAGCTGCGCGTGTATCCGGGCAACTACGACGACTACATGCTGGCGGCCGCCCAGGCGCGCGAGCGCATCTCCGCGGTCAATGCCAAGGCAAAAGAACGCGTGGCCGACCTGCAGGACTTCGTGCGGCGTTTCGCTGCCAACAAGTCGAAATCGCGCCAGGCCACTTCGCGGCTCAAGCAGATAGACCGCATCAAGGCCGAAACGATAGAGGTCAAGCCCTCGTCAAGGCAGAACCCCTACATTCGCTTCGAGCAGAACAAGGTGATGCATCGCCTGGCCGTCACGGTCGAGAAGATCTCCAAGGCCTACGACCAGCCGGTCATCGGCTCGTTCTCGGCCATGATCGAGGCGGGCGAAAAAGTGGCCATCATCGGCGCCAATGGCGTGGGCAAGACGACCTTGCTGCGCATGCTGGGCGGCAAGCTGCAGCCCGACTCGGGCACGGTCAAGTGGTCGGACAGCGCCGACCTGGGCTATATGGCGCAAGACGTCTCCGATCAGTTCCAATCGGACAGCAACGTGTTCGACTGGATGGACGATTACCGCCAGCCGGGCGACGACGACCAGTCCATCCGCGCGGTGCTGGGGCGCCTGCTCTTTTCGGCCGACGACATCGTCAAGCCTGTCAAGGTGCTGTCGGGCGGCGAGAAAAACCGCATGACCTTCGGGCGCCTGATGCTGGGCCGGCACAACGTCATGCTGCTCGACGAGCCCACCAACCACCTCGACATGGAATCGATCGAATCGCTGCAGTATGCACTTGAAAAATACGAAGGCACGCTGTTCTTCGTGTCGCACGACCGCCAGTTCGTGTCGGGCCTGGCCACTCGCGTGATCGAGATCCTGCCCACGGGCGAGATCATCGACTACCAGGGCAACTACGACGACTACCTCGCATCGCGGGGCATCGCCGGCTGAACCTGCGGCTGTAGCGTCCGGTCATGCTCTATACGCTGGAAGGCCTTCATGCCCACGAAGAAGAAATCAAGAAGAGCCGCTTCCTGGCCATGGCGGGGCCTGCCGGCTCGGCCCAGGAGGCCCTGGATTTCATTGCGACGCACAGCGTGGTCTCGGCTACTCATAATTGCTGGGCGTATCGGGTGGGGGACGCCTATCGCTTCAACGACGACGGCGAGCCCGGAGGCACGGCGGGGCGCCCCATACTGATGGCCATCGACGGCCAGCAGTGCGATCAGGCAGTGGTGCTGGTGGTGCGCTGGTTTGGCGGTGTCAAGCTGGGGTCGGGCGGGTTGGTGCGGGCTTATGGCGGCGCGGCGGCCCAGTGCCTCAGGCTGGCGCCCAAGGCGCCCATCGTGCCGCGCACCATGCTGGCCTGCCGCTGCCCCTTCGGCGACATGGCGCTGATCCAGTCAAAATTCGCCGGTCTTGACGTAACGGTGGCGGCAGAAGATTTCGATGCCGAGGGCGTGGCCTGGCAACTGGCATTGCCCAGCGCTCATGCGCACGCTTTCATGGAGCTGTTCATCGACCTGACCCGGGGCCGGGGCGAAATCGGCGTCAAAGGGGCAGGGTAGCCACCGAGGCCCGGCATGCTTGCCCGCGCAGGAGCGGTACGCTGCCGTGCTGTTCCATTCCCATGCCGCAGATCGGTGGCCAGGCGCCGCCTGGCCACCGATCTGCTTACTGCTGGTCGCCCTGGTTTTCCTGTTGGGCGATTTCAGCGTGAACCTGCGCCATGTCCAGCGCCTTTACCTGGGTGATCAGTTCTTCGAGCTGGCCGGCCGACAGTGCGCCCGCCTGGTTGAACAGCATGACTCGCTCGCGAAACACCATCAGGGTGGGAATGGAGCGGATGCGCATGGCCGCGGCCAGTTCGTCCTGCTCTTCGGTGTTGATCTTGGCGAAGGTGATGTCGTCGTGCTGTTCGGCCGCCTTCTCGAACACGGGTGCGAAGTTGCGGCAGGGGCCGCACCACGGGGCCCAGAAATCGATGATCAGGGGCTTGTCGCTCTGGATGGCCGCCTCGAATGTGTCCTTGGTGAGTTCTATGGTGCTCATGGAGTATCCTGAATAAAAAGGCGGCCTATCAAAGGCCGCCAGTTGCAAGAATGCTTCGTTGAATACCAGTGTACATTTTTTTCTGCCCGGGGCCGAGCCAGGGCGAAAAAACTGCCGTTGGGCGGCAGGCAAAGGACGGGCCGATACTGGCCCGCCCCGCCTGCTTATTCAGGATAGAAGGCGTACTTTATTACGAACAGCACCGCCACTATGAGGGTGGCCAGGTGAATCTGGCGCACGCGCCCGGTAATGGCCTTGAGCACCACATAGCTGATGAAGCCGAAGGCCAGGCCGTTGGCGATGGAGTAGGTGAAGGGCATTATCAGCGCCGCGATGGCCGCCGGAGTGGCTTCGGTGACGTCGTTCCAGTCGATCTCGGCGACTTCGCGCAGCATGAGGCCGGCCACATAAAGCAGGGCGGGGGCCGTAGCATAGCCGGGCACGGACTGGGCCAGCGGCGAGAACAGCAATGCCAGCAGGAACAGCACGGCCACGGTCAGGGCGGTAAGGCCGGTGCGGCCGCCCGCCTGAACGCCCGAGGCGCTTTCGATGTAGGCCGTGGTGCTGCTGGTGCCCAGCAGCGAGCCGCCCACGATGGCGGTGGAGTCGGCCAGCAGCGCGCGGCCCAGGCGGTTGGGTTTGCCTTCGGGCAGCAGGTTGGCCCGCTTGGCCACGCCTATCATGGTGCCGGTGGCGTCGAAGACCTCGACCAGAACCAGGACCAGGATGACGTGCACGATGCCCATGTGCAGGGCGCCCATGATGTCGAGCTGCAGGAAGGTGGGCGCAAGGCTGGGCGGCGACGAGAAGATGCCGTGGAACTCGTTGTTGCCAGTGAGCATCGACAGCACCGTGATGATGAGGATGCCGATGAGGATGGCGCCCCGCACTTTCAGGGCGTCAAGGGCGGCAATGATGAAGAAGCCCAGAATGGCAAAAAGGGTGGGGGTTGAGGTAAGGTCGCCCAGGCCGACGATGGTGGCCTCGTTGGGCACCACGATGCCCGCGCCATTGGGCCCCAGGGCAATAATGGCCAGGAACAGGCCGATACCGGCGGCGATGGCCGAGCGCAGCGATTTGGGAATGCCCTCTATCAGCCAGGAGCGAATGCCGGTAACGGTTAGAATGACGAATATCACGCCGGAAATGAACACCGCGCCCAAGGCCTGTTGCCAGGTGAAGCCCATTGCGCCCACCACCGTGAATGCAAAGAAGGCGTTCAGGCCCATGCCGGGCGCCATGCCGATGGGCCAGTTGGCCACGAAGGCCATGATCAGCGTACCCAGTGCGGCGGCCAGGCAGGTGGCGACGAACACGGCGCTGTGCTCCATGCCCGTGGTCGACAATATGGCCGGGTTGACGAAAATGATGTACGACATGGTCAGGAAGGTAGTTATCCCGGCCAGTATTTCGGTGCGTGCATCGGTGTTGTGCTCATTTAGCTTGAAAAGTTTTTCTAGCATTGGCTCATCCCCATAAAGCGGTTTGGTTTTATGACTTATTGATTCTGGTCCGACAGCCAGCATTCTAAGGCTGTTTTACGCCCAGTTGTACATTTGCACATCATGATTATTCTTGGTTACGAGAGTTCTTGCGACGAAACCGGCGTGGCGCTGGTTTGCACCGAGCGCGGCTTGCTGGCTCACAGCCTGCACAGCCAGATCGCCATGCACCGCGATTACGGGGGCGTGGTGCCCGAGCTGGCCTCACGCGACCACATCCAGCGCGTGCTGCCGCTTACCCGGCAGGCCCTGGACGAAGCCAGGCTCACACTGCAAGACGTGGACGCCATCGCCTATACGGCCGGGCCGGGGCTGGCCGGCGCGCTGCTGGTGGGTGCCAGCGTGGCTCAATCCATAGCCTGGGCCCTGGGGCTGCCCGCCATCCCGGTGCATCATCTCGAGGGCCATCTGCTTTCGCCCCTCCTGGCCACGCCCGCGCCGGATTTTCCCTTCGTCGCGCTGCTGGTGTCCGGCGGGCATACCCAATTGATGAAGGTCGAGGGAGTGGGGCGCTACGAATTGCTGGGCGAAACGCTCGATGACGCGGCCGGCGAGGCCTTCGACAAATCAGCCAAGCTGCTGGGGCTGGGCTATCCGGGCGGGCCGGCGCTTTCCCGCCTGGCGCAGCAGGGCGATCCGGCCGCCTTCGACCTGCCGCGCCCCATGCTGCACAGCCCCGATCTCGATTTCAGCTTCAGCGGCCTGAAGACGGCGGTGCTTACCCGCCTCAAGGCCCTTGAAGGGCAGGCCGGCGGCCTCACCGAAAGCCAGCGGGCCGATCTGGCCGCCTCGACCGAGGCCGCCATTGTCGACGTGCTGGGCGGCAAGGCCATCAAGGCCATGAAGCGCAGCGGCCTGAAACGCCTGGTTGTGGCGGGCGGCGTGGGGGCCAACCGGCTGCTGCGCCAGCGTCTGGTCGACGACATGAAGAAACTGGGGGGCGAGGTTTATTTCCCGCCGCTGGACCTATGCACCGACAACGGCGCCATGATCGCCTTTGCCGCGGCCCAGCGGGTGCGGGCCGGGCTGGTCGACCTGGCCGACCGGGGGCACGCGTTTACCGTGCGTCCCCGGTGGGATCTTCACGAGCAGGCGGCGCCCGCCGAGGCCTGAGCAGCCGGCTGCGGCGTGGCTTTCAGGGCCGGGCTCTAGACCTAGTGTTTTCTGCCGCCACTGCGTCGCCGCGGCCCTGGGTGCCCCTTTTCTGCGGAGCCCTTGTTTTTGCCGATGCGGTCTTCTTTGCCCGCGAGCAGCCGCGCGATATTGGCCTGGTGGCGATAGCACAGCAGCACGCTGATCACGACAACGGCCAGGCAGATAGCACCCTCGAAACGCCAGGCGATGTTGCCGCCAAAAAGATAATACAGGGGCGCAAAAATCGCCGCGACGATGGCCGCCAGGGAAGAATAGCGGGTGGCAAAGGCCACGATGAGCCAGGTGGCCACCGTGGCCGCCGCCAGCCAGGGCTGGAAACCCAGCAGCACGCCCAAGGCGGTGGCCACGCCTTTGCCGCCCTTGAATTTCAGGAACAGGGGGTACACATGCCCCAAAAAGACCGCGACGCCGGCCAGCCCGACGGCATAGCCCGGCAGGCCCCAGTGCCGCACTGCGAGCGAGGCCAGCCACACCGCGGCCCAGCCCTTGGCCGCGTCGCCCAGCAAAGTAAGCGCAGCCGCCGTACGGTTGCCTGTACGCAACACATTGGTGGCGCCGGGGTTCTTCGAGCCGTAGCTACGCGGGTCGCTCAACCCCATGATGCGGCTGACCACCACCGCGAAGGGAATGGAACCCAGCACATAGGCCAAGGCGACCAGGGCGAGAATGGCAAGCACGAGAAACGACGGCGGCATGGACTTGGGAACTCCTGAGTGACTGCGCTAGATTCTAGCGCGGCCCGGCCAAAACGATAAAACGACCGGGTACAATTGGCTACGTTCAGTTGAGTTTCCTGGAAGTAACGATGCGCATATTGGTGTCTAACGACGATGGCTACAACGCAGAGGGCATCGAGGCCCTGGTGGCGGCCCTGAAGGGGCTGGGCGAACTCACCATCGTCGCACCCGAGACCAACTGCAGCGGGGCCTCGAACTCGCTTACGCTGAATCGGCCCCTTTCGGTGCGCCAGGCAGCCAACGGCTATTACTTCGTGAACGGCACGCCTTCCGACTGCGTGCACATTGCGCTTACGGGGCTGCTCGACTTTCGTCCCGACCTGGTTGTCTCGGGCATCAACAACGGCGCCAATATGGGCGATGATACTTTGTATTCGGGCACCGTGGCGGCCGCGACCGAAGGCTATCTGTTCGGCATCCCGGCCATCGCCTTTTCGCTGGTAAAAAAAGGCTGGGAACATCTCGATTCCGCCGCCCGGGTGGCGCGGCAGGTGGTCGAGCGCCAGATCGCCCAGCCATTGGCCGGCAACACGCTGCTCAACGTCAATATTCCCGCCGTGCCGTACGAAGCAATGCAGGGTTTCACCGTTACCAGGCTGGGCAAGCGCCATCCGTCCGAACCCGTGGTAAAAAGCAGCACTCCCTATGGCGATCCGGTCTACTGGATAGGGCCGGTGGGCCTGGTGTCCGACTCTGCCGCCGACACCGATTTCGGCGCCATCGAGCAACATGCGGTGTCCATTACCCCGTTGCGCCTCGACCTTACCCACTACGAGCAGCTGTCTCACCTGAAGGCCTGGGCCGAACCCCTATGAGCAAACCGGTAAATCGTTTTCCCTTTGCCTCGGGCACCATGAACAGGTTCGGGCGCTCCAGCCTGGGCGGCGGGCCCTCCACCACCAATAGCAATGCCCGCATCGCCACGATGCCGGGCCGCCTTCCTGTGCCCGCCACGCCGGTGCGCCCGCTGGCCGCCGCCACCGCCAACCTGGGGCTCAATTCCGACCGCCAGCGCGCCGTCATGGTGCAGAGGTTGCGTAACCAGGGAATACAAGATGAAAGAATCCTGAACGCGATGCTGACCGTCCCCCGGCACGTATTCGTCGACGAAGGCCTGGCCAGCCGGGCCTACGAAGACGCCGCCTTGCCCATCGGCTACGGGCAGACCATTTCGCAACCCTGGGTGGTGGCCAGGATGATCGCGGCCCTGTGCGAAGAGCGCATGCCTACAAGGGTGCTCGAGGTCGGGGCCGGCTGCGGCTACCAGGCCGCCGTACTGGCCCAGCTGGTCAAAGAGGTCTATGCGATCGAGCGCATCCGGGGCCTCTACGACATGGCGCGCTTTCATTTGCGCACGCTTCGACTGGCCGCCAGAGTACGGCTATCATTTGGCGATGGCATGGCGGGTTTGCCCAGCAGCGCACCTTTCGACGGTATTATTGTGGCAGCCGCAGGTATTAAAATCCCTGCATCATTGCTTGAACAGCTAGCCATCGGCGGGCGACTCATCGCTCCCGAGGGCGGCGCAACGCAGCGCCTCGTGCTGATCGAACGAACCGGCCCGGCCACATGGCGGCGCCAAGAGCTCGAGTCCGTCCGATTCGTACCGCTGCGGGCCGGCACGCAATCATAAAGTTTCTGGTTTTAGGAGAGCCCTATGCATTCAGCGACGTCCTCGTCTGTCGTCACAACTTCGACTCAATCCCGGCATGGTCGCCAGGCCCTGGTGATTGCTTCGTTGTTGGCGTTGGCGATATTGGCGGGTTGTGCGTCCAGAACGACGCGCGCACCGGTCACCGACATGTCGGGCGGACAGACCGATACCGCGCCCGCCACCGGCACCTACGTGGTCAAGCCGGGTGACACGCTGTACCAGATTGCGCAGCGCCATGGCATGGATGTCTCCACGCTGGTCAGCCTGAACAACATCTCCGATCCCAGCCAGTTGCGTGTGGGCCAGACACTGCGCCTGTCGAGCAGCGTGCCGGCGCCGGCCACCTCGCCGTCAACGGCCACACCCCTGCCGGTAACCCCGGTGGCGCCCGCCGAGCCGCCCACGCCCACGCGCGCGTCCGACGCCAACCTCATTTCCTGGGGCTGGCCCGCCAGCGGCAAGATCATCCAGGGCTTCAATTCCAACACCAAGGGCATCGACATCCAGGGGCAGGTCGGCGACCCGGTGATTGCGGCCGCCTCGGGCAAGGTCATGTACGCGGGCAATGGGGTGCGTGGGCTGGGCAATCTCATTCTCCTGGGCCACAGCAACGGCTTCATCACCGCTTATGCCCACAACGACAAGCTGCTGGTCAAGTCGGGCGATTCAGTCTCCAAGGGCGATAAAATCGCTTTGCTGGGGCAGACCGACACCAGCTCGCCCCGCCTGCACTTTGAAATCCGCCGCAGCGGCACGCCCGTCGACCCGCTTTCCTACCTGCCCAAGCGATGACGCCCACGCTGGTCTTCGACCTCGAAACCATCCCCGACGCGCAGGGCTTGCGCACGCTGGGCAGCTACGACCCGGCCATGACCGACGAGCAGGTTATCGAAGCGGCCCTGCAGGCCCGCCTGGAATCGCATGGCAGCGATTTCCTGCCCCTGCACCTGCATAAAATCGCGGTGGTGGGCTGCGTCTTTCGCGACGACAACGGCTTTCGCGTCAAGACACTTGGCCAGGCCGACGATCCCGAAGCCGCTCTGATAGGCGGTTTCTTCAAGACCATCGAACGCTACACCCCACGGCTGGTCAGCTGGAACGGTTCGGGCTTCGACCTGCCGGTGCTGCATTACCGCAGCCTCATACACGGGGTGCAGGCGCCCCGGTATTGGGACACCGGCGAAGACGACCGCGATTTCAAGTTCAACAACTACATCAGCCGCTACCACAACAGGCATATCGACCTGATGGACCTGCTGGCCAAGTACAACGGGCGGGCCAACGCTCCGCTCGACGACCTGGCCAAGCTGTGCGGCTTTCCGGGCAAGCTGGGCATGGACGGCAGCCAGGTGTGGCGCGCCTGGTCCAGCGGCCAGGCCGACGAGGTGCGCGCTTATTGCGAAACCGACGTCGTGAATACCTGGCTGGTGTATTGCCGTTTCCGCTTCCTGCGCGGCGAGCTCGACCAAACCGCCTACGAGGCCGAGGTCGACCTGGTGCGCGAAACGCTTTCGGCCAGCGATGCCGCTCACTGGAAGGAATACATGGCGGTCTGGAACGCCTGATTCCTCTGCGCATGTGCTTGCGGGCTGTTCGTGGCGCGCCTGAAATCGGCTGAAAACAATTCCCCGGCGGTGAAACAGTTCCGAAATTGCTTCGGGTCGACAATGGCGACTCCTATCCAAGAAGGCAAGAAGGAAACCACCATGCAGAAAAACACCGCTCTCATTCTCAAGCTCGCCGCCGTTGCCGCCGCTGTTTCCATGCAGGGCGTGGCGCTGGCCCAGCCTGCATCGACCGCTCCCGCCACGCCCGCGGCGGAACAGGCCCCCGGCGCCAAGCCGGACGGCAGGGCGCACGGGCACTCGTCCATGCATCATCACAAGCACATGCGCGGCCACCATCATCAGCATCGCGCGGCCATGCTCGTGCCCGGCTATGGCCCCCTGGGTGAAAAATCCGTCGAAGCCCTCAAGCTGAATGACAGCCAGAAAAAGCTGCTGCAAGAGGCGCGCGATGCCCAGACGGCGCAGCGCGGCGAGCGATTCGCGGCCATGAAGGACAAGCGCCAGGAGCGCGTCGATGCGCTCAAGGCTGGCAAGGTCGATCCGCGTGCCGCACTCAAGGAAGCCGAAGCGGCGCACAAGGCAGCCGCCGAGCAGCGCGAGAAAACCTCGGAGAAATGGCTGGCCTTGTGGGATTCGCTGGATGACGGGCAGCAAAAGCTCGTGGCCCAGAAATTTGCCGAAAAGGCCGAGAAGCGCGCCGAGTTCATGAAGAAGCACGCCGAACGGCGCGCCGCCAAGGACAAGGCGGGCGACAAGGCTCCGGCCGAGAAGGCCGCACAGCCGGCAACGACCCAGTCCTGATTCCTTGTCGACAATAGCGGCGCGGCACGAAGCCGCGCCACGCGGATCGCGGCGCCCGATGCTTTCTCAAGCCGGGCGCCGTTTTCTCGCCCTTATGCCGGACACGACAGCACTGTCTTGAAAGGCTCCATGCCGCCCGCCGCGCCGCCATGTGCCGGGGGGCTGCCGCGCCATGCGGAAACCGCCCGAAAGCGCGACGGTTTCGTGTCCTTTACAATTCGCTCCTGACTTTTTCTTGCGGCAGAATTGTTTTTTATGTCCGAAGTACTTGATATTGAGTCCCTGGATCTGGAAGCCCGGGGCGTGGCGCACCACGATGGCAAAGTGGTCTTCGTCGAGGGCGCCTTGCCGGGCGAACGGGTGCGGGCGCACATCGCCAGGCGCAAGCCCTCGTTCGATGTCGCCCGCACAGAGCATGTGCTCAAGCCGTCGGCCCAGCGGGTGGAGCCTGCCTGTCGCTATTTCGGGCAATGCGGGGGCTGTGCCATGCAGCATCTGACGCCCGCCGCCCAGGTTGCCGTCAAGCAACGTGTGCTGGAAGATGCGCTGGGCCACATCGGCAAAGTGAAGCCGCAGCAGGTGCTGACGCCGATGCATGGCCCCGCCTGGGGCTACCGTTACCGGGCCAGGCTCTCGGTCCGGCTGGTGGCCAAGAAGGGCGGGGTGCTGGTGGGCTTTCGCGAGAAGCGGGGCGCCTACGTGGCGGATATGGAGCAATGCCTGGTGCTGCCTCCCCATGTGTCGCAGCTGCTGACCCCCTTGCGCGCGCTGATAGGCGCCATGAGCATCCCCAAGAGCATTCCTCAGATCGAGGTGGCGGTGGGCGATGAGGGCACCGCCTTGTTGTTGCGCCACATGGAGCCGCTCGAGGAACACGACCTTCAGTTGCTGCGCGCCTTTGCCGACAGGCATGGAGTAATGTGGTGGCTGCAGCCCAAGGGCCCCGACACGGTGCATCCGCTCGAGCGCCGCGATACGGACGCCCTGGCTTATCTCCTGCCCGAGTTCGGCTTGCGCATGGCGTATCGGCCCACCGACTTTACCCAGGTCAACAGCCAGATCAACCGGGCCCTGATTTCACGGGCGCTTGGCCTGCTGGAGGTCCAGCCCTCGGATCGGGTGGCCGACTTCTTTTGCGGCCTGGGAAATTTCACCTTGCCTCTGGCCACGCGGGCCCGCGAGGTGGTGGGCATCGAAGGCAGCCAGGCCCTGGTCGACAGGGCGTCCGCCGCAGCCATGCAGAACGGCCTGGCCGGCAGCGCGCGCTTCACCACCCTGAACCTGTTTACCGTGGACGCCCAATGGCTGCGTGGCCTGGGCCGTTTCGACCGCATGCTGATCGACCCGCCCCGGGAAGGGGCCGAAGCGGTGTCGCGTGCCCTGGCCGCCCTGGGGCCGCAAGAGCGTCCGTGCAGGCTGGTGTATGTTTCGTGTAGTCCCGCCACCCTGGCCCGCGATGCCGGAATTCTGGTGCACGAGGGCGGCTACCAGCTAAGCGCGGCCGGCGTCGTCAACATGTTTCCGCATACGGGTCACGTCGAATCTATCGCGGTATTCGATGAGCCAGGCACTCGTGGCGCATCTGCTCGAGCAGCGAGCTGAAGAAACCTTCGTGTACTCGTCGCGCGGCGAGCAGGCCTTCGTCGATGGCGCGCAGTTGCTCGTCATGGCGGCCCAGAAGGCCACAGGCTTCGGCCAGCGCATGAAAGAACATGACGGCCACGCCGGGCATCACCTGCAGAATGCCCTGGACGCAGGCCCTTAGCCTGGGCAGGCTTTCTTCGCTACCCTCGCGGGCGTGCTTCCAGGCCATCAGCATGTCGCCTATGCCTTGCCACAGCGCCAGTTCGTACAGGCCGGCGTGCAGACGCAATTCGCGCGCGAAGCGGCCCGCGGTATCGGCATTGCCCAGGAAGCGGTGAAGCAGGGCGGCGAAGGCCAATGCAAAGCAAAGCGTATCGGGATTGTTGCGGGCCCGGGCCATCTCGAGCGATTGGCGGCTGGCGGCAAGGGCCTGGCCGATGCGGTTGGCGCGCCAATGCGCCCATGAAAGATGGGCCAGGCTGGTAACGCGCGGGTCCAGGCCCTCGGGCGTGCCGCGGCAGGAGCCGGCGGGCTGATCCACGGCGGCCTGGGCGTAGCGGCAGGCCTCGTCGAGCTGGTTGCGCCATAAGGTGATGTTGGCGGCTGCTGAATAGGCCTGGGCCAGCAGATCGGCATCGCCGCTGTCGCGCGCCAGCTTCAGCAGGCGCTGGGTAAGCTCCCATGACTTCAGAAAGCTGGAACCCTTGCGCGAGCTGGACACCATCCATTGGCCCCACAGTATCTCGAAGCGTTGGGCGATGGGCACGGTGTCGGCATCCAGCGCCAGCGCGCGATCGTAAACCTCCACCGCGTCTTCGGATCCATACCCGCGCAGCAGCAGCAGGGCCTGGCCCAGCGCGAGAAGCAGTTCTCTTTCCATGGCGTCGCGCTGCTTGTCGCGCGGCAGGGTGGGAATAAGGTCGAGGCCCGCGTGAAGATGGCCGGAGGCTTCGGCACAGGCCGAAACGGCCAGCGCCTGGCGGCCCGCGCGCAGCCACCAGGGTATGGCCGCCCTTGTGCAGCCCGCCGCGGTGTAGTGCCGGGCGACTTCGCCCGGTTGCTGTGCGGCGCGCTGACAGTAGTGGTATTCGAGGGCCAGCGCCACCCTTCGGTGGGCTTCTTGCCTGTCCGACTGGATTTGCGAACTGTAGGCGGCTTCCTGGATGAGTGCGTGATGGAACTGGAAGGCGTCGACCCGCGATTGCGCGGGCGCGATGATGCGGGCCTCGACCAGTTGGGCCAGGGTTTCGTCCAGTTTCTGGTCGTCGAGCCGGCCGATGCGTTGAAGCAGGCCGCGCTCGAATTTTCGGCCCAGCGTTGCGGCCAGCTGCATGGTGCGCCGGGCCTGGGGTACCGCTTCGAGCCGGACCAGAAGCAGGTAGTTCAGGCTGGCCGGTATGGCCTCGCAGTCGGCCGTATCGGCGGCAAGCTGGGCCATTTCATGCGCATACAGTGGAATGCCGTCGGCTCGCTCCACGATGCGCTCAACGGCTTGGCGAGAGAGGTTTCTGGAGGTCGACCGTGCCAGCCGGGCAATGTGCTCGTTGCCTAATGGGGCCAGGTCGAACACCGAGTTTCCCTTCAGCCAGGCGGGACGAAACTCGGGCCGGGCGGTGACCAGCGTGAACAAGGCCACCCGGTCTTGCCGATTGATGAGGCGCTCGAGCAGGTCGAGGCTGGTAACGTCGAGCCAATGCGCATCTTCGATGACAAGAAGCACCGTCTGGCGCGCGGCCCGGCTGTCGAGCAGCGTCAGGATCATGTCGAGTGTCTGCAGCTTGCGTTGGCGTGGCGGCAGCACGGGCGCGTCGTCAGGTGCGATCGACAGCATGTCCATGAGGATGGGCCTGGCTTCGTCCGCGACGGCGCCGTGGTGTTGGGCGAGATAGCGGTCGAGCTTGTCGCGCTGCTGCTGCCGGGTGTCGTCCACCCGAAAGCCCATGGCGGATTCGAACAGGGCGATGATGGGGTACAGGGGTGTGTGCTGGTGCTCTGGAAAGCAATGCAGATGACGAACAGCGGTATTCACGGGGGCGATGGTGTCGCGCAGGGCAAGGGCCAGTCGGGTCTTGCCTATGCCCGCTTCGCCGCGCACGACCAGGAATTGGGGGTTGCCCCAGCAGGCCTGTTCCCAGGCATCGCTCAGGCGGCGCAATTCGGCCTTGCGCCCCACCATGGGCGCGGGCGGGTTGAACGATTCGCCGGGCCCGGACGGCTGTCTGGAGTCGACGAGCCTGAAGGTCGGCACGGACGCGCCCGCTTCATGGGTGCCTTCGCCATCTGTCTTCAGGGGCTTCAGGGCTTCGACCTTGAAACGGCCGTGAAGCAGGCGCCGGGTGGCGTCGCTGATGACGACCCCGCTTTTCTGCATGCGCCTGCAAAGCCGCCAGGCCCCTGTCGAGACGTCTCCCACAATGTCGGGCAGGGCCGGATCGAAGCCGGCAAGAATGATTCCGGTGTGAATGCCCGCACGCAGGCGATATTGCTTCGAGAAGCGAGCCTGCAGTTCGAGCGCGGTTTGTATGGCAAGCTCGCCGGCGTTTTCGCACGCTTCGGGATAGCCAATATAAGCGTAGATGTATCCACCTTGCCCCAGCGTAATGTGGCCGGCATGGCGGCGCAGTATCGCCGCGCACAGCGAACGGGCCCCGGCCAGTTGCTCCGGATTGTCGGCGGCGGCGCCGCCTGGCAGGTCGACGTGGCAGCATAGTATCGTGGCTTGCCGGCGCCCCGTCGCCGCCTGCGGGGGCTCCGGTTCGGCCGGAGCCTGCACCGGGGCCTCGGGTTCGACCTCGCGCTTGTGGATGGTTTCGAACATGGCCTGCGTGCTTCGATCGGGTTCTACGCTGAGGTCGCGCGCGAGTGCGTCGCGATACACATCGTAGAGCGTTTCGGCCGTGCCATGCTGGCCCTTGCACGCCAGCAGGCGCATATGTTCACGATGGCCCGCTTCGTTCCAGGGTTCGAGCTGCACGCAGCGTTGGGCGTAAGCCAGGGCCGGCCCCAGCCTGCCCAATGTTTCATAGGCGTTGCGAAGCCGCTCGGCGCACGAAAAGGCGTGCCCGCGCAATTTGTGCCGCTGGGCATCCAGCCATATGTCGAAGTCGGGCGCATCGGCAAGCGAGAGTCCGGCCAGGAATTCGCCCTGGTAGGCATCGGCACGCGCCTTGAAGCGGGCCAGGCAAGGTTCGCAGGGCGGCGATCCGGGCGTTGTGGGGCATTTGCTACAAGTCGGCGCTTGTTCAGTGAGGTTCTTGAGGTCTATCCAGCAGTGCGAGGTCGAGTAATGAAAACGTACCGATTCGCGGCTGGCATGCAACAGTTCGTTCGCTTCGGGACCGAAGACCTGTCGCAGGTAGTACAGGGTCTGGCGAAGGTTGGTGCGGGCCGCATCGGCGGGCAGGGCGGGCCAAAGCAGGGCAGAAAGATGCTCGCGTGGATGGCTGCGGTCTGACTCCGCGACCAGGTAGGCCAGAAGGGCGATCACCTTGTCGTACAGTTTTCCGCCCCAGGGCTGCCCGTCCCGCACGAGCCGCGTCTCGCCAAGCAAGCGTATGGAAAGGCGGGGTTGAGGGGAGTGGATGGGATTCATGAGCGCATTCTGGCTTACGGTCGGCTTACGCTGCTTTGTTCAAATCAATACAAGTGTAAGTTTTCTGTGAACTGTTTGGCCAAGCATAACGTGCCGGCTCGGCCGGCGCCAGTCTTCAACCCCACCCGCGACGATCTCCATTCGTCGCTTTTGATGCACGAGAGACTATGAACATTTCGCTCCAGACCCTCGAAACCCTGCACCGCCTCACCAGCCAGGATACCGCCCTGCTCGACAACCTGTATGCGGTTCGATCGCTCGAGCAGGCAGTAGACGTCGTGGCCGATTCGGCCCGCCGCCTGTGCGTCTCCATCGATCGGGGCGAGGTCGTGTCCTACTTCGAGAACTCGCTTACCGGGGTCGGTCCGCACGACTGATTCCTGCCTGTTCAAGCCAGTTTTCCCGGTCGAGCCATTGCCGCTCGGCCTACTTTTTATTCCATGACAGTTACTAACAGAATTAAATGGAATTAAAAAGAATCAGGTGGCTTAAAGTATTTCAAAAATTTACCTGGTCATGGGTAAGCCGCCTTGTGCGCAGCGTGTCGGGGTCGGCACGGCACCGCAAAGCTATTCAGGCCAAAACCCCGGGGCCCGGGTGTAATTGCCGCCGTTTTTCCAAGCGCGCGCCAAGCGCCGCCCCACTTCAGGAGCTTAGCGGGTTTCGTCCAGCACGCGCTGGGCTTCGATCTTTACGCGTTCGGGGGCGGTGCCGCCGATGTGATTGCGGGCCGCCACAGAGCCTTCCAGCGTCAGCACGTCGAATACGTCCGGCTCGATCGAAGCATGGAAGGCCTGCAACTGCTCGAGCGGCAAGTCGGCCAGGTCGCAGCCCTGTTCTTCGCAGCTGCGCACGGCGTGGGCCACCGTTTCGTGGGCATCGCGGAAGGGCACGCCTTTTTTGACAAGGTAGTCGGCCAGGTCGGTGGCCGTGGCGAAGCCCTGTAGCGCCGCTGCGCGCATGGCGTCGGGCTTGACCCGGATGCCGCCGACCATGTCGACGAAGATCGTGAGCGTGTCGCGAATGGTGTCGGCCGAGTCGAACAGGCCTTCTTTGTCTTCCTGGTTGTCTTTGTTGTAGGCCAGGGGCTGGCCCTTCATGAGGGTAAGCAGAGCCACGAGGTGGCCATTGACGCGCCCGGTTTTGCCTCGTGCCAGCTCGGGCACGTCGGGGTTCTTCTTCTGGGGCATGATGGAACTGCCCGTGCAGAAGCGGTCGGCCAGATCGATGAAACCCACGCGCGGGCTCATCCACAGAACAAGTTCTTCGGAAAACCGGGAGATGTGGGTCATGATCAGGGCCGCGGCGGCGCAGAACTCGATGGCGAAGTCGCGGTCGGACACCGCGTCGAGCGAGTTGCGGCATACGCCATCGAAGCCCAGCGCTTGCGCGACGCGCTCGCGGTCGATGGGATACGAAGTGCCGGCCAGTGCGGCGGCGCCCAGCGGCAGGCGATTGACCCGCTTGCGGCAGTCGGCCAGGCGCTGCGCGTCGCGGTCGAACATCTCGGCATAGGCCAGCAGGTGGTGGCCGAAGGTAACGGGCTGGGCCACCTGCAGGTGGGTGAAGCCCGGCAGTATGGTGCCGGCGTGCTGCAGGGCCAGTTCGGCAAGATTGCGGCGCAGCTGGCGCAGCAGATCGATGCTGGTGTCGATTTCGGCGCGCAGCCACAGGCGGATGTCGGTGGCCACCTGGTCGTTGCGCGAGCGGCCCGTGTGCAGGCGCTTTCCGGCATCGCCAATTAGCTCGACCAGCCTTTTTTCGATGTTCAGGTGCACGTCTTCGAGGTCGAGCGACCATTCGAAGGCATTTTGCTGGATTTCTTGCAGGATTTGCGCCATGCCGCGCTGGATGTCGGCATTGTCTTGCTGGCTGATGATGCCGATGGCGGCCAGCATGTCGGCGTGGGCGAGCGAACCCTGGATATCTACCGCGGCCAGCCGGCGGTCGAAATCGACCGAGGCGGTGTAGCGTTTGACGAGATCGGAAACCGGTTCGGAAAAGCGCGCAGACCAGGCCTGGGCTTTGTTGGCAAATTGGCTTTGCCCGGAAGGGGGGGTGTTTTTGGACATAGGGCCGGATTATAAAACAGGGGCAGGTAACGAAATCTTGCGCGAATGGGGTATTGTATTAGGCTTTTTGCACGAAACGAAGCGCCCGGGCGGGCTCGCAAGACCCTGGCCGGGGCGATAATGCGGGGTATCGAAGCGCGTTGACAGCAGACATGGAACTTGCGATAGAACACAACAACCTCATGGCCAGATGGCTGGGCGACAACTGGTTCGGCAATCACATACCCGATTCCACCTGGGCCCAGGTGGTGATCGGTCTAGCCGTCCTCGCCGTGCTGGTCTTCCTGGCCAGCTGGCTTACCGACAAGGTGGCCGTAACCGTGGCGCGCCGCATGCTCAAGGTGGTGGGCCGCGAAGACTGGTCCACCGCGCTGCACCGCCGGCGGGTGTTTCGCACCATCGGCTATCTGGTGCCGCTGTTGGTCCTTACCATCAATGTCACCCTGCTGCCCATTACCGAAAAGTACGTCGAGCCCGTTTCGCGCTTCTTGCAGGCGGTCTGCCTGGTGTATTTCTTCATGGCCCTGCATGGGCTGCTGCGGGCCTGGCTCGACACTTATTCGGCCACCACCCGCGCCCAGACCCGCTCCATCAAGGGCTATCTGGAACTGGCCAAGATCGTCCTGTGGGGCATATGCATCATTCTGGTGTTCTCGCTGCTGATCAACAAGTCTCCGCTGTTGATGCTGTCGGGCCTGGGCGCACTGTCCGCGGTGCTGCTGCTGGTGTTCAAGGACACTTTGCTGTCGCTGGTGGCCAGTACGCAAATGACCACCAACGACATGCTGCGCATCGGCGACTGGATCGAGATGCCGCAGGCCAACGCCGACGGCTTCGTCATCGATATCGCGCTGCACACGGTCAAGGTGCAGAACTGGGATAAGACCGTCACCACCGTTCCCACCTACAAGCTGTTCTCGGAAAGCTACCGCAACTGGCGCCACATGTTCGAATCGGGCGGGAGGCGCATCAAGCGCACCTTGCGCATCAATGCGGCCACGGTGCGCTTCCTGACCGAGGACGAGGTCAAGAACCTGTCGCGTTTCTGCCTGCTTACTGACTATCTGGCGGGCAAAGAGGCCGATATTGCCGAAACCAACCGCTCGCTGGGTGCGCTGGCCAGCGAGCCGGTCAATCGGCGGCGCCTTACCAATCTGGGCACCTTCCGGGCCTATGCGTTGGCTTACCTGAAGCAGCACAACGAGTTGCGCCAGGACATGCTGATGATCGTGCGCATGATGGAGCCCGAGTCAGAGGGCATTCCCGTAGAGGTGTACTGTTTTTCGGCCAACACCGCGTGGGTGGAGTACGAGCGCATCCAGGGCGATGTCTTCGACCACCTGCTGGCCATTTTGCCCGAGCTCTCTTTGCAGCTGTACCAGGCGCCGTCCGGAGCGGATTTCGTATACGGGTTGCAAGGCGCCGCCGCGGCCCGCTCGGAGGCTGTCGCTCCCCTCGTGCGATAATTTTATTTTCGTGATTCCAATACGGGCTCTTGTCAATGGCGGTTGTAAAAGTCGGTCTTGCCCAGGTTAATTCCCGAGTGGGCGATCTGAAGGCGAATGCGGCCAAGATTCTCGAGGTTGCGCGCTGGGCGCGCGGCCAGGGCGTCGACCTGCTGGTAACGCCGGAACTCACGCTTACGGGGTATCCGGCCGAAGATCTTTTCCTGCGCGACGAATTCATACGCCGCCACGAGCAGGCCTTTGAAGGCCTGTGTGCCGACCTGGCCGGGCTGGGCGGCCAGATGCGTGTCGTGGTGGGCCACGTGCGGCGCATCGACGGCAGGCTGTACAACGTGGCATCGGTGGTGGGCGAGGGCAGGGTCCTGGCCAGCTATTGCAAGCACGAGCTGCCCGACTACGGGGTATTTGACGAAGAGCGGTACTTCTCCGCCGGCCAGGAACCCACGGTATTCGAGGTAAAGGGCCTGCGCTTCGGGCTCAATATCTGCGAAGACGCCTGGCTGCCCACCGGTCCCGCCATGGCGGCCGAGCACGGGGCCCAGGTGCTGCTGGTGCTCAATGCCTCCCCCTACAGCGTCGACAAGCAGAGGCTGCGCTTCGAGCAGGTGGGCGCCAACGTGCGGGGCATGACAGCCATCTACGTCAACAAGGTCGGGGGCCAGGACGAACTCGTCTTTGACGGGGCCTCTTTCGTGCTCGATGCCGAAGGCGGCACCAGGGCCCGCCTGCCGGCCTTCGAAGAGGCATACGGACTGGTCGAGCTGGACGAGAAGGGCGTGCCCGCGAGCAGCGCGTTCTCGACAGCGGGCGGGTCGCTCATGCCCACGCCGGCTCAGTGGCCGCCCATGCTCGAGCAGGTGTACCAGGCACTGAAGCTGGCCTTGTCCGACTATATGGCCAAGACAGGTTTCGGCAAGGTCGTGCTGGGCCTGTCCGGAGGCATCGATTCGGCGCTGGTGCTGGCCATTGCCGTGGACGCCATCGGCGCCGAGAACGTGCGAACCGTGATGATGCCTTCGCGCTACACCGCCGACATCTCGCAGGCCGATGCACTTGAAATGGCCCGCAAGCTGGGCGTGGAGCACGACGAGATCCTGATCGGGCCGCTGGCCGAAGGTTTCGATGCGGCGCTGGCGCCGCTGTTCGCGGGCCTGCAGGCCGACGCCACTGAAGAGAACATCCAGGCGCGCATCCGCGGCACGCTGCTCATGGCCTTGTCCAACAAATTCGGCAGCCTGGTGGTCACAACGGGCAACAAATCCGAGCTGGCAACCGGCTATTGCACGCTTTATGGCGACATGGCCGGCGGCTTTGCCCTGCTCAAGGACGTGCCCAAGACCATGGTGTATGCTTTGTCGCGGTGGCGCAATGAGCGCTCCGCGGCCATCCCCGAGCGCATCATCACGCGCCCGCCTTCGGCCGAGCTGCGCCCCGACCAGACCGACCAGGACAGCCTGCCGCCCTACGACATTCTCGACGGCATCATCGAACGCTATGTCGAGCTCAATCAGTCCGCGCAGCAAATCGTCGAGGCGGGCTATGCGCCCGAAACGGTTGCGCAGGTGGCCCGCCTGATACGCATCAACGAATACAAGCGCAGGCAGGGCGCGGTGGGGCCCAAGATAACGTCGCGCGCCTTTGGCCGGGACTGGCGCATGCCCATCGCCAACGGCTATCGCGACTAGGGCCTGTCAACAGGCCCTGGCCTTCTGCAACCAGGCATATACACCACTAATGGAGCCCAGCACATGAAGCTGATCGCCGCAATCATCAAACCATTCAAGCTCGACGAGGTGCGCGAAGCCCTGGCCGAGATCGGCGTCAGCGGCCTGACCGTCACCGAGGTCAAGGGCTTCGGCCGCCAGAAGGGGCATACCGAGCTGTACCGGGGCGCCGAGTATGTGGTCGACTTCCTGCCCAAGATCCGCATCGAAGTGGTGCTGCCCGCCGACATGGTCGAGTCGGCCATCGAGGCCATCGTCAAGGCCGCGCGCACCGGCAAGATCGGCGATGGCAAGATATTCGTCCTGCCCGTCGAGCAGGCCATACGCATCCGCACCGGCGAGTGCGGCGTCGAGGCGCTGTAGCGGCGCCGCAATCCGCAACACAAGGAGGGACAATGAAGCTACTACCCATGATGCTGGCGGCGCTGATCGCCATGCCGGTGGCCGCTCAGGCGCAGGGCCGGCTCGACAAGATCAAGGAAACCGGGCAGATTACCCTGGGCGTGCGCGAGTCGTCGATTCCGTTCTCCTACCTCGACGACGCGCAAAAGCCTGTGGGCTATTCCATCGACATCTGCCATGGCATCGTCGATGCGCTCAAACAAAAACTGGGGCTCGAGCAGCTTCAGGTCAAGCAGATTCCGGTCACTTCATCCACGCGCATTCCGCTGGTGGCCAACGGTACCGTCGACATCAGCTGCGGTTCGGCCACCAACAACGAACAGCGCCAGCAGCAGGTCAGCTTTGCGCCCACCACCTTCGTCACCTCGACCCGCTTCGCGTCGCTCAAGTCATCCGGCGTGAATGACCTGGCCGACCTGAAGGGCGCCACCGTCATTTCCACGGCGGGCACCAGTAATCTGCGCTGGCTCACACAAGTGAATGCGGAAGAAAAGCTGGGCATGCGCATCATGAACGCCAAGGACCACTCCGAGGCGTTTCTCACAGTCAACAGTGGCCGCGCCGTGGCCTTCTTCATGGACGACATCCTGCTGGCGGGCCTGGTGGCCAACTCGCGCAACGCCGACGATTGGACCATCAGCGAGAAGGCCTACACGGTGGAACCCTACGGCATGATCCTGCCCAAAGACGATCCCGAGTTCAAGCAGGCGGTCGACGAAGCCGTGAAGGCCATGATGCAAGATGGCCGCCTCAAGAAGATGTATCAAAAATGGTTTACGCAGCCCATTCCGCCGCGCAACATCAATCTGAACTGGCCCATGTCGGCCGAGCTGGAAAAGGTCATTGCCAACCCCACCGACTCGCCGCGGCCCGAAGACTATAAATAAGTAAGGCAACCCCCCAAGCCCATGGAAAAAGCAAGAATATCGAAACTGATGGCCGAGCGCGGGATGTGCTCCCGGCGCGAGGCCGACGCTTACATAGAGCGCGGCTGGGTACGCGTCGACGGCGTGGTGGTTTCAGAACTGGGCAGCAAGGCCTACCCCAACCAGAAGATCACCCTCGACAAGCAGGCCCAGCGTCGCCAGGGTTCGCGCGTGACCATTTTGCTCAACAAGCCCGTGGGTTATGTGTCGGCCCAGGCCGAGCGCGGCTACCGGCCTGCTGTGTCGCTGATCAGCGCCCGCACGCTGCACAATCCCTCGCGTTCGCCGTTTCCGTTCGACCCTTCGCACTTGCGCGGGCTGGCGCCAGCAGGGCGGCTGGACATTGATTCGCAGGGCCTGCTGGTGCTGACCCAAGACGGCCGCATTGCGCGCCAGCTCATCGACGAGAACTCCGACATAGAAAAAGAATATCTCGTCAGGGTCGAAGGGCGCATGGCGGGCAACGGGCTCAAGCTGCTCAACCATGGGCTGAGCCTTGACGGCCAGGTGCTCAAGCCGGCGCACGTCGAATGGCAGAATGACGATCAACTGCGTTTCGTGCTGCAAGAGGGCAAGAAGCGGCAGATCCGCCGCATGTGCGAGCTGGTCGGCCTGAAGGTCGTAGGGCTGAAGCGCGTGCGCATGGGCCGCATCGTTCTGGGCGACCTGCCGCCGGGCAAATGGCGCTACCTGCGCGAAGGCGAGCGCTTCATATAGCCCCCGCATCCAGGCTGCTGGTGGCCCTGCTTCGTCGCGAAGCGCGGTTCCAGGGGCCGGGCGGGCCTAGGCGGAGGCTTTCAGCGTATGGCCGGCCCTGTCGTCCTGCGCCAGCGTGGTGGCGAGCCAGGGCAGGGCCTGTTCGAGCCGCTCGCGCAAGGTATAGGGCGGGTTGATGACGAACATGCCGCTGCCGTGCAGGCCGAAACCGGTCTTGGCCGGCTTGCGCACGGTCAGCGTGGCGTGGGTCCATTGCACCTTCAGTTTTTCCAGCGACCGTGTCATTTCGGCCACTTCGCGCCGTTGCACCAGCGGGTACCACACCACATAGCAGCCGGTGGCAAAGCGCTTCAGGCCTTCGTCAAGCGCCTGCATCACCTTGCGGTAGTCGCTCTTGTCTTCGTACGAGGGGTCGACCAGCACGATGCCCCGGCGCGTGGGCGGCGGCAGCAGGGCCTTCAGCCCCGAGAATCCGTCGGCTTCATAGACGGCGGTCTGGCGGATTGCCAGCTTGTCCTGCTGGGCAAGATTGTGTTTGAGTACTTCGACTTCCGAGGGGTGCATCTCGAACAGGCGCAGCCTGTCTTTGTCGCGCAGGGCACCCAGGGCCAGCCAGGGCGAGCCGGGATAGAAGTTGGCTACGCCGTCGGGATTGAAGCGCTGGACCTCTTCCAGGTAGCGCGTGATGAGCTCGGGCTTTTCGCCGGGGCCCAGCAGGCGGTCCAGGCCGTCGGCGAACTCGCCGTTGGTGCTGGCCCAGTCGCTGGTAAGGTCGTAGATGCCCGCGCCCGCATGGGTGTCCATGACCCAGTAGGGATTATCCTTGAGATTGAAGTGGTCAAGGATGTGAACGAGTATGGCGTGCTTGAGCACGTCGGCATGGTTGCCGGCGTGAAAGGCGTGTCGATAGCTGAACAAGGGCGGGCCTATGTGGGTTGAAGAGCGCCGGGCAGTGTGTCTATGGCGTCGGTGAATACCGCGTCGCAATCCCATTGCAGCAGATCGCGTGCCCGCTCGGCGTCATTGACGGTCCAGGCGGCTATTTTATAGCCTTTGCGGTGCACGGCTTGAATCACCCGAGGGTTGATGTGCTCTTGTTCCAGATGCAGCGCGGCGCAGCCAAGCCGCGACATGCGGTCGCTCCAGTCACCGGCAAGCGGGCCTTCGAGCAGCAGGGCGCGCGGCAGTTGGGGCGCCGTGTCTCGGGCCGCCCGCAGCGCGTCTTCTGAAAATGAAGACAGCAAGGGCGGAGCTTCCGCATCTTTCCATAGCCTTGCCGCCATCTGGGCGACCACCCGGCCGGTCAGTGCCTCGCGGCCCGGCTGCGGCTTGATCTCGATATTGCTGTGCATGCGGTTGGCCAGGGTGAAGGCGGCAATCGAATAAAGCGTGGCCAGCGGCTCGCCGGCATAGGGCGGGCTGTGCCAGCCGCCGAAATCGTACCGGGCCAGGTCGGTGAAACTCAGTTCGTCGGCATTGCCGTGCCCGTTCGAGGTGCGCCGCAGGTCGCGGTCGTGAAGGACGATGGGCATTTCGTCGCGGCTGAGCGCCACGTCGTACTCCACCATGGACAGGCCCAGGCCTGCAGCCAGCCGCATGGCCGCCAGCGTGTTTTCGGGAGCCAGGCGTCCCGCTCCGCGATGGGCGATGATTCGTGGGTAGGGCCACATGAGCGTAGTGTTCCAGTGATGGTAAACTGCAAAACTTCGGCGCCCGGCCGGTATTGCGTATGGGTCGGCGGCGTTCGGCCCATCGGGGCAAAAGACCATAAATCGTAAATATAAATAAGCTGGGGCGCCACGGGCGCCGACAGCAAGGTGCGCGAGTCCGTCCATGTTCGATTTTATCCGTACACATCAGCGCTTGATGCAATTCGTGCTGCTGATCCTGATCCTGCCGTCGTTCGCCCTGATCGGCGTCAGCGGGTACACCAACTATGTTTCAGGCGACCACGACCTGGTCGAGGTCGGCGACTCGGCGATCACGCGGCAAGAGTTCGACGAAGCGCGCCGCAACCAGCTGCAACGCATGCAAAGCAGTGCGGGCGGGGCATTCGACCCGGCCGTTCTCGATACGCCGGAAGCGCGCTCGGCCTTGCTCCAGTCCCTGATCGAACGGCGGCTGATCATCGACGAAGCTACGCAAGAGCGCTTCAGCGTTTCCGACGCCGTGCTGCGCGAGGCCATCGCCTCCATTCCCGAGCTTCAGGAAGACGGCCGCTTTTCGCCCCAGCGCTACAACGAAGTGCTGGCCGCCATGGGGGTAAGCAGCCGCGATTTCGAACAGGGGCAGCGCGCCGAGCTGGCCTTGCAGCGGGTACTGGGCCCGGTGGGCGCCACGGCCGGCGTGCCCGCCTCGGTAACGCAAGAGGTCGAGCAGGCCCTGACCGCGCAGCGCACCGTCCGCCTGCGCGCCTTTGAGGCGGCCAACTACACCAAGCAGATCCAGATTTCCGACGCGGACGTAAAAGCCTGGTACGACGCCAACCAGCAGCATCTGCAGGTGCCCGAGTACGTGTCGGCCGACTACCTGCTGCTCGACGAGGCCGCAGCCATGCAGGGCCTGCCTGAAATCACCGAGTCCGAAATGCGCGCCTACTACGAGCAGAACAAGTCGCGCTACGTCATGCCCGCCCGCGTGCAGGTCAGTCATATTTTCATCGAGGCACCCGAAAACGCCCCCGCGGCGCAGCGCGACGAGGCTCGCGGCAAGGCCGAGGCCATTGCCCAGCGTGTCGCGGCCGATCCTTCCCAGTTTGCCGAAGTCGCCAAGACCGAGTCCCAGGACGCCGGCACCGCCAACTCGGGCGGCAAGCTTGGATGGATCACCAAGGGTTCCTGGCCCGCCGCACTTGAAGAGGCTGTATTCGCCTTGAAGAAGGGCGAGGTTTCGGGTGCCGTCCAGGGGCCCGACGGATACCACGTCTTCCTGGCCGAAGATGTCCAGGTCGAAGCGGGCGAGACCTTCGAGCAGGCCAAGGCCAAAGTCCAGGCCGAGATCCGCCGCCAGCTTGCCGCCGATCGCTACGCCGAGATGGCCACCCGCCTGACCGACCTGGTGTACGACGATCAGACCAGCCTGCAGCCCGCCGCCCAGGCGCTGGGCCTGCAAGTGCGCAAGGCCGACGGCATCGCCAGCGACCGCCTGCTGGGCGCTGCCGACATCAAGGGTGACAATGCCGCCGCCCAAAGCGACGACGCCCAGGTCCTGGATGATCCGCGTGTGCGCCGCGCCCTGTTTTCCAGCCAGACCTACACCGAAAAGCACAACTCCGGCGTAATCGAAATCTCGCCGGGCGTCATGGTCGTCGTGCGCGTGAACGAGATCACCCCAGCACACGTGCTGCCGCTTGAAAAGGCCGATGCATTCATCCGTGAGCGCCTGCAGGCCGAACGCTCGCGCGACGCCGCCCGCAAGGCGGGCGAAGAAGTGCTGGCCGAGCTCAAGGGCAAGGCGGGCAACGAGGTGCCCGAGGGCTTTGGTTCGGCGCAGGTCGTCAGCCGTGTCAATCCCCAAGAGGTGGGCAAGCCCGTGCTCGATGCCGCCTTTGGCGCCGATACTCAAAGCTTGCCCGCCTATGTGGGCGTCGAGGGCGCCCAGGGTTACGTGCTTGTGCGGGTCGAAGGTGCCCAGGCCGGCAAGGCCGACCCGGTGCTGCAGGCGTCTTTGGCGGCCCAGATCGGGCAGGCCGTGGGCATGGCTGAACAGGCCGCCGTGCTCAATGCCATGCGTGAAGCCGCCAACGTCCGCATGCTGCCCGAAAGCGATAAGGCCCTGCAGCCTGAAGAACAGCAGGGCTGATTTAATTTCAGCCCGCCACCATCGGCCCCAACACCGCCCAGACGTTATCGGCGATAAGGGACTGCGCCTCTTCGTTGGGGTGCATGCCGTCGTCCTGGAACAGCGTCCTGTCCAACGCAACGCCCTCCAGCAAAAAGGGCACGAAGCCCGTTTCGTGCTCTTTGGCCAGGTCGACGAAAAGCGTCCGGAACTGCTCTGAATACGGCCGCCCGTAATTGGGCGGGATCTGCATGCCCGCCAGCACCACACGGGCGCCCGCGTCTTTGGCCAGGGCTATCATGCGGGCCAGGTTGCCGCGCGTCATGTCCAGCGGCAGGCCGCGCAGCGCGTCGTTGCTGCCCAGCTCGATGACCACGATGGCGGGTCTGTAGCGTTCAAGCGCCGCCGGCATGCGGCTGAGCCCCCCGCTGGTGGTGTCTCCGCTTATACTCGCGTTGCGCATTGTGTAGTCGGCCGCTTCCTGCTGAAGCCGTTGCTGGATGATCCGCACCCATCCCGAGTCTCTTCGGATGCCGTATTCAGCCGACAGGCTGTCGCCTATCACCAGGATGTTATGGTTTGAAGGTTGCGGGTTTTCAGCCCGGGCGCCACCGAGCCAGCCCAGAAGCAACAGGCTTGCGATCAACAATTTCCAGCGGGTATGCATGAGTCAGGTCCATTCGATAGAAGTAAGAAATCTTGGCAGGCAAGTGGCCGATTCATCCGGCACGATCGACATTCTTGCCGACATCAGTTTCGACGTGGCAAAGGGCGAGGCTGTCGCCATTACCGGAAGCTCGGGTTCGGGCAAGTCGACCTTGCTTGGATTGATGGCGGGCCTGGATGTTCCCACCAGGGGCCAGGTAAGGCTGCTGGGCCAAGACCTATTTTCGCTGGATGAAGAGGGGCGGGCCGCTCTGCGCGCCGCCCACGTGGGCTTCGTGTTCCAGTCGTTTCAGTTGCTGCCCCATCTTACAGCACTCGAAAACGTCATGCTGCCGCTCGAGCTTGCCGGCAAGCCGGCCTTGCGCGCGGCAAGCGAGGCTCTTGAGCGCGTTGGGCTGGATTCGCGCCTGCATCATTATCCGCGCACGCTTTCAGGCGGAGAACAGCAGCGTGTTTCGCTGGCGCGCGCCTTCGTCGTCGAGCCCAGCCTGCTGTTCGCTGACGAGCCTACCGGCAGCCTCGACCAGCACAATGGCGCGCTTATCATCGAGCTGATGTTCTCGCTGCTTTCCGAGCGGCAGGCCACGCTGGTCATGGTTACGCATGACCCCGAGCTGGCGGGCCGCTGCCAGCGGCAATTGCGCTTGCATGGGGGCAGGCTGCAGGGCCAGGCCGTACCTGGCCCATACTAGCTGTACCTGCCGTGCCCAGGCCATGCCTGGGCCGCTGCCGGCCCAGGCTCGCGGGCCAGCGGGCCGGACGTGTTACCTTAGCGCTTGTCGTTTGCGCAGGACGCCCATGAAGCTGCTTCTCATTGCATTGTTCTTGTATATCTGGTCCACCGGTTTCATCGTGGGAAAGGCCATCGTGCCTTATGCCGACCCCACGCTTTTCCTCTTCATACGCGTCTGTATCGCGGCGGTGCTGTTCACCGGCATCGCCTTGTATTCCAAGGCCCGGTGGCCGCCCTGGCGCGAAGTGCCCAAGCACCTGCTGGCGGGGGTTCTGCTACAGGGGCTGTACCTGTCGGGCTGCTATTGGGCCATCGGCGGCGGCCTGCCGCCGGCGGTGATGGCTCTTATCGGTTCGCTGCAGCCTTTGCTGACCGCCGTGCTGGCCATTCCCATACTCAAAGAGATTCCCACCGCCAAGATCTGGGTGGGCCTGATGCTGGGCCTGGCCGGCGTGTTTCTGGTCATCCAGCCGGCCCTGGGCACGTCGGCGGGCGCCGCGGGCTTTACCCCCGGCATCCTGGCCATCGCCTTCATGGCCATACTGTCGATTACCTTGGGCACCTTGCTGCAGAAGACGTCGATCGCGGCGGTGGACATCCGGGTGTCGGCCGTGCTGCAGAATATCGGCACAATGATGTTCACCGGATTTTTCGTCTGGGTGCTTGGCGAAGACCGCTGGGTGTGGTCGCCCACCTTGTGGGCCTCGTTGTTGTGGGCGGCTTTCGTCATGACCGGCATAGGCACGATGATCCTGGTGTGGATAATACGCAGCGGCCAGGCCACCAGGGCGGCGTCACTGATGTTTCTGGCTCCTCCGCTGGCCGGCATCCAGGCGTATCTGCTGTTCGGCGACCGCTTGCAGCCTATTCAGCTGCTGGGCTTTGCGGTGGCGCTTGTCGGCGTGCTGGCCTGCAATGTGCAGAGGCCGTTCGCGCGCTTCCAGCGCCGCCGTGCGGCGTGAAGTCGCGTGCGGCACGTGTGGTCCGCACCCGAGCCGCGGGCGGCGCTCGAGTACCGTTGGCAAACCAGGGAAATCAAAAGGGGTAAAGGCATGTTTTGTTTTGGCAGGCCGGTAACGGAGATGATTACGCGCGCGGGGGTGGCGGCCCTGTGCCTTTTGATGGCGGGCGCGGTGCATGCCCAGGGCTACGTTGCCCGCACGTTGGGCAAACCCGTTCCGGGCGGCGTGGCGGTGGTGGCGCTGGGGGAATCGCAGCTTGCGCCCACGGTCCGGTACGAGGGCAAGCCGGTTCTTGTGATGCGCGACAGTGACCAGCAGTGGGTTGCCCTGGCGGGCATCGACCTGAAGACCTCTCCGGGCACGAAATCGCTGAAAGTGAGCGTGGACGGGCAGGCGCGCACCGTGCCTTTCGAAGTGCGGGCCAAGCGCTACAAAGAGCAGCACATCAAGCTGAAGAACCAGAGCTACGTCAATCCGGACCCTGCGCAGCAGGCCCGTTTCGAACGCGAGTACAAGGCGCAGATCGCGGCATACGGGCAGTTTCGTCCCGACCTGCCCAGCAATGTCATGCTGGACCGTCCCGTGGACGGCGGCAGGCTTTCCAGCCCCTTCGGCCTGCGGCGTTTTTTCAACGGCGAAGAGCGCAATGCGCATTCGGGACTCGATTTCGCCGTGCCCAAGGGCACGCCCGTGAAGGCGCCAGCCGACGGCGTGGTCACCATCGTTGACGACTACTTTTTCAATGGCAAGACCATCTTCCTGGACCATGGCCAGGGGCTGGTCACCATGTACTGCCATCTTTCAGCCGCCGAGGTTCAAGTGGGGCAAACGGTGCAACGGGGCCAGGTGATCGGCAAAGTGGGCTCCACCGGCCGGGCCACCGGGCCGCATCTGCATTGGAATGTAAGCCTGAACGGCAACCGGGTCGACCCGGCGATTTTCATCGGCGCGTTCGAGCCCTGATTTCCTTGAAAGAGTCGCGTGCCGCGCGGTTTTTTCTGAACGCTTTCAGTGACCGACCCAGGGGCGTGAACCGCCAGGCGGGCGCTGTGCCGGGCTGCGTGGGGCGAGCTAGCCCTGCTAGCCCTTGATACGGACGATTTTTTGCACCTGGGGCACGTGGCGGATGGCGCGTATGACCTGGGCCAGGTGCTTGCGGCCATCGACCTGGACGGTGACGTGCAGCATGGTGGTGGACGAGGCGTCGTCCTCGTGCATGGTGAGATGCAGGATATTGGAGTCGGCGTCGCTGATTTCGGCTGCAAGCCGCCCCAGCACGCCTTTTTCATTGATGACGGTGACGTCCAGCCGGGTGGACAGGTGGCGCGCGGTGTTGCTGTCCCAGGCTACGGGTATCCAGCGTTCGGGTTCGCGGGCGCGCTGGCGCTGGGCGACTGCGCATTCTGCCATGTGCACCACCAGGCCGTGGCCCAGCCGGATGCCGCCGATGATGGCGTCGCCAGGCAGGGGGCCGCAACACGGGGCAAGCTGAACCGCCTGGCCTTCGTTGCCCTGTATGAGGATAGGCGCGCTGGTGGTGGCGGTAAGCTCGTCGACCGCCGCGGCGGTAGTGGCCAGAATGGCGTTTTCAGGTGCGAAGCGGCGTGCCACCACGGCCGCCAGGCGTTTGCCCAGGCCGATGTCGGCGAGTATTTCTTCGCGTGAACTGGCGCCCGAGCCCTTGGCGAGCTTTTCCCATTCGGGGTCGTCGGCCGCGGGGTGGGGCAGATTGAGCTGGTCGAAGGCCTGGTTGAGCAGGCGCTGGCCGAAAGCCACCGACTCTTCGTATTTGACCGTGCGCAGGTAATGGCGGATTTCGGAGCGGGCGCGGCCGGTGCGCACGTAATTGAGCCACTGAGCGCTGGGCCGCGACGAGGGAGAGGTGACGATCTCGACCGAATCGCCGCTACGCAGTTCGGTGCGCAGGGGCGAGTATTCGCCGTTGATCTTGGAGGCGATGGCGTGGTTGCCGATGTCGGTGTGGATGGCGTAGGCGAAATCGACGGGCGTTGCGCCCCGCGGCAGGGAAAGAATCTTGCCCTGCGGCGTGAATACATAGACCGCGTCAGGAAACAGGTCGACCTTGATGTGCTCGAGAAACTCGCCCGAATCGCCGGTTTGGCTCTGGATGTCGAGCAGCGACTGCAGCCACTGGTGGGTGCGCTTCTGCAGGTCGTTGAGCGTGGTGTCGTCGTCTTTGTAAAGCCAGTGCGAGGCGACGCCTTCTTCGGCCACGTGGTCCATGTCGCGCGTGCGGAACTGGAACTCGACGGGGGTGCCGTAGGGGCCGACCAGGGTGGTGTGCAGCGACTGGTAGCCATTGAGCTTGGGGATGGCGATGTAGTCTTTGAACTTGCCCGGCACCGGCCGGTACATCTGGTGCAGCGTGCCCAGCGCCAGATAGCATTCGGGCAGGGTATGGACAACGACCCGGAAACCGTAGATGTCGAGCACGTCGGAGAACGACTTTTTCTGCTCGATCATCTTGGTGTAGATGCTGTAGAGCGATTTTTCGCGCCCGGTGACCTCGGCTTCGATGCCGGCGGCCGGCAGCGCCACCTTGACCGCCTCGGTGATCTTGCCCAGCACTTCGCGCCGATTGCCGCGGGCGGCCAGCAGCGCCTTGTGCAGCGTCTGATAGCGATTGGGGTGGATGGCCTGGAAGCAGAGGTCTTGCAGTTCGCGAAACAACGAGTTCAGGCCGAGGCGGTGGGCGATGGGCGAATAGATGTCCAGCGTTTCGCGGGCGATGCGCCGGCGCTTCTCGGGGCCGATCGCGCCCAGGGTGCGCATATTGTGCAACCGGTCGGCCAGCTTGATGAGTATGACCCGCACGTCGCGCGCCATGGCCAGGAGCATCTTGCGAAAGCTCTCGGCCTGCTGCTCGGCCTTGGTGGCGAACTCGAGGCGGTCGAGCTTGGACAGGCCGTCGACGATTTCGGCCACGTCGGGGCCGAAGCGCTCGGCGAGTTCCGACTTGGGAACGTCCTGGTCTTCGATGACGTCGTGCAGCAGGGCCGCCATGAGGGAATCGGCGTCGAGCTTCCAGCCCGCGCAGATTTCGGTAACGGCAATGGGGTGCGAAATATAGGGTTCGCCACTGGCGCGGAATTGCCCCAGGTGGGCCTGGTCCGAAAAGCGGTAGGCCTCTTTGACGCGCTCGACATCTTTGGGGTCGAGGTACTGGCTGATGATCTTGGTAAGGGGCGCCAGCGACGCAATGGTGTTGGGCGTGGCTTCAGCGGCGTTTGGAAGGGCGGGCTGGCTTTTGGCCTTGCGGCGCTTGCGTAGGCGCGGGCCTTTTTTGAATACCGCCAAAAGCCCGGAGGACGCACCGCGAAGAGTCGAAAACGCCATACACCCGCCTGAAGGATTTAGGTCGGAACCTTGCGCAGCATTTCCAGACCTGTAAGGCCAGCGGCTACCTCGCGCAGGGCGATGACCGTAGGTTTGTCTTTGTCGGGATCGAGGCGGGCTTCGTGGCCTTGCGCCAGTTCGCGGGCGCGATAGGTAGCCGCCAGGGTGAGATCGAAGCGGTTGTCGATTTTTTCGAGGCAGTCTTCGACGGTGATGCGAGCCATATGGGTGGGGTCCTGTGGAAGATGAACGAGGGTCAGTTGGGTGTCTTGCTGATGCCCAGCTGGCTGAAAAGATCGGCGTTGCGGGCGGCCTGCGTGGCATAGCGCAAGCGGGTTGCCGAAACAATTTGCGCCAATTGTGCCAGCGCTACGCTAAATTCTTGATTAATAATAACATATTGGCATTCGGACGCATGCGACATTTCGCTGCCCGCCGCCAGCAACCGCTTGGCGATCACGTGCGGGGCATCTTGGCCGCGGCCGCGCAGGCGCGATTCAAGCGCCTCGATCGATGGCGGCAAAATAAAGATGCCTATGGCTTCGGGGAAATGGCGGCGTATCTGCCGCGCGCCCTGCCAGTCGATTTCGAGCAGGACGTCGCGACCTTGTTCGATGCACGATTGTATTCCGTCGCGCGGCGTACCGTAGAAATTGCCGTGCACTTCAGCCCATTCGAGCAGGCCGTCGTTGTCGCGCAGGGCCATGAATTGCTCTACGGTAACGAAGCGGTAGTGTTCGTCGGGCTTTTCGCCGCTGCGCGGCTCGCGGGTGGTGCACGAGATGGACAGGGTGACGTCGCTGTCTTGTTCCAGCAGTGCATTGACGAGGCTGGATTTTCCGGCCCCGCTGGGGGCCACCACCATGAAGATGTTGCCGGTATAAAGCGACATGACGACTCGAAAGATCAGTGAAGGCGAAAAGGTTAGCAGATAGGGGCGGGTGGGTTCAACGAGACAGTGTCAGTGTTGAACCGGGTCCTGGCCCAATTCTTCGAGCGTGGCCGCATAGGCCAGGTCGTCGCCGCACAGAAACACGGCCGTGTCGCCGATGTTCATGTTGAAGGCCAGGTCTTCGACCTGCTGGCGGGCTTCTTCGGCTGCCGCGACGGCCGTGACGTGCACGTCGCCGTCCTCGAACCGGCTGGCGGGCACGAAATCGGCCACGCGCTCGAGATCGGCGGCGCTGATCACCACATAGGCGCGACAGCTCAGTTCTTCGATGGTGACGTCGAGCAGGACGCCCTGGTCCAGGGTCTGGATGATGTGGCTGAAGGCTTTCATGGTAGTGTTGCCGAACGCGGCCGCTGCGCGCAGCGGCCAAAAGCGTGATGTTAGCAGGTAGCCGATTGGCCCGCAGCGGCCAAGCCATGATACGCTCCTGCGCTTTCACGGTAATACGGCCCTCTTCGCGTTTGCGGGGGTGTCCGTCCTTTTCGTCGAGTAGCCTCATGAAACTTGCCACCTGGAACGTCAATTCCCTGAAAGTGCGCCTGCCGCAAGTGCTGGACTGGCTGCGGGAAAACCCCGTCGATGCCCTGTGCCTGCAAGAGCTCAAGCTGGCACAAGAGATGTTTCCGCTCGATGCATTCACCGAGATCGGCTATCAGGCTTGCTGGGCGGGGCAAAAGACCTACAACGGCGTGGCGGTGATTTCCAGGCAGGCCGGCGCCGACGAGCAGTGCAATATTCCGGGCTTCGACGACCATCAGCAGCGCATCATCGCCGCCACGCTTCCCAGCCCCATTGGCGATATCCGGGTCATCAGCGCCTACTGCCCCAATGGGCAGTCGCTGGACAGCGACAAATACGCCTACAAGCTCGAGTGGTTCGCCGCGCTGCGCAACTGGCTGGCCGACGAGCTGCAGCGCTATCCGCGCCTGGCGGTGCTGGGCGACTACAACGTGGCGCCCAAGGACGAAGACGTGCACGACCCGGCCAAGTGGGAAGGCGACGTCCTGGTGTCCGATGCCGAGCGCGCCGCCTTCCAGGCCCTGCTCGACCTGGGGCTCATTGACTCGTTCCGCGAATTCGAGCAAGAGGAAAAGTCGTTCAGCTGGTGGGACTACAGGCGTTTCGCCTTCAGGCGCAATGCGGGCCTGCGCATCGACCATGTGCTGATCTCCGAAGCGCTGCGGCCCTATTGCACGGGGTGCATCATAGACAAGCAGCCGCGCCGCAACGAGCAGCCTTCCGACCACACTCCGGTTGTGGCTTCCTTCGATTTTTCGGTATGACGTCATACGACGACGCCTGGTCGGACGAAGAACCGACCATGTCCGAGGCGAGTGGCATACGCTATCTGCATTTCGGCACCGAGTGGGTGCAGGGCGCCATGCGGGTACGCAGGCCGGCCGAGCTGGTGCTGGCCTATACCCAGCAGATGATGGCCTGGCTGCTGTTCGTCGCGCCGCAGAAAAGCCACTCGGTGGGCATACTGGGCCTGGGCGCCGGCTCGCTGCTGCGATTCACGCTCAAGCATACGCCGGCCAGTGTCGAGACGGCCGAGTGGAATCCCGCCGTTACCGCCATGTGCCGGGCCTTCTTCCGCCTGCCGTCCAACGACCGCTCGTACATCGATCACGTGGACGCGGCCCTGTGGCTTGAAAAACCCCACAACATTGGCCGCTACGTCGCGCTGATGGTCGACCTGTACGACGCGCAGGCGCAAGGGCCGGTGCGCGAGTCCCTAGAGTTCTATCAGGGCTGCCATCGCGCGCTGTCGCCCGAAGGCGGTGTCATGACGGTCAACCTGTTCGGCAACCACGAGAGCTTTCCGCGCAATCTGGCCAATATTCGGGCGGCATTCGAGGGCCCGGTGCTGGAGCTGCCTGAAATCGACGCGGGCAACCGGGTGGTCCTGGCGTTTCGGGGGCCGGTGCTGGAGGCCACCACCGGCCAGTTGCTCGACCGGGCGGCGGCGGTCGAGCAAGTCTGCGGCCTGCCTGCCACGCGGTGGGCCAGGCATTTGCTGGAACAGCTGCGCCAGGGCGGGGCCTAGAGCCTGTCGGCGCCAACAGGGCAGTCGCGAGGGTGGCCGGCCGTCAAGGCCCGTGTCCCCGTCCCGCCGCCGCAATGGCCCAAGACCGGCTTGCATCCGCATGGCGTAGGGGGCGCGGGCTGTTGTACAGTTGCATTGAGACGAGCGCTCTCACTATTTTTCGTCTTCGACAATGAACATCAATCAGGGGTTTTTCAATGAAATGGACGTTGCCGGCCAAGAAGGCTTTGAATGCATTGGACGCCGGGTGGGCGCACACGGCGGCTTTTGCGCGAGGCGTGCTTGCACCCGCGCTGGGCGCGGCGGCGTTGTGCCTGGCTGCGACGGCGGCCGCGCATGCACAATCGGTGGCGGTCACCAGCATCGTCGAGCATCCGGCGCTTGACGCCATCAAGGACGGAGTCAAGGATGCCTTGGCCGAAGCAGGCTACACCGAAGAAAAGGGTTTGGAATGGCAGTTCCAGACGGCGCAGGGAAACACCGCCATTGCCACCCAGATTGCACGCAAGTTCGTCGGCGACAAGCCGGACGTCATCGTCGGCATCGCGACACCTTCCGCCCAGGCCGTGGTGGCGGCCACCAAGACCATCCCCGTGGTGTACTCGGCAGTGACCGATCCGGTCGCGGCGCAGCTCGTGCCTTCACTCGAGGCTTCGGGCACCAACGTCACCGGCGTGTCCGACCAGCTCGAGCTGGCGCGCCAGGTCGAGCTCATCAAGCGGCTGGTGCCCGATGCCCGCAAGGTGGGCATGGTCTACAACCCAGGCGAAGCCAACTCGGCTTCCGTCGTTGAAGCATTGCGCCAACTGTTGCCCACCATGGGCATGTCGCTGGTCGAGGCCAGTGCCCCGCGCACCGTCGACGTCGGCGCTGCCGCGCGCAGCCTGGTGGGCAAGGTGGACGTCATCTACACCAATACCGACAACAATGTGGTGTCGGCCTACGAGTCGCTGGCCAAGGTGGGCAACGATGCGAAGATGCCCCTGGTCGCGTCCGACACCGCCAGCGTGGCGCGCGGAGCCGTCGCCGCCCTGGGGCTGGACTACTACGAGATGGGCCGCCAGACGGGCCGCATGGTGATCCGCATTCTCAAGGGCGAAAAGCCCGGCGACATCCCCTCCGAGACCAGCGACAAGCTTGCGCTGCACTTGAACGCCGCCGCGGCGCGCAAGCAGGGAGTCACCCTGACAAGCGAACTGCGGCAATCCGCAGCCCAGGTCATCGAATAGAAAGAGGCCTCCCATGTCCTGGTATGCCCTCTGGGGAGCGCTCGAAATAGGCCTCATCTACGGCCTGGTGGCTCTGGGGGTGTTGATTTCGTTTCGCATACTGCGCTTTCCGGACCTGACCGTGGATGGCAGTTTCCCGCTGGGGGCAGCGGTGGCCGCGACACTCATCGTGTCGGGCTGGGAGCCGTTTTCGGCCACCCTGGCGGCAACGCTGGCCGGAGCGCTGGCGGGCGCCGTCACCGGCTGGCTCAACGTCCGGCTCAAGATCATGGACCTGCTGGCCAGCATCCTGATGATGATCGCGCTTTATTCGATCAACCTGCGCATCATGGGCCGGCCCAACGTACCGCTCATCACCGAGCCCACCGTGTTCACCTTGTTCATGAACGAATCGGTGCCCGACCACATCCTCCGGCCACTGCTTATTCTGGTGGTGGTGGCCGCGGTCAAGTTCGCGCTTGACTGGTACCTGGGCACGCAGGCGGGCCTGGCGCTGCGCGCTACCGGTTCCAACCCCCGCATGGCCCGTGCCCAGGGGGTGGCGACCGGCGCCATGGTGCTGGCGGGCCTGGCCCTGTCCAACGCGCTGTGCGCGCTGGGCGGCGCTTTGTTCGCGCAGTCGCAGGGCGTGTCGGACATCTCGATGGGCATAGGCACCATCGTGATAGGGCTGGCGGCGGTCATCGTGGGCGAAAGCCTGTTCAGTTCGCGCCGGCTGGTCATCATGACGGCGGCGGCCATCCTCGGGGCGGTGCTTTACCGCGTGTTCGTGGCCCTGGCGCTCAACGCCGACTTCATCGGCCTGCAGGCACAAGACCTGAACCTGATCACCGCCGTTCTGGTAACCATCTTCCTCGTCGTGCCGCTGCTGCGCCAGCGGCTGCGCGGGCGCAGACGGAACTGAGGGCGGGCCCGAGGCTCCCTCGCAACGGCCCAAGGAGGCAACGATGCTCAAGGCGCACGACCTGCACATTACCTTCAATGCGGGTTCCCCCATCGAAACCCGGGCCCTGCGCGGCCTGTCGCTCGAGATACCGACCGGCCAGTTCGTCACGGTCATCGGCTCGAACGGCGCCGGCAAGTCCACCTTGCTCAACGCCATATCGGGCGAAGCCGGGCTCGATCGCGGCTCCATCGTCATCGACGGCACCGAGGTAGGGCCCATGCCCGTCTGGGATCGCGCGGGCATGGTGGCGCGTGTCTTTCAGGACCCTCTGCTGGGCACCTGCGAAGACCTGACCATCGAAGAGAACCTGGCGCTGGCCCGCGGCCGCGGCGGCCGCCGCGGCCTGGGCCGGGCCATAGGGCGCGGCATGCGCGACGAGTTCCGCAATCGCCTGGCCATACTCGGCCTGGGGCTCGAGAACCGGCTGCAAGACCGCATAGGCCTGCTTTCGGGAGGGCAGCGCCAGGCGGTCAGTCTGTTGATGGCGGCCTTGCGGCCTTCGCGCATTCTGCTGCTCGATGAGCACACCGCCGCGCTCGATCCGCGAACCGCGGCGTTCGTCCTGGAGATCACCCGGCGCATCGTCGCCGAACGCAAGCTGACCACCCTCATGGTGACCCACAGCATGCGCCAGGCGCTCGATATCGGCGACCGCACGGTCATGCTCCACCAGGGCCAGGTGGTGCTTGACGTCTCGGGCGAAGAGCGCAGGCAGATGGACGTGCCGCATCTGCTCGACATGTTCGAGCGTGTACGCGGGGAAGCCGTATCCGACGACGCACTGCTGCTGGGTTAGGCCGCCGCCCGGCAACCTTGCAAGCCGACCCCGGGGTGTGCGAGTTCATGTCAGGAAGATGACTGTTCGGGCCCGAAACGTACAGATGTGTGCCAGTAAAGGACTGAAATAGTTTTGTTCACGAAATAAGGCTCACTTTCGTTTTATACTCACCGTTTACCAAAAATTACACTGCCGGCGCGGCGCGTTGCCGCCTGGCGCCGTTTCCTCCCAGGAGCCGTTAATGCGCATTTCTCGTCTGCCCGGCGGGCAGCTAGCCCGAATCGTCCTTCTTTCATCGCTGGCTCTGCTTGCAGCTTGCGGCGAAGAACCCCAGGGGCAGCAGGGCGGCATGAAGGTGCCGGTCAGTGTCGTCACGGTCGAGCCCGCGCGCACCGAGATCACCACTGAACTGCCCGGGCGCGTCGATGCCATCAAGTACGCCCAGATCCGGGCCCGGGTAACGGGTATTGTGGAAGAGATCAATTTCGTCCAGGGCAGCGATGTCAAGCAGGGCGACCTGCTGTTTACCATCGATCCCGCGCCCTATGCGGCCACGCGTGCGCAGGCCGAGGCCCAGCTCAAGCAGGCCCAGGCCGATGCCCAGGCGGCCCGCACCCTGGCCAAGCGCTACTCAAGGCTTATTGAAGCCAATGCGGTCAGCCGCCAAGAGTACGACAATGCCACGGCTGCCGCCGCTCAGGCCGAGGCGGCCATTGCGGCGGGCAAGGCGGCGCTGAAGTCGGCCGACATCAACCTGGGTTACACCAAGGTCACCTCGCCTATCGACGGGCGCATCGGCCAGGCCATGGTCACCGAAGGCGCACTGGTCAGCGGTACCAATGCCACGCAGATGGCCACCGTCCAGCAGCTCGACCGGGTTTATGTCGACGTTACCCGTCCCACGTCCGAACTGGCGCAGATGCGCAAGGCGCTGGCCGACGGCACGCTCGTGCGGGCTGGCGAGGACGCGGCCAGGGCCACGGCCGTGCTCGAAGACGGCTCCACCTACGAACACGCCGGAAAGCTTCTTTTCTCGGGCGTGTCGGTCGACCCCACCACCGGCCAGGTCGTGATGCGCGCCGAGTTTCCCAACCCCGATGAAATCCTTCTGCCGGGCATGTTCGTGCGCGTGCGCGTTTCGCAAGGTATCGACGAGAAGGCGCTGCTTGTGCCCCAGCAGGCGCTGCAGCGCACGGCCGACGGCCAGGGCGCGCTGATGCTGGTCAAAGACGGCAAGGTGCAGGCCACGCCGGTTACCACCGGCGCGGCCATCGATGGCAAATGGCTCGTCACGTCGGGCTTGTCGGCCGGCGATGTTGTCGTGGTCGAGGGCTTCCAGAAGATTCGCCCGGGCGCGCCGGTCCAGCCCATTCCCTGGGCACCCAACCAGAAGGGCGCCCAGGCCGGCCAGCAGGGTCAACCCGGGCAGGCCGCGGGCCAGGAAGGGCAGGCGGCAGGCCAGGCCGGCGAGGGCGCTGAGGGTCAGCAGGGCGCCGGGCAGGCGCCAGCCTCCGGCTCATGAGCCCCGGAACGAGCGCAAGAACTGTCTCTGCGGGCCGCAGCCGGCTCGCGACATCCATGCTTTTATAGTGAGCACACATGCCACAGTTTTTCATTGAAAGACCGATTTTCGCCTGGGTGGTGGCGCTGGCCATCACCCTGGCGGGCCTGCTGGCCATACCCAATATGCCGGTATCGCAGTATCCCGAAGTCGCCCCGCCTTCGATCACCATCAATGCGACCTATCCCGGCGCCTCGGCCAAAGACGTGGCCCAGTCGGTTTCCAGCCTTATCGAGAACGAGCTCAACGGAGCCAAGGGCCTGCTGTACTACGAGTCGATCAGCGACTCATACGGCCGCGCCGAAATCACGGCCACCTTTGCACCGGGCACCGATCCCGACATGGCACAGGTCGACGTGCAGAACCGGATTTCCAACATCAGTGCCAGTCTTCCGGCCGCGGTAATGCAGCAGGGCCTGAAGGTCGAACAATCCAACCCGAACTTCCTGATGGTGGTCAGCATGTCGTCGACAGACGGCACCATGGACCAGACCGCCCTGGCCGACTACATTACGCGCAATGTGCAAAACACGATTGCGCGGGTGCCCGGGGTGGGTAAGTTCCAGCTGTTCGCGGCACCCCGCGCCATGCGCGTGTGGGTAGACCCCGACAAGCTCACGGGCTTCAACCTGAGCATGGCCCAGGTCAATGCGGCGATCGCCAATCAGAACGCGCTGATTTCGGCCGGCATCCTTGGGTCGCCGCCCAATCCGGAAGACCAGCGCGTTTCGGCTCCCATTCTGCTGAACGGCGAGCTGTCCACCGTCGAAGAATTCGAAAACATCGTCCTGCGTTCCAACGTCGATGGTTCAGCGGTGCGCATCAAGGACGTCGCGCGTGTAGAGGTCGGCTCCGATTCATACCAGTTCGGCGCCTGGCTCAATGGCCAGCCCACGGCGGCCTTCGCCATCTCGCTTACCCCCAGCGCCAACGCGCTGACCACGGCCGAGGGCATCAAGGCCAAGATGGAAGAACTGTCGCAGTTCTTCCCCGAGAACGTCACGTATTCGATCCCCTACGACACCACCCCCTACGTGGAAATCTCGATCGAGCAGGTGCTGCATACCCTGGTGGAAGCCATGGTGCTGGTGTTCATCGTGATGTTCATCTTCCTGCAGAACGTGCGCTATACCTTGATCCCCGCGCTGGTGGTGCCCATTGCCATCCTGGGCGCGTTCAGCGTAATGCTGGCCCTGGGGTTCTCCATCAACGTGCTGACCATGTTCGCCATGGTGCTGGCCATCGGCATATTGGTGGACGACGCCATCGTGGTGGTCGAGAACGTGGAACGCATCATGGTCGAAGACGGCCTGTCGCCCAAAGAAGCCACCAAGAAGGCCATGCCGCAGATCAGCGGCGCGGTGGTGGGCATGACGCTGGTGCTGGCCACGGTGTTCTTCCCCCTGGCCTTCATGTCGGGCTCGGTGGGGGTCATTTATCGGCAGTTCTCGGTGGCAATGGCGGTATCCATCCTGTTCTCGGGCTTTCTGGCGCTTACCTTCACGCCGGCGCTGTGCTCCACCATACTCAAGCCCATACCCAAGGGACACCATGAAGAAAAACGCGGCTTCTTCGGCTGGTTCAACCGGAAGTTCGACCGGGTAACCCGGCGCTACGAGGGCTGGGTCGGAAAAAGCCTCAGGCGCACCGGCCGCATCATGTTTATCTACGTGCTGCTGGCGGTGGCGATGGGCTTCCTGTACTTCCGTATGCCCACCTCCTTCCTGCCTCAGGAAGACCAGGGCTATGCCATTGTCAACATCGAGCTGCCCGCTGGCTCTACGGCCAACCGTACGCAAGAAACCATACGCAAGGTCGAAGAGTACTTCTTCAAGCAGCCCCAGACCCAGAACATCATCTCGGTGCAGGGCTTCAGCTTCAACGGCAGCGGCCTGAACGCGGCCATCGCCTTCGTACCGTTCAAAGACTTTTCCGAGCGCAAGGGCCCCGAGAACTCGGCCCAGGCGGTTGCCGACCGGGCCAATCAGAACCTGCTGTTCGGGCTGCCCGACTCGATGGTGTTCGCCATTGTGCCGCCGGCCATTTCGTCGCTGGGCAATGCGGCCGGCTTCGACCTGCGCCTGCAAGACCGGGGCGGGCTGGGCCACGACGCCTTGCAGGCCGCAACGCAGCAGCTGCTGCAGATGGCCATGCAGAACCCCAAGCTTGCAGACACCCGGATCACCGGCCTCGGACCGGGCCCGCAGCTTAGCGTCACCATCGATCGCCAGAAGGCGGCGGCCCTGGGCGTCGACTTCTCCGAGGCATCCGCGCTTATCGGCACGGCCATCGGTTCATCCTACGTGGGCAAGTTCCCCAACATGGGATGGATGCAGAACGTCTGGGTCCAGGCCGACCAGCAGCATCGCATGTCGCCGGACGACCTCATGAAGCTTTCGGCGCGCAACGCCAACGGCGAAGCCGTGCCTCTGTCTTCGTTCGTAACGGCGTCATGGACGCAGGGCCCCGTCCAGGTCGTGCGCTACAACAGCTATGAATCCATACGCATCGGCGGATCGGCCGCGCCAGGCTACTCCACCGGCGAAGCCATGGCCGAAATGGAAGCCATGGTCGCCCAGCTGCCCAACGGCTTCGGCTACGAATGGACCGGGCTTTCGTATCAAGAGAAGCAGGCCGGCGCGCAATCGGTGATTCTGCTTTCCCTGGCCATGCTGGTGGTGTTCATGGTGCTGGCGGCACTGTATGAAAGCTGGGCTATTCCGCTTTCGGTCATGCTGATGGTGCCGCTGGGCATGCTGGGCGCCGTGGGGCTGATATCGGCCCTGGGCATGCCCAACGACGTGTACTTCCAGGTGGGCATGGTGACGGTGATCGGACTGGCGGCCAAAAACGCCATTCTCATCGTCGAGTTCGCCAAGGACAGCTATGCCATGGGGGGCAACATCATCGATTCCACGGTCGAGGCCGCGCGCCTGCGCTTCCGGCCCATTCTGATGACGTCCTTCGCCTTCATCATGGGTGTGATTCCGCTGGCGATTGCCACGGGAGCGGGCTCGGCCAGCCAGAACGCGGTGGGCCTGGGTGTATTGGGCGGCATGCTTGCCGCAACGCCGCTGGCCATGATCTTCGTGCCGACTTTCTTCGTGGTCGTGCTGCGCTTCTTCAAGACCAAGCCCAAGCTTACCAATGCGCACATGGCGCCCCTGACGTCCGTGCATCACAACATTGATGACAACCAATCGGAGCCCGGTTCCAAGAACGGGGATCAAGCATGAGTCGACGCGTTTTCCGTATTACCGCTTTACCGACGCTGACCGCGCTGATGCTGGCCGGGTGCTCGCTGGCGCCCAAGTACGAGCGCCCTGAGGCGCCGGTTCCGGCGCAGTACCCCTCGTACGGCCAGGCCGCCCAGCCGGGGCAGCAGGCCGTGGCCGCATCGGCCGACCTGGGCTGGCGCGAGTTCTTCCGTGATCCGCAATTGCAGGCGCTGATCGAGATCGCACTGCAGAACAACCGCGACATGCGCATCGCCGTCGAGCGCGTGCAAGAAGCCAGGGCCCAGTACGGCATCCAGCAAAGCGAGCGCTTTCCTACCTTTGGCGTGGGCGGGCAGGCCACTGTCACACGCACCCCCGAAGAGCTGCGCATGGGCGCCGACGCGCCCAGCGTCAGCCGAACCTACCAGGCGGGCCTAGGCATAACCGCTTTCGAGCTCGATTTCTTCGGCCGCATCCGCAATCTCACCGAGGCTGCCTATCAGCAATACCTTTCTACCGAAGAAGCCCGCCGTACGGTGCACATCACCCTGGTGGCCCAGGTGGCCGAGTCTTATTTCACCCTGCGCGCGGCCGAGCAGCAGCTCGATCTCGCCCAGAAAACGCTGGCTTCGCGCCAGGGTTCCTACGACATCGTCAAACGGCGTTTCGATGCCGGGGTGGCCGGTGCGCTCGACCTCAACCAGGCGCAAGGGCAGCTCGACAGCATACGCGCCGACATCGCCGAGCTGACCCGCCTCGAGGCCCAGGCGCAGAACGCCATGCTGCTTTTGCTTGGGCAGCAGCCGCCCGCCGACCTGCCCAAGGCAGAGGTGTTCGGCAAAGACCAGCTGCTGGCGTCCATACCGGTGGGGCTGCCGTCCGACCTGCTTGCCCGCAGGCCCGACATCATCGGCGCCGAGCACGCGCTCATGGGCGCCAACGCCAACATAGGCGCCGCTCGGGCCGCTTTCTTCCCCAACATCTCCATCACCGGCCTGCTGGGCTTCGCCAGCCCGCAGCTGGGCGGGCTGTTCAGTTCGGGCAACCGCTACTGGACTTACTCGCCCCAACTGACCATTCCGCTTTTTTCGGGCGGGGTCAGCGGCAATCTCGACCTGGCCGAGGCGCGCAAGAACATAGCGGTGGCCCAGTACGAAAAGACGATACAGGTGGCGTTCCGCGAAGTGGCCGACACATTGGCGGGCGAAGCCACCTTCGCCGGCCAGCTCGACGCACTGCGTTCGCTCGAAGATTCCACCGCGGCCTCCCTCAATATTGCGAAGCTGCGCTACGAAGAGGGCATCGACAGCTTCCTGCAGGTGCAGACGGCCGAGATCAACCTGTATACGGCCCAGCGGCAGTTCCTGCAGACGGGGCTCAGCTCCTTGCTGAACCGCGTCGAGCTCTACAAAGCATTGGGCGGGGGCTGGATCGAGCGCACCGGCGTGGCGGCCGACGTCGCGGCCACACCCACCGTGGGGGCGTCGGAGGCGGCGCAATGATAGAGCTGGGCGTCAACATCGATCATGTGGCGACACTGCGCCAGCAGCGCCTTACCGCCTATCCCGATCCGGTGCGCGCCGCCGTGCTCGCCGAAGAGGCGGGGGCCGACCTTATCACTTTGCATCTGCGCGAAGACCGGCGCCACATCCAGGACGCCGACGTCGCCGCCATACGCGCCAAGCTGCGCACCCGCATGAACCTTGAGTGCGCCGTCACGGCCGAAATGCTCGAACTGGCGTGCAAGGCCAGGCCGCAAGATGTCTGCCTGGTACCCGAAAAGCGCGAAGAGCTCACCACCGAAGGCGGGCTCGACGTCGCGGGCCGCTTCGACAGCGTGCGCGATGCGGTGAACCGGCTGCACGACGCGGGCATCCGCGTTTCGCTGTTCATCGATCCGGATGCCCGCCAGATCGAGGCGGCCAGCCGCAGCGGCGCCACCGTCATCGAGCTGCACACCGGCGCCTACGCTGATGCGGCCGGGCCCGATGCACAGGCGGAACTCGAGCGCGTGCGTACCGGCGTGGTAGAGGGCATACGCCACGGCCTGCGGGTCAATGCCGGTCATGGGCTGCATTATGAGAACGTCGCGGCCATCGCCGCGCTGCCCGGAATTGCAGAACTGAACATCGGTCATGCCATAATTGCTCGTGCCGTATTTGACGGCCTCGAAAAAGCCGTGCGCGACATGAAGGCCCTGATGGTCGCCGCGGCGGCTCCAGCCTGACCAAGACCCGTCAAATGCCTGTCCCGGCCGGGTAAAAGCGCTTCCCCTTGGGGCAGGGCTTCTTCGCGGCCGGAAATCCCGGCCTGCAGGGCTGCGGTTCTTTCATATGTCCGGGGGCGACTGGTCGCCAGGACGGTTTTATAAGGAATGGTGATGTCTGTTGCGCCCATCGACTATCTGTTCAACCGCCGTTCGGTCAAGCATGTCCAGGCACCCGGACCCAGCGACGAGCACCTTGCCCAGATCCTCAGGGCGGCCATGTCGGCGCCCGACCACGGCCGCTTGCGCCCCTGGCGCTTTACATTGATACGCGGCCAGGCGGTGCAGCAGCTGGGCGAGCTGGCCATCGGCTCCATCAAGCGCGCCGGCCTGCCGCTTACAACCCAGAAAGAAGCCTCGACCCGTGATTGGCTGCAGAAGGTGCCCTTGCTGGTGGCCCTGGCTTGCCGCATGGACACGAGCAACACCAAGATTCCCGAAGACGAGCGCATGCTGGCCACCGGCGCAGCCGTCACCAATATGCTCAATGCGGCCCACATGCTGGGCTATGGGGCCTACTGGAGCACCGGCCTGGGCACCTATGTCGAAGAAGTGACCGAGGCGCTGGGCTACGATGCGCTCGAGTATCGGTTCATGGGCTATCTGGCCATTGGCACGCCTATTGCTCCCTCCGAGGCTCCAGAGCGTCCGGATTATCGCGACTTCGTCACCGAATGGACCGGTAAGTAAGCAGAACGAGCGACCGGGTCCGGTATTTTCGCCAAGGAGCCCTCATGAACACCCTGGAAACCGATGTAGCCATCGTCGGCGCGGGCACGGCAGGCATGACCGCCTACCGCGCCGTCAAGTCCGCCGGCCGCAGGGCCATTCTTATTGAAGGCGGCCCCTACGGCACCATGTGCGCGCGAGTGGGCTGCATGCCTTCCAAATTGCTGATCGCCGCCGCCGATGCGGCCCACGCCGTACAGCATTCGGCGCCTTTCGGCGTGCGTATCGACGGAAAGGTCGGCATCGATGGGCGCCAGGTTATGGACAGGCTCAAGCGCGAGCGCGACCGCTTCGTCGGTTTCGTGCTGGAAAAGATCAATGCCATGCCCGCCGAAGACAAGCTGCGCGGCCATGCGCATTTCCTGTCGGACACCCAACTTCAGGTCGGCGACAATCTGCGGGTCAGGGCGGCCAGCACGGTGGTCGCCACGGGTTCGGCGCCATTCGTGCCCAGTATGTACAAGTCGCTGGGCGACCGCCTGGTGGTGAACGACGATGTATTTTCGTGGGACGACCTGCCGCGCAGGGTGCTGGTAGTGGGCACGGGGCCCATCGGGCTCGAACTGGGGCAGGCGCTGGCGCGGCTGGGTGTGCAGGTCCATGTTCTGGGGCGCAGCGGCGGCCTGGGCGGCATTACCGACCCGGTGGTAAGGGCCAGCGCGCTGGGCGCTTTCCAGGCGGAATTCGACCTTAGGCTCAACACCGAGGTACTCGAGGCGGTGCGCAAGGGCGACGAGGTCCATGTCCGCTTCGCCTCGAAAGAGGGCGAAGAAACCACGGCGTGCTACGACTATGTGCTGATGGCGGCGGGCAGGCTGCCCGAGCTCGAAGGTTTGCAGCTGGGCAATACTTCGGCGAAGCTGGACGACAAGGGCATGCCCCGGCTAGATGTTGCAACGCTGCAGGTGGAAGGCACGCCTATTTTCCTGGCAGGTGACGTCAATGGTGTGACACCGCTGCAGCATGAAGCGGCCAATGACGGCCGCCTCGCCGGCGCGAATGCGGCCCGCTTTCCAGACGTACAGCCCCGCAAGCCGCGGGCGCCGCTGTCCATCGTCTTTACCGATCCGCAAATTGCGCACGCAGGCGTCTTTTTCCGTGATCTGCCCAAGGGGGCCGTCATCGGCAAGGTCGATTTCGAAAACCAGGGGCGTTCGCGCATCAAGCTTCGGAATCGGGGCAAGCTGCGGGTGTATGCGCAGGCGGACAGCGGCCGGTTCCTGGGCGCCGAGATGGTGGGGCCCGCGGCCGAGCACATCGGGCATCTGCTGGCCTGGGCGGTGCAGGCAGAACTGACGGTGGGGCAGATGCTCGAGATGCCGTTTTATCATCCGGTCATCGAGGAAGGGGTCCGCACGGCCCTGCGGGATGCGGCCAGGCAGGTTTAGGGCCTGTTGACAGGCCCTAGCCCAGCAGCTCGCGCACGCTGGCGGTAAGCGTGTCGATCGATTCAGAGTCAGAGGCCAGGAAGCGCGCACGGCCCTTCTGGTCGAAGATGTAGATGCCGCGTCCATGCGTCACTTCATAGTTCTTGGGGTCGCTGCCCGAAGGCTTCTCGATCTGATAGGCCACCCGGTAGCGGCGCGCCACGTCGGCGATCTGTCTTTCATTGCCCGTCAGCCCTATGGCGTGGTCGTTGAATGCACTGACATACGACTGCAGCACGTCGGGCGTATCGCGGTGCGGGTCGACGCTGATGAACACGATCTGTACCTGATCGGCCTGTTTGCCCAGATTGTTCACCACCTGCGAAAGCTGGGCCATGGTGGTGGGGCAGATGTCGGGGCAGCTGGCGTAGCCGAAGAACAGCAGCACCACCTTGCCTTCGAATGCATCCTGCGTCACCGTTTTGCCCTGAGCGCCTTCGAGCGAGAAGCGCAGATCGGGCAGGAAGCCGCGTATGCGGCGGATGAAGGTATCGGCGTTCGGTTGGGACGCATCGGATGCAAGCCCCGCGGCTTCGTTCTTTCCGGCGGCCGGGGCATCGGCCGCGCCGCTTTCCGTTACCGACGAACTGGCCAGAATCGCCGTGGCGGCCTTCAGCGACGCGGCGGGCGAGGCCAGGGCGGGAGCGAGGGAAAGTGCGGCGGCGCAGGCGCAAAGCGCGAACGCCGCGGGGAGGGAGACTCGGGACATTCTGTGAAACCTATGGATAAGCTGCCATCTATGCGTCGATTATAGGCCGAGGGCTTCAATAACTACCTGCCGCGCGCGCGAAAAAAGGCTTCCGCCATCGCCTTGCCGTCGCGTGCGGGCCGGTTAAGCAGGCTCGGTCGTGATGCCGCTGTGGCGCAGCAGGGCGTCCAGCGAGGGGTCGCGGCCGCGGAAGGCGCGGAAGGATTCCGCCGCGGGGCGCGCGCCCCCCACCGCCAGGATCTCGTCGCGAAAGCGCCTGCCGGTGCCGGCGTCGAGCGTATTGCGCTCGGGGCCGGCCTGTGCTGCTTCTTCAAAGGCTGCATAGGCGTCGGCCGACAGCACTTCGGCCCACTTGTAGCTGTAGTAGCCCGCGCCGTAGCCGCCCGCGAAGAGATGCGAGAAGTTATGCGGGAAGCGGTGCCATTCGGGGGGAAAGACCACAGCCACTTCGCGCCGGATGTCGTCGAGCGTTTGCAGTACCTGCGCGATGGACAGCCCGGCGGCCTGGTTGTGGATGGCCATGTCGAACAACGAAAACTCGATCTGGCGCACCATCTGCATGCCGCTCTGGAAGTTGCGCGCGGCCAGCAGCTTGTCGTACAGGGCGCGGGGCAGGGGCTGGCCGCTTTCCACATGGGCGGACAGCGACTGGACCACCGGCCATTCCCAGCAGAAGTTCTCCATGAACTGCGAGGGCAGCTCGATGGCGTCCCATTCGACGCTGGCAAAGGCCGAGGCGCCCGGATCGTCTACCTGCGACAGCAGGGCGTGCAGGGCATGGCCGCTTTCGTGGAAGAGGGTGATGACGTCATCGTGCGTCAGCAGAGCGGGCTTGCCGTTCTGGGGCGGGGTGAAATTGCATGTGAGGTAGACGACGGGACGCTGCAGGTGGGCGCCGACACGGCGGCGGTTGCGTTCGCTGTCGACCCAGGCGCCGCCCTGCTTGCCCTGGCGGGCGTAGAGGTCGACCAGCAAATGGCCCACCACGCCGTCATCGGGCGATACGACTTCAAACGCCTTGACGTCGGGGTGCCAGGCCTGCACCGCGCAGGGCCGCATGCTGACGCCGAAAAGCGTTTCGGCGACCTGGAAGAGGCCCTGCAGCACGCGCGGTTCGGTGAAATACTGCTTGACCTCGTCTTCGGAGTAGTCGTAGCGCGATTCACGCAGCCTTTCGGCGTAGAAGGGCAGGTCCCAGGGCTGCAACTGCGCCATGCCGTATTCTTTCTGCGCGAATTCGCGCAGCTGGGCCAGGTCGCGCTGGGCATGGGGCCGGGCCTTGGTGGCCAGGCCGCGCAGGAAGTCCAGTACTTCGTCGGCCGTGCGGGCCATGCGGGTCTGCAGGCGCAGGGCGGCGAAATCGGCGTAGCCCAGCAGCTTGGCCTCGCGGGCACGCAAGGCGAGCAACTGCTCGATGAGCGGAGAGTTGTCCAGGGCGGCCTCACCCTGTTCGGATGCCAGCGTGCCATAGGCCCGATACAAGGTCTCGCGCAGGGCGCGGTCACGTGCGTACTGCATCACCGGCAGATAGCAGGGCATCTTCAGGTTCAGCATCCAGCCTTGCAGTCCGGCTTCCTGGGCGCGCGCGGCTGCCGCCATGCGCACGTCTTCGGGCAGGCCGTCGAGGCGTGCGCCGTCTTCCAGGTGCAGGCTCCACTTGTCCATGGCGTCGAGCACGTTCTCGGAAAAACGCTGCGAAGCCTGGGCCTGCTGCTCGGAGATGCGGGCATATTCTTCGCGCGCCTCGCCTTCGAGTTCGACGCCGCCAAGGCGGAAGTCGCGCAGCGCAAGTTCAACGATGCGCCGCCGAACGGCGGGCCAGCCTGCGAAGCCGGAGGTTTGGCCCAGCCTTCGGTACTGGGCGTAAAGGCCTTTGTGCAGGCCGATCCAGGTGGAAAATTCGGTGACCTTGGGCAGGCACTGGTTGTAGGCTTCGCGAAGTGCCGGCGTGTCGACCACCGCGTTCAGGTGGCCGGCCACCGACCAGGCGCGCCACAGCGGCTCGGTGTCGTTGTCCAGCGGATCGACAATGGCCTCCCAGGTGGCAGGCAGGGCCGGATCGGCCGCGCGTTCGACCGCCGCGCGGGCCTTGTCGATAAGGGCGGTAATGGCAGGCTCGATGTGTACGGGCTGGACGGCGGCGTAGTCGACCAGGTCGTCGATGGGTACTAAAAGCGGGTTGTGCGTCATGGTGCCTTAAAGAACAGAGGGCGCGGCCTGGGCCTGGGCGGCGCGTTCGGCCGCCTCGATGGTGTTGACCAGCAGCATGGCGATGGTCATGGGGCCCACCCCGCCTGGAACGGGGGTGATGGCGCCGGCAACCTTGCTGGCCGAGGCGAACTCGACGTCGCCGGTCAGCTTGCCGTCGGCCTTGCGGTTGATGCCGACGTCGATGACCACGGCACCCGGCTTGATCATGTCGCCGGTGATCATGTCGGGCTTGCCGGTGGCCACCACCAGCACGTCGGCGCGGCGCGTCTGGGCGCCCAGGTCGCGGGTTTTCGAGTTGCAAAGGGTGACGGTGGCCCCCTTGGCCAGCATGAGCATGGCCATGGGCTTGCCGACGATGTTGCTGGCGCCCACCACCACGGCCTCGGCGCCCCACAGGTCGACGCCCTCGGATTCAAGCATCTTCATGATGCCGTAGGGCGTGCAGGGCTGGAACAGCGGGCGGCCCGTCATGAGCAGGCCGGCGTTGCTGACGTGAAAGCCGTCGACGTCTTTGTCGGCGGCGATGGCCTCGATGACCTGGGCCGAGTCGAGGTGCTTGGGCAGGGGCAACTGCACCAATATGCCGTGGACGGCGGGGTCTTGGTTGAGCTGCTGTACGACGTCGAGCAATTGCTGTTGCGTGATGTCGGCGTCGAGGCGAATTACCTGGGAATGCAGGCCGGCCTTCTCGCAGGCGGCAGCCTTGTTGCGCACGTATACCTGCGACGCGGGGTCGCCGCCCACCAGAACGACCGCCAGGCCGGGAACGATGCCGCGGCCGCGCAAGGCCTCGACGCGCTGGGCGACGTCGGCCTTGATGGAATCGGACAGCGCCTTGCCGTCGATGATGCGTGCGGTCATGCCTGTCCTTCGGTCTGCGTAAGGGCGATTTTCATCAGGTCGGCCACGGTGGTGACCTCGAGTTTTTCCATGATGTTGGCGCGGTGGGCCTCGACCGTCTTGATGCTGATGTTCAGGTCGCCCGCGATCTGCTTGTTGAGCCGGCCGGCCACGATGCGCTCGAGCACCTGCTGCTCGCGTGAAGTAAGGCGGCTGAGCACGGCTTGCTGGTTCTTCTTGGCCTGGGCCTGCGAGGCGCGCTCGTTGGCCTGCTGCAGCATGCGCGCGACGATGGCGCGCAGATCGGTTTCGTTGAAGGGTTTCTCGAGGAAGTCGACCGCGCCCTTCTTGATGGTGGACACCGCCATGGGAACGTCGCCGTGGCCGGTGATGAAGACGATGGGCAGGGGGGCCTTGCGCGCGATGAGTTCTTCCTGGAGCTCGAGGCCGCTCATGCCGGGCATGCGCACGTCGACGATCAGCACGCCGATCTGGTCGGGGTCGTAGGCTTCGAGAAAGTCTTCCGCACCGCCGAAGCTCTTGACGCGGTAGCCGTTGGCTTCGAGCAGCCAGCGCAAGGAATCGCGCACCGCTTCATCGTCATCAACGATAAAAACAGTGTTCGGTTCTTCGGATGTAGTCATGCGTGCAACTCCTGAGAATTCTCTGATTGATCGGGGGCTTCCGGCGCCGCGAAGGGCAGGGTGAATCGAAAAATCGTACCACCTTCCGGATTGGCGGTCGCCCAGAGGCGTCCATGATGGGATTCAATGATGGTGCGACAGATGTTCAGCCCCATGCCCAGGCCTTCGGACTTGGTGCTGTAAAACGGTTCGAACAGGCGCTCGGGGTCGCGCAGGCCATGGCCGCGGTCGATGACCGCGATCTCGATGAGCGGAAGCTGCTCGGTGACGCGGACGTGCAGCGTGCGATAGTCGCTTTGCTCCATGGCTTCGACCCCGTTCTTGAGCAGATTGAGCAGCACCTGTTCAATAAGAATGGGGTCGGCCAGCACCGTCGGGTCGCCGGGCGGGGTTTCGCGGTCTATCTCGACCTGGCGCTTGCGGGCGTCGATGTCGGCGAAGGCGATGGCATTGTCGAGAATGCGCGAGATGGGTACCTTCTGGCGGCGCGGTTCGCTGCGTTTGACGAACTCGCGGATGCGGCTGATGATCTTGCCCGCGCGCTCGGCCTGGCTGGCGGCTTTTTCAAGCGCTTCGAGCAGTTGCTCGGGCCGGGGGTTGCCCGCCTTGAGCATGGCCACGGCGCCCATGCTGTAGTTGCTGATGGCCGTAAGCGGCTGGTTCAGTTCGTGGGCCAGGGACGAAGCCATTTCGCCCATGGTGGTCAGGCGGCTGGTCAGCTGGATTTTTTCCTGCTGCACGCGCGAGGCTTCTTCATGGGTGCGGCGTTCGGTGATGTCGCGCGCCACCTGCAGCCGCACGCGCCGGCCGTCGGTCCAGGCCAGCATGCGATGGTGCACCTCGAACCAGCGCTGGGCCGAGGTGGAGAAGGCCTCGACGGTTTCGTCGGTGAAGCGGCCCAGGCGGCCGCCCAGCAGTTCGGCGTGCCCATTGGACTGGGCGCCGAAGAAGCGCCGGTAGGTGCGGTTGGCAAACAGCAGCTCGAGGCCATCGGGCGTGTCGGCCACCACCGAGATGGCGTCGTCCAGGCCTTCGAGCACGGTCATGAAACGCTCGTGCGCGGCGGTAAGGGCCTCGCGGATGCGCTTGGGCTCGGTGATGTCGGTCATGGAGGTCATCCAGCCGATCTGTTCGCCGTTGGGGTCGCGCAAGGGCGACACATACATGCGCGCGGTAAAGCGCGAACCGTCGCGCCGCTGCGCCTCGACCTCGAGCCCGCTGCTGGGCGTGCGCCCCGAAAGCAGCAGGTCGAGGGTTTCCTGGTGCTGGGCGTGGCGGCCCGGAATCCAGTAGGGGAAGGGCGTGGTGCGGCCGATGAGGTCGGCCTCGTTCCAGCCTATCATGCGGCAGAAGGCCGGATTGACATAGGCGATGCGCCCTTGCATGTCGAAGACCCGCATGCCGGTGGACATGGAGTTTTCCATCGCGCGCCGAAAGCCGGTTTCGGCGATGAGGGCCGCCTCGGCCCGCGAGCGGAAGCGGGTGTAGCGCCACAGGGCCAGTAGGCTCAGGATAATGAGGCAGGAAAGCGCCACCACCACCATGATGAGACGCTGCTGGCGGGTTTCCTGGTCGATGGTGACGAACATGACGCTGTCGCTTTGCAGGCGCTGCAGCCAGATGAACGCGCCCATGACGCACAGGTACAGCACCAGCACCAGCACGGGCGTCAGCCAGTACAGGCCGCGGCGGGTGCCTTTTGCCTGATCGTAGAAGGTGGTTGGAATGAGGGACTTTCGGGAAGGGCTCGCCATCGTGCGTGTATTTTAAACAATTAATTGCATGTGCCAGGCATTCGCCTGGTGCCATTCAGCAAAACGTCAATTTTTCACATTATAAAAACTAATGCCATAAAGTGAAATTTTACTTGCCCTTGCCCAGGCTCTTTCCTAGAATGGGGCAATGCCGGCATACAGCCAAGTTGGCCGCCGCTCGCCTGCGGCGCGGGCAAAGACGTGATACAACGGATTGATCCCGTTGGTCTGCGATTTCCAAAATACCTCACTGGAGACATTCAATGTCCTCTCTTGATCAAGCCGGTGCGTTGGCCACGGTCGCCAACGATGATCCCGAAGTCCAGGAGTGGCTCGAGGCACTCGAGGCCGTACTCGAACACGAAGGCCCGGAGCGGGCGCACTTGCTGCTCGAGCGCCTGATAGACCTGGCGCGCCGCTCGGGCGCCCGCATACCGTTCTCGGCCAATACCGCCTACGTCAATACCATCCCGCCCGGGCTTGAGGCGCCGCATCCCGGCAACCTGGCGCTTGAAGAGCGCATCCGCTCGTACATCCGCTGGAACGCCATGGCCATGGTGGTCAAGGCCAACAGCCATCATCCGGCCGACGGCGGCGACCTGGGCGGGCACATCGCCTCCTTTGCTTCGCTGGCCACCATGATAGGCTGCGGCCAGAACCACTTCTGGCATGGCGAAACCGAAGACCACGGCGGCGACCTGGTGTATTTCCAGGGCCATACCTCGCCGGGCATGTATGGCCGCGCCTTCCTCGAGGGCCGCCTGACCGAAGAACAGCTCGACCATTTCCGCCAAGAGGTCGGCGGCAAGGGGCTGTCTTCGTATCCGCACCCCAAGCTCATGCCCGAGTTCTGGCAGTTTCCCACCGTGTCGATGGGCCTTGGGCCCATCATGGCCATCTACCAGGCCCGCTTCCTCAAGTACCTGCATGCGCGCGGCATCGCCGACACCAGCAATCGCAAGGTCTGGGTGTTCTGCGGCGACGGCGAAATGGACGAGCCCGAATCGCTGGGCGCCATCAGCCTGGCCTCGCGCGAAAAGCTCGACAACCTTATTTTCGTCATCAACTGCAACCTGCAGCGGCTGGACGGCCCGGTGCGCGGCAACGGCAAGATCATTCAAGAGCTCGAAGGCGATTTCCGCGGCAGCGGCTGGAACGTCATCAAGCTGATCTGGGGCGGCTACTGGGATCCTCTTCTGGCGCGCGACAAAGAAGGCATTCTGCGCCGGATCATGGAAGAATCCGTCGACGGCGAGTACCAGGCCTACAAGGCGCACGACGGCGCCTTTGTGCGCGAGCACTTCTTCGGCAAGCATCCCAAGCTGCTCGAAATGGTCAGCCGCATGAGCGACGAGGCCGTCTGGCGCCTGAACCGCGGCGGCCACGACCCGCACAAGGTGTACGCGGCTTTCCATGAGGCCGCCAACCACACGGGCCAGCCCACCGTCATTCTGGCCAAGACCATCAAGGGCTACGGCATGGGCCATGTCGGCCAGGCCAAGAACCCCACCCACCAGCAGAAAAAGCTCGACATGGATTCGGTGCGCGAATTCCGCGACCGTTTCAATATCCCCATTCCCGACGACAAGCTCGATCAGTTGCCTTACTTCAAGCCGGCCGACGACTCGCCCGAAATGAAGTACCTGCACGAGCGGCGCAAGGCGCTGGGCGGCTACCTGCCGGTGCGGCGCCCCGTGTCCGACGAGAAGTTCAAGGCGCCCGAACTCGACGCCTTCAAGGCGGTGCTCGAGCCCACTGCCGAAGGGCGCGAAATTTCTACCACGCAAGCGTTCGTGCGCATCCTGAACCAGGTGCTGCGCGACAAAGAACTGGGTCCGCGCGTGGTGCCCATTCTGGCTGACGAATCCCGTACCTTCGGCATGGAAGGCCTGTTCCGCCAGATCGGCATCTATGCGCCCGAAGGCCAGAAGTACGTGCCGGTCGATAAAGACCAGGTCATGTACTACAAGGAAACCACCAACGGCCAACTGCTGCAAGAGGGCATCAATGAAGCGGGGGCATTCAGTTCCTGGATCGCCGCGGCCACCTCGTATTCCACCAACAACCGCATCATGATTCCGTTCTACATCTATTACTCGATGTTCGGATTCCAGCGGGTGGGCGACCTGGCCTGGGCCGCGGGCGACATGCAGGCCCGGGGTTTCCTGCTGGGCGGCACGGCCGGCCGCACCACGCTCAACGGCGAGGGCCTGCAGCACGAAGACGGCCACAGCCACATCATGTCGGCGCTGATTCCCAACTGCGTGTCCTACGACCCCACATACGCGCACGAGCTTGCCGTCATCATCCAGAACGGCCTCGAGCGCATGATCCAGAACCAGGAAAACGTCTTCTACTACATCACGGTGATGAACGAGAACTACGCTCATCCCGGCCTCAGCAAAGGCGACGAAGAAGGCATTATCCGCGGCATGTACAAGCTGCGTTCGGCCGGCAAGGCCAAGAACAAGCTGCATGTACAGCTGATGGGCTCGGGCACCATTCTGCGTGAAGTGCAGGCCGCGCAAGACCTGCTCGAAAAAGACTGGGGCGTGTCGTCCGACCTGTGGAGCGTCACCAGCTTTACCGAGCTGCGCCGCAACGGGCTCGATTGCGAGCGGCATCGTCTGCTCAACCCCGGCGATGCCAAGCCGCCCATGCCCTACATTACGCAAAAGCTGCAGGAAACCGCCGGTCCCATTATCGTGTCCACCGACTACGTCAAGCTCTTCGGCGACCAGATCCGGCCCTTCGTGCCTGCCGGGCGCCGCCTGTCGGTGCTGGGCACCGACGGCTTCGGGCGCTCTGATTTCCGCTACAGGCTGCGCGAGCACTTCGAGATCGATCGCCACTTCGTGGTGCTGGCCGCGCTGCGCGCCCTGGCCGACGAAGGCGCGGTACCCGAGGCCAAGGTCGCAGAGGCCATCAAGAAGTACGACATCGATCCCAATAAAGCAAACCCGCAGCACGCCTGACCGGAGACAGACGCAATGAGCACAGAGATCAAGATACCGGACATCGGCGATTTCTCCGAGGTCGACGTCATCGAGGTGCTGGTCGCCGAAGGCGACGTGATCAAGGCGGAGCAAAGCCTCATCACGGTCGAGTCCGACAAGGCCTCGATGGAAATCCCCTCGCCATCCGCTGGCACGGTCAAGGCCGTCAAAGTCAGCGTGGGCGACAAGGTGCGCGAAGGGGCGGTCATACTCGAAATCGAAGAGTCGGGCGCCGACAAGGCCGAACCGCCCGCGGCCGAGAAGCCTGCTTCCCAGGCCCCCGCCAAGGCCGAGAAGGCCGGCAGCACCGAAAAGGCCGCAGCGGCCGAGCCCAAGCCCGCGCCGGCCGCCTCCGCAGGCGCTTCGGCTGCGGGCGCAGGCAAGCCGGTACAGGTGCTGGTGCCCGACATCGGCGATTTCAAGGACGTCGAGGTCATCGAGCTGCTGGTGGCCGAGGGCGATACGGTCCAGGCCGAGCAAAGCCTCATTACCGTCGAGTCCGACAAGGCCTCCATGGAAATCCCCTCGTCGCAGGCGGGCGTGGTCAAGCGCATCGCGGTCAAGGTGGGTGACAAGGTGGCGCAGGGTTCCGAGATTCTGGTGCTCGAGCCGGCCGCGGGCGATGCGGCTGAAAGCCCCGCACCCGCGCCTGCCGCTGCGCCCGCCGCTGCGCACGCCGCCGATTCCGCCGAGCCTATGGAACAACAAGGCGAGGCCGCCTCGCCCGCAACCCTGGCGCGCGGCGCAGAGGGTGTCATGGCCTCGCAGCCTGTCGAGCGCACCTCGCCCACACAGGACTACGCCGACGACATACCGTCCAACAAGCTTCCCTATGCGTCGCCCTCGGTGCGCAAGTTTGCGCGCGAGCTGGGCGTCGACCTGAACCGCGTCCCCGGCAGCGGCGACAAGGGACGCATCACCTTCGACGACGTGCGTGGCTTCGTCAAGAAGACGCTGGCCTCGGGCGCGCCGCAGGGTGCGGCGGCGCCGGCGGGCGGCGGCTTGTCGGTCCTCGACTGGCCCAAGGTCGATTTCAGCAAGTTCGGGCCCACCGAGGCCAAGCCGCTTTCACGCATCAAGAAGATCTCGGGCGCCAACCTGCATCGCAACTGGGTGATGATTCCCCATGTCACCAACAACGATCAGGCCGACATCACCGAGCTCGAGGCGCTGCGCGTTGCGCTCAACAAAGAAAACCAGAAGTCGGGCGTCAAGGTCACGATGCTGGCCTTCCTGATCAAGGCGGTGGTTGCGGCCCTGAAGAAATTCCCCGAGTTCAACGCCTCGCTCGACGGCGACAACCTGGTCTACAAGCAGTACTACCACGTCGGCTTTGCGGCCGACACGCCCAACGGCCTGGTGGTGCCGGTAATACGCGACGCCGACAAAAAGGGCGTACTCGAACTGGCCACCGAAACCTCCGAGCTGGCAGCGCTTGCGCGCGAGGGCAAGCTGTCGCCCGCGCAGATGCAGGGCGGCTGCTTCTCCATCTCGTCGCTGGGCGGCATAGGCGGAACTTCGTTCACGCCCATCATCAATGCGCCCGAAGTGGCCATTCTGGGGGTTTCGCGCTCCAGCCACATGCCCGTGTGGGACGGCCAGGCCTTCCAGCCCAGGCTGATGCTGCCCCTGTCGCTGTCGTACGACCATCGTGTCATCGACGGCGCGGCGGCCGCGCGATTCAACGCATACCTGGCCGCGCTGCTGGCCGATTTCCGCCGCATTGCACTATAAGGGACGCGCATGAGCACGACAGAACTCAAAGTGCCTGACATAGGCGATTTCGACAAGGTCGACGTCATCGAGGTGCTGGTCAAGGTGGGCGACGCCATCGAGGCCGAGCAAAGCCTCGTCACCGTCGAGTCCGACAAGGCCTCGATGGAGATTCCGGCCGAGCAGGGCGGTGTCGTCGCCGAAATCCTGGTCAAGGTGGGCGACAAAGTGGCCCAGGGAGACCCCCTGGTCCGCATCGAAGCCAAGGCCGGGGCCGGCACGGCGCCTGCGCAGCAGGAGGCGGCCAAAAGCGGCAAGGGCGCACCGGCGGCGCCTGAAGGCGGTTCCGGCAAGGCTTCCGCAGGCGAAGCCGGCAAGCCGGCGCCTTCATCGGGCGCGGCAAAGCAGGCGGGCGCAAGCCCGGCGCCGCAGGCCGCGCAGTTTTCCGGTTCGGCCGACGAGCAATACGATGTAGTCGTGCTGGGAGCCGGCCCGGGCGGCTATTCGGCCGCCTTCCGCGCCGCCGACCTGGGCCTGAAGGTTGCCCTGATCGAACGCTATTCCAGTTTGGGCGGTGTCTGCCTGAACGTGGGCTGCATTCCCTCGAAGGCCTTGCTGCACACGGTTGCGGTGGCCGAAGAAGCGCGGGCGATCGTTCGGCACGGCATCTCTTTTGCCGCACCCACCATCGATCTCGACAAGATGCGCTTCTACAAAGAAGGCGTGATCGAAAAACTGACCAGCGGCCTGGCCGCCATGGCCAAGATGCGCAAGGTTACAGTGCTGACCGGGGTGGGCCGCTTCGTCGACCCGCATCATATCGCGGTGCAGCCCGCCGAAGGCGCGGCGCGCACGGTCAAGTTCGGTTCGGCCATCATTGCCGCGGGCAGCCAGTCGGTCAAGCTGCCCTTCCTGCCGCAAGACCAGCGCATCGTCGATTCCACCGGCGCCTTGCAACTGCCTTTCATTCCCAAGAAGATGCTCATCGTCGGCGGCGGCATCATCGGGCTTGAAATGGGCACGGTGTACTCGGCGCTGGGCGCGCGGCTCGACGTGGTCGAGATGCTGGGCGGCCTGATGCAGGGTGCCGACCGCGATCTCGTCAAGGTCTGGCAGAAGAAGAACGAAAAGCGCTTCGACCGCATCATGGTCGACACCAAGACCGTTTCGGCCGAGGCCAGGGAAGACGGCATCTGGGTTACGTTCGAGGGCGCCAACGCGCCGTCCGAGCCGCAGCGCTACGATCTCGTCCTGCAGGCGGTCGGGCGCAGCCCCAACGGCAAGAACATCGATGCCGACAAGGCGGGCGTGCAGGTAAGCGACCGGGGCTTCATTGCCGTCGACAAGCAGATGCGCACCAACGTGCCCCATATCTATGCCATCGGCGACATCGTCGGACAGCCCATGCTGGCCCACAAGGCGGTGCACGAGGCCCATGTGGCCGCCGAGGCCATCGCCGGGCAGAAAAGCTATTTCGACGCGCGCGTCATTCCCTCGGTCGCCTATACCGACCCTGAAGTCGCCTGGGTCGGGCTCACCGAAGACCAGGCCAAGGCCGAGGGCATCGCGGTCGAGAAAGGCGTGTTCCCGTGGGCCGCGTCGGGGCGGGCCATTGCCAATGGCCGCGACGAGGGCTTCACCAAGCTGCTGTTCGATGCGCAGACGCACCGCGTGCTGGGCGGCGGCATCGTGGGCACCCATGCGGGCGACCTGATCAGCGAGGTGGCGCTTGCGGTCGAGATGTGCGCCGATGCCGTCGACATCGGCAAGACCATTCATCCTCACCCCACACTGGGCGAATCCATCGGCATGGCGGCAGAGGCCTTCGAGGGCGTCTGCACCGATTTGCCGCCGCCGCGCCGCAAATAGCCGCACGGCCGGTTTTCCGGCCCTCGCCGGCGCCGCAAGGCAGCTCCGAACACATCGCGCGAAGAAGTGTTCAGAGCTGTCTTAAAATGGCGCCGGCTTTTCTTTTTTATCAGGTCCACCATGTCATCTATTCAACCCGGCGCCAACGCCAGCCTCGACCAGTGGCTTGCCCATCTGGAAACCCTGCACCCCAAGGCCATCGACATGGGGCTGGACCGCATTCGCACGGTGGCGCAGCGGCTGGAGCTTGAACTGCCATTTGTGAAGATCGTGGTGGCGGGCACCAACGGCAAAGGGTCCACCTGCGCCATGCTGGAAGCCATCCTGCTTTCGGCCGGCTATCGCGTGGGCCTGTATACCTCGCCGCACCTGGTGCATTTCAACGAGCGCATACGCGTCAATGGTGAAAACGCCGGCGACGAGCAGATCATCGCGCAGTTCGAGCGCATCGAGGCGGCGCGCGGCGAGATCAGCCTGAGCTATTTCGAATTCGCCACGCTGGCGGCGCTGCTGCTTTTCGATGCCGGCCGGCTCGATGTGGCGGTGCTCGAGGTAGGCATGGGAGGGCGCCTGGACGCCGTCAACATCGTCGATGCCGACTGCGCCATCGTCACCAGCGTCGACATCGACCATACCGAGTGGCTGGGCGATACGCGCGAGAAAATCGGCCTTGAAAAAGCCCATGTGTTCCGTGCGGGGCGCCCGGCCATCTGCGCGGATCCCCAGCCGCCGGCCTCCATCGCCGGATACGCCGAACAGGCGGGCGCCGACCTGTGGCAGTTCGGCAAGGACTTCAATTATTCGGGCGATCGCCAGCAGTGGGCCTACGGCGGCCGCAACCAGCGGCGCAACGGGCTGGCTTATCCGGCGCTGCGCGGCGCCAACCAGCTGATCAATGCCAGCGCGGCGCTGGCCGCCATTGAATCGCTGCGCGACAAGCTGGCCGTGCCGCAGCAGGCGGTGCGGGTGGGCCTGCTGCAGGTGTCGCTGCCTGGGCGCATGCAGATCCTGCCCGGCAAGCCGGCCATCGTGCTCGATGTGGCGCATAACCCCCATGCGGCCGCCGCACTGGCGCAGAACCTTGCCGGCATGGCCTACTACCCCTATACCCATGCGGTGGTGGGCATGCTGCGCGACAAAGACGCCAAGGCCGTGCTGGCCAAGCTGGCGCCCCGCGTGGATCACTGGTATTGCGCCACGCTCGATGGGCCCCGGGGCAGCACCGGTGAAGAGCTGGCCGAGATCGTGCGAGGTGTGCTGCCCGACAATCCCGACGAGACAATAACCGTGTCAAGTTTTGACAATCCGGTTCAAGCCTTCGCCAAGGCGCGCGAGCTGGCTGCCGAGGATGATAGAATTCTTGTGTTTGGCTCGTTCTCGACGGTTGGGCCCATACTTCAGGAACTGGGGCGCACGGTCTAATCATGTCGCCGCGCTTGTCCCGATCGGGCCGCGGCCAGAGGTTTTTACATGGGATTGTTCTCTCGCAAACAGGCTGCCTCCGAATCCAGGCGCCGTTCATCGCCGCCCAGCGAGGCTCATGCCGAAGATCTGCGCGGCAGGGCGCGCCAGCGGCTCATCGGCGCGCTGGCGCTGGTCGTGGCCGCGGTCATCGTGGTGCCCATGCTGATCAAGTCCGAACCCGAGCAGCCGGCTGAAACCCCGGTCGTGGTGCCGGCCATTCCGCCCATTCCCGAACCGTCCATCGCGTCGGGCGATCCGGCCACGTCCGGCGATGCCAACGGCCAACTCAGTGTTGAAACGCCTGCCTTGCCGGTGCCCGAGCCCGTCGCCGAAACTCCGTCCGATCAGCAGGCCTCGGCGCAAGAGCCCGCCGGCGCCAAGCCTGAAGAACCGGCGCGCCCCGAGCCCAAACCTGAACCCAAGCCAGAGCCCAAGCCCGAATCCAAACCGGCGCCCAAGCCGTCCGCTTCCGAACGCACCGACGACGGTTCCGTCGCCATCGCGCTGCTCGAAGGGCGCCAGCCGTCCAAGCCGCCGGCGGCCGCCGCCAAGGGCAACTTCGTGGTGCAGATCGCCGCCTACACGTCTCAAAAAGACGCCCAGGCCCGCCGCGACAGCCTGGTTTCGGCAGGTGTCACCAACGCCTATGTCGAGTCGGCCAGCCCTGACGGGAAAACCACCTACCGCCTGCGGGTGGGGCCTTTCCCCACGCGCGAGGCGGCGCAGGCGGCACAGACACGGCTGCGCTCACTCGACTACGTCAACAGCTTCATCGCCACTCAGTGACAAGCTTCGACTACATCGTGCTGGCCATCGTGGGGGTGTCTACATTCCTGGGCCTGTTGCGAGGTTTCGTCAAAGAGCTGCTTTCCCTCGTTGCCTATGCGGCGGCCTTTGTGGCCGCCATCTGGTGGGGGCCGCGGGTCTCAGGCTGGCTTACAGCCTTCATCGAGAACGACCTTCTACGCACCGCCGCAGCTTATGCGGCGGTCTTCATCGTGGTGCTGCTTCTGGTGGGGCTGATCAATGTCACGCTGGGCACGCTTATCGATAAAACCGGGCTTACCCCCGCCGACCACGGCATGGGCGCCATCTTCGGATTCCTGCGCGGGCTGCTGATCGTGCTGGTGCTGGTGGCGCTGGCCGGCTACACCGAGCTGCCCCAAGAGCCGTGGTGGCGCGACGCCCGTCTGTCGGGCTCGGCCGAGCAGGGCATACAGAAACTCAAGCAGATGCTACCGCCTTCGCTGGCCGGCTATTTGCCGTACTGAACGCTACAACCAGACGCTTTAACTAGGACACTCAAATGTGCGGAATCGTTGGGATTGCGGGGCGCAATCCCGTCAATCAGGTAATTTATGACAGCCTGTTGCTGCTGCAGCACCGTGGCCAGGACGCCGCCGGCATCGCCACGGCGCACGACCAGCTCTTCAGCATGTACAAGGCAAGCGGGCTCGTGCGCGACGTCTTTCGTACGCGCAATATGCGCTCGCTGCCCGGCAACAGCGGCCTGGGCCAGGTGCGTTATCCCACGGCGGGCTCCAGCGACAGCGTGGACGAGGCGCAGCCCTTCTATGTGAACGCGCCATTCGGCATCACTTTCGTGCACAACGGCAACCTGACCAACTGGCGCGACCTTCGCGAAGAACTGTTCCGCGTCGACAGGCGGCATATCAATACCAATTCCGATTCCGAAGTTCTGCTGAATATTTTCGCGCACGAGCTGCAGCAGGCGGCCAACGGTGTGTCGCTCGACGAAAACGCGGTATTTGCGGCGGTTGAAGCCGTGCACAAGCGCGCTCGGGGGGCCTACGCCGTCATTGCCCAGATCTCGAGCTTCGGTATGGTGGCCTTTCGCGACCCGCACGGCATACGTCCGCTTTGCCTGGGCTCGCTTGAAACCGACCAGGGCCCTGAATGGATGGTGGCTTCCGAGTCGGTGGCGCTTACGGGCTGCGGCTACACCTTCGTGCGCGACGTGCAGCCCGGCGAAGCGGTGCTGATCGACCTTGACGGCCGGCTTACCAGCCGCCAGTGCGCCCAGGCGCCCAGCCTCACGCCCTGTGTGTTCGAGTACGTGTATTTTGCGCGGCCCGATTCATTGATGGATGGCGTGTCGATTTATTCGGCGCGCCTGAACATGGGCGAGTACCTGGCCAACAATGTGGCGAAGTCGCTGCGCCTGGGCGATATCGATGTGGTCATGCCCATACCCGATTCTTCGCGTCCCTCGGCCATGCAGTTGGCGGCGCACCTGGGGCTGGATTATCGCGAGGGCTTCATCAAGAATCGCTACGTGGGCCGCACTTTCATCATGCCGGGCCAAGCGGTACGCAAGAAATCGGTGCGGCAAAAGCTCAGTGCGATCGACATGGAGTTTCGCGGCAAGAATGTGCTGCTGGTGGACGATTCGATCGTGCGGGGCACGACCAGCCGCCAGATCGTGGACATGGCGCGCGAGGCGGGTGCGAACAAGGTGTATTTTGCTTCGGCGGCGCCGCCGGTGCGGTTTCCCAATGTCTACGGCATCGACATGCCGACGCAGTCCGAGCTTATCGCCACGGGCCGCAGCACGGAGCAGATCGCGCAAGAGATCGGGGCGGACGGGCTGGTGTATCAGCGGCTTGAAGACCTCGAGCAATCGATCCGCGACCTGAATCCGGCGATGGAGCAGTTCGAGTCGTCCTGCTTCAATGGGTGCTATATCACGGGTGATATCGATGCGGATTATCTGCTGCGGCTAAGCCAGAGCCGGGGCAGCGCGCAGGCGGCGGTTGCGGCTGACGGCGATGGGGATGACTAGACCGGCGGTGGCTTCGGTTTGGCGTAGCGGCATTAAACTAGAGTCATGAAGAAACAGGAAAGCAAAATCCTAGTAATGCAACTGCCCTTTTTGAGCAAATTTTTCTACTAAAAAATCAATAAATACGCGTACCCGAGGAGTGAGGGTGCGGGGAGGTGGGAATAGTGCGTGGACGTCGCGTTGGCCTCGATGCCATTGCGGCAGTACATGCACTAGCTTCCCGGAAGCCAAGTCATTAGCGCATAGAAAATGGGGTAACCAAGCTAGGCCGGTGCCGCCCAATGCTACCGTGCGGATCGCGGAAGGATCATTGATAGATAGTCGAGGCGTAATCCCGACCGCAGTGCTTCCTCCGGGGCCATATAGCGTCCATGCATGCGGGCCTTCGAAAATATCCAACACAACGTGGCTGGACAAATCCGAGACGGTTCTCGGCTCCCCGTGCCGGGCCAGATATTCGGCGCTGCCATATAGCGACAGGCGAAACGTGCCTAGTCGGCGAGCGACTAATTGCGAGTCGCTTAGGTCTCCAATTTGAATAACGACATCAACGTCCTCCGTTAAGGGATCTGCTTGTCGGCTGGTTAACTCAAGATTCAAGGTGAGCTTGGGGTAAAGCGACAGAAACTCCGGAAGCAGGGGGGCCAACAACTGTTGCCCGGACGTGACTGGTGCGGCGACACGTAAATGGCCGCGTGCGGTTCCGTGTAATTGGCCCACAGCACTATGAGCCTCATCCACTTCCTCCAGTATCCGCTGAGCGTGGTTGTAGAAAACTCTTCCCGTATCAGTCAGCGATAGTTGCCGACTGCCGCGCAGCACCAGGGGTGCTCCCACAGCTTGCTCAAGGCGCCCCAAATTACGACTGACCGATGATTTTGGCATGCCTAGCACACGCGCCGCCTGAGTCACACTACGCAAGTCAGCAATTTTTACGAAAGTGAGTATATCGATCAAAGTCAACATCCATTTTGTCCATAAATTGGAACGAACCGTTCATATTTTATAGTATTGCCGTAAATTTGGAACACAAACATAATCTCATCGGGGCCTATGCAACGGTGGAAGACCCGACCGATGACTGGCCAAGAGGAGACAATTCAAAAACATAGGGTAAAAGAATGAGTAATACTCATAAAAAAACCATGCTTTGGCTGGCGGCCGCAGCGTTGATGGGAGGAATAGCGGTACAGACGGTTCACGCTCAAGAAGGGGTGAAGATTTATGGAATTTTCGACGGCGGCCTTGATATCAGTCATACAGACGGCAGTACCACAGGTCGCGTCATATCCGGTGGTGCGGCAGGAAGTCGATTGGGGTTCATCGGAAGCGAAAATCTGAGAAACGGCTGGTCTGCAAATTTCCGATTGGAGAACGGCTTCGCCGGAAATACCGGCATGGCGGGTCAAGGTGGGCGATTATTCGGGCGTGAGGCATCAGTAGGGATTTCGCATGAAGTGTTCGGCGCACTGACATTAGGCCGAATCCCGACGCCGATTTCATTGGCACAATCCAAAATTGATGCATTTCACTGGATGGGTAGTGGGGGACTCATCTCATTGTCGCGGGGGGCAAAATACCAAGTTGCTCCGCAGGTCGTCAGCGCAAGAGTCGATAATGCCATCAACTATGTTTCTCCCGAATGGAACGGCTGGCGATTGACTGCCTTAGCCAGCATTAATGACCGTGTAGCCGCGCTGGGTGACGCTTATGGTGTGTCACTTCGCTATACCAACGGCCCTTTGGATATATTGGCGGCATACGGCCGGCAACAAAGTGGAAGAGGAGGCACAGGCCACCTCGAAGCTTGGCTTGTCGGTGGCAGTTATGACTTCGATAATTGGCGTATGTATCTTGGCTATACCGGAGAAAAGAACAGCTGTTCCAACTGCCTGGGCTCGTTCGCGAGGCTCCCCGGCTCCGGCACATCGAACATATCACTTTGGAATATTGGGGTCAGGATACCGTTTGGCTTTTTGACCGCTATTGCCCAAATCACTCGGGTTATAGACAGTTCAGACTACCTTTCCCCCGCAGGCAATCGAAATGCCACATGGCTGGCCGTAGGCGCAGAATATAGGCTGTCGCGTCGCACGTTGCTCTACGCTGCACTTGGAACCATAGACAATCAGAACGGATCCGGATACACACTGGGCAGTGGCGGTGTGCAAATGAGATCCAAGCCCATAAGTGCGGGCGATGATCGCTCCACAACGGTTTCTTTAGGCATCAAGCACATATTCTGATGGCATCTTCAGCCGAGTACCGCATTGAATATCATGGAGATAGTTAATGGTTGATTCAGAAGAATTTCGCAAGGGTTTGCGAGCTTTCAGCACAGGGGTGGCGGTCATCTCAGTCAAACAGGGCGACACATTCCACGGAATGACGGCAAGTTCTTTCGCCGCCGTGTCAGTCGACCCACAACTGGTGCTCTTCAGTGTGGCCCGAACGGCGCGTGCGCATCCTCTACTTCAAAGTGCGGAACGCTTCGGGATTAATTTATTGCAATCCGATCAGGCCGAGCTTGGGCACTACTTTGCCGGACGGCGGGGTACCCGATTGGAAATTGGCTGCGACTGGATAGAGGGGTGCCCTATATTGCGTAGAACCCTCGGCTACTTCGTCTGTCGGAAATGGGCCCAATACCCCGGGGGAGATCATGACATTTTCGTAGGAGAGGTATTGGCCCTCGGGCGTAGCGATGCGCCCGCGCTTGTTTGCTCCCGAGGAATTTTCCACCATCTTGGGCCCGAAATAACCCCTCCGACGAATGGACAAGTAACGAGAACGGATTGTATTGAAACGGCCCTTGGAGCAGCATCATGCGACATGTAGTTTCTATGGAAGAATTGATATGGAAGCCTTTTTCGGTGGAGAATTCCAATGGCTACGAATTCCAGTTTGGAGTCGTGGCCTCGGACTTCACCAATGCATATAGCGTTGATTATGTACGCGTCGCTCCTGGCGGATACTCTCCTGTACATATTGATCCCGACAATCACGCGTTTTATTTCATGAGCGGCGCAGGCACAGTCACCATTGCCGGCAAGGTCCACGCAGTAGGGCCAGGATCAATAGTGAAAATTCCTTTCGGGGCCTTGCATTCCATTGAAAACACGGGTCAGGAATATCTTGTATTCATGACTATCTATGATCCACCGCGCTCGCGCGGCTAATGTCGAATTTTCAACTCGGAGGTGTGTGATGCGCGATAGCTTTAAGCGGGTAGCGGCGTGGCTGCGATATTCGGCCATTGTCGTGTCACTTGGATTGACTTCTACATGTCTGGCCACTGAACCACTGCCCCAGAAGGTTCGTTTGTCCGTAAATCCCTCTCAAATCATTTACCTTCCGCTTTTTGTCGCCGTCGAACGTGGTTACTTCAAAGATGAGGGCTTGGATGTCGAAGTTATTCCTTATAAGGGGTCGGCCAATTCGCAAATGCCCCTGCTGGCGCGCGGCGACGTCGATATCAGTTCGGTCATTGCTGGCCCAGCTATGTTCAATCAGTTCGCGGACGGTTTTAACATCAAACTAATCTCCGTACTGACCCAGCCCAAGCAAGGGTATCGAGACGGCGTGGTCTTGATGGTGAGATCCGATTTATGGGATTCCGGTGCCATACGTTCCCCGGCAGACCTGCGTGGGCGAAAGGTCGACGGCGCTGCGGTCGGAAACCCTATCGACTTTCTATTGCAAAGCACTTTGTCCAGTGCAGGCCTGGATAAGACGGACGTATCTCTGTCTTACAAACCACGAACACCTTCCGACACTATCGAGATCCTGCGTCAAAAGGTCGTAGACGTAGCCGGTGTCAGTGAGCCTACCGCCACCATGATCGAGAGCGAGGGCATCGCAAAGCGATGGCTCTCATACAAGGACGTCATTCCGTGGTACCAAGAAACATTCCTGGCTGCATCCGAAACCTTTCTATCGGAACATCCAGATGCCGTAAAGCAGTTCCTGGCAGGCTATTTCAAAGCTGTGCAAGAGATTACCCAATCGAAAGGCCAGTGGACCGCCGGTTTATTGTCCATTGCGAGTAAGTGGACCGGTATGCCCGAGCCCCTTTTGCGACAAATTGGCGGCACGTCGTACTGGAGTCCCGACGGGGTGATTTCCATTGACGTGCTGCAACGGGTTCAGGATTTTTGGGCTCAGTCCAGATTGGTGAGGAAACCGGTTGACGTAAAAGAAATGGTGGACATCTCGGCCTTGGAGCGGCTGCGGCATACGGCGCAGGCCGGCTGAGAGTGCCGTCGCGAAGTATCCAACTATCAAAACTATTGCATTTCAATTAGCTGGGGAGACGACTCTTGGATCATGTACTGAATACTGAACAGATACCCTGGACCCTTTTATCGGGGGCAGGGCTGCGTGGCTGTGAACAACGGCGCAATATCATCGCCAATGATTACACCGACGCATATAGCGCCGACGTCATCCGAGTGGCGCCTGGAGGATGGTTCATCGCACAAGCGGAAGATGTGCGCTGCTCGATTTCAGTGCTGGCGGGCGTGGGCAAGGCTCATGTGGGCGAAGAAAACAGTCTTGTAATGGCGGGCGCAGTCATCAAGATTTCCGATGGCATCCCCCATAAGCTGGAAAACTTGAGCGACGAATTCCTGGTTTTCCTGGCGATTTACGATCCCCCACAAACAGGATACGAAGAATGAGAGCCGGACCAGTTTTACGCCCTGTGCAGGCAACTGCCCCGAACAATGCTATGCACGTTGACAGCATTGAAATCACCAAGCTCAATAAAGAATTTCATACTGCGTCAGGCCCCATCGCGGCGCTTAGCGATGTGAACCTCACCATAAAGGAAGGCGAGTTTCTGTGTCTAGTAGGGCCAAGCGGTTGTGGAAAAACGACTTTGCTGCGCATGCTGGCAGGACTGGAATCCCAGTCGAGCGGAGAAATCCGTTGTGGTATCAAGGCCAAGGGGAAACCATTGCGTTCCATGGTTTTCCAGGGAAACGGCGTCTTTCCCTGGATGACGGTGTTGGACAATGCCGCCTATGGACTCGCGGTGAGAGGGGTTCCCAAGGCAACGCGCTACGCTGAAGCACGCGAATACCTTAACAAGCTCGGCTTATTGGCTTTTCAGGATGTCTATCCGCGACAGTTGTCGGGGGGGATGCTGCAAAGGGTGAATCTCGCCCGTGCATTCGTGAACAACCCCTCTATTTTGCTTATGGACGAACCCTTTGGTGCCTTGGATGAGCAAACCAAGATCCTTGTCTACGAAGATCTATTGAAGCTGTGGGAAGGAAGTGCCAAGACGGTCGTGTTTATTACACATAACCTCGACGAAGCCATTATTTTGGGTGATCGAGTGGCTGTCATGGGGAAAAGGCCTGGACGTATCAAAGATACCGTAAATGTGGATCTGCCGCGCCCGCGTAATGTTCTGGATATGCAGAACGATCGCGATTACATCGAGGTCAGACGGCGTATCTGGGACTGTCTGCGAGAAGAAGTTTTGTCTTTGCGCGGCGATATTCAATCAGAGGGGGGTACTCGTGCCTAAAGCAGTTATCGGAAACGACACTCAAGGGAGAGCGAGCATGCCATTGCCAAGCTCACGAATTCGCGCTCCTCGCAAAGAAACTTTTTTCGCATTCATCAGCCCGTTGACTGTGCTAATAATATGGGAATTGTGTTCGCGCTTGGGCTGGGCGGACGACCGCATTTTACCTGCCCCGACGACCGTGCTTGTGACCCTGGCCGACCTAGCGAGGGAAGGCGAATTGTGGGAGCACTTAGGACATACCGCATCGCGTTTCGGTGTTGGAATGGTGCTGGGAACCATTCCAGGAATACTTCTGGGATTAACCATGGGTATGTTCCGCTGGTGCCGAATCATCCTGCGGCCGATTATCACAGTTTTATACCCATTACCCCGTATTGCATTGTTTCCGCTGTTCTTGATTCTGGTGGGATTGAATGAAACCTCCAATGTGCTCATGATTGCGCTCGGTCCGTTTTTTACAATGGTAATCAGCTCGATGGCGGGGGTGCTGAACATCGATCCGATCTACAAAGACGTTGCGGCGAGCTTCGAAACCAAGCCCCTGGACCTATATCGGAAAGTGATGTTGCCCGCCTCCATGCCCGTCATTATGAGTGGCGTTCATATATCCATTGGCCTCGCCTTGATGACCACTACGGCCGTTGAATACTTGAACGCCGATACCGGCTTGGGGTATCTGATCTGGCATTCGTGGCAGATTCTTTCCTTGAAACTATCGTTGGCGGCTTTACTGGCCGCCGGAATGATGGGTTCCCTTATTTTCGGGCTATTTCAGTGGCTCGAGAGGTTGCTGCTGCCCTGGCAGCAGCAACGCTAGCACATATTGCAATCAATAGACATTGCAGTCATTAACCAGATTTTCACTACGAGAGTACATCTATGGAAAAGCCGACCATTCGTATCTTGGACAATGGCCCCTTGCATATAAAGGGGCGGGTAGAGCTCGTCGACGCGTCGGGTAGTAGTTATGCTGTGGGAGATCAACTCACGCTATGTCGCTGTGGACTATCGGAAAAAGCGCCGTTTTGCGACGGCAGCCATCGCATGGGCGGATTCAGCAGCTGTTGTCGTGTCACTTAGCCAGCGTTGTCTCCTTCGCAAGCCATTGCCCCTTCGACTAAATGCAACGACACGGCTACATCGCATTGAAACTCCTCAAGATCGCACGTACCCTGTTTACCTCAGTGATGTGTAGAGAGCCTCACAATAAACCTCTTGCCTTTGTTCGAAGTGCAATGTTTCCCGTCTGGCCTCGGTCGAGGCTATGTGAAAACTCTTGTATTAGGAGTGTCTAAATTCTGTGTTTGGAGCCTACGATATGAGAGTAAAGACACAAGGTAGGCTGAATGATAGAGTGGACGAGGCAGGGGCGGCACCCCGAGGGCCGACCTCTTCCGTCTGGCCCGCATGTACCGAAGAGCAGAAACGCTGCAAGGACAAAGCGCCCCCCGCAATCAAGAGACAGCGCGGAAACGGATCAAGACAAACACTGGCTTTATTTCTGCAAGCGGCGCCAGCGATGAAGACAGGACAAACAAACATCACCATCTAAACCTGTCTGGGTAGTCTGCAGTATCAGTCAGGAAAGCTGCAGCAGACACGGTGTCGGTCCAGAGTTGCATTGGATGAAACCCCCAGGTTCAGGGGTGAGTATCCCGTCTGATGCCCCAGCTTCATCCACAAAACACACTCAGCAAACCCTATGGATACGTAGAAATCCTCTTGACGCCATTTCCCGCTGGCTGTTAAATTATATTCATTACGTTCATTAATGAACAAAAATACAAAACAGACCCAAGGAAACCAATCATCATGAGCACACCCCTCATCGGCATCTGTGGCGGCGGCATCGGCGGCCTGGCCGCCGCCATTGCGCTGCTCAAGCTCGGCCAGCGCGTCGTCGTTTTCGAACAGGCGAAGCAGTTCGCCCGCGTCGGCGCCGACATCAACCTGACCCCCAACGCCGTGCGCGCATTGGATGGCCTGGGCGTTGGCGAAGCGCTGCGCCAAACCGCCGCCAGGCCCGCCTTCCGCATCAGCCGCGACGGCTACACAGGTGAAGAAACCTCCCGCCTTGCCATGTCCGGCGCCGCCGAAGAAAAGTACGGCGCGCCGCAGCTTACGATGCATCGGGCCGACCTGCTTACCGTACTGGAACAGACTGTTCCGGCCGACTGCATCAAACTGGGTAAAAAGGCCCAGCGAATCGAGCAGGCCGACGGCAAGGTGGCCGTGCATTTCACCGATGGCAGCAGCGAAACCGTCGACGCCCTGGTGGGGGCCGACGGCATCCACTCGGCGGTGCGCACCGCCATGCTCGGCCAAGAAAAACCCCAGTTCACCGGTGTGGTGGCCTATCGGGCAGTGGTGCCGGTCGAGCGCCTGCAGGGCTGCGAGGATCTGGACTGCTTCACCAAATGGTGGGGCAATCAGTCCGAGGTGCAGGTCGTGTCGTTTCCCCTGAATCAAGGCAAAGACATCTTCATCTTTGCGACCACCCCTCAGCCGGAATGGACGCTCGAGTCCTGGACAGCGCCGGGCGAGGTGGCCGAACTGCGCGAAATTTACGCCGACTTCCACGAAGATGCGCGAGCACGGCTCAATGCCTGCACCGAAGTGCTTAAATCCGCCTTGTACATACGCGACCCCTTGCCGCGTTGGTATGAAGGCAACCTGGTTCTGCTGGGCGATGCCGCCCATCCGATGATGCCGTTCATGGCGCAAGGCGCGGGCCAGGCTGTTGAAGACGCTGTGGTGCTGGCACGCTGCATTGCCGAGCCGGGTTTTGGCAGCCTGCAGCAAGCGTGGGCCGCCTATCAGGACGCCCGTCTCGAGCGCACCAGCCGCATCCAGATCGCCTCGCGCGGCAACACCTGGCTTAAAGAGGGCGGAAACGCCGATTGGGTTTACGATTACAACGCCTGGACGGCGTCCATCAAATAACATGGACAGACGGGCGACGTGCCGATGCCGAATCGGCACGGCATCAGCCGCACTCTGCCTGGCCAATCGCTGCCGCTTGCGGGAAACCGCGGTGTGCAAGCCAGGCATAGCCAATGAACGAAGAACGTCGAGCGACCGGCCGCGAAGGAGGCACCCCCATGTTGGAACAAGATGCTGCAAAAGGCCTGGTCACGCCGGTGATGCGCGGCATGCGCTTGCTGCGTTACATCGCCGAAGGCGGCAATACAGGCAATCTGAGCGAAGTAGGGCGCTTGATCGATGTCAACCGCGTCACGGTCATGCGCCTGCTGGCCACGCTCGAGCACGAAGGCCTGATCGAACGTCTGCCCCAGGGTGGCCATCGGGTGGGTATGGCGTTTCTTACCATGGCCGCTTCGGCGCTCGGCTCAATTGATCTCATCAGCGCGGGGCGTCGTTCGGTCGAGCAACTTTCCCGCGATCTGGGTGTGTCGGCCTATATGGTCGTGCTCGAGGGCTATCACGTTGTTTACGTCCAGCGCGAAATGCCCGAGGGCGGCCTGGTCAGCCATATTCGCGTGGGCAGCCGGGTTCCGGCCTTCCTTACCGCCCCGGGCCGGGTCATGCTGGCCCAGCTTGGCGAAGCCGAATTCCAGCGCCTTTGGGCGGCCTGGCGTGACGACGCGGCCGATTCCACCAAGCAAGCCTCCGGCATCGATCCGGCCGAATTGGCCCGACAGCTTGAAGAAGACGGCCGCAAGGGCCACGCCTGGAGTTTCTCGGGCTACGAAGCCGGCATCAATGCGTGCGCGGCCGTGGTCAAGGGCAGCGGCGGCAGGCCGGTGGCCGCGCTTAGCGTGGTGGCGCCGCAGCAGCTGTTCGATGCCGACCCGGGCCTGAAAGAACGCATGCAGAGCGAAGTGGTGCAGGCGGCCAGGGATTTATCCCGCGTGGCGGGCGGCTGAGGCCGGTGCGCGGTAATCCAGGCACGCTGACAGCTGGGCCGCCGCGGCCACCACTTTATCGATGAGCGTCTGGCGTTGCGATTCGGGTATCTTGCTTTCGGGCACGGTAACGCCCAGGGCGGCGGCCACTTCGCCGCCTTGCTTGAATACCGGCGCGGCAATAGTAGAGATATTCGACTCGAAAAAGCCGTCGGCAATGACATAGCCGCGCTCTTTGTCGGCCTTCAGCAGTTGGTACAGGGCTTCGGCGGAAGCCGGCGTGTGGCGCCCGTAGGGCCTAAGCTGCTCTTCGGGATACAGGGCGCGCAGGGCGTGCAGGCCATGATGGCTGAGCAGGACTCTGCCGAGCACCGTGGCATGGGCCGGAAGCCGCGTGCCGATGTGCACCGAACTGGTAAATATGGAGCCGGCTGCCGCCTTTTGCACGTACACGACGTCTCGGCCGTCGCGTATGACGAGGTTGGCCGAATAATTGAGTTCATCGCGCAACTGCTCGAGTATGGGGCGTCCGAGCTCGGTCAGCGCCAGCGAGGCCAGGTATTCGAAACCCAGCTTCAGCACCGCCGTGCCCAGCTGGTACTCGCGCCCGTTGCTGGATTTTTCGACGAAGCCCAGCGACTCGAGGGTGACGAGCAGGCGGAACACGGTGGTGCGGGGCACATCGAGCCGACGGGCCAGTTCGGGCGCGGCGAGCACGGGGGTTTCCCGTGTGAATTCAGTCAGTATCCGCAGGCCTCTTTCGAGGCCGGGTACCGAATACCTGGATGTGTCCGTACTGCTCATGCCTGCGTCCCCTGTTGCCGTGGCCCGCTGCATTGCGGGCTTTCAGCCTGGATAATACTGGCCCGGATAATACTGCATCGCCTGGGCCACGTCACAATCGAGGCGGCCGAAGGCGTCGATTTCTATGGTCAGCCCGGGAAAGGCCAGGGCGCTGACCTGGACCAGGGTTGAACACGGAAAGACCGGCCCGAAGAAGCCCGCCCGCAGTTGCGAGACAACTTCTTTGTCGGCGATGTCGGTAAGGTAGACCACCAGCTTGTAGATATTGGCGCGGCTGCCGCCCGCCGCGCGCATGGTGGCATCGATGCGCTCGAGGATGAGCCGGCCCTGCGCCTCGGTGGACAAGGCGCGGCCGGCATCGTCTGTGCCCGTTTGAGCCGTGACGCCCGACATCATGACCTCGTTGCCCAATACCAGGCAATTCGACCATGTGGCGCCGGCCGGCTCGGCCGCGCCGGGCACCACGACCCGCTTGACGGGCGTCCATGTGTGCATGTCAGTTCTTGCCGGTGAGCTGGGCGATGGCAAGCTGGCGCAAAGTGCGGCGCAGTCGCGTGACAGCCACGTCGTGCTGGTACAGATGCTCGCGCTTGTTGGCGTCGGGCTCCATCACTTCGAGGATGACGCGGTCTTGTTCGACCACGGCCCAGTGGCGCGCCTCGAGGCGGTTCTTGTACAGGAAGCGCCAGGCGTCGCGCTGCCACCCCGATACCTTGCGATTGCGCCAGAAGAACACGGCCGATTCGTTTTCGCGGATGGGCGTAGCAAAGGCCGCGATGCCGAAGCTACCGCCGGGGCCGCCGCTTTTGGGGTAGGGGATGTCTAGACGCGCCCACTGAATGCCGGTGTCGGCAAATTCGGTCCAATCGAAGTTGACGTCGCGCTGTGCGGATTTTTCGAACGAGAAGCCATGCTCGGTGTCGCGCAGGTCGAACTTGGCGGCACGGGCGCCCGCAGCCATGCTGTGCGACTGCTTGTGCAGGAAGGTGCCGTGCATGGGATCCATGACGTTGTCGAGCACGTAGCGGTAGTCGCAATCCCATTCGAGGTAGCACAGGAACTTCTCGTATTCGTCCGAATCGAGCTCTTGGGGGAGCACCAGCGGCGGCGGCTCGTCGACATTGGTGTACGAGTTATACATGAAGATGGCGCCGTGGGCTTCCTTCAGGTGGAAGGCAAGCGTGGGGCGGGAGCCCTCGAGCTTGCAGCCGGGGCTGCCGGGGACCGAGATGACCACACCCTTGCAGTCGACTTCGACGCCATGGTAGCCACAGGCAAGCCGGTTGCCCAGCGGAACGCCGGCGGAAAGCGGGGCGCCGCGATGGGGGCAGTGGTCTTCAAGCGCGTAGGGCGTGCCGTCGGCGTCGCGCCACAGCACGATCTTGTGGCCCAGGCGACGTAGGGAAACCGGGGTCTGCTGAACGAAGGACGAGGGGCAGATGGCATACCAGCGGTTCTGTATGCCGTTGGCCAGGACTTTTTCGACTTCGACGTCGGAGGGATTGGTTGTCATGGTGGCTTTCCTTGATGGGTTCAGTCGTTGCCCAGGCGCTGCAGCTCGGTGGTGAGCAGTTCGGCCGTCCACATGGTTGAGGTGTCCTGGGGTTGAGGGCCGTGGTCGTTCAGGTAGGCCACCAGGGCGTCAAGCTCGACGATGTCGGAGCTGAAGGCGCGCTCGAGCGAGTCGCCGAGCAGATCTTCATAAGCGGTGGGCTGCCGCTTGCGAGCCTGATGAGGCTGCAGATAGAGATGAGACATATTTTATTGACCTCCGTTTTCTACACGTTCTTTGATGCGCTGGCGCACCGGTACGAAATCGTAAGTAGGAAAGCATTCGGTGGTGAAGACTCCCCAGGCCGAACGTTCCAGTTCGACGTTGACCACGGGGATGAGTTCGACCGGCACGCGCAGCGTGACGATCTGACCGAATCCCATTGCTACCGTCCATGAGACGACTTCCACCCCCTCGGGAGGAAAGCGGTCCCACCACTGGCTGGCTTTCAGCTTGGACTGGATCATGTCCAGATTATTGGACTGATCATGCTTTAGAAATATCGTAAGCAGCGTGCGTGCATCGGACGACATGCAGGCCTCCAGCCGATTGAAGAAATGTAAAGCAGCAGTCGCTGCCAGTGGAGCGGCTGTTTGTTCCATATATTAAACAGCGTTTTATGGATTAAAAGTTTATGACTTCAGGGGCCTACCTAACTATTAGTGGAAACCCTAGTAATATGCGATGAAAATCGTAAAACAAAGGGATTTCCCTAATACAACATGGCTCGCCAAGGATTTAAAGTTTGTTTAATTCACAAAACGTCAGTTCATATATAAAACAAACAGGGCTTGGCGTGAGTGGTTCGCAAATTTGAATTGCACCGCGCCTCACTACTCAAGGAGCAGCCCCTCATGGTTGAAATCGAATTCAGAAACGTAGGCAAATCCTTCGTTGATCCTAATACGGGCGAGCTGCGTCCTGCCGTGTCCAATATTTCGTTTTCCATCGCCAAGGGCGAGGTCGTATCCATTATCGGCCCTTCGGGCTGTGGCAAAAGCACCTTGCTCAACATGGGTTCCGGCCTCTACGCCCCCACCTCGGGCGAAGTCTATGTGTCGGGCAAGCGGGTTACCAAGCCTGTGCGCGAAGTGGCCTTCATGCTGCAGAAAGACCTGCTGATGCAATGGCGCACCATCGAAGACAATGTGGCTTTGGGCCTGGAAATAGCCGGCGTGGGCAAGTCTGACCGGCTGAAGGTGGCCAACGAGCTGCTGCGCAAATGCCACCTGAAGGGCTACGAAAAGAACTACCCCCACCAATTGTCGGGCGGCATGCGCCAGCGCGCGGCATTGGCCCGCACTCTGGCGGTCGATCCGCAGGTAATGCTGATGGACGAGCCGTTCTCTGCGCTCGATGCCCAGACCAAGATGATTCTCCAGCAAGACCTGGCGCAATCGCTGGCCGAAAACGGCAAGACGGCGTTGTTCATTACCCACGACCTGGTCGAAGCCATTGCCTTGTCGGACCGGCTGCTGGTCATGAGCGAGCGCCCGGGCACCATTATCGAAGAGATCATCGTCGACCTGCCGCTGCGCGACAACCCGCTGCAGCGGCGCAAGCTTCCCGAGATCGGCCCCCTGCAGGGGCGGTTGATGGATCTGCTGAAGATCGGCAAAGAAGAAGACGCCGCGGTTCATTGATTTTCACATGCAAGCCCGAAGTACTGTCATACCGGCCTACAAGCCCCACTGCAATTAACCATATAAGAATCCCAGACTCAGGAGAACAGAATGAAGAAACTAATCACTGCCGTCATGCTCGGAGCATGTGTTTCGATGGCTTCGGCTTCCGCCCTGGCGGCCGACAAGCTCGAACCCATCACCTACCTGCTGCCCGCACCCAAGAACCTGCCTGCCTTTGCGCCCTGGCTTATTGCTCAACAGCAAGGCTATTTCAAGGACGAAGGCCTTGACGTGACCTTTGTCACCGGCAAGGGCGGGGTCGACGTGGCCAAACAGGTGGGTGCGGGCAACGCGCCTATCGGCGGCGCCATCGGCGATACGCCCATCATCGTTCGTGCCAACGGCATCCCCGTCAAGTCGGTTGCCCTGATGGGCGCGGGCGGGCTCACCCTGATCGCCTCGCATGAAAGCGCTCCCATCGACGAGCCGCAGCAGCTCAAGGGCAAGACCATCACCGTCATGGCCTATACCGATACCACCTACTATTCGCTGCTGGGCACCATGCACAAGGTCGGCCTGACGCGCAACGACGCTGAAATTCAGGCGGCCGGCCCCGCGGGCGTCTGGCAACTGTTCGCCTCGAACAAGGCCGACGCCATGGCTGCCGTGCCCGACTGGGTCGCAACCGTTCGCCACAACGGCGGCAAGGTGCATCTCATGGACCCGGCCAAGGGCTTCAACAGCATGGCCCAGGCCATGATCGCGTCGGACGACACCATCAAGAACAATCCCCAGCTCATCCAGCGCATCGTACGCGCCACCGTCAAGGGCATGGAGCTGATCATGAAAGATCCCGAAGGCGCGCTCAAGGCCTACATCAAGGCTGTGCCCGCGCACGAGGGCAAAGAAGACGAAATGCGTGAAGTCTTCCGTCTTTACAACAAGTACGTGTACGCCGACCAGAAGGTCCCGGGCAAGATGGATCCCGAGCGCCTTGCCGCCGTGCAGGATTTCTATGTTTCGCAAGGCATTGTCGACAAGGCCGCGCCGCTTGAAGATCTGTACACGAATCAATTCATCGAGGCTTCGCAATGAGTGTGGATTCGACCACAGTAGCAGTCAGTGCGTCGGCCGGGGCTTCGGCCCCGGCCGGCCAGAAACACAACAATGCATCGCCAACCCGCGTCGGAGGGTTTAAATTGACTAAACGCCATACAGTGACCGCCGGGGGCAGCATTGCCGTCCTGATCATCTTCCTGGCTGCCTGGCAGTGGCTGCCGGGATGGCTGGGCATGCCCGAATTCATCCTGCCCAAGTTCACCACGGTCATGCAAGAGTCCGTGCACATGTGGCAAACGGGCAATTTCCTCGAGCATTTCGGCTACACGGCGCTTGAAGTCGTGCTGGGCTTCATATTGGGGGCCTTGCTGGGCCTGTTCGTCGGCGTGGTGCTGGGCTTGTCGCCCACGACCGAGTCGGTCCTTTCGCCGTACATCCTGGCCTTGCAGATCGCGCCCAAGGTGGCCTTCGCGCCCCTGTTCGTAATGTGGCTGGGCTATACCATCTATCCGAAGATCCTGGTGGCTCTGCTTATCGTGTTCTTCCCGATCATGGTCAACGTGCTGTCGGCCATCCGCACGGTCGACCCCGACATGGTCAACCTGGTCCGCACGCTCAACGCCAGCCGCTGGCAGATCTTCCGCCTGGTTGAGTTCCCTTCGGCCCTGCCGTCCCTGTTCTCGGGCCTGCGCATCGGCGCCACCCTGGCCGTGATCGGCGTAACGGTGGGCGAGCTGGTGGGCGGCAACAAGGGCCTGGGCTTCCTGCTGGTCGACGCCGAAGGGCAGGGCAACACCGCCGGTGTGTTCGTGTCGATCATAGGCCTTACCGTCATTGGCATTATTGCCTATGCCGTCGTGGTGTGGTTCGAGCGGCGCTGCCTGCACTACATCCCCAAAGCCACCGTTACCACGGCCTAAAGGGGGAAGCATGAGCAACGCCGAACACCCCGCGGTACAAGGCCTTCTCGAAGGGAAAAAAGTGCTGATCACGGGCGCGGCCCGCGGCCTGGGCCTCGAGTTCGCCCGCAGCGTCGTCCAGGGCGGGGGCTCCGTCGTCCTGGCGGACATCCTGGCCGAGCAGGCCGAGGCCGCCGCAGCGCAGCTGCGCGAACAGGGCTACGAGGCGCACGCCGTGGCGCTCGACCTGAACGACCCCGCTTCCATCGAGCATTGCGCGGCCTTTGCGTCGAAAGCCCTGGGCGGGCTCGACGGCCTGGTCAACAACGCCGGCATGACTCATTCCGGCGGCAAGAGCCTCGAGCAGATCGACATCGACGTCTGGGACGAAGTCATGCGCATCAATGTGCGCGGCACCTGGCTGATGTCGCGGGCCTGCCTTCCGGCCTTGCGGGCTTCGGGGCAGGGCAGCATCGTCAACCTGGCCTCCGACACGCCCATGTGGGGCGCGCCCAATCTGCTGGCCTACGTGGCCAGCAAGGGCGCCATCATGTCCATGACGCGCTCCATGGCGCGCGAGCTGGGCGCCGGCGGCATCACCGTCAACGCGGTGGCGCCGGGCCTCACCCTGGTCGAGGCCACCGAATACGTTCCGCGCGAGCGGCACGATCTTTACGAAAACCAGCGCGCTCTGCAGCGCGCGCAGTTGCCCGACGACGTCAGTGGCGCCGTCGCGTTTTTGTTGTCCGGCCTGTCGCGTTTCGTGACCGGTCAAGTGTTGGCCGTCAATGGCGGCTTTGTGATGCATTGATATAAAGGTGATAGCTATGAGCGAACAGGTAGTGGCTGAACAAGAACGCAGCTGGGATCGTCCCGAAGGGGCCAGCTTCGAAGAGTGGATGAACACCCGCATCGCCCGGTATTCCACCCGCAAGTACGATTGGGACGCCCTGAAGTTCCAGGCCGATTTCGATCCCAAGTATCGCCGTGCGCAAATGCGCTACGTCGGCACCGGCGCCACGGGCGTGGCCACCGACACCAACACGGTTCCGTCCGAGCACTTTACCTTCTCGACCATGGTGATCCCGGCCGGCGGCGTGGGGCCCTCGCACATTCACTACGACGTCGAGGAAGTGTTCTTCGTCATTCGCGGCAAGATGAAGCTCGTGCTCGAAAAAGACGGCGAGCGCTACGAAACCATTCTGACCGACCGCGACCTGGTTTCGGTGCCTCCCGGCATCTACCGCGAAGAAATCAACATCGGCGACGAAGACGCCCTGATGTGTGTATTGCTGGGCGCCAAGAAGCCGCAGATCCCCACTTATCCGCCCGAGCACCCGCTGTCCAAGATCAAGCGCTAAGAAATGGCCGAAGGCATTGTGCAACCTCATGCGCCGGGCGCTTCGTCCGCCGCTTCCGGCTTTGCCGAGAACACCGTCCGCATCGGGGACGGTGTTCTGGGCTATCGGGAGGGCGGTTCGGGACGCCAGGCCATCGTGCTTTTGCACGGCATCAGCTCGGGCTCGGCTTCGTGGTTCGATTGCGCCGCCGTGCTGGGCGGGCATGCGCGGGTAATCGCCTGGGACGCGCCTGGCTACGGCGCTTCGACGCCGCTGCCCCAGGCCAGGCCCACGGCGGTGCACTATGCCGAGCGTCTACATGAACTGCTCGAAGCGCTGCAGGTGGATCAATGCCTGCTGGTGGGGCATTCGCTGGGCGCCCTCATGGCCGCCGCATACAGCAGCCTGCCCAGGCGGCGGGCGGCCGCTTTTGTCCTGATGAGCCCGGCCATTGGCTACGGTGCCCGCCCCGAGCAGGCCCTGCAGGTGCGCGAAAAGCGCTTGGCGGCCCTGCACGAGCTGGGCATACAGGGCATGGCGCAGAAGCTTCCCGACCGTCTTCTTTCCAGCCAGGCCGGCGAGCCGGCGCGCGAGGCGGTGCGCCACAACGCCTTGCGCCTGCGGCCCGAAGGCTATGCGCAGGCGGTCGAGCTGCTGTGCGGCGACGACATCGACCGCTACGCGCCGCCGGCAAGCGCGTGCCGCGTCTATTGCGGCGAACACGACATCGTCACGACGCCGGAGCAATCCGGCCAGTACGCGCAGCGGCATGGTTTTCCCTTCGCCCCGATCGCCAAGGCGGGCCATGCCTGCTACGTAGAGCAGCCCGATGAAACGGCACGAATGATACTCGACGCGTTGACCCTGCTCGACGCGCCAGGAACAACAACATGAGCGAAGTACTGAAAATGGGGGCGGCGGACAAATACATCGTTCCGGGCCTTGAGAGGGGCCTGCGCATATTGGGCGAGTTCAACCGCAAGGACTCGGTGCTTTCCGCGCCCGAGCTGGCGCGGCGTCTAGACATTCCCCGCTCCACCGTGTTCCGGCTGCTTTCCACGCTCGAATCGCTGGGCTTCGTCGAGCGCGACTCGGGCGGCCGTGACTACAGCCTGGGCCTGGCCGTGCTGCGGCTGGGCTTCGAATGCCTGGCATCCAAAGAGCTGACCGAACTGGGCCGGCCCATACTCGACCGCCTGCGCGACAAGGTGGGCTATTCGTGCAACCTGGTGGTGCGCGACGGCCGTTCGATCGTCTATGTGGGCCGTTCGGCCGTGCCCTCGCCATTTGCCAACATGGTCTATGTCGGCACACGGCTGCCGGCCCATTCCACATTGTTCGGCCGCGTGTTGCTGCGCGACCTCAGCTACGACCAGCTGCACGATCTGTACCCCGAAGAGCGGCTGCATCAGGCCACCGGCAAGACCCCGGCCACGGTAGCCGACCTGTACAAGCTCATTCAGTCCGACAAAGAGCACGACTACGTGTTCGAGCCGGGCTACTACGAAGAATCCATCGCGACGCTGGTCGTGCCGGTGTATGGCCGTGGCGGCGCTGTAATCAGCGCCATCGGCGTCACCCTGCCCAGCGCACACATCGAAAAACTTGACTTGAAAGAGTTGTCGGCCGCCGCCTGCGGCGCGGCGGACGAGTTGTCGCAGCTGCTGGATCACATCGTTCCCGGCACCGACATATCGGCAACTCAGAACGAGAGGAAACAATGATAGACCTTCAAGGAAAAGTGGCGGTTGTCACGGGCGGCACGTCGGGCATAGGCTTGGCGACCGTCAAGCTGCTGCTCGAGTTCGGCGCCGACGTCGCCCTGTGCGGACGCGACCGGCAGCGGCTGGACGAAGTCGCCGCCGAGCTTGTGCGGGCTTTTCCGTCACGGCGCATTCTGGCCCGCCCCTGCGACGTATTGCAGCCGGGCCAGGTGGCGCATTTCGCCCAGACCGTGCAAGACGAATTGGGCAACGTTTCAATATTGATCAACAACGCGGGGCAGGGGCGTGTCTCGACCTTTGCGGATACCGATGACGCCAGCTGGGAAAACGAGCTCAAGCTCAAGTTCTTCTCGGTCATTCATCCCACCCGCGCCTTCCTGCCCCAGCTCGAGCAGAGCCAGGACGCGGCCATCGTGTGCGTCAATTCGCTGCTGGCGGCACAGCCCGAACCCCACATGGTCGCCACCTCGGCGGCCCGGGCGGGCGTCATGAACCTGGTGCGTTCCATGGCCACCGAATTCAGCCCCAAGGGCGTGCGCGTCAACGGCATCTTGCTGGGCCTGGTCGATTCGGGCCAGTGGCGCCGCCGCTACGAGCAGCGCGAAGACGCCTCCCAGACCTGGGAGGAATGGTCGGGTGCACTGGCCCAGCGCAAGCACATTCAGCTGGGGCGGCTGGGCCGCCCGGAAGAAGCCGCTCGCGCCATTATTTTTCTGGCCACTCCGCTGTCGTCCTACACGACCGGAAGCCATATCGATGTTTCCGGAGGAGTATCCCGTCATGCCTAATCACAACACTGAAGTCACGGTAGGGGCGGCGATCGCCGCCTTCCTGGAGGAGTGCGGCGTCAAAACCGCGTTTGGCGTCATCTCCATTCACAACATGCCCATCCTCGACGCCTTCGGCGAGCGCGGCGTGGTGCGTTTCATTCCCGCGCGCGGCGAAGCCGGCGGCGCCAACATGGCCGACGCCTACGCGCGCAGCACGGGCGAGCTGGGCGTGTGCCTGACCAGCACCGGCACCGCCGCGGGCAACGCGGCCGGCGCCATGGTCGAGGCGCTGACGGCCGGAACGCCCATGCTGCACATTACGGGGCAGATTGAAACCGAATACCTCGATCGCGGTTTTTCCTACATTCACGAGGCGCCCGACCAGCTGACCATGCTGCATGCGGTGTCCAAGGCCGCGTTCCGCGTGCGCGACGCCCAGACAGCATTGGCCACCCTCAAGCAGGCGGTGCAGACCGCGCTTACCGCGCCCACCGGCCCCGTCAGTATCGAGATCCCCATCGACGTGCAGCAGGCGCTCATTCCCATGCCGGAAAACCTCAAGCCGCTGCAGGTGCCGGTATTCCAGCCCGACGCCCAGGCCCTGGATCGCCTGGCCGACAAGCTGGCGTCGGCCCGCCGGCCCATCTTGTGGCTCGGAGGCGGTGCGCGGGGTGCGCGCGCGGCGGTCGAACGCCTGATGAAACTGGGCTTCGGCATTGTCACCAGCACACAGGGACGCGGCATCGTGCCCGAAACACATCCCCAGACGCTGGGCGCATTCAACCTGCACAAGCCCGTCGAAGCTTTCTACCAGACCTGCGACGCCATGCTGGTGGTGGGTTCGCGCCTGCGCGGCAATGAAACCCTCAAGTACGAGCTCAAGCTGCCTCGCCCGCTGTACCGCAGCGACGTCGATCCGGCCGCAGAAGGCCGCTGCTACGACACCGACGATTTCGTGCAGGGCGACGCGACACTGGTGCTGCAAGGCCTGGCCGATCGCCTTGAAGGCCGCATGAAAACAGATCCGTCCTTTCTGGACGACCTGGCCGCCGCGCGCAAGGCCGCCGTGGCGAGCCTGGTCGACGGCCTGGGGCCCTATGCCAAGCTGGTCGAATCCCTGCAGCAGGCTGCCGGCGAGAACTTCAACTGGGTGCGCGACGTTACCGTGTCCAACAGCACCTGGGGCAATCGCTTCCTGTATCTGTTCGACCCCAAGGCCGGCGTGCATGCGCTGGGCGGCGGCATCGGCCAGGGCCTGGCCATGGGCATCGGCGCCGCCATCGGCGCCGCCCAGACCGCTTCGGGTAAAAAGACCTACACCCTGGCCGGCGACGGCGGCTTCATCCTGAACCTGGGCGAGCTGGCCACGGCCGTGCAGGAAAAGGCCAACATGGTCATCGTTCTGATGAACGACAAGGGCTATGGTGTCATCAAGAACATCCAGGACGCGCAGTACGGCGGCCGCCGCCACTATGTCGAGCTTCATACCCCCGACTATGCGCAGCTGGCCACCGCCATCGGCTTCTCGCACCTGCGCGTCAGCGACCTGTCGCAGGTCGGCGAGGCCTTCAAGAAGGCCAACGCCGAACAGGGTCCCTTCATGGTCGAGATCGACATGCTCTCCATCGGCAAGTTCAAGACGGCCTTCGCCGGCCCTCCGGTCAGCGAGCCCGAGCCCGTGACGGCGGGGTCGTGATGTCCGGCGTGCTCAAGCGGGTCGCAATAGTGGGGTTCGGCGCCATCAGCCAGTCGGTGCTCGACTTGACCAAAGGCGACGAAGGCTTGCGCATAAGCCAGCTCATCGTCAGCCCCGGCAAAGAAGACGCCGTGCGCGAGCAGTTGGCCGGCCTGGAGCTGGGGAACGCGCCGCAAGTGCGGTCGGCGCTGGCCCTCGATGCCGACCGGCCTGATGTGCTGGTCGAATGCGCCGGGCATGGCGCGCTGACGGCCCATGTGCTGCCCGCCCTGCGCCAGGGCGTGCCCTGCCTGGTGGTGTCCATCGGCGCCTTGTCGGCGCCCGGAATGGCCGAGGAACTCGAGCAGGCCGCGCGGCAGGGCGGCACCCAGGTGCATCTGCTTTCCGGCGCCATAGGCGGCATCGATGCGCTGGCGGCGGCCCGCATGGCGGGGCTCGATTCGGTCACCTATGTGGGGCGCAAGCCGCCCCTGGGCTGGCTGGGTTCGCCCGCCGAAGAAAAGCTCGACCTGCGCAATCTCAAGGAAAAGGCGCTGTTTTTCGAGGGCTCGGCCCGCGAGGCTGCGCGCCTGTTCCCCAAGAACGCCAATGTGGCGGCAACCCTGGCGCTGGCCGGGGTGGGCCTGGACCAGACGCGCGTCGAACTTTACGCCGATCCGGCGGTGAACCAGAACATTCATTACTACGAGGCCCAGGGTGCGTTCGGAAACATGGCGGTGACCATGCAGGGCAAGCCGCTGGCCAGCAACCCCAAGACTTCGGCGCTGACGGTGTACAGCGTGGTGCGCGCCCTGCGCAACCTCGTGTCGCCGCTGGCCGTCTGACAACACGTTTGCCGCGCGGCGGGGCGGTTTGCCGCATTGTCGCTAGGCGCGGCGCAAGGAAACTCATGAGCAACACTGAAATCCTGGACATCTGCATCGCCGGCCAATGGCGCCGCGGCGGCGGCGCGCAGTACGACACCCGCTATCCCGCCACCGGCGAGGTGGTGGGCACCCTTAACGCAGCCAGCCCCGAAGACGTCGAGGAAGCGATCCAGGGCGCCCAGAAGGCCTTCGAGCAAAGCGGATGGGCCCAGCGCAAGCCGCATGAGCGCGCCGCCGTGCTGTATCGCATTGCGCAGCTCATACGCGAAGACGCCGAGCGCCTGGCGCAGCTGCAGCGTCTGGACAACGGCAAGCCCATTTCCGAGACGCGCGCCCTGGTGGCCAGCGCTGCCGGCACCTTCCAGTTCTTCGCCTCGGCCTGCGAAACGCTTGAAGAAACCATTACGCCGGCCCGCGGCGACTATCTCACCATGAGCTTGTACGAGCCCATGGGCGTGGTGGCCGCCATCACCCCCTGGAATTCGCCCGTGGCCAGCGAGGCCCAGAAGATGGCGCCGGCCCTGGCCGCCGGCAACGCCGTGGTGGTCAAGCCGGCCGAGATCACACCCCTGCTGGCACTCGAGCTGGCGCGCATCTGCGACCGCGCGGGCCTGCCCAAGGGCCTGGTCAGCGTGCTGCCGGGCAAGGGCTCGGTCATTGGCGACCTCATCACCCGCCACCCCCTGGTGCGGCGCGTGTCTTTCACGGGCGGTACCTCGGTGGGCCGCCACATTGCGGGCATTGCGGCCGACAAGTTCATGTCGGTGGCGCTGGAGCTGGGCGGAAAATCGCCCACCATCGTGCTTGAAGATGCCGACCTCGACCATGCCGTGAACGGCGTGCTGTACGGCATCTTCAGTTCCAGCGGCGAATCGTGCATTGCGGGGTCGCGGCTTTTTATCGCCCGCCCGCTGTACGAGGCTTTCATGCAGCGCCTGGCCGAAGGCGCCGAGCGCCTGCGCGTAGGCGACCCGGCCGACGAATCCACGCAGATGGGGCCGCTTATCAGCGACAGCCATCGCGCCTCGATTGAACGATATGTCGAAATCGGCGTCAAAGAAGGTGGACGCATACGCACGGGCGGGGCGCGCCCCAAGGGCGAGTTGTACGAGAAGGGCTGTTTCTACCTGCCCACCATTATCGAGGGCCTTAAAAACACCGACACCATCTGCCAGGAAGAAATCTTCGGCCCGGTGCTGGTGGCCATGCCTTTCGACAACGTCGATGACCTCATCGCCCAGGCCAACGACAGCGTCTATGCCCTGGCGGCCGGCATCTGGACACGCGACTACAAGGCGGCCTGGCGCCTGGCCAAGATACTCAAGGCCGGCAATGTGTGGATCAACACCTACAAGCAGTTCTCCATTTCCACGCCTTTCGGCGGCTGGCGCGACAGCGGCCTGGGCCGCGAAAAGGGGCGCGATGGCATACTGCAGTACATGGAACAAAAGAGCGTCTACTGGGGTCTGAACGAGCAGCCCCTGCCGTGGGCCAACTAAGGAGCAGTCAATGGATGTAATGGGTATAGACGAAATCACCTACGGGGCCGATGATTTCGACACATGCAAGCGGTTCTTCGCCGACTGGGGGCTTGAGCTCGTCTCCGAGCAGCCAGGCAAACTCGTCTTTTCCACGCTCAACGGCTGTCTGGTCAACCTCATCAAGACCGACGCGCCGGGCTATCCCGCGCCCATCGAGGCCGGTCCGACCCTGCGCGAAGTGGTGTGGGGCGTATCCGACGCCCAGGTGCTCGAGCGCATCGCCCAGCGCCTGGCCGGTGAAAAGGGCTTCGAGAACACCGGCGAGCGCGTGTCCTGCATCGATCCCGGCGGCATGCTGGTGGGCTTCCAGGTCAGCCGCAAGAAAGACATCACCATCGATTGCGGCCAGATGAACACCTGGAACGAAAAGCCGCGCCGCAACGCGCGCAGCCCCATCTACGAAAGGGCCCAGCCCATCGAGGTGGGCCACGTGGTGTTCTTCGTAAGCGACCTGCAGCAGATGGAAGACTTCTACGTGCAGAAGATCGGCTTTGCGCCTTCCGACCGCTATCCCGGCCGCGGCGTGTTCCTGCGCTGCGACGAAGACGGCGGGCACCACGACCTGTTCCTGCTGCAGACGCCCGACAAGAAGGTCGGCCTGAACCACGTCGCCTTTGCCGTGCGCGACATCCACGAGGTGTTCGGCGGCGGCCTGCACATCGACCGCTGCGGCTGGAAGACCCAGCTGGGCCCCGGCCGGCACCCGATTTCGTCCGCCTATTTCTGGTATTTTCAGAATCCGGCGGGCGGGCTCATCGAATACTACGCCGACGAAGACCAGCTCGACAAAGACTGGATTCCCCGCGAATTCGAACCGGGCCCCACCCGTTTTGCCGAGTGGGCGGTCGATGGCGGCCTGGATGGCACCACGCGCCGCCAGAAAGAAGCCGAAAGCCCCGACGGCAAGTTCCTGACCGACAGGAAGTAGGGCGCCCGGCCGCGTGCACCGGCCTACCGGCAGGTGCGCCGGGCCGATCCTCGCGGAGCCCGCCGCGCGGGCTTCAGGCTGTTAAATGGATATGCCTAAAAGGCTGCAACTCTTCCAGGGTTGCAGCCTTTTTTCATGCCTCTTCCTGGCTGCGTTTGGTTCAGGCGCTGGATCTTGCCGGGGATTTCATCTTGTGTACCGATCCCACGCGTCGACCATGCGGTCCCATGAAGGGCGGGAAGGGCTGGAACGGCTGAAAGTACTGGAGGGCCTGGTAGCCGGAGCGGGTCGGCAAGATCTGGTAACGAAGCAAGACGAGCAGGCCGGTCCGGAAAACAGACGAAAAAAATCGGGTAGGCCAAAAGGCCGACCCGACTAAAGTCAAATCAAATCAAATCTACGGATTACTACTGGTACTGCAAATCTGCCGGTTTGCCACCGGAAGGGTTGCAAGCAACCTTTCCGGTGGTTTACGGCATTGCTTCTATACGAGATTAGAAGCTGTGGCGCAGGCCGGCCATGACGGCGGTCTGGTTGTCGCCAGCATTGGGGTTGGCGCCAGCCGTGCCGCCAGCGGCGGACAGGTTGGACAGACCCTTGTTGCGGATGTAGGAAGCCGAAGCGTAGACAGCGGTACGCTTGGAGAGCGAGTAGGTGGCGCGGGCAACGTAGTACCAGGCCTTGGAACTCGTGTCGGCATCCTTGTAGTTGATGTAGTTGACCGAGCCGTCGAGGGTGACAGCGGGGCTGACTTGGTAGGAGGCGGCCAGGGACCACAGGTCGCTACGCTCGCCCAGGCGCGAACCAACGGGAGGCACAACGCCGGTGTAGGGCTGCGTGTTGATGCCGACGTCGTTCTTGCGGTTCAAGTACAGCAGGCTGACCTTGAGGGCGTCGAACTTGACATAGCCGTTGACGGTCCAGCGGCGGTCTTTGTCGTCTTTGCCCAGGGCCTGGAAGTTGGCTTGAGTGTCCGAGCCAGTGATGACGTCGTACGCACCGGCGACACCCCAGTTGGCGGCATCGTAGCCCAGCATGAACGAGTAGGCTTGGCAGGCCGATTGATCAGCGAACTCAAGACCGCAGTTGGCGCCGCCAGGGCCGCCAGCTGCCGAATTGTCACGGCCGCGAGCGTAGGCTGCGCCGAACTTGACGCCGCTGAAGTTGCCCATGTACGTGATGGCGTTGTCCATGCGGGTGTTGGGGATGTAGCTATCCAACGAGCCCAGGCCGTAGGCGTTGGGGCCCATGATGTCGGCGCCCAGCATGCCGCGCATCAGCATGTTGTCCTGACGACCGAAGGCGATCTGGCCCCAGTCGCCGGCCAGGCCGACGAAGGCTTGGCGACTGTACAGACGGCCACCTTGGCCGGATTGGCCGGTGCCGGCGTTGAAGCCCGACTCAAGGGTGAAGACAGCCTTCAGGCCGTTGCCCAGATCTTCGGTGCCGCGCAGGCCCCAGCGGGAGGGAACGGATTGCGTCAGGTTGGTGAAGTGGAAGGAGCTGTTGGTGCCACCAGCGCCGTCGGCGATGTTGTTGACGTACTCGACGGCGGTATCGACGATACCGTACAGCGTGACGCTGGTCGAGCTTTGTGCGCTAGCCATCATGGGGAATGCCAGGGCAACGCCCAGTGCGAGTGCTTTTAACTTCATTGGTTTTTCTCCAACGTTGATGAAAAAAATGCTTCTAACCCGTTTGAACTTCATGCAAAACAAACAACGATGTATCTATTAGTGCATGTTCGATTCGAACTGTAAATTGTGTAAACCACACTTATAACCGCAGTTGCCTGGAAGACTTCTGCAACGACTGGTTCGGTTTAGTGAATCCCCGTAGTAGCTGTTATAAGAATGATCTAGCGTTTACTACTGTATGACCGCTTTTTATTGGATTCGAGTTTATATATCGCCTATATGAGCGACGATAAGGGTTAACCCTTTTTGGCCTGTATAGGGGTGAAAAAACCACGAAACGTTGGTAATTAACAACGAATACTGTGTCCAGGGTGTTGTTTTTTTGTCGGTTCTCGTAGCAATGGACACGAAAGCGCAAGCAAAAGCCACAAGTACATTTTCTTGTAATTATTTGCCTGTCCAGCCCCGCAAAACCGCCCCGGCAGCCCTATTCGACGACAAGCCGGCCGTTCGGCCCGTCACGCGCTTTTAGTGACGGCGGCCGAGGGTGGCCGCCGCGCCCAGCACCGCCAGCACCACGAAAAGAGCCAGGCTCCACAGCGAGTATTCGACGCCCAGCAGATCGACCCGCGCGTCCATGCAGGTGGCGTAGATGCCGAAGATCCAGGGCAGGCCGGCGTCCAGGCCCGACTGCACCATGAAGCGATCGGCAAAGGTCTGCGCGCAAGAGAACATCTGTGCGGCCACATCGTATTGATACCAGGCCGCCAAGACGCCGCCCACAGCCAGCAGCGCGGCGCAGGCCGCGGCCGCTCGGGCGAGAGCGGGGCGCATGCGTCCCAGCGAAAGCCCCAGCCAGCAGACCAGCGCGATCCCTATATATATAAGGCGCTGGAACACGCACCAGGCGCAAGGCGCCATATCGAACACATGCTGCGATATCAGCGCAATGCCGACGGCCGCCAGGCAGAGCAGGGCAATGACGTGCAGCAGACGGCGGGTAAGGGCGGGTGAATGGAGGCTCATAGGTGGTGGAGGCGATGGGGAGTTATGGGAGGCGCGGACGCGTTTTGCTGCTGTATTGTAGCGGCCCGACGCAGCGGATTTCACTGTGAAGAAGCCGTTTTGCGCAGCGGGCGGGCGCCCGAGGGCGCGGCGTGACGCGGCGGGGACGGGGGCTTTCTCGAGACAATGTGCGATTTGAAAGTCTGCGGTGCGTCGGCAATGCAGAGCGGTGGCGGGCGTCTTCGGCTGGTTCAGCCCGCCTCGTCCAGGCTGGCCAGCAGGCTGCGCTCGAACTGCAACTGGCTGCGGGGCTGGCCCAGAACCTGGCCTTCAACGATGAAGACGTCTTCGACGCGATCGCCCAAGGTCAGGATCTTGGCCATGTTCAGGTCGATGCCATGCCGGGCGAATACCTGGGCCAGGCTGTACAGCAGGCCGGGACGGTCGGCCGCGATCAGCGACAGGCGCCACGAGGTGCCGCTTTCGTCCGGCTGCAGTTCTATATTGGGTACGATGGGAAATACGCGTGCGCGGCGCGAGCGGCGCCGGCCGTAGCCCCCGGTGGAACGCCGGGCCTCGGGCGGGCGGGCCAGGCGTTCGGCTAGCTCGTGTTCCACCAGGTTGGCCCACGAGCGAAAATCGCGGTCGTTGCCCGGCAGCAGCACAATGAAGCTGTCCAGGGCCCAGCCGTGCCGGGTGGTGTGGATGCGGGCTTCTTGCACACCCAGGGCGCGCTGGTCGAGATAGCCGCAGATGTCCACGAAAAGATCGCTGCGGTCGGGCGAATAGACCATGATCTGCAAGCCCTCGTTCTGTCCCACCACGCGTGCCTTCACGACAGGCTCCGGCGAGTCGACGCGGTAGTACAGGTGGCGGGTGTGCCAGGCGATCTCGGAAGCTTCGTGTCGCAGGAAGTAGGCGACGTCGAGCTGGTTCCAGAACTGGTCGCGGCTTTCGTCGCGCAGGCCCAGTCGGCGCACTTCGGCGCTGGCTTCTTCACGGCGCAGGGCCAGCACGGTGCCGCGATCGGGCTGGGCCCCGCCCAGCGCCGCCAATGTCAGGCGGTAAAGGTCTTCAAGCAGCTTGCCTTTCCATGCGTTCCACACCTTGGGGCTGGTGCCGCGTATGTCTGCCACGGTCAGCAGGTACAGGGCGGTCAGGTGGCGCTCGTCTCTGACACGGCGGGCAAATTCGTGGATGACGCCGGGATCGGTCAGGTCGCGCTTTTGCGCGAACTTCGACATGGTCAGGTGCTCGCGCACCAGGAACTCGACCAGCTCGCTGTCTTCGGGGCCGATCTGGTGGTTGGCGCAGAAGCGCCGCGCGTCGCGGGCGCCCAGCTCGGAATGGTCGCCGCCGCGCCCCTTGGCGATGTCGTGGTACAGCGCCGCCACGTACAGCAGCCAATGCCGGTCAAGCTCGGCGATCAGCTGGCTGGCCAGGGGATATTCCTGGGCATGCTCGGGCATGGTGAAGCGGCGCAGGTTGCGGATGACCATCAGCGTGTGCTGATCGACCGTGTAGGCATGGAAGAGGTCATGCTGCATCTGGCCGACGATGCGGCGAAACTCGGGCAGGTAGCGCGGCAGAATGTTCAGCATGGTCATGCGGCGCAGGGCGTGCACGATGCCGCGCGGCTGCTGCAGAATCTGCATGAAGGTGTAGCGGTTTACCGGATTGGCCCGAAACTGGGCGTCGATGCGCTTGCGCGAATGCCACATGGCGCGCATTATCTGCGCCGACAAGCCGGTAAGCTCGGGGTTTTGCTGCATGACCAAAAATGCGCGCAGCAGCAGGGTGGGCTTGCGCTCGAATTCGTCGGCGCGGCGCACGTCCAGCCGGTTGTGTACCTGGCAAAAATCGTCGTCCAGAACCTTGTGCGAGCTTGCGGGCACCGGAAACAGCCGCTCTTCGAAGGCTTGCATCAATATGGTGGTCAGCTGGCTGACCACCCGCGCCGCCCAGTAGTAGCGCTGCATCAGCAGTTCGCTGGGCCGGCGCGTTTTGGTGGCTTCGAAGCCGTAGGTGGCCGCCAGCGCGGGCTGCAGGTCGAACAGCACGCGGTCTTCGCGCCGGCCCGCCAGCAGATGAAGCTCGATGCGCAGGCGCTTGAAGGCCAGTTCGGCCCGGCGCAGCGCGCGGTGCTCGGCCGGCGTCAGCATGCCGCTGGCGGCGATTTCCTTCCAGGTGTTGCCCACGCCGGCGGCCTGGGCGATCCAGCGCAGGGTCAGCAGGTCGCGCAGGCCGCCGGGGGCTTCCTTGCAGTTGGGTTCCAGCGCGTAGGGGGTGTCCTGGTGGCGGGCGTGCCGCTGCACCATCTCGGCTCGCTTGGCCTGAAAAAAGGTTTGCGCATCCTGGCGCCTTTGCATGGTTTGCGCCAGCTGGCGCACCAGCGGCTTGCTGCCGGCGATCCAGCGCAGCTCCATCAGGGCGGTTTCTATGGTGATGTCATGCGCCGCCTCGCGCCGGCAGTCGGCGATCGAGCGTACGCTGTGGCCCAGGTCCAGGCCCAGATTCCACAGCGCCGCAATCAATTTCTCGATGCGTGTCTTGTCATCGGCGCCGGGCTCGTTGCCAAGCAGAATCAGGACGTCGATGTCGGAATAAGGGTAGAGCTCGCCCCGGCCGTAGCCGCCCACGGCCGCCAGCGCCGCGCCCTCGGGCAGCGGATGCTGCTTGAGGGTGTCGCGCACGGCCTGGTCGGCGATGCGGCGCAGGGCCGCAAGCAGGATGTCGGGCCGCAGATGCTTGCGATAGCTTTCGATCGCTTCGGCCCGCCGCTGGTCGAAGCGCTGGCGCAGCGGCGACGGAGAGGGAGAGTCCATGGCGAGCGTCCGGGTCGGGGGGCGGCCCTGGCGGGGCCGCGAGCTTCTAGGCGGCCTGGACGAAGGCGGGTGCCGCCGGCATGCCGGGCGACACGGTAAGCACTTCGTAGCCGGTGTCGGTGACCAGCACGCTGTGCTCCCATTGCGCCGACAGGCTGTGGTCGCGGGTGACGACCGTCCAGCCATCGGCCAGCTGCCTGATCTCTTTGCGGCCGGCGTTGATCATGGGCTCGATGGTGAAGATCATGCCGGGCTCGAGGCGCACGCCCGTGCCGGGCTTGCCGTAGTGCAACACCTGGGGGTCTTGGTGGAACTTGCGCCCGACCCCGTGGCCGCAGTATTCGCGCACCACCGAGAAGCCCTGCTTTTCGGCGTGCTTCTGGATGGCCGAGCCGATGTCGCCCAGGGTTGCGCCCGGGCGCACCTGCTCGATGCCCAGCCACATGCAGTCGTAGGTGGTATCGACCAGGCGCCGCGCAAGAATGGAGGGTTCGCCCACGTAGTACATGCGGCTTGTGTCGCCGAACCAGCCGTCTTTGATGACGGTGACGTCTATGTTCATGATGTCGCCGTTTTTAAGCACCTTGTCGCCCGGGATGCCATGGCAGATGACATGGTTGATGGAGGTGCAGATGGAGCCCGGAAAGGGCGGGTAGCCCGGGGGCGCATAGCCGACGGTGGCCGACTTGACGTCGAGCGTATTGGTGATGAAGTCCATGCACAGGCGGTCGAGCTCGCCGGTGGTGACGCCCGCGCGCACGTGGGGTTCGAGGAAATCAAGGGCCTGGGCGGCCGCCTGGCAGGCGGCGCGCATCTTGTCGAGGTCTGTGGGGTCTGTTACGAGGTTGCTCATGTCAACTTGAACTGTATAACTTAAAGATAGTAGAATTATAGGCTTTCTTTAAATAGCGCTTTAGAGGCGCTGTGACAAATAGCGCTTTTAAGCGCTATGGAAAGAAAAAACCGAAAGAAATATATTTGCCCTTGTGGCAAAAAACCTATTTGCCATTGTGGCAAAAATCGCGTGCGCGGCGATGCACATATTGCCTTTATATATTGCACATATATAAAGGCAGGTGTGAAAAACAGGGTGTTTGAAAAGGCATTTGGGCAACAACGGTTGCCGGCGTTTTCGAATGCAGGCCCGCGTACAAGACCCAACCCTCGGAGAAAATTATGTCCTTGATGCGAGATATGCTCGAAGCCGGTGTGCACTTTGGCCACCAGACCCGTTACTGGAACCCCAAGATGGCCCCGTTCATCTTCGGTCATCGTAACAAAATCCACATCATCAATCTTGAGCAGACCGTCGGCAAGTACGTCGAGGCCGCCAAGTTCCTGCGCCAGACCGCTGCCCGCGGCGGCACCGTCCTGTTCGTCGGCACCAAGCGCGCCGCTCGCGAACTCGTCGCCCAGGAAGCCGCCCGCTGCGGCATGCCTTATGTCGACAGCCGCTGGCTGGGCGGCATGATGACCAACTTCAAGACGGTCAAGAGCTCGGTCAAGCGCCTCAAGGAAATGGAAGCTCAGCAGGCCGAAGGCGCCACCGAGCACATGACCAAGAAAGAAGCCCTGATGTTCGAACGCGAGCTCGACAAGCTCAACAAGTCCATCGGCGGCATCAAGGACATGAACACGCTGCCCGACGTCCTGTTCGTCATTGACGTGGGCTACCACAAGATCGCCGTCGCCGAGGCTCGCGCCCTGGGCATCCCCGTCGTGGCCGTGGTCGACACCAACCACTCGCCCGAAGGCATCGACTACGTCATTCCCGGCAACGACGACTCGGGCAAGGCCATCGCGCTGTACGCCAAGGGCATGGCCGACGCCGTGCTCGAGGGCCGTGAACAGGCCCTGAACGGCCTGGTCGAGGAAATCGCCGAAGGCGACGACGAGTTCGTCGAAGTTCAGGACGAAGGCGAGGCCCAGTAAGGCCCTCCGGGCGAAGCCTTCGCCCGTCAGCGGCGCCGTCCCGGCGTCGGTGCCTGTTCCGGCACGCGGCGCGGCGGCCCGCCGGCTTTTCGCGGCACGAATGCGGCGCCAGCGCTTCGCTGGCACACCGCCCAACGCAAGGCCGCCCGTTTGATTCGTCCGCCCCCGCCCCGGCCCAGGCCGGGGTCCGTTTCAAGAACTGGAGAATACTGTGGCTCAAATTACCGCATCGATGGTCAAAGAACTGCGCGAAAAGACCGACGCGCCCATGATGGAATGCAAGAAGGCCCTGACCGAAGCCGACGGCGACATGGCTCGCGCCGAAGAGCTGCTGCGCGTCAAGCTGGGTAGCAAGGCCAGCAAGGCCGCCAGCCGCGTCACCGCCGAAGGCCTGGTCGGCCTGTACGTATCCGGCGACGCCAAGAAGGGCGCCGTTGTTGAAGTCAATTGCGAAACCGACTTCGTCGCCAAGAACGACGACTTCGTCAAGTTCGTCTCCGACATCGCGCAGCTCGTCGCCGACAAGAATCCCGCCGACGTCGCCGCGCTGTCCGAACTGCCTTTTGCCGAAGGCACGGTCGAAAGCACGCGCTCGGCCCTGGTCGGCAAAATCGGCGAAAACATCTCCATTCGCCGCTTCGAGCGCTTTGAAACCGCCAAGCAGCTCTCCAGCTATGTGCACGGTGGCCGCATCGGCGTGCTGGTCGAGTTCGACGGCTCCGAAGAAGTGGGCAAGGACCTGGCCATGCACATCGCCGCCACCAAGCCCCGCGCGCTCGATGCTCAGGGCGTCCCCGCCGAGCTGATCGAAGCCGAGCGCTCGGTCGCCGCGCAAAAGGCCGCCGAGTCGGGCAAGCCCGCAGAGATCGTCGCCAAGATGGTCGAAGGCTCCGTGCAGAAGTTCCTCAAGGAAGTCACGCTGCTGTCGCAACCCTTTGTTAAAAATGACAAGCAAAGCGTCGAGCAGATGCTGAAAGAAAAGAGCGCTTCCATCCAGCGCTTCAGCATCTTCGTCGTCGGCGAGGGCATCGAGAAGAAGTCCGAAGACTTCGCCGCCGAAGTGGCTGCCGCCGCCGGCAATTCCTGATCCCTGCTGGTCAGAAGCACGGGCAGGCGTTCATAATATGCGCCGCCCGTGCAAACGCGCCCGGGCGGCGTTGTTGCGTCCGCCGGCCGCGTTGCCGAATGTTGCGCCTGGCTGCACCGGTTGGGCCAATCTGGCATACACTTTCGTTGCAACGTCTTCTCGGGATTGCCATTCATGACCACCAGATCATACAAACGCGTTCTTCTCAAACTTTCCGGCGAGGCCCTGATGGGGGAAGACGCATTTGGGATCAACCGCAGCACAATCCTTCGCATGACCGAAGAGATCGCCGAGGTCTCCACCCTGGGCGTTGAGCTGGCCATCGTGATCGGCGGCGGCAACATCTTCCGGGGGGTCGCTCCCGGTGCGCAGGGCATGGACCGCGCCACGGCCGACTACATGGGCATGATGGCCACCGTCATGAACGCGCTGGCGCTGCAAGACGCCCTCAAGCACCGCGGCATCGACACCCGCGTGCAGTCGGCCCTGAATCTCGACCAGGTCGTCGAGCCCTACATCCGGCCCAAGGCCTTGCGCTACCTCGAAGAGGGCAAGGTCGTGGTTTTTGCGGCCGGCACCGGCAACCCGTTTTTCACCACCGATACCGCGGCCGCGCTGCGAGGCGCGGAAATCGGCGCAGAAATCGTCCTGAAGGCCACCAAGGTCGACGGCATCTACACGGCCGACCCCAACAAAGACCCTTCAGCAACACGCTACGCCCGCATCAGCTTTGACGAAGTGATCGTGCGCCGACTCGAAGTCATGGACGCCACGGCTTTTGCCCTGTGCCGCGACCAAAAGCTGCCGATCAAGGTGTTTTCCATCAACAAGCCGGGCGCACTGCGGCGCGTGGTGCTTGGCGAAGACGAAGGCACCCTGGTGCACGTTTGATAAAGGAAAAGAAATGAGCACATCCGAGGTCAGGAAATCCGCCGAAGATCGCATGGCGAAAAGCCTGGACACACTCAAGACCAATCTGGCCAAGATCCGCACCGGCCGCGCGCATGCCGGCATCCTCGACCATGTGCAGGTCGAATACTACGGCTCGCCGGTTCCCGTCGGGCAGGTGGCCAACGTCAATGTGATCGACGCGCGCACGCTTAGCGTGCAGCCCTACGAAAAACCCATGGTCGCTCTTATCGAGAAGGCCATACGCGACTCCGACCTGGGCTTGAATCCGGTCTCGATGGGCGACAACATCCGTGTGCCCATGCCGGCCCTTACCGAAGAACGGCGCCGCGACCTCACCAAGGTGGTGCGCAGCGAGGGCGAAGACACCAAGGTGGCTGTGCGCAACGTGCGCCGCGATGCCAACGACGGCCTCAAGAAGCTTGTCAAGGACAAGGAAATCTCCGAGGACGACGAGCGCCGCACCCAGGACGACGTGCAGAAGCTCACCGACAAGTTCGTGGGCGAGATCGACAAGCTCGTCGCGCAGAAAGAAGCCGAGATCATGACGGTCTAGGGCCTTCTTCGGCACACCACATAGCTGCAGCGCGGATTCATCGCCCATGTTCACGAGTTCCACCGTCTCCATCCCTGAAAGCTCCGAGGTGCCCGCGCACCTTGCCATCATCATGGATGGAAACGGGCGCTGGGCCACAAGCCGGCTGCTGCCGCGCGCGGCGGGGCATGCCCGCGGCGTGCAGGCCGTGCGGCGCGTGGTCGAGGCCTGCGGGCGGCGGGGCGTCAAGTACCTGACTCTTTTCGCCTTCAGTTCTGAAAACTGGCGCCGTCCCCAGGAAGAAGTCTCGTTGCTCATGCGCCTGTTCGTGCAGACGCTCGAGAAGGAAGTCGTCAAGCTCGAGAAGCAGGGCGTCAGGCTGCGCGTGGTGGGCGACCTGTCGGCCTTCGAGCCGCACCTGCGCGAGCTGATCAAGGCCGCCGAGGCGCGCACCCGGCACAACGACGCGCTGCACCTTACCGTTGCGGCCAACTACGGTGGGCGCTGGGACATCCTGCAGGCCATGCGCAGCCTGCTGCATGACCGCCCCGATCTGGCGCAAGACCCCCAGGCCCTTACTGAACAAGAGCTTTCACGGCGGCTTTCGATGTCGTGGGCGCCCGAGCCCGACCTATTCATCCGCACCGGCGGCGAACAGCGCATCTCCAATTTTCTCGTCTGGCAACTCGCCTATACTGAACTTTATTTCACCGACGATTTCTGGCCCGATTTCGGCGCCAAGCAGATCGATGCCGCATTCAAGTGGTACCGCACGCGAGAACGCCGTTTCGGACGTACCAGCGCGCAGCTTGCCGAACAGTCCAAGTAAAGCCCTTCCACCCTTAAAGGAGTCCCTGCCATGCTGGCACAACGCGTGATCACGGCAGTCGTGCTCCTTGTGATCCTGCTGGGCTCGCTGGTCGTGGCCCATGCCGGGCCCCTGGTGCTGCTTCTCGTCGTCGCGGCATCCTGCGCGCTCTGGGAGTGGCTGCGCCTTACCGTCAGCCCCGGCGCCGGAAACATCGCCGTCATCATCGCGGCGGTGCTGGGCGTGGTCATGGTCTTTTGCGGCATGGGCTGGGTCCAGGGCGGCTCCATGGCGGGCTGGCCGGCCGTGGTGGCCCAGATCAGCAACAAGTGGCTCACGCCGCTGGTCGTGCTGGTGTGGATCGTGGCGGGCACCGCTCTGGTGGTGCAGGGCCGCACCGATGCGCCCGCGCCCAACGCGGGGCTGCGCATCTTCGGCATCTTCGCGGTATGGGCGGCCTGGGCGGCGCTGGTGCAGTTCTACCTGGCGTATGGCGCCTGGTTCCTGGTTTCGTTGCTGGCGCTCATCTGGTGCGCCGACATTGGCGCCTATTTCGCCGGCAAGGCGCTGGGCAGGCGCAAGCTGGCGCCTCGGGTCAGCCCTGGAAAAACCTGGGAAGGCGCCATTGCCGGGGTGTTGGCGGCGGTGGTGTGGGTGGCCGTTTCCAGCTTCTGGCCCGGCAGCTTCGGCGCCGTCCTGGCGCAAAAATGGTCTTTGGGCGGCGCGCTGATCCTGACCGCCTTCCTGGCTGCGCTTTCCATCGTAGGCGACCTGTTCGAGTCCTTGCTCAAGCGCCGGGCCGGGCGCAAGGACTCCAGCGCCTTGCTGCCGGGCCATGGCGGCGTCTATGACCGCATCGACGCCTTGCTGCCCGTGGCGCCCACTGCATTATTGCTCTTGAGTATCGGTGCATGAATCCCCAACGCCTTTGCATACTTGGTTCCACCGGCTCCATCGGCCGAAGTACGCTGGATGTCGTGTCGCGCCATGCCGACAGCATCCAGGTGCATGCCCTTACAGCCCATAGCCGCATGAGCCTCCTGGCCGAGCAGGCATTGGCCTGCGGAGCGCGCGTGGTTGCCGTTCCCGACGAGAAGGCCCGCGAGCGCTTTCTGCAAGCCTGGCCCCAGGGCCGGCCGGCGCCGCAAGTACGCGTGGGCCCGGCCGCACTCGAAGAGTGCGCGGCCGACACCGAAGTCGACACCGTCATGGCGGCCATCGTCGGCGCTGCGGGCCTTCCGGCCGCGCTGGCCGCCGCCCGGGCGGGCAAGCGCGTGCTGCTGGCCAACAAAGAGGCTCTGGTGGCGGCCGGCGGCTTGTTCATGGCGGCTGTGCGCGACAACGGCGCCGAACTCCTGCCTATCGACAGCGAACACAACGCCATCTTCCAATGCATGCCGCAGGGCGGCCGCGCCGGCGCACCGGCCGCGCCCGCCAAGGGGGTGCGGCGCTTGCTGCTGACCGCTTCGGGCGGTCCGTTTCGCACCGCGGCGCTCGAGAGCCTCGAGGGCGTGACCCCCGATCAGGCCTGTGCCCACCCCAACTGGAGCATGGGCCGCAAGATCTCCGTCGATTCGGCCACCATGCTGAACAAGGGCCTCGAGGTCATCGAGGCGCACTGGCTGTTTGCCATGCCCCTGCAGCGCATACAGGTGGTCATCCACCCCCAGAGCATGATTCATTCCATGGTCGAGTACGAAGACGGCTCCATCCTGGCCCAGCTGGGCCAGCCCGACATGCGCACCCCCATCGCCTATGGCCTTGGGTTTCCCGACCGCATCGACAGCGGGGTGGGGCCGCTCGACCTGGCGGCAATAGGCCGGCTCGACTTCGAGCCGCCCGATCTCAGGCGTTTTCCCTGCCTGCGGCTTTCCTTCCAGGCGCTCGAGGCCGGGCAAGAGGCCTGCATCGCCCTGAACGCCGCCAACGAGGTGGCCGTCGACCACTTCCTCAGCAGCCGCATTCCCTTCACGGGCATTGCCCGCGTCATCGAGCAATGCCTGGAAGCCATGGCGGGCAGGACCCGCACGGCCCTCGATACGCTCGACGAGGTCCTTGAACTGGACGGCAGCGCCAGGCGGCAAGCACTTCAATTCTGTAAATAATCGAGGCGCAACCGGAACATCATGTTTTTTACCTTGCTCGCTTTCATCGTCGCGCTGGGACTGCTCATTACCTTCCACGAGCTGGGCCATTACTGGGTGGCGCGGCGCTGCGGGGTCAAGGTGCTGCGTTTTTCGGTGGGCTTTGGCCGGGTGCTGGTGCGCCGCTTCGACCGCCATGGCACCGAATGGGCCCTGTCGGCCATTCCCCTGGGCGGCTATGTCAAGATGCTGGACGACCCGCAACGTTCCGACGGCGGCGACGCACGACAGGCCTTCAATCAGCAGCCGGTGGGCAAGCGCTTTGCCATCGTGGCGGCCGGCCCCCTGGCCAACCTGCTGCTTGCCGCCGTGCTGTACGCGGCGCTGGGGCTTGTGGGAATGCAAGAGCCGGCCGCCATCCTGGCCGCACCCGCCGCCGGCACGCCGGCCGCCCAGGCCGGCCTGCTCGAGGGCGACCGCATCGTCGAAGTCAACGGCGAGGCGGTTCGTTCCTGGGGCGAGGCCCGCTGGGGGCTGCTCGACGCGCTTACCTCCGGCGGCACGGTGTCGCTGCAAGTGGAAGGCGAGGGGGGTGCCGCCCGCCAGCATGCCCTGGAGCTGAAAGCCGCGAGCATAGAGCCCGACAATGCCGACCTGATGGCCGACGCGGGCCTGGCGCTGGCCACGCCCCGGCCCATGGTGCGAGAGGTGGTGGCAGGCGGCGCCGGTGAACAGGCCGGCCTGCGCGACGGCGACGTGATCATCGCGGCCGGCCCGCTAAGCGAGCCCTCGGCGGCCGAACTCGTCGAGTACATCCAGTCTCACGCGGGCCAGGCCATGGCGCTGACGGTGCTGCGAAACGACGCGCCCGTGCGCGTCCAGCTGGTGCCCCGGGCGGAAACCGATGCCTCGGGCGAGCAGGTGGGGCGCATCGGCGTGATGCTGGGCGCCGATTTTCCCATGGTGACGGTGCGTTACGGTCCGTTTGAAAGCGTTTGGCGGGGTGTCGCACGCACCGCGGATACGGTATGGTTTTCGCTGAAGATGATGGGCCGCATGGTGACGGGCGATGTATCGGTGCGCAATATCAGTGGCCCCGTCACCATTGCCGATTATGCCGGCCAGTCCGCCCGCATCGGCCTGGCTGCCTACATCGGCTTCCTGGCCCTGATCAGTGTTAGTATCGGCGTGTTGAACCTGTTGCCCATTCCCATGCTCGACGGCGGCCATCTCATGTATTACATCATCGAGATGCTGCGCGGCAAGCCCTTGCCCGACGCCTGGCTTGAAACCGGCCAGCGCGTGGGCCTCGGGCTGCTCGCCGCCCTAATGGGGTTGGCGTTCTTTAACGATTTTTCCCGCCTTTTCGGCTAGTGTTTCAGGCAATTAATTTTGCATGCACGAACCAATCTAACAGCACACCAGGCGGGTTCTGCCTTACAATCATTCCCCAATTTGATCTACTAAGGATCCATCAGGATGTCGTTTCGCCGGAAAACCAAATTTACCCAGCGCGCCTTGCCCCTGATCCTGGCGGCCTGGCTGGCCCCGGGCCTTGCCAGCGCGTTCACACCCTTTGTCGTGCAAGACATCCGGGTCAACGGCATCCAGCGGGTCGACGCCGGCGCGGTCTTCAGCTATCTGCCCGTCAAGGTGGGTGATCAGTTCACTGAAGAGCAGGCCAGCGAGGCCGTGCAAAGGCTTTATGCAACGGGCTTTTTCAGTGACGTCACCATCGACACCGAGGGCAATGTGCTGGTGGTCAACGTCAAAGAGCGGCCCACCATCGCCTCGGTCAGCTTCAACGGCATGCGCGAGTTCGACGCCGAGGCCCTGAACAAGTCGCTCAGCGCCGTGGGCTTCGGGCCCGGCCGGGTGTTCGACCAGGCCATGCTCGAGCGCGCCGAGTTCGAGCTCAAGCAGCAGTACCTGGCCAAAGGCAAGTACGGGGTCGAGATCAACCCCATCATCACGCCGCTGCCGCGCAACCGGGTGGGCATCAGCTTCGACATCTTCGAGGGCGAACTGGCCAAGATCAGCGAGATCAACTTCGTGGGCAACGAAGATTTCTCGTCCGGCACGCTGCGCGACGAGCTCGAGCTCACCACTTCGGGCTTCATGACCTGGTACACGGGCACCGACAAGTACTCGCGCGAGAAGCTCGAGGGCGACGTCGAGCGCATCCGCTCCTTCTACCTTGACCGCGGCTACCTCGAGTTCTCGTCCGAGCAGCCCCAGGTGGCGATCTCGCCCAACCGCGAAGACATCTTCGTTACCTTCACCATCCACGAAGGCGAGCCGTATACCTTGCGCAGCGTCAAGCTGGCCGGCGAACTGCTGGGCCTCGACGAAGAAATCGGCAAGCTCATCCAGGTGAAAGAGGGCGAAACCTTTTCGGCCGCCAAAACCAACGAAACGGCCAAGGCCATCACCGACTACCTGGGCAGCCTGGGCTACGCCTTTGCCAACGTCAATCCCAACCCGGTGCTCGACCGCGACGCGCACGAGGCCGACCTTACCTTTTATGTCGATCCGGGCCGGCGCGTGTACGTGAACCGCATCCAGATCGGCGGCAACACCCGCACACGCGACGAGGTCATCCGGCGCGAAATGCGGCAGATGGAGGCGTCGTGGTACGACTCCACCAACATCAAGATGTCGCGCGACCGCATCGACCGCCTGGGCTACTTCAACGAGGTCAATGTAACGACCGAGCCGGTGCCCGGTTCTCCCGACCAGATCGACGTCAACGTCGACGTAAAGGAAAAGCCCACGGGCATGATCAACCTGGGCGTGGGCTACGGCTCGACCGACAAGGTGATCCTGTCGGCCGGCATCAGCCAGGACAACATCTTCGGCAGCGGCAACAGCCTGTCGTTGCAGGTCAACACCAGCAAGACCAATCGCTCGGCCGTCATTGCGCATACCGACCCGTACTGGACCAACGACGGCATCAGCAAGACCACTTCGCTGTACTACCGCCGCACCACGCCTTACGAGACCAGCAGCGACTACTACGAGTACCAGGGCGACTACCGGGTGACCGCCATCGGCGCCGGGCTGAACTTCGGCGTGCCCATTTCCGAATACGACCGGATCTTCACCGGGGTCAGCTTCGAGCGCAACACGCTCGATCTGTACAACCCGCCGCAGGCCTATAAAGACTACGTGGACGAATACGGCCGCACCACCAACTCCGTCATCTTCAACGTGGGCTGGTCCAAAGACACCCGCGACAGCGCCCTGGCGCCCAACAAGGGCAGCTATACCCGCCTGTCGGCCGACGTCTCCACCATGGGCCTCAAGTACTACATGCTGCATGCGCAGCAGCAGTACTACCTGCCGCTGGGCCGCAGCTTCACGCTGGCCTTCAACGGCACGGTCGACTGGGGCAAGACATACGGCGGCAAGGCCTTCCCGGTCATCAAGAACGTCTATGCCGGCGGCATAGGCACGGTGCGGGGCTACGAGGGCGCCTCGCTGGGTCCGCGCGACACCATCACCGGCGACTACCTGGGCGGCGCGCGACGCATCGTGGGCAACGTGCAGTTGTACCTGCCGTTCCCGGGTGCCTCCCGCGACCGTACCTTGCGCTGGTTCGTGTTCGCCGACGCGGGCCAGGTTTCCGCCGGAAGCGGCATGTCCTGCATGGACGGCTTCAATCATTCAGTGCAAGACCCGTGCGGCTGGCGCTACTCGGCGGGCGTCGGCCTGTCGTGGCAATCGCCCATGGGGCCGCTTGAACTTTCCTTCGGCCGCGCGCTCAATGCACGTGAAGGCGACGACAAGCAGGCCTTCCAGTTCCAGATCGGAACCGGTTTCTAATGTCATGAATTTAATGGCACAATAAGCTTTTTATTCTTTCTGCTCCTTCGCAAGGTAGATTTTTCATGAAGTCTGAATTCACATTGAAACTTTCCGCTGTGGGCGGCGCCTTGCGCCGCCGTATCGGACAAGGCAACCGCGCGTTGGTGCTGGCGGCTGCGTTGGGTGCAGTGTCGGTCGTCAGCGTCCCGGCCGTCCAGGCCCAGACGCAAGCCACAAAAATCGGTTTTGTCAGTACAGAACGCATCCTGCGCGACTCCAAGCCGGCCAAGGCGGCCCAGGCCAAGATCGAATCCGAGTTCAAGCGCCGCGATGACGAACTGCAAAGCATGGCCAACAACCTGCGCAACCAGGCGCAAAAGTTCGACAAAGACGCACCCGTGCTGTCCGAGTCCGAGCGCATCAAGCGCCAGCGCCAGCTTGCCGATCTCGATTCCGACCTGCAGCGCAAGCGCCGCGAATTCCAGGAAGACTTCAACCGCCGCCGCAACGAAGAGTTCTCGGCCATAGTTGAAAAAGCCGACGCCGCAATCAAGAAGATCGCCGAACAGCAGGGTTACGACCTCATCATCCAGGATGCCGTCACTGTCAGCCCCCGCGTCGACATCACCGACCAGGTCATGCAGGCCCTGGGTGGTTAAGCGCAAATGCCGGTACTGTTAGCGCCCGAACAGGCGCCTACGTTGCCCGGGCTATTGCAGGCAGCCAACCCTACCGGCCTGGACAGCAGCATCGTCGAATCAGACGAGCCCATGCCCCGCATACGGGGACTGGGCTCTTTGCTTAGTGCGGGCCCGTCCGAGATCAGTTTTCTTGCGAATCCCCGCCTGCAGGGCCAGCTGGCGCAATGCCGCGCCGCGGCCGTCATTCTTACCCCTGAAACCTGGCAGTCGCTCAAGGCAGACCGGCCGCCGTTCCGGGTGGTGCTGTGCAGCCAGCCCTACCTCATGTATGCCTTGCTGGCCCAATGGTTTGACCGCCACCGCATCCAGAACCTGGCCAAGGGCATACACCCCAGCGCTGTCATCGCCGCGTCGGCGCAGGTCGCGCCCGACGCCAGTATCGGGCCCAATTGCGTCATCGAAGACGGCGCGCGCGTCGGGCCGGGCACACGCCTGGGGCCGGGCTGCATCATCGGCGCCGGCTCGTCCGTCGGGGCCGACGGCCTGCTGCACGCCGGCGTAACGCTTTACCACGGCGTGCACCTGGGCGACCGGGTCATTGTGCACAGCGGCGCGGTGCTGGGTGCCGACGGCTTCGGTTTTGCCCCGTATCCGGGCAGCGAGCCGGGCGCCTGGGCTAAAATCGCTCAACTGGGCGGGGTCCAGGTAGGCAACGACGTCGAGATCGGCGCCAACACCACCATCGACCGCGGCGCCCTCGAAGACACCGTCATCGGCAACGGGGTCAAGCTCGACAACCAGATCATGGTGGCGCACAACGTGCGCATAGGCGACCACACCGCCATGGCGGCCTGCGTCGGCATCGCCGGCTCCACGGTCATCGGCGCCCGCTGCACCATAGGCGGCGCCGCCATGCTTTCCGGCCACATCGTCCTGGGCGACGACGTGCACGTCTCGGGGGGCACGGCCATCACCGCCAACGTCGAAAAGCCCGGGCGCTACACCGGGGTATACCCGTTCGACGAGCACGTCGGCTGGCAGCGCAACGCAGCGGTGCTGGGGCAGCTTTCGCAATTGCGCAAGCGCCTGCGCGCCCTTGAAAAACACGACAAGTAACTGACGGCGCATGTGCGAATGACGCCGGTAGGATAGAAACGAATGAAACTCGACATCAAGGAAATCATGACCCGCCTGCCGCATCGATACCCGATGCTGCTGATCGACAGGGTCCTTGAAATGGAGCCGGGCAAACGCATCGTGGCCATCAAGAACGTGTCCATGAACGAGCCTTTCTTCGAAGGCCATTTTCCGCATCACCCCGTAATGCCGGGCGTGCTCATCATCGAGGCCATGGCGCAGGCGGCGGCCCTGTTTTCCTTCGAGGGCGATTCCACCGTCAATCCGGCCGACCGCAAGATTGCCTACTATCTGGTCGGCGTCGACGGGGCGCGCTTCCGCAAGCCGGTGGTGCCGGGCGACCAGCTGCGGCTCGAGGTCTCGGCCGACCGCCTGAGCCGCACCATGTGCAAGTACAGCGCATGCGCTACGGTAGACGGCCAGGAAGTGGCCGCAGCCAAGCTCATGTGCGCCATACGCGCCCTGGAGGACTGATGGCCGGGCGCATCCATCCCACCGCCATTGTGGCGCCCGAGGCCGAGCTGGCCGACGATGTCACGGTGGGCGCCTACAGTATCGTGGGGCCTGGCGTGCGCATCGGGGCAGGCAGCCAGGTGGGGCCTCATTGCATCATAGACGGGCAGACCACCATCGGCCGCGACAACGTCTTTTACCGCTTTTGCTCTATCGGCGGCATGCCGCAAGATAAGAAGTACAAGGGCGAGCCCACCCGACTCGAGATCGGCGACGGCAACATGGTGCGCGAGTACGTCACCATCAATACGGGCACGGCGCAAGACGTGGGTGTAACCCGCGTGGGCGACGACAACTGGATCATGGCCTACGTGCACATTGCGCACGATTGCCAGATAGCCAGCCACACGGTCATTGCCAACAGCGTGCAGCTGGCCGGCCATATCCATATCGACGACTGGGCCATATTGGGCGGTTCTTCGGCCGTGCACCAGTTCGTGCGCATCGGCGCGCATTGCATGATAGGCGGCACCAGTTCCATACGGCAAGACATCCCGCCCTATGTCATCGGCGCGGGCGACCCCTTCAGGCCGGTCGGCATCAACAGCGAAGGGCTCAGCCGGCGCGGCTACACGCCCGAAACCGTTTCCGCGCTCAAAGAGGCATACAAGATCCTCTACCGCCGCAACCTCAAGGTCGAAGAGGCGGCGCAGCAGATCGCGGCACTGCAGGCCCAGCGCAGCGAAGCAAGCGACGCGCTGCAGGTGCTGGTCGATTTCCTCAACGCCTCTACACGGGGCATAGCCCGCGCATGAGCCCGCGCGTTGCCATGGTGGCCGGCGAGCCTTCCGGCGACCTGCTGGCCGCCCGCGTCATGCGCGGCATCGCCGACCTGGCTCCGCAGGGCCGGTGCGAGGGCATAGGCGGTCCGGCCATGGCCGAGCAGGGGCTCGATACCTGGCATCCCATGCACGCCCTGACCGTCTTCGGCTATGTCGATGCGCTCAAGCGCCTGCCGGGCCTGCTGCGCACCTATGGCGACGTCAAGCGCCGCTGGCTGCAGGACCGGCCCGACGTGTTCGTCGGCATCGACGCGCCCGATTTCAACCTTAGGCTCGAGCTGCAGCTAAGGCAGGCCGGCATCCCCACCGTGCATTTCGTGGGGCCTTCGATCTGGGCCTGGCGCTATGAGCGCATCCACAAGATACGCGCTGCCGTATCCCACATGCTGGTGCTGTTTCCGTTTGAAGAAGCCATCTACCAGAAAGAAGGTGTGCCCGTCACCTATGTGGGGCATCCGTTGGCGCAGGTCATTCCCATGCGGCCCGACCGCGAGGGCGTACGGGCAAAGCTGGCGCTGGGCGCGGGCGAACGCGTGCTGGCCCTGATGCCGGGCAGCCGCGCATCGGAAATAAAGCTGCTGGCGCCGCGTTTTCTGCAGGCGGCGGGACTGCTGCTCAAGCAGGATCCCAGCCTGCGCATCCTGGTGCCCATGGTCAATGCCCAGCGGCGCGCCGAGTTCGAGGTCTGGCTGCGGCAATACCCCGTGGCCAACCTGACCGTGCTCGACCAGGCCCTGTCGCCCTCCAGGCCGGCGGCCTGGGACGCGCTCGAGGCGGCGGATGCCGTGCTGGTGGCCAGCGGCACGGCCACGCTCGAGGCGGCGCTGTTCAAGCGCCCCATGGTGATTTCCTATGTGCTGTCCTCGGCCATGCGCCGCATCATGGCATGGAAGTCGGGCCAGTCGCGGCCGCTGGTTCCCTGGGTGGGCTTGCCCAATGTGCTGCTGAACGATTTTGCCGTGCCCGAACTGCTGCAAGAAGACGCGACGCCCGAAAAGCTGGCCGAAGCCACCTGGAAGGCCTTGTCCGACACCGCCTATGCGCGGCGCACCGCGGAGCGCTTCGAGGCCATGCACCAGACCCTGCTGCGCGACACGCCGGGCCTGGCGGCCCGCGCCATATTGCGCGAGGCGGGCCATGAAGTATGATCGACGGCATGCCTCGAACGTATCGGGGCTGCGCACGTTTCATGAGACCCAACATGACGCAGGCTGATCTTTTCGGCCAGATGCCGGCCCTGCTGCATCTGGCAGGCATCGATGAAGCGGGTAGGGGGCCCCTGGCGGGGCCGGTCTATGCCGCCGCCGTCATACTCGATCCCGACCGCCCCGTGGCAGGCCTGGACGACTCCAAGAAGCTCAGCGCCGAACGCCGCGAAGAACTGGCCCTGCTCATCCGGGAAAGAGCCCTGGCGTGGTGCGTGGCCAGTTCCAGCGTGCAAGAGATAGACAGCCTGAACATCCTGCAGGCCACCATGCTGGCCATGCGCCGCGCATGCGCCGGCCTGGCCATCAAGCCCGTGCAGGCCCTGGTGGACGGCAACCTCGTGCCCAAGGGCCTGGTGTGTTCGGCCCAGGCCGTCGTGCAGGGCGATGCGCTCGTGCCCGCCATATCGGCCGCTTCCATCCTGGCCAAGACGGCCCGCGATGCCGATTGCCTGCAGCTTCATCAGCAGTATCCCCAATATGAGTTCGACCGCCACAAGGGCTATGGCACCGTCGTGCATCTTGAAATGCTCAGGCTGCACGGCCCATGCCCGGCGCACCGGCGCAGTTTCGCCCCCGTGCGCGAGTGGCTGGCTCGCGCGCAAGCGCACGATACGCCCGCTCCCATGCGGGCGGTGCTCGAAGCCTATCGGCTGGCGCGGGGCTAGGCCATGAGGCGCGTCGGCCTTCCCGCGAGTGCTCGATGAAGCACATCAGCTCGCGCGACAATCCCCAGTACAAGCAGCTCGTCCGCCTGGCCGGGGGCCGGCGAGGCGAGCAGATCGTGCTTGAAGGCGTGCATCTGTGCCAAGAGTGGCTCAGGCACCGGGGCCTGCCCGCTTTCGCCCTGTTCGATCTGCAGCGCCTCGAGCGCGACCCGGAACTGGCCGCGCTGGCCGCCGCGCTGCCTTCCGGCATTGCCGTCAGCTGCGAAACGACCCTGGCGCGCAGGCTGTCGCAGGTACAGGAAAGCCAGGGCGTCTACTTCGCCGCCCAGGCGCCGCAAGAGCCTTTGCCAGAGCTTATTACCGGAACCAGCCTGTGGCTGGACCGCGTGCAAGACCCCGGCAACATGGGCACCTTGCTGCGCACCGCCGCGGCGGCCGGAATAGGGCAGGCCTTTCTTTCGCCCGGCTGCGCAGGCGCCTGGTCGCCCAAGGTGCTGCGCAGCGCGCAGGGGGCCCATTTTGCGATGCGCCTGTACGAGAACGCCGACCTGGCCGCCTTGCACGCCCGCCTGCGTGTGCCGCTGCTAGCCACGGCGCTGGACGATGCACAGTCTTTGTACGAGCAACCCCTGCCGCGCGAATGCGCCTGGCTGATGGGCAATGAAGGGCAGGGCGTTGGGTCGGACCTGCAGCGCTTGGCTGATCGCCGCGTCTTTATTCCGCAGGCTGCAGGTGTGGAATCGCTGAACGTTGCAGCTGCGGCGGCTATTTGCTTGTTTGAGCATCGGCGGCAGCTCTTGGTGTGATCGGAATAATCGAGGCTGCCGACTGCTTCATGAAAGGCGGTTGATGATATCGTGTGTGCCCAGCACATCACCGAAATAAAGCATCCAGGCCTGCAATGAGAATTCGTGCTCTTGAGGTGAAAAAGCCGACAGCGCGTCGTGAACCATAATAGTCCGATAATTCAACATCATGGCGTTGCGGCCTGTTGACTCGCAACAAACATTGGTGCTGGTACCACCGATTAACACATTTTTGATGCCTTTTTTCTGCAACACGTCGTGCAGGTTGGACGAGTCGGTGGCCAGAGCACTGTAGTACTTCTTGATAACCCGAGTGTCTGCTTCGGCTGCGTCGACTTCTGCTGCCAACTGAAATCCAGAGTGCTGGGCCGACAATTGTTCAAGCCGTTTTTGGCTTAGTTCAGGCTTGAGCAAATCATGTTGAAAATGAGCCCAGAAGGTATCTGCTGAGTCAGAGCAGGTTTGAATCCAGATGACATGCCCGCCGGCGTTTCGAAGCGCATTGGCCAGGCGATTGACGGCGGGAAAGGTGGCACGCGCCGCCTTGCATTCCCCCATATAGCCGGGTTGAGTGAAAAAATTCTGCAGGTCGATGACGACGAACGCGGTTTCTGCGGGCTTAAGGGCTTTGTAGGGGTGCAGGGCGCCCTGCCGTGCAATGACTCGTTCTGTGACCCAGGTTGGGAATTCCATAAATGCCTCCTTGGCGACCCTTGTATTGTCTGAGTAGTGAAGCACCGGCCATGTCGGGCTAAAAGTGCGCGATGCCGGGTTTCTATGTCGCGTTAATTTTTAATTGACATACGAATGACAGGTTTAATTGTTTTGCCCGATTCCATGTCCTCAACCGCTTGATTAATGTCGGTGAATTCATAGAAACGGATGAGTTTGTCAAATGGGAACCGGCCTTGCTTGTACAGGTCAATCATGGCCGGAATAAAAATATCGGGATTGCTGTCGCCCTGATGCACGCCACGAACCGTGCGTCCCCCCAGGACCAGCTGCAAAATATTGATTTGGGCGTCAGCGCCTTTGGCCGTGTTGACCAGGGCACACACGCCCCGCGGCGACATGTGGTTGATAGCCTCTTTGATAATTCCCAGGTGGCCCGTGGTATCGACCACATAGTTCAGGCCTTGCGGCGCAATGTCGCGAATGCGGGCAAAGGTGTCTTCAGTGCCGCCGTTAATGACATGGGTGGCGCCCAGTTCCTGGGCGAGGTCCAGCCGGGATGGCTGGGTATCGAGTGCTACGACGGTAGAGGCACCGCATAAATGGGCGCCCATGATTGCGGCCAGACCCACGGAACCTGCGCCCAACACGCCGATACGGCTGCCTGCGGGCACTTTTAACGCATTGATGACGGTTGAAGCACCGGTTTGAATGCCACAACCCAGCGGCCCCAGTATTTCCAGGGGTACGCTGGGGTCGACCGGGACAACGTTGCGTTCGGTGCAGATGCTGTAGGTGGCAAAGGACGATTGCCCGAAAAAATGGCTGTGGATGCGTTCTTTGCCTTTGCTTAGCGCTGTGCTGCCGTCGGGCCGTTGACCCGAAAAAGCATGCCGGCCCAGATGCAGACAATAGACCGCATCGCCCTGAATGCAGCTTGAACAGGTGCCGCAGGAGTCGAACGTAATGACCACCGGGTCGCCGGGTTTGACCTTGCGTACGGAACGTCCAACCTGCTCAACAATACCTGCCCCCTCGTGCCCAAGCACCGTAGGCTTTGGAGTAAAACCGTCGGTGTTGCGCATGTTCACGTCGGTGTGACAGATGCCGGTGGCTACGACTTTTATCAGGACTTCATTGTCGCGTGGTGATTCGAGCTGCAGGGTTTCCAACGTAAAGGGTTGAGCCGTTTCGCGACATACGGCAGCGGTAATTTGCATGGTTATGACGCAGGAGTTTCAAAGTAGAAATGCTTGGTACGCATGAAATCGAACATGCCTTCCAGTCCGTGCAGCTTGCCATAACCGCTATCGCCATACCCACCGGTTTCAGCTTCGGCAAACAGGCGGTTGTGCGTGTTGCACCACACGTTACCGAAGTTCAGCTTGGATGCCACGCGCCGTGCCAGAAAAAGATCTTGTGTCCAAACGCTTGAGGCCAGGCTGTAACGGGTTGCATTGGCGCGCTCGATGGCTTCTTGTTCATCGGCAAAACGCTCAAGCACCAACAACGGCCCAAACAGCTCGTCTTGTATAAAGGGCGAGTTCAAGTCGTTGACTTCGATCAGGCTGGGTTCAATAAACGCGCCCTGGGCCAGCTCATCTTGGGGAATCCGGCCTTTCAGGACGACGCAGGCTTCTTTTTCTGCACGTTCGACCAGCGCGGCAATGCGATCTCGATTGGCAAGATCGATTAAGCAGCCCATGTCTGATGCCGGGTTGTTACCGGGGCCGACCTTTACGCGTTGTAATGCTTGTGCCAGGCGCGAACGGAAGTCGTCGTAAATGTCGGCGTGCACCAAAACGCGGGCAATGGCAGTGCATTGCTGTCCGGCCAGCACCGTGGCGCCCGCCACCACACCCTTGACGGTGCTGTCTATGTTGCAATCGGGGAACACCAGCGCAGGGGCCTTGCCGCCCAATTCCAGTGAGAGGCGTTTAAGCGAAGGCGACGTCGATTCGGCAATGAGTTTGCCGACTTTTGAAGAGCCGGTGAAACTGACGACGTCGATGTCCAGCGATTCGCACAGGTGCTTCGATACCGCCACACCTGACTCTATGACGGAGTTCACGAGGCCGGGTGGCAAGCGTTCGTCACAGGTCAGGCATTCCAGTGCCAGGTTGTGGGCAATGCACGTTTGGAATGCGGGCTTGATGACGACTGAACATCCGGCGGCTAACGCAGGAGCCAGCGAGCGTATCAGCAGCAATAAAGGCGCATTCCAGGGCAGAATGATGGCGGCGACGCCGGCGGCTTCGCGGTCCAGCATGGAAAAGGCGTCAGGCTCCACTTCGAGGTTGCGCCCATACTGGGTGCGGGCCAGCCCAGCGTAGTATTTCAACTCGGACACGCTACCGACGACCTCGACCACCGCTTCGCGGCGCAACTTGCCATTTACGGTCACCAACCAGTCGGCGATTTCGTCTTTTCGAGCTTCGAGCCGAGCCGCGAAATCAAGCAGCACATCTGCCCGCAGACGTGGGCTATTGCGCCAGTTTGTTGTATCAAAGGCGCGGCGCGCGGCGGTGACGGCAGCCAGCGCCTCGGCCCGGCCGCCGTCGCAAAAATCATGAACGTGTTCGCCGGTGGCGGGATTCAGGCCTTTGCCTTGCCGGGCCGGGCCGGACACCGATTCTACCCAGTGTCCGTCAACGTAATGCTTTACCAGTTCCATGGATTCAAATAGCCTCGGGTTTGCGCAGGTCTTCTACTTTGAAGCCGGCGACATTCTTATAATTATTTGAAATTTCAATCAGCTCGTCGCGGCTGATGAAATCATCCAGATTCTGAAACGGCTTTCCGCCGGTGCGGTCATGCACTTCTTTCAAAATGGTGTCGGGCGGCGCAACGCGGTTCATCAAGACCACCTCTGTGGTGGCCTTTACGCGAATACGGTCGTATTGTGTTAACGCTTTGTCGGTCAGACCGTGGGTTTTCAATTGCATTGTCAGGCTGGGGGCATCCAAAATAGCCTGACCCGCCCCGTTCGAGCCGCGTGGAACCATGGGGTGGGCGGCGTCCCCCAATAGACTGATGCGCCCGAAGCTCCAGCGTGGCAGAGGGTCTTGGTCGACCATGGGGTATTCCAGGATGTTGTCTGTTTTCTCAATCATGCCGGCCACATCAAGCCAGTCGAAATGCCAATCGGCAAAGGCCGGGAAAAAGTCTTCCAGTCGCCCGTTTCTGGTCCAGTCGCGTTTGGCGGGAAAGGGCGTTTCGAGTTCGGCTACCCAATTGACAAGCTGGGTGCCCTGGCCGTCAATGTTGTTGCGAATGGGGTAGATCACCATTTTTCCGACTGACAGCCAGCCCACCCGCGTCATGCTGGCACTGCTAAGGAAAGGTTTCATGGTGGTGGTGCCGCGCCACATGTTTACCCCTGAATAGCGCGGTGCGCCTTCGTTGGGATAAAGCTGCTTGCGTATTGCTGAATGAATGCCGTCGCAGCCGATAACCAAAGCGCCCTGGACCGATAGACTGGAGCCGTCAGGCCGTTCGAATTGAACGCTGACGTCGGCGTCTGTTTGTGTGGCGCCGGTGCAGCGGTGGCCCAGCACAATGGCGTCTGCGCCCAGACGTTGCTGTACAGCCTTGATCAGCACGCTTTGCAAGTCGCCACGATGGATGGAGAATTGAGGCCAGCCGTACCCGGCATCGATGCCCGCAGGTTCCCTGTACACAAATTGGCCGAATTTATTGTAGAAGACCGATTCTTTGGTCGTTACGCCGATGGCTTCAAGTTCGGGCAGTAGCCCCAAGTCATCCAAGACCTTAACGGCATGGGGCAGCACATTGATGCCTGCACCCAGCGGCTTGATTTGCTCTACGGCTTCGTAGAGGCGACAACTGAAGCCAGCCTTATGCAGTTCCAGGGCCAGGGTCAAGCCGCCAATGCCTGCACCCACAATAACGACATCATGGTTGAGACTCATAAACGGTGTTTCCAATTAAGTGGCCGACGGGACGACATGACGCCTTTTGCGGAGAAAATGAAGGATCGACAAAGCAACCATCAGTATGAACCCGGCAATGTCAGTCCATTCAGCACCGGCAAAGGAAGACGCTGGAATCAGCAGCAGGGCTCCGGCGATCATGAACAAGATACGTTCAATGCCACGGACCGGCGTGCCAAATTGCCCCACCACAGCGATAGACCCTGCCAACACGCCCAGCGCAGTGGTGGCAACGTCCCACAGTATCGTGGTGGCAGGGCCTTCCATCAGCAGGGCGGGCGAAAAGACAAACATGAAGGGCACTAAGTACGAGCACCAGCCCACCCGAGTGGCTGTCCAGCCCACATCGGTGCCGTTGCAGCCCGCTATATTGGCTGCGGCAAAAGCAGCAATCGCAACCGGCGGTGTCACCATGGACATCATGCCAAAGTACATGACGAACATATGCGAGGCCATAGGCGAGATGCCCGCCTTGATCAATGCCGGCGCAATAAGCGTGGCCAGCAGAATGTAAACGCCGACCGTGGGCATGCCCATGCCAAGAATAATGGCGACCACCGAGGTCAGGAGCAATAGAACAACGATGTTGTCACCGCTGGCTGCGAGCAACTGCAGCGTTAAGCCAAAAGCCAGCCCGGTAAGGTTCAACACGCCAATGACCAGGCCCGCGGCTGCGGCGATTACCAGCAAATCAAGCGATGCGCGAGCGGTGCCAATTGCAGCCAGCGCCAGGTCTTTGAGGGGAACGCGATGACCTTTATAGCCGAACACCAGGTTGAAAATAACGATTAGGGCGGCGGTTTGCAAAGCGGCGTATTCGGCCCTGACTCCGAAGAACATCAAGCCGACAATCAGGACAACGAAAGGAATGGGGAAGTACCATCCGTCGCGCATCACTTCTTTCAGGGCCGGCAGGCGATCCATGGGTTCGCCGACGATGCCGCGTTTGGCGGCGTCCAGGTCCACCTGGATGAAAAGTGCCAGGTAATAGAGAAATGCAGGGATAAAGGCAGCGATCAGAACAGACACATAAGAAATCTGCAGCATCTCGGCCATGAGGAAGGCCGCGGCCCCCATGACCGGCGGCGCCAGTTGGCCCCCTGTGGAGCCTACCGCTTCGATGGCTGCGGCAACGCGCTTCGGAAAGCCCGAGCGCTCCATCATGGGGATGGTTATGACACCCACTGCCGCCACGTTTGAGACGGCGCTGCCTGAAATCATGCCGAACAGGGCAGAGCCGACAACAGAAATTTTGGCCGAACCGCCCCGATAACGTCCCATCAGCGCCATGGCCAAATCGCCAAAAAACCGCGAACCCCCTGTAATTGCCAGAAGCTGGCCCATGAGCGTAAACGGTACGATGATTAGAATCGCAATGGAAAGGACCTGACCAAAAATGGCATTGGTGTCAATGCCTGAATAGACCAGCAGACGGGTGAAGTCGATCGGGCGACTAACGAATTCGTCGGGCAACAAGTGGCCCGTAAGTGCGTACACCATCAACACCAGTACGACGATGACCAGAGTCAGGCCCGCCGTTCTGCGTGTGGCTTCGATAACAAGGCCCACGATGACCGCACTGATGATAATGGAGTCGAGTGGGCGGTAGATGGCTTCATTGACCAGCACCGGATATTGCCAGGCAATATACCAGCAGCAAAGCAGTCCGGCCAGGCCGGCGATGGCGTCGCCCCAAGGTGTTGGGGTGTCGTCAGGCGACGGCCTGGCTCGGATACATAAAAATGTCAAACCCAGCCCCAGCCCGAGGATCAGCGCCAGAAACTGCTCGTTGTAAAGAGCCCATCCGGCGTACATCGGAATCTTCAGAACCCAACCGATGACGACAATGGTCAGCAGGGCCTGAAGAACCACTGAAAGCTTGCTACGGAATCCGTTGGGCAGACCGCCGCGCTGCGTCCTCGTTGCTGTGGAAGTCATGTTTTTATTTCTCGCAACAGATAAGGCTGTTATTTGACCAGGCCGACTTCACGATAGAAGCGCAGGGCGCCTTCATGGAAGGGCGCAGGCATATTCTCCTTGTACATGAGCTTTACGTCGAAGTCGCGGTAAGGCGCAAACGTGTTGGCCAGCTCAGGCTGGTTTTCGTAGATGGTTTTAACAGTCTTGTAAACGATCTCTTCGGGAACATCTTTGCCGGTGATCAAGAGGTTGTCGTAAGCCATGGTGGCGGTGGGTTCGGTAAAGCCGGGAAGGTTGGGCTGCGGTTTTTGCGTATAGGCATAGCCATACGGAAACACTTTATGCATGGCGGCCATCGCTTTCTCGTCTGATTTCATAGGCAGCATGCGCAGACCGCCCACCGAAGCGTCGACCTCGGTGACTTTTCCTCCGCCCACTGCAAAGAAGAAGGCGTCAACGTTTCCTGAAGCCAATTCGTCGGCCCCGCGCGCAACATTCGGCACCATGACTTGCTCGATGTCGTCGGCCGTCAGGCCGTCAGTTGCCAACAAGGCGTCAAGGACAGCGGTAAGCGAACTCATGGCGGTAAAGCCGTGCGTCACGCGCTTGCCTTTCAGGTCGGCAATGGTTTTGATGTCGGAGTCCGCGCGTACGAACAGGGCGGTTTTCAGTGGGAAACTGACGCTGGCGATCTGCAGGTGCTTGGCCGGGCGGCCTTTGAATACGCGTTCGCCTTTAGCCGCTTCGCCTGTTTCAATAACGTTTGCAATAGCAAAATCAAGCTCGCCGGAGGCCAGCATTGGGATCAGCGCGCTTTCACCGCTATTGGGCTGTACGCGTGCCTGCATGCCGGACTTTTCTGCAAGGAGCTTGGCAACGGCCGAGCCGCTTGCGTAGCTCATGGTGCCTTGGCTCATGGTGCCTACGCCCACGTTTTGCGCCATGGCCGTACCGGTCAGGCTGAATGCGAGGGCGAGCCCTGCCAAAAATTTGAATTTCACGTTTTGTCTCCTGGAATAGTACAACTCTGTAGGTTGAATCTACGGACGAGCCCGCTTTAGGTAAAATTTCTGAAACATGCTCATTTTTAAATCTAGCATATTTTTCACGGAAAAGTAGTTGGGGAAAACGCACCCGCCAGAACATTTATTGAATCTGTGCGGCGCGCCTGACGCTGTTGATCATCGAGGAATTCATCAGGAAGGCGCGATGTTTTTCAGGGTCGGAGGCTATGTCTCGCATCTCCTGGCTTCGTTGCGCGCGTATTTCGGGGTCGCGTTCTTCCAACATTTTTTTATTGCGGATAGTAATGGCCTGCACATACTCGATATTGGTCAGACGTCGCTGCCGGTCGTATAGATCAAGAAGTGTTGTGCTCTCGTTATTCAGCAAGACGCGCGTCAATTTTTCTGCCAGGTTCATGGCGTCGTGAATGCCGCTGTTCAGGCCCATGCCACCCAGTGGATTATTCACATGGGCCGCGTCGCCGGCCAGCAGGATCCGGCCGGATCGGAAATTTTTTGCCACCCGCTGGTGTACGCGGTACACGCTGCGGTAAGGGATGTCGTAAGTCTGGTCGGGCAACAGGAAACCTTGTATACGGCTTTGCACATAATCGTCTGACAGCACTTCTTCGTCGGTTTGATCCGGTTGAATGGGAAAAGCAATGCGATAAATGCCGGGGGGGCCGTTATGGGGCTGTACAAAAATGGCCGCCCATTCGTCGGGATCGGCAATGTAGGCGTTACCTGTAAAACCGCAGCTTTTTAAATCGAAAGTGGTGGCAAAGACCAGAAAGCGTTCCGGCCAGGTGAAGCCCTCGAATTCAATATTGGCGGTTTTTCTGACGATACTGCGCACGCCGTCGGCGCCAATCAGGTAACTGGCTTGCATGTTGCGCGTAACGCCATCCGACGTCACCTGAACGGTGACGCATTCTTCATCCTGCGTGAAGCTGACACACTCATGACCGAACAAAACCCGTGCATTGGGAAACCTTTGCAACGCCTGATATGCCAGTCGCGACAGTTTGTGCTGCTCGCAGTGCAGGCGAAACGGGTAGGACGTTTCGCCGGCAATCATGCCCAGGTCGAATTGCGCAATCAGTCCTTGTTTGCGGTCACGAACTTGCCATTCAGATACTTTTATGCCCAGCTTGAGCAATTCCTGCCCGATGGACAACGTGTCGAGCATTTCGACGGTGGGTGGGTGAAACGTACCGGCTCGCAAGTCGGTGGGAATTTCGGCACAAGCTTCCAACACGACAACGTTGACGCCTTTTTCCGCAAGTGCCAGGGCAGCAACCAGACCAACCGGCCCACCGCCGGACACAATGACGGGATTGTGGTTCATAGGTAATTTATCCGTGAAAATAGGCCGTGACCAATCATTATTCCAAGTGTATGCTCAAAAATGAGCGTGTTTCATTTTATGGGTATGATTCAATATGGGTCAAGCACCATTAAGAGCTGATCGTTTTTTTAATTTTTATTGCCATGCAAAACGAAGTCACCCGAAATAAAATGCCAACGCTCTCGCCCAAGAAAATAGGGTTGCGCGAGCAGGGGAAGCGGGAAAGGCGTCGCCGTATTCAGGCTGCGGCGCGGCGTGAGTTTATGGAAAAGGGCTACGACGTGGCGACCACTCGCGATATTGCGCTTCAGGCAGAAGTGGGTATCGGTACGCTCTTCACTTACGCTAAAGACAAGCGTGAACTGCTTATGATGATCGTGAACGACGATCTGGACGAGGTGAGTGAACAGGCTGAACAAGCGCTGAATCTCGATCAGCCTTTGCTTGAGCAAATATCGGCTTTCTTTAAACCTCGCTACGATTACTGGGCAGCCCATCCCGCATTGGGGCGGCCGATTGTGCGTGAAATTGTGGATGTGATGGGGGCGACCAAAGAACCCGGCGCGGAAACGGTTCGGTTCTACGAGCGACGCCCACGCATGATAGCCGTACTGCAGCAAATTATTGATCGGGGTCAGCGGTCGGGAGAAGTGACCAAAGAAGCGCCGGTCGCGCTGATTGCTTCTCTGCTTATTACTATTTATTTAACCGAAGTGCGCCGTTGGTTGACCCAGGAAAGCCCTGATGCGCAAGAAGGCCTTGCCCGGTTTCGCGAGTTGGTAGCATTGGCGATTCGGGGCGTGCAACGTTGAAAACCGCTGCATCAAACGACAACGAGACAAACCAGCGTCAACAGCCATAAAACTCAATAACTACGCCTGTTGATGCCCACTTCCTCCAGCACCTTGGTGGAAATCTCTTCGATCGACCGCGTCGTGGTCGACAGGCAGGGGATGTTTTCCATCCGCATCAGCCGCTCGGCCTCGGCGACCTCGTAGCGGCATTGCTTCAGCGAGGCATATTGGCTGCCCGGCCGGCGTTCGTTGCGTACCTCGGCCAGGCGCTCGGGCTGGATGGACAGGCCGAAGAGCTTGCCGCGATAGGGCGCCAGCGTTGCCGGCAGCGAGCCGCGTTCGAAATCTTCGGGGATAAGCGGAAAGTTCGCCGCCTTGACCGCGTATTGCATGGCCAGGTACAGGCTGGTGGGCGTCTTGCCGCAGCGCGAGACCCCCACCAGGATCACGTCGGCCTGCTCGAGCCCATGGACGAACTGTCCGTCATCGTGAGCCAGGCTGAAATTGATCGCCTCAATACGATTGTGATATTGGGGCGAAAGCCCCCCCATGTGCGAGCGGCCGATCGAGTGGCTGGACTTCATGTCCAGCGCCTCTTCGATGGGTTTCACGAAAGTGCCGAACAGGTCGAGGAAGGTGCAGTTGGACTGCCGGACGATGAAGGCGACGTCCGGATTGACCAGCGTGCTGAACACCAGGGGCGGCTGCTGTTCTTTTTCGGCGCAGCGATTGATGCGCTGGGCGGCCGCGGTGGCCTTTTCGATTCCGTCGATGAAGGGAATGCGAACCGGGGTGAACTTGACCTGTTCGAACTGCGAAAGCACTGCGTGGGAAAAGGTTTCGGCGGTGATGCCGGTACTGTCCGAAACGATGAAAACGGTGCGCTCGACGGGCGTGGATGTCATGAGGAAGAAGGGCGGCAGGGTTGGAGGGGAAACGAAGTACAATCGAACCTTGCTGCGTTCCTGGAACGGCAAGGCTTGTTCGGCCAGAGCATAGATTGTAGGGCACATTCGCGCCCCGTGTTATGCCCTGGCCAAACAAGCTTTCTTCTATAGTGTCAAAGGTGACTTTATGTCTTATGTAGTATCGTTCGAGCAGCTCCGCATGACGGACGTTGACTCGGTGGGGGGCAAAAACGCCTCCCTGGGCGAGATGATCAGCCAGTTGGCGGGGGCCGGGGTGCGTGTGCCCGGCGGCTTTGCCACCACGGCCGACGCCTTCCGCGAGTTCCTCAAGTCTACCGGACTTGACGACCGCATCGCCCAGCGCCTCTCTACGCTTGATTCCGAAGACGTGCGCGAGCTGGCCGAGGCCGGCGCCCAGATCCGCCAATGGATCGTCGACACGCCTTTCCCGGCCCAGCTTGAAAAAGCCATCCGCGAGGCCTTTGCCAAGCTCGACGCCGACGGCAAGGGTTCTTTCGCCGTGCGTTCTTCGGCCACCGCCGAAGACTTGCCCGACGCCTCTTTTGCCGGCCAGCAGGAAACCTTCCTGAACGTCGTCGGCATCGACGACGTGCTCGACAAGGTGCGCCACGTGTTCGCCTCGCTGTACAACGACCGCGCCATATCGTACCGCGTGCACAAGGGCTATGCCCACGCCGAGGTCGCCCTGTCGGCCGGCATCCAGCGCATGGTGCGTTCCGACAAGGGCAGCGCCGGGGTCATGTTCACGCTCGACACCGAATCGGGCTTCGAAGACGTGGTCTTCATCACGTCGTCGTACGGCCTGGGCGAAACCGTGGTGCAGGGCGCCGTCAACCCCGACGAGTTCTACGTGTTCAAGCCCACGCTGGCTGCCGGGCACTATCCCATCATCAGCCGCCGCATCGGTTCCAAGCTCATCAAGATGGAATTCGACCCCCAGCGCACCGCCGGCGTGGCCGTGCGCACCGTCGACGTGCCGGTTTCCGAGCGCAACCGCTATTCGCTGACCGACGATGAAGTCATCGAACTGGCCCGCTATGCGGTCATCATTGAGCAGCACTACAAGCGGCCCATGGACATCGAATGGGGCCGCGACGGCGTCGACGGCAAGATCTACATCCTTCAGGCCCGCCCCGAAACCGTCAAGTCGCAGCAGGGCAAGCAAGACGTGCAAGAGCGCTACCGCCTCAAGGCTACCGGCGACGTCCTGGTTACTGGCCGCGCCATCGGGCAAAAAATCGGCTCGGGCAAGGTGCGCATCGTGGGCGACATCTCGCAGATGGACCAGGTCCAGGCCGGCGACATCCTGGTTACCGACATGACCGACCCCAACTGGGAACCCGTCATGAAGCTGGCCTCGGCCATCGTCACCAACCGGGGCGGCCGCACCTGCCACGCGGCCATCATCGCCCGCGAGCTGGGCATTCCGGCCGTGGTGGGCTGCGCCAACGCCACCGATGTGCTGCAAGAAGGCAAAGAGGTCACCGTCTCGTGCGCCGAGGGCGACGAGGGCCGCATCTACGACGGCCTGATCGAAACCGAGATCGAAGAAGTGCGCTGGGGCGAAATGCCCGACATCGGCCTCAAGGTCATGATGAACGTCGGCAATCCGCAGTTGGCCTTCGATTTCTCGCAGATTCCCAATGCCGGCGTCGGTCTGGCGCGTCTCGAGTTCATCATCAACAACAACATCAACGTGCATCCCAAGGCCGTGCTCGACTATCCCAACGTCGACAGCGAGCTCAAGAAGGCCGTTGAATCGGCCGCGCGCGGCTATGCCAGCCCGCGCGCCTTCTTCGTCGACAAGCTGGCCGAAGGCGTGGCCACCATCGGCGCCGCCTTCTATCCCAAGCCGGTCATCGTGCGCCTCTCCGACTTCAAGTCGAACGAGTACCGCAAGCTCGTGGGCGGCTCGCGCTACGAGCCCGAAGAAGAAAACCCCATGCTGGGTTTCCGCGGCGCTTCGCGCTACATCTCCGACGAGTTCGAAGAGTGCTTCCGCATGGAGTGCGAGGCCCTTAAAAAGGTGCGCGACGACATGGGCCTGACCAACGTCGAGATCATGGTGCCTTTCGTGCGCACCCTGTCGCAGGCCAAGCGGGTGGTCGACCTGCTGGCCAAGCACGGCCTGGCGCGGGGTGAGAACGGCCTGCGCCTGATCATGATGTGCGAAGTGCCTTCCAACGCCTTGCTGGCCGACAAGTTCCTCGAGTACTTCGACGGCTTCTCCATCGGTTCCAACGACATGACCCAGCTTACCCTGGGCCTTGACCGCGACTCGGGCATGGAACTGCTGGCCGCCGACTTCGACGAACGCGACGAAGCCGTCAAGTTCATGCTCAACCGCGCCATCAAGGCCTGCCTGGCCGCCGGCAAGTACGTGGGCATCTGCGGTCAGGGCCCCAGTGACCACCCCGACCTGGCCGAGTGGCTGCGCGACGAAGGCATTCTGTCGATGTCGCTCAACCCCGACACGGTTGTCGAGACCTGGCAGCGCCTGGCCAACGGCGCCAAGGTCTGATCCGCATCAAGCCGGCCGCGCTTCGAGCGCGGCCTGAACACCCAGAAAGCGCCTTCCGAGGCGCTTTCTGGCGTTGGAGCGCATTGTTCATCAACACTCGATGATGTTCACGGCCAGCCCGCCCTGTGATGTTTCCTTGTACTTGCTCATCATGTCGGCGCCGGTTTCGCGCATGGTCTTGATGACCTGATCAAGGCTGACATGGTGGGTGCCGTCGCCTTGCAGGGCAAGGCGGCTTGCGGTAATGGCCTGGACGGCGGCGATGGCGTTGCGTTCGATGCAGGGTATTTGCACCAGCCCTCCGACGGGATCGCAGGTAAGGCCCAGATGATGCTCCATGCCGATCTCGGCGGCATTCTCCACCTGCCCCGGGGTGCCGCCCAGTGCGGCGCAGAGCCCGGCGGCCGCCATTGAACAGGCGACGCCGACTTCTCCCTGGCAGCCCACCTCGGCTCCCGATATGGAGGCGTTTTCTTTGTATAGCAGGCCTATTGCGCCGCTGGTCAGCAGGAAATCGACGATGCCCTCGTCGGTGGCACCCGGAACGAAGCGCCGATAATAAAGCAGGACTGCGGGCATGATGCCGGCGGCGCCGTTGGTCGGCGCGGTAACGACCCGCCCGCCGGCGGCGTTTTCTTCATTGACGGCCAGCGCAAAAAGCGTGACCCAGTCTACGATGCGCAGCGGGTCGCCGGCGGTGCCTGAAGAGTGTTGCAATGTGCGGTACAGGGACGGTGCCCTGCGCGATACGCGCAGGCCTCCGGGCAGGCTGCCCTCGGTATTGCAGCCGCACCGTATACAGTCGTGCATGGCTCGCCAGATGGCCAGCAGGTCGGCGTCGATTTGCGCATTGTCGCGCCAGTGGTTTTCGTTGCGCCGCATGACCTGGGCGATCGAGCCGTCTTGCTCTTGAGTGTGCCGCAACAATGCTTTGGCGCTATGAAAGGCCAGCGGCAGCGCAACCTCGTGTTGCGGCGGCTGGCCCGATTCGAGCATCTGTTCGCTGGCGACAAAGCCGCCTCCGACGGAATAGTAGATTTTGCTGTCCAGGGTGGCCAGCCGGGCGTCGAGAGCCTGGAAGCGCATGCCGTTGACGTGGCCGGGCAGGCTCTGGCGATGGTTGAAAAGCAGGTCTTCGGCCTCGTCGAAGTAAATCGGCTTTTGGCCCAGCAACATCAACTGCTTGCCGCGGCGTATGGAGGCAAGCCTTGCGGGTATGGCATCGATATCGACCGTGTCGGGCGCCTGACCTTCCAGCCCGAGCATCACGGCCTGGTCGCTGGCATGCCCCTTTCCCGTGGCGCCCAGCGAGCCATACAGCATGACGCGAACCCGTTCAACCTGGGCGAGCTGCCCGCTTTCGAGCAGGTGGGCGGCGAACAGGCGAGCGGCACGCATGGGGCCCACCGTATGGGAGCTTGACGGACCTATTCCGATCTTGAACAGGTCAAATACGCTGATTGCCATATAGTGCCCCCGGGTAGTTGGCGGGACGGCCGGTGATGCGTTTTTTTAATCGACTCCGAGCAGGTCGTAGATTCTGCGCACGTATTCGCCGAACTCGTTCTGCGTTTTCAGAAGCAGGTGGCGCGGAGTCGGCAGGTCGATGGCGAAGAAATCAGCCATGCGGGCGGGGCCTGCCGTCAGCACGGCGCAATGGGTGCCCAGAAATACGGCCTCTTGGATGCTGTGTGTCACCACCACGAAGGTTTTCTTGGTTTCACCCCAGATGCGCAGCATTTCTAGATTCATTTTTTCGCGCGTCAAGGCATCCAGGGCGCCAAAGGGTTCGTCCATCAGGACGAGCTTGGGGTCGTGGATAAGCGCCCGCGCAATGGCGGCGCGCTGTTGCATGCCGCCCGACAGCTCGTACGGCAGCTTGTCGGCAAAACCGGTCAGGCCGACCATGTCGAGCAGTTCGTGGGCGCGCGCGGTGGCCGCCTTTTTATTCAGGCCCAGGATGTCGGCGGGCAAGAGCACGTTATCCAGGATGGTGCGCCATTTGAGCAGCACGGGCTGCTGGAACACCATGCCGACATCGCGTCCCGGATTGAAGACATTGTTCGGGCCGCCAATTTGCAAAGTGCCGCCGTCATGCTCGTGCAGGCCGGCCAGGATCTTCAGCAATGTCGATTTGCCGCAGCCGGAAGGGCCCACCAGCGACACCATGTCGCCTTCGTGGATGTCCATGGATACGTCGGAGACGGCAAGGAATTCTTCGTTGCGCTTGCGATAGACCTTGCGCAGCTGGCGCATCTGGATAAGCGCTTCGCCCGGCGAAGCCTGAGCCGGCCTGAGCGGAGTTTCTGAAGTACTTGTCATCATGCCAGCCACCTTGCCAGGTTATCGCGCACGAAAGCATCGTCGCTCAAGTCGCCGTGCAGTGCATAGACCCGGTCGATCTGTTCAGACTGGCCGGGCCCCATGCTTTCGCCGGGGTCGAGGCACCAAGTGCCCTGCAGCAGGCCCTGGCGGCGCAAGACTTCGTGACAACCCGCAATGCAGCCCTGAAAATTGTTGGCGACATCGAAAAAGGCCGAATTGCAGTCGGTGACGCGAGAGTCCAGGGCGAGCAGCTCGGGGTCGAGTCGGCCGCCATTGGCGGCGAGCGCGGACTTGATCCGCGCCAGTTGCTTCACGGCGCTGGCCGTCCACACCGACCAGTGGCCCAGCAGGCCGCCCCGAAAGCGTACCGTGACAGGCTGGCCCTCTCGCATGGCGGTAAAGGGCAAGGCCAGGTCCAGCACGATGTGGTCATCGTTGCCGGTATACAGGAATACGCGTTCTTCGGCGCGTGCCTCGACGACTCCGCGCACCACGTCGATGGTGCGATAGCGGTTGAAGGGCGCGACCTTGATGGCCAGGGCATTGGGAATCGAGGCGAAGCGGCGCCAGAAACCACTGGACAGTACGGGGCCGCCAACGGCCGTCTGCAGATAAAAACCGATAATCGGGATTTCGCGGCTTACGGCTTCACAGTGGGCAATCAGCTCGTCTTCGGAGGCCGGGGCCAGCGCCGCCAGGCTGAGCAAGCCCGCGTGGTAGCCCAGGCCTACGGCGGTGCCGGCTTCTGAGCAGGCTTGCGCGGTGTTGCCGCACAGCCCCGCGATCATGATCATCGGCCGCGATGTCCAGGCCTGTTGATCCTCGATGGCGGCGCGCAGCACCGTTTCGTACAAGCCGTGCTCGCGGATATTGAACTGGGTGGTGTGCACGCCCACCGCCAGCCCGCCGGCCCCGGCGTCGACGTAGTAGCGGGTGAGCGCGCGCTGGCGCTGGCGGTCGAACCGGCGCTGCGCATCCAGGGCAAGGGGGTGGGCGGGAATGACCGTGCCTTGCGCAAATTGCGCCAGAACATCCTGGGAAAGATCGGATCGTTGCAAGGGCATGAGGGCTCCTGTATTGGGGGGCTATCCGAACTCGGGTCCGGCGACGGCATGCATGAAGGCGGTCATGCCTTGCGGCGCCGCATCGCCCAGCGCCATGCGGGCAAAACCGCGCTGCGGGGCAAAGCCGGCTGCGCACAGCGCGTCGCGCATCAGGGGGCGGTCGTCGGGAACGTCGATGAACAAGGCGTCGGCCGTGGAGCTGGCGATGTCGCCCAGCAGTTGCGCGGCGGCCTGTTCGTTGCTGGCCAGCAGCGGCCCGATATGGCGGGCCACGCGGCCGGCGCGGACGATGGCCATTGCCTCGGCGTGACGCACCACATCGGTGTCTTCCCGTGCCATCAGGTCGGCCAGCAGGGCATGGCGGGCAAAGCCGAGCGCCTGGCCGTCCAAGGCGGCGATGGTTTCAAGGGCGATGGGCGCATGCGGCCTTGCGCCCGTTTGCGCGCCCCCCACACCGGCACGGTGCCAGCGGGTAAACCGCCACAAGGCCGCAAACGAGTATTGCCGGTACAGCCGTTCGCCATCGGGCGTGGCGTCGAGCATGGCGGTGCGGCCCGAAGCCTGGACTTCTTTCAGGCAGTGCTCGAACACCGCGCGTCCCAGCCCTTGGCCGCGTCGCGGCGGGGTGACCAGGATCAGGCTGATCCAGGCCGCGCTGTCTCCAAGGGGAAGGACGGCGCCGCTGGCTACGATCCGCTTATGCTCGTCCCGCACGACATGGACCGAGCCCAGCCGGGAGAAAATCGCCCAGTCTTGCGCTGTCTGGTTCCAATGGCTTTGCTCGACCAGCTCGTCGAGCATGGCCTGGCTTTCCGGCGTCAGGGCCGACAGCGTGTCGACTTCGACGGGGCGGGATTCAGTACTTGCCATCGCGGGATTCGAACTTGGTGGGTTTGCCGTACAGCTTGCCGCCTCGCTGGGTCCAGTCGGCGACCCAGTTGATCTGCCGCGACAGCGGCACGCGCGGATAGCCGAACAGGCGCTCGGCCTCGCCGGTGTTCATGATCCAGGCGGTGGGGGCTTCTTCGCCCGTGATGACGGGGGGCTTGCCGAAGCGCCGCCCGAATTCTTCGGCCAGCCAGCGTATGGATATGGTTTCAGGACCGCTGACGTTCAGTGGCGAGGTGGGTGTGGTGGCGTGCGCCAGGCAGCGCAGGGCCTGCGAATTGGCATCGCCTTGCCAGATGACATTGACGTGGCCCATGGTGACGTCTACGGGTTCGCCATGCCAGACCTTGGTCGCCACGTCGGACAGCACGCCGTAGCGCAGGTCGATGGCATAGCTCAGGCGAAACAGCCGGCCCGGGGTCGAATGCTGCTGCGAGAAATACTCGAACAGGCGTTCGCGCCCAACGCAGGAGTTGGAGTATTCGCCGGGGGGATTCGGGGCGAGGCTCTCGTGGGCGCCCTGGCTGTTGACCGGTACGAAGGGGTAGACGCAGGCGGTGGAGAACGCCACGATGCGCGAGGCGGTGAAGGTTTGCGCGACGAGGGCCGGCACGTGGACGTTCATGGTCCAGGTCAGGGGACTGTTGGCGTCGGCGCCGAACTTGTGGCCGGCCATGAAGACGATGTTTCCGCACTTGGGCAGCGTGGTCAGGGCCTGGGCATCGAGCAGGTCGCAGGCAATGGTCTCGACGCCGTGGTCTTCAAGCATCTTGCGAACGGCGGGGTCGCTGAAGCGCGCGACCGCAATGACGCGGCGGCCCGCCGGCAGGGCGTTGCGCGCCAGGCGCGCCATGGTGGGGCCCATTTTTCCGCCCACACCCAATATCATCAGGTCGCCGTCGATTCGAGCCAGGTCGTCGATGAGCTCGCGCGAGGGAAGGGCCAGATACTCGTCAAGGGCCTGTTCGGTTTCGAAGCGTTCGGGAAACGCGACGTCGTTCAGTACAGAGGCGGTGTGCGTGGAGAGTGTCATTGGATTCTAGCGTCCTGAGTGATGAAGAACCGCTCTAGCAGCAAGACCAGCAGGTAGAGCAGTACGCCAAGGCCGGTGATGAGGAGTACAGCCATGAAAACGGCGGCGGTGTCGAGCGAGGCCTGCACCTGGATCATCAGGTAGCCCAGGCCTTTGTCGGACGCGATGAATTCGCCCACCACCGCGCCGGCGACGGCCAGTATGGTGGCGACCTTCATGCCCGAGAACACATAGGGCAGCGAGCCCGGAAGCTGGATGTAGCGGAACAGCTGCCAGCGCGATCCGTTCAGGGCGCGCACCAGGTTCAGCAGGTCGGGTTCGGTTTCGTTAAGGCCGCGGATGGTGGTCAGCAGGATGGGAAAGTAGCAAAGGCTGAACGTGATGAGGATGTTCGGCCAGATGCCATAGCTGAACCACACGATGATCAGCGGCCCCAGCGCCACCTTGGGGATCATGTTCAGGGTGACCAGTAGGGGGAAGGCCAGCAGCATGAGCTTGCGGCTGGTGATGAACAGCAGGGCGCTCAAGATGCCAAGGACCAGGCCGAAGGCGTAGCCGCCGAAGACTTCCAGCGCGGTGACGCCGGTGTTGAAGGCCCAGCGGTAGTTTTCGTTGAACAGCGTCGCGACGATTTGAGACGGCGCCGGCAGGATGAACGATTGGATCGAGAAGACGCGGACGGCGGCTTCCCATAGAACAAGGCAGGCCACGTGCACGCCGACAATGGCCGCCCAGCGCTGAAGCGCCGAAAGCTCTATCGGGGAGACGCTGCGGGATTTCGAGGATGCGTTGCTGGCTGCGGGCATATCAATTTTTCTCGCAAGGCGATGACCTGAAAAAATGATAGGCGCAGCGGAGGCGCGCTGTCAACCAAATGGTTGATTAACTTCGGGTGCGCGAGGCTAGGGGCGCAGGGCGTTCAGGGCGAAATCAATGACGTGGCGGCGCCTTTGAGCCAGCGCCGCCCGTGAGCCTAGGGATTTCCCGAATATTGCCGACAGGGTGTGGTTGTTCGAGAAAAAGAAGTAAGAGATGCCGGCGATGGAGATATACAGATTGAGCGCGTCGATGTCGTCGCGGAACACGCCGCGCGCCACGCCTTGCTTCAGGGTGGCATCGAGCATGTCGATGAAGGGCGAGTGCATTTTGCGCAGCACGCGGGATTCGAGGATGTGGCTGGCCCGGTTGCGGTTTTCGTCGCTGAGCAGTGCGATGAACTCGGGGTGCGCGGCCAGATAGTCGAACGAAAAGGCGACCAGCTGCGACATGGCTTCGAGCGGCTCGAGCGCTTCCAGCGAAAGGTGTTTTTCCTTTTCGCGGATTTCGGCATAGACCGATTCGAGTGCTACTAGATACAGCCCCTGCTTGCTGTTGAAGTAGTGATAGACCAATTGCTTGTTGACGCCGGCCGTGCGCGCGATTTCATCGACCCGGGCCCCGGCGAAGCCGTTGCGTGAGAATTCACTGATGGCGGCCTGGATGAGTATGGCCTGGGTGGCGGCGGCGTCTCGCCGCGCAGGGGACGAAGAGGATTTGCGAGGAACGGGACTGGCCATGGCGACGTCGTGGTTTTCTCTGATTGTTTATCAACCAAACAGTTGGTAGTATGAATTATACCTTCAGGCAATCAGCCTGGGCCCGCCTCTGGCACTCAACTTTTCGTAGGGAGTGAGCATTATGCGTACACGATTGTCTGTCGTTCTTCCCGCAATAAGCGCTGCGTTGTTTCTGGCAAGCGGTACGGGGGCTGTGGCCGCCGAATCCATCAATCTCATGCTTAACTGGACGCCGACAGCCGACCATGCGCCGCTCTATTATGCCAAAGCGCAAGGCTGGTACAAGGACGCCGGCATCGAGCTGAACATCGAGGCGGGCAAGGGTTCGGCATTGTCGGCCCAGCGCGTGGGGTCGGGCGGCGCCCAGTTCGGCATTTCCGATTTCCCCACCGCGCTTCAGGCAGTGGGCAAGGGCGCCGAACTCAAGGCGGTGATGGCCATCTACGCCAACAGCCCCCAGGGCTTCTACTGGCTCAAGTCCTCGGGCATAGAAGGCCCCAAAGAATTCCCCAGCCATAAGATCGGCAACCCTCCGGGCGATGCCTCGCGGCTGATGTGGCCCGCATTCGCCAAGAAGATCGGCATCGATCCGGCTTCGGTTCGCTTCGTCAACCTCAGCCCGCAGGCCAAGGTGGGCGCGCTGAAAAGCAAGTCGGTCGACATCATCAGCGACTTCTACAACGAGCATGACCTGAAGGTGCGCGAGTTCGGCGACGACCTGGGTTTCATTGCCTGGCGCGATGCCGGCTTGAACATGTACGGCAATTCCCTGTTCGTCAACAGCGAGTACTTGGCGTCCAAGCCCGAGGCGGTCAAGACCTTCGCGTCCATTACGCAGCGGGCCTACCAGGCCTGCGTCAAAGATTTCGAACCCTGCCTGGAAGCCCTGATCGCCAGCGTCAGCGGCTTGAGCCCCGACAACCAGCGCGACCAATGGGGCCGCATCAAAGACCTGATGCGCGACCAGACGACCACCACCGTGGCGCTGGGCGCATTCGATGGGGAACGGGTCCAGGCCGACTACGACCTGGTGAAGTCCCTGATCGGCCTGGACAAAGACTTCGACCCCGCCACGATGTTCACCAACGACTACCTCGACAAGAACGTGCGCATGCCCGCCGCCCAGTGAATCAAGCCGGCGGGCTCGCGCGCGCCGGATGCGCGCCGAAGGGCCGAACTCAAGCAGCTTCATGTTAAAAAAGGAACGGGCAGGCGCTTGCCGCCGCAGATGCGGTTCGTCCCGCCCATGAGTTCGGTCATTCAAGGGAGCATGCATGGACAAGCAGGCGCACAAGGTGGTGATCGTCGGCGGCGGCGCCGGCGGGCTGGAGCTTGCGGCCAAGCTGGGGCGCCGCTTCGGGCCCGATCAGGTCTTCCTGGTCGACAGCTCTCCCGATCATATCTGGAAGCCCTCGCTGCATGAAGTGGCGGCCGGCACGCTGGACATCCACCGCGAAGGCTTGTCGTACGCCATGATGGCCAAGGACAGCGGCTTTACCTTCATTTATGGTGCTTTTGCGGGCGTGGACCGCGCCGCGCGCAGCATACGGCTCGATGCCGTGATGGACGAGCAGCACGAACTCTTTCCCGCCCGCGAAATCGCCTACGACACGCTGGTGCTGGCGGTGGGCAGCCGCTCCAACTTCTTCGGTACGCCCGGCGCGCGCGAATACGCGGTGGCGCTCGACTCAACCGAACAGGCCGAGCATTTCCGCAAGCTGTTCCTTCGCAAGCTGGTCATCGCCAACAATGGCTCCCAGCCGCCCCGGCCCCTGAATATCGCCATCGTGGGCGGAGGCGCCACGGGCGTCGAGCTGGCGGCCGAACTGGTCGAGGCCAGCAAGAACATCCGCTACTACGGCCTTGACAGGCTGGATCCGGCCCACAGCATACGCATCACCTTGCTCGAAGGAGCCGGCCGCATTCTTTCGGCGCTGCCACCCAAGATGTCCGACGCGGCCCAGCGCCTGCTGCAAGAGCGCGGCATCGAGGTCAAGACTTCGGTGCGGGTCGCTTCCGTTCAGGAAGACAGCCTGACCGACGCCGAAGGCAGGCAATATCCTTCCGACATATGTGTCTGGGCGGCCGGCATCGAGGCGCCCGCCTTCCTGGCCGGCCTGGGCCTGAACGTGAACCACCGCAACCAGATCGTGGTCGACCGCATGCTGCGCACCGACGATCCGCATATCTTCGCCATTGGCGACTGCGCCCAGGCGCCCTGGGACAAAGAAGGCGAGTTCCTGCCGGCCCGGGCGCAGGTGGCCCACCAGCAGGCCGACTTCCTCATTCCCCTATTGCGCGACCGCATCGAGGGCCGCGAGCCGCCCCAGGCGACGTTCCGCTTCAAGGACTACGGTTCCCTGGTGTCGGTGGGCCATACGCGGGGCGTGGGCAGCCTGATGGGCGTGCTCTCTGGCAAAAGCTGGTTCGTCGAGGGCCTGGTAGCGCGCATGATGTACATGAGCCTGCACCTGATGCATCACCTGGCGGTGCTGGGGGCGGGGCGTACCTTCGTGATGGCGATCGGACGCCTGCTGCTCAAGCGCAGCGCGCCCAGAGTTAAACTGCATTAGCCGCAGCCATTGCCTCAACCGCATTGGCGGCGGCGCCACCTTCACGCTTGTCTACCGAACAGTCTGCCATGTATCGCGCGCGCATCGATTCTCCCTTTGGCCCCATTCTGCTTTGCGGCGACGGTGCGGGGCTTGCGGGGCTGTATTTCACCGATCAAAAGGATTGTCCGCCGCTGGCCGACGGGCCGGGGGTTCGCTCTGATTCGAGCCGGCCAGGCTCGGGCACGGCGGGCGGCGTGCCCTTGCGCACCCTGCGCCCGGCACGGCGGCCGGCCGAGGGCCAGCTTCCGGGGCTGGACGAAGAGAGCGGCGAAGGCGTTTTGCGGGGGCGGATTTCGTCAGGCAATGAGGACGCGGCCCTGGAGCTGCTGGCGGCGGAAACGCCCGCCAGCGCGGTCGAGCTGTTCTCCCGGGTGCGGGAAGAGCTGGCGGAATATTTCGCCGGTGAACGGAAGAGATTCGGCTTTCCCTTGCAACTGAAGGGCACGACGTTTCAGATCAAGGTCTGGAATGCGCTGTGCGAGGTGCCCTATGGCGAAGTGGTGTCATATGGCGACCTGGCGCTGCAGGCCGGTCTGACCACAGGGCACGGCCGTCCGGTGGGCACCGCCGTGGGGCGCAATCCGGTGGCCATCGTCGTACCTTGCCATCGCATCATAGGCAGCAACCGGACCCTTACCGGCTATACGGGCGGGCTGGAGCGCAAGGTGGCGTTGCTCGAGCTGGAAGGGTTTGCCTTCGGGCGCTAGCTTGCCGGGGCCGTACTATTTATTGCGCAGGTCGTGCTTCATCAGGCGCTCTTTTTCGCGCGCCCAGTCTTTGTCGCGCGCGGTGTCGCGCTTGTCGTGCAGCTTCTTGCCGCGGCCCAGGCCGAAGTCCATCTTGATGCGGCCGTTCTTGTAATGCAGGTTCAGCGGCACCAGCGTGTAGCCGCGCTGCTCTACCTTGCCGATGAGCTTCTTGATTTCTTCGGCCTTGAGCAGCAGCTTGCGCGTGCGGGTGGAGTTCGGGTGTATGTGGGTTGAGGCCGTAGGCAGCGGGCTGATGTGCATGCCCACCACAAAGATCTCGCCGTCGCGCACGATGATGTAGCTTTCCTTGATCTGCACGTGGCCCGCGCGTATGGCCTTGACCTCCCAGCCCTCGAGCACGAGGCCCGCTTCGAAGCGGTCTTCGATGAAGTAATCGTGGGTTGCCTTGCGGTTGTCGACAATGCTCATGAATCAAGGGTTCTTGCGGTAGAAGGTAAAATCAATACATTCTATCCATTAACGACACTCGATGCATACAGTCCAACGCTCCGTACTCGTACCCTACAACCAGGCGCAGATGTTCGATCTGGTCGCCGACGTCGACAAATACCCCGAGTTCATGCCCTGGTGTGGCGGCGCGGTGGTGCAGCAGCGGGATGAACACGGCATGCAGGCGTCGATTACCATCAGCATCGCGGGCATCAAGCAAACCTTCACCACCCGCAACGAACACCGCTATCCCGAAGAAATCACCTTTCACCTGGTCGACGGCCCGTTTTCGGCCCTGACCGGTACCTGGCGCTTCCAGGAACTGGCTCCCGATGCGTGCAAAGTGCTTTACACCATGGAATACGCGTTTTCAAACCGGGCGCTCGAGATGGTAGTGGGGCCCGTCTTCAACCGCATTGCCACCAGCTTCATCGACTCGTTCACGCAGCGCGCACAGGCCTGTTATGGAGATTGAGGCCGTCAGGCGCCGCCCTGGTGCGTCTCCTCCGGCGACAGCCTTGCCGGATGCCGCGGGGCGGCACGCGAGAGGTGCGCATGGCACGGTGCAGGTCAGCGTCGTGTATGCCGAGTGCGGCAACGCATGGCAAACCAAGCTGGCCGTGCCGGAGGGTACCGATGTGGGCACGGTATTTCGGCTTAGCGGTTTCGCCGAGGCGTTTCCCGATTACCCCAGCGAGGCGCCGGCGGTGGGCATTTTCGGGCGCCGCTGCCATCTTGAAGAGCCGGTTGCCGAGGGCGATCGCATCGAAATCTACCGGCCCCTCGACTTCGACCCCATGGAATCGCGCCGCCGCCGTGCCGAGCATCGCAAGGCGGCGGGGCGGCAGCCGCAGTTTCGGCCCCGCCGCGTGCGCGACGCCGGCAATTCATGAACCGCGGCAAGCCGGGCCCGGCGCGGGGCCGGCCGGCCTGACCGCAGCAAACCGGAGCCCCTGAACATGAGCACCGACCTTTTGTTCGACACACTGGAGGCCGGCAACGGCCGCCGCATCGCCGTGGCGACCCTGAATCGCCCCCGGACCCTCAATGGCCTGACGCTGCAGATGTGCGCCGACCTGGACCGGCAGCTTACCCTGTGGGAAGAGGACGACGCCGTGGCGCTGGTGGTGCTGCGGGGCGAGGGCGGCAAGGCCTTTTGCGCGGGCGGCGACCTGCACAGCCTCTATGCCTCGATGCGCGAGGCCACGCCGGGCGATGCCTGGGGCAATGAATACGCGCGGGATTTCTTCGCCGTCGAATACCGGCTTGACTACCACATACACCGCTATGCCAAGCCCGTGCTGTGCTGGGGCAGCGGCATCGTCATGGGCGGCGGCGTCGGCCTGATGATGGGGGCCAGCCACCGGGTCGTCACGGAAACCACCCGCTTCGCCATGCCCGAGATCACCATCGGCATATTTCCCGATGTGGGCGCAAGCTGGATGCTCGAGCGCCTGCCCGCGGGCATAGGCACCTTCCTGGCCCTTACCGGCGCCCAGCTCGATGCCGCGGATTGCCGCCATCTGGGCCTGGCCGACTACACTCTGCACTCGGGCGGTTGGCAAGCCCTTGTTCGGGCGCTGCAGGGTACGCCCTGGTCTTCCGGCCGAAACGAAAACGCTGTCTTGCTGGATCGTGTCCTGCGTTCGCTGGCCCCGACCGACATGAATTGTCCGGCGCCGTTGCGGAAACTCTACGAACGTATCGCCGAACAATGCGACGGGCCCGACTTCGAGGCCATCTGCGCCGGCATCGCAGGCTGGCACGACGCCTCCAACACCTGGCTGGCGCGTGCGGCACAGACTTTCATGCGGGGCTCGCCGGGGTCTGCGCGCTTGGGTTTCACGTTGCAGAAGAAGGCGCGGGGCCTGTCGCTGGCCCAGGTTTTCCAGATGGAGTATACGGCCATACTGCAATGCGTGGCCGGCGAAAACTTTCGCGAGGGCGTGCGCGCCCTGCTTATCGACAAGGACATGTCGCCCCGCTGGCAGCCGTCCTCAATAGCCCAGGCCGACGAAGAGTGGGTGCAGCGCTTTTTCGTGCCGGCCTGGCCGGCGGGCGTGGCCCATCCGCTTGCCGATCTGGGTGTCTGAACGCCCTGGGTGTGGCAGCGGGCGCGCAGGCAAACTACGCCCGGGCGCCCCATATTCAACCAGCCTCGACGCTGTCGATGTGATAGGGCAGGGGCTGAATGCCGATGTGGGGGCCCTGTATGGAGCCCAGCCGATATTCGGCCGTGCCCAGGTCGGCCAGGTGGACCTCGAGCAGCAGATGGGTTTCGCCGTCGCCAGAGGCGGCATTGACGACCCGGCCGCTGGGCGATTCGGGCCGCGCCGCGTCGAAGATGTCGCTGCCTGCGAGCGAATCGGCGGGCCCGCCCGGCTGCGCAATGCCGTAGGCCATGCGGCGCTTGATGGTGCCCCGGTAATGGCTGCGGGCCACCACTTCCTGGCCGGGATAGCAGCCTTTGGTGAAATTGACGCCTTCGATCAGGTCGAGATTGAGCGTTTGCGGAATGAAGACGTCTTGGGTGGCGGCTTGTATCCAGGGCAGGCCGGCGGCAATGTCGGCAGCCTGCCATGCCGCGAGGCGGCTGGCGTCGTGGTCTTCCGTGGGCGGGTTCTGGCCGTCAAGCAGCCACCAGCGCCGCGGGCCGGCTTCGGCGCGCGGGGCGGCTATCCAGGTTCCCTGGTCTGTCTGCGCCACGCTGAAGGGCGCGTCGTCGACCGGAGGAGCGAAGGGCAGGGAGGCGGCCTGTTGGCCGGCCGCAAGCTGCACGCCCCATACCGCAATGGGTTCGACCGTGAGCTTGGCCTTGGCCCGCAAAATGAACATCGACAGCCGCTTGGCCAGGGCCTGGGCGATGTCAGCCTTGACCAGCGCGACGAAATCTTCTGGTTGCGCCGGGTCGCGGCAGATGACGAGGGTGCCCAGCAGGCGGCCCTTGGGCGTGCAGTAGCCCGCCAGCCGGGCCTGGCCGGGGGGCAGGCCGGTAATGTCCTGGGTAAGCTGGCCATGCAGGAAGGCAGCCGCATCGGCGCCCGAGGCGCGCAGAACGGAAAGGTCAGCAAGGGGAACCGCAAAGGAAGGGGAATTATTCATGGGTGCGACGGGTCTGAAAGCAGGTAAAGCGTACGACTTCGGCGGGCTGGATCCAGAGCTTGCCCGGCACGGAAATGCGCACTGGCTGGAACTACACCGTTTATGATAACGATAATCCCCTACCATGCCGGACAGGCGCCGGCGGGTCAAGGGCCATGGGCTAAACTTTTGAATCAATGAAACGCAGAATCGGCATTTTTCTTCTCTATTTCCTGCTTTTTGCCGCGCTTGCCGGGCTTGCCGCCAGCGCGGGGGCCTGGTATTGGGCCACGCAGCGGGCCGTGCCCATGGGCGCCGAGCGGGCCGACTACCTGGTCGAGCCGGGAAGCTCCCCCTATGGTGCGGCGCGAGCCATGAACGAAGCCGGCATCGCGGTCGACCAGCGAGCCTTTGTCGCCCTTGCCCGGCTGACAAAACTCGATCGGCAACTCAAGGCGGGCGCTTACGAGGCGAAAAAGGGCGACACGCCCTGGCAGCTTCTCGAACGCATGGCCCAGGGCGACATGACCCTGACCCGGCTTACCCTGGTCGAGGGCTGGACCTACCAGCAGATACGCGCCGCCTTGCGCGCCAGCCCCGACGTCAAGCAGACGCTCGACGGGGTCTCCGACCAAGAACTCATGCAGCGCCTGGGCAGCGAACAGATGCGCCCAGAAGGGCTTTTCTACCCCGATACCTATGTCTTTACCCCGGGCACCAGCGACTTCGACATACTGCGGCGCGCCTATCATGCACAGGAGCAGCAACTGGACAAGCTGTGGGCCGAGCGCGACCCCGACCTGCCGCTATCCAGCCCCTACGAAGCCCTGATACTGGCCTCCATCGTCGAGAAAGAAACCGGCCACGGCTCCGATCGGGCCCGCGTGGCCGGGGTCTTCGTCAACCGCCTGCGCATCAAGATGCCGCTGCAGACCGACCCCACCGTCATCTACGGCATGGGCGAGGCTTACGAGGGCCGGATCCGCAAGCGCGACCTGCAGACCGACACGCCCTGGAACACGTATACGCGGGGCGGCCTGCCGCCCACGCCGATCTCGAGCAGCGGGCTGGCTTCGCTGCATGCCGCGCTCAACCCTGAAGAACACAAATACCTGTATTTTGTGTCCCGGGGAGACGGCACCAGCGAATTCTCCGAAACCTTGCTGGCGCACAATCGCGCCGTATCCAAATACATACTGGGACGACGTTGAGCATGACTACTCCACGTGGCTGTTTCCTTACGCTGGAAGGGCTGGACGGGGCCGGAAAAAGCACCCATGTGCTCGGTCTGGTCGAACACCTGCGCGGCCGGGGGCTGGACGTCGTCTGCACCCGCGAACCGGGCGGCACCGAAATGGGCGAGGCCCTGCGCCAGATCGTTCTGTCGCGGCCCATGCAGCTCGAGACCGAGCTGTTGCTGATGTTCGCCGCGCGGTGCGAGCACCTGCGCACGGTGATCGAGCCTGCGCTTCGGGCCGGCAAGTGGGTGGTGTGCGACCGCTTCACCGATGCCAGCTATGCCTACCAGGGCGGCGGGCGGGGTCTGGGGGCCGAACGCGTCGGCGCGCTCGAGCAATGGGTGCACCCGCATTTGCAGCCCGACCGCACCTGGCTTTTCGACGTGCCGCTGGCCACCGCCCGCGAACGCCTGGCGCGCAGCCGCGATCTCGACCGCTTCGAGCAAGAGGGCGCCGACTTCTTCGAACGCACCCGCGCCGCCTACCACGAGCGGGCCCGGCTGCATCCGGACCGTTTCCGCGTGCTCGACTCCAGCCGCGACATCGAAGAGGTAAGGGCCGAGCTCATTGCACAGGCCATGGAACTTGAGCAGGCCTGGCGCGAAGGGCGGGCCGGAGAGAAAGCATGAGCGCGCCGCCCGGCTTCCTGCCCTGGCAGCAAGATACCGCCGGGGCATGGCTGCAAAACCGCGAACGGTTTGCGCACGCCTGGCTCATTCATGGCCTGGCTGGCATAGGCAAGCACCGTTTTGCCCTGGCTGCGGCGGCCAGCCTGCTTTGCGAGTCGCCCCGGCAGGGCGTTGCCTGCGGGCATTGCCAGGCATGCACGTGGGTGGCCTCGGGCAATCATCCCGACCTGCGCCGGATACGGCCCGACGCCGTCGCGGCCCAAGAGGGCGAGGACGCCGCCGATGACGCCGTGGAGCCGGCGGGCGGTACGGCACGCAAGGCGCCTTCGCGAGACATCCGCGTCGAGCAGTTGCGGGCGCTGCACGATTGGTTCAATACCGCCACGCACCGGGGCGGCTGGCGCGTGGCGGTGCTGTATCCGGCCGAGGCGCTGAACATCATTTCAGCCAATGCCTTGCTCAAGGTGCTCGAAGAGCCGCCCGCGCATACGGTGTTCCTGCTTACCGCCGATGCGCCCGACCGCCTGCTGCCGACCCTGGTGTCGCGCTGCCGGCGCCTGCCACTGCCCGTGCCCACGCCGGCGCAGTGCCTGCCCTGGCTGCAAGAACAAGGTCTGGCCGACCCCAAGCCTTGGCTGGCGGTGGCCGGCGGCGCGCCGCTGCTTGCTCTTGAAAAGGCGCAGGGCGACGACAGCGAGGCCTGCCCGGCCTGGCTCAGGCAAATGCTTTCACCCCTGGCCAAGGGCGGCGAACCGGACATCGGCCCGCTGGCCGACCAGCTTGAAAAGCAGGCGCCGGCCATATGGATCGACGCCCTGCAGCGCTTGTTCGTCGATCTTTCCCTGGCTGCTTTCCAGGCCCCCGTCCGCTATTTCCCCGGCGAGCAGGCCGGGCTGGCGGCCATTGCGCAGCGCGCCGCCCCGGAACGGCTGGCCGATGCGGCCAAGTGGCTTGCGTCGCAGCGTGCCGTGGCCAATCACCCGCTCAATGCAAAGCTGTTCACGCATGCCGCGTTGCAGCGCGTGGTCCAGGCCTGCGGCCCGGCACCTTCCACAGAAACGGTTTGAACATGTACGTAGACTCGCATTGCCATCTCGATTTTCCCGAACTGGCTGAAAACCTGCCCGACATCCTCGAGAACATGAAGCGCAACCAGGTGGGCCATGCCCTGGTCGTCAGCGTCAACATGCCCCAATGGCCCGGCCTGATGGACGTCGTGGCGCCGCATTCCCACCTGTATGCCTCGGTGGGAGTGCACCCCGACTACGAGGACACGCCCGAGCCCACGCCCGAACAACTGGCCGAGATGGCCCGGCATCCCAAGGTGGTCGCCATCGGCGAAACGGGGCTGGATTACTTTCGCCTCGCCGAGCCGCTGGAATGGCAGCGCGAACGTTTTCGCACGCACATCCGCGCCAGCCGCCAAAGCGGACTGCCGCTCATCATCCATACGCGTTCGGCCAGCGAGGACACCCTGCGCATCATGCGCGAAGAGGGCGCCGAAGAATTCGGCGGCGTCATGCACTGCTTCACCGAATCGTGGGAAGTGGCGCAGGCGGCCATGCAAATGAACTTCTATATTTCTTTGTCGGGCATCGTCACCTTCAAGAAGGCGACCGATCTGCAAGACTTGGCCACCCGCGTGCCGATGGATCGCCTGCTGATCGAAACCGATTCGCCTTTCCTGGCCCCCGTGCCGCATCGCGGCAAAACCAATGATCCCTCCAAGGTCATCCACGTGGCCGAGAAGATCGCTGAACTGCGAGGTGTGCCTGTGGCTGATGTGGCCCGGCAGACTACTGATAATTTCTTCAATCTTTTCAGTAAGATAGAAAGATAATTATATAAATTGGTTTAAGTTTACTGCGGATATCGTGGCGCAGATGCAGGCGCGCGGCGTGCCGGGTTGTAAGATGTGGTTTGCGGCTTGGGTTTCGAGTGCGAAGGGGTTGAGGCCATGTGGCCGGGAAGCCGGCATTAAGCCATGTGCCCGGATGATTGACAGCCGTGAAGTGTCTCCCCAAGTAAGGTATTTAAAGTAATTTCCTTAAAGTAAATTGTTTAAAGTATTTTATTTAAAGTAAATTACTAAAATATTCAATTAACCTATTGATTTAATTGAAATGAATAATTCACTCAAAACGATTTTCGCCGCAATAATCCTGGCTTTTTCGACCCAGGCCATGGCTGCTTCAGCCGACTGGTGGGTAGACATCACCAATGACCGGGTCGACCAGATCAAATCGCAGCTGGCCATGGGCGAAGACCCGAATGCGGTCAGCAAAGAGGGCCAGCCCTCTATCATGCAAGCCATACAGGACGGCGCCTGGGACGTCTACGATTTGCTGGTGCGGCATCGCAACATCAATGTGAACGCGGTGAACGCCCACGATGAAACCCCCTTGATGTACCTGGCCGTCGTCGGCCAGACCAAGCGCGCGGCAGCCCTCATCAAGAAGGGGGCCGAAGTCAACCGCCTGGGCTGGACGCCGCTGCACTACGCGGCGTCGAAGGGGCACGCGGACACGGTCAAACTGCTGCTGGCCAACAAGGCCATGGTGAACGCCCCGTCGCCCGATGGCACGTCGCCCCTGATGATGGCCGCCTACGCGGGCAGCGAGGAAGTAGTGCGTATATTGTTGAACGCCGGGGCCGACGTGACGGCCCGCAATCTGCGCGGGGAAGACGCGGCTGTGTGGGCCCGGCGCAAGCACGAAGCCCGTCTTGCCGCCCAATTGGATGAGCTGACGCAGAAAACACTCAAGCAGCGAGGGGTAGCCAGCCGCGGCGGCGCCGCGGCTGCTTCCGCATCGGCTTCGCAGCCCTCGGGCCGCGTACAGCCCAACGACGCCGCGAAAGCGCCTTTGCCGAGCGGCGGGCAGGGCGGCAACCGGCAGCAAGGCAATGCGCAGGCCGCCGGCTCCGCCCAAGAGGATTCGGGCTCGACCTCTCGTTACTTCGATCTGGATCGATTCGAGCGGGACGACGACCGGTTCTAAGCGCCCAGCACCGTCTGGCTGTCCGCATCGGCCAGCTTCACGTCGGGCGGCCTTTGTACCTGGGGAGCCGCCGATGCGAGAATCTCTGCGCGATTTCCGCTTAGCGGCGGATAGATCCTGCGGCAATTGATGGTCTGCTTGGTGTTTTTCGCCGTTTCGCCAGAAGCAATCACCTGGCGATCCCAGCCAGTGGTGTACACCGCGCCCCAGGGCCCCAGGTCCAGAACAGTGGTGTACCAATCGATGTGCAGCGGCAGCATGGGCTTGCCCAGCAGATCGGCAGCCACGTTGTGCCCGGCATACCGACCCATGGGCCGGCCGTGCTGGCACGACATCACCGTGGTGTGGGGGTCATCCAGCATGGACCAGGCCGCATCGCCCGCGGCAAAGACGTTTTGCAGCCCCTTGACCCGCATGAACTCATCGACGGCGATGCGTCCCAGGCGGTCTTTTTCCACGGGAAGCAATTTTCCGAGCTCATTGGCCTGCATGCCTGCGCACCAGACGATGGTGGGCGTGGGGATTCTTTCGCCGCTGGCCAGGGTGGCGCCTGTGGCATCGACGGAGGTAATGGTGACATCTGTGCGGGTTTCCACGGCAAGCGCCGCCATGGCCTGCTCGATGACGGCCATGGCTTGCTCGCCCATGTCCGATCCGATGGACGAATTGGAGTCGGCCAGAATCACGCGTATGGGCTCGTCGCCATGGTGCGCCGCCCGTATGGCCTCGAGCCGGCCGGGAAGCTCCGAAGCCAGTTCTATGCCGGTCAGCCCGGCGCCCACGACCAGTACCGTGTACTTGTCGCGATTGTCACGCTGCGAATCGGGCAGGCCGGCAAGATGCTGCTCAAGCCGCTTGGCGGCCCGGTAGGTGTCGATATCGAATGAGTGCTCGGCCAGTCCCGGAATGGAGGGGCGCCGCAATTGGCTGCCCAGGGCATAGACGAGGCGGTCGTAGGCCAGGTATTGGCGGCCCTCGGGAGTATCGACCGTAACCGCTTGCCCGCTTGCATCGATGTCGCTGACGGTGCCTTGCACATGACGAACCCCGATGGGGTCAAGCACCTTGGCCAGCGGGATGACGGTGGATTCCAGGTCTTCCTCGTAATTGCGGACCCGGATGCTGTGGAAATCGTTTTGATCCACGACGGTTATGCCGACCTCTTCGGCCGCTACACCCAGTTCATCCAGTTTCCTTGCCGCCCCGATTGCACTCCACAGGCCTCCAAAACCACTGCCGACAACCACGATGTTCTTCATTTGGACAACTCCTTTGAGATTGTTGCTTGCACAGCCCCCGATGCCGGATGCGGCCGGCCCGGGCAGATGTTGTTTCGCCTACATGCCGATGTAGTGGTGAACGAGATCCGGATTGGCATGCAGTTCTTCCGAGGCGCCGCTCCATACCACGACACCTTTTTCCAGGATGTAATGCCTGTCTGCCACGCGCATGAGCGCCGACAGGTTCTTGTCGATGACCAGCAGCGCCAGGCCGCGGCTTTTCAACAGCACGATGCAGCGCCAGATGTCCTTGCGAACAATGGGGGCCAGGCCTTCGGTCGCCTCGTCCAGGATGAGGAGCTCTGGATTGGTCATGAGCGCGCGCCCGATGGCCAGCATTTGCTGCTCGCCGCCCGAAAGATTGCATCCCAGGTGATGTTCGCGTTCTTGCAGGCGCGGAAACAGGGCATAGATGTCGCCCAGCGACCATGCGGGACCGGCGCGGCCTGATTGCCGGGCGGTCGCCACCAGGTTTTCCCGGACGGACAGGTTGGGGAATACGCGCCTGCCTTCGGGCACCAGTCCAATGCCGGCGTGCGCGATCTGGTGGGGCCTGAGCCGGTTCAGGCTGGAGCCGCGCAGCTTGACGTGTCCTTGCATGCAGGGCTGCAGGCCCATGATGGTTTTGACGGTTGTTGATTTCCCCATGCCGTTTCGTCCCAGCAGGGCAACACATTGGCCGGCCTCGATTTCCAGGTTGACGCCGAACAGCACCTTGCTGTCGCCGTAGGAAGTTTCGACGCTGTTCAATTGCAATAGCGGCGGTTGCGGCGCGGCAGCGGGCCTGGCCTGTTCAGAATTCATCGTCGTCTCCGAGATAGGCGTTCCGGACTTCCGGGTTCTCTTGTATTTGCTGCGGGGTGCCGCAGGCAATGGCCGAGCCATACAGCAGCACGCTTATGCGGTCGGCCAGGGCGAAGACGGCGTCCATGTCGTGCTCGACGAGCACGATGCTGTAGTCGCCCTTCAGGCGCTGCAGAAGCTCCACCAGGCGTGCGGACTCTTGCTTGCTCATTCCCGCCATGGGTTCATCAAGCAGCAGAACCCGGGGCCGCATGCCGAGCGTCATGGCGATTTCCAGTTGCCGCATCTCTCCGTAGCCCAGCGACCCTGCGCGGCGATGGGCCGATTGCACCAGGTCGACTTCATGCAGGGCCTGATAGGCGGGCTCGTAAAGCGCTTTGTCGCTGCGCACCGGCGACCAGAACCTGAAGCTGGAGCCGAGGCGGGCCTGAACCGCGAGCATGACGTTTTCCAGGACAGAGAAATCCTTGAATATCGACGTGATCTGATAAGAGCGGCCAATGCCGAGCAGGGCGCGCGCGTCGACCGTCTCGCGGGTGATATCCATGCCGTCGAAGACGATTCGCCCCCGGTCGGGCAAGACTTCTCCGGTAAGCTGGTGGATGAAGGTTGTCTTTCCCGCGCCGTTGGGGCCGATGACGCCGTGCAGCTCGCCCTCCATCAGCGTCAGGTTCAGGTCGTTGGTCGCCTTGAGGGCGCCATAGTGCTTTACCAGCTTGTTCACCTGCAGGATTTCAGTCATGGCGCGCTCCCTTTGCCGTGAACGAACCATATAGGCCGCGCCTCAGGAACAGGACGACAAGTACGATGAATACCCCGAAGAAGCCGAGCCAGTGCGTGGTGATGAGCTCCGTCGCGTTGCCCAGGTCGATGGGCATGGTGGACAGGAACTCTTCGAGCCCCACGAAAGCGATGGCGCCTATCAACGGACCCAGCAGCGTTCCGAGGCCGCCCAGCACGCACATCAGTATCAGATCGCCCGAGAGCGTCCAGCTCATGTAGGAAGGCGCGGCGAACAAGGCGAGATTGGCAAGCAGCACACCGGCCAGCACCGAGATCTGGGCCGAGATGACATAGGCGAACAGCTTGTAGCGGCTGGCCGGGAAGCCCAGGGCGTACATGCGGCGTGTGTTCTGCTTGCAGCCGCGGATCACGGTGCCGAACCGCGAGTGGACGAGCCGATACAGAAGATAGGCCGCCGCCGCGAGTATCGCCAGTACCAGCAGATAGAACTGGTAGGGATTCTCGAGATCCATGCCCGGTAGGGTGCTTCTTGCGGCAATCGGCAAACCGTCGTCCCCGCCATATTGCTTCAGGCTGATGGCAAGGTAATAGAACATCTGCGCGAAGGCCAGCGTGATCATGATGAAGCCCATGCCGTCGACCTTGAGGCAGATGTAGCCGATCAGGTAGGACACGATCGTGCCGACGGCAATGGCCACCGCAAGCTGGGTCAAGGCCGACTCTACGCCATGGGTGGAAAGCATGCCCACGGCGTAGGCGCCGATTCCCAGGTATAGCGCATGCCCGAAACTGACCATGCCGCCGTAGCCGAGAATGAGGTTCAGCCCCATGGCGGCCAGGCCCAGGATCATGGCGCGCGAGACCAGGTCCAGGTAATAGGTGTGGCCCAGGAATAGCGACACCACGGGAACCAGGACAAGAGCGAGGAATATCGCCGTGATGGGCAGCAGTTCGCGAATGCGGCTCGTGTGCAGTGCGTCCGCCGCCCTGGCGATCGTGTCGTGTGGCGGGCGAGCGCCGATGCCGTTCAGCGGCAGTGCCTGACGTGTTTGTTCAGAGAGCATGAGTTCACCCGTTCCTGACTGGAAATAGCCCGTGCGGCCGGATGGCCAGCACAAACGCCATGAGTAGATAGATCAGCATGGAGGCCACGGCGGGGCCCGCCGCCTGGGCCAGGGACTTCGCCAGCAGCTCGTTGAAGGCGGCCGGCATGAAGGCGCGGCCCAGCGTGTCGACCAGGCCGACGATAAGCGCCCCGTAGAACGCCCCGCGTATCGAACCGATGCCGCCCGTGACGATGACGACCAGGGTAAGGATGAGTATGGGCTCGCCCATGCCCGGCTGTACCGACAGGATGGGGCCGGCCATGACGCCGCCGAGCCCGGCCAGGCCCGCTCCCAGCCCGAAGATCAGGGTATTGAGCCTGCGTATATTGGTGCCCATGGCGTCGACCATTTCGGCGTCGGCAGCTCCGGCCCGTATGAGCATGCCGACCCGGGTCTTGTTGATGAGGAGGTACAGCCCAAGCCCGCACAACAGGCCCACGGCGATGATGAAGATGCGGTAAGAGGGGTATTCGAAACCGAAAAATTCCAGGGTGCCGCGCAATGCCTGCGGCGCATTGATATAGATCGGGGCCGATCCCCACAGATAGCGCACGATTTCGTTGAATACCAGGATCAGTCCGAAGGTGGCAAGCACCTGATCCAGGTGCTCTCGAGAGTAAAGCCCCGCCAGCACGACGCGATCCAGGATGATGCCGATCAGGATCGCGGCCGGGACGGCCGCCAGCAGGGCAAGCACGAAGGAGCCGTATGTGTTGAAGACGGCCGCCGCCACGTAGGCTCCCATCATGTACAGCGAGCCATGTGCCAGGTTGACGAAATTCATGATGCCGAAGATAAGTGTCAGTCCCGCCGACAGCAGGAACAGCAGGACACCCAGCTGCACGCCATTGAGAATTTGCGTTGCCAGAAGTTGTAGGTCCATTTCTCAGTACGCCTGTCGTTTATTGCATTGGGCAATCTTGGTGGTAGGCGTCTTGCTGCGCCTTGAGCGGAGTGGCGATTTTCTTGAGGTTGAACCGGCCCTGATCGTCCTTGACGACTTCAAATATGGACAAGTCCTGGATGGGGAAGTTGTTGTTGCCGAACTTGAAGTCGCCGCGCACCGACGGGAAGTCGGCTTGCTTCAGCGCCGCCATGAAGGCGGCCTTGTCTTCGACGTGGCCCTTGACCTTCTTTATGGCCGAATCGAGCAGTTGCGCTCCGTCATAGCTCTGCGCGGCAAAATCAGAGGGGATGCGCTTGTATTCCTTCTCGAACTCGGCCACGAATTTCTTGTTGGCGGCATTGTCAAGGTCGGGCCCCCAGACGGGGCTGGTGACGACGCCCAGGGCGCTGTCGCGCTGGGCGGGAAGATTGATGGCGTCGGTCGTCGAGGTGGACAGGACCGGAATCTTGCCCAACAGGCCGGCCTGCTGGTATTGCCGCAAGAAGTTCACGCCCAGCCCGCCAGGGTAGAAGACATAGACGGCGTCGGGCTGTTCGGAGGCGATCTTGGCCAGTTCGGCCGAGAAGTCCTGTTGATCGAGCGGCGTGTAGATCTCGTCGAGCAGCGGAGCCTGGTAGTAGCGCTTGAAGCCGCTGACAAAGTCGAAACCCGATTGGTAGTTGGGCACCATGGTGATGATTCTTTTGTACCCTTGCGACTTGGCGTAGCTGCCCATGCTCTCGGCCTTCTGGTCATTCTGGTACGAGGTGCTGAAGAAGTAGGGCGAGCACTCCTTGCCGGCTATCTGGCTGGGACCGGCGTTCGTGCCTATCAGGAACACTTCTTTTTTGGTGATCGGCCCATGCACGGCAAGCATCACGTTGGAGAAGGTGACGCCGACGACAATAGGCACGCCGTCTTTGCCGATAAGCCGTTTCGCCTGCTGCACGCCGACTACGGGCTTGATCTGGGCGTCGGCCTTAAGCACGTCCACGGGGCGATTGCCCAGCTTGCCGCCGTTGTTCTTGAGATAAAGCATGAATCCGTCGTACGAGTCCTGCCCCAGGGCGGCCTGGCCGCCGGAAAACACGCCCATGAAGCCGATCTTCAGCTCGTCGCGGTTTTCCTCGGCAGGGGCGGCCTGGACCAGTGCCATGGACAGGCCCAGGCCGGTTGCGACGATTGTTTTCAAGAAATGCTGTCTCATGCTGTCTCCTTGTTCCACCCGAAGGGGCTGCGAACCTTGTATTGATTGTTTGTGGCTGCACTATTTTTAATCTGGATGTTTATTATCTAGATTAATGATTGAATTCTAGGGCGGCGGAGAAAGCTAGTCAACAAAAATCTGGACATATATAATCCAGATTATGAGGTATGAGGATTAAATTATTATGCGGATGAACGAAGGCGTGGAGTGGGGGCTGCACTGTTGCGTGGCGCTGGGATGGATAGGCCAGAACGAAGTCATTTCCACTGCAAAGCTGGCAGCGAAATTCGGCTTGCCGGCGGCGTATCTCAACAAGACATTGCAGGCCCTGGCCCGCGCAGGCATTCTGGTTTCTTCGGCAGGGCCCAAGGGCGGGTTCAGGCTTGCCCGTTCGCCTGACAAAATCACCCTGTTGCAGGTGGTCGATGCAATAGAAGGGCCCGAGGCGGTGTTTCGCTGCACCGAAATCCGCCGTACCGGAGACGGCGCTTCGCCCGCCAGCGAGTGCCGCAGGCCGTGCGCCATAACCTCGGCCATGCGTCGGGCCGAGGCGGCCTGGAGACGCGAGCTATCGATCCAGACCGTGGCAAGCATTATGGACGACGCGCCGCGCACGGCCGCCGAAAGGGCGGTTCGATGGTTCGAAACCATACGAACCGCGCCGGTTGCTTCTAGGCCGGCATGAATTCCGGCTTCAGTATGCCCTGCAGCTCGCCATATGGAATAGTAAGCTCGGGCTGCCCATGCGAATACGGCGCCAGCTGATAAGAATCGTACTTCACCACCAGCCCCGCGTCGGTCAGCGCAAAATTGTCGCTGGGCTGGAAGGGCCAGAGCCGGTCGTAGCCCGCCCGATCGCGCTGCGCGTCGGGGTTCGATGCCAGCCAGCGCCCATGGGCCGCCCGCAGCGCCTGCTCGTACCGATCGTGGACGCCGGGCTGCAGAATGTCGGCCATGCCCAGCACCTTGCCCGAATTATTGTCCCAGTTCAGGAACTGCGTGGCTGAAATGCCATGGGCTGCGCCCGTAAAGTACTGCCAGGTGTTCAGTTCGATTACAGTCAGGTGCTGGTTGCGATAGCGCGCCTTGGCCGAGAACATCGTTGAATCGCGCGGCGCGGCCGTTTGCCAGAAATACTCTTCGTATTGCCGGATGGTGTCATAGGGCTGCGGGTGGTCGGTGCTGGTGCCCGTCATGACCGCCAGCGCGTGGTCGACCAGTTCTGTCAGTATGGGCACCCCCGGAAAGACCAGGGAATCGACCTCGATCTGCGGGCATTCGCCCTTGCAGTCGGGCTTGCTGTGCTTGTACTTGAGCGGCTGCGTGAAAAGGCCTTCTTTGCTGCTTTCCTGGGCGATCTGGTCGGCCGGGATCAGCGTGATGTTGTCGCGCGGACCACTGGCGCAGGCGGCCAGCATGGCGGTGCACACGGCCACGAATGCGGTGCGCAGCGGAAGGCGGGCGAGAATGGGCGGCATATGCGGCATGGCTTAGCGCACCGTCTGGGCGTTCTGGCCGAACAGGATCTTGCGGGCTTCTTCGTCGTGCACGGTGGGCTGGCTATTGACGGTTTTGGCCACTTCGTAGGCGCGGACTGTGGCCGGGCGGGCGGCAATGGCCTCGAACCAGCGCTTCAGGTGGGGAAAGTCGTTGAGGTTCTGGTTTTGCCTTTCGTGGGACACGATCCACGGATAGCACGCCATGTCGGCGATGGAGTATTCGCTTGCGATGAATTCGCGGCCGGCCAGGTGCTTGTTGAGCACGCCGTACAGGCGACCTGTTTCACCCACATAGCGATCGATGGCGTACTGGATTTTTTCGGGCGCATAAGTGCCGAAGTGGTGGTTCTGGCCCGCCATGGGGCCCAGGCCGCCCATTTGCCAGAACAGCCACTGCATTACCTGGGCACGCTCCCGAATGTCGGCGGGCAGGAAGCGGCCGGTTTTTTCGGCCAGGTAGACCAGCATGGCGCCCGATTCGAACATGGCGATGGGTTCGCCGCCGTCGGCCGGCGCGTGGTCGACCATCGCCGGTATGCGGTTGTTGGGCGCGATCTTGAGAAAGTGCGGCTGAAACTGCTCGCCCTTGCTGATGTTGATGGGCAGCACCTTGTAGGGCAGGCCGGCCTCTTCGAGGAACATGGTCATTTTGTGCCCGTTAGGCGTGGTCCAGTAATAAAGATCGATCATGGGTTTCCTTGAGGTTGAAGCTTGGGTTTCAGGCAAGCGCCTTTTCGATGTCGGCGCGCAATTCGTCGGGCGTGGTCGAAGACCCATAGCGCTGTATGACCTGGCCGTCGCGACCGACGAGAAATTTGGTGAAGTTCCACTTGATGGCCTGGGTTCCGAGCACACCGCTTTTTTCTTCTTTGAGCCAGTTGTACAGGGGATGCGCATGCGCGCCGTTGACGTCTATTTTTTCGAACAGCGGGAAGCTGGCCTTGTACACGGTAGAGCAGAATGTAAGGATGTCGACGCTGTTGCCGGGCTCTTGCCCGCCAAACTGGTTGCAGGGAAAGCCAAGCACGGCAAAGCCGCGCGCTTTGTAGTCGTTGTACAGAGACTCGAGGCCCTCGTATTGCGGGGTAAAGCCGCACTTGGAAGCCACGTTGACGACCAGTGCGACCTGGCCCTCGAAGTCTGAAAGGTCGACGGGTTCGCCGGTGATGGACCGGGCCTGAAAGGAATGTAGCGAAGTCATGATGCCCACCGCAAATAAAACACCATAGGCCGGGGCGCCGCGATTTGATTGCGCAGCGCCGACGGAGCCGATTGTTTACTTTAACAGCGGGCAGGGCCGGCGGCAACGTGGCCGCCGCTCGGTGCGATGTTGGATGGGCCCAGAGGGCCGGCTTCTACGGGGCGGCTTGCCGCCAAGCCGTCATGCCTGTTCTTTGAGCAGTTTTTCGAACCACCATCGGGGCGATTTGCCCTGGTCCGGTCCCAGGATGGAAAAGCCGCCGTCCACCGGGATGTCGACGCCGGTGATCCATGACGCCGCATCGCTGGCCATGAAGGCGACGGCATTGCCGATTTCGGCGCCGTCGCCCACGCGGCCCAGCGGGTGAAGGGCCGCCGCGACCTGGTCGGCGTCTTCGCGCGAACCGTTGCTGAAGCGTTCGACCGAGGGCGACCATGTCCAGGCGGGCGACACGGCGACGGCGCGCAGGCCGTCCGGGGCCAGCGTAACGGCAAGGTTCTTGGTGAACTGCAGCATGGCGGCCTTGGAGGCGGGGTAGAGCGCGCGGCCGGCCGCGCCGAATTTGCCGCCCGTGCTGCCCAGGTTGATGATGGCGCCGCCCGGCTTCATGTGGACGCAGGCCTTCTGGGCGAAGATGGCGGCCGACACCAGGTTGACGCCCAGCGTGTGGTGCCACTGCGCGCGCGTGGAATCCAGGCCTTCGTCCTCATAGACGCAGGCGTTGTTCACCAGAACATCGAGCCGGCCGAAGGCATGCAGTGTCTGCTGTATGCAGCGATCGATGTCTTCGTCCTGCTGGATGTCGGTGGGGCAATACAGGGCTTCCGCACCCTGGCTGCGCAGCTCGCCGACCAGTGCGTCTCCCTTGTCGGCGTTGCGGCCCACAATCACCACCGAGGCGCCGCAACGAGCCAGCACCCGGGCGATGTCGGCGCCCAGGCCCTGGGAGCTGCCGGTGATGATGGCGGCTTTGCCGGCAAGATCGACGGGTGGGCGGGAAGAGCTCATTGATTCGGTCCTGAAAGGTAAAAAGGGGAAGGACGCCTGTTTGTTCAGGCCAGGGGGTAGCTGCGCTCCAGCGCCTCGGTGTCGAGTATTTGCGCGATCAGGCTCATGCTGTGCAGCGAGGCCCGGTGAACGGCCGGGTCGGCGGCCGAACAGGCGTCGGCCGCAACGCTGGCTTCGAAGCCCATGTCCACCGCATGGCGCACCGTGCTTTCGACCACTGAGTGCGTGGCCACGCCCGCTACCAACAACCGCGATACGCCCAGCACCCGCAGGATTTCTTCAAGCTGGGATCCGAAGAAGGCGTTGATGCGCGAGTGCTTGACGACGAACTCGCGGCCGTTGTCCACCATGGGCGCCAGGCTGGAGTAGAACTGGGCGCCCCAGCTACCCTCTTGTACCGCTCCGATCTTGGCGACGTTGCGGAATATGGGCGCGTTGGTGATGATGTCGGCGCCGTCTTCACGGTAGGCCACGCGCACGTGGACAATGGGCATGGCGCGCGCCCGGGCGCGATTCAACAAGGCTTCGGCGGCCGCCACCAGCCGGTCGCGCGTCGGGCTGTCGGCCGCCAGGCCCACGCGTATCTTGCCCTCGGGGTGCAGGACATCGTTCTGATAATGCAGCGCAAGCAGCGCGGTGCCGGCGCCCGGTGGGGGACGATTCATATGTACACCTGGATGGCGCTGTGGACGTCGTCGCAATTGACGAGGTTCACCTGCTTGAGCCTGATGCGCCAGCTGTCGTCGTGCGCAACCAGCTTGTGTATGTAAGAGCCCGCCATGTGGCGCAGGGCGTCCTTGCGCCATTCCGTCAGGTGGAAGGCTGAGCGCACGATCAGGCAACCGTCGGCATCGGTGCCGTCTATCATGACGCTGCCGACCACACGGCTGGTATGGGTAATGGGCTGCTGGGCCCAGTTGCGCGGGTTTTCAAGCGTGCGCATGCGCAGTTCGCGCAGCATGCCGTTGTCCCAACAGAGCGAAATATGGTCGAAGGGGCTTGCCTGGCCATGCTGCTGGGGAATCCAGTACATGCCGTCTTCGGTCCAGAGGTCGAGCCAGCGCTGCCATTGGCGCTCATCGAGCAGGCGCGCCTCGTTGTAGATGAACTGCTGCACGCGGTGGTGGGTTTCGAGCGGGACGGTGATGTCTTTTTTCTCGTCGGTCGATACGTCGAAGTCGATGTCGAATAGCATGATGAAGAGCTCCTTATATCTCGCCCAGCATGTATTGCTTCCAGGCCTGGAACTGGTTGCGCATGGGTAGCTCGCTGGTGCCGTTGATCGAGGTCATGCCGCCCTCGATGGGCTTGTCGGTGCCGGCGTAGCGGTGCTGGCTGACCCAGTCGCCGCCGCGTGTCTGGTTGCCCTGCTGGCACCGGCCGTACAGCTCGATGTCGTCGGGCATCACGTTGGAAGAGGGCGAGTTGATGAGGTTGGCGTACATCAGCCCGCGCTTGAAGATCGCCTCGGGCGCGCCCTTGAGCCGGAAGGTCTGGATTTCGACCATGGTGCGGTCTACCGATATGGGCCTTATTACCCGAAACTGCTGGAACACCGTGTGCGGCGACCCGCTGCCATAGATGATGGTGTTGTGGCGGTTTTCGCCCAGAATGGCCAGGGCGCGCTCGCGTCCGTAGGCGGCCTCGAGCGATTCGAAATGCGAGCGGGTGACCGGGTCGGTTTCGATGGCGCCGGGGTTGAAGATGCCTTCCATATAGCCGTGGCCATAGTCAAAGGCCATGAGCGAAAGCTTCTCCCAGAAGTCGTAGGGTTCGCCGTTGCCGTCCATGATGTGCAGCTCGAGCGGCATGCTGCCATAGGCCTCGGCCTGTTCGCGCGCCGAGGTGTACGAAGATTCGTGCGTGACGTTGGCGTGCATGGTGTCATGCAGGTTCTCGTAGAACACCTTCCAGTTAGAGGGCTGCATTACCTTGAACACGCCGCCTGCCACTTCGACTTCGCCCTCGGGAGAGCGGTCGCACAGATTGTCGATGGACGAGCGTACGCCGCCCAGGAAATCGCTTAGCGACGGCCCTTCGGCGGCCTGGCTGGCGAACACAAAGCCGCGGTAGTTCTCGACCCGGGCCAGGGCCCGCATCGAGAACTCGGGCGAGGCCGGATCGAAGCGGGTGCCTTCGAAGCCGCGCCTTATGGGCGCGGCCAGATGGCTGCCGTCGAGCTTGAACGTCCAGGCATGGTAGGGGCAGCGGAAGAACTTGCCCGCATTGCCGTCGCCCCGCGCGACCAGCATGGCTCCCTTGTGCGGACATCGGTTGTACAGCACGTGCACCTTGTTGTCGACGCCGCGCACCATGATCACGTCCTGGTCGCCGATGCGGGTGGTGTGGTAATCGCCCACCTTGGGCACCTGGCTTTCGTGGCCGGCGTATATCCAGGCATGGCCGTATATGCGGTCCATTTCCAGCTGGAAGATCTCGGGGTCGGTATACACCGACTTGTGCACGCTGTCGGGACGTACGAGCCCGGCAATGCTTTCGTTGCTGTAAGACATGGTGTGTTGCTCCTGCTATGACTGCCCCATCTTGCATTCGGCTGCGAAGGGGTCGTGGTAGTCCTCCAGAATGGTGCTGACCTTTTTGTTGGTAATGCGCCCCTGGCCGTCCTTGACGACTTCGCGCAGGTAGTAGTCCTGGATGGGGTACTGGTTGGTGTTGAACTTGAAGTCGCCCCGCACCGACTTGAAATTGGCCGCCTTGAGCGCTTGGCGGAAGGCGTCCTTGTCTTCGATGTTGCCCTTGACGTCGCGCACGGCAGAGTCGAGCAGCATGGCCGCGTCGTAGCCCTGAGAGGCATAAAGGGTGGGAATGCGGCCGTACTCTTTCTCGAAGTCGGCGACGAACTTCTGGTTTTGCGGGTTGTCCAGGTCGGGAGACCACTGCGACGAATTAAAGGTGCCCAGCATGGGCTCGCCCACCGCCTTGATGGTGTCCTGGTCGCCAGAGAATCCGGGCATGTAGATCTTCATGTTCTTGGCCAGGCCGGAGCCTTCGAGCTGCTTGATGAAGCTGATGCCCATGCCCCCAGGCAGGAAGAAGAACACAGAGTCGGCCCCCGAGGCCCGGGCCTGCGCCAGTTCGGCCGAATAATCCAGCTGCCCGAGCTTGACATACACCTCGTCGGCGATCTTGCCTTTGTACAGGCGCTTGAAGCCGCCGATGGATTCGCGGCCGCCCGGGTAGTTGGGAGCGATCAGGAATACGCTTTTGTGCTGCTGCTCGGATACATACTTGCCCATGGCGGCAGGAATGTCTTCGTTCTGCCATGAAACCACGAAGAAGTTCTTGTTGCAGTTTTTGCCGGCATAGTCTTCGGGGCCGGTATTGGTCGAAATGTAGACGGTATCGCTGCTTAATATGCTGGGCATCAGGGGCAGCAGCACATTCGAGAACACCATGCCGGTCATGACGTCGACGTGATCGCGCTTGATGAGGCGGTCGGTGGCCTGGCGCCCGACGTCGGCCTTTTGCTGGTCGTCCACCACGATGACTTCAGTGTCGAGGCCTCCAAGCTTGCCGCCGGCATGCTTGAGCGCCAGCTGGAAGCCGTCGCGTATGTCGATGCCCAGGGCGCCTCCGGGGCCGGATAAAGTGGAAAGGAAGCCCACCTTGATCGAATCGGCTGCGTGGGCGGGTGAAAGGCTCAGGGCGGCTGCGCACAAGGCGGCGGCGAGGGTGCCCAGCTTCAGAGTGGCCGGTTTCATATGCTTGTCTCCATTTTTTTATAGGTCGTAACCAGGGGGGCCCTGAACGTTTGGCGCGGCGGGCGTTTGCATGGATGCCGCTTGTTCGGAGCTTCCCTATATGATGTTGGGGAAGGGATGGGTGGGGATATCCCTTTCTGGCAATTTTCAGCCAGCTCGTGCAACATTTGCCTATCAACCGTCATCCGCGCCAGGAGCCGTACGATGGAACCATGGTTTAGAGGGGGCTTGGCCCCGCTGTACGACGCACCACCGCTGTTTGCTTCCCGCGATCCGCAAGAGGCCAAGCTGGCCACCGCGGGGGCGCTCAAAGAGCATGACTTGGTCTGGCGATCCGGCAAGGTCGATTCCTTCCTGCGCCACCTGCAGTTGGGCGAGGTCTCGCTGTTCGTGCTGCGCTATGGCGCCGCTGTGCACATCGCCCCGGGCGAGCTACGGCATTTTCTGCTGTTCCAGGTGCCGCTCGAAGGTTCGGCGCGCATCGCGGTGGGCGACTCGGTCGTGTCGGCCGATTCCCGCACGGGCGCGCTTATCTCGCCTACCTTGCCGCTGCGGCTCGACTGGAGCGAAGGCTGCGAACAGCTGCTGCTGAAGGTGCCGCGCGAACGCGTCGAAGCGTCCTGTAGCACCTTGCTGGGCGCCCAGCTCGACCAGCCGGTCGAGTTCTGCCCGCAGTTTGCGCTGGACACGCCGCAGGGCAGGTCGTGGCAACATCAAATAGGCGCCTTGCTCAGCTGGTTTCAGGCGCCGGGCGCGGCGCCGCCTTCAAAATGGGTCAAGGCCCAGGAAGAAACCCTCATTCAGCACCTGCTGCTGTGCCAGCGCCATAATTATTCCGAGCTGCTGCAGCGGCGCTCGGGCGCGGCCAGGCGCAATGTGCGCATGGCCGAAGAATACATCCGCGAGCACCTGCAAGAAGCCCTCGACCTGGCGGGCATTGCCCAGGCGGGGGGCTCAAGCGTACGCAGCCTGTGTGCGGCGTTCAAAGAGCAGCACGGCGTTTCGCCCATGGTCTACGTACGCGAGCAGCGCATGGCCCAGGCGCATGCCGAGCTGCTGGCCGCCGCGCCGGGCACCCGGGTTACCGATATCGCCCTGCGCTGGGGGTTTACCCATCTGGGGCGTTTCTGTACCCGCTATCGGCAGCGCTACGGGCGCACGCCGCTGCAGACGTTGCAGCGATAGCAGGAACCGCCACTATCTGGGTTCTTTAGCGCCACCGCAGGCGATGCCGTTCAGGCCGGGCGGTCGGGCGGTCGGGCGGTTTGTGGCAGCGCCCTCCAACGCCCGTCCTGAACGGCATCGCCCACGGCGGCTTGCATTTGTGGCTTGCTGGGATTCGCAAACCTAGCACAGCAGAACGCCAGCGGGCGACTTGCTCCGGCACGGGCTGGCTGCCAATGGCACTGCACACATGCTTCAGACACCGATGTATCGTTCCCACACGTCGGGCGATTGTCGCAGGGTGTCGGAATCGCCACTCCATACGACCTGGCCGCGTTCGATGATGGTGTGCCGGTCGGCCAGCTCGATCAGCCGCTGCACGTATTTGTCGATGACCAGGGTGGTCTGGCCCAGCGCCTTGAGCTGGGCCAGGCATTGCCAGATTTCTTCGCGGATGAGCGGGGCCAGGCCCTCGGTGGCTTCGTCAAGGATCAGCAGCTTGGGATTGGTCATCAGCGCCCGGCCAATGGCCAGCATCTGCTGTTCGCCGCCCGACAACTGGTTGCCCATGTTTCCGGCCCGCTCTTGCAGCCGCGGAAACAGCGCATAGATGCGCTCGAGCGTCCAAGGCTCGGCGGCGCCGCTGCGGTTGCCGGCGAAGGCGACCAGGTTCTCTCGTACCGAGAGGTTGGGAAAGATGTGCCTGCCTTCGGGCACCACGGCCACGCCCAGGCGAGCGATGCGGTCGGCGCTCCAGCGTCCGATGTCGTGGCCGTCAAAGTGTATGCTGCCGCCCTGAATGCGGGCAAGGCCCAGCACCGAGCGCACCGTGGTGGTCTTGCCCATGCCGTTGCGCCCCAGCAGGGTGGCGGTTTCGCCGGCCTCGATGGCCAGGTCGATGCCGAACAACACCTTGCTGCTGCCGTAGGCGGTTTCGATGGCTTTTACTTCAAGCAGCGGGTTCATGCGCTTACCTCGTCGCCCAGATAGGCCTTGCGTACTTCGGCGTTGTGGCGGATTTCGCCGGGGGTGCCGGTGGCGATGACGCGGCCCGACACCAGCACCGAAATGCGATCGGCAAGCTGGAAAACGGTCTCCATGTCGTGCTCGACCAGCAGCACGGTAAGCTCCTGGCCCAGCGACTGGATGAGAGGCATGAGACTGCGCGACTCTTTGGGGCCCATGCCCGCCATGGGCTCGTCCAGCAGCAGCATGCGCGGACGGGTGGCCAGGGCCAGGCCGACCTCGAGCATGCGCTGCTCACCGTGCGCCAGGCTGCCGGCCGGCGCTTCCAGGCGACGGTCGAGCCCGATCTTGTGGGCCAGTGCGCGGGCTTCGTCGAACAAGGCCGATTCGCTGATGGCGGCGCGCCAGAATCGCATGCTGGAGCCATGGCGTGCCTGTACCGCCAAGGCCAGGTTGTCGAGCACTGTGCACTGGCGGAAGATGTTGGTGATCTGGTAAGAGCGTGCCAGGCCCAGCCTTACCCGTTCGTTCATGGGCAGGGCGGTGATGTCCTGGCCGTGGAACACGATGCTTCCTTCGTCTGGGGCGAGGCCGCCCGAGATCTGGTGGATGAGGGTGGTCTTGCCGGCGCCGTTGGGGCCGATGATGGCATGCATCTCGCCCTCGGCCACGGCCAGGTCGAGGTGGTCCGTGGCCACCAGGCCGCCGTAGCGGCGCACCAGGCCACGCAGTTCGAGCAGGGGCGTCATGGCTTGTCTCCGGTGGGGGCGTCGGCCCTGCGCGGGCGGCGCAGGGCCAGGCTGGCCAGCCCGTTGGGCAAAAACAGCACGATGGCCAGCAGGACAAAGCCCAATATGAAGGCCCAGTGCGTGGTGTAGGCCATGAGGATCTCTTCGAGCACCAGCAGCGTAACGGCGCCGATGACGCCGCCGAAGAAGTAGCCCAGCCCGCCCACCAGTACCATGACCATCAGCGTGCCCGACTGCATCCAGTGCAGCTGGCTGGGGCTGGCCATGTAGTTCTGGTTGGCGAAAAGAGCACCCCCCAGGGCGGCGATTGCGCCGGCAATCACGAAGGCGGCCAGCTTGAAGCGAAACACGGGGTAGCCTATGGCTTGCATGCGGGTTTCGTTCTCGCGTATGCCTTGCAGCACTCGGCCGAAGCGCGCATTGACGAGACGATGCATCAGGAAGAGCACGGCCACGGTAAGGGCCAGGCACACGTAATAGAACACCGTGTCGGACGAAAGATCGATGCCCAGCTGGGACCGCTGCATGATGGCCAGGCCGTCATCGCCGCCATAACTGCGCAGCGAGACAAAAATGTAGTAGGTCATCTGGGCGAACGCCAGCGTGATCATGATGAAATACACGCCCCGGGTGCGCAGGCAGACCAGGCCGATGAGGAAAGCCAGCACGGCGCCCACCAGAACGGCGGCCGGCCAGCTGAGCCAGGCCGAGGGCAGGTCGTGGTACATCAGTATGGCGACCACGTAGGCGCCCGCGCCGAAGTAGGCGGCATGGCCCAGGCTGACCATTCCGCCGAAGCCCAGAATGAGGTTGAGGCTGGAGGCCACGAGGGCAAAGATAATGAGGCGGGAGCCGAAGCTGATGTAGAACTCTTGGCCGAACCAGGCGGCCACGGGCGGAAAGGCCAGCAGCGCGATGAGCAGGGCGGCGATCCAGGGGCCCGAAAGGCGATGATGCAAAGTGCTGTGCATGCGGGCTCCTTAGCTGCGGGCGGGAAACAGGCCTTCGGGCTTGAAGAACAGCACCCCGGCCATGAGCAGGTAGATCAATATGGACGCCAGCGCGGGCCCGAGGCTCGACGCCACGGCCGCCGGCATGATGGCATGCAGCAAAGAAGGCAGCAGCGTGCGGCTGAGCGTGTCGACGCAGCCAACCAGTATCGAGCCGATCAGCGCCCCCCTGATCGAGCCTATGCCTCCGACGACAATCACCACGAAGGCCAGGATGAGTATGCTTTCGCCCATGCCCACCTGTACCGACAGTATGGTGCCCAGCAGGGCGCCGGCGATGGCGCATAGCGCTGCACCGAAGGCGAACAGCAGGGTGAAGATGGTCTTGATGTTCACGCCCATGGCCGTGGCCATTTCGCGGTTGGACGCACCGGCGCGCACGCGCATGCCCAGGCGCGTTTTGCTGACCAGCACATACAGCACCGCGGCGACGGCCAGGCCGGTGGCGATGATGAACAGGCGGAAGGACGAATACGAGAGGCCGGGCAGTATTTGCACCGGCTCCGAGAAGATCTCGGGCGCGTTCAGCCTTAACGGCTGTTCGCCCCAGACCATGCGCGCACCCTCGTTGAAGATCAGGATGAGGGCGAAGGTGGCCAGCACCTGCGACATGTGGTTGCGCTGGTACAGGCGCCGAAAGACCAGCACTTCAAGGATGACGCCGGCCACCATGGTGGCCGCCACGGCCAGCGCCAGGCCCAGCCAGAACGAGTCGGTGGCCATGATGAACGAGGCCGCGAAGTAGGCGCCCAGCATGTACAGCGAGCCATGGGCGAGGTTGATGAAATCCATGATGCCGAACACCAGGGTCAGGCCCGCCGCCAGCAGGAACAGCATCAAGCCGAACTGCAGGCCGTTAAGCGCCAGCTCGATCAGCAGCGTCAACTCCATTCATTGTCTCCGTATATTTATTTGAAGCTTGGATAATTGAAGCACATACAAGCTGAAAAAGGGTATTACAGCGCGCACGGCATGGCAAGAAGCCAGTAACGGCGGGACCCGCGAAGCTTTGCTGAATGTTGCGCCCGCGGCGTCGTATAGAATCAATGCACACTTTGCAGTGATTTTCACCGGGAGTACATAGGAAATGACCATGACCACCATCTATCACAATCCCCGCTGCAGCACGTCGCGCAACACGCTTGAACGACTGCGCGCGGCCGGCCGCGAGCCCGAAATCATCGAATACCTGAAGACGCCGCCCAGCCGCGACCAGCTTGCAAAGCTGATTTCCGACGCCGGCCTGACGCCGCGCGAGGCGGTGCGCGTCAAAGAGGCGGCTTATGCAGAGCTGGGCCTGGAGGGGGCGAGCGATGCGCAGTTGCTGGACGCCATGGCGGCCCATCCCATTCTTATCAACAGGCCCTTCGTCGTGACCGAAAAGGGCACGCGCCTGGGGCGGCCCATCGAGGCGGTGGACGAGATTCTTTGACGCCCGCCCGAGGCAATCGAACGACACTGCAGGCCTGGCGGTCGCTCGTTCTGCTGGGGAAGGAGGATGAAGGTTTTGCCATAGTCCTTATGTGGCTTGAAATACCCATGACGGCGCTGCAATATTGCCCCGGTGCTGCAGTGAGAGAGCGCCGCGGTATCCAAACTGCATGTTTCGGCATAAAAGCTTGAAATCATGGACTTTTCCTATTTTGGAGTATAAAATATCCATAAACGGAGTCCATTATGAGCCTCGCCTACGCTTATCCCTTCAGCCGCTTCGAACCCGCCAGCGTCGTCGACCTTAACGCGCGCCCGGTGCGCGAGCGCCTTTCGGCCTCGGCCCTCAAGGGCTTCTTCAAGCTCGCCCAGGCCTGGAAGCTGCGCGACGAAGACGCCTGCGTGCTGCTGGGCGGGGTGTCCAGCAGCTCGTACTACGAATGGAAGAAAAAGCCTCAGCGCGTGCTCGAGGTCGACCGCCTTACGCGCATTTCGTACCTGCTGGGCATCTACAAGTCGCTGCACATTCTGTATGGCGACGAACTGGCCGACCAATGGGTGCACCTGCCCAACCGCAATGCGCTGTTTGGCGGCCGCACACCGCTGGCATACATGATGGAAGGCGGGCTTATCGCCATGCAGGCCGTAAGGCAGCTGCTCGACGCCCGGCGCGGCGGCATCTAGGCCGCCGCGGCAAGGCCAGGCCCATGTCCACGCTACCCCCGGTTTCGCTCGTGCGGCAGCTGGATACCGTGCGCCTGCTGCCGTCGCGCTTTGCCGACCAGGAAGACTCGGTGCTGGCACCCCTGGCCGAAGACGCCGACCATCTTGCCGATCTTTTCGCGCTCGACAATGCCACCAACCAGCGTTTGCGCGCCGAACGCGGCGGACTGGCCGGCATAGGCATAGACGAGCTCGTGTTCGGCGTGCCCAATTTTCGCATCGTCAATGCGGCCTTCACTTACCCTCGTCCCGAGGGCAGCCGCTTCAATTCGGGCGAGCGGGGCGCCTGGTATTGCGCTTTCGACGCCCAGACCGCGCTGGCCGAAATCGTTTTCCACAAAACGGTCGAGTACGCTGAAATCGACTATTTCTCCGACAGCGTCAGCTACCAGGCGCTGCTGGCTGACTTCAGCGGCCAGTTCCACGACCTTCGCCATTCCCCCGATTTCGTCGAATGCCTTAGCCCCGGCAGCTATGTGGCCTCGCAAGAACTGGCCCAGCGCCTGCTTGAAGAGGGCTCGATGGGGGTGGTGTATCCCAGCGTGCGCAGGCACCACGGCACCAACCTGGCCTGCTTCAGGCCCGCGTTGGTGGGCAATGTGCGCCGGGCCCAGGCCTACAGGCTTACATGGTCGGGGGCGCCCAGCCCCTCGATAGAACAGCTGTCCTGATCGGCGGTTTCGGGCGGCGGCCGCCTCGCGTTCGCGATCTGGATTCCGGCCCCCTGTTGCGGGTTGGCCCAACGTATCAAGCGCGCCCGCCGTCGGGCGGCCCGGCCATGCGGTACCTGGCCGCGATTTGGCCCGCGCCAGGCGGGCATCAGTCTTTCAGATGCTTGCCAAAGAACTCCAGCGTGCGGCTCCAGGCCAGCTTGGCGGCTTCTTCATCGTAGCGGGGCGTGGTGTCGTTGTGGAAGCCGTGCTGGGTGCCCGGGTAGATGAAGGCCTGATATTCGACCTTGTTGTCCTTCAAGGCCTGTTCGAAAGCGGGCCATCCGGCATTGACGCGCTCGTCGTTCTCGGCGTAATGGATGAGCAGCGGCGCCTTGATGCTTGCGGTTTCTTCGGCGCTGGGCTGGGTGCCGTAGAAGGGCACGCCCGCGGCCAGGTCGGCGCGCTGCACGGCCAGCTTGTTCACTATGCCGCCCCCGTAGCAAAAGCCTACCGCGCCATAACGGCCGCTGTAGTCGGGGTGCTTCTGCACGTAGTCGACGGCGGCGAACAGGTCTTCGCGCGTCTTGGCCTGGTCGAGCTTGGCAAACAGGGCTCGTGCTTCGTCTTCATCGCCGGGATAGCCGCCAAGCGGTGTCAGGGCATCGGGCGCAAAGGCGATATAGCCTTCGACGGCCAGGCGGCGCGCGACGTCTTCAATATAGGGATTCAGTCCCCGGTTCTCGTGATACACGATTACGGCGGGAAGCTTGCCCTGAGGCTGGGCGGGCAGGGCGAGGTAGCCTTTCATGGTGCCGCTGCCCTGGGGCGAGGGGTATTTTTGCCGGCTGGTGGTAATGCGCTTGTCCGACTCGGGCACCTGCTTGGCCCAGGCGAAGTTGGGCTTGAGGCTTTCAAGCAGGGCGGTGGCGGTCAGGCCTCCGACGGCATAGCGGGCGGCCTTTTGCAAGAAGGCCCTGCGGTCCAGGGCGCCATGCACGTATTGGTCGAACAGGCGAAGCACGTCGGGGTGGAAATCAGAGACTTTCTTGCGGTTCATGGCGGCTCCCGGTGGGTGGTGGTCGTCATCGGAAAGCATACTTTGAGCCGGGGCGGGAGAAAACTGTTTTTTCATTGTCGGAGTTTTCAAGGGTAGTGCGTTCAGCCCATGGGCAAGGCCCAGGACGCGGAACCCGGCTCCCCAGAGGCCTGCAGCGAGCACGGGGCAGGCTATCATCCGAGCGATGCTTCGGGTACAAACTGGTATAAACAGCTATTCCGTGGCACCGGGCACCGGCATTCACGACGGACCCACCTGCATTCAGGACAGATCGCTACATGAGCAATTCAAAGCACGACCACGATCATTCGCATGATCATGGCCACGACCATGGCGCCCAGGGCCATGGCCATCATCACCACGGCCCCGGAGGGCATGCGCACGGCGTTACCGACGAGCGCCGCCTGATGTGGGCCTTCGTCATCATCGCCGTGTTCATGGTGGTCGAAATCGCGGGCGGGGTGGTGTCGGGTTCCCTGGCGCTGCTGGCCGACGCCGGCCACATGGCCAGCGATGCCGCTGCCCTGGCTTTCAGCTGGCTGGCCGTACGCATCGGCAAGCGGGCGGCGACCGAACAGCTTTCCTACGGTTTTCGCCGGGTCGAGATCCTGGCGGCTTTCGTCAACGGGCTGGCGCTGTTCGCCATCGCGGCCTGGATCGTGGTCGAGGCGGTGCGCCGCTGGTTCGAGCCGGCGCCGATATTGGGCGGCCCCATGCTGGTCGTGGCGGTGGCCGGCCTGGCCGCCAACATCGCGGCCTTCTTCGTGCTGTTTCGGGGCAGCCACGACAACCTCAACCTGCGCAGTGCCTTGCTGCACGTGGTGGGCGACCTGCTGGGGTCGGTGGCCGCCATCGCGGCGGCCGTGGTCATACTATGGACGGGCTGGACGCCCATCGACCCGATTCTGTCGGTATTGGTGGCGCTGATCATCCTGAAAAGCGCATGGGGGGTGGTGCGTTCGGCGGGCCACATTCTTCTGGAAGGCACGCCGCCAGGCGTCAGCATTGCCGAGATCAAGGCCGATCTCGAGACCCAGGTGCTTCTTGTGCACGATGTCCATCACATCCATGTGTGGTCGATCACCGCCGACAAGCACCTGCTGACCCTGCACGTGGTGCCGCGCGGGCAAGCCGCGCCCCGCGAGGTAATCGGCGCGGTGCGCGCCAGGCTGGCCGAACGCTTTGGCATCGATCATGCCACCATACAGGTCGAAGAAAGCCATTGCGCCGATCTGCCCGGCGACCGCGCCGCCTGCTGCTGAATCAGGGCTGCAGCACGCCGTCCTTATCGTAGTCGTAGCGGTCGAAGTCCCGCATGACGTGGTCTAGGAACTCGTCGAGCGCGATCTGGCCGTCCTTGTTCTTGTCGACCGCAGCGAACTGTTCGGGCGTCAGCACGGTGCTTGCCTCGGTCTGACTAAGGCGCTTGTTGCCGTCGGTGTCCAGTTTCTGGAACGATTCGCGCATGAATTGCTCGTATTCGGCCCTGCTGATGCCGCCGCTTCCGTCACGGTCGAGCTGGGCGAAATGTTCAGGGGTAAGTTGGGGCTGCGCGGCCGGCGTGGTCTGGGCGTGGCCCGTGCCCAGCAGGACAAGAGCAAACGCCATGGCGGCGACAGGCTTGATGGTGAGGTTCTTCATTATTTGCACCCCATTTGGTTGCCAAGATAGCCGCCCGCGCCAATGCCCACCGCGGTCGACACGGTGCGGCCTCGTCCGCCGCCGACCGTGCTGCCCAGCAGACCGCCGACGACGGCCCCGCCTACGGTGCCCGCGATGCAATTGAACTCGGAATGCTTGGAGCTGCCGTGCGAGTTCGAGGGCGTCTGGCATGCCGCCAGCGCACCCAGGCTGGCCAGGGCCAGTACCAGTGTCGCTTTTCTCATGGTTGTCTCTTTATGTGGTGGGGAAAGGATACGCCCGAGCCTGTGATTCACAACTTGGCAGAGGATATTGCATTGAGTTTATATCTGAAAAGCCTTTTTTTCGCTTGCCTGAAAGCTTTTTTTCGCGCGCTTGACCTTTACATGATGGTAAGGTTTACGGTGGCCTCATTGGAACAAATCGGAGGGCCGTGCGCCCATTGAAGCCATGAATGCAATTCGCCCAGGCGCATCCGCGCCCATCCAGCCATTCACACAGTCCATCACCCTTGACGTCGAGGGAATGAGTTGCGCCTCGTGCGTGGGACGCGTAGAGCGCGCCCTCAAGGCGGCGCCGGGCGTCGCCGACGCCAGTGTGAACCTGGCCACCCAAAAGGCCGAAGTGTATTTTGAACACACTCCCGACGTGCAGGCGGCCATCCAGGCGGTGGGCAAGGCCGGCTACGAGGCGCGCCAGGCGCGGGCCGATACGGCGGCGCAAGATGAATTGGCCGAACGGCAGCGCGCCGAAAGCGCCGAGCTTCGAAGGGCGCTCATCATCGCCTTCGTCCTGACCCTGCCGGTGTTCCTGCTGGAGATGGGCTCGCACTTTTTCATGCCGGTGCACCACTTCGTGGCGGAGACCATAGGACTCGAATTCAGCTGGCGCCTGCAGTTCGTGCTGACGACACTGGTGCTGGCCGGGCCGGGCCGCCGCTTCTTTCTTCGCGGCGTGCCGGCGCTGCTGCGCGGAGCGCCCGACATGAACTCCCTGGTGGCGGTCGGCGCTGGCGCCGCCTATGCCTATTCGGTGGTGGCCACCTTCCTGCCGGGCCTGCTTCCCCAGGGCACGGTCCATGTCTACTTCGAGGCGGCGGCTGTCATCGCCACGCTGATCCTGCTGGGCCGCTATCTCGAGGCTCGGGCCAAGGGCCGCACTTCCGAGGCCATCAAGCGGCTCATGACCCTGCAGCCGCGCACCGCGCGTGTCCGGCGCGGCGACGATTTCATCGAACTGCCCATCGACCAGGTACAGGCGGGCGACACGTTGCTGGCGCGGCCCGGCGAACGGATGGCGGTGGACGGAGAAGTCGTGGCCGGCGAAAGCTTTGTCGATGAATCGATGATCACCGGCGAGCCCGACCCGGTGCGCAAAGGCGAGGGCGCCCAGGTGGTGGGCGGCACGGTGAACCAGTCGGGCTCGCTTACTTATCGGGCCACGCAGGTGGGCGCGGACACCGTGCTGGCCCGCATCATCGCCATGGTCGAGCACGCCCAGGCGGCCAAGCTGCCCATTCAGGCCCTGGTCGATCGCATCACGATGTGGTTCGTGCCCGCCGTCATCGCCGTGGCCCTGCTTACCTGTGCCGTCTGGTTCTTTTGGGGACCGTCGCCGGCACTGACGTTTGCCCTGGTCAACGGCGTGGCGGTGCTGATCGTTGCCTGCCCCTGCGCCATGGGCCTGGCCACGCCCACCTCCATCATGGTGGGCATGGGGCGGGGCGCGCAGATGGGCATATTCTTTCGCCGCGGCGAGGCCTTGCAGCAATTTGCAGAAACGCGCGTGGTGGCGTTCGACAAGACCGGCACCCTGACCCTGGGCAAGCCCGCACTCACCGACCTGATCACGGCCGAGGGTTGGGAGCGCGCCGACGTACTGGCCCATATCGCCGCCGTCGAAGGGCATTCCGAGCACCCCATCGCGCAGGCGCTGGTGGCCGCGGCCCAGGCCGAATCGCTTTCCCTGCCCAAGGTCGAGCAGTTCCAGGCCGAGACCGGATCGGGCGTATGGGGGGTGGCCGGAGGCAGGCGTGTCCATATTGGCGCCGACCGCTATATGCGCAAGCTGGGCATCGACGCGCAACGATTCTCCGACGATGCCCGGCGCCTGGCGGACGAAGGCAAGACGCCGATCTACGCCGCCGTCGACGGGCGCCTGGCCGCCATGCTGGCGGTGGCCGACCCCATCAAGCCCACCACGTCGAAGGCCATAGCGGCCCTGCACGGGCTGGGCCTGAAGGTAGCCATGATTACGGGCGACGACCGCCGCACGGCGCAGGCCATCGCGCGCCAGCTGGGCATAGACGAGGTCGTGGCCGAGGTGCTTCCCGAAGGCAAGGTTGCAGAGGTGGAGCGGCTGCGCAGCCAGCACGGAGCGCTGGCCTTCGTGGGCGACGGCATCAATGATGCGCCGGCCCTGGCCGCCGCCGACGTGGGCGTGGCGGTGGGCACGGGCACCGACGTGGCCATGGAGGCCGCTGATGTGGTGCTGATGTCGGGCGACTTGATGGGCGTGCCCGGGGCCCTGGCATTATCGCGCGCCACGCTGCGCAATATCCGCCAGAACTTGTTCTGGGCCTTTGCCTACAACACGGCGCTGATTCCGGTGGCGGCAGGGGTGCTGTATCCGGTAATGGGCGTGCTGATGTCGCCCGTGTTTGCCGCCGGCGCCATGGCGTTGTCGAGCGTCTTCGTGCTGGGCAACGCCTTGCGCCTGCGAGGCTTTCAGTTGCCGGCGGGCTCGGGCGTATAGCCGGCGTCGGCAATGGCGGCCTTTACCGCCTCGCCGTCGGCCTCGCCCTGCACACGCACGCGGTGCCGGTCAAGGTCGACTTCTACGGAAGCTTGGGGGGCCACCTGCTTGACAGCCTTGGTGATCGCGCCTGCACAGTGGCCGCAGGTCATGTCCTGAACGCGGAATTCAAGCATTTGTGTTCTCCATGAAGTTGGACTTGAACTTTAAACCTTGCCGCCATGGTAAGGTCAAGGCTGGGCAAGGCACCGATCGGTGCAAGCAAGGGAAAGCGACATGAACATAGGCCAGGCCGCGGCGGCCTCGGGCGTTACGGCGAAAATGATACGCTACTACGAAAGCGTGGGGTTGCTGCCGGCTGCCGTGCGTTCCGCCGCCGGCTACCGCCAGTACGGCGAGGTCGATGTCCAGACCCTCAGGTTCATCCGCCGTGCGCGCGATCTGGGCTTTTCGCTCGATCGCATCCGCATGCTGGTCGGGCTATGGAAGGACAAAAGCCGCAAAAGCCAGGACGTCAAGCGGCTGGCCGGCCAGTACATCGGCGAGCTCGACCAGGACATCGCCAAGCTGCAGTCCATTCGCGACCAGTTGCGGGTTCTGGCCGATTGCTGCCATGGCGACGACCGCCCCGGTTGCCCGATACTCGAGGAGCTCTCCAGCTTCGGAACCAGCCAGAGGTGAATGAATGGGTTTGCTGATAGACGGTCAATGGACCGACCAGTGGTACGACACGAAAAGCACGGGCGGGCGCTTCGTGCGCAGCGAGGCGCAGTTCCGCAACTGGATCACGCCCGACGGCTCGGCGGGGCCTTCGGGCGAGGGCGGTTTTGCGGCCGAGCCCGGCCGCTACCACCTTTACGTCTCGCTGGCATGCCCCTGGGCTCACCGCACCCTGATATTCCGCGCGATCAAGCAGCTCGATTCCTTCATAAGCGTGTCGGTGGTGAATCCGCTGATGGCCCACCATGGCTGGACCTTCGAGCCCGACGAAGGCGTGGTGGCCGACCACGTCAACCACGCCAGCTATGTGCATCAGCTGTATACGCTGGCGCAACCCGGCTACACGGGTCGGGTCACCGTGCCAGTGCTGTGGGACAAGCAGCGGCGCACCATCGTCAACAACGAATCGTCCGAGATCATCCGCATGCTCAACAGCGCCTTCGACGGCGCAGGCGCGGCGGCGGGCGACTATTATCCGACCGGGCTGCGCGAACAGATCGACGAGGTCAACGCCGACGTCTATGCCAACATCAACAATGGCGTCTATCGGGCCGGCTTTGCCACCTCGCAAGAGGCCTATGAGCAGGCGGTCCAGGAACTGTTCCAGGCACTTGGCAGAATGGAGCGCCGCCTGCTGAAGCAGCGCTACCTTGCTGGAGCCGTCCTGACCGAGGCCGACTGGCGGCTGTTCACGACCCTGTTGCGTTTCGACCCGGTGTATTACGGGCATTTCAAGTGCAACCTCAAGCGCCTGGTCGATTTCCCCGGTCTCTGGGGCTTTACCCGGGAGCTCTATCAATACCCGGGCGTGGCCGCCACGGTGAACATGGACCACATCAAGGGCCACTACTACCGCAGCCACACGCAGATCAACCCGACCGGCATCGTGCCGGCCGGGCCTGTCATCGATTTCTCGGCCCAGCATCAGCGCGAACTCGTCTGAGCCTCGGGCATGTAGGTTGCTGCCTTTCCTGCTCGCAGAGCAAGCAGGAAGGCATCAATGCAAAACGTATCCGACTTTATCGTCAAGCGCCTGGATCAATGGGGCATCAGGCGCGTGTTCGGCTATCCCGGAGACGGCATTAATGGGCTGATGGCGGCCTTTGGCCGCACGGACCTGCCGTTGGAATTCGTCCAGACGCGGCACGAAGAGACCGCGGCCCTGATGGCTTGCGCCCATGCCAAATTTACCGGTCAGGTGGGCGTATGCGTGGCCACTTCGGGCCCGGGCGCCATACACCTGGCCAACGGCCTGTACGACGCCAGGATGGATCATCAGCCGGTGGTGGCCATCGTGGGGCAGCAGGCGCGCAGCGCGCTGGGCACCAATTACCAGCAGGAGGTCGACCTGCACAGCCTGTTCAAGGACGTGGCGCGCGACTTCGTGCACACGGCCAGCACGCCCACCCAGCTTCGGCACCTGATCGACCGCGCTTTGCGCATTGCGATGGAGCGGCGCAGCGTTACCTGCATCATTCTGCCCAACGACGTGCAAACCTTGCCGGCGGTCGAGGCACCGCCGCGTGAGCACGGCACGACGCATACCGGCATCGGCTACACCCATCACGCCAACGTGCCCGACGCGCATGCGCTGCGCAATGCCGCCGATGTCCTGAACAAGGGCGAGCGCGTGGCCATGCTGGTGGGCGCCGGTGCCATCGGCGCCGAGGAAGAGTTGCGCCAGGTCGCCGATGTGCTGGGTGCCGGGGTGGCCAAGGCCTTGCTGGGCAAGCCGGCGCTGGACGATCGCCTGCCTTATGTGACGGGCTCCATCGGCATGCTGGGCACCCAACCCAGCTGGGAGCTGATGAACGGCTGCGACACCTTGCTGATGGTGGGAACGGCCTTTCCGTATTCCGAGTTCCTGCCGCCCGAGGGACAGGCCAGGGCGGTTCAGATCGATCGCGACGGCAGCATGCTGAATCTGCGCTATCCCGTCGAGGTGGGGCTGGTAGGCGATGCCCGGCAAACCTTGCAGGCCCTGGTACCGTTTCTTGAATCCCGCAGCGATGATGCCTGGCGCAAGCGGATCGAAGGGCTGGTGTCGGAATGGTGGCGCAAGATGGAGGCCCGCGCCATGGTCGATGCCGATCCGGTCAATCCGCAGCGGGTCTTCTGGGAGCTTTCACCCAGGCTGCCCGACGACAGCATCATCACCTGCGATTCGGGTACGGCGGCGAACTGGTATGCGCGCGACATCAAGCTGCGCCCGGGCATGCAGGCCTCGCTGTCGGGCGGCCTGGCCACCATGGGCTGCGGCGTTCCCTACGCGCTGGCGGCCAAGCTGGCCAGTCCCGGCAGGCCGGTGTTCGCGCTGGTGGGCGACGGCGCCATGCAGATGAACGGCCTGAATGAATTGATCACCATCGCCGATCGCTGGCGCGACTGGCAGAATCCGACCTTGGTCGTCATGGTGCTTAACAACGGCGATCTCAACGAAGTAACCTGGGAGCAGAGGGCCGAAGGCGACCCGCGCGTGGACGTGACCCAGAGGCTGCCGCCTTTTCCCTATGCGGAATATGGGCGGATGCTGGGATTGCATGGCATGCGCGTAGACCGGCCCGACCGCATCGCGTCCGCCTGGGAAGAAGCCCTGAGCGCCGACCGGCCCGTGGTGCTCGAAGTGGTGGTCGACCCCAATGTGCCGCCCCTGCCGCCGCACATTCCCTGGAAGCAGGCCCGCGCCTATTTCCAGGCCCTGAGCAAGGACGATGAGCGCGGTTCCGTCCTGAGATCGACCCTGAAGCAATGGTGGGCCGGCAGATGAACAAGGAGAGCAGTTCGATGCAAGCAGCAAGCACACATACTCGCGCAGGCGGCGGGCAACCCGAGCCCGATCGCGAAAATAGCCGCCCGGCCATGCCCGAGGCCAGGCCCGACAAGGACGCCAAGCCCTCTCGGCGCCCGCCCGACAGCATTCCCGACCTGATGCCCGGCGTCGACCCGCAGCAGACTCCCGGCATCGACCGTACCCCGGCAGAGGGGGACTGATCCGGACCCTGCGCGGCCGGCACAGCGTTTGCTGCCGGCCTGGTTCGGACGGGCGTCGCGAACCGCGCCCGACATACACACACAGGAAAGGAGGATATATGGCCCAGAATCCTGCACGAAGCGAAGCCGACGCAAAACGCGACGATGTTGCTTCCAGTCTTAAAGAACTCATCAGCAGCGCGGAAGAGTTGCTGCGCTCCACGGCCAGCTACAGCGGCGCCGAGATCGAGGCCGCCCGGGGCCGCCTGAAGAATCAGCTCGAGCTTGCGCGCCTGGAAGCGGGGAACTACCGGCACACGCTGAAGGAAAGCTATCACGCGGTCTCGCAAGCGACCGATGAATGCGTGCACGAACACGCATGGAAAGCCGTGTGCATCGCGGGGGTGATCGGCCTTCTGCTGGGCAAGTGCCTGTCTTCCGACCACATGCGGAGGTGAGCCATGGCGCCGAATGCGGGGCGTGACAGCCCCAAGCCCAAAGGGGAGGCCTCCGGCAAGGAGTTCGACAAGGAAAGCGCCACGCGCAAGAGCGGACGCTGGGGGGCCAACGAGCCGCCCTATGGCGAGCACGAGCCTTCGGCCAAGTGCGACAGCCGGCAGCCCAATCCCCAAGGGCCGGAGTACGAGGAAGGCGGCGCATATCCCGGGCGCCCCTACAAGCGTTCCCCCGAATCCATGGAGAAGCCCTCGGGGCTTGGCAAGCGGCGCAGCCACGAAGCGGGAGAGCAGCCGACGCAGGAACGCACAGTGGGCAACCACCCCGCGGATCCCAACCGCATGGGCGCCGACTGGAATCTGCTGCCGCCGGGCATTTCGGACAAGGACGTTCGCGACCCGGGCGGCATGAAAGAGGGCGACGGCGGAAAGGAAGGCGGCAAGAAGAAGTAACCGGCCGCGGGGCCGGTTACGCCTGCAGTTCCTTCTGGAAACTCAGGCGCAGGGCCTTGCGGCTCGCCGCGTAATCCTGCCAGGGATCTCCGCCTTGTTCCTGGCGGTGCTTGAGGGCGTTGGCGATATTGAATCTTGCGGCGCGCAGGTCATGCCGTGAGTCGAGTTCGTCCCACGCCACAGGCATTGATACGGGCGCGCCCTGGCGGGCCCGTGCAGAAAAGGCAGCAATGGCGGTGGCGCCATTGCCGTTACGCAGGTAGTCGACGAAGATCAAGCCCTTGCGGCGCGCCTTCGAGACGCTTGCCGTGAACTGGGAAGGTGCTTCCCGCCCCAGATAGGCGGCCATGGCGCGCGAGAATTCCTTGGCCTTGTCCCATGAATGCGACGCCTTGATGGGCGCCACCAGATGCAGCCCCTTGCCCCCGGTGGTTTTCAGGTAGGGAACCAGTCCGGCCTCTTGCATGAGCCGCTGCACCAGGCGCGCGGCAATCACGATGTCGGCCCAAGGGATGTCGGGGTCGGGGTCCAGATCGAGGGTGATGCGGTCGGGCCGATCTGCGCGGGGCAGCGAAGAGCCCCAGGTATGAAATTCGATCACGCCGAACTGGGCCAGCTCCAGAAGTCCACGGGCATTCTCGATGACCACCTGTTCTTCGTCCAGCGTAACGCCCTCGGGCGGTTCGCTGCGCAGGTGCTTCTGGAAGAAGCAGGTGGCATTGGTTCCCTGCGGACAGCGCAGCAGCGCCACCCGCCTGTTCAGCAGGTGGGGCAGCATGAATTCGGCCACCGAGTCGTAGTATTCGACCAGTGCTTTCTTGCTGAAGTCGGGTTTGGTGTAGACCTTGCGTTCGGGGTGGCTGACACTGACGCCGCCTATCACCACGCGCCCTGCGCGGTTCGCTTTGGTGGCAGAGGCCGAACTGGGCGCCTTCTTCGCCTTGCGCTTGCGGCCGTCGCCCGCCTGCTCCGAATCGGCCTGCAATTGCTCCAGCGTCAACATCTCTTCACCGGTAACGGCCGAGGCGGGCTTGTCGTCGCGCAGGCCCCTGAAAGCCGCCTGGCGCAGCAGCCCGTCTTCGGTCCAGCCGGCATAGTCCACCTGCGCGACCAGCTTGGGGCTGACCCACTGGATGGCGCCGCTGCTTCGGCCATAGCGGCCTCGCCCCTCTGCAGAGGTGGAGAAGGGGCTGGTCTTGCGGTGCAGCTTCTGCAGCCGCCCGTGCAGATCCTTGAGGGTGGCCTGGGTAAAGCCCGTGCCTACCCGACCCGTGTAGTTCAGTTTTTTTCCATCGCGGAGCCCGACCAGCAGCGCGCCCAGGTACGAGCGGGCGCCCGAGGGTTCGGTATAGCCTCCGACCACGAACTCTTGTTGGGGCCGGCATTTCAATTTCAGCCAGGTCTTGCTTCGCCCGTCGGTGTAGGGCGAGTCTTTCTTCTTGCAGATCAGGCCCTCGAGGCTCAGCCTGCAGGCCTCCGTCCAGGCGCTGGCGCCCTCGGTGTCGCTGGAAACGTCCAGTTGCTGCGTGAACATGATGGGGCCATCCGCCGGCAGCGGCTCGAGCAGCTCCTGCAGCCGCCGCTGGCGCTCGGACAAGGGTTGGGCACGCAGGTCGACGCCATTCCAGAAAGGCAGGTCGAAGGCGACGAAGACCAGCCCGCCCGAAGCACCGTCCAGGGCCTGTTGCAGCGCCTGGAAGCGGCTGATGCCCTGGTCGTCAAAGCAGACCACCTCGCCGTCTATCCAGCCGTCGCCCAGGCCCAGTTTCTGAAGCTCGTCCGCCAGGCCCTTCATGCGTGCATTCCATTCATTGCCGTTGCGGCTGAGCAGCCTGGCCTTGCCGCCTTCGAGGCGGCACAGGATGCGGTAGCCGTCGTACTTCACTTCATAGGACCAGCCGGGCCCCCGGGGAGGACGATCGACCAGTGTGGCAAGCTGGGCCGGCAGGGAGGAGGGCGGCGGCTTGCGCATCGGGGGAGCCTTGCGCGGCTTGCCCGGGTTCGACGCATCGCCGGCCGCATCGGCTTTTCGTGCCGGGGCGGCCGGCGATACGTCGGAAGCGGCATCGGGGGGGGCCCCGTCCGTCTCGGCATCGTGGCCCGGCTGTGCATGCTCGTCATCGAGCTTGCGCAGCAGCCATTGCGTGCTTTCCTTGCCCGTGCGCAGCAGCACCCATTCGCCTTTGAGGCCGCCGTCCAGTTCGAACTTCAGGTGTCCGTCGTCCAGTGCGCGCGAGGGATCGGAAGAAGGCGTCCAGCTTCCGCTGTCCCAGATGTCCACGTGTCCGGCGCCGTATTGCCCGGCCGGTATGTCGCCTTCGAAATCACCATATTCGAGCGGGTGGTCTTCGACGTGGACGGCCAGGCGCTTGACGGCGGGGTCCAGGGACGGGCCCTTGGGCACCGCCCAGCTGACCAGCACGCCGTCGATCTCGAGCCGAAAGTCGTAGTGGAGGCGCCGGGCTTCGTGGCGCTGTATGACATAGCGCAGCGGGCGCTTCGCCGCCCTGGCCGACGTCCGTCCGCGAGGTTCTTCGGTGACTCGGAAGTTGCGCTTCCGACGATAGGTTTCCAGCCGGGTATTCATTCGGGTCACCTCGCCCAGGTTGTTTCATGCAGTCGCTTGCGGGGTAGAAGTCGAATGTATCAGGCCGTCTTGCGTCGTGTCCCGCCGGACGACGCCTTCTTGGCCGCAGTGGATGCTTTCTTGGCCGGGGCGCGCTTCTTGGCGGCCGCGCCCGGGGCTTTTCGCGCAGAGGCGCCAGTTTTCTTGCTTGCGCCGCCGCGCTCTTCTATGCTGCGCTGAAGCATGGACATGAGGTCGATGACCTTGCCCGACTTGCGGCGGGGCGCCTCCTCGGTCTCTTCCAGGGAATGGGTTCTGCCCGACGCTATTTTTTCTTCTATGGTGGCCAGGAGATCGTCGCGATATTCGTCGCGGTACTGCTCCGGATCCCAGGGCAGGGTCATGTCTTCGAGCAGACGCGAGGCCATCTGCATTTCGCGTGCGTTGGGCGCGCTGTCCTTGCCGTGGGGAATGTCCAGTTCGGCGGCGTCGCGGATTTCATCCGCGTAGCGCATGGTGACCAGCATCAGCACGTCATCGAGCGGGAACATCGCCGCCAGGTATTGCTTGGAATGCAGCACGACGGAAGCCAGGGCCAGGAGCCCGCTCTTGCGCAGCACTTCGCGAAACAGCACATAGCCCTTGTCGCCCCGCTTGTCGGGGGCCAGGTAGTAGGGCGTGTCAAAGTAGTACAAGGGTACTTCCGAGCCCTGCACGAAGCTCAGCACGTCTATGGACTGGGTCGCGGCCGTATTGGCGCGCTTGAAATCATCGTCGCTCAGAAAGACGTAATCGCCTTTCTCGTATTCGTAGCCCTTGACAATGTGCTCGGCCTCAATGGCCTTGCCGGTGCGCTTGTTGATGCGCTGGTAGCCCACGGGCGAGTTGTCGCGCTTGTCTATCCAGTCGAAGTCCAGGCGCGTCACACGCGTGGCCGAATGCAGCACGATGGGCACATGAACCAGTCCGAAGGTGATGGCGCCTTTCCAGATGACTCGAGCCATGATCAAGGCCTCTTTGTAATGCAGTGCCGCAAGGTCAGCAAACGGTGTTCCCGCTTGTTTCCCGGCTGGCCAGGAAAGCCAGCAGCCGGCGTTCGTCCGCCCGCAACCCCCTTGGGCCGTCGCAGGGCTCCCGACCGGGCAGCTCGCCCTGCAGATAAGCCTCGATGATGGCGGGGTGGATATAGCAGGCCCTGCAGACGGCGGGCGTGTTGTTCAGTTCCCGGGCCACGTCCTTGACCACCTGTACCAATACGGCCCGACTGGGCGGGCTGGTGCCGGCATGGCACTGCAAGGCGGCGAACGCGCGCAGCGAGCCGGCCCAGGTGCGATAGTCCTTGGCGGTGAAGTCGGCGCCGCTGGCCTGTTTCAGATAGGCGTTGACGGTCCCTGAATCCATGCTGTGCACTTCGCCTTCGCTGTCCAGGTATTGGAAGAGCTCTTGGCCCGGGAGCTCCATGCAGCGCCGCACGGCGCGCGCGATCCGCCTGTCGTTGACCGCCACGTCATGCATCACTCCGCTCTTTCCTCGAAAGCGGAACCGCACGCTTGCGGCGCCGAGTGTGGCGTGGCGAGGCTTCAGCGTCGTGAGGCCATAGCTTTTGTTGCGGCGCGCATACTCGCGGCTGCCGATGCGTATCAATGTGGTTTCCAGCAATTGGACGACCAAGGCGGCCACCTTGTCGCGCCCCAGGCTGTGGGCCCCCATATCGCGGGCAACCCGCCGGCGTATGCGTGGCAAGGCCAGCGCGAACTCTTGCAGATGCCCATAGTTGCTCAGGCGGCGCTGCGCCTGCCACAGGTCATGATACCGATATTGCTTGCGGCCCTTCGCGTCGCGGCCGGTCGCCTGCAGATGGCCCTGCGCGCTGGGGCTGATCCACACCTGGGTGTAGGCGGGCGGGATGGCCAGGGCCTTGATGCGCCGAAGCACATTCTTGTCGGCCACGGCCCTGCCGTCGGGATAGGTGTACCGGAAGCCGCGCCCCGATCGAACGCGGCCGATGCCCGCCTGCAGGTCGCTGGCATAGTGCAGCCGTGGTGCCGCTTCCGCGGACGGCGCGTGCATGGCGCCGGGGACATCAGGGGTGGTTTCCGCCCTTGCCGCGGGTCCGGCTGCTTTGCTGGTCCTGCCCCGAGCCGATCTGGCTGGCGTGGCCTTCCTTCTTGCTGCGGTTCTGCTGGGTGTCGTGGCTTTTCTGTTCTTCGCGGCGTGTGTCATTGTCCTGGACTTGCTGGTTGGATTCGCGTTCACGTGTTGCCATGTCGATCTCCTTGATGCGGGTGGTATGTCATCGGCGCAGGCGCGCCTCGATCAGCAGGTAGGCGGGCACGGCAAGGGCCAGAGGCACCACACAGTACAGAATGCGATACATCAGCACGGCGGCCAGCACCTGGTGGGCGGGCAGGGTGCCTGAAAGGGCACCGACGAAAATCGCCTCGTTTACCCCGAGCCCGCCCGGAATATGGGCGATCAGGGCGGCGATGCTGCAAAAGAGAAGAATGCCCAGCACGGCGGCATAGGCGACCTCGCCTTTGAGCAGGACGTAGATGATGCTTCCCATCGCCATCCACGACACGGCGGCCAGGCCGCACTGGGCCAGCGCGAGGCGCAGGGGGGGCAGTTCAAGGCGGTGGCCGCGCAGCGTCCAGATCCTCCGGCGCGAGAAGGCGCAGCCGCCCAGGTATATGAGTACGCCCGCGACCATGGCCAGGCCGGTGAGCTGGATCACCGTGCTGCCCACGTCCCACGCGCCCGGCAGCGGCATGGCATCCGCCATGAAGACCACGCCGGCCAGCCAGCCGTAGCCTATCCAGTTGGTCAGGGTACTGAAGGCGACCACCCTGGCCGCGGTCGAGGCGCGCACACCCAGTCGGTGATAGAGCCGCAGGCGGATGGCCACGCCGCCGACCAATACGCCCAGGTTCAGGTTCATGGCATAGCTGAGAGCGGCAATGCCGGTCACCTTCCACATGGGCAGCGGTGTCCCCGCATAGCGTTTTGCAAGCAGGTCGAAGGTCGTGTAGACAAGGTGGCCCAACACTGCCAGGCCCATCGCCGCGGCGATGGTCGGCGTGCCGATCTCGCCGGCAGAGCGCAGCACCTGCATCCAGTCGAGCCGGCGGGCAAGATTGAACAGCAGGACCACCACGGCCGCGATCATCAGGCCGGTCACGATGCGCGTGATCCACGTCCAGGGCAGTGCGCTCATGCGAGCCGGCAGGAAGCGGCTGCTCATGCGGATTCCCCGCCGGTTTCGGCAATGGCGTCGGCGCCCAGCGACTCCAGGCGCGGCTTGTGCGCCGGCAGGCTGCCCGCCCAGGCCGGAAAGCGGCGCAGAAAATGAAACACCAGCACACTGGTCCACGGGCGCCGGCCCAGCCAGCCCCTGCGCGTGGTGGGCCGGGCGATGCGGCGGCAGTGCTGGTCTATCAGCCCTTCGAGATTGTCGCGTAGGGCCTGGTTGAACTCTCTGTCGTGGATCACCACGTTGGCCTCCAGGTTCAGCGCGAGGCTGAACGGGTCGAGATTGCTGGATCCCACCGTGGCCCAGCGCTGGTCGATGCAGGCGACCTTGCCGTGCAGCGGCCGGTCGCAGTATTCGTAGATGACGATGCCGGCCGATTCCAGGTAGTCGTACAGCATCTCCGCCGCCTTCTGGGCCACCTTCATGTCGGGCTCGCCCTGCAGGATGAGGCGCACCCGCACGCCGCGCCGGGCCGCATCGACAAGATCGCGCAGAAGCCGATAGCCGGGAAAGAAATAGGCGTTGGCGATCAATATGTCTTCGTGTGCGCCGCGGATCGCCACGCGGTAGGCGCTTTCTATGGAGGTGGGATTGGCGTCGTTGTCGCGCACGATCAGGCGGCCGCTGGCGTCGCCTTTGGGCGGAGCCAACTTGGGCACACGTCGCCAGCGCCGCCGGCTCACCCGCGCCGCCTTCAATACGTCGCGCACATAGTTGGCCATGTCCGAGGCGAGGGGGCCGCGCACCTGCACTGCATAATCCTGCTTGGCCATGGGGCCGAAATCGGGCAGGTGGTCGGCCGAGAAATTGATGCCGCCGATGAATGCCAGGCGCCCGTCCACGGCCACGATCTTGCGGTGCATGCGGCGAAACAGATTGGTGCGCACCCCCATCAGGCGCGGGCGGGGGTCGAACACGTGCAGCCTGACGCCTGCGCCGGTAAGTCCCTGGATGAATTCGTCCGACAGCGTGTCGGAACCGTATCCATCCACGGTGATGTCCACCTGCACGCCGCGCCGGGCGGCGTCGATCAGCACCTGCCGCAGGGCGCGTCCCACCTTGTCGTCGAACAGGATGAAGGTTTCGATCAGCACCTCGGTGCGCGCCTGGCTGATGGCCTCGTTGACGCGCGGATAGTAGGCCTCGCCGTTCTCCAGCAACACGAACTCGTTGCCTTCTCGCCACGGACTGCTCATACGTCTATCTCCGCAACCAGCGGCAGGTGGTCCGACAGGCCGTTCCAGGGCCGCCGCGCCATGGGCACCGGCCGATGCCGCGCCACATTGCGCACATAGATGCGGTCGAGCTGCAGCAGGGGGCATTGGGCGGGAAAGGTGCGCACGGGGCGCCCGTGGGCCGCCGCGAAGACGTCGATCAGGCCGCAGTCGTCGAGGTGGCGGCCGGCCTTCAGGCGCCAGTCATTGAAGTCACCCGCCACGACGGCGGGTTCGCCGTCGGGCACGGCGGTATGGACCAGTTCGCAAAGCCGCCTGAGCTGCTGCCGGCGGTGCGACTCGCGCAGGCCCAGGTGGACGCACACCGCATGCAGCCGCATGCCGCCGCCCGGCGTTTCGATAATGCAGTGCAGCATGCCGCGCGCCTCGTGGCGGTTGACGCTGACGTCGTGGTTCTCGTAGGTGGAGATCGGATACTTGGAGAGCACCGCATTGCCGTGGTGCCCCGCCGGATAGACGGCATTGCGTCCGTAGGCGAAGTCGGACCAGATGGTGTCGGCCAGGAATTCGTAGTGCGAGGTGGTGGGCCAGCCATGCAGCCTGGCGGCATGGCGATGGTGCTCTCCCAGTACTTCCTGAAGGAAGATGACGTCGGGCGCCGTGCTGCGGATCGCCTCGCGCAGTTCATGCAAAATGAAGCGCCTGTTGAATATCGTAAAGCCTTTATGTACGTTCACGGTCAGCACCTTGACCGTGCGCGGAATCCCGGACTGTTCGCGCATGCATTGCTCCATTCAGCCTGTATGCGGCCGGATGATGCAAGTTTCATACCCGGCTGCGCGACATGCGCGCGCCCACCACCATTTCGGTGGCCCAGTTGAGCAAGATGGAGGTATACGAACGCTGGGCTTCCTTGCGCGTCAGGCCGTGGTCAGCCTCGTCCACGATGCGGTGGGTCAGCGAGTGGGCCTCCTGGAAGGCGGCGCGGTAGTTCATGATGGTGGAGTGGGGCACGAAGTCGTCGTGCTCGGCCTCCACGATCAGCACGTCGCCCCTGAAACGGCGGCAGGCCGCCAGGGCCCGGTTGTCGTTCGGGGTTACCGTGCTCAGGCGGTAGGCCGTGAGGCTTTCGCGGTTCAGCTGGCGCTTGGGCAGCATCCATTCGTCGTCCCGATACAGGGCGGGCACATGCAGGGCCAGCCATTTCACCGAGCGCAGACTGGTCAGTATGGCGGCCAGATAGCCTCCGTAGCTGCTGCCCACCACCGCAATCGCCGAGGCGTCGATCGCCGGATGGGCGGCCAGCGAGTCGTAGGCCGCCATCACGTCGCGCAGATTGTCCTCGCGTGAAACCTTCATTTGCTGCTCGAGCGTGGCGGCATGGCCGCGCAGGTCGAAGGTAAGGCAGACACAGCCCAGGCCCGCCAGGCCGCGCGCCCGCAGCAGGTCGAAGTCCTGGCTGCCGCCCCAGCCGTGTATGAAGAGCACGCCTGGCACCTTGTTGGACGGTTCCAGGAAAGTGCCCGCGATGTGCTGGCCCTCGACGGGGATGAGTATGTTTTCACTCAGGGTTGCCATGGGGTTCGACTGCGCCGTATTTGGTGATGAAGCCGGTTTCGGGGTCGTCGCCGCGATAGATGAGCTGGGCCTCGCGCGGGGTGTTGTGCTCGTTTCCGTAGCGTTCGCACGTGTAGGCGCGCACGACACTTCGCTCGGGGACGTTCTGGAACGCTTCGAGCGCGCACGCCTCGGCAAAGCTTGCGCCGCCGGCGCGCCAGCTCTGTTCCAGCACCCCGGTTTTTATGCGCCCGCGCGCGTCCCTGCCGCGGGCCACGTCATAGTTGCGGCGCGAGGCGAACAGGCCCGGATAGCAGCGCTGGGCGGCCACATCGTACATGCGGGCCAGGCGCACGGCTTCCCGCCAGTTCGCGTCCATGGGCAGGGCCAGCAGCTCTTCATAGCCGCCACGTACGCACAGCAGGCTGGAACCGCCATAGACCTGCAGACCGCTATTGTCGGGCGTCAGGGATTGTGTGCCCGCGTACGACATCGTCATGCCGCCGACGCGTGCCTGGCCGACGCTGTACGTTTCCACCTGTTGCAGATGTTCTTCCAGCACCAAGCCGTATTGGGCGATTTCACCCTCGTCCTGGCGGTCCAGCGCCTCGTCGAGCTGGCGGCGGTCGGCGGCCAGTATCTGGCCGCGGCCTCCGCTGGCTCGCACCGGCTTGATGCGCACCGGGCCCAGGGCCAGAAGCCTCAGGCCTGCCAGCCTGGCGTCGCCGATGCTGAAGGCCGTGATGCCCAGCAACACGGCCGGCCCGGAGTCATGGGCGAAGGCGTGGCTCCAGCCCTCCGGCGCGGCGGCATCGGGGTGGAGCAGGGCATGGGTGATGGCCTTGGTGGCAACGAAAGCATGCGGCACGATGCCGCCGAACAGGTCTTCGTCGCCGCGGATGCCCTGGATGAACTGTTCGGCGGGCTGGAGCGAGACGGGGCGAACCAGGGTGCGCGAAGGCACGTAGTAGACGCCGCCCGGAGGATATTCGCCGGGCCGGTAGTCTTCGATGAAATCCAGTTCCAGCACGCCGGCAAGCTTGCGGGCAAGGGCCTCTTGCGAGGCGGATTCATGCGGCGGCGCGTCGTGTCGGCGCGGGAAGGCAACCGCGATGCGAGAGCCGCTCTTTGCGTCGGCAAGGCGTAAGGTGGCGGCCATGCAGAGCTCCTGCAGTATGTAGAGGCCCGACAAGCGCAAATGGCGTGCCCGTCCCGCGAAAGGATCGGTTTTGTCCCCGCGATTTACTTCCCTATAGCCCCGGACACCCTACGGGGCTATAGTGTCGGGAGTGTACTCACCGCCGGCTACCGGCTGTGCGCGACGTTTTGGCCCGGGCAGGGCTTTCTCGCTATACAGGAATACAGGAGCGCAGGAATGGATCTCGATGCCTTGATGTTGTCCCGCATTCAGTTCGGCTTCACGATTTCCTTCCACATCATCTTTCCCGCCATCACCATCGGCCTGGCCAGCTATCTGGCCGTGCTCGAAGCCTGTTGGCTGCGCACCTCCAACACGGTGTATCGCGATCTGTACCACTTCTGGGTCAAGGTGTTCGCCGTCAATTTCGGCATGGGGGTGGTGTCGGGCGTGGTCATGGCCTATCAGTTCGGCACCAACTGGAGCCACTTCTCCGATTTCGCCGGCAGCATCACCGGGCCCTTGCTGGCCTATGAAGTGCTTACCGCCTTTTTCCTCGAGGCGGGCTTTCTGGGCGTAATGCTGTTCGGCTGGAAGCGCGTCGGCCCCGGCCTGCATTTTTTCTCCACGGTGATGGTGGCGCTGGGCACGCTCATTTCCGCCACCTGGATCCTGGCCTCGAACAGCTGGATGCACACGCCGCAGGGCTACGAAATCATCAACAACCAGGTCGTGCCGGTCGACTGGCTTGCCGTCATCTTCAACCCGTCTTTTCCCTACCGCCTTGTGCACATGACCCTGGCCGCCTATCTGGCCACGGCCCTGATGGTGGCGGCATCGGCCGGATGGCATTTATTGCGCGGCAACGACAATCCCGCGGTACGCAAGATGCTTTCCATGGCCATGTGGATGCTGCTGCTGGTGGCGCCGCTGCAGGCGGTGGTGGGCGATTTCCACGGGCTGAACACGCTCAAGCACCAGCCGGCCAAGATCTCCGCCATAGAAGGGCACTGGGAAAACAAGCCGGGCGAGGCCGTGCCCCTTACCCTGATAGGCTGGCCCGACATGGAACAAGAGCGCACGCGCTTCGCGGTCGATATTCCGCATCTGGGCAGCCTCATACTGACGCACAGCTGGAACGGGCAATTTCAGGGCCTTAAAGAGTTCGCGCCCGAAGACCGGCCCAATTCCACGGTGGTGTTCTGGACTTTCCGCATCATGGTGGGCCTGGGCCTGCTGATGATCACACTGGGGCTATGGGGCGCCTGGGCGCGATGGCGCGGCGTCTTGTACCGGCAAAGGGGCCTGCATCGCTTCGCGCTGGCCATGGGTGCTTCGGGGCTGGTGGCTCTGCTGGCGGGCTGGTATACCACCGAAATCGGGCGCCAGCCATGGATCATCCACGGGCTGATGCGTACCGCCGATGCCGTCACGCCGCATAGCGCGGCCGAGGTCGGCCTGGCGCTGGTCTTGTTCATCGTCGTGTATTTCATTCTGTTCGGCGCAGGCATTGTGTATATCCTCAGGCTGATACGCACCGGGCCTCAAAGCCATGAGCCGCAAGAAGGCGGCCCCGGAGAGCCCCGCACGCCGGCCCGGCCGATCTCGGCCGCCGACGAGCACAAGGGCCCGTCCAACGACACTGCAAGGGGTTAGCAATGGGAATCGATCTGGCGCTGCTGTGGGCGGTCATCATTCTTTTCGGCATCCTGATGTATGTGATCATGGACGGCTTCGACCTGGGCATAGGCATATTGTTTCCCTTCATGCCCGACGCCGGCGACCGCGACGTCATGATGAACACCGTCGCGCCCGTGTGGGACGGAAACGAGACCTGGCTGGTGCTGGGCGGGGCGGGGCTGCTGGCGGCCTTTCCGCTGGCCTATGCGGTGATCCTGCATGCCTTCATGCTGCCCCTCATCTTCATGCTGTTGGGCCTGATCTTCCGCGGGGTCGCCTTCGAGTTCCGCTTCAAGGCCGAGCCTCACAAGCGCCATTGGTGGGACAAGGCCTTCATCTTCGGCTCGTTCTGCGCCACCTTCTTCCAGGGCGTCGTGCTGGGCGCCTATATGGACGGCCTGACGGTGGTCGACCGCAGCTATGTAGGCGGCGTGCTCGATTGGATAACGCCGTTCTCCATCTTTACCGGCCTGGGCCTGCTCGTGGCCTATGCGCTGCTGGGTTGCACCTGGCTCATCTTCAAGACCGAAGGCCTGCTTTACGACCGCATGCGTTCCCTGGCGCGCCCGCTTACCCTGGTGCTGCTGGCCATCATCGTGGTCATCAGCATCTGGACGCCGCTGGCCCACCAGGCCATCGCCGACCGCTGGTTCAGCTTTCCCAACCTGATCTGGTTTGCGCCTGTGCCGGTGCTGGTGGCCCTGGCGGCATACTATTTGCTGCGCTTCCTCGAGCAAAAGCCGCATGCCGGTCCCTTCTTGTTGACCCTGGTGCTTATCTTCCTGGGGTATAGCGGCTTGGGCATCAGCATCTGGCCCAACATCATCCCGCCCGACATTTCCATCTGGGAAGCGTCGGGTCCGCCGCAAAGCCAGGGGTTTGCCTTGGTCGGAGCCTTGCTGATCGTGCCGTTCATACTCATGTACACGGCATGGTCTTATTACGTGTTCCGCGGCAAGGTGCGCCATGGCGAGGGCTACCACTGATGTCCCGGCCACCCGCCGGCCGGCGGCCCTGGCTGACCCGCATCGGATGGCTGCTGCTGTTCTGGGCGGGCGGCGTTGCGGCGCTGGCCCTCGTGGCGTGGTTGCTGAGGCTCTTCATGAACTGGGCCGGGTTCAGTTCATGAGCGCTGAAGGGCGCATTCACTTTTGTTCTTGAAACCGCTCTTGTTCTTATTTTGTTACGTTTGGAGTAATAACACCAATGTCCTTGCGTTCACTGAAGCTATAAGCTTGAAGGTTAAGGAAGTTGAAGGCGGGTATTCAAGCTTACGGTCCGTGCTGGCTCCAGGCACACTCAAACGCCGGTGTTTCCCGGCCCAGTATTGATTCAAACCAGGTTCAACATGATTAAAACCTCTCGATTCCTTGGGCATTCGCCGGCTGCCTTTCGACTCGCGCGCTCCATCGTCAAGGCGGCCCCAACCGGGGCGAGCGTACTGATCATCGGCGAAAGCGGCACCGGCAAAGAGGTTGTGGCACGTGCCATCCACGGGCGCAGTTCCCGTCGTAACCAGCCCTTTGTGGCCGTCAATTGCGGGGCGATCAGCCCCTCGTTGGCCGAAAGCGAGCTTTTCGGGCACGAAAAGGGCAGTTTCACCGGCGCCGTCAGCAGTACCGAGGGCTGTTTCGGCCGGGCCCACACGGGCACGCTGTTTCTGGATGAAATCACCGAGATGCCCCTGTCGATGCAGGTGCAACTGCTGCGCGTGCTCGAGAACGGCACTTATCACCGCGTGGGCGGCTCTGAGCAAAAAAAGGTCAATGTGCGCATAATCGCGGCCACCAACCGAGACCCCAAGATGGCCGTGCAGGCCCATACGTTCAGGTCCGATCTTCTGTACCGCCTGGCCGTGTTTCCCATACGTGTGCCTTCGTTGCGCGAACGAAAAAGCGATATTCCCTACCTGGCCCAGCGTTTTCTAAACGAGCTCAACGACCAAGAGGGCACCAGCAAGGTCTTTGCGCCCGATGCCCTGTACCAGCTTGAAAGCTACCACTGGCCCGGCAATGTGCGCGAACTTAAAAACACCGTGATGCGCGCCTTCATCCTGGCAGATGGGCAGGTAGAGGTTCCGCCCCTGAATGCCGAGGCACAGCCCAGAAGGCTCGAGGTCAAGCATGGCCTGCTGAAGATTTCGGTGGGCACGCCGCTTAATTCGGCGCAAAGGGCCGTGATCATGGCCACGCTCGAATACTATGGCGGCGACAAACGCCGCACCGCCATGGCGCTGGGCATCAGCCCCAAAACCCTGTACAACCGGCTGGAAGAGTTTCGCAAGCAAGGCTATGCGCTTCAGGGCGTCTGACGCCCGCGCCTAGCGAATCGGCCGGCGGGTGCCTGGCACTCGCCCGCGCATGGCCCTTTATTGAGCTTAGCCCAGTAATGCGGTCACGGCCAGGTTGATGCCGTAGCCGCCCACCAGCAAGAACGCAAACAGCATCGCTGCCAGCAGCATCGGACGAAGCCCGGCCTGGCGCAGGCTGCTGGCGCGGGTGCGCAGGCCCAGGGCCGCCATGGCCATGGCCAGCAGCGCGGCGTCCAGCTGCAAGATCGCATGCACTACTGCCTGAGGCAGCCATTGCAGCGAATTGATGCCGGCCGCCACGATGAACAGCACGGCGAACCAGGGGATGACGATGCGGCGGGCCGCGGCGCCTTCGCCGCGTGACAGGGCGCCCGACAGCAGCACCAGGAAGGGTGCCAGCATCATGACGCGCATCATCTTCTCGATGACGGCCGTAGAGGCCGTGGCATCGCTTACAGCGGCACCTGCCGCGACGACCTGGGCCACCTCGTGGATGGTGGACCCGAGATAGACGCCGAAGGCCTGTTCGGACATGCCAAGATGCGGATAGATCAGCGGATACAGGAACATGGCCAGCGTGCCGAACACCACTACGGTGGCGACGGCCACCGTGACCTTGTGCGCCTGGCCCTTGACCACGGGTTCGGCCGCCATGACAGCGGCTGCGCCGCAAATGGCGCTGCCGGCGCCGATGAGCATGGCGGTTTGCTTGTCGAGGCGCAGCAGGCGGGTGCCTATCTGCACCGCCAGCACGAAGGTACAGGCCACTACCAGGGCTGCGATAAGCACCCCCGCCCAGCCGATGTGGGCGATGTCCTGGAAGGTGATGCGAAAGCCGAACAATATGATGCCGGCGCGCAACAGTATGTTCTTGGAAAAATCGACGCCGGCGCCCGTGCGCGGGGCGATGGCGGGAAAGAAGGTGTTTCCGGCCACCATGCCCAGCACGATGGCAAGGGTAAGGGGGCTAAGGCCGGCCTGCTGCAGCCACGGCGTTTGGGCCAGAAGCGTGCTGGCGGCCGCCAGTGCGGCCGTGAGGGCCAGGCCGGGAAGCAGCCCGGGCTGCCAGAGAAAGGCAAAACGTGAGGGGGAAAGCGTGGCGGTCTGCATGTGCAATTGCCTGAATAGAGGTCCAACAGAAACAGGCTTAAGCTTATAGTTTGCAGTAATATGAGTCCAATACCCATTTCTCCCAAAAGCATGAATTAAACTCATAGCTACCCCCATGCGCCTCAACCTGCACCTAACACGCATTTTTTTCACGGTCGCCACCCGTGGCAGTTTCTCGCGGGGGGCCGAACTGCTGCACATCAGCCAGTCAGCCGCTTCCAAGGCCGTGCGCGAGCTCGAAGAACAGCTGGGGCTGGCGCTGGTCGAGCGCGGTGGGCCGCGGGGCAAGGGCGGACGAGGCCTGCGGCTGACCGAAGCCGGCCGCGCGCTATACGAGCATGCGCGCGGCATCTTCGCCCTGGAGCGGGCCGCGCTGGACGACCTGGGGGCCCGAACGGGCTTGCAGAAGGGCACGCTGGTGGTTGGGGCCAGCACTACGGTGGCGGGCTATTGGCTGCCGGCCTATCTGGCCCTGTTTGCACAGCAGTATCCCGAAGTCGAGCTGCGCGTCGTGGTGGGCAACACGGCCACCATCAGCCATGGCTTGCTGGACTGCATTGTCGACGTGGCGGTGGTTGAAGGAGGGGTGAACGATCCGGGCATCAGTTCCCTGCGCTGGCGGGAAGAAAGCCTGCTGCTGGTCGCGCCGCCCGGCTCCGAGCTGGCGGGCAGCGGCGAAGTCGATGCGCGCAGCCTCAGCCGCGCGCGCTGGCTGGTGCGCGAATCGGGTTCCGGCACCCGCGAAGTGGCCGAGCGCCTCATGCGTGACGAAGGCGTGCAACTGGGCGACACGATCGAGATGGGCAGCAACGAAGGCATCGCCCGCGCGGTGGCCCAGGGCCTTGGCGTTGCCATGCTGCCCCAGGTGGTGGTTCAGGACTTGCTGGCCTTGGGGCGGCTGGCTACCATGAACACCAGGCGGGCCGAACGCTATCGGCGTCCGCTTTTCTTGTTGAAACGGGCGCAACGGCCCCTGTCTCCCGCAGCGCATGCGTTTTCAGCCATGCTGCAAGAGTGCGAGCCGCCATTGCATCCGCAGCCCTAGAGCACAAGGCATATATGAACAAACCTGCATCGTCGTCCATGGACCGCAATATGTCGCCCAATCCATTGCCGGCCATGCCGGGGCCGCGTTGGCTGTGGGGCTTGGCGGCGCTGCTGCTGGGCGCGCTGTGCATCTACGTCTACCAGGCTATTGCAGCCGGCGACCAGGCGATGAAAGGGGCCTTGCTGGGCGGCATGGCGGCGGCGGGCGCCACGGCGCTGGGCACGGTGCCCTTGCTTCTGTCGCGCAGCTATTCGCAGCGCTTCATTGACACGATGATGGGATTCGGCGCCGGGGTCATGCTGGCGGCCAGCGCGTTTTCGCTTATTTTGCCGGCGCTGAATGCAGCCGGAGATCAAGGTTCCGGCGCCTGGGGAGCAAGCGGGCTGGTGGGGCTGGGCATACTGCTTGGGGCGGGGGCCCTGTTCTTTATCGATCGGCTCACGCCCCACGAGCATTTCGTCAAGGGCGTCGAAGGGTCGCGCTCGCGGGCGATGCGGCGCGCCTGGCTGTTCGTGCTGGCCATCATGCTGCACAATTTTCCCGAAGGGCTGGCGATAGGGGTGGCCTTTGCCGGAACCGACAGCATCGGCGCGCAATCGCTCGCGGCGGGCATTTCGATCCAGGACCTTCCCGAAGGCATGGTGGTGGCGCTGGCGCTGCACTCGGCCGGATACAGCCGCAAGCTTTCGGCCGGCATTGCGATTCTTTCCGGACTGATCGAGCCGCTGGCGGCGGTGCTGGGGGTGATGGTGCTGGGCCTTTCCGCGGCCTTGCTGCCCTGGGGACTGGCCGCGGCGGCGGGCGCGATGCTGTTCGTGATCAGCCACGAGATCATCCCCGAATCGCATCGCCAGGGGCATGAATCGTGGGCGACGGGCGGGCTGCTTATCGGCTTTGTGCTGATGATGGTACTGGATACCGCGCTGAGCTAAGGCCTTTTGGTTTTGACGGGAAACAGGCTAGCGGCCCAGCCTGGCGCGCAGGCGGGCGATTTCGCTTTCAAGGTCGTCGACCCGCCGAAGCAGGTTCAGCGCCACGGCCAGGCCGCGGGTGTCGAGCTCGAAGTCGTCGCGCAGGCGGCGGGCCTTGCGCGCGACGACGATGCACTGGGTATGAAAAAAATAATTGCCCGGATCGTCGTTCGAAGGCTCGATGACGCCGGTTTCCACCAGCTCGCGCAGTTCTTGGGGGCTCAGGCCCGAAACCTCGACCACATGCTCGAACGAGCAGATGTCCGAGGCGTTGAGCCAGACGCTTTCGGTAATGTGGGTTTTCATGTGCTTGCTCCGGGATAGGAACGTGGATTGAAGGCTGACTCGGCGGCCAGCTGCTGCATGAGTTCGCGCTCACGGGCCGACAGTTTTGCGGGCACGTCGATCTGCACGATGGCGTAGAGGTCGCCGTGCTTGCCGGATGAATCGGGCATGCCGCGGCCGGAAAGGCGCAACTTGCGGCCGGCCACGGTGCCTTCGGGTATTTTCATTTCGACCGCACCGTCCAGGGTGGGAATCTCGACCGCCGCGCCCAGGGCGGCTTCCCAGGGCGCCAGGGACAGGTCGATGTACAGGTCGCGGCCGCTGACGCGATACAGGCGATGAGGCTGGAACTGCATGGTTACATAGAGATCGCCCGCGCGTCCGCCGTTCAGGCCGGGTCCGCCCTTTTGGGGCAGGCGCAGGCGCTGGCCGTCGGAAGCCCCCTTGGGTATGCGTATGCGATAGGTCTTGGGGCTGCGGCGCGGCATGCCTTGTTCGTCGTAGTCGGGCAGCGAGAGGCTCAGGTCGGCCTCGGCGCCGGCGTAGACCTGCTCGAGGGTGACCGGCATGTTCACTTCGAAATCCTGGCCATTGAGGGGACGGCGCGCGCGTTGTTGATGCTCGGCGCGCTGCGCAGCCGCGAAAGCGGCCAAGAGGTCGGCGAGGTCGACGTCCGAGAAATCGGCCGATTCTTCATGGTAGTGCTGCTGCCACTGGTGGGGCGGGACAAAGTCTTCGCCCTGTGGATGGCGGCCCAGGGCGTCGTAGGCGGCTCTTTTCTCAGGGTCTTTGAGGGTGCCGTAGGCTTCGGCCACTTCCTTGAATTTTTGTTCGGCACCCGCCTCTTTGGACACGTCGGGGTGATACTGGTGGGCCAGCTTGCGATAGGCCTTTTTTATTTCGTCTTGGGTGGCGTCGCGGGCCACACCAAGGACTTCGTAGTAATCGATGTATTTCATGCCGACTCCCGAAGGGTTTGCCGCCAGATTACCAACAACAAGAAGCATTGCAAAGCATATGCTCGATCTGGGCCGGCTTTTGTGCTGCCGTGATCGCCGCTCGGCCATTGCGGCGCGGCCGCGCGGGTACGGGGCTTGCTATGAGGCGCAGGCGAACGCCTGGATCGCGGGCCAGGTGAGAGCCCGGACCACCTGACCGAAAGGCGGCCCCGGCGTTCGCTCTTCGCGGGAACAGAGCAGCCTGGTTCTGGTCCGCCCATTATTCTTACAAGGAGTTCGATCATGAACAAAGACACGATAGAAGGCCAGTGGAAGCAGTTGTCGGGAAAGGCCAAGGCTGCCTGGGGAGACCTGACGGATGACGAGCTCACCCGCACCAAGGGCGACGCCCAGCAACTTGCCGGCCTGATCCAGGAACGCTACGGCAGGACGCGTGAAGAGGCCGAGCGTGAAGTAAGGGATTTCTTCGACAACAATCGCTGAAGCGGAAGTAGCCATCGGCCCACCCAGGCGCTGCGAACTAGCGCCTGGGTGGGCCGCATTGCGTCCGTGTCTTGCCGCCGCCACAGCAACGGGCATGGCGCATGCCTCCCGACACGACGCACGGTCGCTCGCACCGTCGCACTAATTTCAGGAGACGCACAGATGGCTAAATCGACACCGCCTGGACAAGCTGCGCAGGCCGCGGCGACAGGCTTCAATTCAACCGACAGCGGGCCCGCCAACGACCCCGCGGGTGGAAAAAAAGAAGGCGAGGGCGTGGCGAAGGCCGCCGCCGTCGGAAAGATGGCAGCCGCCATGCCCCACAACCCCAACAAGCAGGCCGAGCACGGGCGCGACAAAGCCCTGACGCCGCCGGAGGGCGCAAGCGTGCAGCCGCCGTCGCGCGATGCGACAGGCAGCACCTTGGCGGAAAAGAACCATACCGAGAAATATGGCAAGCCCGCGGCGCCAGGCGTCAATGCGGCCGGGGGTTCGCTCGAGCGGGTGCGGGCCGACCCGGAAGGCCAGCCTTTGACGACCAACCAGGGCGTGCGGGTTTCGGACAACCAGAACTCACTCAAGGCGGGCCTGCGCGGCGCGGCCTTGTTGAAAGATTTCGTCCTGCGCGAAAAAATTACGCACTTCGACCACGAGCGCATTCCCGAGCGGGTGGTGCATGCGCGCGGCTCGGGCGCCCACGGCTACTTCGAGTGCTACGAGCCCCTGAGCTCGCTGACCCAGGCATCGCTGTTTGCCGAGGCGGGCAAGATCACCCCAGTGTTCGTGCGCTTTTCGACGGTGGCAGGGGAGCGGGGCTCGAAGGACACGGCGCGCGACGTGCGGGGTTTTGCCGTGAAGTTCTATACCGATGAAGGCAATTGGGATCTGGTGGGCAACAACATGCCGGTGTTCTTCATCCAGGACGCCATGAAGTTCCCCGACCTGGTGCACGCGGTCAAGCCCGAACCGCATCACGCCATGCCCCAGGCGGCTTCCGCCCACGACACCTACTGGGATTTCGTCTCGCTGATGCCCGAATCCACCCACATGCTGATGTGGCAGATGTCGGACAGGGCCATACCGCGCAGCTTTCGCATGATGCAGGGCTTCGGGGTGCATACCTTCCGCTTCGTCAACGCGCAGGGCGAATCCACCTTCGTGAAATTCCACTGGAATCCCAAGCTGGGCACGCATTCCCTGGTGTGGGATGAGGCGGTCAAGATATCGGGCGCCGACCCGGACTACAATCGCCGGGACCTATGGGAAGCGATCGAGTCGGGCGCCTATCCCGAATGGGAGCTGTGCGTGCAGGCCTTTACCGAAGAGCAGGCCGAAGCCTTCAGCTTCGACGTGCTGGACGCGACCAAGATCGTGCCCGAAGAGCTTGTGCCGCTGCAGCCTGTGGGAAGAATGGTGCTCAACCGCAATCCCGACAACTTCTTCGCCGAGACAGAGCAAGTGGCCTTCTGTGCGGCCCACGTCGTGCCGGGCATCGATTTCACGAACGATCCTTTGCTGGCCGGGCGCATCCATTCTTATGTAGATACTCAGATCACCCGTTTGGGCGGCCCCAACTTTCATGAACTGCCCATCAATGCGCCCCTGGCGCCGGTGCAGAACAACCAGCGCGACGGCATGCACAGGCAGGCCATCCATCGCGGCCGCTCTTCGTATGAACCCAATTCGCTGGGCGGAGGCTGTCCGCACCAGGCGGGCACGCAGGGCTTCGTGTCCTTTCCCGAACCGATCCATGCGGACGAGGTGCGCGGCAAGCCCGAGAAGTTCGCCGAGCATTACAACCAGGCGGCTTTGTTCTACAACAGCCAGACCGAGGCCGAACAGCGCCATATCGCCGCGGCTTTCCGCTTCGAGCTCAGCAAGGTGACCGTGCCGGCGGTGCGCCGGCGCGTGGTCTCCATGCTACGCAACGCCTCTGAAGAGCTGGCGGCCGAGGTTGCACAGGGACTGGGCATGGAGTTGCCCGAAGCCATGCCCCGCGCGCTGGCCAAAACACCGAAGCCCGAAGTGGAGGTGTCTCCGGCCCTGTCGCTGACGGCGCGCCAGGGCGACGCCGGCATACAAAGCCGGCAGGTGGCTGTGCTGGTGGCGGACGGCGTGGACGGCGCCGCCGTGTGGGATGCCACGCATGCGCTGCAGGAACAGGGCGCTGTGGTGCGCCTGGTGGGTCCCCACATCGGCGCGGTGACGCCCCGCGAGGGCCCCGCCATCGATGCCGACGCCTCGCTCGAAAACCACCCCGGCGTGCTGTTCGACGGCGTCATCGTGCCCGGCGGGCCCGACGCGGCAAAGCGCCTGGCGGCCGACCCCAAGGCGCGCGAATTCCTGACCGACCAGTTCCTGCACAGCAAGACGATCTGGGCTTCGCGCGATGCCGAAGCCCTGCTGCGCCAGGCGGGCATCACTGCGCAGGATGAGGAACTGCCAGGCATATTCGTGACGGCCAAGGGAGGCTCCAAGGCCTTGCAGAACTTTGTTTCCGCCCTAGGGCATCATCGGCATTTCGAGCGGGAGCGTCCTGCAGCCTGATTCATGTGGACTGCGCTGTTCCGCCCGCCCTCGACCGGGGCGGGCGGCAATCAGGCGTCACGGTCTTTCGGCGCGCGCGTTGTTTGCTTCACGCATACTTGCTGCGGGCCGGTGTCGGGGAGTAAAGGACATGCGGGCCGATCTCGGATACTTTTCTGACGCCGCAAAAGGCCATGGTGCTTCGCATTTCCTCCCTCAGGATCTGCAGCACGCGGTACACGCCATCTTCTCCGCCTGCGGCCACCCCATAGAGCCATGCACGGCCGGCCAGCACGCCGCTTGCGCCAAGCGCGCAGGCGCGAACGATGTCTTGCCCGCTTCGCACACCGCCGTCAAGCAGAAGTTCCGCCTTGCCGCCTGCGACATCGGCAATGGAGGGCAGCACCTGCACTGCGGCGGGCGCGCCATCGAGTTGGCGTCCTCCCTGATTGCTGATGCTTAGCGCATCGGCGCCGGCGTCGATGGCAAGCAGTGCATCCTCGGCATCGAGCACGCCTTTGACGATTAGGCATCCGCCCCATGCCTCCTTGAGCCGCTTCACCTGATCCCAATCGATGTCGAGTACGAACTGGTCCGCATGCCATTTGGCAAAAGAGGCCAGATCGGTGACACCCTTGGCATGTCCGATGACGTTGCCAAAGCCGCGGTTGGAAGTGCGCAGCATCGCGAGACACCAACCGGGCGACGACAGCAGATCCAGCATCTGCCTGGGCGAGCGGCGCGGCGGCAGCGCCAGGCCGTTGCGAGCGTCGCAATGGCGGCGCCCAGCTACATGATAGTCCATGGTCAGTATGAGCGCCTCGCAGCAGGCGTCCTTGGCTCGCCGCAACAGATTTTGCAAAAAATCGGTATCTTTCAGCAGCGAGACCTGCATCCACAGCGGGCCATCCGTATGTTTGCGCACCTCTTCCAGCGAACATACGCTGCCGATCGACAGGCTATAGGGCACACCGAAACGATGCGCCGCCCGCGCGCCGAGGATCTCGGCATCGGGCCAGACGAAACCGGCCAGTCCGGTAGGCGCCACCGCCAGCGGCAGCGCGGCCTCGTCGCCCAGGATCGTGGTTGCCGACGTCACCCGATCGACGTTCTTGCCTATGCGCTGGCGGAACTTCAAGGCGGCGAACGCGGCCTCGTTGTCCGCGTAGGTCGAACCTGTCCATGAACCTGAATCAACGAAATCATAGAACATCTTCGGAACCCGGCGCCGCGCCTGACGGCGGGCGTCTTCCACGCATTGCAAGGCCTGCATTCTGTTCTCCTGAACCTGGGGTTTCTTCTACGGTGGCATTGCGACGGGGCTCGAGAGCGAGTACAACGGCGTCCCGCCGAAAACGACTCTTCAGGCTCCAGTCTTGAGAGAATTTTAGGAATTTGTCTCCTGCAGAGTTATTATCTAGTTCACCTGGTGAACATTTTTTCTCAAGACTGCGAGTGCTGTGAGTGCAATCAACACAAAAGTGAAAACCATAGATTCGCTTGCTCGCGGGCTTATCGTGCTGCGCTGGCTCCAGCACGAAAAGAATATGAGCCTGCCTGACTTGATGGCGAGCACGGGGTTGCCGCGGGCTACGCTGCTGCGCATTCTAAAAACGCTGGGGGAAGCCGGTCATGTGGATCGCAATCCTATGAACGGCCGTTACTTCTCGGTGCCGGATGCTTCGGCGGTGCCCTCGTCGTCGCTGGCACGTCAGCTGCTGTCGGAGATTACGGCGCCGGTACGCCGAACGCTGGAACGCAAAGTTCCCTGGCCCACCAACTTGGCCGTCCTGGATCGTTTTGAAATGGTTGTCTTGGACACCAATACCCGTTGCAGCCTGACACCGAACTACCATGCACTCGGGCTCCGGCCCCCTTTGCTGTTTACTGCCGTCGGCAAAGCTTTTCTGGCCTGGAACAAGCCCACCGACAGGCAAGTTTGGATCGACGCCGCGCTGCGCCATCGCCGGGTCGGTGGTGATTTCGACTTGGCTTTCCTTGACAAGGAGTTGGGCCAGATCCGGCAACAGGGGTATGCCGTTTATGATTCCACGCGCGCGGCGCCGAACACGCCCGCCCGATATGGCGCCTTGGCCGTGCCCGTTTTTTCAAGTAGGCGCTGCGTGGCAAGCCTGGCCCTGATCTGGATTCCCGAAGTGATGGTGCTGGAACAGATTCTTTCTTCGTATCTGACGCCCATGCAAAAGGCTTCGGAAGCCATGTCTCAATTACTCACGGCGCGCGGGTTCGAATCAAGCGCGCTGTAGGTATTTGAAGGACGTGCCGTGTTCAGCCCCTTCTTGTTCCAGTAGAGGGAAGGCTTTGCATATATTGAGCCGATGCGTTTTCACTTCAAAGCTTGATTTTTGTCAAAAAACCGCTTTTCTAAAGCACTATGATGCCTATTAACGATTAAATGTGCATAAAAATGCATTTTTAGTCGGAGCCGGGAGCATTCCCGTCGAATCAGCCAGCTAGTGTCGGGCCTAGGCGCCCGCCGGGGAGAACATCATGAGCGCAAGCGAAGCCATCCGCAGTAAGAACTACGTCGAAGTCAACTACGACGACAAAATTCCCAACAACGTCGACCTCGGCAGCGACCGACAGCTGCAGCGCGCGCTGGAGTCCTGGCGGCCCGATTACCTGGAGTGGTGGAAAGAGGCCGGGCCCGACGGCTTCCAGGACGCCGACGTCTACCTGCGCACCGCCGTGGGTGTCGACCCCAGCGGCTGGGCAGTGTTCGACCACGTGAAAATGCCCGAGTACCGCTGGGGCATCTTGCTGGCTCCCCAGGAAGAAGGCCGCCGCATCCCGTTCGGACGCCACAAGGGCGAACCCGCCTGGCAGGAAGTGCCGGGCGAGTACCGTTCGGTGCTGCGCCGCCTGATCGTGGTGCAGGGCGACACAGAACCCGCCTCGGTCGAGCAGCAGCGCTACCTGGGCCAGACGGCGCCCTCGCTGTACGACATGCGCAATCTTTTCCAGGTGAATGTGGAAGAGGGCAGGCACTTGTGGGCCATGGTGTACCTGCTGGTGAAATACTTTGGCCGCGACGGCCGCGAAGAGGCCAAGGGCCTGCTCGAGCGCCGCTCGGCCGACAAGAACAACCCGCGCATCCTGGGTGCTTTCAACGAGCGTACGCCCGACTGGCTGTCGTTCTTCATGTTCACCTACTTTACCGACCGCGACGGCAAGATGCAGCTAGCGGCCCTGGCGCAATCGGGCTTTGATCCGCTGTCGCGCAGCTGCCGCTTCATGCTGACCGAAGAAGCGCACCACTTGTTCGTGGGCGAAACCGGGGTGGGCCGCACCATCGAGGCCACGGTGAAGGCCATGAACGCGGCCGGCATCACGGACCCCTACGATGCTGAGGCGATCCGGGCGCTGGGCGTCATCGACCTGCCGACCTTGCAGCGCAAGGCCAACTTCCACATGTCGGTAACGCGCGACTTGTTCGGTTCAGAAGTTTCAAGCAACGGGGCAGAACTGTACAGTTCGGGCCTGAAGGGGCGCTACGAGGAGACGCGCATCGACGACGATCACGTACTGGCCGACGCGACTTATCCGGTAATGACGGTACGCGACGGAGAAATCGTGACCGACGAGCTGCCCGCGCTCAGCGCCATCAACAGCCGCCTGCTGGACGATTACATCAAGGATTGCCAGGGCGGCATCGATCGCTGGAACAAGGTGGTCGCGAATGCGGGGATCGATTTCCGCTTTGTCCAGCCGCACAAGGGCTTCAATCGCAAGATCGGAGAATTCGCGGGGCACAGCATTACGCCGGAAGGAGACCTGATCTCGGCGGAAGAATTCGAGGCGCGCAGGGATGAGTGGCTGTGCAACGAGGCGGATCACGAGTTCATCAATTCCTTGATGAAGCCGTGTTATGAGCCGGGCAAATACGCCAGCTGGATCGCGCCTCCGCGTGCGGGCATCAACAGCAAGCCGGGCGATTTCGAGTATGTGAAGATCTACGATAACGATGCGGCTGCGGGAGAGTGATTGAAGGCGGCGGAGCTTTCGTGGCTCCGTCGTCACATCCGCCCTTGTTTATTGCCTCATGCCTGGGTGGGTGAGGTTTTTCCGTAGAACGTTGGGCTGTTTCCGAGAGTGCTGGTTCTAAAACCAGCTCTGCGCTTGGGTGCAAGGATGTTGGTTTCTAAATCCGTTCCTGCGCTGCGGGGTGTGTCTGTTCCGGACGGAGGCAGTCGTCCCTTCGGGCCCGCCTGTCCGCTTCCTCCGGGCCTTCGCCCTCCGTTCAGCGGCGCCTGGCTCGACAGCCAACGCCCGGCCCAGACACACCCCGCATCACAGGAACTGCATCGGAGTGAATAGCCCCTCCTCTTGCGAGGCACGGGGGGGAACCCATGGCCTGCTCGCGAGGCGTACTTTGAGTCTTGTCTCGTATGTAAGTGTGGTTGATGATTGAAGCGCTACACGCTGTCCGAAGAGCCGCTTCAGAAAAAACTGAACCCTTCAATCCAAGAAGCCTGAATGCCGCAAATTGAGACACCCAGAGGCGTGATGCGGGGTAAGTATTTGGGGCGACGTTGAGCGAGCCGAGCACCCTGTCGTTTTTGGGGAGGCAAGCCCGCAACTGTTCGAGCAACAAGGGTGGCGGGTCACTGGCCCGCCGTTGCGAGGTGTGCCCAGCATGGGCCTACTCTAGTGGGTGCAAGTCCCACCACAAGTTGATCACTGCAAGTGAAGTGAAGCGCAACTGCATGAGGGCGACCGAGTGTGGGGAGGAAGCGTCTAGCGAATCTGCGAGCCGATGAATAAAAACC
>NZ_QEKO01000003.1 GCF_003096595.1 Pusillimonas noertemannii | reverse complement strand
AACCTGGCCCGGCGCTTTGCCGCCAAACAGCAGCAGCGTATCTTGGACGTCTCGCTGGACCAGGACCGGCTCGAAGCCATGCCCGTGCATGAATACGTCGATCTGTATGTAGTTTGAAAGGAGCAAGTCCCCATGTCCCGAGCCATTGAGCACCATGAAGCACGGCAACGATTCGAATGCACCGAAGAAGGCGTCTCGTGCGTGCTGGACTATCAACTGAGCGGAACCGTGATGACGATTACCCACACGGGCGTTCCCCAGGCGGTCGGAGGCCGGGGCATCGCCGCCGACCTTACGCGCCACGCGCTTGACACGGCGCGCGGCCGTGGCTGGAAAGTGCGGCCTGTGTGCTCTTATGCGGCGGCGTACATAAAGCGCCATCCCGAGTATCAAGACCTGGTGGCCTAGCCGGGCATAGCGGCACAGCCGGGATCAACGGGTCCCGCCGTGTGGAGCGATAGGCGAGTTGACGCGATGCTTGTCTTAAAGCGCCGGCCGCTTGCCCTAAAGCGTCGGCCGGGCGCCTCACGCATTCCTCCAAGCCACTGTTAATAAAGAAAAACCAGAGAATTTTGTTATTTTAGTCTTATATAAGATATAAGACATAAGACATTTGCCTCAAACCGGGCTTCCGCATACAATTGAGGGTAAGCACTCATCCAATATCCCGATAAAAAAGGCACGCCTCATGCTGGAAACATATCGCCAACACGTTGCCGAACGCGCTGCGTTGGGCATTCCTCCCCTTCCCCTGTCGGCACAGCAAACCGCCGACCTCGTTGAACTGCTCAAGGCGCCGCCTGCTGGCGAAGAAGCCGCCTTGCTCGATCTCATCACGCACCGCGTGCCCGCCGGCGTCGACGACGCCGCCAAGGTCAAGGCCTCGTTCCTGGCCGCCATCGCCTTCGGCACGGCATCCAGCCCTCTTATCGACGCCAAGAAGGCCACCGAATTGCTGGGCACCATGCTGGGGGGCTACAACGTGGCCCCACTGATCGAACTGCTCGACAACGCCGAACTGGGCACAACTGCTGCCACGGGCCTCAAGAACACCCTGCTGGTGTTCGACGCCTTTCACGACATCCAGGAAAAAGCCCAAAAAGGCAACGCCAACGCCCAGGCCGTCATGCAAAGCTGGGCCGAGGGCGAATGGTTTACCAGCCGACCCGAGGTGCCGCAAAGCCTTACCTTTACCGTATTCAAAGTGCCTGGCGAGACCAACACCGACGACTTGTCTCCTGCCCCTGACGCCACCACCCGCCCCGACATCCCGCTGCATGCCCTGGCCATGCTCAAGAACCAGCGCGACGGTGCCCCGTTCGAGCCCGAAGAAGACGGCAAGCGCGGGCCCGTGCAGTTCATCGAGAACCTCAAGGAAAAGGGCCATCTGGTTGCCTATGTGGGCGACGTCGTCGGCACCGGCTCTTCGCGCAAGTCGGCCACCAACTCGGTATTGTGGTTCACCGGCGAAGACATTCCCTACGTGCCCAACAAGCGCTTCGGCGGCGTCTGTCTGGGCGGCAAGATCGCTCCCATCTTCTACAACACCATGGAAGATGCGGGTGCACTGCCCATCGAACTTGACGTTTCCCAAATGAATATGGGCGACGTGGTCGAACTGCGCCCCTACGAAGGCAAAGCCCTGAAAGACGGCGAAGTCATTGCCGAGTTCGAGCTCAAGTCCGACGTGCTGTTCGATGAAGTGCGCGCCGGCGGCCGCATTCCCCTGATCATCGGTCGTGGCCTTACCGCCAAGGCCCGCGAAGCGCTGGGCCTGCCCCCCTCTACCCTGTTCCGCCTGCCCAAGAACCCCGAAGATTCGGGCAAGGGTTTTTCGCTGGCTCAAAAGATGGTCGGCCGTGCCTGCGGCCTGCCCGAAGGCCAGGGCGTGCGCCCCGGCACCTACTGCGAGCCCAAGATGACATCCGTGGGCAGCCAGGACACCACCGGCCCCATGACCCGCGACGAACTGAAAGACCTGGCTTGCCTGGGCTTCTCGGCCGACCTCGTCATGCAGTCGTTCTGCCACACGGCAGCCTATCCCAAGCCCGTCGACGTCAAGACGCATCACACGCTGCCCGACTTCATCAGCACGCGCGGCGGCATCTCGCTACGCCCGGGCGATGGCGTCATTCACAGCTGGCTCAACCGCATGCTGCTGCCTGATACTGTCGGTACCGGTGGCGACTCGCACACCCGCTTCCCCATCGGCATTTCCTTCCCGGCCGGCTCGGGCCTGGTCGCATTCGCTGCCGCCACGGGCGTCATGCCGCTGGACATGCCTGAATCGGTGCTGGTGCGCTTCAAGGGCGAAATGCAGCCCGGCGTCACGCTGCGCGACCTGGTCAACGCCATTCCGCTGTACGGTATCAAGCAAGGGCTGCTTACCGTTGCCAAGCAAGGCAAGAAAAACGTCTTCTCGGGCCGCATCCTCGAAATCGAAGGCCTGCCCAACCTCAAGGTTGAACAGGCATTCGAACTGTCCGACGCCTCGGCCGAACGCTCGGCTGCCGGCTGCTCGGTCCGCCTTAACAAAGAGCCCATCATCGAGTACATCAACAGCAACATCGTGATGCTCAAGTGGATGATCGCCAACGGCTACGAAGACGAACGCTCGCTGGCACGCCGCATCAAGGCCATGGAAGCCTGGCTGGCCGATCCCAAGCTGCTCGAGCCCGACGCCGACGCCGAGTACGCAGCGGTCATTGAAATCGACCTGGCCGATATCCATGAACCCATCGTGGCCTGCCCCAACGACCCTGACGACGTCAAGACGCTGTCCGACGTGGCCGGCGCTGTGATTGACGAAGTGTTCATCGGCAGCTGCATGACCAACATCGGCCACTTCCGTGCAGCCTCCAAGCTGCTGGAAGGCAAGCGCGACATCCCGGTCAAGCTGTGGGTCGCCCCCCCCACCAAGATGGATGCCCAGCAACTGACCGAAGAGGGCCACTATGGCGTCTTCGGCACGGCTGGCGCACGCACCGAAATGCCGGGCTGCTCGCTGTGCATGGGCAACCAGGCCCAGGTGCGCGAAGGCGCCACGGTCATGTCGACCAGTACCCGCAACTTCCCCAACCGCCTGGGCAAGAACACCAACGTCTACCTGGGTTCTGCCGAACTGGCCGCCATTTGCTCGCGCCTGGGCCGCATTCCGACCCGCGAAGAGTACATGGCCGACATGGGGGTCATCAACCAGAGCGGCGATGAAGTCTATCGCTATCTCAACTTCGACCAGATCGAAGAGTACAAGGAAATCGCCGATTCCGTCGGCGTCTGATCCCTTACTTTTCGCCTGACCACGAAAGCCCCCGCCGGAAAACCAGCGGGGGCTTTTCTTATTCACCCAAAGAGGACGGAATCAAGCATAAAATAGGCGGATCGGTTACCCAGGCCCACGCCGCCTGGCCCCTTACCGCAGAACATCCAGTGTCCTCCCTCTTGCGTTCAGCCATTCTCAGCACGGAGCAGAATATGCCGCACAATACGTTCAACAGCTTGCAGAAGTTCAAGATCGGGAAAAAATCCGCCAAGTTCTATTCGCTGCCCGCGCTGGGCAAGGCCCTGGGCATCGACATCCAACGTCTGCCCGTATCCATCCGCATCGTGCTCGAATCCGTGCTGCGCAACTGCGACGGCAAGAAAGTTACCGAACAACACGTCAAAGAGCTGGCCGGCTGGAAACCCAATGCGCCGCGCACCACCGAAATCCCCTTCGTGGTGGCGCGCGTGGTGCTGCAAGACTTCACCGGCGTGCCGCTGCTGGCCGACATCGCCGCCATGCGCTCCGTTGCCGACCGCATGGGCAAGAACCCCAAGAAGATCGAACCCATGGTGCCGGTCGATCTGGTCGTCGACCACTCGGTCATGATCGATTATTTCGGCACCAACAAGGCCCTCGACCTCAACATGAAGCTCGAGTTCCAGCGCAACCAAGAGCGCTACCAATTCATGAAGTGGGGCATGCAGGCCTTCGACACTTTCGGCGTGGTGCCTCCGGGCTTCGGCATCGTCCACCAGGTCAACCTCGAGCACCTGGCGCGCGGTGTCCACCACGACGCTTCCAATAACGTCTATTACCCTGACACACTGGTGGGCACCGACAGCCACACCACCATGATCAACGGCATTGGCGTGGTGGGCTGGGGCGTGGGCGGCATCGAGGCCGAAGCCGGCATGCTGGGCCAGCCCCTTTACATCCTTACGCCCGATGTCGTGGGGGTTGAACTTAAAGGAGAGCTGCGCGGCGGCGTCACCGCCACCGACCTCGTCCTTACCCTCACCGAACTGCTGCGCAAGCAAAAAGTGGTGGGCAAGTTTGTCGAATTCTGCGGCCCCGGCACCTCGAGCCTTTCGGTTACCGACCGTGCCACCATCGGCAACATGGCGCCCGAATATGGCGCCACCATGGGCTTTTTCCCCGTCGACGACCGCACCCTGCACTATTTCCAGGGCACGGGCCGCACGCAAGACGAAATCGACGCCCTCAAGGCCTACTTCAAGGCGCAGGGCATGTTCGGCGTGCCGCAGGCCAAAGACATCCGCTACAGCCAGTTGGTCACGCTCGACCTTTCCACCGTCACGCCTTCTCTTGCCGGCCCCAAGCGCCCGCAAGACCGCATCGAGATCGGCGACGTCAAGCAGACCTTCGCCGGCCTGTTCGTCGAGCAGTCCGCCAACGGCTTCAACCAGCCGGCCGAAAAGCTCGAACAGGTATTCACCACCAGCGCGGGCACCAAGGTCAAGAACGGCGACATTCTCATCGCCGCCATCACCTCTTGCACCAACACCTCCAACCCCAGCGTGCTTCTGGCAGCCGGCCTCATGGCCAAAAAGGCCGTCGAAGCCGGTCTCAAGGTGCCCAAGCACATCAAGACATCGCTGGCCCCCGGCTCGCGCGTGGTTACCGACTACCTCACCAAGACAGGGCTGCTTCCCTATCTTGAAAAGCTGGGCTTCAACGTGGCGGCCTATGGCTGTACCACGTGCATCGGCAACGCGGGCGACCTTACCCCCGACCTCAACGAGGTCATCACCCAGAACGGCCTGGTGTGCTCGGCCGTGCTGTCGGGCAACCGCAACTTCGAAGCCCGCATCCACCCCAACATCAAGGCCAACTTCCTGGCGTCGCCTCCGCTGGTCGTGGCCTATGCATTGGCCGGAACCGTCATGCGCGACCTCATGACCGAGCCCGTGGGCAAGGGCAAGAAAGGCGACGTCTGGCTGGGCGACATCTGGCCCACCAACGCCGAGGTGCAGGCCCTGTTGGGCACGGCCCTCAATCCCACGGTGTTCCGCAGCAACTATGCCGAAATCAAGACCAACCCCGGCAAGCTCTGGAAGAACATCTCGGGCGTCACCGGCGACGTCTACGACTGGCCCACTTCCACCTACATCGCCGAGCCGCCCTTCTTCGCCGATTTCGGCATGACCCCCGCCCCCATGCCACCGGTCGCCAACGCGCGCGCCCTGGCCATCTTCGGCGACTCGGTCACCACCGACCACATATCCCCGGCCGGCTCCATCAAAGAAACCTCGCCTGCCGGCGTGTGGCTCAAAGAGCACGGGGTATCCCAGGCCGACTTCAACAGCTATGGTTCGCGCCGGGGCAACCACGAGGTCATGATGCGAGGCACCTTCGCCAATGTGCGCATCAAGAATCTCATGATCCCGCCCAATGCCGACGGCAGCCGCTTCGAGGGCGGCGAAACCATTCACCAGCCCAGCGGCGAACGCCTGCCCATCTACGACGCGGCCATGAAATACATCGCCCAAGGCGTAAGCACGGTGGTCTTCGGCGGCGAAGAATACGGCACGGGCTCTTCGCGCGACTGGGCGGCCAAGGGCACGCAGTTGCTGGGCGTCAAGGCGGTCATTGCGCGCAGCTTCGAGCGCATCCACCGCAGCAACCTGGTCGGCATGGGCGTGCTGCCCCTGCAGTTCAAGGGCGACGACAGCGTCGGTTCGCTGGGCATCACCGGCAAAGAAACCTACGACATCACCGGCCTTGAAAACGGCATCAAGCCGCAGCAAGACGTCACCCTCACCATCCACCGCGAAGACGGCTCCGTCCAGCACGTGGCCATGCTGCTGCGCATCGACACGGCCACCGAAGTCGACTACTACCTGCACGGCGGCATTCTGCCCTACGTACTGCGCGAACTGCTGGCAGCCTGATTCCCCGGCTTTCGGCCTTGACCCCCGGCACGCCCCTGTGGGCATGCCGGGGGTTCTGCATGGCCCCTGCCGCGAGGTTACACTAAGGTATTCATACCCCCATTTCCAAGATGTCTACTCATACCCGATCCACCCCCCCAATCCGGCTGTCGCGCGATGCCCAGCGCCTGGCCGCCCTGGCCGAGTCGCTGGCGCGATCGGGCAGCCGGCTTGAAGACAGCTACTGGGAACACCTGTTCCAGCAGCAATTGAACAAGCTGCTGGCGCAAAAGCGCAACGACGCCATCGAATCCACGCTCGAGCATCTGCTGGCCGCCAACACCGACGCCTATGAGGTCCTGATCGAGCAGGTCGAGACGCATTCAGAATCCACCACCCTGGTACACGAAGGGCGCGATTACGATGCCCTGCTGTTTTGCGCCCCGGTCGTGGCCTGGACACGCTACCAGCTCCCTCAGTCATTCGACCTGAAGCCCCATATGGACACCCTGGCGCAGCAGCTGCAAACGCATATCGTGGCTGAGAACGCCCAAACGGCCCTGCTCTCCGAAATGCTCAATTTCGACCAGATGCCGCAGTCGTTTCACGAAACGCTGGAATGGACCCAGCGATTGGGCAGGGCGGCGCTGAAGCAAAAAAGCGAAAACAGCCTCATCCGACCCGCACCCGCTGCCGACGGCATGCTGGCCGATGCCCGCTTCATCATCGGCGCCATCGTGGTTCCCAAAGGCGAACCGCTGTTTCGCTGGCAAACGGGCGCGCCCGACGCCTCGGCAAGCCGCGCCCAGTGCTTCGAGGCATGGCAGGCCGCGTGCGCCCAGATACTGCCTTCCCTGTTCACCGGTTGCAGCATCGAGTACCTGCAGCCCGACGCCTATTACATCAGCAGTCGCGAAGCCGACCGCCGCATCCGGCCCCTGGCCCTCAAGGCCGCCGCCACCTGGCTGCAAACCGCGGCCGGCTTGCCGGGCAACCAGATCAGGGCCACGATCGTCGCCTGCGGCGAATCGTCGGTCGAAGAATACCGCATCGGCTTCAGCACCCTCCAGAGCGCCGACGTCATCTATGGCTGCATCTGGCCTGTGCTCAGCAAGGAAGAAGCCGTCGCCGACATCATCGACACGCAACAGGCAAGCATTCCAGAAGAGATCGCGGCGCTTCTGAAAGAACAGGGCATCACCGACGTGCGCCAGTTGCCGGGGCTTTTCCGGGCCGAGTTCTGCGATGATTGCGGCGCACCGTATTTTCCCGACCCTCTCGGCGAGATGCAGCACCCCGAGCTGCCTGACGAAATCGACGTCAATCCGCTCAATTTCCATTGACCGCTTCCGTCCTTCAGTTGCCAAGCCGTCTTTTGCCCGCCAGGATGTGAATACGCCCAGCTTCGACATCTTCTGCCGCGTCGTGGACAATTACGGCGACATCGGCGTCTGCTGGCGCCTGGCCAGGCAGCTGGCACGCCATCCCGCGGCGGGGCCGGTCCGGCTCTGGGTCGATGATCTGGCCAGCTTTGCACGCATCGAACATGCGGTCGATGCCGCTGCCGCCCGGCAGAAAGTAGCTGAAGTCGAGCTGCTGCACTGGGCCCGGCCCGCACTGGCCGTCGAGCCGCATGCCGTCGTCATCGAGGCCTTCGCCTGCAGCCCGCCCCCGGGCTTCATCGCCCGCATGCGGGACAATCTGTGGATCAACCTCGAATACCTCAGCGCCGAAAACTGGGTGCAAGACTGCCACGCCCTGCCCTCGCTGCAGGCAAACGGCCTTCGAAAGTATTTCTTCTTCCCCGGATTCACCGAGGCAACAGGCGGGCTGTTGCGCGAACCCGGCCTTGTGGAAGCACGCGGCCACTGGCTGTCCCAGCCCGATCTGCGCTGGCGCCTGCTGCGCGACATCGGCATGCCCCAGGCCCTGACGGATAAATTGCAGGCCGGATGGCGACAGGTCTTCGTGTTTTGCTACGGCAACGCGCCAGCGAATGCGCTGGCCCAGGCTCTTTCCCGCTCGAGCCGGCCCACCGTGGTCATCGTGCCCCAGGGCGTGCTGCCGGCCCTGGCCTCGATGCAGAACGAAAACCTGCGCATCTTCGAAATGCCCTTCGTCGACCAGGACAGCTTTGACCGGCTGCTATGGAGCAGCGAGCTGAACATAGTCCGCGGCGAAGATTCCCTGGTACGCGCCATCTGGGCGCGGCAGCCCTTTCTTTGGCACATCTACCGCCAGGACGAAGACGCCCACCTGGCCAAGCTCGATGCCTGGATGGAGCTGGCACGGTTTTCGCCCAATATCCGTGCCCTGATGAGGGCCTGGAACACGGGCGACGAGGCCGCCGCCCTGCAAGGCCTGCAGGACGCATTGCAAGCAGACGCCTTCTTGCAATGGCGCCTGGAAACAGGTTCTTTGCATGAACGGCTGGCCTCGCAGAGCAGCCTGGCGGAACGCCTGCTGGCATTTTGCACGGAAAAATCGCACAGCGGTTAAAATAGCGAGTTTTGTAAGCAATGCTCCGGTCCGCTCATGTATAGCTGGAGCAAACTATCCCGGAGTTTTTCCCAAGATGAAAACCGCACAAGAACTGCGCGTTGGCAACGTAATCATGGTCGGAGACCAGCCTCTCGTCGTCCAAAAGGCCGAATACAACAAATCGGGCCGCAATGCAGCCGTCGTCAAGCTGAAGTTCAAGAACCTGCTTAGCGGCTCGGGCAGCGAGTCGGTCTACAAGGCCGACGAAAAATTCGAAATCGTCGTGCTTGAGCACAAAGAGTGCACCTACTCGTACTTCGCCGACCCCATGTATGTCTTCATGGATGAAGAGTACAACCAGTACGAAGTCGAAGCCGACAGCATGGGCGATGCGCTCGACTATCTCGAAGAAGGCATGTCGGTCGAAGTCGTGTTCTACGACGGCCGCGCCATCTCGGTCGAGCTGCCCACCATCATCGTGCGCGAAATCACCTATACCGAGCCCGCCGTCAAGGGCGACACCTCGGGCAAGGTCCTGAAGCCCGCCACCATCAACACCGGCAAGGAAATCAGCGTGCCGCTGTTCTGCACCATCGGCGACAAGATCGAAATCGATACCCGCACGGGCGAATACCGCAGCCGCGTCATGTAAGACACGAAAAAATAGCGCAGCAAGGCGCTATTTTTTTTCCTGGGTCCAATGGGCCCGGGACTGCGCAAGCCTACTGCAAGCGGTCGTCGTCGAGAAAGTCGGGGATGGGCATGACCGCGATGCCGTCGCGGGCCAGTTCTTCGCGTTCGCGCAGCGTGGTCGAGCCACGAATGGCGCGATGCTCGATCTCGCCCTCGTGCATGCGCCGCGCCTCGTGGGCGAAACGTTCGCCGACGTTCTCGGAGTTGCGCACGATCTCGCGCACGTGCTTGAGCACCTGAGCCTGGATCTGGGCCATGTGCTCGGGGCCCGGCGCCTGGGTAGCAGAGGCCTCGGTCGGACGCGATGCGGAAGCCTCGGCCGAATCGGGCAGGGCACGCCCCATGTTCAGGCGAGGCGCGGACAGCATTTTATTGACCTGGTGGCTATCGCAAACCGGGCACGCCAGAATACCCCGCTCGCGCTGGGCGTCGTAGTCGTCTGCCGACGCGAACCAGCCCTCGAAGACATGGCCCGCCTCGCACTGGAGATCGAATACTTTCAATGACATGATATGAATATGGGGCCTGCCGGGCGGATTGCAATAGTGTGTTTATTATAGGCTTCCCCGGCTACAGGCGGGGCACCGCGGCAAGCAGGCGGCGGGTTTGCTCGTGTTCGGGGCGGTGCAGCACACGGCCTGTTTCGCCCATTTCAACGATGCGCCCCTCGTGCATGACGGCGATCCGGTCCGACAAATACTCCACCACGCCGAAGTTGTGGGTGATGAAAAGATAGGCCATGCCTGAATCGCGCTGCAGTTGCTGCAGCAGTTCCAGCAACTGCGCCTGCACCGAGACGTCCAGCGCGGAAGTGGGTTCGTCGCACAGCAATACCCTGGGCTCTACCGCCAACGCCCTGGCAATGGCGATGCGTTGCCGCTGTCCCCCCGAGAATTCATGCGGGTAGCGCTCAACGGCCCCCGAGGGCAGCCCCACGCGGTCCAGAAGCTGCCTGACGCGATGCCGCCGCCTCTGGCGCGAGAGGTCGGGGCGCAGGGCCGCCACGCCCTCTTCAAGGACGTCGCCCACCTGCATGCGCGGGTCGAGCGAAGCATAGGGGTCTTGAAACACGATCTGCATTTCGCCCCGCAGCCGCTTGAGCGCGGCGCGTCCGGCATCAAGCACCGGTTGCCCCGCCAGAGTGACATGGCCGGTAACGCGCGCCTGCTTTTCAAGCAAGCGCAGCAGGGCCTTGGCGACCGTCGTCTTGCCGCAGCCCGACTCGCCCAGCAGCGCCAACGTCTCGCCCGGATGAAGGTCGAGCGAGAGATCCTTCACCACATCGACGTCCGATTTTCCAAAATTGAACAGGCCGCCGCGCGCGCGGTAGCTGACGCAAAGATTCCTGACGCTGAGCACGGGGTCTATGTCGTTTATCGCCCTTTCAGTCGCCAGCGTCTCGGGCTCCGCCGGCGCCGCGCGCCCTGCCGGCGCAGGGGAATCGTCCGGCGCCGTCAGGGGCGCCCCCCTCTTTTCATAAGTGGGGACGGCGGCAAGCAGCTGGCGCGCATAAGGATGGCGGGCGGCGCTGAAGAACTGGCGCGCAGTCACGGATTCGACGATTTCGCCCTGGCGCATCAGCGCCACGTGATCGGCCACCTTGCTGACCACCGCCAGGTCGTGCGTGATCAACAGTATCGCCAGGCCCATCTCTTTCTGGATATCGGCCAGCAGGTCGAGTATCTGGGCCTGGACGGTAACGTCGAGCGCCGTGGTGGGCTCGTCGGCGATCAGCACGCCGGGCTCGGCCGCCAGGGCGATGGCGATCATGATGCGCTGCTTCTGTCCGCCCGAAAACTGGAAGGGGTAATCGCGGAAGCGGCGCTCGGCATCGTCGATGCCCACGCGGTTCATCCATTCGATCGCCTTGCGGCGCGCCGCCGCACCGCGATGCGGCGTATGCGCCACAATGGTCTCGACAATCTGGCGGCCCACGGTAAGCACGGGGTTCAGGCTGGTAGAGGGCTCTTGAAACACAATGCCCATTTTCCCGCCGCGCACCGAACGCATTTCCGCTTCGGGCAGGCGGCCCAGGTCGGCGCCCTGAAGCACGACCTCGCCGCGGATCATGCGGCCGGCCTCGGGAAGCAGGCGCAGCAGCGCCAGCGCGGTCATGCTTTTGCCGCAGCCCGACTCGCCGACAAGGGCGAAGGTCTGTCCGCGGCTCAGGGCAAGCCCCAGCCGCTTCACAGCCAGCATCGCACCTTCGTCGTTCAGGATTTCGACGCAGAGGTCGTCGACGGTCAGCACCGTGTCGCCCCGCGCCGCGCCGCCCGCCGGCGCTGCTTCGTATGCCTGGCTCATGGCGAGGCTCCTTGCGTGCCGGCGTCGCCGTCGGGCTCGGGCCGCTTGAGCCGCGGACGGAAGCGGCGGGTGCGCGGATCGAAAGCGGCCTGGACGGCATCGGCAAAGATGTTGGCCGACAGCACCAGGGCCAGCATGAACAGGAAAGCCGCCAGCAGGTTCCACCAGATCATGGGGTCGCGCGACATCTCCATGCGCGAAGAGTCGATCATGGTGCCGAAGGAAGGGGTGGCCGGATCAACGCCTATGCCCAGATAGGACAGCACGGCCTCATACAGCACCAGGCCCGAAAACTCGAGCACCATGGTGATCAGCACGATGTGCATCAGGTTGGGCAGAAGGTGCCTGGTCATGATGCGCCAATGGCTGACGCCGAAGGCGCGGGCGGCCTGCACATATTCGAGTTCGCGCAGCTTGAGCGTCTCGGCGCGCAACAGCCGGCAAAGCCCCGCCCAGCCCGTCAGGCCCAATATCAGGCACAACAGGAACAGGCGCAGGTCGGCCCGTGCCGCCACGGTGGGAAAAAGCTCGGGATTGGTGTCTATATACACCTGCATCATCAGCACGCAAGCCGCAATCAGCAACACCCCCGGAATGGAAGTAAGCGTGGTGTAGAGGTACTGGATGACGTCGTCGACCCGCCCCTTGAAATAGCCCGCCGAGATGCCGAAGAACAAGGCCGGCGGCAGCATGGCCAGGGTGGTAAGCGTGCCGATCACCAGGGCCGTTCGCACGCCCTTGAGCCCCTGGCGCAGCACGTCGTTGCCGGTGCGGTCGGTGCCCAGCACGTGGTAATCAAGGGCCAGCGACCACGCCACGCACACCACCAGCGACATCAGTGCGAAGGTGATCCACATGGCTCGCCAGGGCACGCCCGACTCGCTTCGCCACCAGGCGGTCCAGGCTGGCCGCAGCGACCCGTTCGCGCCCTTCAGTTGCCCGGCGGTCAGCAGGAGCGCGGCCAGGGCAGCAATGGCCAGGGCCGCCGCCGCGCCCCAGGCAATGCGCCGGCGCAGGTCGTCGGCATGTTCGCTGTCATCGGCCAGCAACAGGCCGGCATGCTTCAGGCGCGGATAATCGCGCACCGCCTCGCCATCGATGAGCTGGGTTTCTTTGGTGAACTGGCGCAAGGCCAAGGGGGCCGAATAGGTGGCCTCGGGGCTGCCCATTTTGGACCAGGAAAGCACGTCGTCCAAGGCCGAGCGCACGACCGGCGAATAAACAGCCTGGCCGGCCTCCTGGCCTTCGGCGGGCGGCATCTGCGGACGGTAGTGGATGGAGTCGAGCAGGCCGATCAGCAGGAAGGCGCCAAGCACCATGGCGGCGCACATGGCCGATGCCGTACGCGCCACGCTGCCCCAGGCCTTGCGCAATGAAGGCGTGCGGGCCGCTCGCCAGCTATACAGCAGCATTCCCGCAACCAGGCAATAGATGAAGACGTCGGTCCAGAGAAAAGTGAACTTGGGCATGGCGCTACTCGAAACGGACGCGGGGATCGAAAATCGTGTACGAGACGTCGGCCAGGATCAGGCCGACGATGTACAGGGCCGAGCCCAGAAACACCATGGCGCGCACGATGGAGAAATCTTGCGCGTTGATGGCGTCTATGGTGTAGCTGCCCAGCCCCGGTATGCCAAAGAACGATTCGGCGATCAGGCTGCCCATGAACAGCAGGGGCACGGCTGAAACCGCCCCCGTCAATATGGGCAGCATCGCGTTGCGCAGCACATGGCGGAACAGGACGACACGCTCGGCCAGGCCCTTGGCGCGGGCGGTACGCACATAGTCCTTGTTGATTTCCTCAAGGAACAGGGTGCGGTAGAAGCGCGACTCGCCGCCCAGCCTCGAGACGATGCCCACCAGCACCGGCAAGGCCAGGAAACGCAGGCTGCCGAGCCCCTCCATATAGCCCGAATAAGGCACCCATCGCAGCACCTTGGCGAACAGCCATTGGCCGGCGATGATGTAGAAAAGGCTTGAAATAGAGAGCAGCACCACGCACATCACCACACCGGCAAAATCCAGCGGCGTGTTCCTGAAGAACACGAGCAGCAGCGCGAACGAGATGCAGACCCACAAACCCAGCAGGAACGTGGGAATGGCCAAGGCCAGGCTGGGCCCCATGCGCTGACGGATTTCGTGGCCGATGCTGCGGCCGCCATCGGAAAAGCCGAAGTCGAACACCAGCAGCGGCGCCGAGCGCTCGAAGAATATGGTTTCGGTCAGCCGGGCGGCCCCCTGCGCCTGGGCATTGAAGAACAGGGGCTTGTCATAGCCGCGTTCGGCCTTCCATTTCTCGACGGCCTCGGGGCTGACGCGCTGCCCGCCTATGGCCATGCGCGCCATGTCGTCGGGCGTGTTGACGGCGAAGAACAGGACAAAAGTAAGCAGGTTCACCCCGATGAGCACCAGCACGCCATACAGCAGCCGCCGCACTATATATGAAGTCATGGTTGCTCCCGGCGAGAGGTCTCGGCCAGCGCCGTGGCGCGCTCGCGGCGCCTGGCGATGCGCATGGCCGGATAGATGCCCACGATCGCCAGCGCCAGCAGCACCCACAGCGGCCACCACACGGGCGGATTCCAGGCGGCGATGCGGTCGGCCCGCATGGCGGGGTCGATGCGCAGGTACTGCAGGGTGTTGCGCACCATCTGCGTGGGTTTGGCGTTGGCCACCCAGGATTGATAGGCGCCGCCCGACTTCGGGTAAAAGCCGAACATCCACGGCATGTCGTGCTGGACGATCTGCACCATCTGGTGGACCAGGGCCTCTTTCTCGGGGCCGTCGTCCAGGAAGCGCATGGCCTCGAACAGGCGGTCGAACTCTGGGTTCTCGTAGTTGGCGGCGTTTTCCCCGCCGTGCTGCGCCTTGGCATTGGGGCCGTACAGCAGGAAAAGGAAATTCTCGGCGTCGGGGTAGTCGGCCACCCAGCCCCACATGAACATCTGGGCGGCGCCCTGGCGCATCTTGTCCTGGAAGCGGTTGTAGTCGGTGGCCCGCACCTCGAGCTCGATATTCAGCGCCTTGAGCTGCCGGCGCATCCAGTCGACTGTGGCGTTGGACCCCATGCCGCCCGCCGAATCAAAGTGCAGGATCAGCGGCTGCCCGGTGTCGGCGTGCCGGCCGTCGGGGTAGCCGGCCTCGGCCAGCAGCCTTTTCGCCTCGTCGAGCGAACGGCGCGCCGCCCGGCCGTCTTTCAATGTGTAGACGGAATGATTGAGCCCTTCGGGAAGATCTTGATGCCCCGGGATATTGGGCGGTACGGGGCCGTGCGCGACCTCGCCCTGGTCGTTCAGGAAGATCTGGACGTATTGCTCCCAGTCGAAGGCGATGCTGATCGCCTGCCGCAGCTTGCGGTTCCTTTCGGCCTGCTCGGGGGTATCGCCGCCCCCCACCACCGGATCGAGCCAATTGAAACCCAGATAGTAGATCTGCGCCTCGGTCGAGGTAAGCAGCTGCAGGCCCCGGTCACGATACAGCTCGGCCTTGTCGGGCGAATCGCCCGCCGCCACCTGCATGGCCACCCCGTAACTGGAATCATCGGCCTCGGGCACGTCATAGTAGCCCTGCAGGAACTTGCCCATCAGCGGCACGCTTTCCTTCTCGATGGAAAACACGATCTGGTCTATGAAGGGTGTTTTCTCGTCGCAGTCTTCAAGCAGGCCCCGCCGGTCATCGCCGGCCTCGCCCTTGCAGGGATAGGACTCGCCACGGAAGTTGGGATTGCGTGTCAGTACATGCCGTCGGTTCTGTATGGATTCGGTCAGCATGTAGGGGCCGGTTCCCACCGGCCAGGTATTGAGCGACAGATTGTGCTCGGCCATGCCCGGCTGCTGGTAGAAGCGGTCGGCCTCCCAGGGCACGGGCGATAGAAAGGTCATTGCCAGCCAATACTTGAACTGCGGATACTTGCCTTTGACCTTGATGCGCAAGGTGTGGTCGTCAAGCGCCTGCACGCCGTCGAAGCCGTACTGCCGCAGATCGAGCCAGCCGTCTTCGCCTTGCTGCTCGCGCTGCTTTTGCACCTCGCGCAAATGGGCCCCGAACTCGGCCAGACCCACGATATGCTCGGACATGACGCCCAGGATGGGCGAGACGACGCCCGGGCTGGCCAACCGCCGTATGCCGTACACGTAGTCGTGGGCGGTCAGTTCGCGCGTGCCCGTCAGGGCAAAGTCTGCAATTGAATACTTGCCCTGCAGCCGCTTGGGCGTAATGGGCCAATAGGCGAAACTGCCCTCGGCGTCTTTGGCAAAGGCCGGGTGCGGCTGGAAGAGTATGCCCGGCTTGATCCGGATATCGTAGATGCTGACGGCAATGGATTCGCCCGGCGCATCGTCGGGCAGGCGGTTTCCGGCGGCGTCGTAGTAGCTGGGCCGGCTTATCTCGCGGGCTGCACGCGGCCGCAGTTCGTACGGGCGGGCCAGGTAATCATACCCATACAGCGGCTCGTAGATGGAATAGGTAAAGGGCGTTTCGTCGGCCGAGTACGAACTTGCCGGATCGAGATACTTGGGAGAGCGCTGTGAAAACGCGGTGTACAGCACGTTCTCGGCTTCGGCGCCCCGCGCGTAGGGGCTGTTCACCGGCGCATCGGAGCACGCCGCAAGAAAAAACAGCATGGCAAGCAGCGCCAGGCCCGCCAGGCGATACGCAAGCCCGCTGCGACGCTGCCCTAGCACTGGCTTTGCTTCCAGCATTGGTAACGCCACACCCAGGGCGGAACCTGTCCGCCCTGGCTCCAGATTCCCACGCGCGCCTGCCGCGCTTTTTCTTCGAACCTGGGCAAGGAGGGATCGCGCATGAACTTGCCGCGGCCTTCCATATTGGCCCAGGCCATGCCGCCCATGACCTGGCGCTGGTTGGCCGTAATGCCGTCGTCGAGCGGCACATCGCAAATGCTGCGTTCGTAGCGGTCGCGCTCGAAGCACAGCACAGTGAGCTGCTTGCCCGCGATCAGCCCCGCAAGGGCCTTGCGCGAAGCCTGGGCCATGGGCTGGCCCGGGCGCTCGCTGTCTTTGGTGGTTTCCGGCGCATCGATACTGGCCATGCGTATGTGCTCGCGGCGCCCGCCGGCCAGCAAGGTGAAGGTGTCGCCATCGGCCACCTTCACTACCTTGCCCGTAAGCTGGAACTGGTAGGCGGCAGGCGTGTCGCCGTCCGCCATCACGCCGCCCTGGCGCCAGAAGGCCACGGCCAACAAGACGGCGGCCAACGCCAAGCCCGCGTACCGGCGAGCCGACCTGTTTGTATTGTTCGATATTTTTCTAGGCACGTTGCAGGCCTGATCCTGTTGAGGTCATAGCACGAATAATAAACAAATTTGGGGGCTTATTCGTACCATGCCCTGCGAAGCAGGGCCGGGGCGGCCTCAGCATGGTCGGCCAGGCCGTGCAGGGCAAGCGTGGGGCCGCCAAAACGGGATTTCAGGAAAGCATCGGCCACTTCAGAAGGCGCATGGCGGCGCAGCAGATTGGCCTGCACCAGCAGGACCAGCCACTGCGCGATATGGCGCGCGCAGCCCTGCTGGGTCGCTTCGTCGGCGGAAGCAAGGGTGGCCAGCAGCTCGGCACGCTGCGACAGCAGGGGTTCGTCCGAACTTTCACTGACCAGGGCATCGATCAGCGCCCCCGCCAGCTCGGGTTCGCGCCGGAGCCCGCGCAGCACGTCGAGGCACATGACATTGCCGGAGCCTTCCCAGATGGCATTGACCGGCGCCTCGCGGAACAGGCGCGGCATGGGGCCGTCTTCGACATAACCGTTGCCGCCCCAGACCTCCATGCATTCGGCCGTCAGGCCTACCGCCCTCTTGCAGATCCAGAACTTGGCGGCGGGCGTGAGTATGCGCCGGTAGGCCAGATCAAGCGGCCCTTCACCCTGAAAGGCGCGCGCCAGGCGCAAGGCCAGGGTGGTGGCCGCTTCGGACTCGAGCGCCAGGTCGGCCAGCACGGCGCGCATCAGCGGCTGTTCGGCCAGCCTCTTGCCAAAGGCCCTTCGATGGCTGGCATGATGCAGGGCCTGCACCAGGGCCTGCCGCATGAGGGCGGTGCTGCCCAGCACGCAATCGAGGCGGGTCAGCGAAGCCATCTCGACGAGAGTTGCGATGCCGCGCCCCGGCTCGCCGACCAGCACGCCGTAGGCTTCGACGAACTCGACTTCGGCGCTTGCATTGGAGCGGTTGCCCAGCTTGTCTTTGAGGCGCTGGATATGCACACGGTTGAGGCTGCCGTCGGGCTGCCAGCGCGGCACGTAGAAGCATGAGTGCTGTTCTTCGTGCTGTGCAAGCACCAGATGGGCGTCGGAATTTGGAACTGAAAAAAACCACTTGTGGCCGATCAGAGAATAGTCGGCGCCCCGCCCCCCCTTACCCAGCGGTATGGCCCTGGTTGTGGTGCTGCGCAAATCGGAGCCGCCTTGCTTTTCGGTCATTCCCATGCCCACCAGCATGGATTTCTTGGCCTGCAGGGGCGAGTCGGAAGGATCGTAGGCGCGCGAGAACAGCAAGAGCCGCAGGCTTTCGTATAGCGCCTCGCGCCCCAGAAGAGGGATGGCGGCCGAGGTCATGGTAAGAGGACAAAGGGTTCCCGCTTCGATCTGGCCATGCAGAAGATAGAAGGCGGCCCGGGCCACCTGGGGGCCCGGTTCGGCCGAGGACCATGCGCCGCAGTGCATGCCCCAGGAAAAGGCCTTGCTCATGAAAACATGCCAGGCCGGGTGAAAATGCACTTTGTCGACGCGAAAACCCCGCCGGTCGAAACGTTCGGCCCAAGGCGGGTTTGCATTGGCCTGGCGCGCCAGCTCGGCGGCTTCGCCCGTGCCGAGCCATGCCCCGTACTCGATGAACTCGCGCTCGCGCGCCGACGCGCCTTCGCGCGCCACGGCCTCGCGCAGCGCCGGATCGGACTCATACAGGTTGTAGTCGCCAAGCTCGGGCACCTGGTTCTCGACTTCGTGCGTAGACCATTTCATGGCGTCCTCCGGTGGCATGTCGGGCACTGGCCCGACGCTTCCATGTTAAAACTTGCTGCGGCTTAGACAAAACGCGGCCGATCCATCATAGTATCGGCCGTATGACCCCGGGTCGCAAGGCGCCGCGCAGCGGTCCGTCCACCCCCATAGAATGCATAGAAACAAGGAATTCCCATGAGCGATCGCCCTCTTGTCATTGTCGCCGCGCTGTGCCTCCTTATTGGCGTGGGCGCCGGCGCCTTCGGTGCCCACGGCCTCAAGCGCATGCTGTCGGTCGACATGATGCAGATCTGGCAGACCGCCGTGTTGTATCAGTTGGTGCATGGCCTGGGCATGCTGGCCATAGCAGCGCTGATGGCGCGCTTCGGCTCGCCCCTGCTCGAGTGGGCTGGCGCCCTCATGCTGCTGGGCATCGTGCTTTTCAGCGGCAGCCTGTACGTTCTGGCGCTTTCGGGCACCAAATGGCTGGGCGCCGTCACCCCCCTGGGCGGCGCGGCCTTCATCGCCGCCTGGGCCTTGGTGGCTTTGGCCGCCTGGCGCCATTCATAGCGAGCTTGCCATGAACGCATTTTCTTCCGACCAAGCGCTGCGTGACTTCGTAACAGGGCTTCCCAAGGCCGAGCTGCACCTGCACATCGAGGGTACGCTCGAACCCGAAATGATCTTCGAGCTTGCGCAGCGCAACGGCGTAAAGCTTGCCTATGCATCCGAGCAGGCCCTGCGCGACGCCTACGCCTTCACCGACCTGCAGTCCTTTCTGGACCTGTACTATGCCGGCGCCAGCGTGCTGATCACCGAGCGCGATTTCCACGACATGGCCCTGGCCTACCTGCGGCGCGCCCACGCCGACGGGGCGCGCCACGTCGAAATCATGTTCGATCCGCAAACGCACACGGCGCGCGGCATTGACATCGAAACCGTGTTTGCCGGTCTGGCCTCTGCCATGCGCATGGCGCGAGATCAATGGGGCCTGAGCAGCTGCCTGATACTCAGTTTCCTGCGCCATCTCAGCGAGGCCGATGCCTTCGAGACGCTAGCCCAGGCCCTGCCCTTGCGTGAGCAGTACGCCGATCTCTGGATCGCCATCGGCCTTGATTCGGCCGAACGCGGCAACCCCCCTGAAAAATTCACGCGCGTCTATGCCAAGTGCCGCGAACTGGGCTTTCGCCTGGTCGCCCACGCGGGCGAAGAGGGCCCGCCCGAATACGTGCGCGACGCGCTCGACCTGCTGCACGTCCAGCGCATCGACCACGGCGTGCGCAGCGAAGAAGACCCCGAGCTGATGCAGCGCCTGATCAGACAGCGCACGCCGCTCACTGTCTGTCCGCTGTCCAACCTGAAGCTGCGCGTGGTAGACCAGATGGCGCAGCACAATCTGGCCCGCCTGCTGCGGCAGGGCCTGTGCGTTACGGTCAACTCGGACGACCCAGCCTATTTCGGGGGCTATCTGGCCGACAATTACACTGAGGCGGCCAAAGCGCTGTCCCTTCAGCCGCAAGAGCTTGGCATGCTGGCGCGCAACAGCATAGAAGCGTCCTTCTTGACTGCGAACGGCAAAATGTCGCTTATGGCCGAGCTGGACCGCTACCTGGCAGAAGCGCCATTGGCCGATTGAAATGCCCCGCGGAAATACAGGCTTGGCATCGCAGCACGCCGCTGCGGTCATGTGCCTCGGCCGGGCCATAGCCCGGCCGGCTGGAATACCCTGACACAGCGGCCCGCATCGGACACGCGCAAAAGCAAAAACCCACCTCGCTTGAGGTGGGTTTTGCGTTCCGGAGCCGCCGTGGCGGCTTACGGAAGATAAGGCTTAGATAACCTGGATCGACTTGGCTTGAGGACCTTTCTGGCCTTCGGCAGCCACGTACGACACGCGCTGGTTTTCTTCCAGGGTTTTGAAGCCCGTGCCCATGATGTCGGTGTGGTGGGCGAAAAGGTCTTTACCGCCCGACTCGGGCTTGATGAAGCCGTAGCCTTTTTCGTTGTTGAACCATTTAACAATACCAGTTTCAGTTTGCATTTTTGCAACCCTTAAAAAAAGATGGGCGAGTTTGCCCGGGAACAGACTATCAAGGGTGGAGATGGAGCAAAAAAGTACTGTTTTTGGTACTGATTGGACAAACTACAACGAACTTGAAAATCTAGCGGCCCATCGTAGCGGCCACCTATGGCGAAGTCAAGCGATAATTAGGGAAATTCTCAATTATTTTGCGACAAGACGTTTTGCCCCGTATCGGCGGCATGCAGCTTGCCGTCGGCCCCCTCATGCAGAAACTGAACCGTGACTTCTACAACCGCGACACCGAGACCGTGGCCCGCGCCCTGCTTGGCAAGATCCTGGTGCATCATGTACAGGGCGTGCCGCGCATGGCCCGCATCGTCGAGGTCGAGGCCTACCTGGGGCCCACCGACCTGGCAGCACACTCCTCCAAGGGTCTGACCCGGCGCACGCGGGCCATGTTCGGTCCGCCCGGGCACGCCTACGTCTACCTGATCTACGGCATGCACCATTGCATGAATGTGGTGACCGAACCCGAGGGCAGCGGCACGGGCGTACTGCTGCGCGCCGTCGAACCGCTGGCCAATGTCGAAGGCAGCACGCGCGGCCCCGGCCTACTCACCCGCGCCATGGGAATCGACCTGAGCCACTATGGCCATGACCTCTGCAGCGACGAACTGCATCTGCTTGAACCCGAAGATGCCCAGGCGCCTCGGATCGTGGCCACGCCCCGGGTAGGGGTGGGCTACGCCAAAGAATGGGCGGACAAGCCCTTGCGCTTCTACATTGCCGGAAACCCGCATATTTCACGCAAATAAAGGGAGTTGCCCGAGGCCCCCTGCCCGGCACCATGGCGGGCGGCCGCCACGCATCGGCCCCATGTCCTGGCCGGCCCCGGCGTGCCACCTTCAACGCAGCACCACCAGTTCCGGAATGCAATGTTGGCCGCAAAACACGATGGCATTCTGTTCAAAGGTCCGAGCCAGGCGGCAGGCATCATAGCGCCTTATGCCCAACACCAGAAAACTGGCCTCCGCCGGCCATGGGCCCGATATATGCTTGCCACTTCCCGGAAGGCTGCGCCAGCCCTCGCGGGCGATCGCCTCGCCAAGGCGCCGCTGGCGTTCGGCGTTTTCGCTGTCCGTCAGCAAGCGGCTGCGGGGGTTGCACGCGGTGATGAAGGCACTTGAGGCCACACCCGATTGCCGGTGCAGCAGAAGCAGGGCCGGACTGGCCAGGCCGATTCTCAGGACGAAGGGCTGCGGCGCCTCGACCCTGTATTCGGTCTGCCGATAGGCCGTAAGTGTGGAAGCAGGAATACGGGATGTCGACATGGCCGTATGGAAAGAAGAACGACTGAGATCGAATAACCACTGCAAGCCGCGTGCGCAGGATTCCGTCCGGGCGCGAACGCCGGCCTGAAGGAAGGATGCCCATGCCCCGCTACGCCAAGATCCTGATCGGCATTGTACTGGCCCTGGCGCTGCTCATAGCCGTCGCGCTGACCGTGGCGGCAACCTTCAACTGGAACTATGCCAGGCCCTGGGTGGGACGGCAGCTTAGCGCCCTGACACACCGCGAGGTGGAAATCCGTGGAGACCTGCAACTGCATTGGAAGCGGCCCGTGGAACGCACCGGGTGGAAGGGCTGGCTGCCCTGGCCAGAAATCACCGCCAATGACATCCGCGTGGGCCATCCAAAGTGGACGGCCGGCGAACAGGACATGGGCCATGCGGGCCAGCTCAAATTGCTGATCGATCCGGTGCCCCTGTTCGCCAACACGCTGCGCGTCGCCAGCCTGGAGCTCAAGGACGCCGACCTGGACCTTGTGCGCGCCGAAAGTGGCGCCAGCAACTGGACACTGAGCGAAAAGCCGGAACCACGCAAGCAAGCCGCCAAATGGCAATTCGCCTTGCTGCGGCTGGGCATGGAGAACGTGAACATACGCTTGCGCGACCCAAAATTGGCACTGGATCTGCGGGCTACGCTGGACTCACTGGAACAGGCCGGGGCGCAAGGCTATAGCGTAGGCTGGAAGGCCCAGGGGCACTACAAGGAAGGCACGATATCCGGCAGCGGCAAGGCCGGCGGCCTGCTCTCGCTTCAGCAAAGCAGCCCCGACGCCGACCAGCCCTTTCCGCTTCAGGCCGATCTCAAGGTGGGCGACACCACCATACAATTCGAAGGCTCCATCACTCGCCCGACCCAGCTTGCCGCCCTGGACCTGACCCTGGACCTGAAAGGCGCGACGATGGCCGACCTGAACCCGCTGATCGGCATCGCCCTGCCCAACACCCCTCCCTACCACACGCAAGGCCGGTTGACGGCGGACCTGGCCAGCGAAAACGACGTCTGGCGCTACCGCGACTTCCGGGGAACGGTCGGTTCCAGCGACCTGAACGGCACTCTGGAATTCCATGTGCGCAAGCCGCGCTCCTTTCTTACCGGATCAGTGCAGTCCGAGCTGTTGCGCTTCAAGGACCTGGGCCCCTTGATCGGCGTGGACAAGCGGGAAGAAGCCAAGGGCGAGGCCAAGAAACAACCCGACGGCAAGGCGCTGCCGGTCGACACCATCGACACCAAAAGCTGGGGCGTGATGGACGCCGACGTACGTTTCAAGGGCAAGAAGATCGTGCGCAACGAGAACCTGCCCCTGGATGACATCGAGGCCCACATCAAGCTGGACAACAGACTGCTGACCCTGACCCCGCTGAATTTCGGCGTGGCCGGCGGCAAGCTGCGCACGAACATCGAGTTGAACGGGCGCCAGGAGCAGATAAAGGCGCGGCTGGAGGCCGCGGCCCGAGGCCTGCAATTGCGCAAGCTGCTGCGTGGCGCCGAATCGATGCGCGCCAGCCTGGGCACCGTGCACGCCGACGCCTCGCTGTCCAGCCAGGGCAAATCGTTGTCACAACTGCTGGGCCGCTCCAACGGAGAGCTGAAGGCCGTCGTCACCAAGGGGACGGTCAGCCATTTTCTGCTGGAAGCGGCCGGCCTGAACATCGCCGACATGATCCTCGTCAAGCTGTTCGGCGATGAGCAGATCGTGCTCAATTGCCTGGCCGCCGACTTCGATGTCAAGAACGGCCTCATGCACACCCGGGCGTTCAAGCTGGACACCGAAGACGCCACCATCGACATCACCGGCAACGTCAACCTGGCCACCGAAAAGCTGGACCTGGATATCGATCCCGAGAACAAATCGCTGCGCATTTTCACGCTGCGGACGCCGCTATATGTGCGCGGCACGTTCAAGGACCCCGACATCGGCGTGCACGAGGGCCCCATAGCGGCGCGCGCCGGCGCCGCCGTGGCGCTGGGCGTCATTGCAACGCCCCTGGCGGCCATCCTTCCGCTGTTGAACCTGGGCACCGACGACTCGAATGACTGCGTCCCGCTGATGAAGGCCGCCACCCAGGACACCGAAGCACCGGCGCCGGGCAAGCAGAAATAACGGCCCCGGCCGCGGTGACAGCTCCTTTCCGCGCAAAGGATCGCGGCGGGTGTCCCGGCGCCTGAGTGTGCATGCAGCCCCTAGGGCCTGTTAGCGCCCCACGCGTGAGAGGTTCATCATGCGCACACTGCGATCGATCAGCACCGTAAGCAGAACCATCACAATAAGATAGGTGCTGGCGCGCTCGAAGCGGAACCATTCAAAATTGAAATTGAATTGAAAACCCAACCCGCCAACGCCGATCAGGCCCAGAACCACCGCCGCCCGGACATTGCTTTCAAACTGGAAAAAAGCATAAGTCATCCAGTCGCGCCAGGCCAGGGGCACGGCCACCAGGGCGTAGGTCATGCGGCGCGAGGCGCCGCAGGTGGGCTCAAAGCGCCGCACCGGCTGGTTGTCGACCGCTTCGCCAAACACGCGCGTCAGCACGCCCAGGGTATGGGCCGCAATGGCGAGCGTACCGGCCACCAACCCGGGACCGAAGAAGGCAATGAAAAGAAAGGCCCACATCACCTCGGGCACGCCGCGCGCGATCATGGCCGTGGCCCGCGCGGCCGCCAACTGCAGCCCCCGCCACGCCCGCAGCCAGCGCGGCGCAGTTTCGCCGCTGAATCGTTCGGAATACAGCTGGAACGCGGCCGAATGCGGATAAGTCAGCAAGATGGCGCCAAGCACGCCCAGCAGGGTTCCCACCACCGCAATCGCCAGCGGCACCGCGGCCGACTCCACGGCCCTCCAGACGAACCACTTGCGCAGCTCGTCCAGCCACGCCGACCAGGCCGCGGGCCGCCAGAAATCGGCCGGGCCGTATTGCGCGAACAGGTCGACCGTCTTGCCCTGAGCCCGCCGCTTCGCAACCGCCTCGGCTGGACCGGCCCCGATCGCCGGCAGATCGAGTTCAGGCGACAACAGGCGGTGGAAAAAGCCCAGGTTGCCCCAGGCCTTGCCTGTAAAGAGTTCGGCCGCGGGCGCCAGGTGGTTGCGAGGCACGCCCCCTTCGCCAGCCCGGTTGCCCCATCCCATGAACCACAGCGACCAGACCACCACCGCAATGACGAAGCCCATCGCGTACCATGGCCGCAACGGCGGCCGCGACGCCGCCACGGCCTTCGCGGCATCGACTTGCGGCGCCCGGCTTGCCGCGCGGGCGGCATCGCCCCTTAGCAGGCTGCGCACGTGGTTGCTTGCCAGATCGGCCGTCAGTGTCAGCAGCAAGGTAAAGAAGATAAGCGTGCCGACCTTGTCCCAGGCGCCGAAACGGATCTGATACCAGATCTCGGAGCCCAGGCCGCCGCCGCCCACCGCGCCGATGACGGCCGCATTGCGGATGGCGCATTCGGCCCTCATCAAAGTAAACGACAGTACGTTGCGCGAGGCCAGGGGACGGATGCCGTACAGGAAAGTCGCCAGGCGCCCTCCACCCTGGCTTCTGACCTGGGCATAGCGCGCTTCGTCCACGCCGTCCCACAGTTCGCTGTAGACCTTGGCCAGTATGCCGGTGATGTTCAGCGCCAGGGCCAGCGCGCCGGTCAGCGGCCCCAGGCCTATCATCGCCACCAGGATGATCGCCCAGACGAAATCGGGCACGGCCCGCAATATGTCCTGAAGCAGCCGGCACGCCGCGCACAGCAGGGCCGCCGGCGAACGCAAGGAAAAACGGCGCCATATGCGCAGAAACTTGCCTTGGGGCAGCCGGGAAGCAATGAAACCGCCCCGCTCTTCCCCCACGCACACCGCGCGGCTTGCCCCCATGGCCAGCGGCCAGGCAAACAGGACGGCGAGGGTGGTTCCCAATACGGCCGCCGACAAGGTTTGCAGGGTCAGGTCCCATGAATGCCAAAGAAATTCGGCCGACAGATCGGGCGAAAGAAAGGCGGCCAGCCAGGCGCCCATTCGGCCGGCCGCCTCGGCCCGGCGCCGCGCATCGGTCAATGCGGCCCAGTCCCACTCGACCGCAAAGCAGGCCGCCAGCAAGGCCAAAGCCAGCATCAGCAGCGCGATGAAACTGCCCAACGGGCGCCGCCCATGGCGCCCCAGTGCCGGCGAGTCGAACGTCGTCATGCCGGCAACGCCATCTCGTCCAGATGCAGGGCTCGATATTCGGCCCCGTACAGCTCGCGCAGCAGGTGCTGGCTGATGTCGGCCGGCGGGCCTTGCCAGAACACCTCGCCCGCCCGCAAGGCGATGACGCGGTCGAAGTTGCCCTGCAGCAGGTCGAGCGTATGCAGGTTGACGAGCAAGGTCGCCCCTTCGCGGCCGGCCAGCTCGCACAACAAGCCGATAATTTCCTGGCCCAGGCGCAGATCGAGGGCGCTGACGGGCTCGTCGGCCAGCACCAGGCGGGGTTGCTGCACAATGAGCCGAGCCACGGCGACGCGCTGCTGCTGCCCGCCCGAAAGCTCGTCGGGCAAGGACCACAGCCGCTCGGCCAGCTCTACCCGCGACAATGCCGCCATGGCCCGGCCCAGCTCCTGCGGCCACAACAGCGACCACAAGGCACGCGGCAGCCACCAATGGCCCAGCCTGCCCATCAGCACGTTGTGCACCACCCGCAGTTGCGGGATGAGGTTGTCTTGCTGGTGAAGAAAACCCACTTCGCGCCGCAGGCGCGCCAGGCTCCTGCCCCGCAATTGCGACACATCCTGGCCCAGCGTGGTGACGCGCCCCTCGATCGGCTTGGCCAGCCCCGCGATCAGGCGGAACAGCGTTGTCTTGCCGGCGCCCGAAGGGCCGATGACCGCCACCCGCTCGCCCAGGGCGACAGACACCTCGATTCCGTCGAGCACACGGGCGCGGCCATAGGAGACCGCCGCCCGCTCGATGACGACGGGCGGCACAGATGCAGCCTTGATACCCGGTTTGCTCATGTCAGCACTTTCGCACGCGCCGGCCTGGAAGCAGGCCAGAGGCCTGACCCGCGCCGGCAACAGGCCTCAATTGCCGATGTCTATGCCCGATTCGAGCAGGTCGACCACGCTCTGCCACTCGGAAATGTCGGCTTCGACGAACTTGCCCGCCTTCAGGTACTTGAGCACCTTAGCGCCGTCTTCATTGCTGGCATCCAGGGCCAGCAATGCGACGCGCAACTTGCCCAGCAACTCGGGCCCCAGGTCGCTGCGAGCCGTCAGCGCGTAGTCGATATAAGGCGGCGTCTTGTAAATGATGGGAGCCTTGGCCTGCAGTTCGCCGGGGGCCTTGTCCCAGCTTGCATAGTTGAGCGCCCCGACATCATGGGTGCCGTCGGCCACCATCTGCATGACGACATCGTGGCTGCCTGAATAGGCGACGGTGCGGAACACTTTCTCGGGCGTGGTGCCGGTTTGGTCGATGAAGAACTTGCGCGGCATGACATGGCCCGAGGTGCTGCTTTTGCTGCCGAAGGTGAAGGTCCAGTCTTTGCCCTGGGCCGCCTTGGCCAATTCGCCCAGATCGGCGAGCTGGCCAAGCCCCGTGTCGGGGTTGGCGATGAAATAGCTGACAAAGCCCTTGTCGATGTCGCGGGAACCCAGGACGGTAATGCCGTCGCCCATCTGCATGCGTGCCTGGGCGATGGTAACGCCCCCCAGCCACGCAAGATGGGCGCGGCCCGTGGCCAGGGCCGTAACGCTGGCGGCATAGTTTTCCACGTGCATGTATTCCACCGGAATGCCGACGGCCTGGCCCAGGTAGCTGGCCAGCGCGCCGAAGTTCTCGCGCATGCGGTCGGCGTCGCCGTCGTCGGGGATTGCGGTAATAATGAGTTTCGAAGGAGCTTGCTGGGCGGCGGCGGAGGCGCCGGGGGTAAGGGAGAAGGTGGCGGAAAGAGCCAGGGCGGACAGAGAAAGCAGATACTTCCTGCGCACGGCAGAGAATGTATTCATGGAATCACTCCAGAGATGGGTTCGATCGGGCAAAAACACCAGGCCGAATGGCACCGGGGCGGAGCTGAACCGCTCCTGAACGACACCGGGCCATCCTAGCACCGGAATAAGGTGCTGTCGAGATACCGGCCCAGACGTAGGGCGCTTGACAGAAAAAGAGCGGAAAACGTCCTTGCGCCTGGGGGCGATGTTGCCGAAAATGTCGTCTCAATCACGAAACGCAACAGTTCCGCCCGAGCAAGAATCAGATCCAGACCCTCCATGGCCATAGACACCGACGAATACCGCATCGACCCGGACAAGCCATTTCGCCTCGGGGACGCAGCCACCCTCGTCCCGCCGTATTACGATTCCAAGGACGACTACCGCACCATGCTGGACGGCTGCGTCGAAGAGATGGACGAGCTCCAGGAAAAACTCTATTCGTCGGCCAGCCATGCCGTTCTCTTCATTTTCCAGGCCATGGACGCCGCCGGCAAGGACAGCACCATCCGGGCCGTTTTTTCAGGCGTGAATCCCCAGGGCTGCAACGTCTCGTCCTTCAAGCAGCCCACCGAACTCGAATTGGCGCACGACTTCCTGTGGCGCTCCAGCCTGCATTTGCCCCGGCGGGGGATGATAGGCGTCTTCAACCGCTCGTACTATGAAGAAGTTCTGATCGCGCGCGTGCACCCCGAAGTCCTGGCGGCCCAGCGCATTCCCGGCGCCCCGAACGGCGGCAAGGTCTGGCAGCAGCGCTACCGGTCGATCACTGAATTCGAGGCGCATCTTTCCCGAAACGGCACGCGTATCGTGAAGTTCTTCCTGAATGTCTCGAAAAGCGAACAGGGGCAGCGCCTGCTGGATAGGATCGACACACCGCGCAAGAACTGGAAGTTCGACCCCAACGATCTGTACGAGCGCCAGTTCTGGCCCCAATACACAGAGGCCTACGAAGCCTGCCTGAACGCCACCAGCACCAAAGAAGCGCCCTGGTATGTCATACCCGCGGACGACAAGCAGAACATGCGCCTGATCGTTTCACGCATTGTGCTGCAGACGCTGAAGAAGCTGGAGCTGGCCTTTCCGACGGTAAGCGAAGAACAATTGAAGGCAATGCGGCAGGCACGCGACGACCTGAAGGAAACCAAGTAGCCGGCAGCGCATACGACATGCGGCCTACCACCCCGCCGCCCATCACGCCATAAAAATAAAAGGAGACGCCGTGAGCGAAGAAAAAGCCGTCATCGCGCCAGATCCGGCCCGGCTTGCAAAGGTGCATCGGCTGTGGGATGAACTGGCCGACATGGATGCCGCGCACATCGACGAGGGCCGCAACCATTTGCTTCAAGGCCTGTGCGAACTGGCGGGCGCCCACAATGCATCGTGGGTGGGCGCCGTGCGCATGGGCGAGCCGCTGCCGGCGGACCCGGTGCTGGGCTGGCGGCCACGGCTGATCCATCATCTGCACCCTACCGTAACCCTGGACGATGCGGCCGAGAAGCAACGGCGCATGCTGGAAACAGGCCAGGTCGACATAAGCACCGCCCGCAACGTGGCGGGCGCCGGCCACTTTCGCACGAATCGGCTGGCAGACCTCGTGCCACCGGAATGGTTTCAGGGCGAGTACTACAAAACTTACTATCTGGCGCACAATCATCATGATGCCATCTGGGCCGGCGTGCCCATCAATGCCGATACTGAAATCTACTTCGGCATATACCGCCACACACCGGAACAGGGCTTTTCCACCCTGGATCGCGACATCGTCGCCTGTGCCCTGCGCGGCCTGCGCTGGTTCTTCCGCCAGCAAATGCTCAGTCATGGCCTGCTGCTGACCACTTCCCCCCTTACCCGCACCGAACACGCCGTGCTGCAGGGGCTTTTGCAGGGTCTGCCCGAAAAACAGATTGCCGCCAACGTTGGGCAAAGCCCCAACACCACCCACGAATATGTAACCCGCATATTCCGTAAATATGCCGTTCGCAACCGGTCGGCGCTGATGGCGCTATGGCTGGGCCAAGGCCCCGCGCAAGCCGTGCCTGATCCGCGCACATCGCTGGCGCCCTCGGGCGCGTCGCCGATGGACCCCGGCAACACGCCAGGCCTTTGACCTCGTTTCTGCGATTTTTTGTGCGCCGGGCATGCTATATGCCCGAATGTCTTCCCATACCCCGCCGGCAGCTCATCGAGCCACCCGGGAATGGGAAGCCAGGAGTCATACCATGCCGCAAAACCAACCCAACCAGCCCCAAAAACAGCAAGCTCCGGGGCAGCAGGACCAAAGCAAGTCGGGACAGCAGCAAGGCGCAAAGCCCGGCCAACAAGGCCAGCCCGGGCAAAAGCATCAGCAGGACAAACGGTAAGCTTGACGCGTCTTTTTAGGCGAACCGTCCTTTAAGTCCTTTTGCAGTTCCGACGCAGTTCCGACGCAGTTCCTACAAAACCCACGCGCAAAGAAAAACCGCCTAGAGGCATGAGCCCTAGGCGGTTTTTTAACTAGCTGATAACACTAGTAAATTCTGGCGCGGCTGGCAGGATTCGAACCCACGACCCCTTGGTTCGTAGCCAAGTACTCTATCCAACTGAGCTACAGCCGCCAAAGAAGCGAAACTATAACATAATTTTTTTTCCGTGTCTTGAAAATGGGCAATGCGTTTCGGTTTGACTACAATCGCCCCATGAGCAAAGCCTATTCCTGCGACTATTACTGGGTCGAATCCCTGATCAGCGGCTATGTCGCCCAATGGCGGCAGATGAGCTTCGATGCGGTCGTTGCTATTGCACGCGGGGGCTTGGCGCCAGGGGTCATGGCGTCGACGGCGCTAAGCCTTCCCCTGCATGCCCTGGGTTACGACCGCGCGGCGCGCCGGGTTTCGTGGTTCACCCAGCAAACCCCACCCCCGGGCGCCCGGATACTGCTGGTCGAAGACATCGCAGGCCGGGGCACCACGCTGTCGGACAGCGTGGAATTCCTTCGCCAGGGCGGGTTCGAACTAAAGGTCTTCACCCTTGCCTGGGATTCGCAGTCGCGCATGGTGCCCGACTACGGCTTCCAGATGCCGGCCGGTTGCCGCGCCTGGTTTCCCTGGGAGCGCGAATCGATTACCGACGCCTTTGGCGCCACGGGCAATTTGCCCGGCCGTCCCGAACACGAGTACGCCTCGTGGGCCATGGACCTGGACGGCATCCTGTTGCCCGACATTCCCGAAGACCACTACCTGCGCGACCTGGAGGCGGCGCTGCTGCGCCGCGACGTGCTGGAGCCCCACGCCGTGCTGCCCAATCGCGACCTGCGCGCCCTGCCCATCGTCACGGGCCGGCCCGAGCAAGATCGCGCACGCACCCAGGCCTGGCTCGATCGCCATGGCTTCAGCGGCCGGCTCATCATGCGCGACGAGGCCCGCCATACGGCGGCGCAAACCGCCCTGCACAAGGCGCAGGCCATTGTCGAGCAGCGCTACACGCACTTTATTGAAAGCGACGCCATACAGGCCCTGGAAATCGCCAATCAAGTCAAAGTGGCCCGGGTGCTGTGGTGGAACGGAATCCGCGCCATGGCGGTGTACGCGCACGAAACCCCTGAAATGTCGGCGGCCGGCACGGCGCTAGCGAATGATCGTTCCTGAAGCGCGGCCACGGTCCGGTCCGCCGCATCGGCCGCAGCATTTTCACGCCAGCCCTATCTTATAATTGGTTACAACCGCGCAACCAACGGAGAACCCCTTGTCCAGCCTGACGACCGTCACCTGCATCGAAGACCTGCGCCGGATGGCCCAGCGGCGCGTACCGCGCATGTTCTACGATTATGTTGAATCGGGTTCCTGGACCGAAAGCACCTTCCGCAGCAACGTCGACGACTTCCAACGCCTGAAGTTCAAGCAACGGGTCGCGGTGGACATCCAGTCGCGCAGCCTGCGCAGCAGCATGATCGGAACAGAAGTGGCCATGCCCGTGGCGCTGGCCCCCACCGGCCTTACCGGCATGCTTTGCGGCGACGGGGAAATCCTGGCCGCCCGGGCGGCCGAGCGCTTCGGCGTGCCGTTCACGCTTTCCACGATGAGCATCTGCTCGATCGAGGACATCGCGACGCACACTTCGCGCCCCTTCTGGTTCCAACTGTATGTCATGCGCGACCGCGATTTCATGCGCCGCCTGATCGACCGCGCCAAGGCGGCCGGCTGCTCGGCCCTCATGCTGACACTTGACTTGCAGGTAATGGGCCAGCGCCACAAAGACATCAAGAACGGGCTGGCCGCGCCGCCCAAGCCCACGCTGCGCAATTTGCTCAACCTGGCCACCAAGCCCCAGTGGTGCCTGTCGATGTCGCGCACGCCGCGGCGCTCGTTCGGCAACATCGTCGGCCACGCCAAGGGGGTCAGCGACGTTTCTTCGCTGGCCTCGTGGACAACCGAGCAATTCGACCCCGCCCTGTGCTGGCAGGATATCGAATGGATCAAGCAGGCCTGGGGCGGCAAGCTGGTGGTCAAGGGCATTATGGACGCTGAAGACGCAAGGCATGCCGCGGACTGCGGCGCCGATGCGCTCATCGTTTCAAATCATGGGGGCCGACAGCTCGACGGCGCGCCCTCGTCCATTGCCGCCCTTCCCCACATCGTGCAGGCCGTACGCGGCGACATTGAAATCTGGCTCGATGGCGGCATACGGTCTGGGCAAGACGTGTTGCGTGCCGTGGCGTTGGGCGCGCAAGGCACGCTTATCGGCCGGGCCTTTTTATACGGCTTGGGCGCCGCCGGTCAGGCGGGCGTCGAGCGGGCGCTGCAGATCATCGCCAAAGAACTGGACGTAAGCATGGCCTTCTGCGGCCGAACCGACATCGGTGGGGTAGGCCGTTCGATTCTGCTGAACCCGCAGATATTCGATGACCTGACAAAAATCTAGGCCGGCAAGCGCAAGCCAAGGCCGCTGCGGCTTACGCCATGCAGGGGCCTTGGGCGCAAACCGCCGCCACCCCCAGCCTGCCCGAAGCCGCGCGCGGCCTCAGAAAACAGCTTCATGTCACCGCGGCTTTTGCGGCATAGGCCTCATCCCGCCAAAGTTCTGTGTCCAGCACTTCCTTCAGTATTTCCACCGCACGCGCCACGTCGCTGAAACTGATATACAGGGGCGTGAAGCCGAAGCGCATGACATCGGGTGCGCGGAAGTCGCCAATGAGCCCTTTCGCGATAAGCGCCTGCATGGCCGGATAAGCGTGTTCAAAGCGCAGCGAAACCTGGCTGCCGCGCGCGCCGGGATCGCGGGGTGTGATGGACACCAGTCCGTGGGCGGCGCAACGGTCTTCGACCAGATCCATGAAGTACTGGGTAAGGCGCACGCTTTTTTCACGAAGCTGGTCCATGTCGACATCGTTCCAGTCGGCCAGCGCTCCCATCAATGCGCGAAGCGAAAGCACGGGTGGCGTGCCGGTAAGAAAGGCCTTGATGCCGGTTGCGGGCGCATAGTCTGTCTCGAACTCGAACGGCCTGGCGTGGCCCCACCAGCCCGACAGCGGCTGGCGAAGCTGCGCGTGGTGGCGCGCGGCGGCATAGACAAAGGCGGGCGCGCCCGGGCCGCAATTCAGATACTTATAAGTGCAGCCCACCGCGAAATCAGCTTCGCAGGCGTCGAGTTCGACGGCAAGCGCCCCGGCGGAGTGGCATAAATCCCAGATTGCCAGGGCGCCCGCCGCGTGCGCCTTTGCAGTAAGCCCGACCATATCGCGCAGCGCGCCGCTGCGGTAGTCGACATGGTTGACCAGCACCACGGCCGTATCTTCGTCGATGAGTTCTTCAAGTGTTTCCGCGTCGCGTCCCGCAAGCCGCAGCCGTGCCCCCTGTATATTGGCGACAACGCCTTGGGCGATGTACAGGTCGGTGGGAAAACTGCTGGCTTCGGCCACGATTGTCCTACGACCCGGACGCAGTGCCATGGCTGCCTGCAGCACCTTGTACAGGTTGATGGTCACCGAGTCGCATACGGCGACCTGTCCGTCCGCCGCGCCCACCAGCCGCGCTATCAGCCTTCCGGCCGCCATGGGCATGTCGAACCAGCCGGCGGTGTTCCAGCTGCGGATCAGCCCCTGCGCCCACTCGCTTTGGGCTGCCTGGTCAACAGCGTCCAGAGCCGCATGGCTGGCCGGGCCCAAGGAATTTCCGTCCAGGTAGATCACCCCTTCGGGCAACAGAAAGCGTTCGCGGTATGGCGCCAATGGATCGGCGGCGTCCAGGCTTGCCGGATCGAGCCGAGCCATCGAAGTCGTTGTGTGCATCCGTTCTTCCTCTATGCTTGTTCTGCTTGGGATAAGGCAAGTGGGTTATTACATGGGTAGAGCAGGGGCTTGTCAATCCCGGCCGCGAAGCCCGCATGGCCGCTACTTATCCAGGCTGTCGGGACCGGCCTTGGAAACAGGATAAACGACATTTCCATCAGGGCGGATTAGCGCACCCTGCGTCAACCGGGCCGGCTCAAGCCGGTGCATGCCCATGATGTGAACCACGGTTTCGCCGCGTGCGATCAGGTAGTCGGAAATAAGGCGGCGGTGGCAGCGCCACCACACAGCCTCTGAACACATGATGGCGCAACGCTGCCGCCGGCCCCGCTCTATCAGATGCTCGAGGCCCGCCTGGAACTCGGCCGAAAGCGCGTAGTCGGCATAGTTGTGAAAGCTTTTGTTCTGCCAGAAGCCATTGGTGTCGCCGGGCACGCTGTGAGCCGTGGAACGGCGGCCGCCCAGGGCCTCGACATGTTCGTAGGCAATCTGGCCGGACGCCAGCGTCTGGGGCAAGGCGTTCTTGTTGAACTGGGGGTTGGCCCTGGACATCGGGATCTTGCGCACATCAATGACGCGCTCGACATGCGGGCCACGCAGCAGCTCGATGAACTCTTCGATGCCGCGGTTGGAGTGGCCGATGGTAAAGAAGGGAAGGTTTGCGCTTGCCATCTATACAAGCTCGAGCGCGCTTCCCTTGTGCGCGGCAATGTGCTCGGTCTTGTCGCTTTTGATCTCGTACTGGGGCTCTTCTTTAGAAGCCCGGCGGGTGTGGCCCTTGTAGTCGAAGTCACGCGTGTGGACCTTGACGATCTTGCCAGAGACGCGGCCTGCTTCCGAGTTCCATCTTACATGGTCGCCGACCTTGAACTTCTTGCTCATTTCCCTTCCTCCTGAGTTCGCCGGATAGGCCTCGAGAACTCTTCAAGGTCCAGCATACAGCGTTCCCGGCGGTGCATACCACCTGATCAGAGGGTTACAGCGCAAGTACATAATCGGTAAAAATATGTTACCCAACTCAATAGACCAGCAACCCGGGCGGCTTATGTTCGTCGACAAACACAATAAACACCAATAAGGAACCACACATGAACAAGAAATACTCCTTCGATCGTCAGGCCGCACTGGACGCCTATTCTCCGCTTCGGCGCCGCCTGCTGGGTTCCGCACTGATAGCCTCCACCACTCCCCTGCTGTTGTCGGCCTGCGGAAGCAGCGGAAGCGACAGCAGCCCGCCCAATTCAGAATCGCCCGGCCTGGGCTCTTCCGGAGGGGACGGCAGCAGCGCATTCACCGTGCAAGACCGCAAGATCATGCGCAACGGCGAAGAGTTCTTCGCCAAGGGCGTATGCTATTCGCCCGTACCCATCGGCGCCTGGGCCGGCGCCGCACCCGGCGGCGACCACTTCAGCGACTTCTGGGAACCGCTGTTCAACCGCGACATGGGCACACTGGCCGGCATGGGCTGCAACAGCATACGCCTGTATATGACCTCGCCATGGGAAACGCCATGGGATCCAAACAGCAACCGCCAATACCATACCAAGTTCATGGACGCATGCGCAGTACACGGCATCTATGTGTGGGTGGCTTACCCCATGACCCCCGAGCAGGCCATGAATACGAACGACCGCAAGCGCATCGAAACCGGCTTCCAGCTGCTGTGCGAAGAAATGGGCAAGCACGAATCCATCATCGGCTTCACCATCGGCAATGAACTGGACACATTCGGTATTGACAAAGGCGTCGAGTTCGGCAACGCAACCCAGGCTGATTTCTGGAACTGGATAAACACCCTGGCCGGCAAGGTAAAGGGCTGGGCGCCCGACAAGCTCGTCAGCACATCGCTGCACGACATACCCAGGGTCATCGAGCTGATGGTCGACCCCGCGGTGGGCAAGGGGGTACCCAACCTGGACGTCATCAGCCTGAACTCTTATCGGGGCACCCAAAGCACGGGCTTCGACACCATGTTCACCGACTACGACGCCAAGTTCAAGAACGCCGGCCTGCCAGACCGGCCCTTTCTGGTTACCGAGTTCGGCTGCCCCGCGTCAACACGCCAGGGCAGCACGCCTGTGGAATTGCCCGATCATGCCAAGGCCCAGGCCGACTACATCGAGGCCCACTGGAAAGACATCGAGAAACACCATGGCCTCAATCTGTGCTCGGGCGGCTATGTCTTCAGCTGGGCCGACGAATGGTGGAAAATCGGCAACATCACCACCCAAGAAGGACACAGCTCTTGCGACGTTACGCAATTCCCGGGGGGCTGCCCCGACGAAGAGTGGTACGGCATCAACAGCATCGGCGTGGGCAAGAAGAATGACGGCACGCCCAGAGATCCCGCCGACCCGGTAACAAAGGAAAACGTGGACGGCAAGGACGTATACGTGCATCATCCCGACATACTTACGCCTCGCGCGGCCATAGAGCGCCTGTCCACGCTATGGAAGGCATGAACGCCGCCCCTTGAAAAACGCTGGAAGATGGAAGACCACGCCCGGACATTCGAACAGTTTCGCACTCGCCTTCAGGGCATTGCCTATCGGATGCTGGGCTCGGTCGCCGAAGCCGAAGACGTGGTGCAAGACGCGTGGCTGCGCTGGCACGAGGCCGTACGCAGCGACATCGTCAACATCGAGGCCTGGCTCGTCTCCGTCACGACCCGGCTTTCCATCGACCGCCTACGGGCCGCCAAAACCCAGCGAGAGCACTACCAGGGCATGTGGCTGCCCGAACCCGTGCTTTCAGTACCGCCGGCCACGCCCGAAGAGGCCCTGGCGCGGGCGGACGATGTGTCGCTGGCATACCTGACGCTGCTTGAGAAGCTGGGCCCCGAGGCGCGTGCCGCATTTCTGCTGCGCGAGGTATTCGACACAGACTACGCCCAGATTTCGCAGATTCTGGGCAAATCTCAAAGTGCCTGCCGGCAGCTCGTAAGCCGCGCCCGATCTCAGTTGCGCGAAGAACAGCCACGCTTCTCGGTAGACCCGGAAACCCACCACCGCCTGTTGCACAAATTCGTGCAGACGCTTTCCAGCGGCGACCTGAGGGCCATCAGCGCCCTGCTGGCCGAAGAAGCCACGCTGATAAGCGATGGCGGAGGCCTCGTCGCCAGTTTCCCCAAGCCGCTGCTGGGCGCGCAGCGCATCGCGCAACTTTTCTACGCCACGCATCGGCGCTTCGGTGGCGACCTTCACATGGAAATCGCCCATCTCAATGGCCGGTGGGCGCTGCTGCGCTTCACCCACGGCCAGCTTGAATCGGCAATGGAACTCGAGTCGGACGGCAAGCGCATTGCGCACCTGTACGTGCAGCGCAACCCGGACAAGCTGCGGCACATTGCGCAGGTATACAGCCACGCCTGAAGCCTGGCCGCAGCGCGGCGCAACATTGGTGCGCCGCGGGCAACAGCGCGGTCACATAAAAGCGTCTTCCGTGTGCCGCCCTACTCTATTACGATGGCTTTGTGCGGTGGCCGGCCGCTTTGTGCCGCGCGGCTATGCGCATGGATTTCATTCGCCACCTTGGAGAAATCATGTCTCAGCGCATCAATTACATTCAGCAGTGCCCCGATCTGTTCAAAAAGTATTCCGATTTCAACAATGCCATCAAGGCGGGCAGCCTCGAGCCGGCCATACACATTCTGGTCACCACGCGGGCTTCCCAGATGAATGGCTGTGCCTTCTGCCTCGACATGCATGTAAAAGAGGCCCGCATCCAGGGTGAGCGCGACTTGCGCATGCATCATATCGCCATCTGGCGCGAATCCCAGCTGTTTTCCGAGCGCGAACGCGCTGCCCTTGCCTGGACTGAAGTGCTTACCAAGATTCCCGAAGACGGTGTTTCAGACGAGATCTTCGACACGGTACGCGCCCAGTTCAATGAAAAAGAGCTGTCCGAACTGACATTCTCCATCATGGCCATCAATGGCTGGAACCGCGTCAACGTCGCATTCAGAACTCCACCGGGCTCGGCCGACAAGGCGTTCGGCCTGGACAAGGCGGGCCTTTCCTGAAAAAGCGCCATGCTTGCGGGCGCTGTCACAAAACGCAGCGCCCATACGTCTATGGGGTATGGACACACACATACCCTCCGAATTCGACGACAGCATCCCCGCCGCCTTACGTGCGGCGGACCCCTTTGCCGACAGCTTTGCAACCAGCTACGCCGGTGTCATCGCATTTCTGGCGGTCGCGGCCGCCGGCAGCTTCTCTCGCGCGGCGGATCGCCTGGGCATAGGCCGTTCCGCGGTCAGCCGCAATGTGCGCAAGCTCGAAGAACAGCTGGACGCGCGCCTTTTCCACCGCACCACCCGCAGCACATCGCTGACCCGCGAAGGCGAACTGTTCTATGAGAACTGCCGGCCCGGCGTGGAACGCATCGCCCGGGCGCTGGACGACATGCGCGAACTGCGCAAGGGCCCGCCAAGGGGCCATCTGCGGATTCAGTCCACACCGGCCTTCGGACGCAATGTCGTCGCCCCGCTTCTGCCGCGTTTCCATGCCCGCTTCCCGGACATCACCACAGAGCTGCTGCTAAGCGAACAAGCCGCCGATTTCGCCCAAGACCGCATCGATGCAGCCTTTATGGACGGCAGGCTGGAAGACAGCGAAATCGTGGCAAGGCAGCTTATGCCGATGCAGACCTTTACCTGCGCTTCACCCTCGTACATGGCATGCCACGGCGTGCCCCGCACCATGGACGATCTGCTCCGCCATCGCTGCATCGCCCTTCGCGCAGCCTCGGGACGCGTCAGGGACTGGGAGTTCCTGGTCGACGGGAAACCTCGAACATACCGGGTTCCCGCATTTCAGATATTCAACGACCTGGATCTGGCTCTGCAGGCCGCCCTGCGCGGCCAGGGCATTGCACAACTGCCCGCCTACCTCGCCCGCGATGCGCTTCGCTCAGGCAAGCTCGCGGCCTGCCTCTCGCACTATGCGCCTGAAGAGACAAGCCACTATCTCTGCTATTTGAGCCGAAAGCATCTTCCCGCCAGGATACGCGTCTTTGTCGATTATGTTGCCGAGGAAGCACACAGGCTAAGCTTTTCATGGTCGGATGCGCCGGACGCTGCGGTTACTGTTGAACATGTCCCTTGCGGCCGATCCGCAACCCCAGAGCGCACATGACCGCGCACAGCGCCACGCACGTTCCAAGCGGCGTCGACCAACTGCCCGTCGCCTCTTGCAAAGCACCGAACAAAGTCGGCCCCACCGCGGCCAGCAGGTATCCGACGCACTGAGCCATGCCGGAAAGCGAGGCTGCAACTTGTTGCGAGGGCGCCCTCAAGCCAACGAATGCCAGGCTAAGAATCAAGGCGGAGCCCATGCCCACGCCAAAGGCAAACGACCAGCCTGTCGCCCAGCGGGGCAAGACCATGAACCCCAGCAGCGCAACCGCGCTGAGCGCGGGCGACACGAAGGCAAGCCACCGCTGGTCGGGCAGTCGCCGCAACAACGGCCCCAGGGCCAGGGCCGGTACGATGCCCGCCAATTGCATCCAGCCGTGCTGCACCCCCGCCTGCGCCGGACTGAAGCCCGCCCCCAGCAGGATGGCGGGCAGCCATGCGATCGCGGCAAAATGAATGAAGCAGGTCAAGCCCAGATACGCAGCCACTTGCCACGCCAGCATGCTGCGCCACACTGTGCCCCGGGCAATGGGCACCGCCGGTTGAGGCGGGAGCACTGCACCGGCATACAACTGCGGCCACCACGACACCATGGCTATAAGCGGAAGCACGGCGACGGACGCCAGGGAAAGGCGCCAGTTGCCGACCATTAGCTCGTGAAACGGAACCACCACCGTCGACATGACGCCCGCGGCCAGTATCATGGCCAGCGCGTAGTATGCGGTGAGCCTCGCCGTATCGTGGGGAAAATCGCGCTTCAAGAGGCTGGGCAGGAGTACGTTCGCGACAGCGATCGACCCGCCCATCAGGCAGGTTCCGCCGAACAGCGCCCAAGTGGGACCTGCCGATCGCACCAGTATGCCCGCCAGCAGCACCGCCAGCGCCCAGAACAACATTCTTTCCAGCCCATACTTGTTCGACATGGTCGCCGCCCAGGGCGAAACCACGGCGAAGGCGAGAAGCGGCAACGTGGTGAGCATTCCCGCCTGCGCGACACCCAGGCCCGCCGCAGTGCGGATGGGATCCAGAAGCGGACCAAGAACCGTAATCGGGGCGCGCAGACAGCTTGCAATGAACACAATACCCATGATGAGCAGCGCGCGGGAGGACGCCGTGCGGGAAACCGTGGAGGATGTATGCATGAGAAGAATCATTGATCCGAAACGAATCGATTCTATCGACGGAAGGGCATGCATAATCTGTACAGTTCGCCAAAAAATATGCAAAACTGGCCAATCATGAACATGCACAAACGGCAGCCAAGCCCATGGACCTTCGAGTTCGACAAGATGGACGTCGACGTCGCCGGCATACAGATCCAAACCAGGGAATTGGCCCAGGAACTGTCCGTGCACCGGCATCGCCAAGGACAATTGGCGATGGTGCTGCGCGGCGCCATGAGCTGTACCGTGCCCGGCGCGCTGTGGATCACACCCGCCAACAGCGGACTATGGGTTCCAGGCGGCATGCCCCATAGCGTAAGCCTTACCGCCAACGGAAACGTCTGCTTCCTGTTCGTCGATGTCAAAAGCGCGGCTCCCTTGCCCGACACCTGCCGCAGCTTGGCCATAGGCCCCTTGCTGCGCGAACTCATCATTCACCTGGCCCAGATACCCAAGGCTCGAAACCACAACGCCGAAACCGCCAGGCTGCGGGCCGTGCTGCTGGATCAACTGAAATCCGCCGCTACCCAATCGATTTATCTGCCCGTATCCGAAGACCCGCGGCTGCGCCGCCTGACCGAGTGGATGATGAAGAACCCCGCAGACCGAAGCACGGCAGCCCAGTGGGCCTCGCGCCTGGCCATGAGCCAGCGCTCTTTGAGCCGCCTGCTTCAGGCCGAACTGGGCATGAGCTTCAGCCCTTGGCGGCAGCGGCTGCATGTCGTCATCGCCATGAAAGCCCTGGCGGCGGGAAGACCGGTGCAGAATGTCGCGGCCGATCTGGGTTATCAGTCGGCCGGCGCGTTCATCATCATGTTCAAGAAGGCCACGGGAATCCTTCCCGGGCGCTATCTCATGCACAACAAGGCAGAACGACGAGTCGGAAGAAGTCCTGCTTGAACCACGCATAGCAGCGCTCGCATTTAATTGACAGAGGTATATCGCCTCAGTAAACTGAATTTCCATATATATTGGGATGGCGTTCTTTATATAGGAACATAACCCAAAAATATTCCTGCATCGACGGTAAATGGCAAGTGTTTTGGCACAAAGAATCAGCCCTTCTGATCGGTACGGAAACACATAAATAAAACTATGGAGGCAATGATGAATACCAAATCACATCCCATCTGGAAGTACGCCACTGCAGTGGCTTCGGCCGTGGTGGCGAGCCTGGCAATCGCCGCATCCTCTCAGGCCGCCCCCACCAAAGTACGAGTGGGCTCCACCGTCTCCGTTGATGCCAGCGCGGCCGCACTTTGCCTTGCCATGGAAAACGGCGCCTTCGAAAAGGCAGGGCTGGAAGTCGACCTGAAGGTGTTTGTCCAATCCAACCAGAAGTACGACACCATGAAGGCCGGAGGGCTGGACATGGACATCAATATGGGCGCCATCAACGCCGCGCAACTTCATAGCGCCGGAGTGCCCATTGTCGTGTTGCGCGCCGGTACGCCGGCCGACGTATGGGCCGTTATCGCCAAGAAGGACTCAACACTAACCAAACCCCAGGATTTCAAAGGTAAGAAGTTCGGCGTTGTTTCACTGTCAGGCACAAACTATGGCACTACCTACCTGGCGTTCAAGACCGAAGGAATCGACTTCAGAAAGGATGTGAGGGTGTCCACATTGCCTCCATCCGCACTGGTCACCGCGCTTGAAAAAGGGGATATCGACGGAGCCACGACTTACGAGCCCTTTCTGACAACAGCGCTCAAAACAGGAGCCGTCAAGGTACTGTTCCGTCCCGGCGACATATATCAGCAGAAATTCAACGAGCCATTCATTGCGCTTGTCATCGCGGCACATAAGGATTTCCTCGAAAGCAACCGCAGCGACGCCGAAAAATTCATGGCTGTCATAGAAGAGACGAGAACCTCTCTTCCAGAGCATGCCGACGAAGCGGCTGCCGCGTTGGTGAAGCACATGCCTGAAATGAAGATGAGCGTCGCCGAGACCAAAGAGCTTCTGGTCCGGTATTTGCCCGACGCCATCAAATCGCAAAATACGCCTGAATTCATCCAGTCTGTGCAAAATCTGTATGACCGGCTGCTGGAAGCCAATCAATTGAAATCGCCTGTCAAGGCCTCGGATTTCTGGATAAAACTTTAAGCAGCGGAAAAAGGAAACACATATGAAAGCAGACGTCCGGCGTGTTTCGTTGCGGCCGTCGTCGCCAGCAGCCCCCGAGACTTCCGTCTTTGCAAGATTCTGTGCAGGATCAGCCCGCAAGCTTTTTCCTTTTCTAGTGCTCGTAGTACTTTGGGAAATCCTTGCCTATACCCAGCCTCCTTATATTTTTCCGTCGCTTGGGGCCATCCTGCGAACGATAGTAGAACTTGCTCAAGACGGCGTCTTGTGGACCGGCACACTATCGACCGTCCAGTCGGTCTTCATCGCTGCGATCATCTCTTTGATATCAGGAGCGCTGGTCGGCTTTGCCTTGGCAAAGTATGAAACCTTTACGGCTCCGCTGCTCAATTTCGCCCAGACAATTCCATATGTAGTGTGGGCCTTGATGTCGCTTATCTGGTTCGGACTTACCAAGACCTCTGTCGTCTTCACCATAGCCATCGCCGCATTTCCGCTAGTGGCCTTCAACGTCGCCGCGGGTTTGAAGAACATCGATCCGCAGTTGCTGGGAATGGCGCAATCGGTTCGTGCCAACCGCTATATGCGTTTACGGCATATCGTGTTCCCTTCCCTTACGCCTTACGTTATCGGCGCCAGCCGCGCAATGCTGGGTATGTGCTGGAAGATTTCTGTGCTCGCCGAACTTTTCGCGGGCGGAGCCAGCGGTGGGGTAGGCTACAACCTGTATTCGGCTTGGGAATTCAGCCGCCCGACCGAGCTCTTCGCCTGGACGATCTGGCTGGTCTTCTTGATGATGCTCTCGGACCGCATATTCATTACTCCGCTAGAGCTATTCGCTACACGCTGGAAGAAAAACTAAAGGGCAGGCATGAGCAATATTGAAATCCGCAATTTAACGAAGAAGTTCGACACGAACGAGGGCCCGCTGACAGTCATTGATGACATTACGCTTAACGTCGACGATGGCGAGTTCGTCTGCCTGCTCGGTCCATCAGGGTCTGGAAAATCCGTCACACTGAACTGCATCGCCGGCCTGCTGGACGCAACCGAAGGTGAAATCGCGGTAGACGGCGTTTGCGTCCACCAGAAACAACCCAACTATGGCTATATATTTCAGCAACCCCGCCTGATGCCATGGCGAACCGTTGAGGAAAACCTGCAGTTCGCCCTGCGCGCCGAAACCGGGCGGCCGGTACCCAACGAAAAAAAACGTATCGCCGACGTGCTTGAGCTGATGAACCTGACCGGATATGAAAAATTCTACATGCACCAGATTTCCGGGGGGATGCAGAACCGGGTCAGTATTGCGCGTTCGTACATTAGAAATCCCGACCTGCTGTTGATGGACGAGCCTTTTGGCGCACTGGACGAAATGACGGCCCGAAAATTGCGGTCTGAACTGGTTTCCACTTGGATGCGTGATAGGCGCACCGTCGTTTTCGTGACTCATGACATTATTGAAGCCTGTTATTTGGCCGACCGGATACTTGTCTATACTCCCAAGCCGACCCGCATTGCTTCCGTCATCAGCATCGATTTACCTCGCCCCCGAATCTACGGCAGCGAAGCGCTCCATGAGGTCGAAACACGCGTCTTGGCGGCATGTGAACAATCGCTTAGCCAGTTCACCGCCGAGTCGGCTCAGGCCAACTGACGGTGGCCCCACGGCCCTGAGCTGCCTGCGCGGCGGCAGGGCCATGGTTCAGACTGCCGCCCTGCAGCTTGTCTTGTTCAAGCTGACGGCGTGATATTCAATATATTCAGCGAGGCCGACGCTGGTGCGCACACGGCCAATACCGCTTTGCTTGACGCCCCCGAACGGCATATGACGTTCCCCCAGCGCCGTACGGGCGTGGCTGTTTATAAAGGTCACACCCGCCTCTATCCGGCCCGACATGCGCAAGCCGCGATCCGGATCGCTAGTCCAGATGGACGACGCCAAACCGTACTCGGTGTTATTCGCCATATTCAGCGCTTGCTCTTCGGAATCGTAGGCCACTAAAGGAACAACGGGGCCGAACTGCTCGGAAATCACCAGCTCATCGGTAGGGGATAGATCTTTTATGATGGTAGGCAACACATAAAGGCCATTGTCCCACTCGCCGGGTTCCAGCTTGGCTCCCAGTTCGCTCACGGTGGCGCCGGCCTTTCTGCTTCGTTCGATCAGCCCGCGCACAAAGTCGTACTGGCCGCGATTATTCATTGGCGCAAAGGTAGATCGCGGATCCAGGCCATAACCTACTTGATAGCGGTCGGCTACAGCGCACAAGCTTTCGAAGAACGCTGGCATCATGGCTGTCGGCACATATACACGCTTGATCGCATAACAGACCTGCCCCGAACGGGGAAAAATGCCCTTGATCAATTCAGGCGCTACCAGCGCAGGGTCCGCATCGTCCAGAATAATGGCCGGGTCGTTGCCGCCCAGCTCCAGGTTGAGGTTTTTTATCGACTGGGCGGCGGCCGCCATCACCGCCCTTCCGGTCGTCGTTCCACCCGTAAACGATATCTGACGCACTTGGGGATGATGCGTCAGGGTGGTTGCGACATCAGTCTCTCCGTACACCACATTGATGGCACCGGGGGGAAAGAAAGTGGACATTACTTTAAGAGCCTGGGACACCGCGAGCGGCGCAAAAGACGACGGCTTGACGACCACAGTGTTGCCCGTGACAAGCGCGGGGCCTACTTTGCCCATGGTAAGCCCCATGGGAGCGTTCCACGGCACAATTGCAGCGACGACCCCACGGGGCACCTTTTCCACACGCACCAGGCTGTCGTCGTCTTCGAATTGCTCCGGAGTCAGAAAGCCCTTGGCCAGTTCAGCTACTTCGCGCAGGCTCTTGATGCCATTGTTGACGTCGCGCTGTGTTTCGCGCAGCAACATGCCCTGTTCGCGCACCAATGTAGTTGAAAGCTGGTCCGAGATATGTTCCACCGCATCGGCGGCAGCCATCAGTCGCTCGATACGCTCGGATACCGGCGCGTTCCGCCATGACTGGAATGCCGCATGGGCCGCGACAACTGCTTCGTCCGCATGTCGAGCCGTTCCCACGGCCACCTCGCCAACCAGCTCGGACAGCCGGCCTGGATCGTACACCTTGAGATAATCCGACGATCTGACGCTGGAGTTATTGATCAGCATATCCAGCTTGATGACATTGCTCATGATTTGCACACTCTTTATAGGTTGCTCTAGTGCATTACTGCGCCGCCATCTACCACCAGCACCTGGCCAGTGACAAAGTCGCTGTCGGGCGCGCAAAGGTAAATCAATGTTCCACACATGTCTTCCGGCACAGAGTCGCGCTTGATTGCTCGTGTGTTGACTGTATTCTGCGACGCCGCGCCGGCCCATTCCGGATTGTTCAACACGTTTTCGCTCATCACGAGACCAGGAGCCAATGTATTGACACGGATACCGTCATTTCCCAACTCGCGGGCCAAGCTGCGCGACATGGCAACAATGGCGCCCTTGGAAGTCACATAATGCAAAAGCATCGTCTGGCCTTTGAACACCGTGCCCGACGCAATGTTGACGATCTTTCCGTACTGCTGGCGCCGCATTGCCGGCACTGCCGCCTTGACGCACTCGAATGCGCCACGCACATTGACCGCCATCATCCGGTCCCATTCATCGGACTCGATTTGATCGAACGGCTTACGCGATAGTTTGCCGAACAGCGCAGCGTTGTTCACCAGGATATCCAGCTTCCCGAAATGCTGAAGCGTATCTGCGACCATTCTCCCGACCGATTCTGAATCGGTTACATCGCAGGCGACTGCAAGGGCTTTGCCTCCTGCTTCGTTGATCGCCCTGGCCACTGGCTCCGCGTCCTGAATGTCAGCGACCACAACTGCCGCGCCTTCGGCTGCCAGGGCTCGCGCATATTCGGCTCCGATGCCTTGAGCCGCACCGGTTATTACAGCAACCCGACCCTTTAGCCTTGCTCCACCACTCATCGAACTCTCCTATTTCGTATAGCATCGACGTGAAGGCCACGCCAGCGCATGCAATATATGGCTGCTTATTTCTTGTTATTTCCGCCCCGCCATCCTATACGGCGGGAGACATCCTCGGCCGCACGGCGCAAGATGTCGGCATTTGATCCGTTTTCACTGCGGTCAAACTGGGGCACTTCGCCCATTACCATCAAAGCGGCACAAACACTACCCTCGTGATCATAGATAGGAGAACAAATACCCGAATAACCTGGGAAAATGTTGCCGCGTCCCTTGGCGACTCGCTTGATACGGATTCGTTCAAGCAGCGTGTGAATTTCTTCGACGGAATCGACTTTCCAGGGACTGTCCGAAGGCGTGCCTTCCCATTCCTTCGTGATCAGGGCGTCGACCGCCTCGCGTTGCCGGCCAGATAGCAGCACCATTCCCGTCGCAGAAAGCACCGGCAACACTGTACCCACGCGCACGCTCAAGGGCGACCATCGCGGTCCTTCCTGCTTGTAGACAATAGTGGGGCCATGATTACCCCATATGGAAAGCACGATGGTCTCTTGCAAACGTTCACGTAGCAGCACCATCGCTTCACGGGCTTCTTGCAGCGCGTCGATACGCTCCAGGGCAGTGAGCCCCAACTGCAGTGCCGACGGGCCCAGGTCATACAAGCCCCCGCTTTCTTTCTGCGCGATCAGGCCGACACGCATAAAACTCGATAGATAACCATGGCATTTGCTTGGAGTCATGCCCGTCGCCTCGGATAGCGCCGTCAGGCTGAGGGGCCGATCGCTGACTTGCAAAGCATGCAGCAGCTTGTAGCCCACATCCACAGATTGGATTCCCTTCCGGGTGCCCGACTCGACAGCCGCTGCTTCTGCGTTGACCAAAGCGACGCGGGCGGCTGAGGAACTGGTTCGCGGCTGAACCGAAAATTTAGTCTTGCTCGTCATTTGACATTGCCTGATAAAAATCAAAACTGCTAAAATGATTCTACATTATTAAAAACCAGATGGCAGGAGAAATTCGCATGAACCTAACTGCACCCAAGAATTTTTGGTATGTTGCCGCATTTGCGCAAGACGTCGGCCGGCAGCTACTCGCCCGCACGCTGTTGAACCAGCCTCTGGTCTTGTTCAGAACGAATGAAGGCAAAGCGGTGGCCCTGGAAGATCGCTGCCCGCATCGCGCTGTCCCACTATCTCTGGGCATGCTGATTGACGACACCATCCGCTGCACCTACCACGGCATGCAAATCAATCCTGACGGCTCCTGTGCGCGCATTCCATGCCAGGACCGGATACCAGCCAAAGCACGCGCGGCGACCTTTCCGGTTGTTGAGCGCTATAACCTGATCTGGATCTGGATGGGCGACCCGCGCCGTGCAGACCCCGACGCGGTTCCTGATTTCCACTGGCTGGTAGACCCTGACTGGACCGTTTGCACCGGCTACCATCATGTCAATGCCAACTACCAGTTGCTAAACGACAATCTGCTGGACCTGTCGCATGAATCGTACGTCCATGATGACACCATCGGCAACGATGCCGTCGCCGAAGCTCCCGTCACAGCCACTGTCAAAAATGGCAAGGTTCTGGTCAGCCGCGAAATCCTGAATTGCGAACCACCACCGTTCTATGTCAAGGCAACCGGATTCACCAGCAATATAAATCGGTGGCACACCACGATTTTTCAGCCGCCTTCTTTCAACGTCATCGAAAACGGTTCTTATCCCCACGATGGATCGCGCGATCAGGCGCTGGAGCGGCGTATTCTTAATCTGATCACGCCCGAAACCGACACCAGTTCGCATTATTTCTGGGGTATCGCGCGAGCCTACCAGCATGACGACGAGGCGTTGACGGCTTACATCCAAGAGCAGATCTACTATACGTTCGATCAGGACAAGGTCGTGCTCGAAGCACAACAACGCAATCTGGCCGATTCGCCGTTTCCGGTTGCGCTTCGCACTGACGCCGGCCCCATCCAAGCGCGTAAACTAATCGATGAACTCGTGATGAACGAACAAGAGCCCACGCAGAGCGAACAGGCCTTGGATGTCTCCTGACCACAAATCGCTCCAAGACGGCGCAGGGCCTAGGCCGTATACAACCTTCCCAACTGGCGGGTGGAAGGCACACGCCGATTCTCCGACTCTAGTAATTCATTCTCGTACGCGTTGAGATTCGCGGTGATCTTGAGCAGGACTTTTCGTGCGATCAGAACCTCGTCGAGCTCCAGTTCATTAATCGCTATAGCGTTGATTTCTTCCGCAAGCGGAAGCAGTTTGGCCTTCAGCTCCTTGCCTTTGCCGGTCAGGTGCACATAAACGTTCTTGCGGTTGCCCGCCTTCTGCTTGCGGCTCACGTATCCCAGCGACTCCATGGCATTGATCGCCGCAAACGTGGTTGGCGCCGCCATGCCCGCCAGTTCGGAAAGCTCGCGTTGCGTGAGCCCATCGTGCTCCCACAAGATGCGCAAGAACGTCCAATGCCCGAACGATACCGAATGGTCGATCAGGCGGATCTGCAGCGCTCTTTCCATCGCTCTTCGGGCATCTTTCAATAAATGAGCAAGACGATCCTGAGGAATGGCGTCGCGCCAGTCTTTCCGCTCTGCCGTAGGATATTTTTGAGTGTCCATGCGTACCTTGGCCGAATCTAACGGCTCGTCAAATTGCGCTGAATAACGCCGGAACCTGAAACCTCATGGGTACGGCGGCCCCACTTCGGCCTGATTCCAGCATGGCCAGGCAAACCTCGGTAGTCGCCCGCGCCCATTGAGCATCGTGCATGGGAGCACGCCCATGCCGCAATGCGTTCCAGATCTCGTCAATCACTTCGCAGCGTGGCACGGGCCGATGAGGCGTCGGCTCGAAATGACGCTCGTGATCGCTATATATCATAAGGCCGCTGGGGGTCAGTCTGATGTCCGCCTTATCGGTCGATATCACTGCGTGGCCAAAATGTTGATGGAAAGGCGCCGGAGGCCTGTCGTCGGCGCGATAATGCTCTCCACCGTAGCCGCTTTCCTGCTTGAGATGGCCTTCATCCACGGAATCAAGCCTGGCCAGCCGCCGGCGCGCCTGCTCGTGCCCGCAGCGCTCCTTGAGAAAACCCATTTCGCCAACGCCCTCCATGAGTTCGTCGCTGTCATAGTGAGCGTAGCCGCTGTATGTCAACATGGCGAACGCACCGCCTTCGAAGTTGAGCATCGCGCCGTAGGCACCTTCAGTAGGACGGCTTTCGTCCCATCGTCCCGTCCGGGCGATGACCGAATCGACCATGCCGCCCAGCAGCGCCCGGGCCACGTCGACCTGATGCGCGGCTTGGCTGAACACCACCCCTCCTCCCTGCGCGGTATCCAGTTCCTCCGGTCGGCGTGGGCGATACATGAAATCAGTGTAATTGAGCGCGTTGAGCATCCGCACTTGTCCATACGAGCCCGCCTCCAGCACTCTTGCCGCATGCTGCACCGGACCGTCGAAACTGTGCGAATGTCCTACGACCAGGATCGTCTTGCTTTGCCTGACGACGTCCACAATGCGCGTGCATTCGTCCAGCGTGATAGCCATGGGCTTTTCGACCAGCATCGCTTTGCCCGCGGCGGCGGCAATCTCGACATGCTCGGCATGAAATTGATGCGGCGAAGCAATATACACGAGTTCCACATTGGGGTCAGCGCATAGCTGCTCAATAGTCTCGTACGAAGCGCCGCCAAAATCCTGAGTGAACCGCGCGCGTGCTTGGGGCCGAGGGTCGGCGGCCGCCACCAGCCTTACCCGATCGTCCTTCACAAAGGTGGGCAGCATAAGTACGAAAGCCCGCCCTAGCCCCACGACCCCTATTCCTATAGGAATTTTTGACATGGCCTGGATCCTGAATATTGAATTTATATTAGATATCTAATAATATTACATTAAAGAAGATTAGATATCTAACATTATGAGCAGTCAATACTGCCATACGCCAACCAGGAGAAACAAAGATGACCCCCGAGGAAAACGACCTTTTATGCCGTGTCACAGGCAATGCACCCATGGGGCAATTGATGCGGCGACATTGGACGCCGATCTGTTTGATCGAAGAAGTCATGGAGCCCGATGGCACACCGGTTCGGGCGCAGGCATTCGGCGAAGAACTGGTGGTATTTCGCAACACGTCGGGCCGCGTGGGCGTAATCGGCGAGCATTGTCCGCATCGGGGAGCCTCGCTGGTGCTCGGACGCAATGAAGAAGACGGTCTACGTTGCCTTTACCACGGCTGGAAATTCGACATCCAGGGCAACATTCTTGAAATGGTTTCGGAGCCCGCCGGCAACCGCATGGCCACAGGAATCAAGCACCCCGCCTACCCCGCCAAGGAATGGGGCGGCATAGTATGGGCGTACATGGGACCGCCCGAGACCATGACCGAGTTTCAGCCGCCAGCCTGGGCGCCGACAGCCGATACCAAAGTCACCATCGCCAAAGTCGTGCTGCCTTGTAATTGGGCCCAGGTGCTAGAGGGCGCAATCGATTCGGCTCATAGCTCGAGTCTGCATTCGTCGGATATGGTTCCCACGGCCGATGCGGCGGGCGCCGAAGCCACTGAAAGCACTTGGCTCCGGCCATCGAACGACAAGGCGCCCCGGATGCAAATCGATCGTGGGTCCTACGGCTTTCGCTATGCGGCCATCCGCAAGCCCATACACAATGCCGATCTCAACGATTATGTACGGTCAACCGTGTTTGTGGCCCCTGCAACCGCACTCATACCGCCCAATAACTTGTATAACGTCGCCAATATCAATGTTCCCGCGGACGATACGACGACCGTGTTTTACTTCATCGCCTGGGGGCATCCGAAACAAACGCCTGACACCGCGGCATGGCGCAAGTTCCTTGGGCAGACCGTGGGCGAGGATCTCGACCATGCCTATCGCCCCTTGCGCAATCGCGAGAATAATTTCTGGCAAGATCGCGAAGCCATGAAAGCAGGAAATTTCACCGGAATAACAGGCTTTCCAAACCAGGACGTGGCCATGTGGTGCACCATGGGCGCCATCACGAATCGAAGCGCAGACCACCTTGGCGCGAGTGACATTGCCGTCGTTGAGTTCCGCAAGCAGATGCTGAAGGCCGTACGTACTTTCCAGGAAAGCGGCGAAGCCATCGGCACGGGGGCCAGGGCCATTCCCAAAGAAATCTGCTCCTTCCAGACAATGGTGCCTAAAGGGTCCGACTGGAGATCGTTCGAGGTGAACCCCGTCTGGGACACCTCCGCGCAGGATAACAAGCAAGCCAATCACTCAGCCCAGATACAAGGAGCATAAATTGTCCAAGCTGCAATTGTCCGTCGCCTTGGGCGACTATGATCGTACGCGTGCGTTGCTGGATGGAAACGTGCAGATCGACGGGGTCGATCCTGTGTACATGACACTATCACCCGAAGAAATATTCTTTCGCGCGTTCAGAAACAAGGAGTTCGACATCAGCGAAATGTCGTTTTCCAGCTATCTGGTCAAGGCGTCACAGGGGCAAAACGACTATGTCGCGATTCCCGTTTTCTTATCGCGTGCGTTTCGCCACACTTCCATTTACGTCCGCACCGACCTTATAAAACGGCCGGAAGATCTAAAAGGGAAACGCATAGGAATCCCAGAATATCAGTTGACCGCGATCGTCTGGGCGCGGGCGCTTCTGGAAGACGACTATGGCATCGCCCCGTCGAGTGTCACTTGGGTACGTGGAGGTATCGAAGAACCGGGCAGGCCCGAAAAAATCAAGCTCCAATTGCCGGAAGGCATCCGGCTGGAGAATGCGCCCGAAGGGAAGACAATATCCCAGATGCTGAGCGATGGTGAACTGGACGGGTTCATCGCGCCCCGCCCTCCTGCCGGAGCCGCCTCCAGAAATCCCAATGTGGGCTGGCTATTTCCTGACCCGACGGCGACCGCCAAAGACTACTTCAAGCGCACCGGGATTTTTCCCATCATGCATGTGGTGGGCATTCGCAAGCCGCTGTTGGAGCAGCATCCATGGCTGGCCAATGCGGCATACAAAGCGTTCGAACAAGCCAAGTCCAGGGCGCTCAAGCAACTGGCGGACACGTCCGCGACGAAAGTCACGCTACCCTTCGTCGAAGAACAGCTGAAGGCAGCCAAATCGCTGATGGGCGAAGACTACTGGTCGTATGGGGTCTCACCCAACCGCAAGACTCTGGAAGCCTTCGTGCGGCATCACCACGGACAAGGACTGTCGCACCGTCTTATGAGCGTAGATGAAATTTTTCATCCCTCAACCTATGAGACCGTAAAAATCTGAAGCCAAAGCCGCTTGACCGATACACGCTTCTAGAAATAAGCCTTTAATGCATTACAAGATGGCGTGTATCGGTTAATGCCAACCCTCACGAACCCTGGGCATGCTATTTCACTTCTGCAACGCTTGCCTGACCATTTCCCTGATCCACTGGCTGGCGGCGTCAAAATGGAATTTCTGATGCCATATCTGCTTGATCTCGACGCGGGGGCTCGGAAACGGAAGTGGATACACCGCAATGTTTTTTTGCGCCTCGAAGGCTGGCACAAGATCGTTCGGAATCACGGCCATGAGCTCTGTGTTGGCAACCAACGTCAATAGGCTCAAGTAATGCGGCACCGTCAAGGTTATGCGCCGATATATATGTAGGCGGCTCATCGCCTGTTCGATCACCTCTTGGCTACGCCCTTCGGTTCGAACCGAAACGTGCGGCGCGCTCAAGAAACTGTCCATGGTGCAGATACGATTTTCTATGTAAGGGTTATCAATATTGGCTATACAAGTGAAGCCCGTATTGCTCAGCAAGTGCTGCTGAAAAACGCCCGCGGTCGTAATGTCCGGAAAATAGCCGATCGCCAGATCAACCGATCCGGACTCCAGCCACTCTGTTTGCTTTTCAATTGTGGGGGATATGGTTCGAATCTGCACGCCGGGTGCATGCTTGTTCACGACATTGACAATCTGAGGCAAGTAGGAAGCTGCCCCCAAATCGGTCATACACAGAATAAATGTCTTGTTGGCTCGTCCTGGCACGAACTCGTGGCTTCGAAATATCTGGTTTCGCGCCAGTTCGAGTGTTCTATGGATGGGGCCACTGATAGCCAGCGCACGAGGCGTTGGCTGCATCTCGTTCTTGACTCTGACGAATAAAGGGTCGTTGAACGCCTCTCTCATTTTCCCAAGGGCGTGACTCATTGACGGCTGGCTGATGCCAAGAAGCTCGCTGGCCTTCGTAACGCTTCGGGTTTCGAAGAGCGCCTCGAACTCCAATAGCAGATTCAAATCCATCTTTTCTGTATTCATTTTTTCGATGCATCGAATAGACAAAATAGTCTTGTTTGATATTAGCAAATATCTAGAATGAACGACATAACGACATGAATATGCCTTTTAGGCCCGGTTCAACAAGGGGCCTTTTACTTCCTACCCGGAGACACTATGGACAGCACAGAAACAACTTTGGCGCCCATCGCGAACAGCGCAGCAGAGTGGGACGAAGCCATGCGGCGCATGGCCCAGAAGACCACCCCCAGCTTCTTCCACATACGTGCGAAATTGCCCAAAGTAGGCCGCACGAACCAAGTTCTGGGTGCGTCGAAATACATGAATGTCGTGCTGAAGACATATGCCAGCGGCGGCGAAAATGAAATCCACGCCCATACGAACGAAGATCACGTGTTTGTGGTGCTGCAGGGAGGCGCCGTCTTCTACGGACCCAGAGACGAGCGACGCGAGGTAGGTAAAAACGACTGTGTGCTCGTTCCCAGCGGCGCGTTCTATCGTTTCACCGCCAAAGAAGACGAGCCCTTGGTCATGCTGCGCGTCGGCGCAGCACTGGACCCCAACGCGGACATACTGGCGCGTATCGATATCGACAACCAGCCCTTCGACGGATACTCTGAAAAAAACAAGGAAACGCCGTACGAACTGCATGACGACAGGTGGTTCGAATGAGCAATCAGGCTTCGGGCCAAGATTTCCGGGCGGATGCGTTGCCGTTATGCCAGCCGCCCGATCCGGATCCGCGCATGCCTCTGCTGCACTGCCCTCCGGGCACGACAGACTGCCATGTTCATGTATATGGGCCTGAATCAAAGTACCAGGTTGCCAATACCCGCTCGTTCGATGTTCCGGAAGCACTGCCCGCTACCTTGCGCCGGCTTGCGGATACGCTGGGTGTGGAGCGCGCCGTACTGGTCCAGCCCAGCGGCTATGGCACAGATAACTCCAGGCACCTGGACGCCGCTGACGAACTCGGCATACCCACGCGCGTAATCGTGGCATTAAGAGCGGATATTCCGGAATCCGACCTACGCCAACTCCACCATCGCGGCGTGCGAGGTGTTCGTTACAACATAGGCCACGCAGGCGCCGTGCCAATAGAAGAAATGCCGCTTTTGGCTCGCAAGATCGCACCATTGGGTTGGCATGTACAACTGCATGTCATGGACGACGGCGGGCAGGCGCCTCTTGCACAGATGGAAGAAGTGCTGATGAGCCTGCCTACCGATATCGTAATCGACCACATCGGGTCAATACGGCCGGAACGGGGCGTGGCCCAGCCAGGTTTCCAGACCCTATTACGCCTTGTCGGCACAGGACGGTGCTGGGTCAAGCTTTCGTGCGGATATCGCATGTCTCATGAGCCGCCGCCCTACCTCGACATGCTTCCGTATGTACAAGCCCTGGTGGCGAGTCGTCCCGACAGGTTGGTGTGGGCAAGCGACTGGCCTCACGTGTCTTTCAAAGGCCGGATGCCCAATACGACAGACTTGCTTGACCTGATGACAACCTGGGTGCCGGACGAATCCACGCGCAATCGCATATTCGTTGACAACCCCACTGAGCTCTATCAGTTTTAGAGCGAAGTGTAGCCACAAAAAGAAAGAAGTCGCCCACAAGGGTGCAAAGCAATAAATAGAAACTACCAGGAGACAACATGCCACGCATGAAAAGGCGCCGTTCAGGGGGACAGAGCCATGAACTGTAGAACCCCCACCCCCTCATCCCTACTCGAACACATCAACTATTGCATCATGCTCATCGGAAGCCTTTTATTGGGCCTGATGGTCGTGCATACAACCCTTGACGTCATCATGTCGTACGCGGCCAGGCAGCCTGTCGAAGGAACTGTGGAGATCGTGTCACGCTATTACATGGTGGCCGTGGTCTTTCTGCCCCTGGCGTTCATACAGGCGGCGGATAAACACATTGTCGCGGAACTGCTCTCGGAACGTTTCTCTGAACGCATGCAACTATTGTGCCAGTGCCTGACTTGGGTTTTGATGGGCGCTTTTGGCGCGGCATTAGCCTGGCAAAGTAGTTTGGAGGCCATGCGCATGACCGCCATCAACGAGCAGTTCCAGACGTCCACTTATTTCATTCCAACTTGGCCGTCCAGATGGATTCCCGTTTTTTCAGGTGTGCTGATCGTCGCCCAAGCATTAGTGTCTTTGGCGAAGGACATTCTGCGTGTAAAAAACTGGAACCAAGAACACCAGGACGCATCTCAGGGCAATAGTCACGGCCATCCCGACGACTCCGTATCCCGGAGCTTACCCGCAACTACGGATACATCGATATGAGTCCAATCGGCATAGGCTTTTGTGGCATAGCAGCGGCACTGCTATTGATATCAATCAGAGTCCCAATCGGACTGTCTCTCGCCGTGGTGGCGATCGGTGGCATAGCGTCCTTGGTGAGCTGGGACGTTGCTTTCAGCATGCTCAGCTATTCAACATACGACACGATCGCCAGTTGGGAGCTATCCGCCATTCCGATGTTCTTGTTGATGGGAACGCTCGCCTTTCATTCGGGCCTTACTACAACACTCTTCGACGCTGCACGTCTATGGCTTTCATGGCTGCCGGGTGGCTTGGCGGTATCCACCAACTTCGCTTGTGCAGGTTTTGCCGCCGCCTCGGGGTCCAGCTTGGCAACCACGGTCACAATTGGAAAAATCGCACTGCCCGAGATGCGCCGCTATGGCTATGACAATGGCCTGGCCTGTGGTGTAGTCGCTTCGGCCGGCACACTCGGGTCTCTGATTCCGCCCAGCGTAATCATGATCCTCATCGGTATCTTCGCCGAGGTGCCGATTCTGAGCCTCTTCATTGCGGCCATCGTCCCGGGAATAATCACCGCTTTAGTCTTTGCCGGAATTGTCATCATCCGGGTCTGGCTCAGGCCTGATTTGGCCCCGCGAGTCGAAGCAGACGCATCGTGGTCCGAACGGATGAAGGCTCTGGCCAGCATTTGGCCTCTTCCGGTCTTGGTGCTCGGGGTTGTGGGAGCCCTGTACATCGGCATCGTAACGCCGACGCAAGCAGGGGCGTTCGGCGCGGCACTGACGTTTCTTTTGGCCCTCGTACGCAAGCAGATGACATGGAGAAAACTGAAAAACGCTCTGTGGGATACGTTGACGAGTACCGCTTCCATCTTCTTCATAGTAATTGGCGCCGTGCTGCTGACCCGATTCATGAGCTTCAGCGGGTTGCCCGAGTTTCTGACCGAAGTCATGAAGGACGCCGGAGTATCCCCTTATGCCGTCATTCTTTTCGTAGCCATCATCTATCTTGTCCTGGGCATGTTTCTGGACCCCCTGGGTGTATTGTTTCTGACCCTTCCCATATTCATACCCATCTTCAATAACGCGCAGCTGGACATGGTTCTCATGGGAATCCTGATTGTGAAGCTTATTGAAATTGGATTGATGACACCGCCTGTAGGACTAAACGTCTTCGCCGTGAAGTCGCTGGTTCCTGACGTACCTCTGGGTACCATTTTCCGCGGAGTCGCCTGGTTCATGGTCGCGGATCTAGGCATTATCGCCATCATGGCCGTTTTCCCCGATATAACCCTATTCCTGCCCCGACTGCTAGGAATTCACTAAAAATACGCACAGGAGACATCTCAATGAAACTCAAGAAAATAGTAAAGATCGCCGCAACTGCGGCCGCCATATGCCTGCCCATGGTAGGCACGGCGCAAACACTTCGCTACAACACCTTCATGCCTCCTCTGGCACTTGAATCAAAGGGCATTCAAGAGTTTTTCGCCGAACTGAAAACCGCGACCGACGGTCGCGTCAAAGGCCAGGTATTTGTTGGAGGGCAAATGCTGGGCGGACAAGCCACCCTTTCCGGCATTCGCGATGGTGTGGTAGACGCGGGCTTCATTATTCCGACTCTCAATGCCAGCGAAATACCGCATGTGGCCATGCTGCCCGAGCTCTTGCCCTTTGCATCGAATTTTTGGGCAGCAACCGGCGCGACGAATGAAACAATCATGTTCAACTGCGCCGAATGCAAAGAAGACCTGGCCAATTACAAAGCCGTCTGGCTAGGTGGTATTGGCGCCTCGCCCTGGCATATGATGTGCCGCCAACCCATCTCGAGCGTGGACGATCTACAGGGCAAAAAAGTTCGGGTGACCGGAGGCTTCGCGATGCGCATGATCAGCGAGCTAGGGGCCACCGCAGTTTCATTGCCAGCAAGCGAGATTCCCGCCGCCATGCAGCAAGGGGTAATCGATTGCGCGGTGGGCACGCTGTCATGGCTGAACACCCTGGGTCTGATCAATATGGTTAAAGGTGTCATTGACGAACCGTTTGGCAGCTATCACGCCATCGGGCAGTTCGTATTCAACAAAGCCTCCCTTGCAAAACTCAGTCCCGAAGACCGAAAAACATTGATGCAGCTGATTCCGAAGCATCTCGCCAAGCTGAACAGTGCTTATGCGGCGGACGAAGATAAAGCGCGTGAAGCCGCCGTTCAGAAAGGTATCAACTTCTGGAAGCCAGATGCCAGGTTTGAAGAAATCATGTCCGCCTTTCGTCAAAAAGAGCCGAAGGCAGTTGCCCAAGACATCATTTCTCAAGGAGGCTCGGCCGATGCCGAGCGCATCGTTAGGGATCACATAGCGACATTGGAGAAATGGAACAAACTGGCTGCCGAGGCTGAAGGCAACCCCGACGCCTTCGCCGCCCTGCTCAACCGCGAAATTTATTCCAAGATACAAGACTGAAGCCTTTGCGCCTGGCGCGCAAACCGCGGCCGGCGGGTACTTCTCGCCGCCGCGTGGCCCCGCTGTCATCAACCCCGGTAGGAACAACCTTTGATGAGCACATATAACGCCGCCATTAATTACGGAACCCGTGCCCGGATCGGCGTGATACTTCCTTCTGGAAATCGCGCAGCCGAGGCCCAGTTTGCCGCAATGCTGCCATCTGGCGTCTCTATCCATGTAACGCGTCTCGGACTGACCGGCACTTCGGAAAAAGAATTGCTGGAAATGGCACGTGACGTCGAATCGGCGACGACCTTGCTTGCAGATGTGGATCCGACGATGGTCTTGTTTCACTGCACGGCCGTCTCAACCTACAGCAAGGACCTGGAGGCCTCGATTATCCAGCGCATTTCGGATACAAGCGACGTACTTGCATTAGCCACTTCACAGGCAATTGTCGCGGCTTTGCGGGCGCTGACCGCGCGAAAAATCGTCATGCTGTCGCCGTATCCAGAGCATATCAATGCCAAGGAAGAAAGCTTTCTCAGCTCAACGGGCTTCGAAATCGTTCGAAGTGCCTGCATACCGTGCGCGACGGTAACAGAAATGATGGCAATTACACCCGATCAGTGGATCTCACTTGCACTCGACAATCAATCCGCCGATGCCGATGCGTATTTGATGAGTTGCACGGCAGTCCGAACCGCAGAAGCCATTCACACGCTGGAAGGCGCGCTGGGGCGCCCCGTCATTACCAGCAATACCGCTGCCATGTGGCACTGCTTACGGACTATCGGAATCTCCGACCCTATATTCGGTTTCGGCCGTTTACTCGTACTCTAATTTTCTTTCCAGAGGATCAAAAGCATGAATACAGCTTTGCATGTAGGCATTGTTGTTCCCGCTTTCTTTTATGTGCCTTATTGGGCGGCACACGAAAACGGGTGGTATCGGGAATTGGGACTCGACGTCCAGTTCACCATTTCTGGCGGAATAGACCCCCTTACCAAGGCGCTCAAGGCGGCACAGGTCGACATCGGAATTGGCTCACCTGAGCACGTCATTCATGACGTCGAAGCAGGCGGAGAATTACGGATGGTGGGGGGAAACGTCAACCGCCTCACTCATTCTCTGATTACTCAGCCCGAAATAAAAACGCTGAAGGATTTACGCGGCAAAACAATGGGTGTGTCTGCTCTGAGCGGAGGAACCTCTTCTTTATTCATCGACATTCTCGAACGAGAAGGTCTTCGCTACCCTGAAGACTACAAGATCGTCGAAGCCGGTGTGGTTCCGCCCCGACACGAACGTCTTCTCGAACGGAAAATCGACGCCGCAATGCAAACCGATCCGCACAACTATATGGCGGAAGACGCTGGTTTCAACAACCTCGGACCGGTGTCCCAGTGGATTCCCTACTTTCAGTTCAATTCCGTAAACGTGCGTTCGTCATGGGCGCAAGCCAATAGCGAAACGCTCATACGATTTCTGCAAGGCTCCATCCAGGCATCCCAATGGCTGTTTGAGAATCGCGACGCGTCAATTGCCATTGCCGAAAAACACATGAAGATCGATCGTCGATATCTCGAGCGTGCATGGCAGGACCATGTTTCCGGCGAAGCACTGCCTTCCGACTTGAGGCTTGAGCGCCAATCTATCGAAACCGCTCTGGAAATGATGCGAAGAGATCGAAATGTCCAGGTTTCCAAAGACTCCCAACCAGAGAAATATGTCGAGGCTTCATATTTGGCCGAGGCTCAGCGACGAGCGGGTGTCGCCGAGCGTCCATTGAAATGACCTCCGCCTTAACATCCTGACCCAAGGGGTAAAGCATGCAGACTGAAGTACTAACGGACCTCGTCCTGGCCAATCACATTTTGTTCAACGAAGGCGTCCTCGATGGTTTCGGACACGTCAGTGTAAGAAATCCATCAAACCCTGGGCGCTTCTATATCGCTCGCTCGATCGCCCCGGCTACGGTCTCCGAAGACGATATTCTTGAGGTCGACCTCGACGGCCTTGTGCACGACGAGCGGAACCGGCGAACTTATGTTGAACGCTTCATACACAGCGAGATCTATAAAGCAAGGCCCGATGTACATTGCGTGGTACATAGCCATTCCCCCACCGTCATTCCCTTTGGAGTGACGGGTACCCGCCTGCGGCCTGTGTGCCACATGAGCGGTTTCTTGGGCAATAAAACTCCGATCTATGAAATCCGGGATTTCATCGGTGAAAGCTCAAGTCTTCTTGTCACCAGCCAGAAGCTGGGCAAAGCCCTGGCCAATACGCTAGGAAGCAAGAATGTCGCCCTTATGCGGGGGCATGGAAGCGTGGCGGTGGGCGAATCCATCAAGCAAGCTGTGTATCGAGCTATATACACCGAAGTAAACGCCCGACTTCAGGCTCAATCCCTCGCATTGGGGGAACCCATATTCCTGTCTGATGGCGAGTGCGATGGCACGACTGAGGCGATGAACGATCACCTGGACCGCCCGTGGCAACTATGGGTGCGACGCGCCAAGGCGTCCGCACTGAATTTACCCACCACATAGTGCATTCGCGCCCCGCTGGAATCGAGCCGAGCGAGCTTTGCAACGCGGAACTTGGCCGATTCAAGCAAGCTTGATGAACTTGCACGCTTCCAGGCACCCTCGAGACAAGACTTCAGCCTTAGAGCGCTTGAGCGTTGAACGTATTGCACTGCCCCGGATCGCCGCTTTCGAAACCGCGCTTGAACCAGCGCACCCGCTGGGCCGAGGTTCCGTGCGTGAACGAATCGGGCACGACATAGCCTTGCGCACGCTTTTGCAGCGTGTCGTCGCCGATGGCGCTGGCCGCGTTCAGGCCCTCTTCGATGTCGCCCGGCTCGAGCGTGCCGCGCTGGGTGTTGGAGTGATTCGCCCAGACGCCGGCCAGGCAGTCGGCCTGCAGCTCCACCCGAACCGACAACTGGTTGGCGGCCGCGGCGCCGGCACCGCGCCGGGCCTCGTCGACCTGGTCGGTAACACCCAGCAAATGCTGCACATGATGGGCGACCTCATGCGCAATGACATAAGCCTGGGCAAAGTCGCCGGGTGAATCCAGCTGTTGCGCCATTTCCTGGAAGAAGCTCAGGTCCAGGTACACCTTGCTGTCGCCCGGACAATAAAAAGGGCCCATGGCCGACTGCCCCGTACCGCAGGCTGTCGGAGTAGCGCCGGTGAACAGGACCAGCTTGGGTTCCTGATAGGCTCCCGCCCCCTGCTGCCTGAACACCGCGCCCCAGACGTCTTCGGTATCGGCCAGCACTCTGGAAACGAACTGGATCTCGGGGGTGTCAGCCGGCACGGACACGGTGGTTTGCGTTTCAACCGGCTCTGTGGCGTTTTGCAGGACCACGCTGGGGTCTATGCCGAAGTACATGGCCACCAGCGCAAGCACGATGGTGCCCAGGCCGATCTTGCCGCCGCGCCCGCCCAAGCGCATGCGCTGGCCACGGCGATCTTCCACATTGCTGCTTTGGCGTGAATTACCTAATCGCATGATGGCGTCCTTTCCTTGCCGCGGCGACCTGCCGCCATTGCTCAATTATCGCTTAAGCCTTGGCCGTCATCGTTTCCCAATGGCCGCCTGGCCAAGCCATGCTAAGCGCGCACCAAAAGGTGCACCCACTGGCCAAAACTGGATAAGGAATTTCCATCATTTTCTAACATTTTTATATCTTTATGTAACTTCGAACTGTAAAATTTTTCGCCGATTCCACGGGTCCGCTATGCAATCGGCACCAAAAATTACGCCAACACGAAGATTATGCTGACACTAAGGGGCACGCATGAAAAAAGGCAAACGAATCATCCGAAGCAAAACGCGAAGCATCCAATACTCAAAAAAAGGGTTGCAATACTCATTACTGGCCATGGCCCTGCACTCGACCTCTTGGGCTGTGCCCATTACGACGGCTATATGGGAGGGGACCACCAGCAGTGCCTGGGACGACACGTCCAACTGGTCCGACGGTATTCTGCCTACCTTGGGCTCACCTACATATGTATTGATCAACACCCCCTCCCCCTCAACTCAACCCATCATCTCTATGCCAGGCGCAGAGGCCAACGGCATATTCGTCGGCAGTGTGGGCGGCTCGTCCCTGAGAGTCCAGGATGGCGGGAAATTGACAACAGACAGCCTCACCATTGGTAACGGCACGAATAACAGCAGCGTACCCAATATCACGCAAGAAACCGGGGTGGTGACGGTAGACGGAAACACTGCAGAGCTAATCGCGTCGCATCTGACGGTAGGACATTACGGTGCCGGGACGCTCAATATCGTCAACGGCGGTTCTGCGATTGCCAATGCGAACGTGACGCTAGGCACATTCGGCGACGACATCAGCGACAACAGCCATGGCACACTCAATGTCACTGGCCACAGCAGTTCCTTCAGCAGCCATGGGCTAAACATAGGCAGTTCGGGCGAAGGCACTTTCCTGCTGTCCGACGGCGCCGCTGCAACGACTGGCTCGACTTCCATCGGCCTCAGTGGAAGGGCCATCGGCCAAGCCACGGTGGAAGGCGAAGGGACATCCTGGCAGGTGACAAGCAACCATGTAACAGTGGGCCAGTCCGGCATGGGTACGCTGGAGGTGGCCGACGGCGCCGTCGTGACGATTGAGCAAGGGGCGCTCAGGATAGGATGGAACGCCACAGGGGTCGGCCATGTCGAAATCAAGGGCGCCGGCAGCCAGGTTTCCAGCCTGGGAACGACGAACACCGACTACATGGCGATAGGCTACTCCGGCGAGGGTACGCTGGCCCTCAGCGAGGGCGGATCGGCCGATGCCAGCACTACGATTCTTGGCGTTAACAACACGGGAATAGGCACGCTGACCCTGGATGGCGCCGGCACCGTGGCGCGTTCCAACAACTACACGATGGTGGGTTATTACGGCACGGGAACGGCCACCGTGTCCAACGGCGCCACTTTGCGCGACGAAGCGGCCGGCGGCGTTCGCATCGCCTACGCCGCGGGCTCGACAGGCACCCTCAACATCGGCGCCGCGGCCGACCAGGCCGCCACAGGCGCGGGCAATATCATCACGACCAGAGGCATTGTCTTCGGAGACGGCACCGGCAAGCTGGTACTCAACCACACGGCTACCGATTACACGCTGGCCCCCGGCATTTCGGGCCATGGCACAGTGGATGTCCTTGCAGGGACAACGGTACTGGCAGGCGACAGCAGCGGTTTCACAGGTACCGTCAATCTGCATGGCGGAGCATTGGGGCTGACCGGCAAACTCGGCGCCGCCGACCTCAATGTGGATAACGCTTTGCTATCAGTCACGGCCGGAGGGCAACTGGAGACGAACGGCATGCGCATCGGCCATCAAGGCCAAGGCGCAGTCATCGTGCGAGAAGGCTCAGCCCTGTCAGTGGCCAATCAGCTGAAGATCGCCGCCGACGCGGGCAGCCAAGGCACACTCGTCATCGGCGCTCAGGCCGGCGAGGCCGCCGCCGCGGCGGGCAGCGTTCAAGCAGGCAATGGCGTGGCCATGGGGGCGGGCGACGCCAGGCTGGTGTTCAACCATAGCAATAGCGACTATGTCTTTGCGCCGGGCATTTCCGGCACGGGCAGCATCGAGTTCCTGGCCGGCAACACCACCTTGCAGGGCGACAGCAGCGGCTTCAGCGGCAACACCGCCATTCAGGCGGGCACGGTGCTGCTGACAGGCGCGCTGGGCGGCACCGTACAGATCGAGGCCGACGGCCTGCTGCAGGTGGGCAATGATGCAAGCAACGGCAGCCTGACGGGCAATGCCGTCAACAATGGCACGCTGGTTTTCGATCAGGTCGGCGATTACGACTATACCGGCGCCCTGTCCGGTAGCGGAGGCATCGTCAAGCGAGGCAACGGCGTGCTGAAGCTATCCGGCGATTACCATTATCAAGGGTCCACCGTCGTGCAGGGAGGCGCCATCAGCCTGGCGGCGCAATTGGATCCGCGCACGGACCTATTGATCGAAGGCGGAGTCTTCGATCTCAGCGGCAAGACCCAGACGGTCGCCGGCCTGAGCGGCGGCGGCGGCGAACTGGCTTTGGGGGAAACGGGAAACCTGACGGTCAACCAGAACAATGACAGCAGCTTCGGCGGCAGCCTCTCGGGCGCAGGCACTTTCAACAAGAATGGCCCCGCGACGCTCAATCTGACGGGCGTCAGCACCTTCAGCGGCCAGGTCAACGTCCATGGCGGCCGGCTGACGCTCAACGGCCGGCTGCCGGGCGCCGTCTTCGTGCAGAATTCGGCTACCCTGGGCGGCAGCGGCATGGCTGGCTCCATCATTGCGCGCCAGGGCGGCACTGTGGCTCCGGGCAACTCCATCGGTACCTTGCGCGTGAACCACGACGTGCAATTCGATGCCGGATCGGTTTACGCCATCGAGGTGGATGCCGCCGGCAACAGCGACAAGATCCTGGCTACGGGCCGGGCCCTGTTGAACGGCGGCACGGTTCAGGTACTGGCCGAAGCGGGCGACTACAAACCCTATACCAGCTACCTGATACTGGATGCGGGCGGCGGGGTGTCGGGGCGCTTCGAGAACGCCACCAGCAACTTTGCCTTCCTGAGCCCCAGCCTGGCATATGCCCCCAATACAGTTACCCTGGCCTTGACCCGCAATGACGTGGCCTTCTCGCAGATGGCCGAGACACCCAATCAGCGCGCGACGGCCGAAGCGATCAACAGCGCCTTTGCCGTGGGCAGCCCGGTGTACCAGGCCCTGGTAACAAGCACTGCAGAGGGGGCCCGCCAGGCCTTTGACGCCTTGTCCGGCGAAGTGCACGCGTCGACGCTCAGCGCCGCGGCGCAGCAAAGCGAAACACTGCGGCGCACCGCCCTGGATCGCCTGGACGTCCATGCCGAAGGCACCCAGCTTTGGGTGCAGGCCAATGGCGCACTGGCCGACCTGCGCGGCAACGATAACAGCGCCAAGGTCAGCGTGCGCGATGCAGGCGGCTTGAGCTTGGGCGTGGATACCGACCTGGGCCCCCTGCGCGTCGGGGTGGCGGCCAGCTACGCCACATCGGACGTCAGCGTGCGGGAACGCAACTCCAATGCCGACATCAAGGCGCTTTCAGCGTCGATCTATGCCGGTGCCCGCGTAGGGGCCTTGGCTTTGCGCGCCGGCGCCGGCTACAGCGACCTGGATTTCAAGACCTCGCGCAATGTGGCTGTGAGCAGCCTGTCGGATCACCTCTCGGCCAAGTACGGTGGCAAGGCCACGACACTGTTTGGCGAAGTGGGCTACCCCTTGCACTTGGCGGCCGGCCAGGTCGTCGAGCCTTTTGTCGGTGTGAACGCGCTGTGGCTCAAGAACGATGCCTTCGACGAGAGCGGGGGCAGCCTGGCCTTGCGTGGCGAACGCCGCTCGCGCAACTATGCCTGGTCGACTCTGGGCGTGAAAGGCAGCTTTGTGCTGGGCCAGGCCAAGCCTGTCGTCGTCAGCGCCAAGCTGGGATGGCAGCATGCCCTCAGCAAGCGCGACGTCGAATCGACGCTGGCGTTTGCCCAAGGAGGAGCCGCTTATGCCATACAGGGTGCGCCGTTGGCCAAAGACGCCGCCCTGCTTGACCTCAACCTCGACTGGCGGCTTTCGCCCGCCACCCAGTTTGGCATAGGCTATTCGGGTTCTTTGGCGAACCAGGGTTCGTCGCACACCGCCAGGGCTGTGCTGCGCACCCTTTTCTAAAGACCAGCGCAGGGCCTGCCATACGGCAGCCCTGCGCAATGATAGCGAACCAAGGCATCGCCCAACCTCGCCGGTTTAATAGGGATCGAACTCGACGCTGCCTGGCGTGGCTCTGTTGAACAGGACCAACAGCAAGGGGTTGCCGGGTTCGGCTAGAGCATCGGTGCGCAGGCCCAGCACCTCGCCAGCTACCTCGCTTGTATATTCTGCAACCACCTCGCCGAAGTTGTTGCGCTGAATGGCCACCTTCTGTCCGGCTTCGACCTTGTCGCCGAGCTTGACCAGATTTTCGACGATCCCGCCCGCTCTGGCCAGAACGGGGAATCCGCTGTTGCCGATAAAAACCGTCATGTCTTTGCCGGTGCGGCCCAGCGGTCCGGCGACGATGCCGAGATGCTTGATGACGTTCATCGTTCCTTCAACGAACCGTTCGATCATCTCGGGGTTCAGGATGCGCGCCGCGCCGATCTCTGGTGTGAAGGCAGGGACTCCCACGTCGATGAACGCATTGTGCAAGACCGTGGGATACGCGGCTTTCGGCATGTTGAATATCTGGCCGACGGGGTAGAGATCCAGCATCGCCTTGACGTCGGGCCTGTCGATCTCGCCGATGTTGAATGCGCTGAGTTCGAATCCGGTTGTGCCGGTGTGGAAATCGATCGCGGCGTCGGCATTCGGCCGCAGCAGCCGGTTGAACAACAAGCCGGCATGGCGGCTCGGCGCGGTCGGGCCATTCTCGTTTCCGGGCCATTCCCGATTCATGTTGATCAGATCGAGGCCTTGGCCCTGAACCGGCCACCGCCGTTGCATGGTTTCGAGGGCCGGGCGGGACACGTCGGTGACCGCCATTACCGTGCCCGACATCTGCGCCGGATCGAGCTGGTTCATTACGGTCTGGACCGTATGTATCGAACTCATCTCGTCGCCATGGACCCCGCTTGTCAGCACAAGGCGCTTGCCCGGCTTCGCGCCCTTGGCGACAGTCACCGATACATGCCAATGATGTCCAGTGGGCGTCTGCACACCCTGAAAATACAAAAGATGCTTCTTGCCTGGTTCAAGGTCGTTCACGTCGAGCGCACTGACGATTTTCTTTCCCTGAATTTCACCGGTATAGACTGTTCCCGGGCTTGGGCCGATGGATGCCGCCGAGGTCTCCTTCGCATTGGCGGCGCCGGCAACAAAAGCCGCCGATGCGCCTACCGTTGCGATGGAGGCGATCATGAAGTCGCGTCGATCGATACGTTCAAGGGTGTTATCCGGCATGATGGGTCCTTTGTCGACGGGAAACGCCGTTAAGCGTGGATTAGGGCAATTTACATTAGTGCTAATAGTTTTGTGTAACAAAAGGCCACACCAATGCCAAGCAACGCTGATCCGATCCGGAACTGGTTCGAGCAAGGCGGCCGAGCGTATGCACGCTTCCGCCCCGAATATCCGCCAGAACTCGCCGCTTTTCTCGCTTCGGTCGCCCCGGACAATCGCATGGCGGTCGATGTCGGATGCGGCAACGGACAACTGACGCAGCTTCTGGCTTCCCATTTCGATGCAGTGGTCGGACTGGACCCCAGCGCCGACCAGATTGCGAATGCCATTCCCGGCAAGCGCATCACCTATCAATGCGCACCGGCCGAACAATTGCCGCTGTCCGACGGTTCCGCAAGCCTGATCACCGCCGCGCAGGCAGCGCATTGGTTCAATCTGCCCAGCTTTTACCAAGAGGCAAGACGAGCCGCCGCGCCAGACGGTGTTCTGGCGCTGGTCAGCTACGGCGTCCTCAATCTGGAATCCGCCCTGAACGAACGATTCCAGAGGTTCTACTGGAATGAGATTGGTCCCTATTGGCCTGCGGAGCGAAAGCTCGTCGACACCGGCTATGCAACCATCGACTTTCCATTTGAGGAACTGGCAGCGCCCCCTTTTGAAATCAGGGTCCATTGGCGCCTGAGCCAGTTCTTGGGCTACCTGCTTACCTGGTCAGCGGTTCGCAGCGCCAAGGAAGCCGGGCGTGAAGAATTGCTTCTTGGCTTTGCCAACGACATTTCATCGGCGTGGGGTGATGAAAACATTCAGCGCGCCATCGTCTGGCCTATCAACATGCGGATTGGAAGGCTATGACTGTCGCAACGGCCATGTTGCGGCCGACTATGACATACTCCAGAGAAATGCTCGGCTCCTCCCGGATAAAGTAGCGTTCGGGAACTTTCACCGTTCGGCGTGAGTACAGCTCCGGAGGACTCGTGCGACGCCGTTCGTATCATTCCTGATAAACAATCTTATGCTCAACGTTCTTATCGACTGGGTTCTTCATCTCGACACATACCTGAAAATATTGGCCGACAACCATGCTGTTCTGGCCTATGCCGTGCTTTTCGCCGTTATTTTCATAGAAACCGGAATCGTCGTTGCTCCCTTCCTTCCGGGCGACTCGCTGTTGTTCATTGCAGGGACGCTTGCGGCTCAACACGTGATGCATCTGCCCATTCTGATTCCTGTACTAGTCATTGCGGCGATCGCCGGAGACGCCTTGAACTATGCATTGGGAACTGCAGTACGCAGACGTACCGTCGATGCGCACCGACTGCGTTTCTTGAAGCCCGAGCACATTGCCCGGACACACGCTTTTTTCGAGCGTCATGGGGGCAAGGCGGTCGTATTGGCCCGCTTTGTGCCGATCGTGCGTACGCTGGCCCCGTTCTGCGCTGCGCTGGGACGCATGCAATACCGCACTTTCCTGAAATACAACATTATTGGCGGCCTGCTATGGGTGGTCGGCCTGATCGGCGCCGGCTATCTGCTCGGCAACGTTCCCTTCATTGGCGACAATCTCAATGCCGTGTTGCTGGGCATCATATTCCTGTCCGTGCTGCCGACCGTCGCAGGCAAGATCAGAAAGCCCGCCAGAACAGCAAGGCAAGAAAACTGAATACGAAGCTAAGGAACGGTCCTGGACAATACGATCAATATCCCCCCACCTTGTATCGGAATCAAGGCAGCCGCGTCGGCATCTTTGGCGATTATGGCGATTCCAGCCACGGATTGATGGCCTCAAGTCCTCCGGCTTCAAAGGGACTTGTGTCACGGGTCGCAACGATCAGGCCGTGTGCAGCGGCCGTGGCCGCAATGTAGCCATCCGCCTGGCCGATAGCTTTGCCTTGGTCCTCGCCAGCGCCATCAAGTCAGCATAGGTCCTGGACGTGTCCAGATCGAAGGCCAGCACACGGCCCGCAAAGGCCGGCAAAACCTCTTTCTCCATGCGCTCTTGGTAGATCGTGCGGCGCTTGCCCTTGGGCATCGTCGCAAGACCGTAGCGCAGCTCGGCCACGGTGGCAGCGGACAGATAGAGTGTTTCAATGGCCTGAGCGTCGATCCACGTCAGCACGTTGGGATTCGGCTCGACCTTCCACAACTCGGAAATGACGTTGGTATCGAGAACGATCATTCGAACCTCAGCGGCTCGGCGGGCGTCTTGTCACGCAGTTGGTTAAGGCGCTCAGCCTCGGCCTCGCTCAACCCGCCTGCCTCGCGGGCTATGGACGCAAGCAGCGAACCGAGTCTGACGCGCTGGGGTGGGCGGACTGCGTTTTCCAGAATGTCTCGGATTTCGGCCTCGGTGCTGCGGCCATGATGGGCTGCCCGCACACGCAGCGCGCGATGCACCTCATCCGGTAGATTTCTGACGGTGACGTTCGCCATGACAGCCTCCTTATCAATCAGATCTCATTGATATCGTTTTATATTTATTGATATCAAATGACAAGGATCTGAGCCACTATCGCTGTTCCTGATTATTGATTGCTCCAACGCATCGGTACCCGGGCGACGCTACAGGCCGGCTACGGCATGCTCAGGCAATGACGATGACACAGAGCATGCGGCGACATGGCGTTCACCAGCAACACCGCCGGATACCGGATCAATTCATCAAGACGCGATGCGAGACAGTTCTTACGGCCTGATCCGCCAGGCCTTCATCCTTCCATTGCTTTCGCCCGTAACAGTAACCTGGGAACTCATGCTTCAATGTGGTTTCCCCCTTGAGAAGAAGGCGAACCAGAGCGGCCAGCTTCTTCAGTTCTGGCACATTACGCACTTCGACGGGTGCCACGATGCTCACAAACCGGCACCAATTCAACCATTCGACCTTGATCGAAGGCTGCACCGCAAACTCGGCTTCCTGGCTCAAGCGTGCCTCTTCGCGCCTGACCGCTTCAAGCCAGACTTGCCTATCGGGTGAAGGCTCATGGGTGTAGTAGCGAACCTTCTTGCGGCTGCGCCCCACTTTTTTGTATATCTTGCTTGAGCTCCCAAAAAGGCCTCCCTCTTCTTCTTTACGAAAAGGTTCGGTCGCCTCGAGCGCGGCGGCAACGATAGACTCTTGAAAGACATGACGTGGATGTTGCCAAGCCACATTCACGCGCCGATCGCCCTGGATGAAGGCCAGATCGTCCCACCATGACAAGGCGTCCGGATCGATTCCATCGTAGACATGACGCACAAGGACCCCATCGTCGAATTGGTCGCCACGCTTGTTCCGATGATATTGCTGCGCCATGCGGCGAAACCGCTCCAGCCGTCTGTTTTTCATGAAGGCTCCTTCAGTGAAAGGGTCAGTATGAGGCGGACACCCCTTCTTCGATACATTGCCACTATATTCGTCTTTTGATAAAATAAAAACCATCAATTGACGATTCAACGAGGCCATTATGTCCACCCTCTCCGACCAAAGCAGGTCATCACCCAAGCAGCCCGGCCGACCGCCTGCCCACGCCTTTTGGAAGATGGCGCACAAGCTGGGGACGATGAGCGAGTCAGACCGCATCCAAAGCATCAAGGCAGGCTTTAACTTCGAGATGGCCAATGCGGCCAAGCAGACGTTCCGGCTGACCTCGCAAAACATCGGGACGCTGTTGAACCTGTCTGTGGCCACATTCGAGCGGCGGCGCAAAGATGCCAAGCCGCTGGACGCGGTCGCCTCGGAGCGGCTGGACCGGATCGCCGCCATCGCCTTAATGGCCGAAGAGGTCTTCGAAGATGCCGCTGCAGCCTCGGAATGGATGGCAACGCCTAACCCGGCTCTGAATGGAAACGCGCCCGTCATGCACTGCGAGACGTCGATCGGCGCCCGCCAGGTGCGCCGAATCCTGAATGCCTTGGAATGGGGCGGCGTCGTTTAATGATCGCCTGGAGAATCACCAAGGCCAAAAGAGCGCGAGATTTGACAGGCAAAGGGGCGGCGCTCGATGGCGGCCGCTGGAATGACGTGGACGTGCCCGCCGTCTATATGGGGCTTTCACCAGGCATCTGCAGCCTGGAAACATTCGTGCATACGAACCGCTACCCTGCTCTTCCCCTGAAGATCACACGCTTCATATTGCCCGACGACGCGAACTTGTATCTCGAGCCGAATCCGCGCACGCTGCCCGAAGATTGGGCAGTGATTCCGCCCGATCGCGCCAGCATGGCCTATGGAACGAAGTGGCTGCGTAGCGCGCAGCACCTGGGGCTTATTGTGCCGTCGGCCGTATTGCCGCTCGAGCGCAACATTGTCATCAATCCCGCCCATCCGGCCATCGCGAAGGTAACCATCGACGCGCAATTCGACTTCATGTACGACCAACGTATGTTTCTCAAGCGCTAGACCAGCACCTCGGCCTCGGTACGGTGCCTTAAAAAAAGAAACCCCTTGGAAACCAAGGGGTTAACTGGCGGAGACGGAGGGATTCGAACCCTCGATGCGGGTATAAGCCGCATGCTCCCTTAGCAGGGGAGTACCTTCAACCTCTCGGCCACGTCTCCGGATACAAGTCCGCTATTCTAGCACAAGATATGGGGCAAAAAGCCTTCAGGCGCGGGGCTTGGCGCTGATCGCCTGCGCATCGGGCAGCGCCCGAAAACCGCGCGAAGCTGGGCCCGAAAAACGTGCGAAGCCCAGAACCAAAAACCGCACGAACGAGGTCTTCTGCGCCGGGCCCGCCCATGGAGATCAGGCCGAAGCTTCGTCTATGGCCGAGGCTTCCTGGTCAAGGCCGAAGGCCTTGTGCAGGGCACGCACGGCAAGTTCCATGTACTTGTCGTTGATGACGACGGAGGTCTTGATCTCGCTGGTGCTGATCATCTGGATGTTGATGCCCTCTTCGCTGAGGGTACGGAACATCAGGCTGGCGACACCCACGTGGCTGCGCATGCCGATGCCGACGATGGACACCTTGCAGACCTCGCCGTCGGCCACGACCTCTTGTGCGCCCACCGACGGCGCGACCTGGTTCTTGAGCAGCTCGAGGGTGCGATGGTGATCGTTGCGGTTGACGGTGAACGAGAAGTCGGTGGTGCCGCGCACAGACTGGTTCTGCACGATCATGTCGATGTCGATGTTGGCAGCGGCAACCGGGCCGAGGATGGAATAGGCCACGCCCGGCGTGTCCGGAACAGCCAGCAATGTCATCTTGGCCTCGTCACGGCTGAAAGCAATGCCCGAAACAACAGCGGATTCCATTTTTTGGTCTTCCTCGAAAGTAATTAAAGTGCCCGACGTCATTTCTTCGTCGAGCGGAATCAATGGGTCGGTAAGCGACGACAGCACGCGCACCGGCACCCGGTACTTGCCCGCGAACTCGACGGCGCGTATTTGCAGCACCTTGGAGCCCAGGGAAGCCATCTCGAGCATTTCTTCGAAGGACATGACGCGCATGCGGCGGGCCTCGGGTACGACGCGCGGGTCGGTGGTGTAGACGCCGTCGACATCGGTGAAGATCAGGCACTCTTGGGCCTTGAGGGCCGCCGCCACGGCCACCGCCGAGGTGTCTGAACCGCCGCGGCCCAGCGTGGTGATGTGGCCCTGCTCGTCTATGCCCTGGAAGCCCGTGACGATGACGACGCGCCCGGCGTCGAGATCGGCGCGGATACGGGCGTCTTCGATGGAACGGATGCGGGCCTTGGTGTAGGCTGAATCGGTGCGCACGGGCACCTGCCAGCCGGTATAGCTGCGCGCCGACACGCCCTGCGCCTGAAGCGCCATGGCCAGCAAGGCGCTGCTTGCCTGTTCGCCGGTGGCGGCAAGCATGTCGAGCTCGCGTCCGTCGGGGTTGGGGCTAAGCTCTTTGGCCAAGCCCAGAAGACGATTGGTTTCGCCCGACATCGCCGACGGAACGACCACCACCTGATGACCGGCGGCATGCCATTTGGCCACCCGCCGGGCGACATTCTGGATGCGTTCGATGGAGCCCATCGAGGTGCCGCCGTATTTATGAACGATAAGGGACATGATCTTCTGTCCTGCCTTTTTGCCCTGATTGAATCAATGGAAATACTTTGCAAGTTGCCGCAAAGCAAACCAGTTATTCTACCAGCACGCGGCCCCGGACGCAGCGAATCAGCGCATCGCCATGCTTGACCTGCATCTGGCGGTCGTGCCCCAGCGCATGCAGGCCGCGCATCTGGCGCATCAGTTCGGCAAGGCGGGCGTCGGTAGGCATGCGCAGCCCCTGGGCGGCCAGCCAGTGCCTCAGGACAAGCGCCTGGCGCGCCTGAGAAAGCTCGCGCCAGCGGGCCAGCGAGAAACTGCGGCCGTCCTGCGAGGGCTCCAGTCCGGCCAGGTCTTGCGTCGCCACTTCTTGCAGTACCTGCGAAGCTTCACGGCTTTGGCGCGCATGGCGCGCAAGCGTGGCCTGCCAGCCGGGCCAGCGGTCGTCCAGCTGGGGGGTCAGGCGCTCGCGCACCGCCGAACGGGTGTAGCGGTCTTCGGCATTGGTAGGGTCGTGCACAGGCTTCCAGCCCGCCACGCGGCGAAATTCGTCGGCCAGCCGCAAGATGCTGGCCCGGCTTACGTCCAGCCAGGGCCGCAGGTAGACGAGGCCGTCCCTATGCATTTGCGGCGCCATGGCGCCAAGCCCCTGGGGTCCCGCACCGCGCAACAGGCGCAGCAGCACGGTCTCGGCCTGGTCGTCCTGATGGTGGGCCAGCAATACATGGCCGACGCCCGCCCGCTCGGCCAGGGCCGCCAAGGCACGGTAGCGAGCCGTGCGCGCGGCCGATTCGATGCCGTCGCCGGCGGGATCAACCTGAACGCGCATGCTATGGCACGGCACGGCCAGCAGTTGGGCCAGGTCGTGCACCTGCCCGCGCCAGTCGTCGGCAATCAGCTGCAGGCCGTGATGGACATGAAGAAAATGCAGGGCGATGCCGCGCTGCCTGGCGACCTCCGCCGCGTGCACGGCAAGCATGGCCGAGTCGGCCCCGCCGCTGACCGCGACGCCCACCGCCCGCGGCGTCGGGTCCAGCGATGCAAGGGCCCGGTCTATGGCCGACAGCAGGGCCGGCGAGCCGAATGGCAAGCCGGCGGGCTTGCCGGATTTTTTCCCGGACGAAGTGGAGTCAGGCACGGGCCTCTTGGTAGCGGCCATAGGTCATGAGCCGCTCAAGGCGCTGGTCGATGAGCTGCTGAGGGGTCAAGCCCGATACCTGGCGCAAGGCATCGGACAAGGCGCGGCCGAGCTGCCTGGCCATGACGACCGGATCACGATGCGCGCCGCCCACGGGCTCGCTGACGACACGGTCGACCAGGCCCAACTCTTTGAGCCTGGGTGCGGTGATGGCCAGGGCTTCGGCCGCCACCGAGGCCTTGTCGGCGCTGCGCCACAGGATGGAGGCGCAGCCTTCGGGGGAAATGACCGCATAGGTGGAATACTGCAGCATCATCACCACGTCGCCCACCGCGATGGCCAGCGCGCCGCCCGAGCCGCCCTCGCCGATGATGGTGGAGATGATGGGCACCTTGAGCTCGGCCATGGCGTACAGGTTGTGGCCGATGGCCTCGGACTGGCCGCGCTCTTCAGCGCCGATGCCGGGGTAGGCGCCGGGCGTGTCGACAAAGGTGAACACCGGCAGGCTGAACTTCTCGGCCAGACGCATAAGGCGCAAGGCCTTGCGATAGCCCTCGGGCCGCGGCATGCCGAAATTGCGCATGGCGCGCTCTTTGGTGTCGCGCCCCTTCTGGTGGCCTATCACCATGCAGGGGGTGCCCTGGAAGCGGGCCAGCCCGCCGACGATGGACAGGTCGTCGGCATACATGCGGTCGCCGTGCAGCTCGTGGAAATCGGTGAAGATCTCGCGCACGTAGTCGAGGGTGTAGGGCCGTTGCGGATGGCGCGCCACCAGGGCCGTTTGCCACGGCGTGAGCTTGGCGTAAATATTCTTCGCGAGCGTCTGGCTTTTTTGCTGCAGGCGCGCGACCTCGTCCGAGATGTCCACGGCCGAGTCTGCCTGCACGAAGCGCAGCTGCTCGATCTTGTTTTCGAGTTCGGCCAGCGGCTGTTCGAATTCTAGGAAGGTATTACGCATAAGAGCTTGTTGTCCGGTGGGAAAAGACGCAAGGTCGGTTCAGGTTGCGGTTATTTTGGAGCTACGCTTAGGCTGCGCCACAGGTACCAGGTGGCAACGGTGCGCCACGGCGCCCAGGCCTGCGCAACCTCGCGCGCCTCGAAGCGGGAAACGGGCTCGCCACTGAAATAGTGTAGCGAAATTGCCTTGAGCAGGCCGACGTCGTCAAGAGGCAGCACGTCGGGACGCTGCAGGCTGAAGATGAGGAACATCTCGGCTGTCCATCGCCCTATGCCCCGTATGGCGCAAAGATCGGCGATCACGGCCTCGTCGTCCATGCTCGCCCAGGCGGCTGGGCGCAGCTTTTTCTCGGCGAAGTGCGTGGCAAGGTCGACTATGTACTCGCACTTGCGCCTCGACAACCCAAGTTCGCGCAGTTCGTCTAATGAAATGGCGGCCACCTTGGCCGGCGCCGGGCGGCGTCCGCAACGCTCGGTGAAGCGCACCCAGGTGGCGTCGGCCGCCTTGGTGGACACCTGCTGGCCCACAATGGCACGGGCCAGCGTCATGAAGGGAGTCGACGAGGCGACCAGCCACTCGGAGCGATGCTGGGGAATGACCTTTTTCAGGATGCGATCGCGCCGCATGAGCTGGGCCGATGCCTCGTCCCAGAAATGCGGTTTGTCTTCGATTGTAGAAACGTCCGCCATGCCTGCCCCTATGTCCGGCGCCATTGGGTCGCGCCGCCGGCCTTGTCTTCGAGCTCGATGCCCGATTCGCGCAATTGCTCGCGTATGCGGTCGGCCCGGGCGAAGTCGCGTGCATGCTTGGCGGCGGCCCGCTCGTCGATCAGGGCCTGGATGGCATCGGACGTGAGTTCGTGGCCTTCGGCGACAGCACCCAGGTAACGGCTGGGCGACTGCAGATAGTGTTCGGGCTCGGCCTGCAACAGGCCCAGCACGCCGCCCAGCAGGCGCAACAGCGCGGATGCCTGGCCGGAGCGCGTACGATTGGCCTCGGAGGCCAGCTCGAACAACACCGCCACCGCGCCCGAAGTGTTGAAGTCATCGTCCATGGCGCTGCGGAACGCCTGGGCGGAAGGATGGTTCCAGTCAAGGAGCGCGCTGCGATCGGCCGGCACATTGTGCAGCGCCTGGTATAGGCGGTCGAGCGCGTGCTGGGCATCGCGCAGGTTGTCCGGCGTGTAGTTCTGCACGCTGCGATAGTGATTGCGCACGATGAAGAAGCGCAGCATCTCGGCTTCGCGCGGATTGGCCTGGTATGAAGCCGCGTCGTCCGACAACGAACCGGGCAAGGCCACGGTTTCGCGTATGGTGCGGAAATTGCCCAGCGATTTGGACATTTTGTCTGCGTCGACCATGAGCGGACCGCAGTGCATCCATACATTGGCCAGCACGCCGCCAAAGGCGCCTTCGGTCTGGGCGATCTCGTTCTCGTGGTGGGGAAACTTCAGGTCGGGGCCGCCGCCATGGATGTCGAGCGGCAAGCCCAGCAGGGCCTTGCTCATGGCGGAGCATTCGATATGCCAGCCCGGACGGCCCAGCCCGTAGGGGGACTCCCATTTCGACTCGGGCGGCTCGTCTTGCTTGGCCGATTTCCACAACACGAAATCGAGCGGGTCGCGCTTGGCCGAGGCGACGGCCACTCGTTCACCGGCGCGCAGGTCGTCCAGAGACTTGCCCGACAGCTTGCCGTAGCCCGGGAAACGGCGCACGGCGTAATTGACGTCGCCATCGTCGGACCGATAGGCCAGGCCCTTGTCTTCGAGCTTGGAGATGATGTCGAGCATCTGGCCCACGTGCTGGGTGGCGCGGGGTTCGGAATCGGGGGTTGCCACGCCCAGAGCAAGCTCGTCGGCGTGCATGGCGTCGATGTAGAAGCGGGTGACTTCGTGCATGCGACGCCTCGTCTGCACCGCCTTGCGGATGATCTTGTCGTCGATGTCGGTGATGTTGCGCACGTAATCCACCTGGTAGCCGGTGGCCCGCAGCCAGCGCTGCACCACGTCGAAGCTGACCAGCATGCGCGCATGGCCCAAGTGGCAGAAATCATAGACGGTCATGCCGCAGACATACATGCGGACGCGGCCGGGTTCCACCGGCGTGAACGGCTGTTTGTCGCGGGAAAGAGTGTTATAAATGTGCAGCATGCCCAGTCAAAAGAAATAATCCGTTAAGCGCGCGCCCTTGCCCAGCCATCGTATCGCAGACGTGGCCATGGGTGCGGGGCCGGGTTTTGTTCGAATCCCAACCAAGGCTAAAATGGCGGTCGATAAGTATAGCAAGTGCGCGCTTGCCCGTACGCTGTGCTTCCGACCCACCACTGACCCATAGGTACCGGCCCGTGCATCAACACATTTGTAGACTCCTGGCGATGGCACTGCTGCTGGCCGGCACGACGGCAGCCGCCACGGCCCATGCGCAAAGGGCTGCAAGCGGCGTCGAGCCCCATGTGAACCTGGACGCTTCGCTGTCGGCCACCGGGCAAACCGGCAATGCAGATATTGCGCAGCAACTGGGCCCCACCGTAGTGGTTGCCGTTCCGGCGGCACCGGGCGAAAAACTATTCGACGACCCGCCGCCGCGCGAAGGCGGCTGGAAAGGCCTTGCCCGTTTGCTTCAGGCCATGAGCCCGGGGGTCGATACATCGATACCCATGACGCCGTCGCAAATTACCGACCGCATTTCGGCCATGATGGACAGCGGCCAGTACGCCGAAGCGCTGGATGTCATCGACCGGCGCATTGCCCAGCGCGAAGCCGAGATGGCCATGGCCAACGACGTGCAGTTGCTGTTTTTGCGCGGACGCGCCCTGTCGGGTCTGGGGCGGCATAACGACGCCATCCGGCACTACCTTAACATGACCACCCAGTTTCCGGAACTTCCCGAACCCTGGAACAACCTGGCGGTGGAATACGTATCGCTGGGCAAGCTCGACATGGCCCACGACGCCCTGCAGATGGCGCTGGCCGCCAATCCCGCCTACCCGGCAGCCCAGGCCAATATGGGCTGGGTGCGGCTCATGCAGGCCCGCCGCTCTTTCGAAAACGCCCCGGGCGCGCCCGGGGCCCGCCAAGCCGCAGAGCAAACGGCCGAAATTCTGCGCCGCTAAGCCGGCGCCTCTCAACTGCCTTTCATGCCATGCCAGTCAAATCCATGATCCACCGCGTCCTGATCCCATCGGCGCGCCTTTCCAGCCTCTTTGTTGCCGCCGCCCTGGCCTTCGGTCCGGTCGGGGCATCGCAGGCCGCCTCATCCACTTCCACAGAAGGTCAATCCATGAGCACCACTCCACGCGTAAAACTCCAGACCAGCATGGGCGACATGGTCATCCAGCTCGATGCCGAAAAAGCGCCCAAAACCGTCGACAACTTCCTGACCTATGTGAAGGAAGGCTTCTACGACGGCACGGTCTTTCATCGCGTCATCAACAACTTCATGATCCAGGGCGGCGGCTTCGAAGCGGGCATGAAGCAGAAGTCCACTCACGAACCCGTCGAGAACGAAGCCAACAACGGCCTCAAGAACGACCGCTACACCCTGGCCATGGCGCGCACCAGCGACCCGCACTCGGCCACCGCGCAGTTCTTCATCAACGTGGCCGACAACGACTTCCTCAACTTCACCTCGCCCACGCCCAATGGCTGGGGCTATGCCGTGTTCGGCAAGGTGGTCGAGGGCACCGAGGTCGTCGAGCAGATCAAGGGCGTCAAAACCGGAACCAAGGGCTTCCACCAAGACGTGCCGGTGCAAGACGTCGTCATCGAGAAAGCGACCGTCGTTGAATAGCATAGCCCTGCCGGGTACGGTGTGGCTGGCCTCCGACATGCATCTGGGCCCCGCCACTCCCGGCACCCGCGACGCTTTCCTGCGGTTTCTCGATCAGGCATGCGCCCAGGCGGATGCCTTGTTTTTATGCGGCGACATCTTCGATGCGTGGATCGGCGACGACCTGGCGCTTCGCGCGCCCCCGGCCTGGCTGCGGGAAGTCCTGGACGCCCTGGCCCGGGCCGCCGCCGCACTGCCGTTATGGCTGGGCCGCGGCAATCGCGACTTTCTGATCGGGCGCGCGCTGAGCGACCATTTGGGGGCAAGGCTGCTTGACGAGCCCGTTTGCCTTCAAACCGCGCAGGGCCTGGTTCTGGTCAGCCATGGGGATGAATACTGCACGGCCGACGTAGGCTACCAGCGCTTCAAGCGCATTGTCCACAACCCTGTTATCCAGCGGGCTTTCCTGAGCCTGAGCCTGGCGCGGCGCCAGGGCATCGCCGAATGGGCGCGACGCCGCAGCATGGCCTCGCATGCCGGAAAAGCTCCGGAGATCATGGATGTAACGCCCCAGGCGGTACATGAGGCGTTTCAACGCACTGGCGCCGTGGCCATGGTTCATGGGCACACCCACCGGCCCGCTACGCATACCTTACAGGTCGAGGGCGCGACGCGCTTTCGGGTGGTGCTGCCCGACTGGGACTACGACCACGGCGCCTGCCGCGGCGGCTGGGCGGTCATCGACGACAAGGGCATACACCTGCGCCATTTCACCTAGACGTCCGCCTGTTTGGCGGCGGCGCCCCGCGGCAGGACGCCTTTCCGCCATACCGCCGAAGAAAGCGACGCTCGCGACCAGGCTATCGGAAGTACAACCACGCAAGAACCACCGCGCCCAGCCCTATGCGATACCAGGCAAACGGCCGATAGGTATGCCGCGCAACGAAATTGAGCACCGCGCGCACGACGATCATGGCGCTGACGAAGGCCGCCACGAAGCCGATGACAATGCCCAGCAACTGCTGGTCGGACAAAACGGCGCCGTGCTTGTAGAAGTCGTACACCGTGGCGGCCAGCATGGTGGGCATGGCGAGAAAGAACGAGAACTCGGTGGCGGTCTTGCGTTGTATGCCCGCCAACATGCCCCCGATGATGGTCGCCCCCGAGCGCGACGTACCCGGCACCATGGCCACGCATTGGGCGAAACCCACCACCAGCGCCTGTTTCCAGGTGATCTGCTCCAGGCTGTATGCCGTGGCATGCTGCGAGGCCACCGTATCATCCGCGTGCTTGGCGAAGTGCGGCTTGCGCTCCACCCACAGCATGATCAGGCCACCCACCACCAGGGTGGCCACGAAGATGCCCGGATGGTGGAACAGCGACTTGATGAAGCCGATGGCCAGGGCGCCAATCACGGCGGCCGGCAGGAAGGCAATGGCCAGGTTGCGGGCGAACATCAATTCTTCACGCTCGCCCGACAGTACGCCGCGCGCCAGCTGCCACAACCGGCCCCTGAATATCCACATCACGGCCAATATGGAGCCGAACTGGATGACGACCTCGAAGACCTTGTTGTCGCCCGAAGAGAAATTGATCCAGTCGCCCAGGATCAGCAGGTGGGCCGTGCTCGATACCGGGATGAACTCTGTAAAACCCTCGACAAGACCCAGAACCAGGGCCTTCAGATAAAACCACGCACTTTCCGTCATAACCTCTCGCTAGAAAACAGGCTCCGAAAAACAAGTACGGAGCCATCCCGGCCGCCCCGGCGGGCGGCCTGACAAAACAATTGTGCCGGGCACTCGGGCCTAGCTTGCGTCATCGGCGCCATCTTCGGGCTGGCTATAAAGCACACGCTCGATGGCCACGGCCGCGATGCGCCGTCCGTCGATACGCTCTACGGTAAAGCGGAACGACGCATGCGGCTGCTGAAGTACGCAGCTGTCGCCGGCGGCGGGAAGATGGCCGAAACGCTCGAGCAGATAGCCGGCCAGTGTGGAATAGACTTCGTCGTCGCCCACCAGCCCATCGGCATTGAGGACCTGTTCAAGGTGATGCAGATCGGCCGCGCCGTCCACCCGCCAGTGGTCATCGTCTATCTGGACGATGTCGGGCTGTTCGTCTTCGTCGGGGAACTCGCCCGCAATCGCCTCGAAAACATCGATGGGCGTCACCACCCCTTCGATGGCGCCGAATTCGTTGGTAACGAGCACCAGTTGCCCCCTGGCGCGCTTGAGCGTCTCCATGACCTTGAGGATGCCGATGGACTCGTGCACGATGATGGGATCACGCAGCCTGGAAAGGCGGATTGCGCCGTGGGTGATCAGATCGGCGATGAGTTCTTTGGCCCGTCCTATGCCCACGACCTCGTCCAGCGCGCCCCGGCACACGGGAAAAAAGCTGTGCGGCGAGCCATCGAGCTGCCGGCGCAGCGTCTCGGTGTCGTCGTCGAGATTCAGCCACGAAATGTCGTTGCGCGGCGTCATGATGGAATGGATGCTGCGATCGGCCAGTGTCAGCACGCCACTGACCATATTGCGTTCCGTGTCGCCGAACACCTGCTGCCCGGGCACGTTTTCCTGGTAGGCCGGCTGCTCGGCGCTGGCCAGCGGGCGTTTGCCCAGCATGTACATAATGCCTTCGGCGGTGCGTTCACGCATCGGCCGGCGCGACTCCAGGCGCCGCACGTTGCGGCGGGCCAGCTGGTTGAACGATTCGATCAGCACCGAAAAGCCGATGGCGGCATACAGATAGCCTTTCGGGATCGCAAAGCCGAAGCCCTCGGCGACGAGCGAAAAACCGATCGTCAGCAAAAAGCCCAGGCAGAGCACCACCACCGTAGGATGGGCATTGACGAAAACCGTGAGCGGCTTGGAGGCGAACAGCATGATCCCCATGGCTATCACCACGGCGATCATCATGACCGGCAGATGGTCGACCATGCCCACTGCGGTAATGACGGCATCAAGCGAAAACACCGCGTCGAGAACGACGATCTGCGTCACGATGAGCCCGAAACTGGCGTGCAGCCGCTCGCCCGTGCCGTGCTCGTTGTGCCCCTCGATGCGATCGTGCAGCTCGATCGTGCCCTTGAACAGCAGGAAGAAGCCGCCGATGATGAGGATGAGGTCGCGGCCTGAAAACTCCAGCGGGCCCAAAAAGACCAGCGGCGCGGTGAGCTTGATGAGCCAGGACATCACCGTGAGCAGGCCCAGGCGCATGACGAGCGCAAGCGACAGGCCCATGACGCGTGCGCGGTCGCGCAGCTTCGGCGGCAGCTTGTCGACCAGAATGGCGATGAAGATGAGATTGTCGATGCCCAGGACGATCTCGAGGACGACCAGCGTCAGCAAGCCAACCCAGGCCGACGGGTCGAGCATCCACTCCATCAACAGACTCCTTTATGCGGTATGAGCATCATAGAGGCATTTGATTGCGCGCACGTAACAGTGCGTTGGCGAGTGCGTCAGCCTTGCAGGTGGGCGAGCATCTGCGTAAAGACCTTGGGGCTTGCAGCCAGCACGCTGCCCGACTGCATCCAGCCCTGTTCGCCTTCGAAGTCGGCGATGAGGCCGCCCGCCTCGAGCACCAGCAGGCTGCCGGCGGCCATGTCCCAGCGCTTGAGATTGGCGCCGCAGAAACCATCGAGGCGCCCGCTGGCCACATAGGCAAGGTCAAGCACCGTTGCGCCCATGCGCCGCGCGCTGGCACACTCGGCCAGCAGCTGGGAAAAGCGCCCTGCGACGGTGAGGTCGCTGGCGGACCTGGGCACGTGGGCGCCGATCAGGGCATCGTGATAGCGGCTCTGGCCCGAAACGCGTATGCGGCGATCGTTCAGGAAGGCCCCGCCGCCCCGGCTGGCCGTAAACAGTTCGTTGCGATTGGGGTCGAAGATGACGGCCTGCGTGACCTGGCCCCTATGGGCCAGGGCGATTGATACCGCATACACCGGAAAACCATGAATGAAGTTTGTGGTGCCGTCCAGCGGGTCGATGATCCATTGGAATTCGGGCGTTGCATCGGGCTTGGCGCCCGCGGCAGGATGGGCACCCGACTCTTCGCCCAGGAATGCATGGTCGGGATAGGCCGTGCGCAGGACTTCGATGATGGCGTCTTCTACGGCGCGGTCGACTTCCGTGACATAATCCTTGGGTCCCTTGCGCGCCACCTGCAAGCGCTCGAGATCGAGGCTGGCCCGGTTGATGATTGTGCCGGCGCGGCGTGCCGCCTTGATGGCGGTGTTGAGCATCGGGTGCATATGTGTCCGTATTACCTTTAAACCGCCTATTTTAAATGACACAGGCAGATTGTTCTAAATGAGCCTATTCCCAGTCGGCGACGGCGCCCCGCCCTTCGAGCGCATTGAATTCATCATGGTACAGCCCAGCCACCCCGGCAATGTCGGCGCGGCGGCTCGAGCCATCAAGACCATGGGCTTCCAGAAACTGAGCCTGGTGGCGCCCCGCCATGAAGACATAATCAACCAGCCCGAGGCGCAGGCGCTGGCCAGCGGCGCCACCGACGTGCTGGCCGGCGCCCGGGTTCATCCTACGCTAAGCGAGGCCCTGGCCGGCACCACGCTTGCCTTTGCCCTGACGGCACGGCCGCGCGACCTGGGCCCGCTAGTATGCGACATACGCCAGGCGGCCGACGCCGGCAGGGCACATCTGGCCGAACATGTCGATGGCCGCATCGCCGTCGTGCTGGGCACCGAGCGCTCGGGCCTGACCAACCACGACATTGCCCTGTGCCAGCGCATCTGCCATATTCCCGCCAACCCCCAGTACAGCTCGCTGAATGTCGCTCAGGCCCTGCAGCTGGCGGCCTGGGAACTGCGCTATGCCCTTGTCAGCGGCCTGGGCGAACCGCTTGTCCCGCGCACCGACAAGCAGGCCGCCACGGCCGGCAGCCTGCCCGCCCCCAACGAAAAAGTCCAGGCGCTCATGGCCCACTGGCAGGAAGCCCTGGTTTCGATCGAATTTCTCGACCCTGCGCATCCCAAGAAGCTCATGCCCCGCATGCGGCACCTGTTTACGCGCAATCAGCTGTCACAAGACGAAGTCGACATGATGCGGGGCGTATGCACGGCGATGATACGCGCCGCGAACCGCCGAGGCTGACCACCCACCCCAACCTCGCGGCGGCGTTGCCGCTATGCGCCCTGGGCCCCGGCCGCCGGCCCATAGGCATGGTCCGGCATCTTGAAGCCGGCTTCCTGCAGCCGGCTGGGCAGATCGCGCCGGATGTCATTGAGCAAAGCGCCGTAGTCGCCGGCCCGCGCCCAGGCCTGGACGACGATCACGACGGTACTTACCCGGCTCTCGCCCGTGAAGACGGCGGGAGCCGGCGAATCGAGCACCAGGGGATGGCTTTCTATCAAAGAACGGGCGGCCTGCAGGGCCTGGACGATGTCCTGGCCATAAAGAATGCCTACCTGGACGTCGATGCGCCGCGACCCGTTGCGGCTGAGGTTGACGATGGGGTTGCCCCAGACCAGGCTGTTGGGCAGGGTGATTTGCGTGCCGTCGGCCTGGCGGAAGCGGCTAAGGAACAGGCCCACCTCTTCAACCGTGCCGTCGGCCTTGCCGACCACCGATACCGATTCGCCGGCTCGCAAAGGGCGCAGGGCAAGCAGCATGATGCCCGCCGCAATATTTTGCAGGGTTCCTTGCAGCGCCAAGCCCACGGCCAGGCCGGCCGCACCCAGCATTGCAATGATGCTGGCTGTCTGTACGCCCAGTTTGGCAAGCACCGCAATGAGCACGATGATGCGTATGGCCCATACGGTAACGGTATGCGCCATGGGCACGATGGTGGGATCGACCCGGCTGGAGCGCGCGGCCAGCTTGCGCACCGCCCGGCCGGCCAGCACCGATACCCCCCAGCCTATGAGCAGGATGATTATTGCAACGGTCAGCCGTATGACGACTGCTTCAATGTGTGGCAGCCACAGGGCCCACACGCTCATTGATTCATTCATGGTTCCGCCTTTGACTGCAGTTGGGCCGAAACGGCGCCAAGGCAAAGATGATATCTTCGCTTTCTCGGCGCCGCTACAACAGCTTGTCCACAGATATTGTGGATAAACCCATGGAAAAGCCGTTGATGAAGTAGTATTTTCCTTTTTTATCCAAAGCTTGCATGCAGGTATTCGAAATGCTCAAGACAAACGCCAAAAAACCCGTAAACTAGCAGCCTGAACCGAGCAAACAAAACGTAATAATATTTACAATTATGCTACGGCTACCGAGCGCAGACTCGGCCTACAGGAGAATCCGGGCGATGTTGTGGCGCAAGGACGCGTTAAAAAGCATTTACGTACGCATGTTCCTCGTAATATGCGTTGCTGTCCTACCTTCGCTTGCGGGGTTGGTGTTCTACGTCTACGAACAGCGCGGCTATCTTACTGAATACAGCACCGAAAACACAGAACGTTTCGTGCAATTGGCGGCGCATGATGAAAGCTGGCTGTTCAGCAGTACCCGCAATATGTTCTCGGCAATTGCCAACATGCCCCTGATCGCCGAGAAAAACTGGCCCCTGTGCCATAAATACATGCGCAATCTGCTCAAAGAGCAGACCGACTACCATGACATCGGCCTGATGTCGGTAACCGGAGAAAGCCTGTGTTCGGGCCTGCAAGACCCCGAGGCTTTACGTACCGTCAATTTTTCCGACCGCGAGTACTTTCAGCGCGCGCTCTACGAAACAGGACTGATCGTCAGCGACTATCACGTGGGCAGAATCTCGGGCCAGCCCGTGATTCTGGTCGCGACCGCCCTGCGCACACCCGACGGTCTGCCATGGGTGGTGCTGTATGCCTCGCTGGACATTACTTCGATGGTCCGCGCCCGCCATGCCGCCCAGCACTCCGACGAATCCATCATCACCATTCTTGATCGAAACGGCGTGGTCCTTAACAGCATGCCGCCCCGGGCAGACATTGAAATCGGCCAGACCCTGGCCGACGTCCCGCTGCAAGAACTGCTGTCCCGCAACTATCAGGGCTCCGGCATTCTGAAGCGCAGCGACGGAAGCGAGTGGCTCGTCAGCCACGCCCGCACCGGAACCGAAGAAGACCCCGGCGCCTTTACGGTCATTTATCAGCACCCCACTGCAACGGCCATGGCGAAGATGTACCGCACTTTCTGGATAAGCGGTGCACTGGCGTTGCTGCTGGGGCTGCTGACCCTGATCCTGGGCTGGGTGGGCATACAGGCCATCGTGGGCCGCAATGTGCGCTATCTGGCCGCGGCGGCAAAGCGCTTGAGCCAGGGCAAGTACGACACCCGGGTAACCAGCATGGTGTCCGGACAAGAGTTCATCGAGATCGCCAGCCAGCTCGACCACATGGCCAAGGCGCTGGGCCGCCAGGAAGCCCAATGGGCGCAGTCGCTGCAGCGCCAGCTGGGCCAGAACAAGATCCTGCAGATGATCGCGCAGAACCAGCCGCTCGACGACACTTTGCGCGCCCTTACCCAGGTCACCCAGGCGCAGATCGAGGGCGGCATCGTCTCCATCCTGTTGCTGGCGCCCGATGGCGAGCACATCCAGTCGTGCATAGCCCCCTCTTTGCCGGACAGCTACGCACAGGCGCTCGCACAGCTGTGCTGCGATGACGAAACCGGCACCTGCGGCAGCGCCATGGCGCAGAACCGTGTGGTCGTCACCCCCGACATCGCCACCGACCCCGCCTGGGAATCGCTGCGCGACCTGGCTCTTGTCAATGAACTGCGCGCCTGCTGGTCGCATCCCATCCTTGCGGCCGACGGCAAGGTGGTCGGCTCGCTGGCCGTGTATTTTCACAAACCCGGCCCCCCGGGCATGGAAGACCTGCAGTTCAGCAAGATGGCTACCGAGGTCGCTTCAATGGCCATCGAGCACAATCGCCACCACGAAGCGCTTCGCTACCAATCCAGGCATGACGTACTCACCGGCCTGTACAAGCGCGAGGTGTTCACCGCGCGCATCGACAACGCGCTCAGCGCGGCGGCGGCAAGCAACCAGCGCTTCTATGTCATGAACCTGACCCTGCACGGGTTCAAGGAAATAAACAGCACCTTCGGCCATCACATCGGCGACAATTTATTGCGCACCGTGGCCCAGCGCCTGCGCAATCTCATCGGCGACAAGGGCGACGTCGGCCGCTCCAGCGGCGACGAGTTCGCCCTGCTGTTCCGGCAACCAGACCTGACCATGCCCATACGCGACCTGGTCCAGGAAATACTCAACGAAATCCGCCGTCCGGCCGAACTCGACGGCACCGAGATGCAGATCAGCGCCAGCATCGGCATTGCCGAGTATCCGGTTTCCGGCCTTGAACCCGACGTCCTCATGCGCAATGCCGACAGCGCCATGCATCGCGCCGAGCGCGAAGGCACCGGCTTCGCTTTCTTCGACGCGTCGCAGCATGAACGCACACCCAATCGCCTGCTGCTTTTGTCCGATCTGCGCCATGCCCTCGATTCCGACGAGCTGTTCCTGCACTTCCAGCCGCAGATCAGCCTGCGCCGCCGGCGCACGGTTGGATTCGAAGCATTGCTGCGCTGGAAACACCCCAGCAAGGGCCTGGTTCCGCCGGGGCACTTCATGCCGGTTGCCGAATACAGCGACCTGATCCATCCGCTTACCTTGTGGGTGCTCGACAGGGCCCTGGAACAATGCAGCCAGTGGCACAGCAAGGGTCATCATGCAAGCATCAGCGTGAATGTATCGGCGCGCAATCTCCTCAACCCCGAGTTCCCTACTCAGATCCAGAAGCTGCTGGCCCGCCACAACGTGCCCGCCCACTATCTTGAGGTCGAGATCACCGAAAGCGCCATCATGGTCGACGCCACGCGTTCCCTCAGCGTGCTTCACCGCATCCGCGCCATAGGCGTGCGCATCGCCATCGACGATTTCGGCACCGGCCACTCGTCGCTCTCGTACCTGCACAAGCTGCCGGTCGACAACCTGAAGATCGACCAGTCCTTCATCCGCGAAATGGACAACGACAAAGAAAGCCAGACCATCGTCGATTCGATCATCGGCCTGGCGCACAACCTCAAGGTCAGCGTTACCGCCGAAGGGGTCGAAGACCAACGCAGCCTCATGCGGCTTTTGCAGCTGGGCTGCGACTTCGCCCAGGGCTACCTCATTTCCCGGCCCATCGCGGCTGCCGATGCGGACGCCTGGCTGGAAGAAAACCGCTGTTGAGGCGGGCAAAAGCCGGTATTGCCCCAGAGTCTTTACGGTCAGCGATTTGCCTGCTTATGCGACTGTCTTTTTAGTGTCGACAGGCGCCAGGCCGCAAAAAAAGGCCCTGCCGAAACCAGGCAGGGCCTTTGCATGTGGGCAGGCTGCTTTACGCCACCGCCACAAGACGCTGGAGCTTGGCGTCGTCGTCGAGAAGTTCCTGGCTGTCGGAATCGTGCACGATGCGGCCGCGATCAAGGACGATCACCCGCTCGGTAAGCTCGAGCGCCATGCGCGCATGCTGCTCGACGATAATCACCGACAAGCCGCTTTCCTTGACGAGGCGCCCTACGACGCCCAGCAGTTCCTGGACGATGATGGGGGCAAGCCCTTCCATGGGTTCGTCAAGCAGCAGCAGGCGCGGATTGACCATGAGCGCGCGTGCGATGGCCAGCATCTGCTGTTCGCCGCCGGACAGCTGGTTGCCCATGTTGTTGCGCCGCTCTTGCAAGCGGGGAAACAGCTGGTATATCTTGGGGACCGTCCATTCGCCCGGGCGCGCCACCACTGTCAGGTGTTCTTCGACCGAAAGCGACGGATACATGTGCCGCTCTTGGGGAACCCACCCCAGGCCGGCCTGGGCCCGCTTGTAGGTGGTGACGTCGGTGATGTCGCTGCCCTTCCAGAAGAGCTTGCCCTTGTGCAGCTGGGTCAGGCCCATCATGGTAAGCAGCAAGGTGGTCTTGCCCATGCCGTTTCGTCCGAGCAAGGCCAGGCTCTCGCCTTCCTTGATCGTGAGCGAGACGTCTTCGAGTACCACGGCTTCGCCATAGCCCGCCGTTACGTGCTCCATTACGAGCAAATCGCTTCCTTTATTCGTCATGCGCTGCCTCGCCCAAATAGACTTCTTTCACACGTTGGTCAGCCGAGATTTCGGCCGGCGTGCCCTCGGTCAGGACCTTGCCGCCCACCAGCACGGTAATGCGCTCGGCAAAGCGGAACACCAGGCCCATGTCGTGCTCGATGAACACGACCGTGACGTCGCGCGGCAACTGGGATATGACCTCGAAGAGTTCGGCGCTGTCGGTGGACGGAATGCCGGCGGCGGGTTCATCCAGCAACAACACCTTGGGCTTGGTGGCCAGCGCCAGGGCGATCTCGACCAGGCGCTGCTTGCCATAGGGCAGGTTGCGCGTAACGGTGTTGATATCGCGGTCGAGACGCAAGGTGGCAAGCAAGGCCAGCGCTTCGTCGATGGCCTCTGTTTGCTGGGCCACGGTGCGGAACCAGTTGCGGTACAGGCCGTCGCGTTCGCTGATGGCCAACACGACCGATTCAAGCACCGTAAGCCCCAGGAACAAGGTATTGATCTGGAAGGTGCGTGTCATGCCCATCTTGACGCGCTCGTGCTGCGAGCGCGACGTGATGTCCTGATCGCCGAAGAAGACCTTGCCCGAGGTAGGCTGCAACGCGCCCGTAAGCAGGTTGATGAAGGTGGTCTTGCCCGCGCCGTTGGGGCCGATCAGCGCGTGCCGGCCGCCCGGTTCGAAGGTAAGCGAGATGTCGCTGTTTGCCTTGAAGGCGCCCCACTGCTTGGAGATGCCCTCAGTACGGAGAGTGGTGTTCATGCCCGGCCTCCTGCGTTTGCTGCACGGGCGCGGCGCCGTTCACGCCAGGCGTCGAAAGCGCCCAGTATGCCGCCACGCCCCACCATGACGATGATGATAAGGAACAGGCCGATCCAGAATTGCCAGTACACGGGGTTCACGTTTGCGATTTGATCCTGCGCGATCATGAACACCAGTGCGCCGATCAGCGCGCCGTAAAGGCGGCCGGTGCCGCCCAGCACCAGGATGATGAGCAGGTCGGCCGAACGCACGAAACCGAGCGAATCGAGACCCACGAACTGGGTGGTCTGGGCCAGAAGCGCCCCGGCAATGCCGGCAAGGCCCGCGCCCAGCGTATAGACGGCGATGAGACGGCGGTTGATGTTGGCGCCGATTGCCGGCATGCGCTTGCCCCCTTCGCGGATGCCGATGAGGCTGAGCCCGAAGGTTGATCGCGCAATGCGCCGAACCAGCACGAACACAATGAACAAGACTGCGAAACTGTAGAAGAAGCCGGTCTTGCCTTGCAGATCGAACTCGAAGATGCCCAGCAGCTTCCACATCTGGATGCCCCACAGGCCATCGACCCCGCCCGTGATGAAGGCAGCCTTGTTGGCGATTTCGTAGAGCATGAGGCAGATGCCCAGGGTGACCATCAGACGGGTGAGGTCATGCCCGCGCACCACCAGGAAGCTGGTCAGAAAGCCGAATATGGCCGCCACGATCGCGCCCGCCAGCATGCCGCTGATGGGTTCGCCCCAGCCGTGCACCGACAGCAGGCCGGCGGTATAGGCTCCGAGGCCGAAGAACGCCGCATGGCCCAACGAAACAATGCCCGCATACCCAAGGATAAGATCCAGGGAAAGCGCGAACAGGCCGAGAATCATGATCTGGCTGGCCAGCACCAGGTAGCCCTGGAACAGGAAGAATGCGACGAAAGGCAGCAGCCAGAAGATGATTTCGTACTTCGTCCACTTGGCATTGGGCACACGGGGCGCCGGCAGCTTGTCCGAAATGGACAGCGAAGATAAAAGAGTTGATTTCGTCATGAGCGCCTCGAGATGAGTCCGGAGGGGAAGAGAATGAGCAACACGACCATCAACGCGTAAATCACGAATGCCCCCAGAGAGGGAACATAGTATTTACCCGCCACGTCGAAGACGCCCAGCACGATGGCCGCCAGCAAGGGGCCACTGATGGTGCCGGCGCCGCCCACGGCCACGACGATGAGGAAGTACACCATGTACTTGAGCGGGAAGGTGGGATCGAGGCCAAGCACGTCGATGCCCAACGCGCCGCCCAGCCCGCCCAGGCCGGAACCCAGGGCGAACGTTACGCTGAACACGCGGCTGACGTTGATGCCCAGGCCCGCCGAGGCCTCTTGGTTGTCGACCGAGGCGCGAATCTGCGCACCCAGGCGGGTACGCTCGATGAGCAGGAACAGGGCAGCCGTAACCACGACGACGACCGCGATCAGGAAGAGGCGATAGATGCCCAGCCCGACGCCAAACACCGAGACCTGCCCACGCAGCCAATCAGGCAGGTGGACCGGCTGTTGCGACGGACCCCAGAAGTAGATGCCCGCTGCGATCACCATGAAGGTAAGACCGATGGAAAACAGCACCTGGTCGAGGGGATCGGCCCGGTAGAGCCTGCGGTACAAGGTGCGTTCGAGCACGAAGCCCACGATGGCGGCGGCGATGAAGGCCAGCGGCAAGGTGGCCAGGAAAGGCACGCCAAGCTGCCGCATGAGCTCGACGGTTACGAAGCCGCCGACCATGGCGAATGCGCCGTGAGCCAGGTTGATGAAGTTCATGAGGCCCATGGTTACCGACAGGCCTACGCTGATCAGAAAGAGCAGGCTGCCGTAGGCAACACCGTCAAACAGTACGCCAAGCAGGTTTCCTAGCATGGCGGCCACCCTGTGCTCCAGCGGAACACCTGTCCGCTATCGGCAAACGTATGCGGCATGATGAATGCACTCCCCATTGTTGAGATTGACTAAAAGTATCGAAACCGGAATCACTGTAACGAAGAACAGCTATGCCCCGAGCGGTGACGGCCAAGCCGAGGCCCGGGGCGAATTCTATTTGTGATGCGCTGATGTAGCCAGGCCGGCCGGCTTAAACGCCCGGATCTTTGAATTGTGCGATTTTATCGAACTCGACGTTCCACATCTGGCCTTCGACCTGCTCGGCCCTGCGGATGTAGACGTCTTGGACGATGTCGCGCGTGTCCGGATCGATGGTGACGGGGCCGCGGACACTATTCCAGGACAAGCCTTTCATGGCCGCCAATAGTTTATCGCCATTTGCGTCGCCGTTGGTCTTTTTTAAGGCCTCGTACAGCAAATGCATGCCGTCGTAGCCGCCGACCGAGTGAAAATTGGGCCGATGGCCGCCATTGTCGCGCTGGAAGCCCTCGACATACTCTTTGTTTTCGGGCGAAGGATGGGCAGCCGAGTAGTGATGGCTGCTGACCACGCCCTGGGAGACCGGCCCGATGCTGACCATGAGGTCGTCGTCGAGCACGTCGCCGGTGCAGATCAGGCGGATGCCGTCTTGGGCCAGGCCGCGCTCGTTGAACTGCTTGAGCACGTTGGCGCCCTCGCCCGATGGCACGAACACGAAAAGGGCCTGGGGCTTGCTGTCCTTGACCCGCTTCAGGAAAGGAGCGTAGTCGGGATTGAGCAGGGGCGTGCGAATGCTGGAGTCGATCTTGCCGCCGCCCGCGGTGAAGGTCTTGATGAACACCTTCTCGGCGTCGATGCCCGGACCGTAGTCGCTGACAAAGGTAATGGCCGATTCGATGCCGTTCTTCAAGGCCCAGTCGGCCATCGGAGAGGTAACCTGCGGCAGCGTGAAGCCCGTACGGACGACGTAGGGTGAACGCTTGACGATGACGGAAGTGGCCGCCGCCATGACGATCATCGGGGTCTTGGCCTGAGTGGCGATGGGCGAAGCCGCAAACGCCAGCGGCGTCAGGCCGAATCCGGCCAGCACCTGGACCCCTTCGCGGGTGACGAGCTCTTGGGCTATGCGCTTGGTAACGTCGGGCGCCACGCCCCCGTCGTCCTTGAGAATGACCTCGACCTTGCGGCCGGCGACGGTGTCGCCGTGCTTCTTCTGGTACAGCTTGACCGCTGCGTCGATCTGGCGACCGGTCGAAGCGAACGGGCCGGACATGGGAACGATAAGGCCGACCTTGACCGGCTCGGCGGCGTGGCTGACCGCTGGCAGCATGCCGCTGGCGGCCATAGCCGCTCCGCCCAGTACCACTTGCCGGCGCTGGGCGTTCACGTTTCTACGGGACATCTGAGACTCTCTGAGGGGTGGCCCCGCGCGTGACGGGGCCGTTGAAAAAACCTTAAATATCAAGCACCAGCAGGGGGCTCTTGGAGCGCGAGCAGCACGGCGTGAATTGATCGTTGGCCTCGTGCTCGGCGTCGGTGAGATAAAGATCGCGGTGGTCGGGCGTGCCTTCGAGCACACGGGTCAGGCAGGTGCCGCAAACGCCTTCTTCACATGACACGGGGATAAAGACGCCGGCTTCATCGAGCACCTGCGTGATGGGCTTGTCTGCCGGAATGGCAAAGACCTGGCCGGTGCTGGCGATCTTGACCTCGAACGAGGTGTCGCCGCTGGTGTCGACTTCGGCGGCGCCGAAGTACTCGAGGTGCACGTGGTCGGAAGGCCAGCCCGCCTGCTTGGCGGTATTGACGACGAAGTCGATGTAGCCCGTGGGGCCGCACACGTACAAGTGGGTGTCGGCCTGCGGGTTGGCCAGCAAGGGGGCCAGGTCGAGCTTCTGGCTGTCTTCGCCATTGTCGAAGTGGAAATGCACCTTGTCGGCAAACGCCGCGTTGCTGATGGCCTCGCGGAAGGCCATGCGCTCGGGAGAGCGGGAGTTGTAGTGCATTTCGAAATCGGCGCCGATATGGCTGAGACGGCGCGCCATGCACAGGATGGGGGTGACCCCGATGCCGCCGGCGAACAACAGGGTGCGCTTGGCCTGGACGAGTTCGAAGTGGTTCTTGGGCGAACTGATCTGGATGGTATCGCCCTGATTGATGTCGTCGTGCACGGCAATGGAGCCGCCGCGCGACTCGGGGTCGCGCAGCACGCCGATTACATAGCGATGCTGTTCGGCCGAATCATTGAGCAGGGAGTACTGGCGGATGAGCCCGTCGCGAATATGCACGTCGATATGGGCGCCGGCGCTGAAGGAAGGAAGAGGTTTGCCATCAACACTAGCCAGCTCCAGACTGACTATCTCCTCGGCTTCCTGCACCTTATTGACTACTTTAACGGTGAGTTGACTCATTAGATATTCTATATTTGCGGTTCTACCCGCATTGCTGCGGGCCGGAATGCCGGCCCCGCATGTGACAATACTTAGATCAGGCGGGCTCGGCGGTGGCTTGCTGCTGCTCGGCCTGCACCAGGCGATCCAGGATGCGGCGCGATTGTACGCCACCCGTATCGATGTTTAGCATGAGCAGTCGGCGGTCGGGATTTGCCCGGAGGTTGCGCTGCTGCGCTTCCAGGACTTCGAGATCCTCGCCGAATATTTTACCCTGTCCGTCGCGGATTGCCTTGGTAAGCTCCGGATCGTTGGGTTTGAAGTTGCGCGCCATGCCCCAGAAGTACCAATGAGAGGTCTCGGTTTCGGGCGTGATGAAATCAACCACGATGGCCGCGGCCTTGTGGGCCGGGTCGGCCTCGAAGCCACCCTTGCCCGCATGCGCCACCCCGACGTCGATCAGAATATGGCTGGGCGGCGTAAAGCGGGAGATCTGCCAGCGATCGACCGGAACGTCATCGGCCAGGTCGTTGTAGCGCAGAGCCGCGCGCCAGAACGGGGGCGCCATGATGTTTTCCATGTAGCGGCTGGTAATGACGGTGTCGCCCTCGACCTTGGTATGCACGGGCGATTCGTCGATTTCGTCCTGGCCGATGCTGGTGGTGTGCACATAGGTCTCGTGAGTGAGATCCATGAGGTTGTCGATCATCAGGCGGTAATCGCAATTGATATGGTACAGGCCGCCCCCGTATGCCCACTCGGGGCTTTCGGCCCACTCGAGATGAGGCAGAAGCGACTCGTCGGCCTGGGCCGCATCGCCCGGCCAGACCCAGATAAAGCCATAGCGCTCGATGACGGGATAGCTTTTGACACAGGGAAAGCCCGCGACACGCTGCATGGGCATGGAAACCACCTTGCCGTCGCAGCCCATGACCAGACCGTGATAGCCGCACACCAGGTTGCCGCCGTCTACATAGCCCAGCGACAGCGCTGCGCCGCGATGGGGGCAGAAATCTTCGACCGCGCACACCTTGCCTTCGTGGCCGCGATAGAACGCGATGCGCTCGCCGCAGATCTGCCGTCCCAGCGGCTTGGATTCGATTTCGTCCGGGGTACAGGCTACATACCAGGTGTTTTTCGGGAACATGATGGCCTCGTTGGAAAATTCACATTCAGTACACTGAATCTATACCAAAATTTTACTTCACACGCATGTCGATGCAACCAGGGGTTTACCCTAGTATTAAGGGGTCAGGTTTCGGTTTGCTCGGGAGCCGAGTGCTCGGCCGGCGGCGCGGGCTTGCGGCGCGAAAGCGGCGCCCGGCTCTTGGAGTTGTTGATATGCACCAGCTTGTGCAGCAAGGACATGAACTGGTTTTCTTCCTCGGGCGTGAAACCTTCGAAAATACGATGATGCAGCCGCGAAATGGCCGGTACCGTGCTTTGCATCAGCGCCCTTCCCGCGTCGGTGACGTACAAGGCCCTCTGGCGCCGGTTGTTGGGGTCGAGGTAGCGGATGAGCAGCTTCTTTTCTTCGAGCCGTATGGCCACGCTGGCCGCCGTGGAAGTATCGATGGCCACGAGCCCGGCCAGCGAAACCTGGTCGATGCCCGGATGCTCGACGAGAATGCGCAAAATGGCGTACTGGATAGGCGTTACCCGGGTACCGAGTTCGTCATGGAATATCGAGGCGGAAATCTGATGCGCCCGGCGCAGCAAGTGCCCGGGTTGCTCGTAGAGTTCGGTCGGAGCCTGATCGGCAGCCTCTTTGTTCATTGCTATGTCTCGTCCATGCCAGAAATCGTATTTATTCTAGCAACGTTCTGCGGAACGAGACGAGAAGGCACGGACAAGCCCCTTGCACCCGGCCTGTCTGTGCAAATCAAAGCCCCAGATGCAAATCAAAGCCCCAGATATGACTTGCGTATGCGTTCGCCCTGCAAAAGCTCCGGCCCCGAGCCCTCGGCCACCACGAGCCCCTGCTCCAGGATATAGGCGTGATCGCAGATGCTGAGCGCCTGGCGCACGTTCTGCTCTACCAGCAGCACGCCCGTTCCGTTTTGCGCCACCTGCCGCAAAATGCGAAACAGGGTGGCCACCATGCGAGGCGCAAGCCCCAGGGCCGGCTCATCGAGCAAGATGCAGCGCGGCCGCCCCATCAGCGCACGCCCCACCGCGACCATTTGCTGTTCGCCGCCGCTCATGCTGCCGGCGGCCTGGTCGCGGCGTTCTGCCAGGCGGGGAAACAAGGCGCAGACTTCGTCCATGGTCTGGCGCCGCTGGGCAGCTGTCATAAGATAGCCGCCCAGCTCGAGATTCTCTTGCACCGTCATCTGGCCGAACAGGTGACGCCCCTCGGGCACCAGCACCAGGCCGCTTTTTACACGCTGCGACACACTGAGCGTGTTGAGCACCTGGCCGTCCAGGCGGATTTCGCCGGCGGCCACCGGCAACACGCCGGCCAGCGCGCTCATCAGGGTGGTCTTGCCGGCCCCGTTGGGCCCCACGACCACGGTGAAGCTTCCATGCTCGACTCGTATGTCGATGTTCTTGATGATCTGCAGCGCGCCGTATCCGGCCGCCAGCCCCCGGGTCTCAAGCAAAATGCTCATGCGGCTTCCTCTTCGCCCAGATAGGCATCGATGACTTTCTGATCGGCGGCGACCTGCTCGGGGGTGCCGTCTGCGATGAGTTCGCCGAAATTGAGCACCGCCACCCGCTCGACGGTCTTCATCAGGGTCTTGACCGCGTGCTCGATCCAGACGACGGTAAGGTCGTAGTCGCCCCGCAGTTGCTGGATCAGCCGGGCCACCTCTTCGACCTCGCCCTCTGTCAGGCCGGCCGCCACCTCGTCCAGCAAGAGCAGGCGCGGCGAAGTGGCCAGTGCCATGGCGATCTCAAGCTGGCGCTGCCTGGCCGGAGGCATGGCGCCCGCCGTTTCGTTCGAAGCGCCGGCCATGCCAACGGCGTGCATCACTTGCTCTATAAGCTCGATGCCCTGCCCGCTTGCGTTGCCAAAGGTGTGGGCAAAGCGCACGTTGTCGCGTACCGTCATGTCGGGGAAAATGCGCGGGGTCTGAAACGTTCTCGCCACGCCAAGCTTGCAATAATCATTGGGCGCCCTGCCCTGCATCGGCCGGCCCGCCACGCGGACCTCGCCCGCGGTCGGAGGAATGACGCCGCTGATGGCGTTGAACAGGGTAGTCTTGCCGGCCCCGTTGGGGCCGATGATGCCGATGAACTCGCCGCGTCGCACACTCATGCTGATGTTCGACAATGCCTTGAGGCCGCCGAACTGCATGTCGACGCCTTTCAGTTCCAGTATGAGCTCGCTCATCGCGCTTGCCTCCGTCCCAGAAACTTGCCCCAATTGACCGCCGCGATGCCGCGCGGCATGAAGAGCACGCTGAGGATAAGCAGTGTGCCCAGCAGTATCAGATAGAAATAAGGGAAGTTCAGCCGCAGCACGTCGGACAGCACGCTAAGCGCCACCGCCGCGATCACCGGTCCACGTAGGGTCGATGCGCCCCCGACCATCGCAATGAGAACGGTCTGGAAGCCGATGAGCGGGTTGAAGGCGGTGTGCGGATCGATGTATGTCCAGCGCACGGCCATTGCGGCCCCCACCGCGCCGGCAAAGGCGGCGCTGAGCGCAAAGCCGATGACCTTGATGCGGCGCGTGTTTACGCCGAAGGTGGCGGCGCGCTGTTCGTCCTGGCCGATGCCGCGCATGGCCAGCCCCAGGCGCGAGTCGGCCACAAGCTTGAAGGCGACGACGGTGATCAGGGCCAGTACCAGCACAGTCCAGTAGACGGCCTCGTTCGAAGGCACGTCGATGATCACCCGCCCCACCGTGCCGAAAGCGCTTTTTTCAATATAGGTGATGGTGTGCTTGACCAGCTCGCCCATTCCGAAGGTAAGAATGGCGAAGTAGGTGCCGCGCAGGTGCAGCACCGCGGCGCCCAGCACCGCGGCAAACGCCGCCGACACCATGGCGCCGACTAGGATGAGCAACGGCCAGGGCAGGATTTCATAGCCCCAGGCGGTGGTATAGGCGCCCAGCCCGAACAGGGCCGTGGAGGCCAGCGAAAGATAGCGGGTGGCGCCGCTGAACATGGACCAGCTGACGGCCAGCACCACGTACATCAGGCAGGTCATCAGCAGCGAGACCCAGAACTCCGGCAGCAGCCAGGGCCCAAGGGCCAGCACCGCTCCGCTGATGAGGACGGCGGGCAGAAACGATTTCATTTGGCGAACAATCCCTTGGGTTTGAAGATCAGCACCAGCACGAAGATGCTGTAGCTGAGGATCATCTTGAGCGACGGGTTGGTGAAATGCGTGCCGAAGCTTTCGACCAGCCCCAGCAGCATGGCCGCCATGAAGCTGCCGCCGATGCTGCCCAGCCCGCCAAGCGTGATGACGATGAGCGCCATGATGGTGTAGGACTCGCCCACGGAAGGGGAAATCTCGTAGATCATGCTGAGCAGCGAGCCGGCAAAGCCCGCCATGGCAATGCCCAGGCCGAACACCAGCGGATTCATGCGCGCGGAGTCGACCCCGACGAGCTGAGCGCCCAGGGGCGACTGCAGCATGCCGCGCACCGCCTTGCCTATCAGGGTGCGCTGCAACAGCATGATCAGGCCAACGCTGACCACCACCGCCAGCAGCAAGACCAGCAAGCGGTTCTGCGTAACGATCACGCCGCCGAACTTGACCGAGTGATTAAGAAAGTCGTAGCCGTGCAGGTCGGAACCCCAGATGAGGGTCGCGGCATTCTGCAGGATGAACATCAGCCCGAAGCCTATGATGAGGCTGCGCTCTTCGACTTGGTCGAGAGACTTGGCCTGGGCGGTAAGGCGCTTGAATACGAGGCCATGCAGCGCCACGCCCAGAATGAAGCAGGCCAATGTGACCACCGGCACGAACCACAGGGGGTTGACCTGGGTCGAAGTATGCAGTGCGAACATCACGAAGGCACCTATCATCAGGAACTCGCCATGCGCGATGTTGAGGATGCGCATCAGGCCGTACTGCAGGTTCAGGCCTATGGCCACCACCGCATAGATGCCGCCGATGACCAGGCCGTTTACGGCCAGGTCGGCAATCAGGGAAAGGTTCATCGTTCAATCGTCCGCTTTTGTTCGCGCCGGCCACGCTGCGGGCAAGCTTTGGCCTGCTGCGGCGTGGCCGGGCGTGAAGAGCCGGATCGGCTCATTCGGGCTTACTTCCAGGCCGGCTTGGGCGCAACCAGCTTGGCCGTGGCCCTGTCGGCAGGCCATACCACTTCGAACTCGTCACCCTGCCATTGGCTGACGGTTCCGGGAATAGTGGCGTTCTCGCCATCTTTGAAGCTGATCTTGCCCAGTATGGTGTCGAACTCGTTCGAGGCGATATAGTCGCGCAGCGCCTTGCGGTCGAGGCCGACCTTTTCGATGGACTGCTGCAGGATCTCGAGGCCGGCCCAGGCGTGGCCGCTGGCCCAGCGATCGGGCTCTTTGTTGGCATGCGCGACGTGGGCCTCGAAGTAGGCCTTGGCGCCGTCGGAAACCTTGGCGTTCCATGAGCCCATGCCCAGCACGCCTTCGGTGTTGTCGCCCATGCGCTGCTTGAAGAGCGGGAACGCGGTGCCCACCGAAGCGTAGTAGTACTTGGGGTTGAATTCGATCTCGCGCGATTGCGAGGTGGCCAGCAGGGTGTCGGGCGGATACGTGATGGCGATGAAGGCGTCGGGCTCTTTGGCCTTGATCGACTTCAGCACCGAGGAAAGATCCTTGACGCCCAGCGGATAGCTTTTGTCTTCGAGAAGCTCGATGTTGTGCGACTTGAACGCGGTGCGCAGCGCCGCCACGTTCTCAAGGCCGAAAAGGTCGTCCATGTAGATGGTTGCGGCCGTCTTGACGCCCTGGTCGGCCAGCATGTCGGCCAGAGAGTCCATCATCTTGTCGGGCTGCTGCAGCAGCGAGAAGAAGTACGGCAGCTTCATGTCGATAAGCTTGCGCGACAAGGCCGTGGGAGCAAGAAAAGGATAGCCGTAGCGATTGGCGATGGGGGCGATGGCGAAGTTCATGCCCGAGCCCCAGGGCGGAAGCACCAGGTCGAGCTTGTCGGAGCCCATCATCTTCTGGTAGGTGCGCACCGCGGTTTCGATGTCGCTGCGATCGTCGTAGCCGATGAGCTCGATCTTGCGCTTCTTGCCGTCGACGGTAAGCCCGCCCGCGGCATTGACCTGCTCGGCCCACAGCAGGTAGTTGGGCTCTTGCGAGACCTGTGCCCCGCCGGCGAAGGGGCCGGTGCGCGACATGGTGTAGCCGATGCGGATGGGATCGCCCTGGGCCTGCGCCGCGCTGATCGCCGGGAAAGCCATGGCGGCCGCCATGGCCGCGATCACGGTGCGCCGTCCAAGCTGGAATTTAGTCATTTTGAATCTCCTCTGAGTTTTCGACTTGTAGAGACAAACTGCATTGAAACCGGCCTTGCCCGACCGGACCCTCTTGAAACATGACGACTTTGCCGACTGGATAAAACCTTAAAGCGAGGCCATGCGCAGCACCGGCAGCGCATCGGATATGCCGACGGCGATTTCGGCGTGCTGGGTGGCATGCTGCAGATTGAACAGGGCGATCTGCCGGTGCTCTTCGGCCAGCGCCTGTGCCCGGGCACCCTGCCCGTTGCGCAGCGCCTCGACCAGCGAGTGATGCTGCCGTTGCGCGAAGCGCATGGCCTCGTCGCAATCGTCGCGCGTCGAATGAAAGGGCAGCATGCCGCCGGCGGCCGCGAACGGTATGCGATCGAGGAATTTCAGCGACTGCCCAAGCACCTGGTTGTCGGCCGCGTCGACGATCAGGCCATGAAAGCGGACATTGTTGGCCAGGTAGGCCGCGATGTCTTCCATGCTGAGCTTTCCGACGGCCACGATGCGGTCGCCTTCTTCGAGACAGGCCTGCAAGCGGTTCGACAGCCCCCGCGACACGCCTTTTTCGGCCACCAGCCGCGCCGCCATGCCTTCAAGGCAGGCATGGACCGAAATCGCCTCGGCGATTTCACGGGCGGTATACGCACGCACGGCGTACCCGCCGCCCCGAAGCCGCTCGACCAGCCCCTGTTGCTCGAGCGTGAGCAGGGCCGACCTGACCGGCGTGCGCGAGGCCTGCAGGCGATCGGACAGCGCCGCCTCGACCAGGCGTTCGCCCGCCCGCAGCTCGCCTTTCATAATCATGTCACGCAGGCCAACCACTACCCGGGCCGTCTGGGTGTCGAGGCGTTGATTTTTTGTCATTGCTTTGGTTCTTGTGCAGGGCTGGCCTGCCAGCCGATTGGTCGATGGCCGTAATGTATACCGACCAGATACAAAAGTATACGAACCTGGGGAAAACACTGATGTTTTGGCTGTTAAAAAGCTAAATAACGGCTTTTTCAAAGGCTGTTGTATACCGTAGTTTGGCGGATTGACGGCCGGCATCAACCCAGGCGGGCGCGGCGGAACATGATGGGCGACTCTCCCACGTGCTCGACGAAGAAGCGGCTGAAATTCGATGGATCCTTGAAGCCCAGGTGGTACGAGACCTCGCCCACCGTCATGGCCGAATACAGCAGAAGGCGCTGCGCTTCCAGCACCAGCCGCCGATGGGCGATCTTGAGCGGCGGCTCGCCGGCAACCTCGCGGCAGGCGCGGTGCAGGGTACGCTCGGTAACCGCCAGCATCGCCGCATAGCGCGCCACGGAAAGCTGCTCGCGAAAGTGCTGCTCGAGCAAGGCGCGAAATTGGTCGTACAGATAGCGTCGTCGCAGCATCTCGGGCCCCTGTACCGGAAGATCGCGGCAATGTTGAGTGATATGGCCGAATATGCTCAATACACTGGCCGACAGCATGGCGCCCCGCCCCTGCGGCGCGGCGGCAAGGCGTTCGGCGATGGCGTCCAGCGCCGCGCCTATTTCCCTCAGCGCGGCAGAACCTGCTTCAAGGGACACCACCTGGGGACGGCCCAGCATCGACTCAAGGACGGGCTCGTCGGTGAACTTCACCAATTCGCGCACGTATGCGTCGGACAGGGTCAGCACGCGGCCCGAAGAGCGTGGCGCATAGCGAAAGCTGTGGACGACCAGCGAAGGCACCAGCACCAGGGCGGGGAAATGAAAGGCTTCTTCCCAGAGATCGAAACTTACGTGGCCTTGGCCGGACTCGACCAGTACAGCCTGGAACAGATCGCGATGCCGGTGCGGAAAAAGCTCCCAGTTGTACTTGCGGATGCGGGTCGATACCTTCTCGACGTGCACGAAGCGGAATTCGCCGCCCGGCATGCGCCCTTCGTAATGAATGAACGGCGGCCCTTCCATCGCCTCAGCCGCCGCGGCGCGGCCCGCCGCACACGCTCGTCAAGCGGCTTTCCTGCCACTGCAAGCGCGTGCGGATGCCGTTCATGGTTCGGCAACAGACGCCGCTCCGATGGCCTGCTGCACCGCCGCGGCCGCCTCCAGCGCCTGCGCTTCGTGGAACCGGCGGCCGACTATCTGCATGCCGTTGGGCAGCGCCACGCTGGGCAGCCCCAGCAAGTTGACCCACGGTATGTTGCGCATGCGGTCGAACAGCCTCTGGGTCTGTTCGCGATCGAGCATATGGTCGAAATCGAGTGCGGGTGCGGCCATGCCCGCCACCGGACACAACACCAGCGGGTGTTCCTCCATCCATTGCGCCACCTCGCGCTGCACCTGCCGGCGCTCGATGAAGGCCTGGATGTAGTTGCGCACCTCGGACCCCAGGTTGTAGATGGAGAACATGGCTTCGATGTGCTGGCGATTGCTTTCGCCCAGCAGGAACCCGAACTCGGGCATGCCGGTCTGCATGAGCTCGGTGCCGATGATTTCAGCCCACAATTCGGGGGCGCGGCGTGCGTGGGGAATGGCCGCGTCCACCACCTCGTAGCCCGCCTCGGCAAGCATATGGGCGGTGTCATCGAGCCGGGCGGCAACCTCGGGGGAAACCAGCGCGCCGGTCTGGTCGAGCATGCGGGCAATGCGGGGGCGCCGGCCGTTGGCGCCGGAGCGGGAGACCGGCACCGGCACGGTCGCCGGATCGGACCAATGCGAACCCGCAATGACCGTGTAGGCAAGCCACAGGTCTTCGACGCAGCGCGCAAGGGGGCCGACGCAGGACATGAGGTCGACCGAGGGCGGGCCGTCGAAAGGCGGCAGGGTCGACGAAGCGGGTGTGCGGCCCGCAGAGGGCCGCAAGCCGTAGATGCCGCAGAATGTCGCGGGCACCCGGATGGAACCGCCGTAGTCCAGCCCCAGGCCCAGGGGCGCCATGCCAGAGGCCACGGCAGCCGCATCGCCGCCGGAAGAGCCGCCGGCGCTAAGCGAGGTATCGCGCGGATTGAGCGTGGCGCCATACAGATGGCTGATGGTGTTCCAGCGTATCTGCAGGTCGGGCTGGTTGGCCTTGCCCACCACGATGGCGCCGGCCCGGCGCAGGCGCCGCACCACGACCTCGTCCACCGTGGAGCGTCTGTCGGCCATCGCGGGCAGGCCCTCGGTGTGCTTCATACCGGCGACGTCGTAGTGGTCTTTGATGCTGATGGGAATGCCGTCGAGCGGCAGGTCGGTCCGGCCGGCGTGGCCGGCGTCGGCCTCTCGCGCTTCGGCCAGGGCCTGCTCGGCGCGCTGTTCGACCAGTGCGTTCAGCTTGGGATTGACCTGCTCGATACGTGCCAGGTGCGCGCGGACCAGCTCTTCGCGGCTGACTTCGCGGCGGACGACAAGCTCACGCATGCGCGTGGCGGTCAGGCGCCACAGATCGTCGTTCATTGCCTCTCTCCCTTTCTTTTTTGTGCCCACGCGCGCAAAGCGCTGATGGATACTTCCGCCCAAAGGCTAAACTCAATCGGCTTTTCCCTCAAGCCCCGAGAACTCGGCGACCGTGTCGGGATCGGACAGCAGGGCGGGATCGATCTCTTTGACGATGGTGCCCTTTTGCAGCCAGAGCACCCGGTTCGCCATGGCGGCGATGAAGCCGACATCCTGCTCTACGACCACCACAGCCAGGGAGGATTCTTTGGCCCGGCGCACCAGATAGTCTTCGATCTCATCGACGATGGAAGGCTGTATGCCCTCGGTGGGTTCGTCCAGAAGCAATAGGCGCGGCTGGCCGCACAGGGCGCGCGCCAGCGCCAGTATCTGTTGTTCGCCGCCGCTTAGCGCACCGCCCTTGCGGTCGAGCAAGCGGCCCAGAATGGGAAATTCGCCTACGGCCTGGTCTACCGCCGCCGTGCGATCATGGCCCAATGCCGCCGCGCCGATGGCCAGGTTTTCGCGCACCGTCAATGAAGGGAAGATGTCGCGGCCCTGCGAGACATAACCCATGCCCAGGCGCGCGCGTTTGTGCGTGGGTACATGGGTAACCTCGACGCCTCCCAGCAGCAGGCCTCCGCCGGTGATGGGAATGTGGCCGACAAGCGCCTTCATGAGCGTGGTCTTGCCCATGCCATTGTGGCCCAGCACTCCTACTATTTCGCCTTCGCCCACCTGGAAGCTTACGTCGCGCAGCACAGGTATGGCGCCGTATCCGGCCGACAGGCTACGCACATCGAGCAAGGCCTCGGGATTCATCGTTCCGCCCCTTTGCGCCGGCCGGCGCGCCGGCCATTCACGTTATTCATGTGGAGGCCCTTTTGGTGCCCGCCGACCCCAGATAAGCGTCGCGCACCTCGGTGTTGCGCACGACTTCGTCCATGGTGTCCTCGACCAGCACCCTGCCCCGATGAAATACCGTGACGCGTTCGGCGATGCGGCGAATGAAATGCATGTCGTGCTCGACGATGATGAAGCTGCGCTTTCCGCGCATGCCCTCGAGCAAGGCGATGGTGCGCTCGACCTCGCCCGCCGTCATGCCCGCCGCGGGCTCGTCGAGCAGCACCAGCCTGGGATCATTGATAAGAATCATGCCCAGCTCGACCCACTGGCGATGGCCATGCGCCAGGCTGCCGACGGGAAGGCGCGCCTGCGAAGTCATCTGGATGCGCTCGAGCATGGCATCGACCGCATCGGCTGCCTCGCGGGCCGGCATCCCGAAACGCGCGGCAACCATCAGGTTCTCATGCACGCTCAGGCCATTGAAAAGATTCGGAACCTGGGTCTTGATGCCGACGCCCATGCGGGCGATGGCAAACGAGGGAAGCCGAGTGATGTCTTTGCCATAGAGGGTGATGCGTCCGGACGTGGGCTTGAGCTGCCCCGTCAGCATCTTGAAGAAAGTGCTTTTTCCGGCGCCGTTGGCGCCGATCAGGCAGCGCAGTTCACCCTCGCGCAATTCGAAGTCGACCCCCGCCACGGCGGCCACCCCGCCAAAGGTGCGCCACAAATCGCTGGTCTGAAGAATGACGCTCATGGGCGGCCCCCGTGGACGCGGGCCAGGCGGGACCGGATGCGATCGCGGATCGATGGCACGATGCCGTTGGGCACCAGCAGCACGGCGACGATGAACAGCAAGCCCAGGGCGATCTCTGGACTGACGCGCGAAACGCTGCCCAGCCAGGTGGACAGGCCCTGCACCAGGAAGCAGCCGACAATGGGGCCCAGCAAAGTGCCCAAGCCGCCGAACAGCACCCACACCACGGCCTGGGCGGTGAACGCGAGCGAGAACACGGTGGGGCCGACCGATGCGCCCCAGGCGGCGTAGAAGGCCCCGGCCAGGCCTGCAATGGCCGCGCCGATGCAAAATACGCCCAGCTTGTAGTACCGCGCATCGTAGCCAAGCAGTTCGGCGCGCAGCTCGTTTTCGCGCACGGCCTGCACCACCCTGCCGAAACGGCTGGCGACCAGCACCCGCAGAATCAGGTAGACCGCCAGCAAGGCCGCGGCTGCGACGTAATACATGCCCTCGAAGGACAATACAGCGGAAGGATCGAACGGCATGTTCAGCGGGGGCACGGCCGGTATGCCGTTGTAGCCGCCCAGATGGGCCTTGCCGAACTGATAGGCCGGACCCGAAGCGCTGTTGATCAGGCTGAGCAGTATCAGCGGTATGGTCAGCGAAATGACGGCGAAATAGACGTCGCTGATGCGCCCGAAGAAGGTGAAGTAGCCCACCAGAACCGCCACCACCAGCGGGGCGGCCATGGCGGCGGGCACCGCCAGCGTGCTGTCGCCCAGATTGACCGACAACAAGGCATATACGTAGGCGCCAATGCCGAAGAAAGCCGATTGGCCCAGCGCCAGTATGCCGCCTATGCCCCATACCAGCCCCAGGCTCAGGGCCAGCATGGCCAGCACGGCGAACACGGTAAGGTTGTACAGGGTATAGACTTCAGAAACCAGGGGTATGCCCGCGATGAGCACCAGGGCCGCAATGGCGGAGGCCCAGAACGCGGGCCGGAGCAGTTCTCGCATCAGATGCCCCGCTTGAAGAACCTGCCGGTGATGCCCGAGGGCAGCACGCGCAGCAGCACGATGGCCGTGACCAGCAGCATCACCTCGCCGAACACCGAGGTGCTGAGAAAGGTGGTGACCTGGCTGACCGTTCCGAGCAAGGCGGACGACAGGGCCGAGCCGGTCAGCGGCAGCGCCCCGCCGAGAATGACCGTGATGAAGGCCTTGGCGATATAGGTAAGGCCGCTGATGGGCAGCACGCCGGTCAGCGGCGCGAACACTGCGCCCGCCAGACCGGAAACCGCGGCGCCTATGCCGAAGGTGACCGAATAGACTCGCTTGACGTTGACCCCCAGTGCCGACGCCATGGCGGCGCTTTGCATGGTTCCGCGTGCGATGAGGCCAAAGGGCGTATGCCGCAGCAGGACATATAGCGCCAGCCCCACCGCCACCGCTACCCCGATGACGAAGAAGGTGTAGGCGCCCGTTTGATAGGCGCCGATCTGGACGACGCCGAAGGGCGGGCGAACGCCCATCTGGTAGTAGCCCAGCAGGGCCGAGGCCAAGCCTATGAGCAGCAGGCTGAGCCCCCAGGTGGCCAATATGGTTTCAACGATGCGCCCGTAAAGGTGGCGGATGATCAGGCGCTCGATGACGATGCCGATGACGGCCACGCACAGGGGGGCCACCACGAACATGGCCACCCAGAAGTTGACGCCCGCGCGCACCGCCAGAATGAAGGCAAAGCCCCCCAGCATCAGGAACTCGCCATGGGCGAAATTGATGACGCCCATCATGCCGAACACGATGGCCAGTCCCACGCTGATCAGGAACAGGCTGGCAATGGCATACACCACCTGCACGCCGGTAAGCATCGCTAGATCCATGGTGATTCCTTGTTGACGCTTTATCGAGAGAAACGTCGGCCGCAGGCGCCTTTGCGGGCGCCGGTCTGGCCACCGCCCAGCCCCCGGGGCAAGATGGGGACGGCTGGCAGCCAGACGTCCCGATCTTGCGCCAGGCCCTTCAAAGCGACATGTTCAACACATTGCAGCTGTCGTCGTCCGGGCTTACCGGCGGCACCTGCTGCCAGCTTTCCAGCACCTCGAAGCGGCTGTTGCGGACCTCGGCCAGATACATGTCCATGGTGCAGTAGTGCGTTTGAGGATGCGAGGCGATCTTGCCGCTGGGCCCGTCGATTTCGATGCCCGCCTCGAAGGCCTTGATGACTTTCTCGCGGTCGACCGAATCGGCCTTGCGCACCGCCTCGGCCCATAGATACATGCCCTGGTAGTCGGCCATGCCCAGCGAACCCACGTAGCCGTAATCGGTAAAACGCTTCTTGAAGCGCTCGATGAACTGCTTGCTGGCCGGCGTGTCGAGCTCGTCGTAGTAGTTCTTGACGGTGACGATGCCTTCGCTGACCTCGGGTGGCATGCGCATCTGCTCGCCGGCGTCGCCTATGGTGTGCGAGGCCATGGGAATGGACTTGTTCATGCCCGCCGAAGCCCACTGGCCGTAGAACGCCCCATGGGCGGGGCCCACGAACACATTGAAGACGAAATCGGGCTTGGCCGACTGGATCTTGCTGATGGTCGGGCCGAACTTGTCGACGTCGAGCGGGAACAGGTCGAAGCCCACCACCTGGCCCCCGTGCTCTTTGCAGATGCGCTCGGCGGCCTGGCCCGACAACTGGCCGAAGATGTAGTCGGCGGCCAGAATGTACATTTTCTTGCCGTGCTTTTCCATCATGTAGGGGATGAGATTGTCGAGCAACTGCCGCGGCGTAGGGCCGGTGATGAACATATTGCGATCGCAGGCGCCTTCGGTGCCCTCGTTGATCATGTTCATCATGTACAGCGTCTTGGCCCGGCCCAGCACCGGCCGGGCAACCTCGCGGGCGGCGCTGGTAACCGCGCCGTGCACCACGGCCACCCTGTCGCGCAGCGCAAGCTGCTGGGCATATTGGCCATACAACTGGTTGTTGGACTGGGTATCGTAGGTAACCAGCTCGATCTGGCGGCCAAGCAGGCCACCGTTGGCGTTGATCTCTTCAGCCGCAAGGCGCAGGCATTGCGCCTTGACCGTACCGAACAGCTGCAAGGGGCCCGACAGATCGAGCAACACGCCAACCTTTATGGCGTCGGCTGCAAGGCCGACACCCGGAAATGCCAGGCCGCCCAGAGCGACGCCAGCCATTCCACCCAGGCCCTGGCCCAGGAATTTTCTCCTCCCGCTTCGCATAACTTCTCCTCCGTGTGTGGTGGACGATGAAGACTGCTCCGGCCTCATTTAACCAACGGAAGACGATAAAAGAAATGGCAAAAACCGTCTGCCACTTGCCGATTTCGGACAGCTCGGGTTTACCCGGGTAACGAATTTTGCTCGATCAGTAGAAACCCCATGTTTCCTATTCAGGTGCATCAGGTAAATTGGGGCGACGGCAACCGTCCAACTCGCCGCTCGCCTCCCGGGTAATACGCCCGGGCCCATTCTCATTAAACCCCTCCAGGCCGCCAGGCCACGACACACCGAAGGAACCCACCACCATGTATGTAAGATGCGGCTATTTCATAGGCCGGCCGGTCGAAGGCAAGAAAGACGAACTCGATGCTCAGTTGCGGGCCATGATGCCGCTTTACAAAGGGTTCCCGGGCATCCGCTGGGCCAATATGCTCATCGCCGACCAGATCGACGAGGGCGCTCCGGCCATCTACGCCACCGTTCAGTTCGCCTTCGACAGCAAAGAAGCTCTGGAAGCCGCCCTGGCCAACCCGCACCGGCAAGCAGTACGAGACCAATATGCCAAGACCGTGCTGCCCCTGTTCGAAGGCAGCGTGCTGCATGCCAACCAGCACGTGGCCAGCATGCCCACCGAATAACACACAGATCCCCCCGGGCGCAGGCTTGCGCCCGGCGTCCGGCGGCGTCATTCCATGATGCCGCCGCCCCCACCTCCATTCCGGCGTGAAAGGCATACAATCGAGCTTTGCTCCATCAGCGGATTCATCGACATGCTGGACAATATGCGCCTGGATAAATGGCTGTGGGCTGCGCGTTTCTTCAAGACACGCAGCCTGGCGGCACAAGAAATCACCAAAGGCCGGGTGCATGTCAATCAGCAATTGGCCAAGCCCGCGCGCGACATCAAGCCGGGCGACATGCTCTGGATAAAGCGGGGCGATGCAGGCGTTACCGTCACCGTAACAGCGCTAAGCAGCGTGCGCGGACCGGCTTCTGTTGCGCAGCAACTCTATGCTGAAACTCCCGATAGCATCGCGGCGCGCGAGAAAGCCGCCGAGATGCGCCGGCTCGCGCCCGAACCCTCGCACCAGCTCGAACAGGGCCGCCCCACCAAGCGTGACCGGCGATTGATCGATCGCCTGCGCGGCGGCCACGGCTGAAACAGGACGCCCACATGGCCATTACGAACCCCGTTGCGAGTGCAGGTAGCGAACACCATCCCCGGCCCCGCTCACGTTCCTGGTGGCGTCCACGCAGATTGTCGGTGGTCGGCGAACTGACAGGTACGCTGTTCTTTGCCGCATCGCTTACCCCTAGCCTTATTCCCCGCAGCGCCCTGATGCAGGGGGTTCTGTCGGGCATCTGCCTGGCCATCGGCTATGCTCTGGGCGTGTTCCTGAGCTGGCTCTGGCGCTATCTGGAACTGCGGTCTCCCACCGCCAGGCTGCGGCGCCCCCTGCATGTGGCGGTTGCCCTGGGCTGCGCCGTGGTTGCAGCCTACGCGCTATGGTCCGCCAGGCCGTGGCAAGATGCATTGCGGCAGATCATGGCGATGCGCCCCACAGAGCCTCTGTATCTACCGACCTTGCTGGTCGGCGCGCTGGTCACATTCGTGGTGCTTCTGCTGGCCGGCCGGCTGTTTCAACGTCTGGCACACTGGTTCATGCGGCGCGCCCGGGCCCTGCTTCCACGGCGTGTCGCCATCATCGTGGGTGTGGCTTGCGCCCTGCTGCTTTTTGCCACGGTCATCAATGGAGTGCTGCTGCGCTTCGCCCTGCATGTCACCGACGACGTCTTCCGACAGGCCGATGCGTTCATACCACCCGACGAGCCCGCCCCGGCGCTCGATTCCATGACGGGCAGCCAGGCCTCGTTGATTCCCTGGGAAAACCTGGGCCGGACGGGCCGCGACTACATTGCGGCCACCCCAAGCGCGGCCGATATCGAAGCCGCCACTTCCAGATCGGCCCAGGCCCCCATACGCGTCTATGTCGGCTTGCCCGCAGCGCAGTCGGCCGCCGAACGCGCTCAACTGGCGCTGAAAGAACTGCAGCGCGTCGGCGGTTTTTCCCGCTCGGCGCTGGTTGTCATCACCCCCACAGGCACAGGCTGGGTCGACCCCGGGGCCATCGAGAGCGTCGAATATCTCTACGGCGGCGATATCGCAAGCGTGGCCATGCAATATTCATATCTGTCCAGCCCGCTTTCGCTGATGATAGAACCCGACTATGGCGAAGAGGCGGCCAAAGCGCTTTTTAATGCCATCTACAGCTACTGGAAGACCCTTCCCCCGGAAAGCCGACCCAAGCTCTATCTCCATGGCCTGAGCCTGGGAGCCAAGAACTCCGAACGGTCGGTCAATGTCTGGGAGCTGCTGGGCGACCCCATACAAGGGGCCTTATGGAGCGGCCCGCCCTTTCTTACCACGCATTGGCGGGCCCTGACGGCGGCGCGCAACGCGGGCTCGCCCGCCTGGCTGCCCGAATTCGGCGACGGCAGCGTGGTGCGCTTCATGAATCAATTTGGTTCGCCGGTTCCCGCCGGCGCGCCCTGGGGGCCGTTCCGCATCGTGTACCTGCAATACGCGAGTGACGCGATCACATTCTTCAACCCCAGCGATGCCTGGCGCGAGCCGGAGTGGATGGCTTCGCCCCGCGGGCCGGATGTGCTGCCGACCCTGCGCTGGTATCCGGTGATCAGCATGTTTCAATTCGCTTTGGACATGATGCTGGCGGACACGACCCCGATGGGTTATGGCCACGTCTTTGCCCCCTCTCATTATGTTGATGCCTGGCTGCTCGTCACGGGCATTGCAGACCACTCGCCCCAGACCCTGCAAGAGCTCAAGCAACTGCTCGACGCCAGGCGACTGCAGTCAAAACACGCGGACTAGCGTCTTTTTACAACGACATACTAGATAGAGGTCTTTCATGCTTACCCGATCCCTTAAGCTTTTCGCCCGATCAGTATTCGTACTAGCCCTTGGCCACTTGGGCAGCAGCGCCTTGGCCCACGACGCGCCGGCCCTGACCGACGAGCAATTGGCCGAGCATATGCCCGCCTCCGAGCCCGCCGCGCCCCAGCAGCCTTCCGCCGTGCTTTTCACCAACGTACGCATTTTCGACGGGAAAACACCCTCTTTGTCCGGTCAGCGCAATGTGCTGGTGCGCAAGAACCACATAGAAAAGATCAGCGCGGACCCCATCGACGAGCCCGGCGCGGCTGTCATCGACGGACAAGGGCGCGTGCTGATGCCCGGCCTGATCGACGCGCATTGGCATACCATGTTCGTGGGGCCGCCCGTGGCAGCCCTGTTGCACGGCGACTCCAACTACATCAGCCTTATCGCCGGACGCGAAGCCGAACGCGCCCTTATGCGGGGCTTCACCACCGTACGCGACATGGGCGGCTCGGCCTTCGGGCTCAAGCAGGCCATCGACGAACACATTGTGAAGGGTCCTCGTATCTACCCCGCCGGCGCCATGATTACCGTTACCAGTGGCCACGGCGATTTCCGCAACATGCACGACCTGCCCCGCCAGCTTGGCGCCCCGGGCTCGCACGGCGATGAGGAAGGCCATTCGGCCATAGCCGACTCACCCGACGAGGTGCGTCTTCGCACACGCGAACAACTGTTCCGGGGTGCCGCGCTGATCAAGCTTACGGCCGGCGGCGGGGTTTCTTCTCCCCACAGCCCCCTGGACGCCATCACGTTTACCCCTGCGGAAATTCGCGCTGCGGTCGAGGCCGCCACAAACTGGGGCACCTATGTGGCCGTTCACGCTTATACCTCCCAGGCTGTTGAGCAGGCCATTGAGGCGGGTGTGAAGGTCATTGAACACGGCAGCCTGATGGACGAAGCAACCGCTCAACTTATGGCCCAGAAAGATATCTGGCTAAGCCCCCAGGCTTTTCCGAAAGAGATGGGCAACGCGTTCCCCCCTGGCTCGCACGAACGCGAGAAATTCATGGAAGTGTTCGAGGGAGCAGACCGTACCTTCAAGCTGGCCAAGAAATACAAGCTCAAAACCGTCTTCGGCACCGATGTGCTGTTTTCCAGCGCCCTCGCTCAACGCCAAGGTGCCATTCTGGCAAGCATGACCGAATGGTATACCCCTCCCGAATTGCTTGTGATGGCAACAAGCACCAATGCCGAGCTGCTCAAGCTTTCCGGTAAACGCAACCCCTATCCCGGCGACCTGGGCGTGGTCAGCGAAGGCGCGTTTGCCGACCTGCTGCTGGTCGACGGCGACCCCCTCACAGACATCCAGCTGGTCGCAACACCCGAACGAAGCTTTGTCGTCATCATGAAGGATGGGGTGATTTATAAGAATACGCTGGAGGGCTCGGGTTCGGGTTCGGGGGAGTCTGCGGGCGCTTCAAACTGAGACTATTTGCGGACGCAAGACCATCGGTACCTGTAGACTGGGCAGATTATGACCGCTTCACTGGCGAATACTGGATGCTTACAAGCTGAAAGATCGCACCAAAATGGAAAAGCCGCTATACGCGGCTTTTCCATTTTCTGACCAGGATATGCGTGCTGGCTGAGCTCATCCAAACCATTTGAGAATCTTGAGCCAACAATTTCATGTCGAAATTACATCAAGCCGCTCAAAACTGATATCTCAGATTCGCCATGAACCTGCGTGGTTCGCCCCAAGGCGAGTAGTACTTGTTTTCCAGATTGGCGCGATAGGTACGGTCGAACAGATTGCTCACCGTCATCGTCAGCTCTGCCTTCGGGGTGAACTGATACCTTGCCATCAATCCCACCAGCGCCAGGCCGCCGTCGCGGATGGTGTAGGGCTCGCCCGTGGTCCAACTCGTATCCGTGCGATAGATTTTGCTGCGTACCGACAGGCTTCCGCCCAGTGTCCAGTTGGTATTCGGCACCTTGTAAGTGGTCGACAGGCGCAGATTATGTCGAGGCAAATAGGGTGCATAGCGCTCACCGTCATCGGCGCCGCTGGCATATTTGCTGTCAACCAGGGTATAGCCAACCGCCACATTCCAACCTGGCGCAATTTCGCCGCTGATGCTCAGATCGAGGCCCTGGCTGACCACCTTGTCGGCGGCGATATAGCAGGTGCCGCCGCAGGCATTGGAAGGATCATAAGGTACAGACTCATCCCGCCGAGCAAGATTGGTCTGCTCCAGGCGGAAGACCGCAGCGGCTACATTCAAGCGCCTGTCCAGCAGTTCACCTTTGATGCCCGCCTCATAGTTGGCGCCCACCACCGGCTTGATCGTGTCTCCGCCTACGGCCTGCTGAGTTTGCGGATTGAAAATGTCGGAGTAGCTGACGTAGACTGAATACTGGGAGTTTAGATCGTAGATGAGCCCCGCATACGGACTGATGACGCCGTTTTCCTTGCTGGTGGTACGTCCAGTGAGGAGATTTTCGCTTTTGTAATTGCTGACACGCATGCCGGCAATGAATTTCAAAGAGTCCGTGAGGCTGAACCGCCCAACACCGTAGGCGCCATATTGAGTTGTCTTGGGGTCGCCAAAATAAGGTGTGCCATCAGGTATATCGTCAAAACCCCTTGGGTTGAAGGTAAAAACATTGATTGGAACTGGCGCAACATAGCCGGAGCCGGTATATTCACGCCGCACAGAAGATCCATTCAGACCAAATGCCGCCTCATGCTTGCGGCCGAACAGTTGAAACGGACCAGTGGCATGCACGTCAACCGCGTTGGAACTCAGATCCTGGGCTAAGCTACGCAGCCGGTTTAGCCTCAAGCCGTCCCCCGTCGTCATATCCAACTCGCCAGAGATATAGCTGTCGCGAAAAGTGTTGGAGTTTGTCTTGCCATGAGTGAAGGTGCCCTTGACGTGCCAGTCGCCGGGCAAACGCTGCGTCAGGCCCAAAGTGGCCAGCGTATAGTCCTTGACTGTGCGTTGACCGGCATCACCCCAAAAAATGGAACGGCTTAGGCCTGGGTCGCTGCCGTCGGCAGCGAACGGCGCGCCGTAATCATTGCGGCCCGTGTCCTTTTGGTATTGCACGCTAGCCTCGAGCGTGGTGGTATCTGTAAGATCTGCCTCCACCACACCGTAGGCCGCCCTGCGGTGGCGATATGCATAATCCACAGAAGAATCAGTGTTGTCGGCTACTGCCACCAGCCGGCCACGGATACGGCCCGACTCAAGGAGCGGACCCGAAATATCGCCAACGACACGCCTCCCATCCCAGGATGCGACCAGCACCTCGGCCGATGCCAAGAAAAAATCTGTGGGCCGCTTGCGTACTAGGTTGATGGTGCCGCCGGGTTGGCCTGCTCCAGTCAACAAGCCTGCTGCCCCTTGCAATACTTCTACCCGATCAAGAAATGCGTTCTCGATTTGCGGATTTTGGTTGTTGTTGCTGATGCCTATGGGATTGGGGACTCCGTCATACTGGGACTGCATTTCGAACCCGCGACTGTAGTAGAAGGAACCGTTGTTGCCCCGATCGCTCACGACGGCGCCACTAACCGACCTCAGGGCATCATCGACCGAAGTCATCCCAAAATCCTGCATCTGCTGATTCGTCACTACGCTAATCGTCTGCGGCGTTTCGCGGGGAGAAAGACTAAGCCTGGTGGCGGTATTGGTGACGGTGGGACGCCACGAGCCTGTCCCTTCGGTCGTTCCGTCCAGCCGACCCTGAACCCTGATGGGCGCCAATTGCGCGGTATCGCCCGACGCCGGCCGCGAAAGCGTCACGCTGTTGCCGTGGCGCGAATACTCGATTCTGGTCCCCCGAAGCAATTGTCTCAACGCCTGCTCCGGCGTCACATTGCCTGAAACCGCTGGCGCCGACAGCCCATTCACCAGTTCCTGCGCATAGAAAATCTGCAAGGACGTCTGCTTCCCCAGTTGCAGCAGCGCCTGTCCAAGGGGCTGTGCTGGAATGCTGATCTGCACCGCAGCATCCTGAGCCCTTGCATCGAGCGGGGCGACACCAAATGCCAAAGCAATCGAGATAGACAGTATTTCCAGTGAACGGACACGGGTGTGTCGTGCTGGCCTGCGTCGTGCCTTCATGTTTTTATATTCCCATTCAAAAGATACTGGCCGGTATCCGGCTCTTACAGGCGCAGGAATCTGGCCCCTCATAAGGCATGACGGACGCCAGGCGAAATCACCACAATGAAAATGAGAACTATTTTGTAACAGCGCCTTTATCGGACACAGGCGCGCCAGCCTGCCAAAAAAGCGCAAGTCGCTTGGGCGCGGCGGAAGAAACTCGGCAGGTTTTTAGCGGGCCACGATACGGATGCGGCCATCGGTCAGCCGGTACACTTGCACCGGGGCGATGGCGGGCAAGGCCGCGATCATGGCATCGGGGTCGTCCACATTGAAGACGCCGGCCACGCGGTAGTCGCGCAAGCCGGGCGCATCCAGCCTGACCGGCTGGGGCAGGTAGCGGCCCATCTCGGCCACGACGCGACCTAGGGGGGCGTTGTCAAAGACGATCTTGCCTTCGCGCCAGGTCGCCACGTTTTCTACTTGGACAGCTTCGACATCGGCGGCGACTCCGTCCCTGCCGATGGCAACGCTCTGGCCGCCCTGTAGAAGTGTCTTGTCGCGCGACCACCAAGCGCCCGATGTAACGGCCACCGACCCGGATTCGACGCTGACGTTCACCTCATCATGCTCGCGCCAGACATCGAACCGCGTGCCCGTGACTTTTACTTCAGTATTGCCCGCGAGCACGATGAACGGCCTTTGCGAATCGGGCTCGACCACAGAGAACACTTCCCCTGCCACCAGCTCGATGATGCGCCGCCGTTCGTAGAACACCACGTCGATCTGCGTGTTGACGTTCAGTGTCAGTGTGGATCCATCCGGCAGCGTGATCTCGCGCCGCTCTCCCTGAAGCGTGGCAAGGGTTGAGCGATACTGCGCCTCTTCGCGCAGCAAAGTAGGCACTGCCACCGCCGCCGCAACGCCCAATGCGCCCGCGCCGGCCAGCCCCAGAGCGAACTGTCGGCGCGTGAGCGCACGGCGCTTTGAAGGCTGCTGATCGGGCTTGGCAAGAATGGCGCGCAGCCGGTCTCGCGGGAGCTGGTCCGACGCATCCCAGAAAAATTCCACGCCCCGGTACAGGCGCTCGTGCTCTGGATTTTCCTGGCGCCAAGCCTTGCAGGCGGCGATCTCCTCGGGCGTTGCGTCGCCGGCGTGCATCCGGGTAAACCAATGCACCGCCTGCTCGCGCAATTCGGAGGAGTTCGGATTGTCAGGATTCATTCGCCAATTGCTCTACGAGACGCTTATTTCGCATATAGCGTTTATACCTTCTTACTTATACAGACGTTTGTCGACGATGCTTGCCACAGTCAGTAGGGCGAGTATTTTTGTAACCTGTCTTGAATATGCAGCAGTGCCCGGTGCATGTATTTTTCGACCATGCTGCGCGACACACCCAGATCAGCTGCAATTTCGGCATGCGTCCAACCTTCAAGGCGGTGCCTGATGTAGGTTTTTTGGCAGGCCAGGGGCAGCTCTTCCAGGGCAGCCATCAAGGCGTCGATCAGTTCGCCCGTATAGGCGGACGATTGGGCATCGTCCACCCTTGGGTGCTCATCGTCACCCAGATCCTCCAGGCAACGCATGTCGAGCACGCGACGCTTGCGGTACATGTCCACGAAAGCATTGGAGGCGCTGCGCGCCAGATACCCGCGCGTGTCCCGGATAGCTCCGAAGCCGTTTTCGAGCATGCCCAGCACGGCGTCCTGGATGGCATCTTCGCCATCAGCCTGCTTGTTCCTGCGCCACGCCGCAACCAGCTCGCTGTAATGAGCGAGCCAGCCTTTCTTGGGCACGGATGAATGGGACATGGCAACAATGCAGGCAAATCAATCGAACCGACATGTTAACAATAATTCTCATTTACAGAAACGACTATTGGCTGATGCGCACGCAATGCCACCACTAAACCATCCAATTTGCAGGCCAGCGGGCCTAAGGCACAATCAAGCTATCTCTTACTACAATGTCATTTTTTGGCGCACGAACATCTTTTGCCTGCCGTGAGCAAAGCCGCCCCCTATTTGCCCTGCTCCAGCGCTACGAAGCAATAATCCATTGAACTTAATGACCACACCGGACACCAGCAACCATACGCCGATGATGCGCCAATATTTAGCCCTAAAAAAAGAGGCCGGCCCGCATCTGCTGTTCTACCGCATGGGCGATTTCTATGAGATGTTCTATTCAGACGCCGAGCGGGCGGCGCGGCTGCTGAACCTTACGCTGACCAAGCGCGGCGTATCCAACGGGGCGCCCATTCCCATGGCGGGCGTGCCCTTCCATGCCATGGAAGGCTATCTGGCGCGGCTGGTGGCGCTGGGGGAATCGGTGGCGATCTGCGAGCAGATCGGCGATCCCGCCGCCAGCAAGGGGCCTGTAGAGCGCAAGATCGTGCGCATCGTCACTCCGGGCACGCTTACCGACGATGCCTTGCTGCCAGCCAAGGCCGACCGGCAGATCGCCGCGCTATGGACAGCGCGCATCAATCGCGCCGAGCGCGGCGGCATTGCGTGGATGAACCTGGCCAACGGCGATTTCTGCGTCACGGAATGCGCGCCCGAAATGCTGGATTCCGAACTGCACCGCATCGCGCCGGCCGAACTGCTTTGCGCCGAAAGCAAGCGCACGCGCCTGGACGGCCAGGTTGCGATCAGCACGATGCCCGACTGGCACTTCGAGGCGGACAATGCTCGGCGGGTGCTGCAGGCGCATTTCGCGGTCGATTCGCTGTCCAGTTTCGACCTGGACGATGTGCCGGCCGCGGTGTGCGCGGCAGGGGCCCTGCTGCACTATGTCAGCCAGACCCAGGCGCAGTCCCTCAGCCATATCCAGTCCATACGTGTCGAAAGGCCGGGGACCTATGTGGTGCTGGACCCGGTCACGCGCAAGAATCTCGAGCTCAGCCAGCCGCTGGGAAGTGACGACGGCCCCTCGCTGTTCTCTATCCTTGACCACTGCCGTACGCCCATGGGCAGCCGCCTGCTGCGCCGATGGCTGCACCACCCCCTGCGCGACAACCAGCCGGCCCAGGCGCGCCTGAACGTGATCGAAGCGCTTCTGGCGGGGCAAGGCAACAATGGCCTTGACGCTACGGCCGGGCTGGATACGCTGCAAGACACGCTCGAGCGCTATCCCGACATCGAACGCATCGCCACGCGCATCGCCCTGCGATCGGTGCGGCCGCGCGAACTGGCAAGCTTGCGCGATGCACTGGCGCTGCTGCCGGCACTTCGACAGCATATCGGCACGGCGTTCGACAACACGCCTGAGCTGAACGGTTTCCTGCAGCGCCTGGATCTTCCCGGCGAACTGGCCGGCCTGCTACAGAATGCCATCGACGCCGAGCCCGCTCTGATGGTGCGGGACGGAGGCGTCATCGCGGCCGGATACGATGCCGAACTGGACGAGCTGCGCCGCCTGGCCAGCGACAGCGGCGAGTTCCTGCTGGAGCTCGAGGCACGCGAGCGGGAACGCACGGGCATCGCCAATTTGCGCGTGGAATACAACCGCGTGCACGGCTTCTTCATCGAGGTCACACGGGGCCAGGCCGACAAGGTGCCGGCCGACTATCGGCGGCGCCAGACGCTGAAGAACGCCGAACGCTACATTACGCCCGAACTCAAGACCTGGGAAGACAAGGTACTGTCGGCCAAGGACCGTAGCCTGTCGCGCGAGAAATGGCTGTTCGAGCAGGTGCTGGACCAGTTGGCTCCGTTCGCGGCGCAGCTTTCTTCCTGCGCCTCGGCCCTGGCCGAGATCGATGCGCTGGCGGCGCTGGCGGAACATGCGCGCTCAAACGACTGGGTGGCCCCGCAGCTTACCGATGCGCCCGAGATCATCATCGAGGCGGGGCGCCACCCGGTGGTCGAGCGCAGCATCGAGCGCTTCACGCCCAATGACTGCGAACTGGAAACCGCGCAGCGCATGCTGCTCATCACCGGCCCGAACATGGGCGGCAAATCCACTTACATGCGCCAGATCGCCCTGATCGCACTGCTGGCCCGCGTGGGCAGCTTCGTGCCCGCGCGCAGCGCCCGCGTGGGGCGGATCGACCGCATCTTCACCCGCATCGGCGCGGCCGACGACCTGGCGGGCGGGCGCTCGACCTTCATGATGGAAATGACCGAGGCCGCCGCCATCCTTGCAGCAAGCACCCCGCACAGCCTGGTGCTGATGGACGAGATCGGGCGCGGCACCTCGACCTACGACGGCCTGGCCCTGGCCTGGGCCATCGCCCACCGGCTGCTTACGCACAACCAGTCGCTGACCCTGTTTGCCACGCACTATTTCGAGATGACCCGCCTTGCCGCCGAGGCGGATGGCGCGGCCAATGTGCACCTGGCTGCCGCCGACTCGGCCTCGGGCATTGTCTTCCTGCACGAGGTGCGTCCCGGACCGGCCAGCCGCAGCTATGGCATACAGGTGGCGCAGCGGGCGGGCATACCCCCCGCCGTCATCCGCCATGCAAGCCGCGAACTCTCGCGCCTGGAGGCACTGGGCGCCCCCACGCCCCAACTGGACCTGTTTGCCGAAGCGGCGGCCAGCGGCCCCGCCCCGGCAGACATCGACTATGCCGACGACGACGCCGGCGGCACAGTGCAAGACGAGCGCCTCCAGGCGCTGGTGCACTCGCTCGACGAACTCGACCCTGATCAAATGAGCCCACGCGAGGCCCTGGAAGCGCTGTACCGGCTGCGGGCCGAACACCTATGAACCCTGATATCGCTCTTGACCTGCTGGGCGGGCTCAGCCCAAACGCCTTCATGAAGAAGCACTGGCAGCGCAAACCTCTGCTGGTGCGCCGGGCTATTCCGGGTTTCAGGCCCGCGCTGTCGATTGCCGAGGTGCGTGAACTGGTGCGCCGCGAAGAGGTGGAATCCCGCCTTATCTGGCAGGACGACGGCCAATGGAAGATGAGATCCGGCCCCTTTGCCCGCCTGCCCTCCATGCGCCGGGCCGGCTGGACGGTGCTTGCCCAGAATACCGATGCGCATGACGATGGCATGGCCGGTCTGCTGCACCGCTTCCGCTTTATACCGGACGCCCGCCTGGACGACGCCATGATCAGTGTCGCCTCGGACGGCGGCGGCGTGGGGCCGCATTTCGACAGCTACGACGTTTTCCTGCTGCAAGCACATGGGCGCCGCCGCTGGCGCATCAGCGCCCAGCAAGATCTCTCTCTGGAAGAAGGCCTGCCGCTGAAGATACTCCGGCACTTCCGCCCCGAGCACGAATATGTGCTTGAACCCGGCGACATGCTCTATCTCCCGCCCCATATCGCGCACGACGGCGTCGCCGAGGGCGACTGCATGACCATCTCCATCGGCTTCCGGGCGCCCACCCTGGCTACGCTGGCGCGCGGGGTGCTGGAGGCGGCCGGCGATCAGCTGATGGCCCGCATCGGCGAAGACGCGGGCCTTTACGGAGCACGCCCCGCGGCAGGGCCGAAACTGGACAAGCGCTACGGGGATGGCGGATCGACCGCCACCCGCCACCCTGCTCGCCTGCCAGACGATCTGGTGCAGGCCACACTCGACGCGGCGCTGCAAATAAAATTCAATGAGGCGCTGGCCTCCCGCTTTCTGGGCCAGTGGCTTACAGAGCCCTCCAGCGCCGCCTGGTTCGAGCCCTCGGGGGCCGGCCTTGATCTGGCCGAGGCCTGGCCGCTCGATGGAGTCCTGGTGCCCGACCGATGCACCCGGCTGATGTATCGGGGCAACGATTTCTATATCAACGGCGAACTTGCCGAGCTTCCCGCCAGCCCGGCGCTGCGGGCGCTGGCGGACGACAGGCGGCTCGAGTGCGACAGCCGCCAGGGCCGGCGCCTGAAGCCCGGCGAACTGGACATGCTGGGCGACTGGCTGGCCCAGGGTTGGCTGCACCACGAACGCGGCCGCTGAGCATCGCCAGACCACCCAGGCAAGACCTCCGGGACCGTGTCCTGGAAAGCAGGCCGCCGGCTGCGATCGGCGAGCCCCGCAGGCCCAAATTACCCGGGTCAAGGACAACTACCGACGAAAAGCGCATAAAGTAATAAGAATGTTGTCGTTCGCCTGAAGGGCGGGGCTTCTTAGAATGAATACTCATTTGTTCATGAAGCTTGCTATGTTGGCCCTGTCACACCTTCCCGAATCCAAACACGTTCTGCTGCGGCAACTTGCCGAAGACCTCGACACTCAGTCCCTCAACTGGTTGTCGGGTTATTTTGCCGGCCTGGCCAGCCAGGGCCCCGCCGGCGCACCCGCCCAGAAAATCGCCGCGCTGGCCGCCACACCCGCCGTGGTCCCCCGGCCGCTGACCATCCTGTACGGCAGCCAGACGGGCAACGCCAAGCGCGTTGCCGAAGCGCTGTTCGAGCAGGTCCGCGCCGCGGGCCTGAATGCCAGGCTGGTGCGCGCCGACCGCTACACCACCCGCGAACTGAAAGACGAGCAACTGTTGTACATCGTCATCAGCACACAGGGCGACGGCGAACCGCCCGACGACTCCATCGGCTTCGTCGAGTTCCTGGGCAGCCGCCGGGCGCCCAAGCTGCCCTCGCTCAGCTACGCCGTACTGGGATTGGGCGACTCCAGCTATCCCTCGTTCTGCGGCATCGCGCGCCACCTGGACGAGCGGCTCGCCGAGCTGGGCGCGACGCGGGTGCACGAAGTGGGCCAGGCCGACCTGGACATCGAGACCGTCGCCAAGCCCTGGACGCAGAAAGCCCTCGAGCAGGCACAAGCCGTGCTCAAGCAGGCCGACAATCCACCCAGCGCCAGCGTCACGCCCCTGCATCCCAAGGCCAGCCGCTACTCGCGCGAAGCGCCCTTCCAGGCCGAACTGCTGCTGAACCAGCCCATTACCGCGCCCGAAAGCGATAAAGACATACGGCACCTTGAAATTTCCCTTGAGGGCAGCCAGCTGGCCTACCAGCCGGGCGATGCGCTGGGTGTCTGGCCGGTGCAGTCCCACGCCCTCGTGTCCGAAGTACTGCAGTTGCTTGGCCTGGACGGCGAAGAGATCGTGCAAGCGGCCGATGTGCAGCGCCCCCTGAAGGAATGGCTGGGCGAGCACCGCGAGCTTACTCAACTGACGCGGCCCTTCCTGCAGGCCCACGCCGAACTGTCGCAAAGCGAAGAACTGACCGCCCTGTTGCAGCCCGAACAGGCGGAAGCCTTTCGCGAACTCGTCTCAACGCATCAATTGGCCGATGTGCTGCGCAAGCATCCCGCCGCCTGGACGGCCGAGGCGCTGGTGAAGGCGCTGAGGCCGCTCGCGCCCCGGCTCTACTCCATTGCCTCCAGCCAAAGCAGCGTCGATGAAGAAGTGCATCTCACCGTCGCCAACGTCGACTACGACTTCAATGGACTAGCGCGCAGCGGCGCTGCCTCGGGCTATCTGAGCCGCCTGGCCGAAGGAGAGCGCGTGCGCATCTTCATCGAAGAGAACACGCGCTTCCGCCTGCCGCCCGATTCTTCACGCGATGTGATCATGATCGGTCCCGGCACCGGCGTGGCGCCCTTCCGCGCCTTTGTGCAGGAACGTGCCGCCAACGGCGCAAACGGCCGCAATTGGCTGTTCTTCGGCAACCCGCATTTCGATTCCGACTTCCTTTACCAGACCGAATGGCAGGCGGCATTGCGCGACGGGCATTTGCATCGCCTTGACCTGGCCTTTTCGCGCGACCAGGAACAGAAGATCTACGTGCAAGACCGCCTGCTCGAACGCGCAGCGGACCTGTATGCATGGATACAAGGCGGCGCCCACATCTATGTATGCGGCGATGCCAATCGCATGGCCAAGGACGTGCACCAGGCGCTGCAGCGGATCGCGCGCCAGGAAGGCGGCCTCGACCCCGCCCAGGCCAAGCATTGGCTCGAAGAACTGGCCGCCCAGGGCCGCTATGCCCGCGACGTGTATTAAGCAACAGGATCAGCATGACCTCCCCGATTTCCCATCTGGAACAGATCAAGATAGACAGCCGCTACCTGCGCGGCACGATAGAAGAAGGCCTGAACGACCCCATAACGGGCGCCATCAGCGACGACGACAACAAGCTGCTGAAGTTCCACGGCAGCTACCAGCAGGACGACCGCGACGTGCGCGACGAAAGGCGCAAGCGCAAGCTCGAGCCTGCCCACGCCTTCATGATCCGGGCGCGCCTGCCGGGCGGCATCGTCACCCCGCAGCAGTGGCTGGAGCTTGACCACATCGCCACCACCTGGGCCACGCGCGGCCTGCGCATCACCACGCGCCAGACCTTTCAGTGGCATGGCGTGGTCAAGCGCAACCTGAAGGCCACCATGCAGGCCATCAACGGCGCAATGGCCACCACGCTGGCCGCCTGCGGGGACGTCAACCGCCAGGTCGTCGGCGCCGTGAACCCGAATCTTTCCGGCCAGCATCGCCTGGTGCACGAATGGGCGCAGAAGCTGTCCGATCATTTCCTGCCCCGTACCGGCGCCTATCACGAGATCTGGCTGGACGGCGAGAAGATTACCGGCGACATCCAGGAAGAGCCCATTTACGGGCCCACCTACCTGCCGCGCAAGTTCAAGATGGGTGTCACCATTCCACCCTTGAACGACATCGACGTCTTCGCGCAAGACCTGGGCCTGATCGCCATTATCGATAACGGCCAGTTGCAGGGCTTCAATGTGGCGATCGGCGGCGGCATGGGCGCGACGCACGGCGACCCCACCACCTATCCGCGGCTGGGCAGCGTTATCGGCTTCGTCACGCCCGAGCAATTGATTCCCGCCGCCGAGGGCATCGTGACCCTGCAGCGCGACCACGGCAACCGCTCCGAGCGCCAGCATGCCCGCCTGAAGTACACGCTGGACCACCTGGGCCTGGAATGGTTCAAGGCCGAACTCGAAAAACGCATCGGCTTCGAGCTGGGGCCCGTGCGCGACTATCACTTCGACAACAACGGCGACCACTACGGCTGGCTGCCGGGCGAAGACGGCAAATGGCACCTGGGACTCTATGTCGAAGCCGGCAGGCTGTGGGACGAGAACGGCCTGAGCCTGCTGACGGGCATGCGTGAAATCGCCCGCGTCCATACCGGCGAGTTCCGCCTGACCTGCAACCAGAACCTCGTCATTGCCAACGTCAACGAAGAAGACAAGGCCCGCATCGATGAACTGGTGGCTCGACATGGCCTGGACGGCTACGTCAGCCAAAGCGGCATCCGCCGCCACAGCATCGCCTGTGTGGCGCTACCCACCTGCGGGCTCGCCATGGCCGAGAGTGAGCGCTACGCGCCTGTCCTGCTGCCCAAGCTGGAAGAACTGCTGGCCCGCCACGGCCTGACCAACGATCCCATCCTGCTGCGCATCTCGGGCTGTCCCAACGGCTGTTCACGCCCCTATCTGGGTGAAATCGCCCTGGTCGGGCGCGCTCCTGGCCGCTATGACCTGCGCCTGGCGGCCGACTTTACCGGCCAGCGGATCAACACCCTGCACCGCGAGAACATTACCGAGCCCGAAATACTGGCCACGCTGGATGAACTGTTCGCAGCCTACGCGGGAAAACGCCTGGACGGCGAGTACTTCGGCGACTTCCTCGTGCGCACCGGCGTCGTGCCGGCGCCCGAGCAGCGCCTGATTCCCATCGTGCTCGAGACCGCCTGAGACCACGAGCCATCATGAAGCTGTTTCCGATATTCACAGATCTGAAGGGACGCCAAGTGCTGGTGGTGGGCGGCGGCGCAGTGGCCGAACGCAAGATACGCAGCCTGCTGGCGGCGGGGGCCGATGTGCTGGCCGGCGCGCCCGAGTTCACGCCCGGATTGCTGGAGCTGGCGCGCGAGGGGCAGCAGCTTGCGCTGCGGCAAGAAGCCTTCCAGCCTGAATGGCTGGGCGAGGCATGGCTCGTGGTCGCCGCCACCGACGACCTTGAACTGAACCGCGACATTGCCCAACTGGCCGGGCAGGCTCGCTTGTTCATCAACGTCGTGGACGACCCCGAGCTGTCGTCTTTCCAGGTGCCTTCCATCGTCGACCGCTCGCCGCTGACCATAGCCATCTCGTCATCCGGTGCGGCGCCCGTGCTGGCTCGGCGCCTGCGCGAACGCATCGAATCATTGTTCGATCATTCGTTGGGCGCACTGGCGACTCTGGCCGCCCGGCACCGGACCGCGATACGCCGACTGCGGCCCGGCCTGCAGCGCCGCCGCGAATTCTACGACTGGCTGCTCGACGGCCCGGTGTCGTCGGCCTTGCGCGCCCAGCGCTTCGATGCCGCCGAGCAGGCCCTGCTGAACGAACTGTCGAAGCCCGAAACGGCCCCCGTGGGCGAAGTGGTGCTGGTCGGCGCCGGCCCCGGCGACCCGGGGCTGCTTACGCTGAACGCCTTGCGCGCGCTCAACGAGGCCGACGTCATACTGTATGACCGGCTCGTCAGCGACGAAGTGCTGGAACTGGCACGCCGCGATGCCGAACGCGTGTTCGTGGGCAAGACGCCCGGTGAAGACCACAACGCCACCCAGACGCGCATCCACGAACTGATGCGCGAACATGCCCTGGCCGGAAGACGGGTATTGAGGCTCAAGGGCGGCGACGCCTTCGTCTTTGGCCGCGGCGGCGAAGAGCTCGAGTATTTGGCCGGGCACGGCATTCCATATCGCGTGGTTCCCGGCCTGACGGCGGGGCTGGCCTGCACCGCCTATGCGGGCATACCGTTGACGCATCGCGCGCACGCCCAGTCGGTGCGCTTCATCACTGCGCACAGCAGCAAGCAGGATGACGCCCTGGACTGGCCTTCGCTGGCAAGCGAAAAGCAGACCCTGGTGTTCTACATGGGGGTCAGCCAGATAAAATGGCTGGAACGGCAGTTGTTGAAACATGGACGCTCGGGCGACACACCATTCTCGTTAATAGAAAACGGCACCCGGGCCCGGCAACGCACCCTTACGGGCCGTTTGTCGGAACTTGCCGCCCTGGCCACCTACCACGGTTTCCAGGCGCCCTCTTTGCTGGTGGTCGGAGAAGTCGCGACGCTTGGGCCACGCTTGAGCTGGTATGGTACGCATATAGACCATCTCGAGGGCAGCCATGAACAACAACCCCGACCAGCAGGCCAAGAGCTCCAGCCCCTCCACTCCTGACCAGGGCGGCACCACGCTGCATGCCCTGCTGGGGCTATGGCAGGCGGCCTTCGACAATCATGACGCCGAGGCCATCGCCGGCCTCTTTGCCCCCGATGTCTTGTTCCAGGGGCTGGCCCCCACGCTGCTTTCAGGACGCGATGCCGTGCTGAACTATTACCGGCGGGTGCCGGCCGGCACCAGTGCGCTTATTGAAGATATCGAAGCCATCTCATTGACCCCCGACATTGTCTCGGGCCATGCCAAGGTAACCTTTGTAGAGGCCGACCGGCGGCTGCGTCCCGTGTGCCTTTCAATTACGGCACAGAAGCTGACGGGGCAGTGGCTGATCAAAAGCTATCACGCCTCGGCGCTGCCTGACGACGGCAAGGCCTGATGCGAACACTGTGGATCCAGATGGAAAAGGGGCCTCCGGATAACCGGAAGCCCCTTTTGATTTGAGCCTACCGCATAGGCGCTACATATTGTTGGCCAGCACGCTGATGATGCGCTTGGCTGTGTCGGACTGATCGACCTGGCCGGCCTGGTCGAGCACGCTGACCACCGAGACACCGCCCTGCTCGGCCACGTGTATGCGGTACACCTGGGCTTCGGACGTGCCCTTGCTGCCGAACAGGCGGCCAAAGAAGTTGGGCTGCTCGATCTTGCGTCCGGTATCGGTGTCGAGGTAGCGCACGAAGTAGTCGCCGGCGGAGCGGTCGCGGTCGTCGACCGAGAAACCGGCGCTGTCGATGGCCACGCCCACCCGGCGCCATGCACGGTCGAACGATTCGTTCAGCTGCAGCGAGGCCTGGTCTTCGGCCGGACGCTCGACCTGGACCCGGTTGGGGTCGGCTTCGGCCTGGGTAACCAGAGCCTGGGCGCGATCGATGTCGGTGCCCAGGAACACCATCAGGCGCGCCAGCATGGCTGCGTTCAGGCCCGGGTCTTCCTTGCCTTCGATCCACTTGAAGCCGGTTTCGTCGGCGGTGCCGGTTTCGACCATCTGGTCATGGCTGATGTAGACCTCGGTGCGGCCGTTCACGCGCTCGAGACGCGTGCGGAAGCGCTCGCGCTCGCCGCTGTCGAAGACCGAGTCGAGAATGCCGCCCAGCGCGCTTTTGATCCAGCCTTCGGGCACTTTGGCGCGGTTCTCGGCCCAGTCGGTCTCGATCAGGCCCGCGCGGGGGTTTTGCGAATAGATGGTGAAGCCCTGCTCGCCCCAGAAGTCGATGACCTTGGAATAGATTTCTTCGGGGGGCTGATCGACCACCAGCCAGCGCAGGTTGCCGTCGCGCATGACGCGGACGCTGTCGCTGGTGGGCAGCACGTTGCTGGATGCGCCCGCGGCCTGTTGCTGCTGGGCGTTCTGCGAGTACTGGCTGAATGTGGCGGTGCCTTCGGGGGCCCGGTAGTGCGCATTGCTTCCGGCCTGGGTAAGGTCGGGAGGAATGCTGAGCGGGTTTCCGGCACTGGGCACCGTGCTGCGGTAGTCGACGGATTCTTCTTTGCCCGTCAGTTGGTTCCATGTCGAGCAGCCCGACAGCACTACAAGGCCCAGGCCGGCGGCCAGGGCGGCACAGCGTTTGTTTCTACGCATATTCGTCATTTTCAAATCAAGCCCACGTCTTTCAGCGAGCCGCGTACGGCGTCGTGATAGCGTTCGTCCAGGGGGGTTAAGGGTAAACGATAGCCCAAGGCAGACAGCCCCATCTCGGCGACGGCCCACTTGACGGGAATCGGGTTGGATTCAACAAACAGCATTTTGTTCAGACCGGCGAGGCGGCCGTTGAGTTCGCGTACCCGCGGAACATCGGCCTGCAGCGCGGCCATGCACAGCTCGTGCATGAGGCGGGGAGCGACGTTGGCGGTAACCGAGATATTGCCCTTGCCGCCCAGCAGGATGAGCGCAGCCGCGGTGGGGTCGTCGCCGCTGAACACCTGGAAGCTTTCGGGCTTGTGATGCAGCAACCCGCCCGCCCGGGCGATGTCACCGGTGGCGTCCTTGAGCCCCACGATGCCCGGCACCTGGGCCAAGCGCAGTATGGTTTCGTTGGACAGGTCGGCAACGGTGCGGCCCGGTACGTTGTAGAGGACGACGGGCAGGTCGACCGCTTCGGCGCAGGCCTTGAAATGCCGGTACATGCCTTCTTGGGTGGGCTTGTTGTAGTAGGGCACGACCGACAGCCCCGCCTGCGCACCCACGTTCTTGGCGTATTGGGAGAGCTCTATGGCTTCGTCGGTGGAGTTTCCGCCGACGCCCGCGATGACCGGCAGGCGCCCCGCCGAATGCTCGACCGCCACCCGGATGAGTTCGGCATGCTCTTCCATGCTGACCGTGGGCGACTCGCCCGAGGTGCCGACCACCACCAGCCCGTCGGTTCCTTCTTTGACATGCCAGTCGATCAGCTTTCGATAGGCGTCGAAATCCAGGCTGCCGTCCGGATGCATAGGAGTGACAAGGGCAACCAAGCTGCCCTGGAATATGGGTGCTGCGCTTTCTGTGCTGGCCATGATGAAAAAAGCTCCGACGGGAGACCCCCAGGCGCACGGCGCCTGAATCGACTATAACGTGCAAGTTTACCGGATAAACTGCGCCGGCATATCGCGCGGACGCCCAGTTTTTTACAAGAACCAGGTAATGACCGTCTGGCCGAAGGCCATCAAGGGCCGCAAGAGCATCCACAGAACCCCTGTCAGCATCAGCACGATGAGGATGAGCAGCCCGTAAGGTTCGAGCTTGGCGTACTTCCAGGCCAGATGAGAAGGCAGCAGGCTGAACACGATGCGGCCGCCGTCGAGCGGAGGCAGGGGAAAGAGGTTCAGCGCCATCAGCACCAGGTTGATCTGTATGCCCGCAAAGGCCATCAGCACCCAGAAGTCGTCGGGCGACGCCCCGTTGGCGATGAGCAGGCGCAGCGAAATCGCCCAGAGCACCGCCATGACGAGGTTGGAAGCCGGCCCCGCCAGCGCCACCCAGAGCATGTCGCGCTTGGGATTGCGCAGCCGCCCCCAGTCGACCGGGACGGGCTTGGCCCAGCCAAAAAGTATGCCTGCGCCACCCAGCAGCTTGGTGCTGAACAGCAGGAAAAGGGGTACCGCTATTGTCCCGATGGGATCGACGTGCCTGATCGGATTCAGGCTGATGCGCCCCGCCTGATAGGCGGTGGGGTCGCCGAACATGCGGGCGACGTAGCCGTGGGCGGCTTCGTGCAGCGTAATGCCGAACAGCACGGGCAGGGCGTAAACCGCAATGGTTTGAATCAATGAATCCATATATGCAGGGGGATGATCGCCGGGCAGGAAGGCCCGGCGGGAATGAGGGAGGGACAAAACATTGGATGGCGCGCGGGGCAGAAAGTTTCAATCGAGCCCGAGCACGGACGGGTCTCCGCCCCCGCGGCGCGTGACGACGGGCTCGGCGCCGCTGAGATCGATGACCGTGGTGGGCGTAAGGGGGCAGGCGCCGCCGTCAATGACGGCGGCGAGCTGGTGGCCGTAGCGCTCGAGTATCTGCTGGGCGTCGTTGAGCGGGTCGTCTTCGCCTTCGGGTATGAGGGTGGTGGACATGAGGGGCGAAGCGGCGGCCTCGAGCAGGTCGAGGGTTACCTTATGGTCGGGCACGCGTATGCCGATGGTCTTGCGCGACGGGTGGGAGACGCGGCGCGGAACTTCGCGCGTGGCTTCGAGAATGAAGGTCCACGGCCCCGGGGTGGCCAGCTTGAGGAAGCGGTACTGCCTGTTGTCGACGCGGGCGAAATGGCCTATTTCAGCCAGGTCGCGGCACAACAGCGTAAGGTGGTGGCGCTCGTCTAGACCGCGCAGGCGGCGCAGCGCATCGGCGGCGCTTTTGTCGTCGAGGCGGGCCACGACCGCGTAGCTGGAATCGGTGGGAACGGCCACCAGCCCGCCATCGGCCAGAAACTGGCTGGCCTGCTTCAAGAGGCGGGGCTGAGGGTTTTGCGGATGTACGACGAAATATTGAGCCATGAAACGTATCCTAACATTCTGGGTGATTGCAGTCGGGCTCAGGCCGCCACCAGCACGGCGCAGGGCAGATCGGCGAACAGGCTCCCGACCGGCAGATCGGCGTCGCGCGAGGCGTAATGGACCTTGCCCGTAAAGATGTCCTTCATGTCACGGCCGCCAGGGGCCGATACCATGATACCGGTGTCATCCCAGTAAGTCATATCGATGCGGGGCAAGGCATCCGCGCCACCCTTTACGGCATGCGCGCACAGGCGCGGTACGGCCACGACCACCTCCCTTCCCTCCAGCCGGCGCATATAGGCGATGACGCGGTCGTGGCGCCTTCCTGTCGTTGCCAGCGGCAGGTAGGCGCCCTGCGCGAACACTCCGGGGTCGTGGGTGCGCAGAGCCAGCACCCGGCGAATGACGGCCTGCTTGATGCGGCCGTCGCGCCAGGTTTGCAGCAGCGCGGCCATGTCGGCGTCGGCCTCCGTCGCGGCCAGGGCCTGGCGGCGCCCTTCGTAATCGACCGGGCGCCGGTTGTCAGGATCGACCAGGCTGAAATCCCACCAGTCCGTTCCCTGGTAAAGGTCGGGCACCCCCGGTGAAGTCAGGTGCAGCACGGCCTGCGCCAGGCTGTTCACCGCACCGGCCGGCGCAATGCCTTGCACGAAATCATGAAAAGATCGAAGCAGGCCGCCGGCCGGATCATGCGCGCCCGGTGCTTCGGCCAGCCGGCCCGATTCCAGTGCCTCGGCGAGCAGCCGCGCCTGGGCCGGGCTCCAGCCCAGCAGCTCGTGGACATACCGCGCGCAATCCCGCTCGTATTCCAGATTGGGCTCGAACCAGCTGGAGTTAATTTTGGCCTCGCGCAGCGCCTTGCGCTGCCATTGCACGATGCGGCCGGCAAAGCCCGCAAGCGCCTCGGCGTCATCCAGCCGCAGATCGAGCGGCCAGGCGCCGACCAGGGCCTGCCACAGCATGTAGCGCTCGGCGCTTCGCGAAGGCGTATCACCCGGCATGTTGCGCCATGCGCCCCATTCCGCGCAGGCGCGCCGCCAGTCGCCCACCCGCTCGCTCAACACCGCCAGCCTGGCGCGTGCGTCTTCGCCGCGCTTGTGGTCATGGCTGGCCGTTGCCAGCAGCGAGCAGGGATGGCGGGCGGCGCGCCTGGCGTTGCGCGCATGGAATTCGCCGATGCTTTCGGCCAGAACGGACGGATCCGAACCCACCTCGTTGCGCGACAACAGCGGCCCATAGCGGTAGAACACGGTGTCTTCCAGGGACTTGGCCGCCAGGGGCGGAGTAAGCTGCTCGAAGCGCCGGACCGCCTCCCGCCGGCACGCCGCCTCGTCGAGGCGATGCGTGCATTGCCCGTCCGCCTCGTTCGCGCCGGGCGAAACGTCAAGCAGCCTGGCGGTGATGAGATCCAGCAGGCGGTGCATGCCCGAAGCGGGGTCCAGGTATATGCGCGCTTCGGCCGCGGCGCCTTCGATAATCGCCCTGTCCGGGCCGCGGGCCGTGGCGCCTTCTATATAGCTGCGATAGACCGGAAAGCAGGCCAAATAGGCCTCGAGCACACGGTCGACCGCCTTCAGCGTCCACTCGCCCGGCTGCGCCCTCAGGCGCAGCAGTCCGTACACGCTGCGCACCAGGGCGTTGCGCTCGGCGACAAAGTGGCGGCGCAGCATCAATTTGCGCGCCTCGCGCAGGTAATCGGCCGCCGCGTCGTCGCAGCCTGTCACCCGCCGCCATGCCTCGACCAACTGCACGCCGCCTTGCGGATCATGCAGCACGGCGGCGACCTGGTCCATGAAGTCATACCCGGTCGTGCCGTCGACCTGCCAGCGCTCGTCCAGCACCTCTTGTACGGCCAGGATTTTCTCCACCACCAGCCAGGGCCGCCCCTGCACGCCCACGCCGCCTGGCCGCCTTTCATGCATCGCCTCGCGCAGGCGTTCGCAATAGGCCAAAGGCCGCGCCAGGCCGTCGACGTGGTCGATGCGCAGCCCGTCCACCATTCCTTCGCCGTACAGGCGCAGGGGCAGCTCGTGCACCGCATCGAATACTTCAGGCTCTTCGACACGCAGCCCTATCAGCCCGCTGATTTCGAAGAAACGGCGCCAATTGATGCTGTCCGCCGCGCGGCGCCAGTTGCAAAGCCTGTAATGCTGCCGCTCGAGCAGATCATGCAGCCGCCGCCGGCCCGTCAAGGATGCGGGGTCATGCTCGGCCAGAACGTCGGCGGCTTCGCAATCGAGCGTCCCTTCGGCCACAGGAAACCTCGCGCCGCCCGCCTGGATGAGATAGCCCCCCTGCCCGCCATGCACCAGCCTCAGCTCGCCCGCCTGCAGGCAGGCGGCATAGTCGGCCGCCAGGAACGGAGCCAGCACCTTGCCGTGCAGCGTTCTGTCAGCCGGACGCCAGTCGATGTCGAAAAAATGGGCGTAGCGACTTTGCTCGCCCCTTGCCAGCACGTCCCACCACCAGGCGTTGCATGGATGGGTGGCCATGTGATTGGGCACGATGTCCAGCAGTATGCCCATACTGCGCGCCCGCAGCGCCTGGGACAGCGCACGCAGCGCCGGCTCGCCGCCCAGCTGCGGATTGACACGGCCGGGATCGGTGACATCGTAGCCATGAAGCGAGCCGGGCACGGCGCAGGATATGGGCGAAAGATAAAGGTGGCTTGCGCCCATGTTGGCGTAATAAGGTATTTGCCGCCGCGCATCTTCCAGGGTGAAGCCGGCATGCAGCTGCAGACGTACTGTCGCCCGGGGAATGCTCACGGCCGGCCCCTTCCGCGGCACACCGCCTGAACCGCCTCTGACGCGGCCGGGCTTGCAAACAGCCTGTCGGCGGCCTCGGGCAGGCGGCGCAGCCAGTTGGGATGGCCGGCGTCCCTCGTGCCCGACGACCCCGGCATATTGGGCTGCTCCGCCAGGGCAAGCATGTCTTCCATGGGAAAGACGCACAATGGCGCGCTGCTTGACGCCACCCATTCAAGCACCTGGGAAACCGGCGCTTCGCCTCGCGGATCGGGACGCGAAGGCAGGGCGCAGGCCAGCAGGCTCCTGTCGTGTTCCCGTTCGCGATGGGCGGCCTTCAGCTCGTCGGGGCCGAGCTGGCCCAGGCGATGCCACCAATCGATATCGCGGCCCTGCCACCATCCGGCCACGGTGGGCAGGTCGTGGGTCGTGGTGGTGGCCATGGAGTCGGGCGGCCAGTCTTGCACCGGCACGAAGCGCTGCGGCGGATCCGTCTCGCGCTCGAACCAGAGGACGCGGGTGCCCAGCAGGCCCTTGTCGCGCAGCACTTCATTGAAGCCTGAAGGAACGGTACCCAGGTTCTCACCCACGACCACGGCCTGGTGGCGCCGAGACTCGAGGGCCACCAGCCCCAGCATATCGTGCAGCGGATAGCGCAGAAAGGCCCCTTCCGCCGCCGAGGCGCCTTGCGGCACCAGCCACATTCTGGCCAGGCCGAGCACATGGTCGATGCGCACGCCGCCCGCATGAGCCAATGCATGGCGCAAGATGGCCAGGAAGGGCCCGAACCCTTTCTTGCGCAGGGCTCGCGGAGAAAACGCGGTCAGACCCCAGTCCTGGCCCATTGCGTGATGCAGGTCGGGGGCGGCGCCCACCGTCGCCCCCTGCAGAATGTCCTGGGGCGCGCACCACGCCTGGCTGCCCCGCGCGTCGGTGCCTATGGCCAGGTCGGCGATCAGCCCCATGGACATGCCGGCATGCCGGGCCGCCCGCTGGGCCTTGCGCAGGCCTTCGTGCGCAAGCCATTGCAAAAAGGCATGGAAGCGCAGCTCGGATGCGGACTGGCGAGCGAAAGCCTGGGCGGCGGCGCCGTTCGGATCGCGCATCGGCACCGGCCAGTCCTGCCAGCCGTGGGCAGGACCCAGCGTCTGCGCGTAATGCGCATGCAGGGTTTCGTACAGGCAGTGGCTCTGCAAGGCCTCGCCGCCCGCATGACGAAATGCCTCGAAGGCCGGCCTGGCGCCGTCCTCTTGCTTTTCAACCAGCAGGAAGAGCTGGCGCGCCACGGCCAGCCGCGCAGCCTGCACAATAGGCCAATCTATCAAGCCCTCGGGCCCCGCTGACTGCATCCCCGCCGCCATGTCGGCCACCGCCTCGGGCAAGGAGGCCAGGGCGGCACGCAAAGTGTCTTCACCCAGCCCCAGCACGTCGATGTAGGCGGTGTTCAGGAACAGACGGCTGGACGGGGCATAGGGGCTGTAGCGCAGCGGATCGGCGCTGAACAGGGCATGGACCGGGCTGATGGCCAGGGCGCTGGCGCCAAGCCGGCCCGCCTGGTGCGCGAGTTCGGCCAGGGCGCCGTAGTCTCCCGCCCCTCCGGCCGCCCGCATCACCTGCCCATCGCCGGCCAAAAGATGGCGGCGCAGACTGTAGACCTGCGCCGCAATGCCCCAGGGGCGGCCCTGCCCGCTGCTCTCTGCCGGGCCCGCACAACGGCGCGGCGTCACCGCCAGCAGCATGCGGTGCCTGCCTATCTGCAAAGAGTGATAGCCCTCGACACCCACGGCCGCAAGCCGGACGTTCCCGTCGGCTTGCGGTTCGGCCTCGCCCTCGCAACCGTCCGAGCCCGACTCATACTCCAGCCGGTACTGCATCGCCCCCTTGTACGGGAATACGATGGGCTTGCCGGCTTCGGCCACGATCATTCTTCCGTCGAGCCGCGACTCTTCCTCGCGCAACCGCCTCAGGCTGCATTCAAGCCTCGCTCCATTGCCGCATTCCAGGCCCATCGCATCCAGCAAGGCCTTCAGCGTCTCGTCCGGCACCGTGCGCATGCGCCCGTGCACATCTTGCCAGGTGGCGGCCAGGCCGACCGCATCGGCCAGGGCATGCAAGGAAGACAAGCTGGAATGCGAGTCAGGCATCGCTTCAACCTCCTTCGGATTCCAGCGCCGCGATCGTGCAGTGCGCCGGAAGCCGACCCGGCTGCAGGAAGGCACGCGCTTCGCCACTGTCTTCAGGGCCGCTGAAGAACACTGCATCCGGCGGCAGACCCGCCAGTTCCGTGCACTCGCAGGCTTCGTCGCCCAGATTGCAGAGGATGGTCAGGCGCGCGCCGTCGTCCATCTTCCAGGTTGCGCATACCGCGCTCGGCCCCAATGCCCGCGCTCCCATGCTGCGCGCGCCCCGCAAACGCGGCACGACATATTCGCGGCGCAACGCAAGCAGCTGTTCATACCAGCGCCGCCATGCTTCCGCGGCGGCCTCGTCGTCGGCCTGCGGACGAGAGCGCCTCCAGGTATCCGGATCATTTGGATCGGGTATGCCCTGCAATGCATGCGCATCGGCAAAACCCGGAAAGCCGGCGAACTCCCTGCGCCGCCCGTCGCGAACGGCACGCGCCAGCTCGGGGCGGGTGTGACTGGTGAAGTAAAGAAACGGTGTACTGGCGCCCTGCTCTTCGCCCATGAAAACCAGGGGTATCTGCGGCACCAGCAGTTGCAGGGCAACCGCCGCCCGCAAGGCCTTTTGCCTTACGCCCAGACTGATCAGGCGCTCGCCCAGCGCGCGGTTTCCCACTTGGTCATGATTCTGCAGGAAGAACACGAAATGCTCGGGCGACAGGCCGGCGCTGGGCTCGCCGCGCAGCCGGCCCTGCCTGTGCGGGTCGGCCTGGCCCTGGAAGACAAAACCCTCGGCCAGCGCGCGGGCAAGCATGCCGCCCGCATCATCGGCATAAGACGCGTAGTAGCCTGAACGTTCGCCGGTCAGGACATGATGCAGCACGTGGTGGGCGTCGTCGTTCCATTGTGCATCGAAGCCCTGTTCCAGCAGGCTGGCCGCATTGTCGTCGTTCTCGAGCACCAGATGCACTTGCCGGTTCGGGCCTATCGACCTGCGCACGAAAGCGGCCATTTCGGGCAGCCAGCTGCGGTCACTGATGGCGTGCACCGCGTCCAGCCTCAAGCCGTCAAAACGATATTCGCGCAGCCAGTACAGTGCGTTTTCGGCAAAGAAGCGCCGCACTTCCGGACGCCGAAAATCTATTGCCGGCCCCCAGGGCGTATCGAGGTCGGTCCTGAAGAATTCCGGCGCATAGCTGGAAAGATAATTGCCGTCGGGGCCGAAGTGGTTGTAGACGACATCGAGGAAGACCATCATGTGCAGGCCATGGGCGGCATCGATCAGCCTGCGCAGGTCGTCCGGCGTGCCATAGGCGCGGTCGGGCGCATAGGGCAGCACACCGTCATAGCCCCAATTGCGCGGGCCCGGGAAATCGGCCACCGGCATCAGTTCCACCGCCGTGATACCCAGCCGGGCCAGCTCGGGAAGCCGGGCGCGCAGCCCGTCGAAGCCCCCGGCCAGGCCGCAATGCGCTTCATACAGTACGGCTTCGGTCCACGGACGGCCTCGCCAGTGCCCACATTGCCAAGAGTACGACGCCGAATCACAGACTATGCTGGCGTCGTGCACGTCGCCGTCCTGCATGCGCGAAGCGGGATCGGGAACGCTGGAGCCGTCGGGCAAGCCGAAGCGGTACAGGGTGCCCGCCGGGGCCTGGCACACCAGCTCGTGAAATCCATCGTGCGTGGCGGTCATGGGCCTGGGTTCCTGGCCCCGGATGAGCAATGCAACTTCCCTCGCGCCCGGCGCCCACAGGCGAAAACGCGTGTCGCCGCCCCCGAGCGGCACGGCGCCAAAGCCATAGAGCTGGCCGCCGGCGTCCTCTTTTCTGGACAGCGCCGCCGAAGGGCCCGTGTTCATCGCCCGCCGCCCTGGTTGTTTGCCAGCACGACAAGCCCATGGGGGTGAACCGGCACCTCTGGTGTGCGAATCTCGGCGCCGCCCGGGCGGTCGGCGGCAGTGTCGAGCCGAAGATACCACCGGCAGGGCAAGGCGGGCAGAACGAACTCGATTTCGTCGCTTCCCCCATTGACCAGAAGCAGGGTCACATCGAGTTCGCCGTCCGCGCTCCTGGCCGCGCGCTGAAACCCCAGCACCCTTCCTTCGGGATAGGCCCAGGCCTCTTCACTCATTTCGCAGCCGTCCATGTCGTACCACGCAGCGCGCCTGATGCCGGGCGCAAGCTCGGCTCCGTCGTCATCGAAGCGGTCGCGGCGCAGGGAAGGATGAGCGCGGCGCAGGGCCCGCGCGGCCGATACGAGATTCGTCAGCACGCGCCCTTCCTCGCTGTCCGCCTGGCTCCAGTCCAGCCAGGACAATTCATTGTCCTGGCAGTAGGCGTTGTTGTTTCCCTGCTGGCTGTTGCCGAATTCGTCGCCGGCAAGAAGCATTGGCGTGCCGTCGGAGACCAGCAGGGTGGCCAGCATGGACTTCAGCGCCCTGCTTCGTGTCCGGTTCACGCTTTCATCGGTCGACGGCCCTTCCACGCCCCAGTTGAAGCTGTAGTTCTCTGCATGACCGTCGCCGTTGTCGTCGCCATTGTCTTCATTGTGCTTCTCGCAATAGCTGACGACGTCGGCCGCGGTAAAGCCATCGTGCGACGCCAGGAAATTGATCGACGCCCAGGGCCGGCGATGGCGGTGATCGAACAGGGACGGCGTAGCGCTGAGAGAGGCGGCAAGCTCTCCGCGCTGTTCGCCGTCGCCGCGCCAGAAACGCCTCAAGCTGTCGCGATAGCGATCGTTCCACTCGGCAAAGCCCGGCGGATGCTGGCCCAGTTGGTAGCCGTCCGGGCCGGTGTCCCAGGGTTCTGAAATCAGCTTCAGCCGCGACAGGACCGGGTCCTGAAGTATGGCGTCGAAGAACCCGGACCCTGGGTCGAAGCCCGTGCCCTCGCGGCCCAGGGTAACCCCCAGGTCGAAACGAAAACCGTCCACCCGATAGCTTTGCGCCCAATGCCGCAAAGAGTCCATTACCATCTGCAGCACCCTCGGATGCGAGAGATTGACGGTGTTGCCGCAACCCGTGTCGTTGATGTAGTAGCGTTCTTCACCGGGCACCAGCCGATAATAGCTGGCGTTGTCCAGGCCACGCCACGACAGCGTGGGCCCAAGCTCGTTGCCTTCGGCGGTGTGGTTGTAGACGACGTCCAGTATCACCTCGATGCCCGCCGAATGAAGCCGCCTGATCGCCATGCGCAGCGAGTTCGTTCCCGCCGACGCCAGGTAGCGCGGCTCGGGCGCGAAATAGGCAAGCGTGTTGTAGCCCCAATAATTGCGCAGGCTGCGCTCCACCAGAAAATGATCGTCGAGCGCGGCATGCACAGGCAGCAGCTCCAGCGTCGTCACGCCCAGCTTGAGCAGATGCTCGATGAAGGCCGGATGGGCCAGCGCCTCGACCGTGCCGCGCCAGTCGGCGCGGACGTCGCTGCGTCTCATGGAAACACCCTTGACATGCGCCTCGTAGATGAAGGTGTCGTCCCAGGGCACGAAAGGCGATTCCGCGCCGCCCCATGTGAATCCGTCGTCGGAGACGACAGCCTTGGGCACCCAGGCCGCGCTGTCGCGCCTGTCCAGGCTCAGATCCATGCGCGGGTGCTGGACGCGATAGCCGAACAGGGCGTCCGACCAGCGCAGGGCGCCGGTCAATTGCTTTGCATACGGATCGAGCAGCAGTTTCTGCGGATTGAATCGATGGCCGTTGGCAGGGTCATAGGGACCATGAGCCCGATAGCCGTAGACCAGCCCGGGCTGGGCGTCGGGCAGGTAGCCGTGCCAGACTTCGTCCGTGCATTCGGGCAGGGGCAGGCGCCTGATCTCCTTGCGGCCGCGCGCATCGAACAGGCATAGGTCCATCCTCGTGGCATTGGCCGAGAAGACGGCAAAGTTCACCCCCAGACCGTCGCTCGAGGCCCCCAGCGGATATGGCCGGCCCGGAAGCAGCTTGTCGGCGCTTGCATCACTCATGGCCCTACTCCTCGGAAACAAGAATCAGGGCTGCCAGAGGCGGCAGCACCAGGGAAAGGGATTGCGGATGGCCATGGGCGGGTTCGGGCCGTGTGCGGACCCCGCCGGCGTTCCCGACGTTGCCGCCGCCGTATGCGTCGGCGTCCGTATTCAGCGCTTCACGCCAGCCCCCTGGCCTGGAAACGCCGATGCGGTAGGCATGCCGGGGCACCGGCGTCATGTTGCACACCGCCAGAACCGTCTGGCCGCCGCCGCGCCGCTCGTAGGCGAACACGCTGTTGTCGCGGTCGTCGCCTATCAGCCAGGCGAATCCGGCCGGATCGCCATCCGATTCGTGCAGCGCCGGCCACTCGCGATACAAGGTGTTCAGATCCTTCACCAGTGCCTGGATGCCGGCGTGCATGGGGTCGCCCGTGGCCTCCCAGCGCAAGAAGGCATCGTGGTTCCATTCGGCCTCTTGCCCCAATTCTCCGCCCATGAACAGCAGCTTGCGCCCCGGCTGGGTCCACATGTAGGCGTAGTAGGCGCGCAGGTTGGCGAAGCGCTGCCAGCGATCGCCGGGCATCTTGCCAAGCAGGGACCCCTTGCCGTGCACGACTTCATCGTGGGAAAGCGGCAGGATGAAACGTTCCGTCCAGGCATACACCGTTCCGAAGGTCATGTCGTCATGGTGATGCTTGCGATGCACGGGCTCGCGGCTCATGTAGCGCAAGGTATCGTGCATCCATCCCATGTTCCACTTGTAGTCGAAGCCCAGGCCGCCGTCCTTCGTTGCGGCCGTCACGCCGGGCCATGCCGTGGATTCCTCGGCCACCATGATGGCGCCGGGACACAGGCGCCGAACGCTGTCGTTCAATGTCTGCAGGAAGTCGACCGCCTCGAGGTTCTCGCGCCCGCCGCGGTAGTTGGGCGTCCACTGCCCCGGCTCGCGGCTGTAGTCCAGGTACAGCATCGAAGCCACTGCGTCGACCCGCAGCCCGTCCACGTGATAGCGCCGCAGCCACTCCAGCGCGCTGGCGATCAGGAAGTTGCGCACCTCATTGCGGCCGAAGTTGTAGATCAGCGTGTCCCAGTCGGGGTGGCGGCCCTGGCGCGGATCGGCGTGCTCGTACAGGGCAGTTCCGTCAAAGCACGCCAGGCCGTGCGGGTCCGAAGGAAAGTGGGCCGGCACCCAATCAAGCAGCACGCCCAGGCCGGCGCAATGGCAGACGTTCACGAACCAGGCGAAATCGGCGGGTTCCCCCCAGCGCGCCGAGGGCGCGAACAGGCCCAGCGGCTGATAGCCCCACGAACCGCCGAACGGATGCTCCATGACGGGCAGCAGCTCGATATGGGTAAATCCCATGGAGCACGCATAATCGATAAGGGCCGGACCGCGTTCACGCCATGGCGCGCCGCTTCCGGCGGCGGGCCTCCACGAGCTCATATGAACTTCATAAATGGAAATCGGCGCATCGGGCGCCTGAAGCCGGCCTCGCTGCGAGAGCCATTCCGTATCGCTCCATTCGAATGCTTCGGCCGGGGCCACGACCGAGGCCGTCGCAGGAGGAGGCTCGGTCTTGCGCGCGAGCGGATCCGCCTTCTGGGGCAGCAAGCGGCCGTCCCGGCCGGTGATTTCAAACTTGTACAGCGCACCGGCGGCCACGCCCGGCACGAACGCTTCCCATACGCCGCACTCGCGCCTCAGGCGCATGCGATGCCTGCCGCCATTCCAGGCATTGAAGTCGCCCACCACGGATACGCCGCGGGCATTGGGAGCCCAGACCGCGAACCTCGTACCGGCCACCCCCTCGATCGAACAAGGATGTGCGCCCAGGCAATCGGCCAGCTGCTCGTGGCGGCCCTCGGCCAGCAGATGAATGTCCAGTTCGCCCAGCAAAGGGCCGAAATCGTGCTCCCGCCGTGCATCAGCCATGATCGCCCTCCGTAGCGTCGGAAGAGGCCGGGCTCAGCAGGCCTTCCGCAATGCGCGTCAGGCCCTGCAGCGGAATCGGCAGCCAGTCGGGCCGGTGCGCAGCCTCGTAGCACACCTCGTATGCGGCTTTCTCCAACAGGGCAAGGTCCAGCAATATGCCGTCCGTGGACTCATCCAGCAGTTCGGGCCGCGAGTCGAGCGCCGCCTTGCGGTAGCCGTCCAGAAACGCGTCGCGTGCGCTTTCACGGAACTGCTCCAGCAGCCGGGCGTGCCGTTCGCGCGTGGTCTGGGCAGCCGGCAGCGCCAAAGAACTACCGTCCACGTTGTCGCCGGTCTTTTCGGATGCAGCCTGCGGGCCGGCGGCCGGCTCGGCCGCGGGTTCGGGCTCGGTGAACCCGTGCGCCGCGTAATCTATGGAACGCAACAAACCCGCCACATCGCGCCAGGGGCTTGCCTTGCTGCGCCTGGCCTCCAGCGGCCGATCGGGCTCGCCCTCGAAATCGATGAAGTACACATCGTTCTGGGCGATAAGCACCTGGCCCAGGTGCAGGTCTCCGTGTATGCGCAGGCGCCAATGCCCGCTCAACCGTGCCGCCGCAGCGTCCACCCGCTTAAGCAGGCTTGCCTGCTGCTTGCGCAAGGCCTCGGCCTGAGCCAGGCCTGCGGCAGGCAGCCGCTCTCGATGGCGCCAGGCCGACGCAATCGCCGCCTGCACCATCGCCCGGATGTCCTTGGCCCAGCGGCGCGCATCGGCCGCCGTGGCGCGTTCCGGCGCGAAGGCCGGATCTTCGCCGGCATCCGCCAGCATGGCATGCATCTGGGCCAGCCTGACGCCTATGGTCTCGGCCACGGCGGTATATCCCGCCAGGTCCTCCCGGTAATCGCTGCGGCTTTCTCCGGTAAGCGCCGCGCTCTCGAGCGAACGGCGCAGGTAATCGTTGGTCCAGCTCCAGGCGTCGCCCTGGTTGGGAATGCGCGCGTGCAAGAGGGCCAGGGTGCGCGGCGTGCCGTCGTCGCCCACCCGCCTCAGTTCGCCCAGCAGGGCGGCATTGTTGGCATAGCCCGCCCGGGTAAGATAGCGCGTCATTTCGGCTTCGGGGTGCTCGCCCGCCACGACGTGGCGCAACAGCTTCAGCACCGCCGTTTCGCCCAGCAGCAGCGAGCTGTTGGACTGTTCTCCTCGAAACCAGCCGATGTCGTCAGGCTCGATGTCGGCAAGCCCGGTCAGCCCCTCTTCCGCATGGAACTCGAGACGGCCGGCCTCTTCGCCCGGCAGCGGCAAGCTGACACCCGCCCTGAAGCAGTCGAGCATGGCCAGCGCAAAGCGCGGCAGGCTTACAGCGTCGACCAGCAGGCCGGTTTCGGCGGTACGCCGCACGCGCGCCAGTCCATGCTGCTGTTGCAGCGGAGTAGCCGCCTCGCCCCACAGCATGGCCATGGGCAGGAAATAGGCCTGGCCGCCCTGCCCTTGGCCGACGTCCAGTTCGCACAGCACCAGGTCGGGGTCGCCGGCCAGCGGCACGGCGTAGCCCAGTGCCACGCGCCCGACAGGCCCGTCTTGAGGGAACCACCTCTGCCTGGCGAGATACGGCGGCAGGACTTCCTGGCACAGGGCCTTGCGCGACTCGTCCAGCAGCCGCGGCCCCGACGCCGCACGGCGCAGGACCAGCGTGACATAGTCGGGCGCCTGGTCCGGCACTGCCGTATGCCACGAGGGGGACGAAGCCGAGGTACTCAACTCGAACCAATAAAAGCCATAGGGCGGCAAGGTCAGCATATAGGGCGCCTCGCCGATCGACGGAAACGGCGTTCCGCCCAGAAGCTCCACCGGCACCCTCCCGGCCATCTGACCCAGGTCGAGCTCCACGGGCTGCGAGGCATCCGACAGGTTGGCGACGCAAAGCAGGACTTCATCCTGGTATTCGCGCAGATAGGCCAGCACCTTGCGATTGCCCGGAAAGATGAAACGCAGGCCGCCCCTTCCGAACGCGCGGGTCTGCTGCCGCTTGGCCAGCATGCGCCGCGTCCAGTTCAGCAGCGAATGGGCGTCACGCTGCTGCGCCTCTACATTGACCGCCTCGTAGCCATACAAAGGCCCCATCAGCAGGGGCAGGATGAGGTGTTCGGGGTCGGCGCGTGAGAAGCCCCCATTGCGATCGGGCGTCCATTGCATCGGCGTGCGTACGCCGTCGCGGTCGCCCAGGTGGATGTTGTCGCCCATGCCCAGCTCATCGCCGTAATACAGCACCGGCGTGCCGGGCATGGACAGCAACAAGCTGTTCATCAGTTCTATGCGCCGCCTGTCGCGCTGCAGAAGCGGCGCCAGGCGGCGGCGGATACCCAGATTGATGCGGGCGCGCCGGTCGGCCGCATAGAAGTCCCAAAGGTAATCGCGCTCGCTGCTGGTGACCATTTCCAAAGTGAGCTCATCGTGATTGCGCAGGAAAATCGCCCATTGGCAGCTCTCCGGTATGGGCGGCGTCTGGCGCATGATGTCGGTGATGGGAAAGCGGTCGGCCCGGGCTATGGCCATGTACATGCGCGGCATCAGCGGAAAATGGAAGGACATGTGGCATTCGTCCCCTTTGCCGAAGTATTCCTGCGCGTCCTCGGGCCATTGGTTGGCCTCGGCCAGCAGCAGGCGATCGGGATAATGCTCGTCCATCACCGCCCGAATCCGGCGCAGCACGTCGTGGGTTTCGGGCAGGTTCTCGTTGTTGGTGCCCTCGCGCTCGACGAGATAGGGCACGGCGTCCAGCCGCAGGCCGTCTACGCCCATGTCAAGCCAGAAACGCATGACCCCGATGATCTCCTTCAGCACCCGGGGGTTGTCGTAGTTGAGATCGGGCTGGTGCGAGTAGAAGCGATGCCAGAAATAGGCGCCCGCCACAGGGTCCCAGGACCAGTTCGACTTTTCAGTGTCGCAGAAGATGATGCGCGTGCCGGCGTAGGCCTGGTCATTGTCGGACCATACGTAGTAGTCGCGCGCCGCCGAGCCGGGCCGCGCATGCCTGGCCCGCTGGAACCAGGGATGCTGGTCCGACGTATGATTGACCACCAGCTCGGTGATCACGTGCAGGCCTCGCGCATGGGCCGCCCTGATGAAGCGCCGCACATCGGCCAGGCTGCCGTAGTCGGGATGCACGTTGCGATAGTCGGCAATGTCGTAGCCGTCGTCAAGCCTGGGGGAAGGATAGAAAGGCAGCAGCCAGACCGTGTCCACGCCCAGTTCGGCAATGTAGTCCAGCCTCGAGATCAGGCCCTGGAAGTCACCCACGCCGTCGCCATCGGCATCGTGGAACGACTTCACATGCAGCTGGTATATAACGGCGTCCTTGTACCAGCCCGGCTCATTGCGCGATACAGGTACGGAACCGCGCTTGGCGGACGTGGACCCGGCGTCGCTCCGCTTCGTCATCCCAAACTCCTTATTCGCCAGACGAGATAGGGCCGCTCGGGCGTCAGCTCGATCTCCTGATGCTTGCCATGCAGTTCGAACTGCGCTTCGGTGCAAAGGTCGTCGAGCTGCAGATGGGCGTCGTCCGCCAGTCCCCACGACCACAGGGGCAGTTCCAGCCAGGCCCTCCGGCTCGAGTGAGGGTCAAGGCTGACCGCCACCAGCACGATGTTGTCGCCCTCTTGCGTCGTCTTGGAAAAGAACAGGACTTCGTCGTCGTGGACGGTATGGAAGCGCACGCCCAGATGCGTCCAGAGGGCCGGATTGGCCTGGCGGATGCGGTTCAAGCGAGAGATCTCGGCAATGATGTTGCCCGGCCTGTCCCAATCCCATGAGCGCAGCTCGTACTTCTCGGAGTCCATGTACTCCTCGCGGCCGGGCAGGGCTCGCGCTTCGCAGAGTTCGAAGCCGCTGTATACCCCCCACGAGCCCGACAGCGTGGCGGCCAATGCCGCGCGTATCAGGAAGCCGGCCCGCCCCGAAGCCTGCAGGAAATAAGGATTGATGTCGGGCGTATTGACGAAGAAATTCGGGCGAAAGGATTCAGCCAGGGGCGACGAGGCAAGCTCTTCCATATAGCTGGTGAGCTCGCGCTTGTCGTTGCGCCAGGTGAAGTAAGTGTAGGACTGCGAAAAGCCCAGCTTGGCCAGGCGATGCATCATGCGCGGCCGCGTGAAAGCCTCGGACAGGAAGATCACATCGGGGTGCCGCGCATGGATTTCTCCCAGCATCCACTCCCAGAACGGCAGCGGCTTGGTATGCGGGTTGTCGACCCGGAAGATGCGCACGCCCTGCTCTATCCAGTAAAGCACGATGTCGCGCAGCGCGCGCCACAGCGATGCCCGGGGCTTGGGCTGCGAACCCTGGTAGAAATCGGGGTTCACGATGTCCTCGTAGCGCTTGGGCGGGTTCTCTGCATAGCGCAGCGAGCCATCGGGCCGCCAGTTGAACCAGTTGCGATGCTCCGCCAGCCACGGATGATCGGGCGAGCACTGAATGGCGAAGTCCAGGGCCACTTCCAGGCCGTGCCCGCGCGCGTCGTCCAGCAGTTCCTTGAAGTCGTCCAGCGACCCCAGTTGCGGATGAAGGGCATCGTGCCCGCCCTCTTCCGAACCAATGGCATAGGGGCTGCCCGGGTCGCCGGCCGCAGCCGTCAGGGCGTTGTTGCGGCCCTTGCGATTCGTCCTGCCTATGGGATGTATCGGCGGAAAATACAGCACGTCGAAACCCATGCCCCGGATCGCCGCAAGACGCCCGCGCACATCCTGGAAGGTGCCGTGCCGGCCCGGCACCGCGGCTTGCGAGCGGGGGAACAGTTCATACCAGCTTGAAAAGCCTGCTTTGCGCCGCTCGACCATCACATGGACTTCGTCGGACATGGTTTCAAAGGGCCTGGCGTCCATCTGCGACATGGCTTGCGCCGTTGCATCGGACAGCAGCGCGCCGGCGTCCAACTCGCCGGCATCCAGCACCTCTTGAAGCGTGCGGGCGCCTTCGGACGACTGGCGGCGGGCGCGATGCGCGGCATCACGCAGCAGCGCCTGTCCCTCCAGCAGGTCCAGCGCGATGTCGGCGCCGGCATCGCACTTCTTGAGCGTCGCGATGCGGTACGACTCCCAGCTGTCAAGCCATGCCCTGATGACGAACACATGCCGGCCCAGGCGCGCGGGAGTAAAGACCGCCCGCCATCGATCGTTGCCGAGGGGCTCCATGCGGACTTCCTGCCAGCCCGACTCGTCCGCGGCTCGCCATGCGACACATGCGGCAAGCCGGTCGTGGCCGTCCATGAAAATATCCGCCTCTATGCCTACGGCCTGGCCCGGAGTGGCCTTGATCGCAAAACGGCCTCCGTCCACCAGGGGCTCGACGCTTTCAATCGCGATGCGGGATGCGCTCATTACACCCAGGCCCAGCTTGCGCTTTTCGGCCATGCTGGAAGAGGCAGGGCGCACGGGCAAGGTGCGGCGCGCCATAAAGCGCAGGCAGGCGGCCGGCGCCAGGCTTGCATGGGCTTCGGCGCAGGGCAGCTGTATGTCCGAGTATCCGTCCGGCAGCCGGGACCGCAGCAACGGCCAGTCCACGGCTGCCTTCCGCTCGGAAGACGGATTCAGGACCACGCCCGCCCCGCCCTTGATCAGGGCCGTGCAGGCGCTCAGGGGGCCCGTCAGCAAGGCCAGGGCTTCGCCGTCGTCGCGCCGGGTTCCCAGCCACTCGTTCATGGCGCGCAACTCATCGACCGCGCCCGCCCGCAATACGCGGTCGGACACGAGCACCCCGCTGCCGCTGACCGCTGCCGTCCAGATGCATCGGCGCCACGCCGTGTCGGGATCGCCGGCGTCGGCCTGAAGGCAGGCCGGCCCGTCGGCGGTTACAGGGACAATGACGGGCGCCACGGCACTCAGGCGGGCGTGTTCTTCCACCAGCCAGCTGGAACGGAAGTCCCACCACGGAAGCGAAAGAAAGGTGGCGTCGAATCCCGCCCCGCGCAGAGCCTTCACCTGTTCGGCGCTCATGCCCGGCGTCCAGGCCAGGAACCTGCCGCCTGCGGCCCTGCCGCGCACTTCGCCAATAAGGTTCCTCCAGTCGGCAGGCGCCGACCTCTCCACGTGCCTGCAGCAAAATCCCCTTACCCCCACCGCCAGCCATTGGGCGAGGCACTTCGTCCGATCGCTCGGCAAAGCAATGTCCGCCGGCGCCACATCGAGATAAAAGTGCAAGGCTTCTTCGGCGCACACAGCCGCCAGCCTCGCCAGCGTGTGATCCATGGTCTCGTGCACGTCCGGGTCGGCCATGTCTTCGGCCGTCCCCGCCGCGCGCGGGTGCCGCGCCTGACCGCATGCAGCCATGATGCCGTTGAAGCCCAGCGCTCTCGCTTGGCGGCATGTCCGTCTCCAGGCGGAATCGTCCCAGGCCTGCTCCGGCGCATCCACCAATAGAATGCGATCGGATTCGCGTGGGGTGATTGGAGATTCGTTCATAGGCCTCGTCCCTGCGCCGCGCAAGGCGGCGCGCCCTGCCGGATTCCGCTCAGGCGACAGACGCGCCGCTCACGCGTGGAAGCAGCTCGGCCCGGGCCGGCGCGCCCGCCAGGCTCAGCCCTTGAAGACGCGAACCGGCCGCAATACCCCTATGGCGCGCGGCCGCATGAGCGGGCATCGCATGCACCGACGGCCGCGCGGAACCCTGGCGCTGTTCCATGCGCTCCACCTCGTGGCAAAGCGCCTGGTAGCACTGCACGTAGGCGGGGGCTGCGCGCTCCCAGCTGAAGTCCTTTCGCATGGCATTGCGCTGCATTCGGCGCCAGATGGTCTGGCTGCCCCGCAAACGCATGGCGCGGTCGATGGCGGCGCACATATCGTCCTCGCCGTCGCCCGGGAAGAGCAAACCGGTGGCCGCGCACATCGCCTCGTCTCCCGCCGTCCATCCCGGGTCGTCGATGGTGTCCACCATGCCTCCTACCCGCGAGCCGATGGGTATGGTTCCATAACGCATCGCATATAAAGGAGTCAGGCCAAAAGGCTCGAAGCGGCTGCCGTGCAGCAACACGTCCGCCCCCGCATGCAACAGGTGGGCGATGTCCTCGGAATAGCCTATGTGTACGGCGCAGCGGCCCGGATGCCGTTCCGCCAGCTCGCGCATTCGCGCCTCGATGTCCTTTTCCCCGCATCCGATCACGCATACCTGGAGGTCCGGATGAGCCTGCAGGGCGCGCGACAAGGCGTGGACCGCCACGTCGGCCATCTTCTGTCCGGTCAGCCGGCTTCCCATGGCAAGCAATGTCGTCCGGGGCGATTCGTTCAGTCCGAATTTCGCCTGCAGCCGGCGTTTGCACAGCGCCTTGTTCCGCAAGTCATCGGCATCGAAATGGCAGCCGCGCAAATAGGTATCGCATGCAGGATTCCACAACGAAGCATCGATACCGTTGGGTATGGCAAGCAGGTCGGCGCGGCGCGCCTTCAACAGCCCGTCCAGCCCGCAGCCGAACTCGGGCGTCAATATTTCCCGCGCGTAATTCGTGCTGACGACGGTGATTTTGTCGGCGCATGCAATACCCGCATGCAGGAAGTTGATGCAGTCTCCACGCAGCAAGCCGCCCGAAGCCCACAGCGATGGTTCTATGCCGGTTTGATCGGCCAAGCCGGCCGGGTAGCATCCCTGGAACGCGACATTGTGCAAGGTCAGCACGCTGCGGACACCCGTGACGCCGAACTGGCGCAGCGCCAAGGGTGCCAAAGCCGCATGCCAGTCGTGCGCATGCAGCACATCGGGCACCGCCACTCCGGGTACTCCCGCCGCCACACGCGCCGCGGCAAGCGAGAGCGCCGCAAAGCGCTGGGCGCTGTCGGGATACTCGACACCGGCGGCATCCACGTAAAGCCCCTCGCGATCATAGAGCGCGTCGTTTTCCAGCAGCAGTATCCTCAACCCCGATTCGGGGCAATATCCGCCTACCAAATGCGCATCGCCCCCCGGCAGCCCGTTCAGGCGTCCCAGCCGTTGGGCATGGGCCAGGCGTTTGCGCACGCCGCGATAGGCGGGCAGCATGATGGTAAGGTCGGTGCCCATGGCATCGATGGCGCCGGCCATGCCGCTCACGGCGTCGCCCAGCCCGCCGGTCTTGGCCAAGGGAAATGCTTCGGAAGTTACCGCCAGTATTTTCAGCGCCACAGTGTTCTCCAAGTGATCGATGCCGATCCCTTCTGAGCAAACTACGTGCCCACCGTGGCCGATCGCGTCATCCGCCGTTGCGCTCTGGATCGGGCGGTGTATGCGCAAGGCCGGCCTCGTCCTCGGGCACCACTTTGTCCGGCTCCACGTCGTCCCCCGCCGGATCGCGCCGGTTCTCGACAGAGGCCCGCTCGCCCGTGCTGCGACGATCGCTGTCGGTATCCGGGAAACTGTCGGGCAATTCGCTGGCCGTGTCCGACGAATCGCTGGGCCCTATGCGAGGATTGGTACGGGGGTCTTCCTGCAGGCGCCGCAGGTCGGCGGCATCCAAGCCGCTCTGGTCGTTCGTGGCCATGACGTCACTCCTTGTCTGTATGGATCGAAAATGGTCGATGGACGCTTTGCGCTGCAAGTTCCGGGCCCGCTAGCCACGCCCCAGGCCTCGAATTTGCGCCGCCCCGGGCCCGGCTACAAAGGCGGGTCCGCCAGCGGGAACAAGGCTTGCTTGAACATGGGGCGCCCGCTTTCGTCCAGGCCGGGGCAATGGCCGCAAGCCATGTAATGAAAGTATGCTGAGAAAAGGAGGACTTCATGAACGATGCCGAGCCGCCCGTCAACGACCTAGCGTCAACCGTACCCTTGATGACGCTGTCGCTGCTGGACTGGATAGCCCTGATCATCCTGATCGTGGGCGGCTTGAACTGGGGCCTGGTAGGCCTGCTCAACCTGGATCTGATCGGTGCGGCACTGGGCAATGGAACGGCCGCCTCGCGCCTTGCCCAACTGCTTATAGGCCTGGCCGGCCTGTACGGCATTGCGTTTGCATTGAAACTGGGCGGACGCCGCCGCTGACGAGGGTGCCTGCGCAGGCCTTATTGATCGGCCGTTTCGGAAAGCTCGCCGTATTCTTCCAGGCGGTTGTAGAGCGTTTTGATGCTGATGCCCAGGGTTTCGGCAGCCAGTTTCTTGACACCGCCGCATTGCCTCAGCGTAGCCAGAATCAATTGCCGATTTGCGTCGGCAAGCGGCACCCCCACGGGAACCAGGATTTCGGCGCCCTGCGTCGGCGCCTGCTCGTCAAGATCGAAAGCATTGAAATCGCCCTTGATGAGATCGTCGGCCAGAATATAGCTGCGATACACGAAGTTGCGCAGTTCGCGCACATTGCCGGGCCACGAATATCCGCGCATCGCGGCAAGGGCCTCGGGACCGAAGCGCTTGGCGGTCTTGCCCTCACGATTGAGGTCGTCGAGAAAATGCTGGGCAAGCAGTATTACGTCGTCGCCGCGCTCGCGCAGGGGCGGCAGCTGCAGCGGAAACACGCTAAGACGGTGGTAAAGGTCTTCGCGCAATGTACCGTCTTGCACGGCTTGCTCGGGGTTGCGATTGGTGGCGGCCACCACACGCACATTGGCCTCGATTTCTTCGTGCGTACCCACTCGCATGAAGCGTCCGGTTTCAAGCACCCGCAGCAGGCGCACCTGAAGCTCCATGGACATCTCGGTGATTTCATCCAGGAACAAGGTTCCGCCGGACGCACGTTCGAAATAGCCCTTGTGCTGGCGGTCGGCCCCTGTGAAGCTGCCTTTTTCGTGGCCGAAAAGCTCGCTTTCGATCAGGTTGGGCGATATGGCCCCGCAATTGACCGGCATGAAGGGCTTGGCGTGGCGTGAACTGGCCAGATGTATGGCTTCGGCGGCCAGTTCTTTGCCCGTGCCGCTTTCGCCCACCAGCAGCACCGTAGCCTGGGTGGGCGCTACTTTTTCAATATGCGCGCACAGCAGGTCGATCGCCGGAGACTGGCCTATGATCTTTGCAAAGCAGTCTTCCGAGCCGGCGACGGGATCGGCATGCATCAGGGTCTTGAGCTCGCCCAGCACGCCCTTGAGCCGGCGAAGGCTTATGGGTTTTTGCAGATAGTCGATTGCCCCGCAGCGCAGAGCCTGTATGGCGCTGTCTACGGTAGAGTGGCCGGTGATGAACACCACCTTTGTGTCGGAAAGCTGCAGATCCAGCCACAGTTCCATGCCATTGCCGTCGGGCAACTGCATGTCAAGCAGAATGACATCGGGCCGGCGACGTTCGATGAGGATACGCGTTTGCCTGACATCTGCGGCCTGCTCGACGTCATAGCCCTCTTCGGCGGCTATCTCTGCAATCAGTTGCCGGGTTTCGGCTTCGTCTTCGACAACAAGTAGGTAAGACATAGTCGTGTGGAAACCATTGGCGCAGCCCGCGCCGTCAACGCCCGCGAGACCAAAGGGTCGGCTGGGATTTTTTCTAGTTAAAGCTATGGTACGCGTTCTAAAATAATACAGGAGTAAAGCGGTATGACAATTGAAACCTAATGATATACAGCTTTTCTTATTCTTGCGTATCAACATCGCAATAGGCTGATTTCAAAAGAAATATTCATCGCCATACAGAGGCCGGCCGGCCTGTTGAAAAGCGGTTTGCAGACCAGCCGCTCCGGAATTTCCGGGGGCTTGCGTAGCGAGGCCAGGGGCGGGTATTAAATGGCCCGGGGTCTAGTGCTCAGTGGCCCGGGGGCGGGTCTCAGGCCCGGGCGGGCCCGGACACGCGGCGGCTCATCGCCCGGTCGGAAGCAGAGGCAAGCACGCCGGAAAAATAATCGACGGTCTTGCTCAACCCGGTCTCCATGCGGGTAGAGGGCGCCCAGCCCAGATGTCTCTGGGCCAGCAAAATATCGGGGCAGCGCTGCTCGGGATCGTCGGCGGGGCGCGGCTCGAATACAAAGTCAACTTCTGCCCCGGCCAGCCGCCTGACCTCGCTGGCGATGTCCAGCACCGTGGCTTCCACGGGGTTGCCCAGATTCACCGGCCCCTGAAAGGATTCAGCGCTGTTCATCAGGCTGATCAGGCCGTCGATCATGTCGTCCACATAGCAAAGCGAACGTGTCTGGCTGCCGTCGCCGTATATGGTCAGGTCCAGGCCCTTCAAGGCCTGGGTCACGAAATTGGAGACGACCCGCCCGTCGTCCTGCGCCATTCCGGGACCATATGTATTGAATATGCGGGCGATCTTCACGACCGCCCGCTTGCGGCGGCCGTAATCGGAGAACAAGGTCTCCGCGCAGCGCTTGCCCTCGTCATAGCACGAGCGCAGCCCCACCATATTGACGTTGCCTCGATAGGATTCGGACTGAGGGTGCATGTGCGGGTCGCCGTACACTTCGCTGGTCGAAGCCTGCAGTACCCGCGCGCCCGAACGGCGCGCCAGTTCCAGCAGGTTGAAGGCGCCATAGACGCAAGTTCTCAGGGTATGGACCGGATCGGCCTGGTACAGGCGCGGCGAGGCAGCACACGCCAGGTTGTATATCTGGGTGGGCCGAAGGTCGTAGTGCAATGGGTTGATGACGTCATGGCGCAGCAACGAAAACAGCGGATTGCCCAGCAGCGGCTCGATGTTCACCCGCCGGCCTGTCTGGAAGTTGTCGACGCACAGAACGCTATGGCCCTCATCGACAAGCCTGCGGCAAAGATTCGAACCCAGGAATCCGGCGCCGCCCGCCACCAATATATTTTCCTTCATCATCTTGTCATCCATGTCTGTTCCAGGAATCCGGCCTGCCCGATACCGGATATCCGGTTAATAAATTTGGTTACGTAAAAGATGTAGCCGCAGCCTGTTCCAACTGTCCGGCTGCCTGTTCCAGCACCTCGGCCGCCCCTACCCCCCACGCGCAAAGATGGCCGACGGGACACTCGTCGAAGGCGCAAGGCCGGCAATCAGCCGGCGCGTGCAGGATCGGATGGCGGCGCCTGTCCAGGGGCGCCCAGCGGTTTACATCGCTGCCCGAGGCGATGACCACGCTTGCCGCGCCCACTGCCGCCGCCACATGCGAGATGCCCGTGTCGTTGCAAATGAGCAGACGGCAACGACTGACCACAGCCCCCAGTTCGCCAAGCTGCGTCCGGCCGCACAGGTTGACGCATCCGGGCCCGACTCCCGACGCCAGGGCTGCGGCCAATTCGGCTTCCGAGCGGCTGCCCGTTATCGCAATCTGCCAGCCTTTTGAAGCCAGGCCCCTGCCGACCTGCACAAAGCGTTCCAGTGGCCAGCGCCGTGAAGCCAGCCTGGCGCCGGGGTGCAGAATCACCGTCCGCGACGGCTGCAGCCCCGCGCTGGCCAGCAACTGGCCGGCCATGCGTTGCTCTTCGGAACCCAGGGGAAACTCTAGGCTGTCACCGTCCCTGGGGATGCCCAGATATTCGAGCAGGGCCAGATAGCGGTGGATTTCGTGGCGCTCGTCGGGCCAGCGCATCCAGCGGCCCGGCTGTTCGCTTTGGTCGCGGGGCACAAAACCCGCCTCAATGCGGGCGCCCAGGCGCCGCAGCACGGCGTTCGAGCGAGTCCCGTCGCCATGCATCTGCAAGGCCAGGTCGAAATGGCGCGATTGCATGCGCTGATAGAACTCGGGCAATTGCTCTTCGCGGGCCCGCTGCTCGGGGAAGGATTCCAGGCCCGGGAAAATCAGCAGTTCGTCGACATAGCGGCCGAAACGTTCAATCAGGGGACGGATGTTCTCAAGGCCTATCAAGGAGACCCGGGCATTGGGAAAGGCCTTGCGCAAACCGCGCAGGGCCGGCATCGAACAAAGCATGTCGCCCAGGTTCAGGGCCCGGAACACGGCAATGCGTTCTATGTCTTTCCAGATCGGAATCGAAGCGTGCATTTGTGCCTCCCTGCCATGCAAACCTTGCCGCTCAAGGAAACGCGGCGCCAAAACGCCGCGCGCCCCGCAATCGCCAGTAGATCGACAGGGGCGGAATGAGCACCGAGGTCAGCATCAGTTCGGCCAGGTTTTCGGCTGTCGGCGCCGAACCGGCCAAGCGGCGAAAGAAAAAGAACACGCTCAGCGCCAGCCATGCCGACGCCGCCGCAAGCGCCGCGCCCTGCCTGCCCGCCACGAAAAAGACAAGCGCCGCAATGAGGCAAGCCGAAATCGCCAGGTACAGCCATGGCCAATGAGAGCGGATGCGCTGCCGATAAAGCTTGGGATACTTGCGATACAGCAGCACGTCGAACATGATCTTGCGCTGCGCGGCGACCCCGGCGGCAAACGGCGCGTCACGCAAAGGATGCTCCACCACCGCCTCGTCAGCGCGAATGATCTGGAAGCCATGCTCGAGCAAGGCGAAATGCAGGTCCGAGTCCTCTCTCCAGGCGATCGTGTAGCGTTCGTCGAAGCCCCCTACCGCCCGCAAGGCCTCGACGCGCACAAAGCAATTGGCCGTGGCGAACTCTGCCTCCTGCAATCGGGCCGCGTCGCGTTGATGGTCGGTAGCGCGCTCGGGCAGGGGCATGTGGATGCGCCCCGCCGCCGCCCCGGCGCCGCCTTCCATGGCTTTCAGCCCCTTGGCCAGCCAGTCGCCCGCGGGCACCGTGTCATCGTCGGTGAAGGCGATGAGTGATGCGGCCGCCATGCGCCAACCCGCATTGCGCGCGCCGGCGGGACCTTGCGAGCCATGGACGGCGCAATACCGCAGGCCGGGGCCGGCCGGGGCCGCGGCGCTCTTGCTTCTTACCAAGGCGTCAACGGCCGGGCTGGGGCCATCGTCGCACACAATCACTTCGTAGGCCGTGGCGGGCAAGTTCTGATCCATCACGGCATCCAGGCAACGCTCGAGCAGGTCGGGTCGGCCGTAGGTGGGAATCACCACTGAGACAAGCGGTCGGGAAAACACCGTCATGACGGTTTCTCCACCAGGTAATCGCCGATCACCAACGCATCCAGCGGCGAAGTCCAGAAACACTCCAGCGCATCGCGCACACTGCATACCACCGGCTCGCCGCGCGTGTTGAACGAGGTGTTCACAAGCACCGGCACGCCGGTCAGCGCGTCGAACTCGCACAATAGCCGATGAAGCAAGGGGTGCTGGCGAGACTCGACGGTCTGGACCCGCGCCGTGCCATCGGTATGCCGCACGGCCGGAATCTGGGCCGCCCTTTCGGGAAGCACGTCATAGACGAACAGCATGAAGGGCGCCGTGATGCGGTCGCGCCCCCGGGAATCAAACCACTCGTGCGCCTTCTCTTGCAGGACAACGGGCGCCACGGGGCGGAAATCCTCGCGGTCCTTGAGCTCATTGAGCCGGCCCTGCATGCGCGCATCGCGGGGAGACGCCAGGATGGAGCGGGCACCCAGGGCTCTGGGGCCGAACTCCATGCGGCCCTGGAACCAGCCCAGCACTTTCTCCTGGGCCAATAGCCCGGCCGCCGCGCCCGCCACGTCGTCGAGACGGCGATAGCGGATGCCCGAACGTTCCAGGAAGGCTTCGATCTCTTCATTCCCATAGCCTGGTCCCAGGTAGGCATGGTCCATGACCCATTTGCGCAAGCCGCTCTCGCGGGCATGGAAATCCACCCATAGCGCCGCGCCGAGCGAAGTGCCCGCGTCGCCCGCCGCCGGCTGCACCCAGACGTTGCGAAACGGCCCTTCGTCGGCCAGCCTGGCATTCATCACGCAATTAAGGGCCACTCCCCCCGCCATGCAAAGATTGTCGGCATTGGTCGCCTCATGCAGCCAGCCGGCCATCTCCAGCACGGTTTCCTCAAGTACCTGCTGCAAGGAGTGCGCGATGTCCATATGGCTTTCGTCGAAGCTTTCGCCCCGCTCCCGGCCCGGGCCGAAGCGCCGCTCGAGATGGCTGGGTTCCAGGCGATAGCCGCCATGGCCGTCGGTCTGGACAATGTGGCGAAACTCTTCGACGTGCACCGGGCGTCCGTACGATGCCAGGGCCATCACCTTGTACTCGTCGGAAGAGTGCAGAAAGCCCAGGTAGCGCGTAACGTCTTCGTACAGCAGGCCCAGGGAATGCGGCAGATTGATCTGCTTCAGCCTGTCGTAGTGGCCGGCGCGAAAATGCCCGTAGCTGGTCGACGCCCTCTCGCCGCGGCCGTCCATGGTCAGCACGGCCGCGTCCTCGAAGGGCGAGGCCAGGAAGGCGCTGGCCTCGTGGGCCAGATGGTGTTCCACGAAATGCCAGCGTTCCAGAATGCGCTCGAGCGTGACGCCCCGGAAACGGTCCTGCAAATGATGAGGGACGCCATCCTTCAACTGGCGGGGCGCGTTGACGATGTATGAAAGGAACAGCGGTTCCCAGGGCGAGCCCTTGTTCGTCGGCCGTGCCGACGGCTCGAGCGGCAAGGTGAACTCGCCTTCGGCAGCCATTTCGGACGTGAGCAGCCGGGGGTCGAAGGCATAGGCGATGTGGTCCACCTCGGCAAGGCGGCATCCCGCCTCGGCCAGGCAGTAATCGATGGCGTGATAAGGCAGTTGCCAGGCCGAGAACGGCACCGGGCGCTTGCCGTGCTTGATGCGGGTAAAACGCTCTTCCTCGGCTGCGGCCAACACCGTGCCGTCACGGACCAGAGCCGCTGAACAATCATGAAACGCCGCATTGATTCCCAGTGTGTACATAAGCCTCCTCGTATTCGGCCGTCATGCCGCCCGCCGGTCCGAGCGCGTCCGGCGCATGTCCAGAAGTTCGCGCGCCGCGTCCACCACCTCTTGCGGCCGCACGCCTGCCAGGCAGGCGTTGCTGTTTTCCGGACATACGCTGCGATAGCAGTATTTGCAGGAAACATCCCGGTAAAGCAGCCTGTGGGCCACCTTCCAGGGCGTGTGCTGAGGGTTGGTCAGGGCATACAGGTCGACGACGGGCGTCTGCACCGCAGCCGCGATGTGCACCGGGCCCGTGTTGTTCGAAACCAGCAGATCCGCCTCTTCGATGAGGCTGCCCAGCGAGCCCAGATCCAGGCTTCCCGCCAGGTTGAACACGCCGTCGGCCGGGCCGCTGTCGCCCATGATTCGGCGCACCGCCTCGCGCTCCAGCGTACTGCCCGTAAGCACCAGGGCACGGCCCGATCCCCGCAGGCCGCGCAGCACGCTCGAAAACTCGCGCGGACCATAGCGGCGCGAGGGAGCCGTCGCTCCGGTGTGAACCACGATCCAGGGCCTCCCGGCCGGAACGCCGGCGGCGCGCAAGGCGGATCGCATGCGAACTCGGTCATCGTCCCGCGTTTCGAAAGCCAGCCGGCCGTCGGCGCAATGCGCTCCCACCGTCGCAACGAGGTCCAGCTGCCGCTGGACCTCGTGCCGTATTCCGTGCTCCGGTTCGCTTTCCTTGACCCAATGGCTTACGAGGTCGTAGGGGTTCTCGCGCACATGGGCCAGCACCCGCGGAATGCCCGCCAGATGACAAGCCAGCGCGGCGGGCAAGGCACTTTGGCTATATACAGTGAATATCACCGCCGCATCGAAACGTTCATGCTGCAGCTGAGTGATCAGAGCTTCGCAACGGTCGCCTTCGCTTTCGGCATGCTTGACCCATGGGGCGCGATAGGCGATAACGTCGTCGATGTCCCGCAGATGAGGAGCCAGGGCCGCTGCCGACGGCGAGGTCAACAAGGTCAGCCGTCGCGCCGGAGCCTGATGTTTCAGTGCCCGAAAAGCCGGCGTGGTCATGAGGACGTCGCCCATATTGTCCAGGCGCACGCATAGAACACGCTCCACGCCGAACCAGCCGTTGTCCGTCATGATGCCGTCTCCGGTGCCGCGCCGGCCTGAACCGGATCCGAGAAATGCGAGACGATCCAGCGGCTGGCGCCGTCCAGATCGCTCTCGATATGGTCGGGCACACGCCATTCATTGCGCAGCCATTCGGTTTCGTTGCCGTTGTCCAGCAAAAGCGTATGGCAGCCTGCGCGTCGCCCTGCCTCGACATCGTCCAGAATGTCGCCCACGAACCAGGAAGAAACAAGGTCCAGGTCATGGCGTTGAGCGGCGATGTGCAGCAGGCCGGGCTCGGGTTTGCGGCAACCGCAGCGCATGCCGTAGCCTGGGCGTATGCCCTGGGGATGATGGGGACAATAGTAGAAACCCGCCAGCCGCGCGCCCGCACGCTCGAACATGCATTCCAGCTCTTGCCTGACGTCTTGAAGCCGATGCCTCTCGAACCTGCCCAGAGCCACGCCCGGCTGATTGCTGATCACGATCAGGGGCAGGCCCAGGCTCGCGAGCCGCGCAAGACCCGAGGCCGCGCCGGCGGCAAAGCGCATGCGGCTCCGATCCACGTTGTAAGGCACGTCGGCCAGCAGCGTGCCGTCCTTGTCCAGGAATATTGCCGGGGTCAGGGCCATGAGGTCTCCTTCATCGGCAGCACCATCACCTCGGGTATCACCGTCTGGGGCGGCTGGGTCAGCACGAACTTGATCGCCGCGGCGACGTTCCCCGGATCCTGCAGCAGGTCCACGTCGATGTCGGGAAAACGATCCAGCAGGAAGGGGGTGCGCATGCCGCCGGCAATCACGGCCGAGACCTTGATGCCTTGTGAACGCAGTTCTGCATGAAGAGAATGGGTCAGGCCCAGAAGGCCCCATTTGCTGGCGTGATAGGCGCTGGCGTTCGGCCAGGCGCGGCGGGCCGCCGTCGAGGCAATGTTGACGATGTGGCCCCCCGGCGCCAGATGCGCCAGGCCGTGCTTGGCCATCAGGAAGGGTCCGGTCAGGTTGGTGCGCAACACGCGCTCCCAGTCCGAGCTCTTCAGTTCATCGATGCTGGTGGTAACGTCCACGCCCGCATTATTGATGATGGCGTCCAGCCGGCCACACTGCTCCAGCGCCTCGTCCAGAACCCCGATCACCGCACCTTCGTCCCCCACGTCCAGGCCGAAGGCGCAGGCCCAGCCGCCGCCATCCCTTATTTTCTGCGCCTGTGCGTGCGCCGAATCGGCATCGATGTCCAATGCGACCACTCTTGCCTCGTTCGCGCCGAGCATGTCGCAGATCGCCGCCCCCAAGCCTCTTCCCGCCCCAGTTACCAGTACCACCCGGTCGCGCAGCGTTTCATGTGCATAGGTATCCATGGTTCTCCTTGAAGGTGTGAGAAGGGCCCGGGGCCCGTTGACGCTAAAACGCCCTAGGCCATGAGCCGTGCGCCCGCATGCCGAATCCCTGGGAAAGTCGCCTCCCTGCCCAGCGTCAGTTGCCCGAAAAGGTCGTCCAGCTGGCCCGCCACCCGTTGCCAGGTAAACAGGTTTCTTGCCCTGCGTTCACCTGCGCGGCCCATGCGTTGCGCGAGGCCGGGGGATCGGGCCAGCATCGCCAGCCTGCTCGCCAGGCCGTCGGGGTCGCGGGGCGCCACCAGAAAGCCGGTCTGGCCGTCCCGCACCGTGTAGCGGATGCCGCCCGTGTCGGAACCCACCACGGGACGCGCGCAGGCCATGGCTTCCACCGGCGTGATGCCGAAAGGCTCGTACCAGGGAGTGGTGGCGAAAACATTGGCGGCCGCATAGAAGCGCCGCAACTGGCCCCTGCCACGGCGGCCCGCAAATTCCACCGCCTCGGCCACGCCCTCTTCCGCGGCCACCGCCATCAGGCGGGTCATCTCGGCGCACTGTCCGCCGGCCGGATCCGGGGTGTCTCCGCCTACCACGCACAGGCGTGCGTCGATCTTGTGCAGCGAACGGAGTCGGCCAAGGCCGCGTATCACGTTGTCCACACCCTTGCGCGGAACCATGCGCCCAAGCTGCAATACGTAAAAGGCGTCGGGATCCCAGCCCAGGTCGCGCCTGGCCCCGGCGCCGTCCATGGGGGCCATTTCGTCTGGGTCGTAGCCGCAGGGCACCATGCAGATGCGCGAGGGATCGGCGCCGTACAGTTCGACCAGATCACGCCGGTCTTCCGGGCACTCGGCGACGATGCAATCGGCATCCCTCACGATGCGGTCCTCGATCTCGAAACGGCAGTCCGGAAACAGATCGGCCTGCGCCTGGTGCTTGCGCCGCACGCGCCCAAGCGCATGAAAGGTGACTATTAGGGGTATTCCCGCTGCCCGCGCCACCGGTAGCGCCGCCATCGCGGACATGAAGAAATTGGCATGGACAAGGTCGTAAGCCTCTTCGCGGCAGGAAAAATAGGCCCCCAGGTAGCGGCTGAACTCGGCCATGTGGGGCAGCAACTGCTCTTTGGGCAGGACACGCGCCGGTCCCGCCGGAACATGGACTATGCGCACATTGCTTTCCCACTCAAGCTCCATCGGCATATACGGATTGTCCAGCCGAGTAAAGACATCCACCTGATGTCCCATCGCTCCCAGATGGCGGGCGATCTGGGCGACATAGACGTTCTGGCCTCCGCTGTCCACGCTGCCTATCTGAGCCAGCGGCGAGGCATGCTCACTGACGATTGCGATCCTTCGCATGATGTTTCTCCGCGCAAGTAGTCCCATCCGGCGCTCCCACGGAGGCCGGTCCGGCAGAATGTGTTGTGACTCGGATTGCGGCGCGCGCCCCGCAGGCACGCCGCGCCCCGGATTTACCAGTACGGAGCCTGGTTGTAGTATTCGTGCGTGCGCGTGGCCCACGCGACGTCGGCCATGCGTGGCCAGTTGTCCTTGTCGAAGCCCTCGGCGTCCTTCATCCTTTGCTCATCGATATCCAGCACAAAACATTTGCGCTGCGTATCCAGCGTCAGGGCGTTCCAGGGAATGGCAAACAGCTTGTCTCCCATGCCCAGGATGCCGCCGCGGGACAATACCGCATAGGCGATGCGGCCACGCGGCACGTCCAGCATGATGTCGTCGATCGAGCCCAGCTTCTGGTTGGCCAGGTTGTATACGTCGTTCCCATCCAGGGTGGCGGCCGCCATGATTTCCGGTCCGGGTCCTGGGCCGGCGTCCTGCGGGTCACGAATGATCGGTGTGTTCGGTTCCATATCTTTCTCCTGAAATGTTTGCGGCGTTCAAGTGTCCTTGCCCGGGCGGCCGGCTTTCGGCGGAGTCTCGCGAAGCCCGTCCCGGCGCTTCTTCGAACCTTCGCCGGCATCCGGGCCGGCGGGCTGGCCCTGCATGCCATCGCCCTGAACAGGGACCGCATACTCCGGGTCTGAATGCTCAGGACGCTGCCGGCCTCGCAGCCATGAATCCGGCGGCACGTCTCCGCGCTGAGGCGCGTGGCGCGGTTGCACCGTGCCCTGCCGCTTTCCATCTTCATTTCGCATCGGGGTCTCCCCAAGCCGTTCAATATCGCAGTCGTCAATGCGACGACTCCGGGTACCGCTTACAGCAAACGCTGTGCCTTGGAAAAAGGCCGGAGGCCTTGGACGGACGGATGAAACAGCGTGCGCTCCGACGCACTTCTTACATGGCTCGGTAATTTATCTACGGGACGCCGTAACCAGGGCTTACTTCTTGCCCCTCGAAAGCTTGGCCTGCTTTCCCGTTCCTTCAAGCAGGGCAAGCTTCGTTCGCTCTTTACGTATGCTTGCACAAATTGGCATGCATATTGCGTAATGCTGAACAGTATCCCTGCATTCCACCATGCCGCCTGAAGGAGACATCAATTGGTACAGATCGCCTATGAACTGCGTGCCAGGCAACAAACAAGCCTGACCCCCCGACTGCAGCAATCGCTCAAGCTCCTGCAGATGTCCACCCTCGATTTCAGCCAGGAAGTTGCACAGGCCATCGCAACCAATCCCTTTCTGGAAGAACCCGAGAACGCCCCCGGCGAGGCCGAAGAGGCAGCGGGCGACGCTTCCCCCGCTGAGGCCGGCATGTCCGCGACGGACGGCGGCGGTTCCGGCGAAGACGGCGGGCCGGCGGTCGAAACGGTTGAACGCCCCGTCGCCGAAGCAACGGACGCGGTCGAGGTTCTGCCGGAACAGACCGAATCCTCCCCCTCGTACTCGGGCGACTATCCCACCACCCGTCATACGGACGGCGCCGACACAGACGTCGGCCAATGGGCGCGCGCGTCCATCGGGCTGCACGACGCCTTGCGCGAAAATGTGCGCGGACAGCCTCTTAGCGAACGGGACAGCCTGCTGACCGAATTCATCATCGAAGCCCTCGACGAGGACGGCTACTTGCGCGTGCCGTTCGAAGAGCTGGCTTCCGACGATCTGTTGTCGCCTCCGCCGTCGGAGTGCGAATGGAACACCGCACTCAAGCTCATCCAGCAGCTGGCCGCACCGGGCATCGCCGCCCGCAATCTCTCGGAATGCCTTACGCTGCAGCTCGAATCGCTGCCCGACGACACTCGCTGCCGCGACCTTGCAGTGCGCATCGCGAACAGCGCCCTTGAAAAGGTGGGGCGGTGCGACTACAGCGGCCTCATCCGTTCATTCGACTGCAGCGAAGAAGACGCCCGTACGGCCTGCCTGCTGATACGGGGACTGGACCCTCGTCCCGGTACCCGCTTCGCATCGATCGATCCCTCGTGCTATATCGTTCCGGACGTCATGGTGCGCAAACTCGGGAAGCAGTGGGTGGCGCTGTCCAACCAGGAGGCCGTGCCGCGAGCCCAGCTGCACACCACCTATGCGCGCCTGTTCAAGGAAAGTCGCTACAACGATCGCTCGCTGATGGCCAAGGCCCTGCAAGAAGCGCGCTGGCTGATACGCAGCCTGGAGCAGCGCAATACGACGATATTGCGCGTGGCGCAAGCCATCGTGGCCCGGCAGCAGACATTCTTCGACTATGGGGACGTCGCGCTGCGGCCGCTGATGTTGAGTGAAATCGCCGAAGAACTGGGCATGCACGAATCGACCGTGTCCCGCGCCACCAGCAACAAATATCTTTCGTCGCCACGGGGAATCTTCGAGTTCAAGCACTTCTTCTCGCGCGAGCTGGCCACCCGCTCCGGGGGAACATGCTCGGCCGGTTCGGTGCGTGCGCTCATCCAGGAAATGATCGACGCCGAAGATCCGAAAGACCCGCTGTCGGACGTCATGCTGGCGCGCAAGCTGGCCGGCCAGGGTGTGGTGGTGGCACGCCGGACAGTGTCCAAGTACCGGGCGCAAATCAAGTATCCATCGGCCGAGTTGCGGCGCGCACCCTGAGCGGTGTCTATCGGCACAGCATTTGCTCGAGGACGATACGTACGGGAGCCGGGCTCGTGGCCCGAGCCCGGCCGTATTCAAACTCTCTGGCAAAGGAGCCGTCCATGAAAACTCTGAAACCCGCCCTCGGCACTCTGTTGCTGGGCTTGAGCCTGACCGCATTCACCGCACTCGCCCAGACCTCCAGCGGCAGCCCGCCTGCCGCCGGAACGGCAGCCACCCAGGGAGCCAGCCAAAGCCCGCAGGCCGGCGCCATGTCCGACGATCAGGTCCAGCGCCGGTATGACGCTGAAAAGAAACGCTGCGACAACCTGAAAGGCGACGAAAAGGACATTTGCGAAAAACAAGCCGAAGCCAATCGCGACTCGGCCAAGGCCGAAAGCAAGCGAAGCGCGAAAACGGCCGAGGCCAACCACGACGCCAACAAGGAAAAGAAAGACGCCCAATACGAAGTAGAGAAAAAGAAGTGTGAAGCCCTGTCGGGCGACGCCCAGGACCGCTGCATGGCGGAGCTGAAGACCCGCTTCAACAAATAGCCACTGAAAGTTGGGCAGGGGCGCGCCTTGACGATGATCAGGCGCGCGTCACTGCCCGCACCGTGGCCACGAGTTCACGCGCTTCCACCGGTTTTCCCAGGTAAACCTGAAAACCCGCCAGCAACGCCCTGAGCCTGTCTTCGCGCCCCGCATGGCCCGACAGCGCCACGGCGGGCAGCCGTCGGTGAAGCTGTATTCCCCGCTCCGCCTCCAGGCTGCGTATCTGGCGAATGACCGCATAGCCATCCAGCTCGGGCATGGCCAGATCGCACAGCAGCACGGTGGGCCATTCGTCGGTGGGGCGCTTTCGCAATTCCTGCAGGGCCGATTCCCCGTCGCTGAAGACGGCAACCCGGGCGCGATAATCCTGCAAGACCGCCGCGATCAATTCCCGCGCCGCCTCCTGGTCTTCCACAAGCAGCACTTCCATGCCTTGCAAGGCGTCGGCTAGCGTGACGCTGCTGTCTTCCTCGGTCTCGGGCCCCGAGGGCGCCACGGCGCGCAAAGGAAGATCGATCGTAAAGACCATGCCATGCCCTTGCTGAGCGTGCTCCAGGCGCCAGACGCCATCCATCTGCTCTATCATCCCGCCCAGGCGCGCCGGATCCGGCGGCGTATGGGCCGCTGCCCACTCGGCCTGATCAGGCGGCTGCGATTTTTGCACCTCGTCGGGGGCGGGCCGCCCATCCTCGATCGCCAGTCTCGCCATGTCTCCCGCCCGCTCCAGTTTCAGGGCAATGCGCCCCCCCGGCGGAGTGACCACGATGGCGTTCACGCAGAGCTCCCAGACGACTTGCTGCAGCACACCGGGATCGCCGGTGATGCGGGTCGCATCGTCGCCGACCAGGGTATATAGCTGCACGCCCTTCCCGGCAGCCTGCGGACGCACCGCATCCAGCACGCTGGCAGCCAGCGCCACCAGATTCACGGGCTGCCTTGCCAGCCGCCCCTCTTCCTGTTGAATCTGGTCCTGCTGGCGCTGCAGGCGCCACATCTGCGCGTACAAGCCCTGCTTTTGCAGAAGCTCGCGATGCGTGCCCCGCTCTACGATTCTTCCTCTTTCCATGACCAGGATCTGGTCCGCGTCGACGATGGTCGACAGCCGGTGCGCGATGATGAGTGTGCTGCGGTTGCGGGCGATGTCGTCCAGTTGCCCCTGTATGGCCCGCTCGGTACGGGTGTCCAGCGCCGAAGTCGCCTCGTCGAGTATCAACAGGGGAGGATTCTTGAGCAGCGTGCGGGCAATCGCAATGCGCTGCCGCTCGCCGCCGGACAGTTTTACCCCGCGCTCTCCCACCCGCGTCTCGTACTGGCCGGGCAGGCTCTGGATGAATTCATGCACGCTGGCCTCTTTGGCGGCCTTTTCGACCTCTTCGCGTGTGGCGCCCCGGCGCCCGTAGGCAATGTTGTAGGCGATGGTGTTGTCGAACAGCTGGGTGTCCTGCGGAACGATGCCGATGGCGTTGCGCAGGCTTTCGTGGCTTACCGAGCGGATATCCTGGTCGTCGATGCAGATGCGCCCTGAATCGACGTCGTAAAAACGCAGCAACAGGCGGGCGAGGGTCGATTTTCCTGATCCGCTGCCCCCCACCACCGCCACCGTCTGGCCCGACCCGATGCGAAACTCCAGTTCGTGCAATATGGTGCGCCCCGGCTCATAGCCGAAGCTTACCCCTTCGAACACCACTTCTCCGGCGCGCAGCCGCAGCGGCTCGGCGTCGCCGGACTGCGCCTCCGGCGCATGGCTCAGCAGGCCGGCCATGCGCTCGGCATTGACCAGGGCCTCGCGCGACTGGCGGAACACCACCCCAAGCGTGTTCAGGGGCAGGCAGATCTGGATCATGTACGCATTGATCAGGACCAGGTCGCCCACCGTCACGTTTCCCGCCACCACGTCACGGCCGGCAAGCAGCATCACGCCGGCGACGCCCACCGCAATGATCCCGCTCTGGCCCACGTGCAATATGGACAATGCCTTCTGATTGCCTATGCCCACCTGCACCCATCGTCTCAACACCCCCCTCAACCGGCCCGCTTCCTGGGCGGCTCCACCGAAGTACTTGACCGCCTCGTAGTTGATCAGGCTGTCGACCAGTTGTCCGTTCGCGCGTGAATCCAGCTCATTGAGGCGGCGCTGGTAATAAATGCGCTTCTCGGTAAAGTAGACGGTAAAGATGGCATAGGCCGAAAAAGTGGCGGCCACGATCCAGGCATAGGCGGCGTCATAGCCTATGATCAGGATGGCCACTACCGCAACGATCTCGACCACAGTGGGCAGCACGGTGAACAGCATGGCGTTCATCAGAAAGCCCGCGCCCGTGGCGCCTCGTTCGACGTCGCGCGCGACGGTGCCCGTCTGCCTGCTGGCATGAAAGCGGGCACTCAGGGCATGCAAGTGTGAAAAGACGCGCAACTTGAAGTCGGCCACCATGCCCTGCGTCACCTGCACAAAGACCATGTCGCGCAGTTCCGTGAACAGGCCTCCGGAAAACCTCAGCAGGGCGTAGCCCACCAACAGCAGCGCGGGCAGTGTCAGGGCCTGCGGCGGCCCGCCAAGGGCATCGACGATGGCCTTCAGTACGCCGGGCACCGCCACCATCAGCAGCTTGGCAAGTATCAGCAGCGCAAGCGCCGCCAGGGTACGCCGCCGATGGCGCCACAAGGCCTGGCCCAGGGCCTGCCACACCACGCGCTGCGCGCCACGGCGGGCGCCCCGGCCTGAAATGCGGGGGCGGCTTCGCCCTAGCCGCTCAGCATCCATCGGCCTGGGCGGCGCCTGAACCGGCCTCTTGCCCGACGGGGCCGAGTTCGGGCGTTTCCGGCTGCGCAAGCGCCTTTGCTTTCGAGACGGCCTTGAGGCAATGCGCTATGCAGCCCGCAAATGCCTCGTCATACCAGGAGTTGGCGCCGCTTACTCCCACGACGATGCCGTCCACGCATACACCGCCCCACACGCCGCAATCCCGCCCTTTCAGCAGATGGGGGGACACGGCCCTGACGGAATGGCCGTCCCGGCCGGTCCGCCAGCAGACTTGTGCCTTGTCGCGGGCAAAGCGCGCATAGTCGGCATCCCAGCGCTCTCTATCACCGACCGAATGCTCGAGCAATATGGACTGCTCGAATGGCGCAGCCCCCCAGGCAAGGGCGGGATCCATGATGACGATGTGCAGGAAGCCGCTCTCGCCCACCGTCGAATCCTTCATTGCCGCTTCCATCATGGGCAGAACCATGTCTACCGCTTTCCGGGCTGCGGCCACGTCGGCAAACCACGATCCTTCTCTTTCAGGCATAAGAGACTCCGGACGAAGTGTTGGACACCGCGTCGGGGCAGCAATCGGCATGCCTCGGGCCCAGCGCGCCTTCAGCGGCTCAAGACCGCAAGCCCAAACTCGCCGATCCTATTGCCGCCCGGCTTGTCACGAAGCCGCTACAGGAGCCACTCGATGGGAAGATGGGAAAGAATCCAGACGCTCACGCGGCGCCAAAGACCCGCGCCCGGCTCCGTGACGTGCACGATGGTCCGGCCGTCACGTTGCTCGATCCAGATGAGTTCGCCGGAATCATCCAGGCGCACCTGATAGGCGATGTCGGGGGCGCGCCTCTCGATGGCCTCGGGAAGCTGCCGGGACAGCTTGGGGCTGTCGATGACAAAGCCGATCTCTGTATTGAGCCGAGCGGAGCGCGGATCGAAATTGAACGAGCCGATGAAGATGCGCTGGCCATCGACCGAAAGCGTCTTGGCGTGCAGGCTGGACGCCGAGCTTCCCGTCAGCCCCCGGTCGCGCAAAGGCGCAGAGGACGAGGTTTTCTTGAATTCGTACAGCACGACTCCCGCCTCGAGCAGGGGCTTGCGCCGCTTGGCGTAACCGGCATGCACGGCGGCGACGTCGGTCGCCTCCAGCGAATTGGTCAGTATCGTTACCTCTACTCCGTTGCGTGCCAGGGCCGAGAGATAATCCACGCCATCGCGGGTGGGCACGAAATAAGACGACACCATGAACAAATCGTGTTGCGGAACGCCAAAGATCCGCCCCAGCCTTTGCGGAAGCATCTCGTGCTCTTGAGCCTGCCCCAGCCCCTTCGACGGATCGTCGCTGACCATGTGCGTCACGGCCCATTCCAGCTCGATGCTGCCATCCAGAAGCTTCCGCACCAACGGAAGCTCGTTCATCGCCTTCACGTAGTCTTCGGCCTTGGGATCGCGTTCTATCGCGGCTGCCCGGGCTTTCAGCCGCTCGATGCCGTCTTTTTCCGCGGGAGCCAGGATGAGGCCGGCCGGATAGGCCGAGGCGCTTTTCCAGTAACGGTCGAAATCGCGCGAGACGTCGTCGACGACCGGCCCCACGGCCAGCACGTCCAGGTCGACGAACAGGAAATCTTCCGACGCGCCGAAGTATTCGTCTCCGACATTGCGCCCCCCGATGACGGTGGCCTGGCTGTCGACCGTGAAGGACTTGTTGTGCATGCGCCGGTTCAGGCGGTCGAAATCGGAAAGATAGCCCAGCCAGCGCCAGCCTCGGTACACAAAGGGATTGAAGAGCCGTACCTCGATGTTGGCGTGGCTGTCGAGAGCGGCCAATACCTCGTCCATGCCTGCCGTGTTGTTGTCGTCCAGCAGCAGGCGCACCCTCACACCGCGATCCGCCGCGTCCACCAGCGCGTCGAACAGCAGCGTGCCGGCCATATCCTCATGCCATATGTAATTCTGGATATCTATGGATCTTTCCGCAGCCTGCGCCATCAGGGCCCTGGCGGCAAACGCATCGCCGCCGCGCGTCAGAGGCGAGATGCCGGACTGGCCGGGATGCTTGGCGGCCAGGGGCTGTATGGCGCGGCCCAGCCTGGAGTCGGCGGTATCGGTATAGGCGCTGGAAACGCTGCGGCCCTCCAGCGAGGGCAGCTGCGCGCAAGCGGCAAGCACGCCCAGCAAGAGCGCCAGGACAAAACCCTTGATTAGCCGCCCCATGGCTTGCTCCGCTATTGACGCGCCGGCACGGCAAGAAACTCGCCCACCAGATGAAGTAGCTCCTGGGGACGCTCGAAAGGCACCATATGCCCTGCGTCGAGCTCGGCATAGCGGGCACCGCGGATGGCGGCGGCCATGGCGCGCGCCGGCTCCGGACCCAGGATATAGTCCTGGGCGCAGCCGATGACCAAAGACGGCCTGTTGATCTTTTCCGGCTGCCCGCTGATGTCGAGCCGCGCATCCAGCTCTATCTGGCGCAACATGCCGTCCCAGCGGTTTGACTGCTGGATGAGCTGCACCCATTCGTCAATCTGCGCGTCGTCGAATCCACGCAGGAAGGCCGGACTGAAGCCATTGAGCAGAACCAGGCGGGCAAACGCCGCCGGGTCGAGCCGGATGAGTTGCTGCCATAGTTCGAACTGGAGCTTGATGCGAGGTTCGCCGCCCCTGGCGAACGGCGCCACCAGCACGAGCGAGCGGACAAGCTGGGGATATTCAGCGGCAATATGCGCCGCCACCGCCGCCCCCAGCGAATATCCCAGCAGATCGAACGAAGACACATTACAGGCCCTGACGGCAGCCAGGATCTGCTCCGCCAGCATTTCGACAGTCAGTGGCCCGCCGTCATCGCGCGTCTGGCCCGAGCCCGAATAGTCGGCTCGTATCACTTTGCGATGCGCGGCCAGGGGTTCTATCAGGTGGTCCCAGTTGCTATGCAGGTTCCCGCCCGTACCCGACACCAGGACCAGCGCCGGCCCGCTGCCATCGACGCGATAGGCGACTTGCGCGCCGGCAATCTCCACGGTGTCGTTCATGCTGTCCCTCCGTTATCTTTCTGATGTCGCGGGCCTTCGGGCCGCCCGGTTCGTCAACCGCGCGAACCGAGCGCCTTGGCGATCTTCTGGTCCGTCTTGTACTGGCTCAGCGCATACACCGCCCAGATGGCGGCGGGCACCCAGCCGATGATGGTGATCTGAAGGATCAGGCAGATGATGCCGGCAAAAGGCCGTCCGATCGTGAAAAAGGTAAGCCAGGGCAGGATCAGGGCTATGAGAAGGCGCATGGGGCGGGCATCCAGTAATTGAATCGAGGAAAGTTTACCTTATGCGCACCGGCAGCACCGAGCCCCGGATTCACTTTTCGCACCCCGGCGCCGGCCGAAAAAAGAAGCACCGCCGGCGCAGCGCATCCGCCCACACCGGGAGCCCTGCCGCCCACGAGGCGTCAGGAGACCCGGCCCGGCATGGATTGTCCTTGTTATGCCGCCGCGCCGTTGAAATGCTGAAGCGTCAATGAGTCCGGATCGATGGAGGGTACGCAACGCAGATTCACGGCGCGCACCGCGGAACCGTCGGGGTTCGTGCCCTCGGCGAAAGCCTGCGTGCCGCAGTTTTTGCAGAAGCGGTGTTCAATCTTGTGGGTGTTGAACTTGTATGACTGCAGTGATTCCTGCCCCTGCAGCAGCCTGAACTGCTGTTCGGGAAAGAACGACAGCAAGAACCCCTTGCGCCTGCAATGCGAGCAATTGCAACTGATCGCCTGCGTCGGAGGCTCGGCATCGACTTCGAACTTCACTGCGCCGCAGTGGCAGCTTCCCTCAAATGGCATGTCACTATCCTGGTTGCCGTTGTTCCGCGCTATCTAAGCACATGCATCGCAATTCTGGCAAGAGCGCGCTGGCAAAGCTGCGCAAAAGCAAAAGGCCGAACCCAATGCTTCAAAGGGTTCGGCCTTACGTTGCCGCTATCGGCCCGCCGGCTCAGGCGGGCGGAGCAACTAAATAATTTGAATATTTGACGCTTGAGGGCCTTTTTGGCCTTGCGTTGCTACAAACGAAACTCGCTGATTTTCTTCGAGGCTTTTATGGCCGGAGCCTTGAATTTCGCTGTAGTGAGCGAAGAGGTCCTTGCCACCCGACTCGGGCATGATAAAGCCGAAGCCCTTTTCATTATTGAACCACTTCACGATACCGATTTCTGTTTTCAATGTAAGTCCTAGATTTTAGAAGGGAAAAATATCCCCATGGCCACTATGGGTGCTAAAACATAATAAAGCCAGCACTGTTACCAAATAAAGTCTTTCCGCCTATGCGACATGACGCCATGCAGGTATCAGCCCAGCCATCACTTGATGCCGAGCGCAAGGGCATATTGGGCACATGGCCTAGGGGATAGCGTTGATTGATTATGCAGAAATACCGGAGTAGCTTTAAATAACCCGCTATGGCGCCTCGCAGAAGGAGGCCGGTATGTATAAAACCAGATTGGCGATATTCAATCACCAATGCCAGGAAATCATTGTCGTGCCCCTCGACTGCAGTTTCGAAGAACGACCTGCGTGGCAGCGCAAGAAGGCTTTGGATGATTTACGGAAATCCACCGTCAAGGCTGGCTTGGTTGCCCCGGTAGCGGCGGTCTGGCGGGTTGGCAGCAAACTGCGCTTCGTTGCTCCAAATGAATGGCACCCGTTCCTTGGCACTTTAACGTGGAATACCATCATTTCGAACTTGAGCTTTGCGATCGACTGCCACGAGGACTCGAGTCGGTTTCGGCTTGAACAGGTAGCGCCCGCACAAGAGACCCAGGCAAGCAGCTCGCCCACGACCGGGCCGCGAGCGTAATCCAGATCCAGAAAAAAGAAACGCCACTCGCTAGAGTGGCGTAAGTCTTTGTGCTGCAACGAATTCTTGGGGTGACCGATGGGGCTCGAACCCACGACAACCGGAATCACAATCCGGCCTTGAAATGTTATTTTTTCCAATGTGCTCATGGGCATACGGATACGTCATTAGAATTTTCAGCGTAAATTCTGAATCCGTTTGCAGCCATAACGGCCATGGTGCGCGAAATGACTGGCTTGTATTAATGGAGCGGGAATCCTAATTCTCGATGAACTGATTGGTATACAGTTCATCAAGTGGCGAAGCCTTGGGAACAACGCCGTTTTCAACGTAGAACCGCTGTACCTCTTTCAGGCGGTCGACGTCGATCTTTCCCAGCACCGGCTGATTTCCAAACACATACTCGTTGTAGAGCTTAGGGGTCGGCTACATCTGGATTTCCTGATGGAGGAAATAAAGAAATCACGCCAACCGCTGGCTACCGAGGCGCCCTCGCCCACCACAGCCCCGTCTTCATCGAAAAAGAGCCGTCCCCCTCGATAGCCAACGCCTGCCTCACCTCTGCCGGCGCTTCCTGTTGGACCGTGCGGATCATCGCTATGCGCTCAGGACTGGTGCGCATCCTCGTTACCCATGGTTGGAATGCAAGACGCGTTATCCAATTCTGGTGCTGGATCGCCGAAAACCCGGCGTCCATGATAAGCCGCCCCCATTCCGACGGCGAACGATCCCGAACGTGGGAGCGGTCGCGCAATACCTCTATTGCCTGCAGATGCGTATCCACCAAGGGGTTTTCATCACCCTCGATGTCTATCATGAGCAAATAGCCGCCGGGCTTGACCACGCGGCGCATTTCCTTGAGTGCCTCCGGCAGGTCGAACCAGTGGTGGGCGCTATAGCGCGATGCGACCACGCAGAAGCAGCCACCGTCGAACGGCATGGATTCCGCGCCAGCCTGAACGGTCTGGATATTAGCCAGCCCTTTTTCGTTCGCAGCACGCTGGACCGTGGCCAGCATATTGGGTGACGGATCTACCGCGACCACACTGGCCAGCGCTCCCGCCACGGCAAAACTCAAGTGCCCTGCCCCGCAGCCCACATCCAGGAATCGGCCCGACGCCGCGGGAATCGACTGGCTGATCAACTCGCCGGCGCGCAACAGATCGGGGCCCCCAGCGTGCACGGCACTCTGCAAATAGGCCTGCGCCTGAGAATCGAACTGTGCTTGAACAGTTTCGCTATGGTCGGTTTGCATGGCCTTTTCCTTATCCAGTGGCTGAAAGAACCCACGATACAGGGCTCCGAATACCCGTACAAGATGGCAAAATATACTGGTATAAGTGCTAATTGGCCCTGCTAACTGGATTGAGGAAACGCACTCGAACCCGGCCCGGCCAGCCATAACCCCACGGCCACCAGCGCCCCTGCCTCGGCATGCGCTGGCTATCAGCAAGCAAGGCGGCAGAAGGATGCTGGTGGCGAACTGACCCCAGAGATTAACTCTAGCGGTGGCGCTTTCCGGGATTTTTCTTGTGGTTGGTATGCGCGCCACGCTCCTTGCTCACACGTTGGCCGCGGCCTTGTGTGGTAAGGGTCACGCCCTTGGGGGCGACGGGACGCGGAGTGCGCTTGCGGTCGGCTTCAGTAACGATTTTGTTGCCCATGGAAATCTCTCTAGTTTGGTAAAGCTTGCCATTGTTACACATTCGCTCGGTTTATTGTTGGCAGCAGGAAGCAGGCAGAGGATATGCCCGCTTGAGCGCTGGTAGGGCCATCAAGTATCCGCCTAGCCAGGGATGTGCCCCTGGTTCCGAACATGGACGAGAGTAACCGTAAGGCGAAGCTGCAAGCGGGTGGATTCTTGATGGAAGCAGCCCATGAGGCACTGAAACGTGGAATCGTCCCCGCCTGGCTGACGGGCCCCAGGGGCGACAGAGAAGCCGAAACTGTAATTCATCACTTCCGCCCTGGCGAAGAGAAAGGCCAGGACTATCACATAGGCGGCGGCGTGGAAGGACACGCTGCAAAGCTGGTAAGCAAGTCAGGGAAAGGCGCGCAAAGTCGGCGTGCTGGCTATCAATCGAAGCGGATGCGGTGGCGGGCCGTTCTAGACGGCAGGAACTACGCCGCCGTCACGGTGCAGCTTCACGCTGCATGACGTGCGTCCAGCGGCGATCACCAAAAAATTAGAGGCTCGAGCAGCAGACGCCTACGACTTTGCAGCACACGCAAATCCGCAAACAACACATCGGCATTATGACCGCCGAATTGTCCGACGTGCATCAGCCACAGAGTGAGGAAATTCTAACGCGGCTCATTTCGTTCTATTTTTATATTATGAAATGAGGACATCAATCCAACAGATTGATCTAGAAGGAAATTTTGGGGTGACCGATGGGGCTCGAACCCACGACAACCGGAATCACAATCTTGCTTCCCATAAATAGACAGAAACTGAAACGCAGCTAAATCAATGACTTGCAGCGGTAGCCACCCTTTATATAGCTGCGTTTTAGTGCCTATTTTGGCCTACTTCGGTCAAGATTTGGTCAATGGATTACCACCCTTAAGCCGGTCCGTTGAGCCGGATGCACTTGGCATAGTACTCGAGGCTGCGCTTGGGGATGCGTTTCAGTGAGGGCTGGTCGATGTGTATCAGGCCGAAGTGCTTGCGCAGGCCCAGCACCCATTCCCAATTGTCCGTCGAAGACCAATAGAACATCCCCTTCAGCTTGACGCCTTGCTGGTAGGCGTCGTGGGCGGCCCGGATATATCCTTGCATGTACTTGATGCGCAAGGGGTCGTTCACCCATCCATCCTTGGGAGCTTCTTCGGCCACGGGAAAGCCGAACTCCGTGGCGATGATGTCGGGTGCATCGTAGTCTTTGTGAGCTTTTAGCAGCACCTTGGTATACGTGTCGGGGTCATAGGGCAGTTCATCGGTTCGTTCGAGCTCGGCGGGCGGCTCAACCAGCGCGATACCCACCGGAGAATCAGGGTCGGCCTTGACGAACGACCGGGAGTAGAAGTTCAAGCCGAAGAAATCGGGCTTGACCGCAATGGCCTCCATATCGCCGTTCTGAATGTAGGGTTCCACCAGCGGCAGGACCAAAGAAGGATACCCGCGACCATAAGCCGGCGCGGGAACCGCCTCGTTCCATAGAACATCCATGAAGCGTGCGGCTGCCACGTCTTCGGCGCTGCCAGAGGGGGCTTCGAACGGCATGATGTTGAAGGCGGATGAAACCCGTGTGCCAGAGGACGTGTTTGCCCGGACGGCCGTCAGCGCCCTGCCGTGTGCAAGGTTGACATGATGGAGGGCCGCCCCCAAGTAGCGCCGGGATCGGTAGCCCGGAGCGAAAATGCCTTGACCATAGCCAAAGATGGGAATGATGCCGGGCTCGTTGAACAGCAGCCAGGTCTTGGCCCGGTCGCCCACCAGGCGCGCCATGATTTCGGCGTAGTCCCCCATTCTGCGGCTGATGTCGCGATCCAGAAAATCGCCGGCCCATAACGGGATGTCCCAATGGAACAAGGTCGGAACAGGCTCCAGGCCATGCTCCAGCATGGCGTCGATCATGCGATCGTAGTGATCCAGGCCCCGCATATTGGGAGCGCCCGGGGATTCGGGCTGCACTCGCGACCAGGCAAAAGAAAACCGAAACGCCTTTACGCCGGAAGCCTGCAGCAGTTTGAATTCGTCCAGATAGCGGGAGTCGAATTCGGTATTGCGCACGTTGTTCGTGCCGTCCGCAGAGCCGCCGATGTTGTCGATGAAGACGTCCCAATTGCTACGTCCGCGATTGGCGCGGCTTTCCGATTCGGGCGCCGAGGTTGCCACGCCCCACAAGAAGTCTTGGCCAAAGGTCGGCTCTTTGGCCCAGGCAAAACGCGGCAGTATCGTGGCCGCGGTCGTAGCGCCCATTCCTTTGAGGAAGGCGCGGCGGGAGATCGGAAGTACAGACATCATTCGCTCGTCGTAGGAAGGTGAGGAAGCCGGAGCTCCATGAGATGCATACGAAATGCATTGCTGTTCTAGTTATAGCGGCTGCCAGGACCCCGTGGAGGGCGTCATGGGTCGGATTCATCTCTAATCTGGAGCGCTTTTCTCCCAAGAGCCTTTTTGACGGCAGCATCATCCGGCTTGCATCCTGTTTGGGACGTCCATACATCCGGATGCGCGAACCGGCTAAACAATGCGCTAGTCGTCGGCAGGCGGGATGCGCGTAGCGATGTAGCGATGAAACAGGATGGAGGAAGAGCCCGTGTCGCGCGGCATGGCCTTTTGCAGGCCGCGCAATTCTTTTGGGGCAACGCCGAACCTATCGTGAAAGAAACGCGAAAACTGCGATCGGCTCGAGAAGCCACATTTATAGGCAAGCTCCTTCAGAGACAGCCTCTGGCCGTCCTTGTGCAGGATCATGCGATACGCCAGATCCAGACGTTTGTCCCTGATCAGCCGCGCCACGCCCTTGTCAGACTGGAACGTGCGGTATAGATGCGAGTGCGACAGCCTGAAGTGATGCATGATGGACTCGGGCCCGAGTGAGGGGTCCGAAAGATGGCGGTCGATGTATTCGAGGATGCGCTGCCGCATCGAGAGGTTGATCGCCATGCATTGCTCGTGTGTCAAGGTGGCTCCGCTAAGCGCCGCTTTTACGAGCATCATCAGCGATTCACCCACGCCCGGCATGGCGTGGGCCTCCATGTCGTCGAGCAGCCCATCGAGCGACACGATGAAATCGAACAGCAGCCGGTTGGTGGGTACATTGCCCCGCAGCACCACGCCGTGCAGGTTACGTGTTGTCCAGTTTTGGCCGATGTCTTTGCGAGGGATGACGAGAGTAATCCTGGCGCCGGCTTCCTTCAGGCTGATCAATGGACGCGCAAGGTCCAGGATGAACATGTCGCCGGGCCGGGCGAGCAGATCTTTGCCGGCGAAATCACCCCGGTATTCTCCGGCGAGAATCAGTTGCAGCAAGTAGAAATCCAGATCCGTCTGAGTGATTAGGCTGGACGTGCGTTTGCAGTATTGTCGGTTGAACGTCGTATTGCCCAGCACCATGTTGCCGAACAGGCGCGAGCGCACCGATCCCGATATGCCTTCGTCGCCCGCGGGCGTGATTTCATACAGCAGGGATGACGTCTCGCGCCAGAAATCGTCACGTATCGATTCCTCGACCATGTCGGTCGAGATGTAGAAACCACCTTCCATCATGTTTTCTCCGGCAGCGAATCAAACGGTTGAACGACGCGTTAAGCTGCATGATTCAATCATGAAAGGGCAGCGATAGCGTCAGGTAGACGGCGGTGCCTTCGACACGGTTCCGGGTATTGAACTCACGCAAAACCTTCAAGCGCGCCTGGATGGGTGTGTTTTCCCACTTGAATGCATGGCTGGCCGTGAGCCCAAGGGCGGCCGTGCGTCCGCGAAATCCGCCAAGCACCGCGCCGTCTCCGCTGTCATCGCTGATCTGCTGATGATAATAGCCGATGGCGCCCAGGGTGGTGCCAGGGCCGGCGATGTCGCGGGAGACCGCGGCCTCCAGGTGCCACTCTGTGCCGGTTCGGTAATTCGTCTTCGGGTTGTTGCCGTTGAAAGTCACGCCGACCACGCCGGATATGTCCCAGCCTACGGCGGGGTCGTACCAGGTCCCGGCCATGGACACGTCGGCGCCCCAGCGATGAAAGGCGATGTTCGACATGGAGTTCCCTCGATAATGTCCGGCGGGCACGTTGACCATGCCGACAAGGCTCCAGTGATAGGATCCGTTTTGCCACCCCAATGTGCCGGTGACGACCGGATCGCCCAGGGTCGTCACGCGGCTGGTGGTGTCGCCGGCGTAAGGGCCGAGCACCAGATCGGCATCGATGTACTGATGGCCGTAAGGCAGGGTCAGCCCCAGTGCCAGCCGGCCGTCCAGCAACTTGTACGGTGTAGACCAGACCAGGGTCGGCAGATTGATCAGAGCCTGTGCTTTGAGGCCGACGGCCACCTGGCCGCCGGTGGGCAGGGATTGCGATGCGTCCGCCCGCGCCGTGTAGTAGTAGACGTCGTTCTGCAGATACAAGCCGGGCGCGGGCACGACGCCGGCCATCGGGCCCTTGGACCCCAGCAGATAGAAGCTGCTGCCGTTTTCCGAGGCGAGGGCTTGCGTGCCCGTCAGCGACAGTGCCGCGCTGAAGGCCAGCGCGGCTAACCACGATTTTTGCTTGACGCGCTGCTTCATGCCACGCCGTTCATCTTGATGCATTTCGCGTAATAGGCCAGGCTGGCCTTGGGTGTGCGCTTCTGTGTGGCGCGATCCACCTGGATCAGCCCGAAGGTTTTGGTGAAGCCCATGGCCCACTCCCAATTGTCCGTGGCGGCCCAGTAGAAAACGCCGCGCAGCTTGACGCCCTGATCGACGGCCTGATGCGCCGCCTGTAAATAAGACCGCAGATAAGTGCTGCGCTTGGGGTCCTGCACAACCCAGTCCACGGGCTGGGGATCTTCCAGTGGGAAGCCCGTCTCAGTGACGTAGATGTCAGGGGCGCCGTATTCGGTGTGAATGCGAAGCAGTATCTCTGTAAGGCCGTCGGGCTCGACCGGCAGCATCTGCGTGGGGATGAGTTTATTGGGGAAATGATCGACCAGCGGCATGAAGCCGAGGGGCGACCCGGCCGCCGCCTGAGCATAGACGCGCGCGTAGTAATTGACTCCGAGGCAGTCGGGCCGCGCCGCGATGTTCTCCATGTCGCCGGCTTTGACAAATGGTTCGACCAGCGCGCGCACTTTTTCGGGATAATCGCGGCCGAACAAGGGGTCCAGCCATGCGCCGTTCCAGAAAGCTTCGGCCATTTCGGCGGCTTGCGCGTCCTCGGGCGAGTCGGTCGCAGGACGTGCCGATTGACAGTTGATGGTGGTGGAAACCCGAGCGTCCTTGGGCAGGTTGGCGCGGGCCGCCGCTATCATCAGGCCCTGGGCCAGATTCTGGTGATGCACCGCCGCGCCCGTTGCTTGCATCGACGCCAGGCCCGGCGCATGAATGCCCAGGGCATAGCCGGCGGCCGCCACGGTGTTCGGTTCATTCAGCGCCAGCCACAGTCCAATGCGGTCGCCGAAGCGGCGTGTCAATATGTCGGCATAGTCGGCCAGACGCTGGGTGATGTCGCGGTCGCGCAGGTCGCCCGCCCAGGTGGGCATGTCCCAATGGCACATGGTGGCTGCCGGCTTCATGCCTCGACTCAGCATCTCGTCGATGATGCGGTCGTACAGCGCCATCCCCGCTTCGTTGGGTTTGCCGGGCCCGTCCGGCTGGATGCGCGGCCATGCGAAGGAGAATCGGAATGCATTCACACCGGCGGCGGCCAGCATGGCGAAATCCTCGGCGTAGTGGGTTTCGAAGGCCGTATTGACGGCGTTTGTCGAGCCATCGAGAATGCGCCCTTTTTGGTCGGCGAAGTCATCCCAGTTGCTGCGGCCCCGGCCCTGGCGGCTTTCCACCTGCGAAGCCGACGAGGCCACGCCCCATAAAAAGCCGTCGGAGAAGGTTTTCTGCTCGGCGAACGCGGTGGCTGGAAGCCCGGCCAGCATGCCCGAAGCGCCGGCCAGCTTGATGAAATTCCTGCGTGAAATAGATGGAGCTTGCATGTCGATGTCCCTGAGGAAACTGTCGAAGGCCATGGCTCCGGCAGATTCTTATTGCTTGATTTCTCAAAAGAAGACCGATGGTTACCGATTTACCACGGCTTTCCAATAGCAATGGGACAGAAGCGTTATGGATAGGAGAGGTATCCGCCCTTATTTTTTCCGCAGCCTGCCTACCGTCTTGGCGGATATGTCGGCCGGCTGTCCGCCCCATTGTCCGCGAGCCCAGTTGGACAATTGCGCGATCTGCTCGTCGCTGAGCTGCTCGGCGAATCCGGGCATGGCGTACATGCGTTCATTGCCCGCAAAAGCTTGCGTGGGTATGCCTTCCAGCACGACCTTGATGAAGTTGAACGCATCGCTGTTGCTCAGGGCGGCGTTGCCCTGCATGGCGGGGGCAAGGTGGGGGATGCCCTCGCCGGCCATGCCGTGGCAGCCTGCGCATGCGGATATATATTGCAGCCGGCCCGTGGCCAGGCCAGGCGTGGTTGGCGTGTCGGTATGGGCGCCGCCCTCCTTCGCGCGTGCGTGGGCGTCGACTGCGGCCGATATCGGCGCTGCGGCCGCGGTTGCCGCCCGGCCGTCGGCCCCGGTAAGCAGGTAGGTCGCCATCGCCTGCACATCCTGCGCTTTCAGTTCGCTGGTGGAGGCATGGGTAACGGTGTACATGCCGCCAAATGAAGTACCTTGCGGCGACACGCCGGTACGCAGGAAGCGCGTGAGCGTGTCGACTGTATAGCCTTGCCGGGCCAGGGTGGCGGCGCGTATGTCCGGGGCCTGCAGGCCGTCGATGACGGCGCCCTCGAAATGGCGCGAGAAGTTCGTGCCCATCATGAAGTTCATGGGCGTATGGCAGGCCGCGCAGTGGCCCGCTCCTTCCACTAGGTAGGCGCCGCGGGTCCATAGGGCCGATTGTTCGCCGACATCATCGCCAGGGCCGCCGGCAGGCGGCGCGGCCAGGCCCTCGATGCCTTCTCGCTTGGGAAAGTTCAGGAGATTCCAGAAGTTCATGGCGCCGCGCACCGGCAGCACATAGACGCCGGTGTTGGGCTGGTTGGGCACTGCCAGGGGCGGAATGGTCTGGAGGTAGGCGTACAGCGCGTCGGCGTCCCCGGGCGTGATGCGGTGCAGGAATACATAAGGCATGGCCGGGTACAGGTTACGCCCGCCCCGCGCCACGCCGTCGCGCAGGGCGCGGTGGAAATCGGCCCGAGTGTAGCGGCCGATGCCATGCACAGGGTCCGGCGTAATGTTGGTGGAATGCAGCGTGCCGAATGGCGTCCCGATGGCGACGCCGCCGGCCGCCAGCGGCCCTTGCGGGGTGGAGTGGCAGCCGAAGCAATCGGCCGCGGCGGCCATCTCGCGCCCGCGCGGCAGCAACTGCCGCATGTCGTCGACGCTGAGCGGCTGCTCGACATCCGCGCCCACGCTGGAGCTGCGGAAGAACCCCAGGTACACAGCCAGCATCAGCAGGGCAAGCAGCAAGAGCACGGCCCAGAGCGCGCGGCGCATTCGGTGCGATGTCATGGCACTCGTCCTCCTTAGTCGGTAACACAGCCCGGAGTGGCCAGGGCAACTTGCCGGACGGCTTCGTGGTAACGCACATAGCCCGTGCAGCGGCAGATATGCGCGTCCAGCGCCGTTTCTATGGCCGCCTCCAAGTGCTCGCGTCGAATAGGCGCGCGTTTGAGCTCATCGATGAAAACGGTGGCGCCCGCCACGAAACCGGCGGTGCAATAGCCGCACTGGAAAGCAAAGTGCTCGACGAATGCCTGCTGCACCGGTGTCAACGATTCGAGGCGACCTTGGGCATCGTGCGTGGCATGCCCCTCAATGGTGACAATGGACTTGCCGTTGAAGTAGTGCGCATCGAAGATGCAGGTGCGGGTTTCAGCCAGCGTGCCGTCCGGGCGCTTTTCCATGACGGCACAGGCATGGCATATCCCTTGCCCGCAACCGAAGTGGGTGCCCGTGAGGTTAAGGTATTCGTGCAGGAAGTGGATCATCGGCATGCCGGCGGGCACATCGATCGGACCGATGTCCTGGCCGTTGATAGTCAGGGCTAGCGGCCGCTTTTCAAGAGTCATGACAGCGCCTTTCTGATCTTGCCCGGTGTAATGGGAAAGTGATGAAATCGTGCGCCGATGGCGTGCGCCACGGCGTTGGAAATAGCCGGGATGACCGGGATCATCACCACTTCGGCCAGGCCCTTGGGGGGTGAAGAGTCGGACTGCGGAGGCAGATACTCGGCGGTCTGCCGCCACACTGCCACGTCGGAGGCGCGCGGCACTGTGTAGCGGTTGAAGTTCCAGGTTCCGTTGCCAGGGCCATCGCCGTATAGCGGCAGGTCTTCCATCAGGGCATGGCCAATGCCCATGGCCAGGCCACCTTGCTGCTGGCCCGAAACCAGTTCGGGCACGATGACCATGCCGGTATCCAGCACGCTATGGTGCTTCAATACGCGCACTTCGCCGGTGTGAGTGTTGACGTCGACCGCCACCAGGCACGCCGCCGCCGTATACTGCGTGACCCCGGCCCTGTTGCGGTCCGTGGAGGGAAACCGCACTGTGGTGCGCTTTATGAAATGGTAGCCGCCTGTGGTCATGAGACGCTTGTATTCGTCGGGCGCGCCATCGCCGTAGCGTACCGCCAACGCATCGACAGGCAGTGTCCGCAGGCCCGCGCCGGGTATGTCGAACTCTGCGCTGGCCCACTGCCATCGGCTGAAACAATGCACCGCCACGCCGGTGATCAATCCAAGTTCATGCGCCTTGCGGGCGATATCCTCAAATGGAATGGGCGACATGCCGCCGCCACCGATGCCGCCATTCACTAAGCGCAGGTCTTGCATGCGCATATCGCCGCTTGCCAACTGGCCGCCGGCCGGGCCGCCGCCCCAGATGGCTTGGGCGGCCGGCCATATCGTGTTTTCGAGTAGAAAACGGGCCGCCTGGCGCGTGCTGAAACCAATGAAGTACGCGCTATTGGATGCGCTCATGGGCGGTAACAGGCTGGGCACCCAATAGGGATCGCGCGCCAGTTCGTCTTGCTGCTGTTGTGTCAGGGTAAAGGGAATTTCGTTGCTTACCAAAGGAAGCTGTTCGAACGCGGTGATGCCAAAAACGGCAACGTCGGGGACCTTGCCCAGTATGCGCTGGACCATGATCTGCTGTGCCGTGGTGGCGCCGGTGCCGATTTCCTGCGTGCAATGGCGCATGGCAAGCACGCCCTGCGCGTCAAACTCAAGCACCAGCGCGCCCGTATCGGCACCCGAGCCGTAATCTTTCTGTGCTTGCGCAAACCCCAGGCCATAGCGATGCCCCGGGTGTGCGGCTTCGTAGGCGGCTTTGTCCGTTTCGCGGTTGCGCCAAAGCGGATGCGCGGCGGCCCGATCGAGCATTTCGAGGTTGCGCGGATCGCCCTCGGGCACAGCACCCTGGGTGTTGGGATAGCCGGGCCGTTGTGCATTGCGTCGGCGCAGCTCGATGGCGTCCAAACCCAGTTCGGCGGCGATTTCATCCACCATGACTTCTGTCATGGTCATTGCCTGTAAAGCACCGTAGCCGCGCATTGAGCCCGCTTCCACGGCCGGCGAAGACAGCGCTACGCCGGCCAGGTCGGATTGCGGGAAGTAGTAAATGGACTGGGCCGCGGTGGCCGCCACCTGGGCCACCGAAAACGAGAAGTTCGCGCGACCCCCGCCATTGCAGGTGTACTCGCCTTTCAAAACATCGAAAAGACCGCTGCTGCGGTCCACGGCGATGGTCACGTCCATGTCGATGGCGTGGCGCTTCATGCCCATCTGGAATTGATCGTAGCGTGTATTCGCGAGGCGCACGGGCCGGCCGGCGCCATAGAAACAGGCGGCGATGGCGTAATAAGGAAAAATGGAGTGGTCTTTCGAGCCATAGCCCACCGTCGAGCCCGTAAGCAACTCGATTTTCTCTACCGGGAAACGCGGGTTGTCCTTGACCATCAGGGCCGCCACCCGGGCCACCTCGTAGGGCGACTGCGTGGCGGTGATCAGACAAAGCGTGCGCGTATGCGGGTCGTACCATGCGTTGCCATTGTCCGGCTCCATGGCGCAAGGGTCGATGGACTGTGAATAGCCTTGCCGCCGCAGCACGAATTTGCGAGGGTCTGCGCGAGCCTCTTCGAGGCGTTGTTCTATGGCTTGTGCGGCATCCATCCCACGACGCATGGCATCGCCGCTCTCGCGGGCCACTTGTTCGGAATCAAGTGTTACGCCACCGCCCCTGTGCTTGAGCGCCACCACGTGAGGAATAAATGGGTTGTCGTCGTCCGGCTTGGGCCACGCAGGTTTATCGCCTTCGAAGGCCCCCCAGATGACGGCGTCTTGCATGGGCGAGTACAGTGGCGGGTCGGTGGGCGTTGCGCCGCCGATGCGCACATAGCGCGCCGCCCCGTAAGGTGGCGGCGGCACGGGGCCTGTTTGCTCGCCGTAGAGGACGGCTTCGGGTGCGAACTGCAATCGTCTCCGGGCGACCTGGAAACGTTCGAAATCCTCGTACACCAGCATGGCCACGGGGTGGCCAAGCATGGAAGGCGTTTCTCCTTTTGGCGTAAGCAGGTGGCGACCGTAGAAGTCGGGACCCAAATCGGGCGGATCAGGCGCGTGTATGCCATCGCGCTCCAGGTCTTCGTGCAGCACCAAGCGATCAGGTTGCAGATGGCTTCCCAATAGAGAAAGGTCCACCCCTTCGAAACGTCGATCTGCCTGCGTGGCCTTGATGAAGAAGACGTGCGCCTGTTGTTCGGGCCAGCCCGGCAGGTCGCGGGCGCGATAGTCGTAGGCAAAGACCTTCTCGCCTGTCACCTTGCGCAGCGCATCCCATCGGTAGCGGGGCGATCCGTCGGTGTTCAGCCAGTTTTTGGAATGTGCCCCTGAATGCACCTGGACCGCCTGGGCGGCGGGAAGGCGGGCAAACATCAGGGTGATGCCTCCGACCGTTCCCAACTTGATGAACTCGCGCCGCGAGAGCCCCCTACCCATTTGCGCCCCTTCCGTCTTGGTTTTATAAGCTACAGCGATCAAGGTACCGCACATCCGCTACGAGAGTAGCCGCGGGCCTCGAGATTGGGGGGTAGTTTAGCTACGGTTAAAGAAAGTGACAATGTTCGGCAGTGATCGGGGGAGCGGGTAGCGGGGTTTGCTGCACGATATCGCGGCCCTCAAGCATGCCGGCAAAAAGCCAACGCCAATTTCAGTGTTCGTATTTGCCAATCGTCGTGGACAGCCTTACACCGCGCCTGGCTTCCAGTGCATGTGGGCGAAGGTCATGACTGACTGGCTGAGCGAAGGCGAAACTCGCGAACGCTTCACGTTTCCTGACCTAAGGGCCAATGACATGACGCACATAATGGAAGGGAAAAAAGACCCGGAAACGCACTCGAATCCGGCAACGACCCGGAGAGTTTACGACCGGCGGCGAGTAAGGAAAAATATCGCCTTTGAGGTAGTGCATGTCACCAAGTTTGGGACATGTCACCATTTGATGGTTTCCTGAAATGCCGGAAAGCCACATGAATATTGGGGTGACCGATGGGGCTCGAACCCACGACAACCGGAATCACAATCCGGGACTCTACCAACTGAGCTACGGTCACCACTGTTTTAGCGGCCATTGCGCCGTTAAAGAATTGGATTCTAGCATGAATTCACCCCCTGCGTCATAGGCGCTGGGTCGCCATTCGCACCGTGCCCGACCGCCATGTGGACCCGAGACCACGCCGCGACTCTTCTATATACTTGGCTGGCTGATTTCGTCCATATCGCCAAAGACCCACGCCACCAAATATGCTGCTTTACCTGCAGGCTTTCTTGCAAGAGTACTGGCCCCATTTCGTGTTCTTGTTCACCCTCGCGGCGGCCGCCACGGCGGCTGTTCATGCGGCCATGAACAAGACGGACGTACGGGCGGCCATCGGCTGGGTGGGCATTATCCTGCTGTCGCCGCTGTTCGGCGCCTTTTTCTACCTGATCGCCGGCATCAACCGCGTGCGCCACGACCAGATCTCGCAGCAGCGCGACAAATCGCTGCGCCACTACAGCACGCTCGACGACACGCCCATTGCCGACGTCACGCCCTACTCTGCGCCCCAGTTCGCCTCGCTGCAAACCCTGGGCGACGGCGTCAGCAGCTTCCCCCTATGCGACGGCAACCATATCCAGCTGCTGTGCAGCGGCGATGAAACCTACCCGGCCATGATCCAGGCCATAGACGGCGCCAAGCTGTCCATCGCCTTGCAAACCTATATCTTCGACAATGACCGCGAAGGCCGGAAAATCGTCGATGCGCTGGCCAGGGCGGTAAAGCGCGGAGTCGAGGTACGGGTGCTGATCGACGCCATCGGCTCCAAATATTCTCGTCCGCCCATCGTCCACCTGCTGCGACGCCAGGGGGTACGCACCGCGCTGTTCATGACCAACCCGCTGGGCATGCGCATGCCCTACGCCAATCTGCGCAGCCACCGCAAAATACTTATTGTGGATGGCTGCATCGGGTTCACGGGCGGCATGAACATCCGGGCCGGCTTCACCACCGGCCCTTCGCATGAACCCGCCGCATGCGACACCCATTTCAGGGTCGAAGGGCCCATAGTGCTGCAGCTTACCGCCGTGTTCTCGCAAGACTGGGAGTTCACCACACGCGAAGCGCTGCCCTACGACATCTGGTGCTGCGAAAGCTGGTCGCCTCCCATGCCGCGCGTGCCGGCGCGCTGTGTACGTTCCGGGCCCGACCGCACCATCCTGAGCACCCACCACATGTTGCTGGGCGCATTCGCCGTGGCCCAGCACAGCATACGCATCCAGTCTCCGTACTTCCTGCCCGACGTGGCCCTGCTGGGGGCGATCAACACCGCGGCCCGCCGCGGCATCCGGGTCGACATCGTGATACCGGGACGCAACAACCTGCGCCTGGTCAACTACGCCATGACGGCCCAGCTGGACCAGGTCATCCGCAATGGCTGCCGCGTATGGCGAGCGCGCGGTCCCTTCAACCACTCCAAGCTCATCACCATAGACGGGGCCTGGTCGTACGTGGGTTCTTCCAATCTCGATCCGCGCAGCCTGCGGCTGAACTTCGAACTGGACATCGAGATCTACAGCCGCGCGATGGCCCGGGATCTGGAACAAAGAATCGACGCGGAAATCGAGAACGCCGAAGCGGTCACGCTCGAGGCGCTGGCCGCCATGCCCTTCGTGAAGCGGCTGCGCAACAAGATCATCTGGCTGGCCAGCCCTTATCTTTGAATCTCGCCACCCCGTGGATTGACAGGCCCTAGGCCAGGTCGGCGTATGCCTCGCGCAGCACGTTCTTCTGCACCTTGCCCATGGTGTTTCGCGGCAGTTGCTCCACGACGACCACGTGCTTGGGCACCTTGAAATTGGCGATCTGCCGCTTGAGGCTTTCCTGGACGCCCTGGGGATCGATGGTCCGGCCCGGTTCGGGCACTACCACCGCCACCACCGCCTCGCCGAAGTCGGTATGCGGCACGCCGATGACGGCCGACTCAACCACTCCGGGGATATCGTCGATGAAGGACTCGATTTCCTTGGGATAGACATTGAACCCGCCCGTGATGATCAGGTCTTTACTTCGGCCAACTATGGAGAGATAGTCGTCGGGAATGGCCTGCAGCACCTGTCCTTCGTCGTCCAGGATGGAACCCCATCGCCCCACGTCTCCGGTGCGGAACCAGCCATCGGCGGTAAACTCCTCGCGCGTCTTCTCGGGCATGCGCCAATAGCCCGAAAACACGTTGGGGCCGCGCACCTGGACACTGCCGATCAGGCCAGGCGCCAGGGGAACGTCATCGCTGTTGACCACGCGCGCCTGAACGCCGGGCAGCGGACGGCCCACGGTGCCCGCCATGCGCGGCCCCTGGTTCTCGTCGTAGGGGTTAGAGGTGAGCATGACGGTTTCGCTCATGCCGTAACGCTCGAGAATGGTGTGGCCGGTGCGTTCGCGAAAGCTGTTGAAGGTATCGGCCAGCAAGGGGGCCGAGCCGGAAATGAACAGCCGCATGCCGGCGCATAACTCGCGAGTGAAGCGCTGCTCGGCCAGCAGTCGCACATAATAGGTGGGCACACCCATCATGACGGTGCTGCGGGGCAAATAATGCAGGGCCTGTTCTATGTCGAGCTTGGGAAGCCAGATCATCCGCGCGCCGGCCAGCAGTGCCCCGTGCGCCCCTACGAAAAGCCCGTGCACGTGGAATATGGGCAGCATGTGCAGCAGGACGTCATCGCTTCTCCAGCCCCAGTAAGTGTTCAGCACCTGCGCATTGGAGGACAGGTTCCGGTGGGTCAGCATGGCGCCCTTGCTGCGGCCCGTCGTGCCCGAGGTGTACAGGATGGCTGCAAGATCGCCGGGCTGGCTGGCCACGGTTTCGAACTTGCCGTCCTGGCCGGCCGACGCCTGCTCCAGCGTGCCGGCGCCGCGCTCATCCAGGGTGTACGTATGGGGGATGCCACAGCGCTGTGCCAGTTCCGACACCCAGGACAGATTGGCCGGGGAACACACCACGACCGAAGGCTCGGCATCGCGAAGAAAATACTCGACCTCGGCCTCGCGGTAGGCTGTGTTCAGCGGCAAATAAACAAACCCCGCCCGCAATGTGGCCAGGTAAAGCATCAGGGCTTCGGGCGACTTTTCGACCTGGACCGCCACGCGCGCCCCCGCGGGCAAACCCAGCCCGGCCAACAGCTTGGCATAGCGCGCCGATATGCGTTCGATATCGTTCCAGCTGTAGTCGCGCGTCGGAGTCTCGATGGCGGTGCTGTCTCGGTCGGCGGCAAACCCCGCCTGCAGCAAGGCATACAAATTGGCATTGGCCATGGGTGTTGATGCTCCCTTATGTTTTTATCGATGTGTTCCGGGCCAACCCGGCAGCAAGGTGAAATCAATGTGCGACGCGGCCGCCTCGCTGGTCGCGGAATCAAGGCGCGGCACATGCCCCAGCATGGGGGCGCTGAGGCGGCGGCGGAGGGCGTCGATATTGGCCTGCACATGAGGCATGTGGGGGTCGACCGTATTGGCCACCCAGCCAGCCAGCTCCAGGCCCTGGGCGGCGATCGCCTGCACGGTCAGCAGGGCGTGATTGATGCAGCCCAGGCGCATGCCCACCACCATGACTACGGGCAGGCCGAGTTCGCGGGCCAGGTCGGCCGTGTCGAAATAATCGGACAGCGGCACGCAAAAGCCCCCTACTCCTTCTACCACCACCGCATCGCAAGCCTTTTCCATCTGGGCATAAGCCTGAAGTATCCGGCTTGAGAACATCTGCACGCCCGCCAGCCCGGCGGCAATATGAGGTGCAATGGGCTCGCGCCACAGGTAGGGCGTAATGACGTCCGGCTCGAAACCGACGTTGCTTGCCGCATTGAGCCGGTCGACGTCGTCGTTGTGCCAGGCGCCGTCCCGCTCTTCCACGCCCGCGGCAACGGGCTTCATGCCCGCCGCCCTGAGGCCTTGGCGGGTGAGCGCATGCAGCATGGCGCTGCTGATCAGCGTCTTGCCTATTTCTGTGTCGGTGCCTGTCACGAAACAAGAGAAACGATTGGCAGCAGCCGTGTTCATGCCTCGGCCTCCTGGCTGTGTTCTATGCGATTGACGGCTTCGGCCAAATGGGCGACCTGGGCCGGATCATGATTGGCGGACAAAGTGATGCGCAGCCGTGCCGTCCCGGCCGGAACCGTGGGCGGACGAATGGCCGGCACCCAATAACCCAGTTCATGCAGCGCCCTTGCCGCCGCCATGGCCGGCTCGTTGCCGCCCACCACTATGGGCTGGATGGCAGTGGACGACTCGAGCCGCTGCCAGCGCCGCAGGCGCAAGCCTTGCGACAATGTGGAAATGAGCGATTGCAGCCGCTCGCGCCGCGCCATGCCGTCTGGGCCCTCGATGATGTCGAGGCTGGTCAGCAAGGCATGGGCCAGCGCCGGAGGCGACGCGGTGCTGAACACATAAGAGCGCGCCCGCTGCACGAGCCAATCGATCAGGCTTGCATCGGCCGCGACAAAGGCGCCGGCCACGCCCGCCGCCTTGCCCAGCGTACCCATGTAGATCAGATGCTCGGACCGCAGGCCGAAATGTTCGAGTGCGCCATGCCCTTGCCTGCCCAGCAGGCCGAAACCATGGGCGTCGTCGACCAGCAGCCATGCGCCATGCCGCTCGCAAAGCGCCAGTATCCGCGGCAAGGGGGCCAGGTTGCCGTCCATGCTGAACACGCTGTCGGTGACGACGATCTTGATGTTGGCCTTGCTGGCGGTCAGCAGCGCATCCAAGGCCTGGACGTCGCAATGCGCGTACACCCGGGCAGGCACGCGCGCCAGGCGCATTCCGTCGATCAGCGAGGCGTGATTGAGCTGCTCTGAAAAGATTTCAACGCTGTCATCGAGGGCCGCCAGGCCCGCCAGCACGCCCACATTGGCCATATAGCCGGTCGAAAAATACAGGGCCTGCGCCTGCGGCACGTGGTCGGCCACGAACGAGGCCAAGCGCTCTTCGAGCCGCTGGTGCACCCGATAGTGCCCACTGATCAGGTGCGATGCGCCGCTGCCCGTGCCGAAAAGCTCGACGCCCTCATGCAAAGCGCGTGCGATGCGCGGGTCGTTCGCCAGGCCCAGGTAGTCGTTGCTGCAAAAGGCGTGCAGGGGCCGGCCATCGACCGTCGGCTGCACGATGCAGGGGCTGTCGGAGGTTCTCCGCACGCGGCGCAAGCCCTGTTCGTCCAGTTGCGCCAGGCGCCGGCGCAATGATTCCAGCGCCTTCATGGTGCGGCGTCCAGCGCCTGCTCGAACACCGCCAGAGTGCTGCTTGCAAGGTGGGCGACCTCGTCGTCGTTCAGTATGTAGGGCGGCATGATATAGACGGTATTGCCGATGGGCCGAAGCAGCAGTTCATGCTTGAGCCCCAGGGTGAAGAAGCGGCGGGCGAAGCCTCCGTCGCCTTCCGCCAGTTCGGCATCGAAAGCCCAGATCATGCCACGCTGGCGAAAATGCCTGACACGCGGATGAGCGGCCAGCGGCTGCAGCGCCTGGGTGATTCGGCCGGCCAGGGCGCGGTTGGCCTCGAGCACGCCATCGTCGTCGAATATCTGCAAGGTGGCCAGGGCCGCCCGGCAGGCAAGCGGATTGCCCGTATAAGAATGAGAGTGCAGGAAACCGCGCGACATCTCATCGCTGTAGAAAGCCTGGTAGATGTGGTCTTGGGTCATGACCAGCGACAAGGGCAGGTAGCCGCCGCTGATGCCTTTTGAAAGGCAAAGGAAGTCAGGCCATATCGACGCTTGTTCGCAGGCGAAGAAGGTGCCGGTGCGGCCGCAGCCCACGGCGATCTCGTCGGCGATAAGGTGCACCTGGTAGCGGTCGCACAGTTCGCGAAGCAGCGCAAGATATAAGGGGTCGTACATGGCCATGCCGGTGGCGCACTGCACCAGAGGCTCGACGATGACGGCAGCAATCGCCCCGGCCCGTTGCTGCAGCAGGGCCTCGAGCCGGCCCGCCGCGCGCCGGGCGCAATCGGCCGCCGTCTCGCCCGGCGCGGCGGCGCGGGCGTCCGGCGACTCTACGACATGGGTCTTGCCCAGCAAGGGGCCATAGGCGTCGCGAAACAGCGAGACGTCGGTTACGCTCAGGGCGCCCAGCGTTTCGCCGTGGTAGCTGCCCTTCAGGCAGACGAATTCCTGTTTGTCGCCGTGCCCCGTATTGCGCCAGAAATGAAAGCTCATCTTCAGTGCGATCTCGACGGCCGAAGCGCCATCGGAGGCGTAGAAGCAATGGCCCAGCCGATGATCGGCGCGGGCGGCCAGCCGTTCGGACAACATGACGACCGGCTCGTGGGTAAAGCCCGCCAGCATTGCATGCTCGAGGCGGTCGAGCTGGTCTTTGAGGGCGCCATTGATGCGCGGGTTGGCATGCCCGAAAAGATTCACCCACCACGAACTGACGGCATCCAGGTAGCGCCGGCCTTCATGATCGAACAGCCAGGCGCCCTCGCCGCGGCTGACCGCGACCAATGGCATCGTCTCGTGATGCCGCATCTGCGTGCAGGGGTGCCAGACATTGCGCAGGCTGCGCGCCACCCAGCTTTCCGGCCCGGCGCCCATTACTTCCGGCATGGCTCAGCCCTTGATGGCGGCGACGATGGACCTGGCGTACTCTGACGACGGGTCGCCCAGGACGTTCAGGATGGTGAAGTGATCGGTGCCGGGGACGGAGTCGTGCCGTGCAACCGTCCACACCTTGCCCAGGGCTTCGGCCTGGCGATGGAATTGGTCGGTTTCGCCGGCGCCCACAAAAGTATGCACGTACGTGCCCTGCGGGCCGGGCCAGGCCAGCGGGCTCAAGGCCTCGGCGCGGGGCTGATCGAGCCCCAGCGCCGTATTGATGGAAGAAGGCAGCAAGGGCGGAAGATCGAATACGCCGCTGATGGGGAATACGCTTGCAATGGACGGCATGCCCGCCGGCACGGGCGTATCGGTGCGCGCCACCATCATGGAGACCAGATGGCCGCCGGCCGAGTGCCCCATCAGCGACACGCGCCCGGCGTCGAAGCCCAGCTGCGCCGCTTGCGAAGCCAGCCACACCAGCGAATTTCTCACTTCGGCAACCATGTCTTCGATCTTGGCCTGGGGCGCCAGCGAATAATTGACGACCGCCACATTGATGCCCGCTTCGATATATGGCCTTGCAATAAAGCCGACGTCGGCCTTGTCTCCGCCCTGCCAATAGCCGCCATGCACGAATACGAGCAAGGGGCCGTTTTGCGCGGCGGCGTAATAGTCGAGCTTTTGAAGGGGCTCGCTGCCATAGGCAAGGTCTAGAGCGGGCTTGGCCTTGCTTTCGAGTTCGCGGCTTGCGGCGATCCAGGTTTCACGCGTTTGCGGATAGCTGGGGAACGCCACGCGCAGGTTGTATTGCGCCTCGCTGTCTTCGGCCGGGCACTGCACCCGGGCGGCCTTTGCGTTTTCTTGGCCCGTCATGGACTGGACTCCTCCGTAGGTGGATGAACTGGTGGGGCCTGCGCATCGGCGCCAAGCCCCTCAACTGCACGATTCTACCCCCTGGACGGAGCCTTGCGACCGCCGCGCCTTTTGCCCGGCCCGCCAGATGCGGGGCCGCGACCCGTCAGTAGAGCGTCGTGCTCCGGCTCTGCCAGGTAGCCGTCGAACAGTTCGAACACCACCCCGCGCAGCCAACGCAGGCGCGGGTCGTTGTGAAAACGGCGATGCCAGTACTGCTTCAGGTCGTACCGCGGAATTCCGGCGGGAGGCGCCAGAACCCTCAGCCGGCCGCCGCGGGCAAAGCGCTCGGCGATGGTGCGCGGCAATACGACCACCAGGTCCGAGTCCTCGATCAGGCCGGGAACGCTCATGTAATGAGACATCTGCACGCCTATGCGGCGCTTGATGCCCTGCGACAGGATGTACTGCTCGTACATCTCCATTGTGCGGCTGCCGTCCCGCACCAGCAGGTGCTCGGCTCGCCTGAACTGCTCCAGGGACATGCGGGGCCCGCGGATCGGATGGGTATCGCGCACCATGCATGCCAGCACGTGCGAAAAGAGACGCTGCTGATAGATGTCGGCGCCCGTCAGGTCGGGAAAATAGCCCATGGCCATGTCGATGCGGCCCTCGTACATGGCCTGGTCCAGATCGTCGGGCCCCAGGCTCAGCGTCTTCAGGGCCAGCCCGGGTGCCCGCTCGCGCAACAGGCGATACAGGGCCGGAAGCAGCACCACCTCGCCGATCTCGCTCAGGCAGATGGAAAGCTCGCCCTTGCAGGTGGCCGGATCGAACGTGGGAGGCGTAAGAATGTCGCGGTCGATCACGTCGATGACTTCGCGGGTCTTGCCCAGTATGCCTTGCGCCAGCGGCGTCGCATGCATGCGCGGGCCGCGCCGCACGAACAGGGGGTCGTCCAGCGCCTTTCGCAGCCGGCCCAGCGCCGCACTGGCCGCGGGCTGGCTGATGCCCAGGCGGCCCGCCGCGCCGGTGACGCTGCCTGTTTCATGAACGGCGAGCAGTACCCGCAGCAGGTTGAGGTCTGTTTTCATTGGTCCGGGTGAAGTTTGCCAAGCGGTGGAGTGGTTCGCACACTATAAACATATCAAATACTGCGAATAAACATAATCCACTATATATATTCTGAAGCGGCCGCTAAAGTAAATACACAAATACAGGAGACGGACATGCCTTTTCTTCAGAACGCCTGGTACATGGCGGGCTGGGCCGACGAAATCGAGCCCGGCCAGATGATCCACCGCAAGCTGCTCGACCAGCCCATCGTATTCTTCCGCCGCACCGACGGCCAGTTGGCCGCCTTGCATGATCGTTGCCCGCATCGCTTCGTCCCCCTGCACCTGGGCACGCTCAAGGGCGATGCCATCGAATGCGGCTACCACGGCCTGCAATTCGACTGTACGGGCCGCTGTGTGGTCAACCCACACAGCAGCACCATCCCCGCGGCAGCGCGTGTCAAACCCTTCGCAGTGGCCGAGAAAGACGGTATTGCATGGATCTGGATGGGCGAGGCGGACGAAGCCCGGCACGACCTGCTGCCCGACTTCTCGCGCCTGCACGCGGCGCCGCTCAATGCCGCTTCCCGCGGCTATTTGTGGACCGACTGCAATTACAAGCTGGTGGCCGACAATGTCATGGACCTGAGCCACGCCGATTTCCTGCATGCCGATTCGGTCGGCGGCGGCGCCTTCACCAGTGCGAAGACCAGGGTCGAAGAGCATGGCGACGACGTGCACATTACCTGGGAATGCCGGCATGACAGCGCCCCGCCCGCCTACGACCGCCTCATGCCCCGGCCGGGCCAGCCGGTGAATTTCCACACCGAAGTGCGCTGGCGCGCCCCCGGCATCATGCACCTGGACATCGCCATTACGCCGCAAGAAGATCCCGGCAGCGAAGGCCTGCGCACCGACAATGCCCACATCGTCACACCCGAAACAGAGTCGACCACGCACTATTTCTTCTGGCTGACACGGCGCTTTCAGGTAGACGACGAAGAAATCAACTCGCGCCGGCAAGCCATTATGTACAACGCCTTCAGCAACCAGGACAAGCCCATGCTCAGCGAGCAGCAGCGCGCCATGGGCACCGACGACCTGTTCGGCCTCGGGCCCGTGCTGCTGCCCGGCGACGCAGGCGCCGTGCGGGCTCGCCGCAAGCTCGAGCAGCGGATACGCGACGAGTGCGCTGCCGCATCCCGGCCAGCCGCCGGCGCGCCGCGCGTTGCGCGCGCCTAGCGCCCGGCCTGTGGAACCGCGACTAGAAACGAACGCGTAAATACAGTGTGCCGAGGTTGTCGGTCGTGCCGTTGCCGAATTGTCCGCTGTAACTCAGGCCCACGGCGGTGTTCGCCCCGGCTTGCAGTTCGGCGCCCAGCTCGGCCACCGCGGCATTCCTGGCAATCGGAGCGCCGCTCGTGCGGAAGACCGCGCCATTGCCCTGCGTGAAAGCCAGGTCGCGGCCGGGCGAGATATCGCCCACCGCATGGCGCCATCCCAGGCCGGCCGAAAGCGACAACTGCGCGCGGCCCGACTCGAACATCGCCCTGCCGCGCAGCCCCACTGTGAAGCTGCCCAGGTCGCTGTCGTGGCGCTCGCCGCGCAATGCCGCCTGGCCGCCCGTTTCCGCAAAGCGCCCGGCCCGGAGCCGCTGCCAGCTCGCGCCGGCATAAGGTTCGAGTACGGCGGCCGTTCCCACCGGCAGCGCATAAGCCAGTTCAGAGAACAACTGCAGCGCATCGGCGTGGTAGTCGGCGCTCAACGTCTGGCTGCCGCCCACGTCGATGCTGCGGCGCGTATCGATGTTGTGGCGGGTATAGGCGGCGCCCGCCAGGAAATTCAGGCTGCCCCCTCCCTTTGCCCAACTGTTGGCGCCATACAGCACGCCGGTATAGCTGTCGGCCCGCGAAGACGAGTCATCGCCGTCCAGTTCGACGCGATGCTCGGTATAGCCGAATGCGCCGCCCAGACGCCAGCCACCCCGCCCAACCGCCGCATCGCCGCCCAGGAACAGGCCGGCGGCACGAAGGCGCAGCTGCGCCGCATTGCCGTCGCCGTCCAGGGTGCTGCGTCCGCCAATCGCCTGCACCCACAGCGGTGTAGCCTGACTGTGCGCCGGGGTCGTGGCGCGCATCCGCGCCGCGACGGTGCGCACCACCTGGCCCCCTGCTTGCAGCAATGCCGACTCGGTTCCCGCATGCACCTGCCCGCTCAATGGCTCCATCATCGCCGCAATCTCGCCCGGCTCGGCATTCAGCACTTCGTCGTACAACCCGGCCATGCCGGCCGGCGGGTAATACGAGCCGGTATCCAGGGCCTGCGCCACGGCGCGCTGGTTGGCCGTGTCCGCATAGCGCGCAAAAGGTACCTCGTTGCGCCGGATCACCAGTGACAGCCCTTCGCCGCGGTCGAAGGTGGGTGATAGAAACGCCATGCTGTAGGTCACCGTGTCGAACTCGCCCGCGACCCCGCCGCCCGCTGTGATGAAATGGTAGGGAATGTTCTGCCGATACGGGCCGCCGGCCAGGCGCAGCGTACCGGCCACAACGGCCCTGCCGCCCACCACCAGCTTGTCGGTCGCACCTTCGGGGCCGACCTCCAGCTCGTGCACCGAGCCCGGGTAGGCTATATAGTCGCCTGCCACGGTCAAGGTGCCCACTGAATTACCCGGCGCCAGCACCCCATGGTTGTCCACGCGCCCCACCGTGCCCGAGCCGCCCAGCGTACCGGCCGCCTGCACGGTAACGGCGGACGCCAGCGAGCCATTGACCACCAGCTTGCCGCCGGCAACCGTGGTCGGACCCGCATAGCTGTTGGTCCCGGCCAGGCGCAACACGCCCTGGCCGCGCTTGGTCAGCCCGCCGGCCCCGTCGATATCGTTGAAGAAGGTCGAGTCGTAGCCCAGCGTGTCCACATCGAACAGGCCCGTGAACCGGGCCGGTCCGCGCACCGCCTTGCCCACATTCAGCAAGCCCCAGCCGTAGACGTCGTCAACCCCCGGCGCGCCGATGTCCGTGGCCGTGGTCAGCAGCGTCTGCTGCAGGTGGTAGGCGCCGAAGTAAGGATAGGCCTGCTTGACCAGCGCCGCGGCGCCCGCCACATGCGGCGAGGCCATCGAGGTTCCCGTCTCTCTGTAGTAGCCGCCGCCTCGACGGACGGAGTTGACCCCGGCGTCGGGATAGCCCTCTCCCCCGCCCGGCGCGGTCAGGCACCATGCTTTGGCTATCCCGCAATGGTTCGCATAGTCCACCGCCTCGCCAGTTTCACTGATGGCGGTCACCGCCAGCCAATTGTCCTTCAGCTCGGGAAACCAGTAGGGAGAGCCCGCCATGAAGTCGGGATGCGGCTGCTCATGATTGCCGGTGGCGAACACCATCAAGGAACCTGCCGCGGCAAGCTTGCGATAGGCCGCCACGCTTAGCGGATAAGCCGCCTCGGCCGCCGCGGCGGAGCCGTAATCCTTGGCATTGCAGGGCGGAGCGCTGTCGGGGCCGCAGGCATCGAACCCCAGGCTGCTGTTGACGATGGGCAGGTTTTGCGTGGCCAGGTATTCCCAGCCCGGCGCCAGCGCCGCATCGTAGCTCGCAGCCCGGCCCGCACTGGCAATGAACAACGAGCTTTCGAACGCGACGCCATGCATGCCGACGCCGTCGCGCAGCGCGCCGATAATGCCTCCGACATGGGAACCGTGGCCTACATAGTCTTTGCCATCGCCCGGCCCATACGGAACCTTGGAATAAAAGTCATAGCCTCCGGCGATTTTGCCGCCCCTGAATTCGGGATGCGACCCGTCTATGCCTGAATCCAGGATTCCCACCGTAACGCCCGCTCCGGTGTAGCCCAGCGCATACGCTTGCGCCGCATTGACCAGGGCCAGGCCTTCCTGCGCCAGATACTCCGGGGTTTCGAAACTGGACGCCGTGGCGGCTTCGGCCCCGGCCAGTGCAAAAAAAAGGCCGGCGCCGATCAGGCTCCGGACAACATGGTTGTGCTTGTATGTCATTACATTGCCAGATGGAAGCAGGAGGCGGACCGCCAAGGAATGTAACTATAAGGCAATGAGGTTAAATTTTGTATCTTTTTTATGGCCTGCCGAGAAAAAGGCAAAAGCGTCGCTGCGAGCCAAGGGATAGCTCGACGGATGAGGAAAGGGTTTTTGCTTCAAACGCCGACATAACGCGCAATGAGCTCGGGCTGGGCGGCCAGTTCGGGCGAGCTGCCGCGCCACACGGTAACGCCCTTGTCCAGAATGACGTTCCGGTCGGACAGCCGCAGCAGCGCCTTGGTGTTCTTGTCGACCACGATCATGGAAAGCCCCTGCTCCTTCAGTTGCTTCAGCACCTTCCATATCTCTGCCCGCACCACCGGCGCAAGCCCCTCGGTGGCCTCGTCCAGTACCAGCAGGCGCGGATTGGTCATCAGGGCGCGGCCTATGGCCAGCATCTGCTGTTCGCCGCCCGAAAGCTGGTTGCCCATGTTGGAGCGCCGCTCTTGCAGCCGCGGGAACAATTCGTAGATTTTCTCCAGGGTCCATTGGCCTTGTCCGCCCGACCGGGATGCCGTGGCGACCAGGTTCTCTTCTACGCTGAGCGTGGGAAATATCTGCCTGCCCTCTGGCACCAGCGATATTCCCATGCGGCCGATTCGATACGACGGCAGGCCGCCCAGGTCGGCGCCCTCGAAGCGGATGCTGCCCGCGCAGGGCTTCAGCAGGCCGAAAAGGCATTTGATGACCGTGGTGCGGCCCATGCCGTTGCGGCCGATCAGGCCCACCACCTCGCCCTGCGCCACATCGAGCTGCACGTCGAACAAAGCTTGCGAAGGGCCGTACTTGGCCGCAAGATTCTGGATGGAAAGCATGGGGGCTCCTGTGTGTTCAGGCGTCTTCATCGTCGCCCAGGTACGCCTTGCGCACGTCGGGATGGTTGCGGATCTCGTCGGCGGTGCCGGTGGCGATGACCTTGCCGTACACGAGCACGCTGATGCGGTCGGCCAGGGAGAAGACCGCATTCATGTCGTGCTCGACCAGGACGATCGTGTATTGGCCCTTCAGGGAGCGCAGCAGCTCTATGGCCGCGGCCCCCTCGGCGGCGCTCATGCCGGCCATGGGTTCGTCCAGCAGCAAAAGGCGCGGGTCGGCGGCCAGCGCCATGGCGATCTCGAGCTGGCGCCGCTGCCCATAGGCGAGGTTGGCGGCAGCTTCGTCGGCCACGTGCTGCAGCTGGCATTCGGCCATGATGCGCCGGACCACCTCCATGGTCTCGCTGTCGCGGACCAAGGGCTTCCAGACGGCCATGCGAACGCCCCGCTTGCGGCGCGCCGCAAGGCAGATGTTCTCGCGCACCGTGAATGAATCAAACACCGACGTGATCTGGTACGAACGCAGCAGGCCCAGCTGCACCCGCTGCTGGATGGGCTGCCCCGTTACGTCGACGTCTCCGATCAGGATGCGTCCGCCATCGGAGGCAAGTTCGCCGGTAAGCAGGTTGATGAGCGTGGTCTTGCCGGCGCCATTGGGCCCGATGATGGCGTGCAGCTCGCCGGGCCGTACCTGCAGCGTAACCTCGTCGGTGGCCTTGAGACCGCCGAAATAGCGCACCAGGCCATCTACCGTGAGTGACGGGGCGGTCATCGGGTTTCTCCTGCGGGTTGCGCCTCGATGGCCGCCGGGGCAGACGACGGCCGGTTGAAGAAAACCTTGAGCCAGGCAAACTGATTGCGGCCGGCCAGGGCGATAAGAACGATGATGGGGCCCATGATCAGCATCCAGTGTTCGGTCCAGCCCTTGAGCACTTCTTCGAGCAGCAGAAAGATAATGGCGCCAAAGATGGGCCCCGTTACCAGCCCTATGCCGCCGATGACGATCATGACGATGAGCTCGCCCGAAACATGCCATGCAATGTAGCTGGGCACGGCGAAAGCGGTCAGGTTGGCCAGCAGAAAGCCCGCAAGCCCGGTAATGACGCCAGAAAGCACATAGGCAGACAGCTGAACCCGGAATACCGAATAGCCGAATGCGTTCACGCGTCGCGGATTGATATGCGTGGCCCGCAGTACCATGCCGAAGGGCGAAGTGCGCAGCCGGTTCAGGAACAGGGCAAGCGCCAGCAACAGCGCCCAAGTCGCCCAATATACTTCGGTGCTGCCGCTAAGCGTGAACAGCCCGAAGTCGCTCGATTCATAGATGTTCAGGCCGTCGTCGCCGCCGAAGGGCGTAAGGCTGACCATCAGAAAATACAGCATCTGCGAAAACGCCAGGGTGATCATAATGAAGCCGATGCCCGACGTACGCAGGCAGACCGAGCCGACCATCACCGCCACCACGACGCACACGCCAATGCACGCCGCCAGCTGGATCCAGCCGTTACTGATGCCATAGTCGCCGAGTATGCCCACGGCATAGGCGCCCAGGCCGATGAACATGGCATGGCCGAAGCTGACCAGCCCCGCGAAACCCAGCACGATGTTCAGGGCGCAGGCGGCCAGTGCGTAGACCAGCACGCGGGCGAAAAAAGTAACGTAGAACGGCTCGTCGGTGGCTTGTGCGACGAAGGGTATGGCGGCCAGCAGGATGAAGAGCACCGGCAGGCTGAAGCGCGTCCATTTATTGAGTGTCATGTCGTACTCCGGTTGCGTCAGCGCTTGGCCGAGACCATGAGGCCGTGCGGCCTGAAGGCAAGCACGAAAGCCATCAGCAGGTAGATCAGCATGGAGGCCAGCGCCGATCCCACCGTGTTGGCGGCGGTGGGCGCCAGGACCAGGGCAAGCAGACCCGGCAGATAGGCGCGCCCCAACGTGTCGATGACGGCAATCAGTATGGCCGCGAAGAGCGCGCCCCGTATCGAGCCGATGCCACCCACCACGATAACCACCAGGGCCAGGATCAGCACGGGGTCGCCCATGCCCGACTGCACCGAAAGTATGGGCCCCGCCAGGGTACCCGCCAGCCCGGCCAGCGCGGCGCCCAGCATGAACAGCGATTTCTTCAGAAGGTCGACGTTGGCCCCCAGCACGCTGACCATGGACGCATGCGTAGTGCCCGCCCGGACGAGCATGCCGAACCGGGTCTTCTGGATGAGGTACCAGGCACCAAAGGCCACCACCACGCCCACTGCAATGATCAGCAGCCTGTAGATCGGGTACGAGGCGCCGAGTATCTGGACCGAACCCCGGATGACTTCGGGAATGGTCACAAAGTAAGGGCGGTTGCCCCAGATCACGATGGCAAGCTCGTTGAAGAACATCATCAGGCCGAAGGTCGCAAGCACCTGGTAAAGGTGGTCGTGGCGATACAGCGGCCGCGCCACGAGATGCTCGACCACCAGGCCCACGATGGCGGCCGAAGCCACCGCCGCGACCAGCGAGAACAGGAACGAGCCGCTGGCGTTGTAGGTGGCGGCGCCCACGAAGGCGCCCACCATGTATAGCGAGCCATGGGCGAGATTGATGAAGTTCATGATGCCGAAGATCAGGGTCAGGCCCGACGACAGCAGGAACAGCAGGACACCCAGCTGCAGCCCATTGAGCAGCTGCGACAGGAACAGCGAACTATTCATGACGGATTTTCCGTAGGGGGATCAGCGGCGGACTCGTCCGCCGCTGGCGGCGACCCGACGGCGCGCCGCAAAGGGCGCGCCGGCAGGCGCTACTTCATGTTGCACTCGGACACGTAGGCGTCCTGGTGGTCGGTGAACACCGTGGCGATCTGCTTGACGATGACTTCATCGCCTTCGGCCACCGCCTTGAAGGCATACAGGTTCTGGATGGGCATGTTGTTGGTGTTGAAGGCGAACTTGCCCCGCACCGAGGGAAACTCGGACCCTGCCGCCTTTACCGCCGCGACAAAGGCCTTGCGATCGGAGACGTCGCCGTTCAGCTTGCGCACCGCCGTGTCCAGCAGATAGGCGGCATCGTAGGCATTGGCCGCGTATTCAGAAGGCGTATGGCCGTATTTTTCTTCAAAGCTCTTGACGAACTTCTTGCTTTGCGGGTTGTCGAGCACGGGCGCCCAGGTGGCGCCGTATATATTGCCATCGGCCTGGGTCTTGAGCGAAACCAGCGTGTTGGAGTCGATCATGCCCTCGGAGTACACGGGTATCTTGCCCATGACGCCCGCCTGCCGCAGCTGGCGCACGAAATTGACGCCGGTGCCGCCGGTGTAGAACACGAACAGCGCTTCGGGGCTGGCCGCCTGCAGGGCCGAAATCTCGGCCGAGAAATCCAGCTGGCCCAACGGCGTGTAGACCTCTTTGACGACGTCGCCCTTGAAGTAGCGCTTGAAGCCGTTGAGCTTGTCTTTGCCCGCCTGATAGCTGGTGGTCATGAGGTAGGCGTTCTTGTGGCCCACATCCTGCACGTACTGGCCCATGGCCTCGGACATGGTGTCGTTCTGCCAAGCAAGCCCGAACAGGTTGGGCGTGCACAGCTTGCCCGCCACCGGAGCCGGACCGGCGTTGGTGGCAATGGCCACGACGCCCGAATCCTTGATGCGCCGCAGCTCGGCCATGAGCACGTTGGAAAAGCCCAGGCCGACGATGGCGTCGACCTTGTCGCGCTCGAGGAACTTCTGCACGATCTGGCCGCCGACATCGGGCTTGAGCTGGTCATCTTCGATCACGACATTGACCTTCTGGTCACCGAACTTGTTGCCCAATTGCTCCATGGCCAGCATGAAGCCGTCGCGCTGGTCCTGGCCCAGCACCCCCTGCGGCCCCGACAGCACGCCGGAGAACCCGATGGTGATATCGGCGTGTGCTGCGGGAACGGCCATGAACAGGCCGGCCACCAAGGCTGCTACGGTGGTTTTTTTCATTGCTTGTCTCCTGTTTATAGTATTTGTCAGGGCCTGTCCCAGGCCCTGTTTGCGGCATAGTGCCGCACGCCCGGTCAGGCGGTTTCTTTCTGGGTTTCTTTCTGCAGCAGGTCGAGCGCCACGTCCACGATCATGTCTTCCTGCCCGCCCACCATGCGGCGCCGGCCCAGTTCGACGAGAATGTCCACGGTCTTGAGACCGTATTTCTCGGCCGCCGCCTCGGCGTGCCGCAGAAAGCTGGAATAGACGCCCGCATAGCCCAGTGCAAGGGTTTCGCGGTCGACCCGAACGGGACGGTCTTGCAGGGGACGCACGATGTCGTCGGCCGCATCCATCAGCTTGTACAGGTCGCAGCCGTGGTTCCAGCCCATGCGCTCGGCCGCCGCGATGAAGACCTCGAGCGGCGCATTGCCCGCGCCCGCGCCCATGCCGGCCAGGCTGGCATCGATGCGGTCGCAGCCCTCTTCCACCGCAATGATGGAGTTGGCCACGCCCAGCGACAGGTTGTGGTGGGCGTGCATGCCTGTTTCAGTTTCGGGCTTGAGCGCGTCCTTGAAGGCGCGGAACCGGTCGCGCACGTCGTTCATGTTGAGCGCGCCGCCCGAATCGACCACATAGACGCAGGTCGCGCCGTAGCTTTCCATCAGCTTGGCCTGCTGGGCCAGCTTGGCGGGCTCGTTCATGTGGCTCATCATCAGGAAGCCCACGGTATCCATGCCCAGTTCGCGGGCATACTCGATGTGCTGCTTCGAGATGTCGGCCTCGGTGCAATGCGTGGCCACGCGCACGATGCGGGCGCCCGCGTCGTACGCCGCGCGCAGGTCGTGCACCGTGCCCACGCCCGGCAGCAGCAAGGTCGCCACCTTGGCGTGGCTGACGCTGTCGGCCACGGCCTCGATCCACTCCAGGTCGGTGTGGGCGCCAAAGCCATAGTTGAAGCTCGAGCCCGACAGGCCGTCGCCGTGCGCGACCTCGATCGAGTCGACGCGCGCCTCGTCAAGCGCCTTGGCAATCTGGCGCACGTTCGCAACGCTGTACTGGTGGCGGATGGCGTGGCTGCCGTCGCGCAGCGTTACGTCGGAGATATAAAGTTTTTTGTCGCTCATGGTGTCGCTCCTTGCCGCGTCAAACGGCCATGCCGCTCATGCGGGTTTCAGCCAGGCGTTCGGCGCAAGCCAGCGCCGCCGAAGTCATGATGTCCAGATTGCCCGCGTAGGCGGGAAGATAGTGCGCCGCGCCCTCGACCTCGAGGAAGACGGAGGTTTTGAGGCCTGCCAGCTTGCCCAGGCCCGGCACGTTGAGCGGCCGGTTCTCGTCGTACAGGTCGAACTGCACTTCCTGCTTGAGGCGGTAGCCGGGCACATATTGCTGTACATCGTTCACCATGGCCTGCACGCTTTCGCGGATGGCGTCCTGATCGGCCGGCTCGGACAGCGTGAAGATGGTGTCGCGCATGATCAGCGGCGGCTCGGCCGGGTTCAGGATGATGATGGCCTTGCCGCGCGAAGCGCCGCCCAGCACCTGGATGGCCTTGGAGGTGGTTTCGGTGAACTCGTCGATGTTGGCCCGCGTGCCCGGTCCGGCCGAACGGCTGGATATCGAGGCCACGATCTCGGCATAGTGCACCTTGGCCACGTTGGACACGGCCTTGACCATGGGTATGGTGGCCTGGCCGCCGCAGGTGACCATGTTGATGTTGGTCGCGTCGAGCTTTTCGTCCAGGTTGATGGACGGTATGACGTAGGGCCCGATGGCCGCCGGAGTAAGGTCGATGACCTGCACGCCATGCTGCTGCAATATCTCGTTGTGCCGCTTGTGCGCGCCCGCCGACGTGGCGTCGAACACGATGCGAATATCCGCAAACCCGGGCATGGCGACCAGGCCGTCGATGCCGTCCGAGGTAATGGGTACATTCATGCGCTGGGCGCGCGCCAGGCCGTCCGACTTGGGGTCGATGCCCACCATGGCGGCCATTTCCAGGTTGCGGCTCTGGCGCAGCACCTTGATCATGAGATCGGTGCCGATGTTGCCCGAGCCGATGATGCCCACTTTGATCTTGCCTGCTTGTGTCATGTCAGTTTCCTTAGTCTAGATGCGGGAACGCTACACGAAACGCAGTGAGAGCGAGCCCAGGTGCTGATAGCGCACCGTAATGTTGTCGCCCTTGCCGACCGCCACCGCTTCGGTGACGCCACCGGTAAGGATCAGCGTGCCGGCGGGAATCTCTTCGCCGCGCGCGCCCAGCATATTGGCCAGCATGGCCACGCTTTGCGCCGGATGCCCCAGTACCGCAGAGCCGGCGGCCGTGGCCACGACTTCGCCGTTTTTCTCCATGACCACGCCCAGGTTCTTGAGATCGATGCCCAAGGCGCTGCGCGCGCTTCCGCCCACCACATAGCGTGCGGCCGAAGTGTTGTCGGCAACCACGCTCTTTAGGTCGAACTTGAAATCCTTGTAGCGCGAGTCGATGATCTCGAGCCCCGGCAGCACGAAATCGGTCGCCGCGAGCACCGCGCCGATGTGGCAGCCCGGCCCCTTCAGCGGCTTCTTGGTGACGAAGGCGATCTCGGCTTCGACCTTGGGGTGAATGAGGGAGGAGGTATCGCATTCGCCGCCATCGGCCAGCACGCCGTAGTCGGTAAGAAAGCCGCGCACCGGGTCCACCACGCCCATCTGCTTCATCTTGGCATGCGAGGTCAGGCCCATCTTGAGCCCGGTGATGCGCACGCCGCGCGAGGTCTTGATCGCCCGCAGCGCATCTTGCACCGCGTAGGCGTCGTCCCAGTCCATGTCGGGATGGTCATCGGTGATCTTGATGACTTCCTTGCACTGCATTTCGGCCTCGTCCAAGTGGACGGCGAGTTTCTGTATGGTTGCCTTGTCTAGCGCCATGATGTGTGTCCTTAGATGAATCGTACGCCCACCGAGCCGATGCCGCCCAGGCTGACCCGCAGATTGTCTCCGGCCTGGGCCGGAACCATGGCTGCCAGCGAGCCCGACAGAATCACTTCGCCCGCGCGCAGCGACATGCCCAGCTCGCCCAGCGTATTGGCCAGCCACGCAACCGCATTGAGCGGATGGCCCAGGGCCGCCGCGCCCGCGCCGGTAGCGACCACGTCGCCGTTCTTTTCAAGCGTCATGCCCACCAGGGACAGATCGATCTTGCGCGGGTCGGCCGCCGCGTCTCCCAGTACGAATACCCCCGACGATGCGTTGTCGGCCACGGTGTCCTGGATGCGTATCTTCCAGTCGCGGATGCGGGAGTCGACGATCTCGAAGCAGGGCAGCACGTATTCGGTGGCGCGCAGCACGTCGGCATTGGTAATGCCGGGTCCGCACAGGTCGTGCTTGAGCACGAAGGCGATCTCGCCCTCGGCCTTGGGCGCGATGAGCGTGTCGGCGGGAATGGCCGCGCCGTCGCCGTACACCATCGAGGACGTAAGGTGGCCGAAGTCGGGCTGGTCGACCTTGAGCATGTCCATTACCGCCCGGCTGGTCACGCCTATTTTCTTGCCGATTACCTGCTCGGTGCCGTCTTGCAGCCGCCGCTCGATCATGCGCAGCTGGATGCGGTAGGCATCTTGTATGGTAATGTCGGGCTCTGAGGTGGTGAGCGGATCGATCGCTTTCCGCTCGACCAGGGCCTGATAGAGCGCGTCGCCGTATTGCTGTATTTTCTGTTCGTTCATGGCCTTCCCGGACTGTTTACAGTTTTATGCACACATTGCGCAGTTCAGTATAGAACTCCATGGAGTGCACGCCCCCTTCGCGCCCGATACCCGACTGCTTGGCGCCGCCGAACGAAGTGCGCAGATCGCGCAGGAACCAGGAATTGATCCAGCACAGGCCCACGTTCAGGGCCGCGCCCAGCCGATGCGCCGTACCCAGGTCTTGCGTCCACACCGTAGCGGCCAGGCCGTAGGAGGTGGCGTTGGCCATGGCGATGACTTCTTCTTCGGTGTCGAAGGGCGTGATATGGCAGCAAGGGCCGAAGATTTCTTCGCGTATTACCGGCGAGGTCTCGGGCAGGCCCGTCCAGATGGTGGGTTGGACCCAGGCGCCCTGATCCATGGGCGCGGGCATATCGGGCACGCCGCCGCCGGTGACGATGGTGGCGCCTTCGGCGCGCGCCTTCTCGTAGTAGCCCAGCACCTTCTTGCGATGGACCAGCGAAACGAGAGGCCCGAAGTTCATGCCTTTTTCGTACGGATCGGCCAGCTTGAAGGACTCGGCCTTTTCTTTCAGGGCCTGGACGAAGCGCTCGAAGATGGGCCGCTGCACATAAACCCGTTCAGTGCCCAGGCACACCTGGCCGGAGTTTTCGAAAGCCGAGCGAGTGATGCCCGCAACCGCCTTGTCGAAGTCGGCGTCGGCGAACACAATGCCCGGGTTCTTGCCACCCAGCTCGAACGACACGGGGCGCACGCCCTTGGCGGCGGCCTTCATGATGACCTCGCCCGTGCCGGTCTCGCCCGTGAAGGTGATGCCGTCGACGTCGGGATGCTCGGTAAGGAACTGGCCGGCCGAGTCGGGACCAAAGCCGTGCACGACGTTGTAGACGCCGGCGGGGATGCCCACTTCGTTCATGACCTCGCCCAGCAGCGTGGCCGTGGCGGGGGTTTCTTCGGATGGCTTCACCACCACGGTGTTGCCGCAGGCCAGGGCGGGGCCCACCTTCCAGGTCATCAGCAGCAAGGGCAGGTTCCAGGGGCAGACGACACCGATGACGCCGCGCGGCGTGCGCACGCCGTAGTTCAGCGCCCTTCCGCCGTCGGGCGTGTCCATGGGAAAGGTTTCGGTGGGAATGTTGCGGATGAGGTCGGCGAAAACCTTGAAGTTGGCCGCGCCGCGCGGAATGTCGACATGGCTGGCCAGCACGTGCGGCTTGCCGGTGTCCTTGATCTCGGCATCGAGGAAATCGTCGAAACGCCGCTCGATGCCATCGACCAGCGCATGCAGCAGGTCGACGCGCTGCTGCGTTTTCAGCTGGGCCCAGGGCCCCGTAAGCGCGGCGCGCGCGGCGCGCACGGCCTCGTCCACCTGGCTGGCGCTGGCTTCATGCACCAGGCCGATAAGGCTGTTGTCGACCGGGTTGCGGTTCTCGAAGGTCTTGTCCGAGCCGACCCACTGGCCATTGATGAAATTCTTGAAATCGTTCATTGTGCTTTCTCGTTCATAAAGGCGCCGGTCGACTGGATATCGCCGGCAATCAGGTATTCCCACATGCGTTCGAAGATGCGCCCGGCGCTGGTGGCGCGCTGCTGGGCGGCCTGGTGCGACAGGATGCCGTCGTTGGAGGCCAGCCCGGCGCTGCGCAGCTGCAGCTCGATGCGAGCCGCGTCTTCCAGATACCAGGTAAGCGCCACGGTCTTTTCGAGCGACTCAGCGGCAACCACCGCGCCGTTGCCCCGCATGACCACCGCGGCCCCCGCACCCATGGCCTCGGCCACGCCGCAGGCCTGCTGTTCGCTTCGGATCAGCTGGACGTCGTCCCACAAGGGCACGCCAGGCGAAAAATAAGCGCCCATTCCGTGCCTTGGGGCCGGTGTGATGCCCGCCGCCGACAAGGTCATGACGTCGCGGGGCATGCTGCGCACGACCGCCCCCACCTCGGGACGGCGCTGGTATATTTGTTGATGAATGCGCACTTCGCCCAGCACGCCCTCGGGCAGTTCGCCTTCGACGCCGACCACCGTGCCTTCGTCATCATCTCGGATCAGGCCCATGGGCTTGGCCGCGCAAACCAGAAAATGCCCTTCGTCGAGCCGCATGCTGCAATGGCCATAGGCATGAACCAGATTGGCGCGGGCAAGCGCGCGGGCGGCCAGGCGGACGAGCTGCTGCTGCGCGGCGCGGGCGACCGGCTTGGAAGCGGACTGCGTCATGTCTTGAACTCCGGGATGTCGGGCTTGGCGCCCCACATGCAAAAAGACGAGGGTATCGCCGGGAAGGCCCGCGGACGATAGGTTTTTTCGTCTTCTTCGGTAATAAGGCGCACACCCGTGGAGTATTCGTAGATCATGCCGTCGGGGCCTTCGAAATACAGGAAGATCGCCCCCGAAGTAGGATGGCGCCCCGGACCGAACTTGATGGGTATGTTGCGCTCGAGCATGATGTAGTAGGCCCGCATGACATCGTCGACGCTTTCGACCTGGTGATTGATGTGCTGCACGCCCGGATAGGTGGAAGGGAACAGCGCGATCTTGTGGTGCACTTCATCGATGCGCAGCAACGGGGCCTCGCCGATGCGGTCGCTGACCTTGGCGCCCAGCAGGCTCGTCCAGAAGGCTTCGTCGCGCCGGCCATCGAGGGTGCGCAGCCCGATGTGGCTGAAGCCTGTAATGCCCGCATCGCGCGAAGGGAAGTAGCGGCGCCCGCTGTGATGCGGCGCATGGACGAGATCGATGCTGTTGCCGGACGGGTCCTTGAAATTGATGAATTCGCGCACGTAGCGCTGCTCGGCCTGCTCGGCCGTGCCGCGGACGACCTTGTACCCCTTGGCCTCGAGCACGGCCGCCGCATTGTCGAGCTCTTCGGCGGTGTCCACCTCGAACGCCGCGGTATGGTCTTGCGGATCGCCCTCGAAATAACACAGGGTGTGGTCACGGCTGTCGGAGCGCAGGTAGACCGCCTTGCCGTCGCGGCGCGCCACCCCCAAGCCCAGCAGATCGGTCGCGTACTTCACTGCGGTGTCCAGATCGGGCGTACCCAACCTGACATAACGGATGTCATGCAGATGAATCACTGTTGTCTCCTTGTGCCGCCGTGGACGGCCCATCGTTTCCTGTTGCTTAGGATAATTCTTCAAAATATCGGCGTCAACTCATTTTATCGAGATTTAAATAAAATATAAATAAACAGCGCGATTCATGTAGAATAGCCTGAACATACGGCCAATCCGGCCTTCTGCCCTTATATCGCTATGGATCGTCCTGTTGAATCCGCGTTGCCCCTGGTGGCCGACCCCGAGCCGGTTTCTGGCGGCACATCCAAGACTTTGGTCGGCACGGCCTATCGCAGCCTGCGCCGCGACATCATCGAAGGCAGGCTCGCGCCGGGCGCAAGGCTCAGGGTCGAGCACCTCAAGGATTCATACGGGGTGGGCGCCGGCACGCTGCGCGAGGCGCTGGCCTTGCTGGTATCCGACGCTCTGGTGGTGGCGCAAGACCAGCGCGGTTTCCACGTAAAGCCCATGTCGATGGCCGACTTCCGCGACATCACCCAAACCCGCATCCTGCTCGAGTGCGAGGCCTTGCGGCAATCGATGCGCCATGGCGACGACGTCTGGGAAAGCCAGCTGGTTGCCGCCTTCCACCGGCTCGATCGCGCCGAAAAACGGCTCGACGGCACGCCCGCCGACCACTTCGACGAATGGGAAGAACGCAACCGTGAATTCCATCAGGCGCTGATCAGCGCCTGTACATCGCCCTGGATCCGACACTTTCTGGGCATTCTGTATCAGCAGGCCGAGCGCTATCGGCGCCTGGCCATCATGCGCAAGCCCATTCCGCGCGACGTGCACAGCGAGCACCAGGCCATACTCGACGCCGCCCTGGCGCATGATTCCGAAACCGCCTGCCGGGTGCTTTCGGAACACATAGGCATGACCTACGAAGCCATGAAGCACCTGCCGGCCGAACTCTTTACCGGCTGACGCCGCCGGCAAGCGCCGGCCCGCCATGCCGCATGGCACGCAAAATCAACCCCTGCAAGAACAGCGCGAAGCGGCCGGCTACACCAGCCGGCCGCAAGACAGCCTATTGCTGCTGATGCGCGGCATCGGCAACCTGGAATACCGTGGCGTCTTCGAAATGGCGTCCTATCACCATCAGCCCCACCGGCTTGCCGTCGGACAGGCCGCAGCATACCGAGATGGCGGGATGCCCGGTCAGGTCGAACGGGCAGGTATTGTTGAGCGGCCCCCAACTGGCTTCAAGCACTTCTTTGGGCGACGCGTATTCGGACACCAGCTCGGTTGCCGTCATGGGAGTGGTGGGCATGACCAGCACATCGTATTGTTCAAGCCAGGCGTCGTACTCGGCGCGCAGGCGCCGCACGAGATTGCGCGCCTTGGCGTACAGGCGGCCGCCGTGCTGATGCAGCACCGCGCCGGTAAGCAAAGAGCCCTTGATGGTGGGCGCCAGCTCGTTGGCGTGCTGCGTCCAGGCCGCCATGGCCCTCATGAATGAAAGCGAATAAGCGGAATTGGCGCCATAGGTAATGCCGTGCCCGTGCACCATGTTGTAGTACGAGCCTTCGATACCGATGGGCAGCCACAGCGCCGAGCCTATGTTGTGCCACGGGATGGATATGAGGTCGACTGTTGCGCCCTGCTTCTGCAGGCGCTTGACCGCGGCACGCACCGATTTGTCGACGCCGTCTTCGGACTCGGGGCGCCCGAACCCTTCCTGTACGACGCCTATGCGCATTCCCTTTACGCCCTTGCCCAGGGCCTTGGTATAGGGCTGGGTGCGCACGCCCTTCTGGCGGCCGTCGATGCCGTCGTCGCCCGCAATGACCTCGAGCAGCAGCGCGCACTCTTGCACGGTATCGGCCATGGGGCCGACGTGGTCGAAGGAGTATTCGATGCCCAGAACGCCCGTATAAGGCACCAGCCCGTAAGTGGGCTTGTGCCCGACAATGCCGCAGAACGAGGCGGGCATGCGTATGGAGCCCGCCTGGTCGGCGCCGATGGCCATGTCGACTTCGCGCGCGGCCACGAGCGCCGCGCTGCCGTTGCTGGACCCGCCCGTGGTGTGGCCGGGCGCGCGGGGGTTGTCCACCGGCCCCGTGGAGGCCGTGGCGCTGTTGGTGGCAAAGCACAGGTATTCGCACACCGACTTGCCCGCGATTTCGGCACCGGCATCGAGCATGCGGGTCACGATGGTGGCATCGGTGTCGGGCACATAGCCCTCGAGCACCGAGGCGCCATTGGTCAGGGGCACGCCCGCCACCAGCACGTTGTCCTTGACGGCGATGCGCTTGCCGCGCAGCTTGCCCCGCGGAGCACCCTTGATGCTGGTCTTGTAATACCAGGCGTTGTGCGGATTATCCGCGCCTTCGGGCTGATAGCCCGGCGTGCGTGGGTACTTCACTTCAGGGGCCAGGTCGGGCAGCTTTTCTATCATGCGAAAAGCCGGTGTCAGGGCACTGAGATACTCGTGATAGCTGTCGGCTTCCGCCTGGGTCAGCTCCATGCCAAGCTCGTCGCCTATGAATCTCAAGCCATTCTGATCGGGAAATGAATATGCCATGCCTGCCTCCTGGGGGTATTGAAAGCTGAAAGCGCCGCCGCAAAGGCGGGCCGTGAAAACGACTTCATCGATTAAAGCCGTTTACCCTTTCTGATTCAATACACGAACCTTCACACGAGGGTTTTCCTGCATGCCGATCATGGGCATCCGGCGACAGGCCGGGATAATATGGGGCATCGCTTGCCTGTGCCAGGAGAAGACATGGATATGACACCCGTCTACACCCCGCGCTCTGAATCCGAAGCGGTGGTCATTACATCAATGATGCAGGCGTACGGCATCGACTTCGTGATGCAAGGAGGCGCATTCAGCTCCATGTATCCCGGGCCGGTCTCGAACAGCCTCAACGCCCAGGTATTGCTGGTACGGGCGGATCAGGTGGAAACGGCAAGGCAGTTGCTTGCCACGTTCATGGAAGATGCCGGCCAGACGGCGGCAGACCCCGGCCCCGAGGCCGCGCCCGATACTGCCTAGTGTCCCGTTTGATTAGTTCGAATACTTATATTCGGATGCATGAGCGCGCCAGACAAGGCGCAAACCACAGCGATAGCCGTAGCTATCGCGAGGATTTGCAACGCAGTATGGCGTGTTCAGGCGCCGAAGATAAGTATTCGAACTACTCAAACGGGACCCCAGGGCCTGCTGCTGAAGAACAGCCTGTTTGGCGCCCCGGCTCTTGGCCCTTAGCTGGCGGCCAGCATGACGACCAGCGTACCGGCCACGAGGCTGATACAGGCGGCGATGTCGACGCCCTGCTTGAGATAGTCGTAAAAGGCCTTGACGCCTGCCGCGGCGGCAGCGGCGGCCAGCGCAATGCCTGCCCCTTCGGGCAGCAGAAATGCACCCAGGATGATGCCGGCCAGGAAATGTAGCGACAAACGTATGAGGTTCTCGCGCATGGCGTATTTGAGCTCGGGATGGACGGAACCGGGGTAGGTCTTTTGAGATGTAAGCATGGCGTTGAACCCGCAAAAAGAAAGGGCGGCGCTGCCGGCTACCAAAGCATAGCTTGCGCAACAATACGCAACCACTACAAGCCGGCCCGCAACCCCCGGCTCTTGACAACCTTGTGACGCGTTCTTTTCGGCGCGTGACATATCGTTTCTTTTCAACAGAATACCATACACCCCCTGTCACATGGAATGCCCGCGCACATCGATGGAGACTGGCTGGACAAGGCGTCGCAAGATCGCCACAGGGCCGGGCGCGGAGCGGAGCCGCGCGTGGTTCGGCACGCCATCCCAGCCAGCCGGGCACGGGTAACAACCTCGGTCCGCCCACCTCGTCTTTTTGTCATAAGGGCGGGAAATAACTGCATAAGAGTCCTTGCCTTCTGCAGCGGGCCCGTCCCGCCTTTCCGTTGTAAACACATGCTGTTTGTTACAGGCGCACTGATCCCCGATGATAAATTGGCTGCTGCCCCGTGGCTTCCTGCCGGGGCGGCAACACGCAAGGAGAACAGGAGTGCCGATTGAAAGTCCAGACCTCGGGCCCAGGCAACGGTTGCGCGACGATCCGCGACCCTGGGTTGTGGCGTACACCAAGCCCCGCCAGGAAGGCGTGGCTCAGGACAACGCGGAGCGACAAGGCTTTCAGACCTATCTGCCCATGTACCGAACCGTGAAGCGCGCGGCCTGCTCGGCCGAGCAGCCGGCCGAACACCATGAACCCATGTTCCCCCGTTATCTTTTCGTCAGGCCCGCGCGAGCAGACCAGTCGATCGCCCCGCTGCGCTCGACGCGCGGCATACATTCACTGGTGGCGTTTGGAGACGAGCTGGCCACCATGCCGGACGAAAGCCTGGACGCCATTCGACGCTATGAGGCGTGGCGCAGCCAGGCCGAACCCCACGCCATCGGCGACATCCAGCCAGGCAGGCGTGTACGCCTGAAAGATACGGGCCTCGAGGGCCTCGAAGGCCTGGTCCAGGCCGTTTCGGCCAAACGCATCGTCGTGCTGCTGGCCCTGCTGGGCAGGCAGCACTCCGTAAAGGTCGAGCCGCAGCAGTTGGAGCTCGCCTGAACCCCGCGCCGCGACGCGGCGCCCACAAACAGATCCGCCGCCGGGCAGCGGCATGTCCCTGATGTTCGACGCCAATGCGTCGCAAACATTGCGGTAGCTATTGTCCGCCGGATTGCGCACTTTCTTTTCCAACACAAAGATCATTGATGACGACTTCGACTCCCGAACACGTCCCGCCAACCGGCTGGCGCACTGTCCTTGCCGTGCTGGCCGCCTCCGCCCTGCTCTCGGCCTGCGCCATGGCGCCCGGCATGCGCATGGACGCGGGGCAGGACTCGGCCGTGGCGGATGCCGCACCCGAGGGCGCCCTGATTCCCATTACCGCGGACCTGATAGCGCAGCAGCGCCAGGCTTCATCGCAAGGCGTCGGCAAAGAGGTCAAGAAGCTGTTCGGCACCCGCAAGGCCTATCGCATCGGCCGTAACGACATCGTCAACATCGTGGTCTGGGGCCATCCAGAGCTGGGCCTGACTCCGGCCACGTCGAACCGCAGCATGGGCTCGACGACCCAGGCCGACGTCGGCAACGGCTACAACGTGAATCCGGACGGAACGATACAGTTTCCCTTCATCGGCCCGATCAAGATCGTGGGACTGACAGAGAACGAAGCCCGCGAGCTGCTGACGCGGCGGCTGGCGAAATTCGTGCACGACCCGCAGGTGACCGTGCGCGTCCAGGCCTACCGCAACGGCCGCATCTACGTGGATGGCGAAGTGCGGGTGCCGGGGCTGCAGACACTGGACGACGTGCCCATGACGCTGCCCGAGGCCATCAACCGGGCGGGGGGCTTCGGCCCCGAGGCCGACCGCTCGTCGATCGAACTGACCCGCGCGGAACACACCATACACATAGACCTGCCCAAGCTCACTCGCCAGGGCGTCAACCCCAACCGCATCCTGCTTGCCAACGGCGACCTGCTGCGCGTGCTCAATCAGGATGAAACCAAGGTGTTCGTCATGGGAGAAGTCTGGACGCCCCGCTCCATGCCACTGCATGACGGCCGCCTGTCGCTGACCGAGGCCCTGGGGGAATCGGGCGGCCCCGATCCCTGGACCTCGAACCCGGGACAGATCTACGTCGTGCGCAAGATGCCGCATGAACTGGGTGGCGAGAACGCACTGCCCGAGATCTATCACCTGGATGCCAGTTCGCCCGCGGCATTCGTGCTGGCCAACGACTTCCAGCTTCAGCCCCGGGACGTGGTCTACGTGGATCCGGCCGCCGTCGTCCGCTGGAACCGCTTCATCAGCAACCTGCTGCCCAGCTACAACTCGCTGTTCATCAATACCCGCAACACCACCCGCTGACCATGAACACCATATTGCTCGTCTGCATAGGCAACATTTGCCGCAGCCCGGTGGCCGAGGCCCTGCTGAGGCGCCACTTTCCGGAAAAATCCGTGCACTCGGCCGGCATCGCCGCCCTGGTCGGCCGGCCCGCGCACGCCACCGCACAGGAAATCGCGCAGCGTGACGGAGTCGACCTTTCGGCCCATCGCGCGCGGCAGATCACGGACGCCATGTGTACCGAGGCCGACCTGATCCTGGTCATGGAAAGCGGCCAGCAGCGTGAACTGGCCTCGCGCTACCCCCTGGCACGGGGAAAAATCCGCTGCCTGGGTGAAACCCCCGGCGACGATCCCTTCGAGGTAGCCGACCCCTACCAGCGGCCTCGCGAAGCATTCGAACAAGCCCATGCCGCAATCCAGCGCGGCGTCGAGAACTGGGCCCGGCGCCTGCGCCAGATCGGTTAGGGCCTGTTAACACACAAAGACCAAGATGAATCCAACCTCCAAAGACATGCCGCCCAGCCTCGCAGACCAGCAAGATGGTGAAGAAATGGACCTGCTGGGCCTGCTCGACGTCCTCATCGAGGCACGCTGGCTGATCGCGGGCATTACCGCGGCCGTGCTTTTCTTCGGCGTCCTGTACGCTTTCCTGAGCAAGCCCGTCTACCAGGCGGACAGTCTGATCCAGGTGGAACAAAGCGACCCCACCACGTCCAATGCGCTGAGCGAAATGGCGGCCCTGTTCAATGTGCAGTCGCCCGCCTCGGCCGAGATCGAGATATTGCGCTCGCGGCTGGTCATCGGCCAGGCCGTCGACGATCTGCGGCTGCACCTTAGCGCCCGACCCGACTATCTGCCGTTGATCGGCAGTTGGCTGGCATCGCGGTCAGATTCGCTTTCCAACCCCGGCTTTCCCGGCTTGAAGGGGTATGTATGGGGTGCGGAATCCATTGAACTCGACCGGCTGGACATGCCGGCCGAACTCGAAGGCACGAGCCTTCACGTCATAGCCACCCAGGAAGGCTACATGGTGCAGGGGCCCGAGGGAGACACTTTGGCCGAAGGCAAGATCGGCGAGCTCGTTCCCTTCGAACTGCGGGGAGCCCCCGCCGCCATCCGCCTCACGGCACTGCACGCCAAGCCCGGCGCGCGATTCATCGTAAGCCGCCAATCGCGCATCTCCATGATCAAGGGCCTGCAAGGCGCGCTGGAGATCTCCGAGAAAGGCAAGCAGTCGGGCGTGCTTTCCGCCGTTCTGGCGGGGCCCGACCCGCAGCGCATCACCCGCATCCTGAATGCGATCGGCCAGGCCTACGTAGAACAGAACATACAGCGCAAGGCCGCCGAGGCCGAGAAGTCGCTGGCCTTCCTGGACGACTTTCTGCCCGAGCTCAAGGCCAAGATGGACAAGGCCGCTGACCGGTACACCGCATTCCGCGACGAACACGGCACCTTCGACCTGGGCACCGAAGGGTCGCTCTCGCTGCACACTTCGGTGGAACTCGAGTCCCAGCTTTTCGCCCTGCAGCAGAAGCGGCGCGAACTGTCGTCGCTCTATACGGCCGAGCATCCCACGCTGCAGGTGGTGGACAGGCAGATCGCCGCGGTCAAGAAGGAGATCGAGGAGCTCTCGCGCAAGATCAGCGCACTGCCCGACCTGGAGCAGCGCCTGCTGACCCTGATGCAGGACGTGAAGGTCAACGGCGAGTTGTATGTCAATCTGCTGAACAGCGCCCAGCAGCTGCGGCTGATCAAGGAGGGCAAGATCGGCAACGTGCGGGTGGTGGACAAGGCGGTCGAGCCCGGCCGGCCCATCAAGCCCAACAAACCGCTGGTGCTGTCGGTGGCCCTGCTGCTGGGCCTGATCCTGGGCGTGGGCGCAGCCTTCCTACGCAATATGATGCGCCCGGGCATCAAGGACCCCGCCGACATCGAATCCACGCTGGGCCTGAACGTATTCGCCACCGTTCCGCACACCGGCCGCCAAACCGACCTGCACCAGCAGATCATGGGCCGCAAACCGGGCAATCACGTACTGGCCAGCACCGCTCCCTCGGACCCGGCCGTCGAAAGCCTGCGCAGCCTGCGTACCGCGCTGCAGTTCGCCATGCTGGACGCGTCGAACAATATCGTGCTGTTCAGCGGCCCCACGCCCGGCATAGGCAAGTCGTTCACCAGCGTGAATTTCGCGGCCGTGCTGGGCGCCGCCGGCAAGCGGGTCCTGCTGGTGGACGCCGACCTGCGCAAGGGCTATGTTCACCAGTACTTCGGGCAGGAACGCGCCCGCGGTCTGAGCGAACTCATCAGCGGCACCATCTCGGCCGAACAGGCCATACGCCGCGAGGTCCTACCCAATGTGGACCTGATCGCCACCGGCGTGCTGCCCCCGAACCCCGCCGAACTGCTGCTGTCGCCCGCCACGCCCAAGACGCTCGAAGACCTGGCGAGCCGCTACGACATCGTGTTGCTGGACACCACGCCGATACTGGCGGTGTCCGACGCCACGGCCCTTGCTTCACACGCCGGTTCGGTCTTCCTTCTGGCACGCGCCGAAGTCAGCACCCTGGGCGAGCTGGAAGAGTCCGCCAAGCGGCTGCGCCAGTCGGGCGCTCGGATCAACGGCGTGATATTCAACGATCTGTCCGCTACCAGTCGCCGCTACGGAGGCAAGTACGGCAGCTACAAGTACACGCAGTATGAATATGGCTCGACGAATGACTGAGCCTGCCGACACGCAAAGGGTCGCCGCATGAGCCCGCTGGGCAGCCGGGTCGGCCAGGGCATCGCATGGAACCTGGCCAATATGGTGGTAAGCCGGGGCGCCTCGGTAGTGTTCACGCTGTTCCTGGCCCGCTTCCTTACGCCCGACGCCTTCGGGCTGATGGCCATGATAGCCATTTGCTACGCCCTGGCGGACGCGCTGATGACCTCGGGATTTGGCCAGGCCATCATCCGGCAAAAAGAGCTGGAAGACATCGATCTTTCGACGGCCTTCCTGACCAACCTCGCCTTCAGCCTGGCGATCTACCTGGCGCTCTATGCCTGCGCCCCCTGGGTGGCCCGCTTCTATGAACAGCCCGAGCTGGTGCCGCTGATTCGGGTCATGGGCCTGGTGCTTTTCGTCAATGCCTTCAAGGTGGTGCAACTGGCATTGCTGAACCGGGCCATGGACTTCAGATCGCTGATGCGCATCAATTCCACCGCCACCCTGGTCGCGGGAACGCTGGCGGTGCTGATGGCCTATGCGGGCCTGGGGGTCTGGAGCCTGGTGGCCCAGTTCATGATCTCGGCCTTGGTCTCGACCTTGTTGCTGTGGCTGGCCGGAAGCTGGCGGGCCAGCCTGCGCTTCAGCACGCAATCGTTCCGGCGCATGTTCGGATTCGGCTCGAAGCTGACGCTGGAAAGCACCCTGAACGTGCTGTACGAGAACTCGTACGTGCTTGTCATAGGCCGCGTCTTCAGCGCCGAGGCGACGGGCCTGTATTACTTTGCCAAGCGCATACGCGACCTTATCGTTGACCAGCTGAACAGCGCCGTGCAGCAGGCCACCTATCCGGCCATGGCCCAGCTGCAGGACGAGCTGGAAGGCCTGCGCCGCATGTACCGCATTATTCTGCAGTTGCTGTTCTATATCACCGCACCCGCCCTGCTGTTGATCACGGTGCTGGCCGCGCCCCTGTTCCAGATCGCGTTCGATGCGCGCTGGGCGCCGGCCGTGCCCTATCTGCAGCTGCTTTGCCTGGCAGGCCTGCTGCTGCCCATCCACACCGTCAACTTCAATATGCTGAAGGTCAAGGGCAGGACGGACCTGGCGCTTTATACAGGGGTGACCAAGAAGGCCATCCACCTGCTGCTGCTGGCGGCATCCATTCCGTTCGGCCTTACCGGCATCGTGGCCGGCCAGATCGTGGCGTCCGTGTTGTCCAGCATCTACTACATGCATTGCAGCGCCAAGCTCATCGGCTACACCTGGCGGGCCCAGTTTCGCGACATTCTGGAACCCGTCGCCGCGGCGGCCTTGGCCGCGGCCGCCACGGCCTGGCTGATGGCAGCAGCCTCGCTCTCCGCCCCATGGCACGCCCTGGCCGGCGCCGCCTGCTACGCCCTGCTCTACCTGCTGCTCAGCCATGTCACCCATGTGGCCGGCTATCTCTTCCTGCGGGACAAGCTGCGCGCCTGGCGCAAGGGCTCGGCCCAGAAAATGGCGGAGAGCCGGCCGTGAACCGCCCGCATCCTATCGGACCGAACGAGACGACTCAATGAAACAGACCCTGTTCATCGGTGAATACTCATCACGCAACGTGGGCGACGGCATCATCAGGATGGCGATCGAGAAGCTGTGCTCGCAGCACGGCCTTCCTGCCGCCTTCCGCGATTTCTATGGCGGCACGCCCGATACCGGGCCCGGGCGCCCGCAGCCGGCGGGCGCCGACGCCGTGCAGGCCGGGCCCAAGCCGCGTTCGCTGCTGCGCAAAGTCCAGGCTGCCCTGCTGCGGATCGAGCTTGTCAACTACGCCATCGCCCTGCTGTTCTATTTCACGCGCTACCGCTCCATCGCGGCGGGATACCAGGTGCAGCGCTACCAGCAGGTGGTGATAGGCGGCGGCAATCTATTGATGGACAACTTCCTGAACTTTCCGCTGCTCATCCTGCGCATCGTGCAGCAATGCGAACGGCATCGCGTGCCGGTAAAGCTTTTCTCGGTGGGCGCGGGCAGGCGCTACAGCGGCCTGGGGCGGCTGATCATGGCGCGCATCCTTCAATCGGACACCGTCGAATGCATCGTATGCCGCGACGGCAACACCTACTCGCTGATCAAGGAGATCGGCGAGGAAGATTCCGACCACAAGATCATCTGCAGCTTCGACAGCGGCCTGTACCTGGAGCGCGGCGATGCGCCGGCCGGGCGGAGCGACATCGTCGGCCTGGGCGTCATCGCCCCTTCTGTGTTGAAGATGGTCACCCCCGAGCATCCCATGGCCGACCCTGCTTATGCCATGCGCTGGTGGGACGCCCTGGTGGGCGAACTGGCACAGAAGATCGGCGCCGACCATATCGAGATCTTCTCCAACGGCTCCGAGGCCGACAACGACTTCGCCCGCGCCTTGTGGCTTGAACTGTCGCCCAGGTATCCGGGCCTTTTGGTCTGCACTTCCATTCGCTCGCCGGCCGACCTGATCCAGCGCGTGGGCGGCTACAAGGCCCTGGCCGCTTATCGCATGCACGCCGCCGTGACCGCCATGGCGCTGGACGTGCCGGTGGTCGGCTTCGAATGGGACCCCAAGGTTCTGCAGATGTTCACCTACTGCGGCAAGCGCAACGCCTGCGTCGCGCTCGATGAGTTTCCGAAGCGCCCCGCGCGCGAGCTCATCGCCTCGATGCTGGACGAAACCCCGGCGCGGCTGGAGCCGATACGCCGGGTGCTGGACAGGGATTTTCGCCATGCAACCCATGTCTGATTCGGCCGCCATGGCCATGCCCCTGGATGGCACGGCGAGCGCCGCGCCCGCCGGCCGCATCGCCCTTTTCATACCTTCGTTGAACGGCGGCGGCGCCGAGCGCGTCATGGTGTCGCTGGCAAACGGCCTGGCTTCCCGCAACCTGGACGTGGACCTGGTGCTGGCACGCGAGGCCGGCGTGTATCTGAACGACGTTTCGCGCCAGGTGCGCATCGTGGGGCTCGATGCGAGCCGCGCGCTGGGGGCAATGTGGCCTCTTGCGCGCTACCTGCGCAGCGAACGGCCGGCCACCCTGGTTTCGGCCATGAACTATGTCAATGTCATTGCCCATTGGGCCAGGCGGCTGTCGGGCGCGCCCACCCGCGTGGTGTTCACCGAGCATGCCAATCTGAGCCAGCTGCTGGCCGCATCGCAGCCCCTTCTGGCCTGGAGCCTGCCCAAGCTGATGCGCCCGGCCTACGCCAGGGCGCACAGCATCATCGCGGTATCGGATGGCGTCGCCGACGATCTGGCGCATACGCTGCGCATCGATCGACCATTGATCCATACGCGCCACAACCCTATCGAAACCGCCGCCCTCGCGGCCAAGGCCAGGGAGCCTCTGGACCATCCCTGGTTCGCACCGGAAGAACCCCCCGTGATAATCGCCGCCGGCCGCCTGAGCCCGGAAAAAGATTTTCGCACCTTGATCCGCGCATTCTCGCTCCTGCGCCGTCGACGCCCCGCACGGCTGGCCATTCTGGGCGAAGGCGGCCAGCGCGCCGAGCTGCAGGCGCAGATCGACGCCCTGGAGCATGGGCGGGACGTCTTGCTGGCGGGCTTCCAGACCAACCCCTACGCCTGGATGGGCCGCGCCGCCGTATTCGTGCTGAGCTCGCGCTGGGAAGGCTTTGGCAACGTGCTGGTCGAAGCGATGGCCTGCGGCACGCCGGTGGTCAGCACCGCCTGCCCCAGCGGCCCCGAAGAAATCCTGGAGGGCGGCCGCTGGGGCCGATTGGCGGCCGTCGGCGATGCCGACGGGCTGGCCGAGGCCATGGACCGGACGTTGCGGGACGAGCAACGCCCCGACGTGCGGCGGCGCGCCCAGGATTTCAGCGTCGACCGCGTGGTCGACGCCTATCTGCCCCTCTTGCTTCCCTGCGCCACAGCGCAGCAATGAAACCTATTCAAGGAACACCATGTGCGGCCTGACCGGCTTTCACTCCTTCGCAACGAATGACTCGCCAAGCGACATCGCCACCCGCATGGCGGACACCCTGGTGCACAGGGGCCCCGACGACGCCGGCGTGTGGGTGGACGAGCGCTGCGGCCTGGCCCTGGCCCATCGCAGGCTGTCGGTACTGGAACTGTCGCGGGCCGGCCACCAGCCCATGGCCTCGCATGACCAGCGCTACGTCATTGCCTTCAACGGCGAAATCTATAACCATCTGGAACTGCGCGAGCGCTTGCGGGCGGAAGGCCGGGCGCCGGACTGGCGCGGCCACTCCGACACGGAAACCCTGCTGGCCTGCGCTACCGCCTGGGGCGTGGAGAAAATGCTGCGGGCGACAGCCGGCATGTTCGCCTTCGCCTTGTGGGACCGCCAGAAACAGGAGCTCGTGCTGGCGCGCGACCGGCTGGGCGAAAAGCCCTTGTACTGGACCTGGCAAAACGGCACCCTGATCTTCGGCTCGGAACTCAAGGCGCTGAGCAAGCATCCGGCCTTCGGCGCCGACGTCGATCGCTCGGCCCTGGCGTCCTTCATGCGGCATGGCTATATCGCCTCGCCGCACAGCATTTATCAGGGTGTCAGCAAGCTGCCCCCGGGCCACTGGCTGACCCTGCCGCTGGGCCAGCCCGACAAGGCGCGCGCGGCCCGTCCCCTGCCTTTCTGGACGATAGCCGGCGCCGTTTCGGCCGGGCTGGACGCGCCGCTGCAAGGCAGTCCCGAAGAGGCGGTCGATGCACTGGAGCGGCAGCTTTCCCAAAGCGTGCGCGGCCAGATGCTGTCCGATGTGCCGCTGGGCGCGTTTCTGAGCGGAGGCATAGACAGCAGCGCCATCGTGGCGCTGATGCAGGCGCACAGCAGCCGCCCGGTGCGCACATTCACCATAGGCTTCGACGACCAGCGCTATGACGAGGCGCCGCATGCCGCCGCCATTGCCCGGCACCTAGGCACCGAGCACACCGAACTCTACGTGCGTCCGGAAGACGCGCTGGCCGTGATCCCGACGCTGGCGGGCATTTATGACGAACCCTTCGCGGACAGCTCGCAGATACCTACGCTGCTGGTCAGCAAGCTGACGCGCCAGCACGTCACGGTGGCGCTCAGCGGCGACGGTGGCGACGAGCTGTTCGGAGGCTACAACACCTTTCGTTTCGCGCCCGGGCTGTGGCGCCGCATCCAGCGGATACCCGCGCCGCTGCGCGGGATCACCACTTCTTTGCTGAGCCGCGTGGCGCCGTCGGGCTGGGACGCCATGCTGGGCCGCCTGCGCAGTTCGGGCCTGAGCCGGCCCGGCCGGCGCCTGGACGGCGACAAGCTGCACAAGCTCTCGAGCCTGCTTTCCTCACCCGACCAGCGCGAGTTCTATCGCCGCCTCAGCAGCCACTGGGTGCGGCCCGAACAGCTGGTGCGCGGCTCGAGCGAAGCACCCACGCTGCTGACAGACGCTTCGGCCCTGGCGGAGACGGACAGCTTCGAGCACTACATGATGGCGGCCAGCGCCGGCATGTACATGCCCGACGACATTCTGGTCAAGGTCGACCGCGCCGCCATGGCACACAGCCTGGAAGTGCGTGTGCCGATGCTGGACCACCGCGTGGTGGAACTGGCCTGGCGCATGCCGCTGGGATGGAAGATACGCGACGGCGAAGGCAAATGGCCCCTGCGCCAGCTGCTCTACCGGCACGTGCCCAAGGCGCTGATGGAACGCCCCAAGAAAGGCTTTTCCATACCACTGGCCGACTGGCTGCGCGGTCCCCTGCGCGATTGGGCCGAAGCCCTCATCGAACCGGGGCGCATGGCCCGCGAAGGCTATCTGCGGGCAGAGCTCGTCGGCCACGCCTGGCGGAAGCACCAGAATGGCGAGCAGGACCATTCCTCGCGCCTATGGTGCGTACTGGCCTTCCAGTCGTGGCTTCAGGAGCAGCGGACATGACGGCGACGCCCATACACATCACGCATGTGATCGTCGGCCTGGACGTGGGTGGAGCCGAGCGCTTCCTGCATCGCCTGATCGAGGCCCATCGCGGCAATCCGGCGTACCAGCACCGCGTCATCTCGCTGACGGGCAAGGGTGTGCTGGGCCCCCGCCTCGAGGCGGGCGGCATCGAGGTAAGCGCCCTGGGCATGCGCTCGCTGCGCGATGCGCCGCGCACCTATGCCCGGCTGGAACGGCAGCTTCGCGCACATCGCCCGGACGTGCTGCAGTGCTGGATGTATTACGCCGACCTGCTTGGCGGCCTGGCGGGACGGCGGCTGGGCATCAGGCACGTTCTCTGGGGCATACGCAACTCGCACTTCGAGGCCGGCGGCACCCCGCTGAAGCGGGCGGTGCGCCGCATCTGCGCCCTCGCCTCGCGCCATCTGCCCTGGCGCATCGTATGCGTGGCGGACTCGGCCCTGGAGGTCCATGCGCGCGCCGGCTACGACCGCGCACGCATGGAGGTCATCCACAACGGCTACGACCCCGGGGCCTTCACCTACTCGGAAGCCGCGCGCAACGCGCTGCGCGGCGAGCTGGGCATCGCTCCGGAACACCTTGTCGTGGGGTCGCTGGGCCGGTACAGCGCCGCCAAGGACCAGCATGGATTCATCCAGGCCGCCCAGGCGGCAATGCGGCAGCGGCCCGAACTGCGCTTCCTGATGGTGGGACGCGAACTGACCACCGGCAACGAGGCTCTTGTCCGGCAGATTGCTGCAACCGGGCAGCCTGAACGCTTTTTCCTGCTGGGCGAACGCAGCGACGTCGCAGGCTGCCTCAGCGCCATGGACGTGTTCTGCCTGCACTCGCGCACCGAAGGTTTTCCCAATGTGCTGGGCGAAGCCATGTGCGTGGGACTGCCCTGCCTTGCCACCGACGTGGGCGATGCGGCCCTTCTGCTGAACGACGCGGGCCGCGTCATTCCCGCGGGCGACGGCCGCGCGCTTGCACAAGGCATGGTCGCCATGGCCGAGCTGGACGAGTCCGAACGCCGGGCCATGGGCCGGCGGGCCCGGCAGCGCATAACCGGCCATTTCACGCTCGGCCACTCGGTCGACCGCTTCGAATCGCTTTACCGGACCGCCGTGTCCCGGCCCTCTTGATCCAGAAGGTGAACGATGGCATTGAAAGAACTGATACTGAAATACGCGCCGGTTGCCGTGCAGGATGCCGGCATCAGCCTGTACAACACCCATCTCTACCGGCAACGCCATCGAGGCCAATACAAGGCCTGGCAACGCTATTACCAGAAGTTCGAACAGGCGGACGCCGAAGAGATCTCGCGCGAGGCCGCGCGGCGGCAGGCGCTGTTCCTGCGCTGGGCGACGGAGAAATCGCCGTGGTACGCGGCCCATCGCAACAAGGCGCTGCACGAGTTTCCCATTCTGGAGAAAGAGCAGCTGCTGGCCAATATGGACCGCATACGCACGCTGGACGAAAGCCAGGGCATCGTCAGCCTGACCGGAGGCACCACGGGCGCCTCGATGAAGGTCATCTACCATCCGGAGGACATGCAGGAGCGATTCGCCCTCAAGGATCACTTCCGCGCACGCTATGGATACCGGCTGGGGCGCAAGGTGGCCTGGTTCAGCGGCAAGAGCCTGGTGCGGCCGGCCGACCTGGAGTCGGGACGCGTCTGGCGCGACGACCACATCAACAAGATCCGCTTCTTCTCCACCTTCCATATCGGCCCCCGGCATTTCGACGCCTACTGGCGGGCGCTGCAGGACTTCCAGCCGGACTACATCGTGGGCTTTCCCTCCAGCGTGCTGGACCTGTGCGCACTGGCGCAGGAGCGCGGACTGAACTACCAGGGCCGGGTGGATACCTTCTTTCCCACCGCCGAGACGGTGCTGCCCATGCATCGGGAGCAGATACCCGCGATGCTGGGCTGCCGGGTGGTCGACCAATACGCGGCCTCGGAAGGCGCCCCCTTCATATTGCAATGCCCCGAAGGCTCGCTGCACATTCATCCCCTGACAGGCATCTTTGAAGTCGTCGACGAGAACATGCGCCCCGCCCGCGAGGGAGAGATTCTGGTCACCCCCTTCACCACGCGCGGCACGCCGCTGATCCGCTACCGCATCGGCGACCGCATCAGCCTGGCGCCCGACGACTACCGCTGCCCTTGCGGCTCGTGCTTTCCCGTGGTGCGGCACATAGACGGACGCAGCGCCGACTTCGTGTGGTCGCCCGAGAACGGCAAGGTCAACCTGGGCAACATCAGCAACTGCACCAAGGACGCCGAGGGCATCATCTGCTTCCAGATCGTGCAGGAGGAGCCCGACGCGGTGGATGTATCCGTTGTCGCCAATGAACGCTTCACGCCTGAACAGCGCGGACGCTTCCTGCACGCCATGACACAGCGGCTTGGCCAGGGAGTGCGCATCCGGCTCGACCAGGTCGAATCGATTCCGCGCGAGCCCAGCGGAAAATTCCGCATCGTCAAGAACCGGCTCGCGCAGGACGCGATGCGCCCGCTCCCGCAGGAAGGCTGACGGCATGGAGCTGATCGGATCCCCCCTGCAGCTTGCCAGCGCCGTCCTGGTCAACCTGATCGGCCTGCTGCTGACTCTCCGGGCAGGCCGGATGCTGGCCGTGCGGCCAGCCCGCGCCATGATGCTGTATGCCTGGCATTCCCTGTTCTGCCTGGCCTACGCGATCTACGCAACGGAAAATGGCGCCGATGCGCTGGTGTACTACATGAAGGCGCAGCAGGGCGAATTCATGGCGCCTTTCGGCACGGGCGCGGTGGTCAATATCGCCACCCTGTTCGTCACCGGCCTGAACCTGTCCTTCCTGGGTGCATGCCTGCTGTTCAATATATTCGGCGCCATCGGCCTGGTCGCCTTCGACGCCAGCCTGCAGGCCGCCACGGCGGACAAATCCAGGATGCTGCGCAGGTTCGCCACCCTCATCGTGCTGCTTCCGTCCATCAGCTTCTGGTCCTCGGCGCTAGGCAAGGACTCGCTGGCCTTCATGGCGGCCGCCCTGGCGCTTTTCGCCTCCCTGGACATGGGGCGGCGCGTGGTGCTGCTGGCATTGGCGATCTTCGTCATGGCGCTCGTCAGGCCGCATATCGCCGGCATCATGGTGATCGCCCTGGCCGGCTCCCTGGTGCTGCAACGCCGCCTGCCGCTGGGACAGAGGCTCTTCCTGGGCACGGCGGCGCTGGCGGCCACCGCCGCCATGGTTCCCTTCGCCTTGACCTATGCGGGCCTGGGCGACGCAAGCGGGGCCGACGACATCATGAATTACGTCGAGCACAGGCAGTCCCTCAACACCGAGGGCGGCAGCAGCGTCGACATCGCCTCGATGAGCCTCCCCCTGCAGCTGTTCAGCTACCTGTTCCGGCCCCTGCCCTTCGAGGCGGGCAGCATCTTCGCCCTGGCGGCCTCGATGGACAACGTCGTGCTGATCTTCCTGGCCATCGCCGCCTGCGGCCAGATGTTCAGGCGGCGCAAGCTTGCGGGCAATCGCGCCTTCATGTGGTTCTACTGCTTGCTGACCTGGCTGATCCTGGCCATTACCACCGCCAACCTGGGCATTGCCGTGCGCCAGAAATGGATGTTCGCGCCAATACTGATCTACCTGTTCATCTCGCTGATGGGCCGCTCACGCGCTCGCCAGCCCTCGACACGCATGAAGATGCAATCCCGCAACGCGCTGGCGGCCACGCAACCCTACTCCGGAGTGATCGAGCCATGAAGTTCCTGCTGGTCGCCGGCTTTCCCGATTCCATCCTGCAGTTCAGGGGAGCCCTGCTCGAAGCCCTCCAGGCCAGCGGCCTGGAAGTGCACGTGGCCGCCCCCGGCCTGGCGCCCGGTTCGCCCATGCGGCAGGCGCTGGACCAACGCGGCATGAGGGCGCACGACATACCGCTGCGGCGCACCGGCATGAACCCGCTGGCCGACCTGCGCAGCATGGCCAGCCTCTGGCGCCTGATGCGCCGGATACGCCCCGACTACACCCTGGCCTACACCATCAAGCCCGTCATCTACGGCAGCCTGGCCGCCTGGCTGGCGGGCGTGCCGCGACGCTACGCGCTCATCACCGGCCTGGGCTACGCATTCCAGGGCAGCGAAGGCTCCGGCCGCAACTTCCTGCGCTCGATTGCCCAGGGCCTGTACCGGGCGGGCCTCGGCAAGGTCCATGCGACCTTCTTCCAGAACCCCGACGACGAGGCCCTGTTCCGGACCCTGAACATTCTTTCAGGCGCCCAGGTTTCGCATGTGGTGAACGGCTCGGGCGTGGACCTGGACAGATACCGGACAACTCCCTTGCCGCCGGAGCCCCGCTTCCTGCTGATCGCCCGGCTTCTGGGCGACAAGGGCGTGCGCGAATATGCGGCCGCCGCCGCAAGCCTGCGCAAGTCGCATCCCGGCTGCACATTCGGCCTGGCGGGCTGGATAGACGAGAGCCCCGACGCCATCGCCCAGGCGGAACTCGATGAATGGATCGCTTCCGGCGACATTCACTTCCTGGGCCGGCTGCAGGACGTGCGGCCCGCCATCGCGGCGTGCAGCATCTATGTGCTGCCCTCTTATCGCGAGGGCACGCCCCGCACGGTGCTCGAGGCCATGGCCATGGGGCGCGCGATCGTCACCACCGACGCACCGGGCTGCCGGCAGACTGTCGAAGAGGGCGGCAACGGCCGCCTGGTGCCGCCGCGCTCGGCCGATGCCCTGGCGGAAGCGATGAAGAGCCTGCTGCAGGCGCCTGAGCGGGTCGCGGCCATGGGTGCGCGTTCACGCGCCATCGCACAAGAGAAATACGACGTGCACAAGATCAATCAGGCCATGCTTCGCGGAATGGGCATCGACACGGAGCAGGCACGATGAAAAGAGCGTTCGACATCGTTGCCTCGGCCCTGGCCCTGTTGCTGCTGTCGCCGGTCCTGGCCTGCGTCGCACTACTGGTGGCACTGAAGATGGGGCGGCCGATCTTTTTTCGGCAGCAGCGCCCGGGCCTGGATGAAAAGCCCTTCACCATGCTCAAGTTCCGCACCATGCTGGATGCACACGACGCCAAAGGCCAGCCGCTTTCCGACGCCCAGCGCCTGACGCCCTTCGGCCAGTGGCTGCGCAGCACCAGCCTGGACGAGCTGCCCGAACTCTGGAACGTGCTGAAAGGCGACCTCAGCCTGGTCGGCCCGCGGCCGCTGCTGATGGAGTACCTGCCCCGCTACAACTCCACCCAGCGCCGACGGCATGAAGTGCGGCCCGGCCTGACCGGCTGGGCCCAGATACACGGCCGCAATGCGGTGGACTGGAGCGAACGGTTCGAGCTGGACGTGTGGTATGTGGACCACCGCAGCTTCCGGCTCGACATGAAGATACTGGCCATGACCATAGGCCTCGTCTTCAGCCGCCGGGGGGTCAGCGCCCAGGGCGAGGCAACGATGCGCAAGTTCATGGGAGACAAGCGATGAACAGCCTGGCCATCGTAGGCGCGGGCGGCCACGGCCGCGTGATCGCAGACGCCGCGCAAAGCGGCTGCTGGTCGAGCGTGGAGTTCTACGACGAGGCATGGCCCGCTTCGGGCGCGCACAACGGAGCCTGGGCGATACGCGGCGACATGGCGCTTTTACTGGAACGACTGGACGAATACGACGGCGTCATCATCGGCATCGGCGACAACCATGTTCGCGCCCGCCTGCAGCGACGCCTGCTCGAAGCCGGCGCCCCCCTGGCCTGCGTCGTGCATCCCACCGCCGTCGTCAGCCGCTATGCCGACCTGGGCGCGGGATGCGCCGTCTTCGCACGAGCCATCGTCAATGCGGGCGCGCAGATAGGGGCGGGCGTAATACTGAACTCCGGATGCACGGTGGAGCACGACTGCGTGCTGGAGGACTTCGTCCACGTCGGCCCCAACGCCGGCCTGGGCGGCGGCGTGCATGTCGGCCGGCTCAGCTGGATAGGCCTGGGCGCCAACGTCAACCACCTGATCCACATAGGCAGCGACAGCACCATAGGCAGCGGCGCCACCGTCGTACGAGACGTGGCGGACGCCATGGTCGCAGTCGGCACCCCGGCGCGCTCCCGCCCGCGCCATTGCCCTCCCGCCGCCGGCGAGCTCGACCCCGCCTCTGCACATCCTTCCCGACACCCTTGAACACAAGCGTACAGACCATGCTCAATACTTCTTTTTCGCCCTGGCCCAGCTATACCGACGAGGAAATCCAGGCCGTCGGCAACGTACTGCGTTCCAACAAGGTCAATTATTGGACCGGTCAGGAAGGCCGCTTGTTCGAAACGGAATTTGCCGGCTGGGCCGGCTGCGCCCACGCCGTGGCGCTGGGCAACGGTACTCAGGCGCTCGAAGCTGCACTGATGGCTCTGGACGTGGGGCCGGGCGACGAAGTCATCGTCACGCCGCGCACCTTCCTGGCCTCGGCATCGTGCGTCGTGCGGGCGGGCGCCACACCCGTGTTCGCCGACGTCGACTGCGACTCGCAGAACCTCACGGCGCAAACCATTTCCGCCGTGCTTACGCCGCGCACCCGAGCCGTGATATGCGTTCATCTGGCAGGCTGGCCCTGCGACATGGATCCCATCATGGAGCTGGCCCGCCAGCATGACCTGGCCGTCATCGAAGACTGCGCCCAGGCCCATGGCGCCCGCTACAAGAACCGGCCCGTCGGCTCCATCGGCCACATAGGCGCATGGTCATTCTGCCAGGACAAGATCATGACCACGGGCGGCGAAGGCGGCATGGTCACCACCAACGACCAGGGTCTGTGGCGCAAGATCTGGGCCTACAAGGACCATGGCAAAAGCTGGGAGGCGGTGCACGAGCGCAAGCATCCGCCCGGCTTTCGCTGGCTGCACGAAAGCTTCGGCACCAACTGGCGCATGCAGGAAACCCAGGCCGCCATCGGCCGCATCCAGCTTCAGCGCATGCCCGAGTGGCATGAACGCAGGCTGACCAATGCGCGCCGCATATGGAATGCGGCGCGCCGCATTCCCGGCCTGCGCGCACCCAGGGTGCCCGGCTATTGCCAGCACGCCGCCTACAAATGCTATGTCTTCGTCGAGCCAGAACGCCTGGACGAAGGCTGGAGCCGCGACCGCATCATCCAGGAAATCAATGCGCGCGGCGTGCCCTGCTACCAGGGGTCGTGCTCCGAGGTCTACCTGGAGAAAGCCTTCGACGGCACGGGCTGGCGCCCCGCCCGGCCCCTGCCGGTAAGCCGCGAACTGGGCGAAACCGCCCTGATGTTCCTGGTTCATCCCACCCTGGACGAACACGAAATAACGCAAACCTGCATGGCGCTGGCCGAAGTCATGCGCCAGGCAACAAGTACGGAAATCCATCATGGACAGTGAACGAATCCTGCACGTCCATAGCCATGCGCTGAGGGAACGGCTGCTGAGGCTTTCGCCGCGCAGCAAGCGCATGCTGCAGATCGCCGTGGACGTGCTGCTCATCTGGCTGGCGCTGTGGCTGGCGTTTGTCATACGGCTGGGCGACGCCAGCATCGTGCAGCCCCTCGGCGTTCATGCATGGCTGTTCACCGCCGCCCCGCTCACGGCCATACCCCTCTTCCTGCGCTGCGGCCTGTACCGCACCGTCATGCGCTATCTCGGCCCCCAGGCCCTGGTCGCCATAGGCCGGGTCGTGACCGCGGCTGCGGCCCTGCTTGCCGCCGTCGTATACCTGTATGGCGACTCGCCCGCCGTCGTACCGCGATCCACCATCGTCATCTACTGGCTGCTGAGCCTGCTCTTCATCGGCGGACTGCGCGTGCTGGTGCGCCACTACTTCAACGACGTGCAGTTCGGCGAACATACCCTGCCCCTCATACCCAATGGCGGCCGGCGCAGGGAAGAACGCCCCAGGGTGGTGATCTACGGGGCCGGAGCCGCGGGCAACCAGCTACTGCAGGCCTTGCGCCTTGGCGGCGAACTGCTGGCCGTGGGCTTCCTGGATGACAACAAAGAGCTGGCCGGACGCCTTATGGCCGGCCTGCAGGTGTATTCGCCCGATGACCTGGACTTCATGCTGCGCGACACCGACGCACAGGAAATCCTGCTGGCCATTCCCTCGGCCTCGCGTGCGCGCCGTAACGAAATCGTCGACGTGCTGGCGAAGCATTCCGTACCCGTGCGCACCCTGCCCGGGCTGATGGACCTGGCCTCGGGGAGGGTCCGGGTCGAGACGCTGCGCGAAGTGCAGATCGACGACCTGCTGGGCCGCGAACCCGTCGCGCCCGACCAGGCCCTCTTCGCGCGCTGCATCGACCAGCAGGTGGTCATGGTGACAGGAGCGGGAGGCTCCATAGGCTCGGAGCTATGCCGGCAGATCGTGCGGCGCTCGCCTCGCGCCCTGATCCTGTTCGAGCACTCCGAGTTCGGCCTGTACGCCATTCAGCGCGAGCTCGAAGAACACCTGCGGCATGCCGACCTGGCCATACGCATCGTTCCGGTGCTGGGCTCGGTACGCAACCCGACCCGTCTGCTCGACGCCATGGAGGCCTGGCAAGTCGACACCATTTACCATGCCGCCGCCTACAAGCACGTGCCCATGGTCGAGAACAACATCGCCGAAGGCATCGTCAACAACACCTTCGGCACCCTTTATGCCGCGCAGGCCGCCCTGCGCGCGGGCGTAAGCAACTTCGTGCTGGTCTCCACCGACAAGGCCGTGCGCCCCACCAATGTCATGGGCGGCACCAAACGCATGGCAGAACTTGTGCTGCAGGCCCTTGCAAAGGAAGAGCGGCCCGTTCCATACGGCAAGCGCGACGACGCCATCGACAACCGCACCCGCTTCACCATGGTGCGCTTCGGCAATGTGCTGGGCTCGTCGGGTTCGGTCATTCCCCTGTTCAAGCAGCAGATCCGCCAGGGAGGCCCCGTAACCGTTACCGACCCCGAGATCACGCGCTACTTCATGACCATACCCGAGGCCGCCCAGCTGGTGATCCAGGCTGGCTCCATGGGCCAGGGCGGCGACGTCTTCGTACTGGACATGGGCGAGCCGGTGAAGATCGCCAAGCTGGCCGAAAAGATGATCCAGCTTTCTGGCCTGAGCGTGCGCCACCCCGGCAATGCGGACGGCGACATCGAGATCCGCTACACCGGCCTGCGCCCCGGCGAGAAGCTCTATGAAGAACTGTTGATCGGCGACAATGTGTCGCCTACCGACCATCCCATGATCATGCGCGCCAACGAAAAAGACATGCCTTGGGAAGCGCTGAAGGCCGCCCTGGCAGAGCTGGACGGCGCCATTCGCAATGATGACTATCCGCGCTCGCGCGAGCTGTTCTACCAGTTGGTGGACGGGTACCAGGCCAGCGGAGAAATCGTGGACCTGATCTATCGCGAACGCAGGTCGGGGAGCCGCGTCTCGACATAATTAATAATAAAAATGGAATAGTAAATGCCAGTTTGGTGTATTTTTATTCCTTTATTTGAAACAGTTAAAGTTTCCCACATGGACCAGGCAGACAGCAATCTCGCCGAAAGCCACTGGAACACACCCCTAACTGTTTTGATAATCAACGATTTTAAAGGAAATACACCATGACACGCACTCAAGTCTCCGCCATTGCTATCGCTCTCGGTACTTTGCTTGCCGGCCAGGCTATGGCCGCCGACAATGGCCCCACAACCCGCGCCCAGGTCAAGGCTGAACTGGCCGAAGCCGTACGCACGGGCAACATCCTGCACCACAGCGGTCAACGCATGAACGAGGTCTACTCGGCCGCCTATTCCTCCGAGCAGAATGTGGCCTCGAAGAGCCGGGAACAGGTCAAGCAAGAACTGGCTGACGCCGTTCGCACCGGCGACATCGCCCACTACAGCGGGCAGCACATGAATGAAATTTACGTGCAGGGCTGATCAAGCATCGACCCGCCGAAGACAAGCCTGCGGGTGTCCCGCTTTTGAACGAGAACCCACGCTGCACCCGCAGCGCCATCTTCCTTCGCGGCTATACCGAAGAAACTCGATGGAAAAGCCGGTCGAAATACACCAGCCCATCCCTGCCGCCAGGATGCACGCCGATATCCAGGGCCTCGACCAGCATGACGGTGTGGCTGCCCACTTCGTCGGCGCGCACGATGTCACCTTGGAAAGTAGCCAGTGCGCTTTGCAGCATGGGCAGTCCCAAGGGAGAGCTGACCCAGTCTTCGGACACGAAACGATCGTCCATGGGTACGCCTGTCTGGCCCGCGAAATCGCGCGCAAGCCCCTCGTGATCGGCGCTTAGCACATTGACGCACAGGCGGCCGTTGGCCTTGAAAACGGCGTTCATGGCGCTGGACCGGTTCAGGCACACCAGCAGCGTGGGCGGCGCGTCGGTGACCGAGCACACCGCCGTTGCGGTAACGCCGCAACGCCCGCCCACGCCATCGCTGCTTACCACCGAGACGGCGGCGCCCATGCGGGCCATGGCGTTGCGAAACAACGCGGGCCGTGTGTCGGGGGCGTCCATCAGCCGCTCCGCGATTGGCCGCTTGCGTATTGGTCGCGCAAACGGTCCAGCACGTTCAGGTCGTCATTGTTGTGCAGGTGCGGCACGCACCAGCCGTCCTGATCGTAATCGGACAAACACTGGTCCACGAGTTCGGTCATTTTTCCCAGGGTTCCCGAACCCTGGGCGTGCCTCAGGCACTGCATGCGAACCTCGTCATGGCTGCCCGCGTAATTGATCTCGTAAAGCTCATGGCGCCCGCCAAACTCGCTGCCGATGGCGTCCCACAACAACTTGAGGATCTTGATCCGCTCGACGTGGTCTATGCCGCCGGACCCGCGCACATACTTCGCCAAATAAGCATCGATGGTTGGGTTCCGAATGTCGCGCGACCCCGAAGGCAGGTAGATCAGGCCGCTGGCCACGATTTCTTCGATGCTTTTCTTGATGGCGGGATAAGCCTGCGACGACAACACGCGGTAGCTGTGCTGCGCGGCCTGGCAAGGCGTCCAGCTGCCGTTGTGCCACGAGTCGGCATTGCCCACCATGGCCTCGGTCAGCGACCAGAACATATTACGCCAGGCGAAGATCTCGCCCACCGAAGTCTGCACTCCTCGGAATTCCAGCGTGCCCGTGCACTTGAGCGCCTTCACCAGCAAGCCGCAGATGAAATCGAGCTTGACGGCGAACCGGGTGCACGCCTGCATGGGAAACAATCGGCCGAACCCTCCTTGCGGAAACCAGCTGCGGCAGCGCTCCAGGTCGCGGTAGATGAGCACGTTTTCCCAAGGGATGAAAGCATTGTCGAAGACAAGAATGGCGTCGTTCTCGTCGAAACGGCTTGAAAGCGGATAGTCGAAGGGCGAGCCCATGGCGCCGGCCGCCAGTTCGTACGAAGGCCGGCAAATAAGCTTCACGCCCGGCACGTCCATGCCGGCGATGAACATCAAGGCCATGTCGGTGTTGTCGCCCAGCAGGCCGGCCGAGCCCTGGCCGATGAAGTTGTAGTGTGTCAGGGCCGACCCGGTGGCCACCACCTTGGCCCCGCTTACGTAGATGCCGGCATCGGTTTCACGGTCGACGGAGACGAAGACGTCCTTGACTTCTTCAACCGGCTTGTCCCGGTCGATGGGGGGATTCACGATGGCATGGTTCAGGAACAGGCATGACTCTTGTATGCGCTTGTACCAGGTGCGGGCGTTCTGCTCGAAGGGCCCGTAGTATTCGGGCACGATGCCCAAGGCAATGCCAAAGGCCGCCTTGTAGTCGGGCGTGCGCCCCATCCAGCCGTAGCTCAAGCGCGACCAGTCGGCAATGGCGTCGCGCTGCTCGCGCAGCTCTTGCACCGAGCGTGCAAAGCGGAAGAATTTGTGGGTGTAGCCGTTGTTGCCGGTATCGGTCGGGCAGCATAAAGCGTCTTTGTGCGCGGGGTCGTGCAAGGCGTCATAGATGCGCGCCATCGAGGCCGCCGAATTTCGGAAGGCGGGATGCGTCGTGACGTCGTCTACGCGATCCCCATAAATGTATATTTCGCGGCCATCGCGCAATGATTGAAGGTATTCAGCGCCCGTGAACGGGCGCGTCTTGTCGGCCCGGACGTCCTCGGGCAGCGCCTTGGGAAAATCGGCTGGTTTCATGCATGTCTCCTGTTTTTATGAATGGAATATGGCTACATGATGCTATCGAACGGACCCAGGCCCAATGCACGCAAGCCGGAACCTTTGGTACTTTTCATGGGTTTCGGCCTCGCATGCGGGCGCGCCAGCTTCCCGGCGGCAGTTGTGCATGCTGGCGAAAGAAGCGGCTGAAATAGGACACATCCCTGAAGCCCAGGTCGTAGGCGATCTGGGTCACCGGGGCCGAGGAAAACAGCAGCAGGCGCTTCGCCTCCTGCATCAGGCGATCATGGACAAAGCGTTTTGAGGGCAGGTCGCCCACCCGTCGGCATATGTCGTTCAGGCGGGTTTCCGTCACGCTCAATGCTTGGGCATAGCGGCTTAGTTGCCAGTGCTCCCGGTAGCTTTCTTCGATCAGCTGATTGAACTCGCGAAAGATCCGCACGTCCACCTGCCGCAAGTCGCGGCTGGGCATGGCCTGTACCGCCGCGCACGACAGGCGCGCCATGGTCACGAAGGCCAGCCGCGCCAGGGCCAGCAGATTCAGTTCGCGCACGGCCTCGGCCCCCGAGAACTCGGCACGGACCAACTCGAAGTAGCCGAACAGTCGATGCACCTGGGGATCGGATTCATCGAGTTCCATGCAGAACGCCTGGTTCAGGCGCCGCTCGACCATGCCGCCCGGGTCTTCGCTGAAAAGGGATTGCAGCACGTGCTGCCGCACCGAAAGCACGTGCCCCTCGGCATCGTCGCTAAGCACAAAGGCATGCGTCATTGCGGGCGGGGTATGGAAGAACGCGGGCGCGCGGGCGTGGTAGTGCAGATCGTCCAGGCGCAAGCGCACCTCGCCCCTGAGCATCAGATGAACCTGGAAGACCCCGGCATGCCGATGCGCCGCCATATTGTGGCCGAAGAAGTCGGCCAGCCGGCCCAGACCCTCACAATGCACGTCGGCGTCTTCATCGCGAAGGTCGAAGACGCGGCCGAAATCGATATTGGGAATGGAGTTGGCCATCACGACATCGGGCTGGCCCTGCTCTTGCCGCGGCGAGCGCCGGCGGCGCCACGCTTGGCGGCCGCCTTGGCGGGCGGACGCACGGCGGATTCCGGCAGATCTATCTGCGCCACCTGGCCATTGTCATGGGCAAGAAAAAGGTCCAGCGCTTCGTACAGATTGCGAACGGTATCGGCGCCCACGCTCTTCTCGAGATTGGCGTACTGCTGCTCGACCAAGGGGGCAATCGCGGCGATCAGTGCCTGGCTGCTGTCGGTCAGCGCAACCAGGATGCGCCGCTGATCGGTATCGACCCGATTGCGGTCGACCAGTTGCATGGCTTCCATGCGCGCCAGCACGCCCGCCAGGCTTGGACTCAAGATGTGGCAGGTGGCGCAGATTTGCCACTGCTCCATGGGCGCCCCGTTGTCGTAGATAGCCCGGATCACCCGCCATTGCTGCTCGGTCAAACCATGGTGGTTCAAGATGCGGCGGAAATTTCCCATTAAACGCTCGCGCGCCTGAAGCAGCAGCAAGGCCAGGTTGCGGTGCTTCAAGGCGGGGTTGAGTTCAGGAGTATTCATGCGTAGTGTGACCTGCACCATTGACAATCTAATATATTAGCAATTAAATTAGGGAACATATTAGTTAATTAACACAGCAACTGCGAGGAAGACAAGCCCCATGCATGCCCCCACAAACCCGGCGCCCCAAGCGGGAACCGTCTACGGCGTCGTATTGAACGACCGCGGCTCGGTCGAGCGCATGGGTGCAGCGCTGCTTGAAGCGCCCTACAAGGCCCAGCCCAAGGCGCCCATTCTGTACATCAAGCCCGCCAACACGTTCGCCACCGATGGAGCGCAGGTAATTCTTCCAGGCGGCGCGGAAAAAGTGGAAATCGGCGCCACCGTGGGCGTGGTCATGGGCAGGCCTGCCTCCCGCGTCGCTTCCAAAGACGCATCCGCCTTCATCGCGGGCTATATCGTGGCGGCCGACCTCAGCCTGCCCCACACCAGCTACTATCGCCCCGCCATACGCGAAAAATGCTTCGACGGTTCTTGCATCCTGGGCGCCCCCGTAGCCGCCAGTCGCGTTTCCGACCCCGCAGGCCTGAGCATCCGCACGACGATAAACGGCATAGATGCTGACCAATTCGACTTGGCCAGCCTGGTGCGCGGCGTGCCCGAACTCTTGCGCGACGTCAGCGAGTTCATGACCTTGTCCGCCGGCGACATCTTGCTTGTGGGCGTGAAATGGCAGGCCCCCACGGCAGCGCCCGGCGATCATGTTTCCGTGATCAGCGACGTACTTGGCACGATTCAATTTTCCATCGATCAAACGCGCCACCAGGAGGCCGCATGAAAAAGGGCCGCGTTTATTTCAACGGAGCCATCCATCAGGTCACGCTTGCCCAAGACGGAAGCGTGCGACTGCCCGACGGCACCGCGCTGGCCGAAGAGCAGGCGCACTGGCTGCCTCCCGTCCAGGCAGGCACGATTTTCGCGCTGGGCCTGAACTACGCGGACCATGCCCGCGAGCTCGCCTTCAAGGCCCCAGAACAGCCCCTGGTCTTTCTGAAAGGCCCCAACGCGCTGATCGGCCACCGGGCTCACACCGCGCGCCCCCATGACGCCGAATACATGCATTACGAGTGCGAACTGGCCGTGGTCATCGGTAAGCAAGCCCGCAACGTGTCGCAACAAGACGCCTACGACTACATCGCCGGCTATACGGTGGCCAACGACTACGCCATCCGCGACTACCTCGAGAACTACTACCGCCCCAACCTGCGCGTAAAGAACCGTGACGGCTGCACGCCCATCGGCCCATGGCTGGTCGATGCGGCAGACGTCCCCGACCCGATGGATCTAGTCCTTAGCACATCGGTCAACGGCAAGGAAACCCAACGCGGAACAACCCGGGACATGGTCTTCAGCATTCCCTGGCTAATTGAATATCTGTCCGCCATCATGACGCTCTCGCCCGGCGACATCATTCTTACCGGCACGCCCGAAGGCCTGGCCAATGTCGTGGCCGGCGACGAAGTGGTTACCGAAATCGAAGGCGTCGGCCGCCTGGTCAATTTCCTGGCCGACGACCGCAGTCCCTCACTTTCTTCAGTCTGAACAGCAGGCCCATCATGATCAAACACCTCATCAACGGAAAAAAGGTCGAGAGCCGCGAGACCTTCGAAAGCCTCAACCCGGCCAACAACGAAACCGTGGCCGAAGTCGCCCGCGGCGGCGAGGCTGAAATCAATGCGGCGGTCCAGGCCGCCAAAGAGGCTTTTCCAGGCTGGGCCGGCAAACCCGCCGCCGAGCGGGCAAAGCTCATGCACCGTCTGGGCGAGCTGATAACGCAGAACGTACCCGAACTGGCCGAAATGGAAACCCGCGACACCGGTCAAGTGATCGGGCAAACCAAGAAGGCGCTGGTTCCCCGTGCCGCCGACAACTTTCATTTCTTCGCCGAACTTGCAAAGCACATGGACGGCGAAAGCTATCAGTCGGATACCGGGCACCTGAACTACACCATGTGGAACCCCGTGGGCGTATGCGCACTGATTTCCCCCTGGAACGTGCCCTTCATGACCGCCACCTGGAAAACAGCGCCTTGCCTTGCGCTGGGCAACACCGCGGTATTGAAGATGTCGGAACTGTCTCCCATGACGGCCGATCGCCTGGGCGAACTGGCGCTCGAAGCCGGCATTCCGGCCGGTGTCTTCAATATTGTTCACGGCTATGGGGCCGAGACCGGCGAGCCCCTGGTGCGCCACCCCGACGTGCGCTCTATTTCTTTCACAGGCAGCACCGTAACCGGCAACCGCATCGTGCAGCAGGCCGGCCTGAAGAAGTTCTCGATGGAACTGGGCGGAAAATCGCCTTTCATCGTCTTTGACGACGCCGACTACGAACGCGCGCTCGACGCCGCCGTGTTCATGATTTTTTCGAACAACGGCGAGCGCTGCACGGCCGGCTCGCGCATTCTGGTTCAACGAGGCATCTACGACAAGTTCGTCGCCGACTTCACCGCGCGCGCCTCGCGCCTGTCCGTGGGCGACCCGCTCGACCCGAACACCATCGTCGGCCCCATGATCAGCCGCGACCACCAGAAGAAGGTCATGCACTACATAGAACTGGGCCGGAAAGAAGGCGCACGCATCACTTTTGGCGGCGGCACGCCCGACCTTCCCGCGCATCTCAAAAACGGCAACTGGGTCCAGCCCACGGTGTTCGCCGACGTGGACAACCGCATGAAGATCGCCCAGGACGAAATCTTCGGGCCGGTTCCCTGCCTTATACCCTTTGCCACCGAAGAAGATGCGCTGCGCATTGCCAACGACACGCAATATGGCTTGTCTTCCTATGTATGGACCGAAAGCACGGGGCGCGCGCTGCGCATGGGTAAGGGCGTGGAAGCCGGCATGGTCTTCATCAACAGCCAGAACGTACGCGACCTGCGCCAGCCTTTCGGCGGGGTAAAGGCTTCGGGCACCGGGCGCGAGGGCAACCACTACAGCTTTGAAGTGTTCGCCGAAGCCAAGAACGTCTGCGTTTCCTACGGCAGCCACCCCATTCCGCGCTGGGGCGTATAAGCGGGTCACAACTCATAGTTCAGAACGGAGGCACCCACGTCATGGGCAAACTAGCTTTGGCAGCAAAAATCACCCACGTCCCGTCGCTCTACCTGTCGGAACTGGACGGCCCCCACAAGGGTTGCCGCCAAGCCGCCATCGACGGCCATCACGAAATTGGCCGTCGCTGCCGCGAGCTGGGCGTGGACACCATCGTGGTCTTCGACGTGCACTGGCTCGTCAATTCCGAATACCACATCAACTGTGCTCCCTCGTTCAAGGGCGTCTATACCAGCAACGAGTTGCCGCACTTCATCAAGAACATGCCTTACGAGTACCCCGGCAACCCCGAGCTCGGGCACCTTATTGCCGACGTCGCCAACAAAATGGGCGTCGCGTCGCGAGCCCACAGTGAAACCACTCTGGGCCTGGAGTACGGGACCCTGGTGCCTATGCGCTACATGAACAGCGACCAGCATTTCAAGGTCATCGGCGTGTCGGGTTGGTGCGCCTGGCACGACCTTCAAGAAAGCGCGAGGTTTGGTCTGGCTGTGCGCAAGGCCATCGAAGAGCGCTACCAGGGCACCGTGGCCGTATTTGCCAGCGGTTCGCTGTCACACCACTTTGCCAACAACGGTACGGCGCCCGAATACATGCACAAAGTCTTCGACCCCTTTCTCGAAGCGGTCGACCATAGCGTGGTCGACATGTGGAAGCAAGGCGACTGGAACACGTTTCTGGACATGCTGCCCATGTACAACGAAAAATGCTGGGGTGAAGGCGGCATGCACGACACGGCCATGCTGCTGGGGCTGCTGGGCGGCCGCGACTACGACAAAGGGGTCGAGATTATTACCCCTTACTTCGGCAGTTCGGGCACAGGCCAGATCAATGCCATTTTCCCCGTTACCCCTCTGAAAACCCCTGCCTGAGGCCACGCCATGCCCCATCTCACTTTGGAGTATTCCGCCAACCTGCATCCGCAGGGCGAGCTCAAGCCTCTATGCGATAAGCTGGCGCGTTGCCTGCTCGCACAAAAGGCGGACGGCAAAGCTGTTTATCCCATCGGGGGCATTCGCGTCCGGGTCCTGCGTGCCGATGACTACTGCGTAGGCGACGGCGGCCTTGAGGCGGCCTTTGTACACGGCACCCTGAAAATAGGGGCGGGCCGCAGCGAGCAAACCAAGACCTCGACCGGCGAAGCGCTTTTCGCTGTCATGAAAGAGCACTTCGCCCAAATCTACGAACAGACCGGCCTCGCCCTCTCTTTGGAAATCGTCGAGTTCAGCGAGACCGGAACCTGGAAACACAATAATCTACATGCCCGCTTCCGCGCTCAAAACGACGCCGCGAGCGGCTCTTCCCACTAACCAGTCCAGACGACAACTATGCTGCCAGAAAGCACCATCAAGAATCTCGCCGCCCAACTTCATCGAGCCGAAAAAGAGCGTGTCCAGCTGCGCCACTTCTCGCAGGCGCACCCTGAAATGACGGTCGAAGACGGCTATGCCATCCAGCGCGAATGGGTCAAACTCAAACTGGCTGAAGGGCGGGTCGTAAAGGGACGCAAAATAGGCCTTACGTCGCGCGCCATGCAACAGTCGTCGCAAATAGACGAACCCGACTATGCGCCGCTGCTGGATGACATGTTCTTCGAGCAGGGCGGCGACATTCCCTTCGACCGCTTTATTGCGCCGCGCGTCGAGGTCGAACTGGCCTTTGTCCTGGGAAAACCCCTGGAAGGTCCCGGCATCACCATTTTTGACGTCCTGTCTGCCACCGAATATGTTACGCCGGCGCTCGAGATCATCGATGCCCGCATCGAGCAGTTCGACCGCGACACGCAGGCGCCGCGCAAGGTGTTCGACACCATTTCCGATTTCGCCGCCAATGCGGGCATTGTCGTGGGCGGCCGCCCCATCAAACCTGACAGCATCGATCTGCGATGGATAGGCGCCATGCTTTATCGCAATGGCGTCATCGAAGAAACCGGCCTGGCGGCGGGGGTGCTTAATCATCCGGCCAATGGATGCGCCTGGCTGGCCAACAAAATCTCCCCCTACGGCGAACGCCTCAATGCTGGCGACGTCGTGCTGGGCGGCTCTTTTACGCGCCCTACCAAGGCTTCGCGAGGCGACGTCTTCCAGGCCGATTACGGCAAGCTGGGCCAGATCTCCTTTCGTTTCGTCTAGCCAGCCCTACCACCCGCGAGAATTTCCATGCAGATGCCCACCAATAAGTTCAAGCAGGCGCTCGCGCAGCGCCGCCCCCAGTTCGGCCTTTTCATGGGCCTGGCCAACCCGATCAGCGCGGAGATCCTGGCCACCTGCGGCTATGACTTCCTTCTGATCGACGCCGAACATGGCCTGAACGACACGCGCTGCGTCCAGACCCAGTTGCAAGCCATGGCCCCTTATCCTGTGCAGTGCCTGGTCCGGCCCGCCAGCCATGACCCGGCGCTGATCAAGCAAATACTGGGAACAGGTGTCCAGACCTTGCTCGTGCCCATGGTGGACACCGCCGAGCACGCTCGGGCGATCGTATCTTCCATGCACTACCCTCCGAAGGGCATACGAGGCGTGGGCACGGGGCTCGAACGAGGCGCCCGTTGGAACGCAATTTCCGATTACTTCGCCAAAGGAGCCGAGGAACTCTGCCTGATCGTGCAGATCGAATCTCGCACTGCGCTCGAGAACCTGGATGAAATTGCTGCCGTCGAAGGCGTCGACGCCGTATTCATCGGCCCCTCGGACCTGGCGGCCTCGTTAGGCTACCTGGGGCGGGTTTCGCATCCCGACGTCAAGGCCGCCATCGAAGACGCCCTGACGCGCATTGCCAGCCACGGCAAGGCCGCCGGCGTGTTTTGCGCCGATGCAAGCCTGGCTGCTTCGTATCAGGCCAGCGGCGCCCACTTCGTCGCACTGGGCGCCGACACAGGCTTGCTGCGCAGCGCAGCCATAAAGCTGCTCGACAGCGTCCAGCCCCAGTCAGGCAACGCCAACGTCGGAGCGGGATATTAACGCCATGAGCCACAACCCTCTTGAACTGAGCGATGCGGGCCTGCTGCGACAGCACTGCTACGTGGATGGGCAATGGATAGCCGCCGACGGCAGCGCCTCGCTCGACGTACACAACCCTGCCACCGGCAAGCTCATCGCCCAGGTTCCATTGCTGGGCGCCGCCGAAACCCAGCGCGCCATTCGGGCGGCCGAACACGCCTTACCCGCCTGGAAGCGCAAAACAGCGGCCGAGCGGTCACGTCTGCTGCAAAACTGGTTCCAGCTATTGCTGCAGCACCAAGAAGACCTCGCTCGCCTCATGACCTTGGAGCAAGGAAAGCCCCTGGCCGAGTCCCGAGGCGAAATCGCCTATGCAGCCTCATTCATCGAATGGTTCGCCGAAGAAGGAAAACGCGCCTACGGCGATGTCATTCCCTCGCCCTTTCAAGACCGGCGACTGCTGGCCATCAAGCAGCCGGTGGGCGTATGCGCCGCCATCACGCCCTGGAACTTTCCCTCGGCCATGATCACCCGCAAGGCCGCCCCCGCGCTGGCGGCGGGCTGCACCATCGTGGTCAAGCCGGCCGAACTCACGCCGCTTTCCGCCCTGGCCCTGGCCGTGCTGGCCGAACGGGCGGGCATCCCCGCAGGCGTATTCAACGTCGTGACCGGCGACCCGGTCGCCATCGGCGGCGAACTCACTTCCAGCCCCGTCGTTCAAAAGCTTTCGTTTACAGGCTCTACAGAAGTGGGCCGGCTGTTGATGGCCCAATGCGCGCCCACCATCAAGAAGCTGTCGCTCGAGCTGGGCGGCAACGCGCCCTTCATCGTATTCGACGATGCCGACGTCGATGCGGCCGTCAAAGGCGCCATCGCATCCAAGTACCGCAATACCGGGCAAACCTGCGTCTGCAGCAACCGGTTCCTGGTGCAGGCCGGCATCCATGATGAATTCGTAGAGAAGCTGGCCCAGGCCGTCGCCCTGATGCAAGTGGGAGACGGCATGGAAGATGGCGTGGTGCAAGGCCCCCTTATCAATGAAGCCGCTGTACAGAAAGTAGAGCGGCTGATCGCCGACGTCCAGAAGAAAGGCGGGCGCATCGCCATCGGAGGCAAGCGCCACGCGCTGGGCGGCTTATGGTTCGAACCCACCGTGCTCACCGGCGTCACCCCCGACATGGACGTGGCCCGGCAAGAGATCTTCGGCCCCGTGGCGCCGGTCTTCAAGTTCCAGGATGAGCAGCAGGCCATAGACATGGCCAACGATACCGAATTCGGCCTGGCCGCCTATATGTACAGCAACGACATGGCGCGCATCTGGCGGGTGTCGGAAGCGCTGGAATACGGCATGGTGGGCATCAACACCGGCCTGATCTCCACCGAAGTCGCCCCGTTCGGGGGCATCAAGAACTCGGGGCTGGGCCGCGAAGGTTCGCGCCACGGCCTGGACGACTACCTGGAGCTCAAGTATCTGGCCATAGGTGGATTGTAGGCAACAGCTTGCATGGCGTGTAGCAGCCTGCGCGCCAATAGCAGTTGATCAGGCCCAGTACCCTCCACTGGACCTGGAACAGCCGTTTATTGCAGCAACCGCCACTGACCGTCCTTGACGGTAATCAACTGGGCTCCCCGTTCGTCGAAGCCGCTGTGGTCCTCGGGCGTCATGTTGTACACACCTTGCGTTGCCACCAGTTCCTTTGTCTGTTCCAACGCATCACGCAAAGCGCTGCGAAACTCTTTTGTGCCCGGCTTGGCCACCTTTGCGGCCTTGGGGACAGCCTCTTCAAGCAGTAGACCCGCGTCGTACAGGTTCGCTCCAAAAGTCGCGGGTCTTTCGCCGTACATATTTTCGTAGCGCGCGATATAGTCCTCGGCAACTGCCTTCGACGGATTGCTATCAGCAATCTCAGGAAGAACCAGCATCAGGCTGGCAGCAAGGATAGTGCCGTTCACGTCTTCGCCGCCCAACGTCAGGAAGGCCGGCAAGGCCGCTGCGTGCGTCTGATAAAACGTACCCTTGTAGCCCATTTTATGCAGCGAGACTTGGGGTAGAACCGCGCTTCCGCCTACACCGGCCACTAACACTGCTTCAGGATTGGCCGCAAGCATCTTGAGCGCCTGGCCGGTAACTGAACTGTCGGGTCTTTGATAGCGCTCAGTCGCTATGATTTTGATGCCATGTTTAGCCGCGAGATGGCTCACCACATTGAGCCAGTCTTCACCATACGCATCGCTGAGCCCAATAAAGCCCAAGGTACTGACTCCAGCTTCGACCATGTGCTTGAACAACGCGTTGGCGATAAGTTCAGTGTTCTGAGTCGTCTTAAACACCCATTTTTTCTCAGGTGACATCGGCAGCACGACCGAAGCCGAGCCCACAGGCGCCAACATAGGCGTACCCGCATCCGCCGCGAATTGGATAACGCTCATGGCATTGGGCGTTCCGGATGGCCCAATCAAGGCGTCTACCCGATCTTCGGTGATGAGCTTCTTGAAGTTGGTAACCGTCTTGGAGGTGTCGCTAGCGTCATCCAGCGAGATGTACTCGACGGTGAGATCCCCCACTTTGGTAGGAAGAAGCGGGACCGTATTACGCTGCGATATTCCTACCAGCGCGGTAGCGCCGGTAGCCGACGTCACCACGCCGACCTTTATCTGCGCCAGCACCGGTGCCGTGCCGACCGCAAACAGCGCGGCAAGAGCAGTTGTCATTTTTCTGATCTTCATAACAGTTTTTCTCGTTCGGTTGGGGGAATAAAGAGAAGCCAGCTATCTTTGCTGAACGGTTTACCGGCAAAGCCCGATACTTTGATAAATCCGAGCAACGATAAATTCTCACCCTTGAATTTTGCTCGCTTTATGAACTTCAGTCTCAATTTTATTAGTTAAATAAGGGTTTTTATGGATAATTCTCGTATTTCCATGCTTATTATTATTAATTTTTTGGACATTAATATCATTTAATAACAGCAAAGCGAAACCGTAGAAAGCGCATGGGTGAAACCCATGCGCTTGAAGTCTTGAATAGGCTATGTCATTGGGACCGCAAAACCTTGCCGGATAGATCGACAGGCGTTTTCATCAACCCGTACTGCATCATCAGCGACTGGGTCTTCTCGATGGCCTCCTGATTGACCGCGTCTCCCATCAGCGGCAAGAGAACGCGGTCTTTCAGCGCCGGGGACAAACCGGTGAACTCTACATTCGCCTCGCGCACCGCCGCTTCGTTCGCGCTATCGTTCACGTACCTGGATCCCTTGACCACGGCTCGGGCAAAGCGTTGTGCAAGTTCGGGGTTCTTCTTGACCCAGTCAGTCAAGGCCAGGTACTGAGTGATGTCGCCGCCCGGTTGCGCCTCGACATAGGGATAGGCGATCAGGTCGACCTTGCCCGAATCGATCAGCACCGATGCAAAAGGTTCGCTGGCGGCGACTGCGTCCACCTGCTTGGCGAGCAGTGGATCGGCCATCTGGGAAAACGGTATTTCGACGAATCGAACCTTTGATCGATCCACCCCGTGCTTGTCAAAGTAGGCCATGATGTACATCCATAGCGAACTGTTGATCACATTGACGGCAATGCGCTTTCCTTCGAGGTCTTTAGGTGTTTTTATGGTGCCCTTCAGGGCCATGAGCGCGGCCGTCGTGTCCGGCGCCTGAGACCGGACTATCGCGCCAGGCGCCACTATGGTGGCGTCCAGGCCCTGCTCCATTGCTTGAAGCGTTGCGATGGTATTTGAAAAAATGATATCCAGGCGTTCGGCGTGCAGCAGTGGAACGCCCTGCGCTCCGCTGCTGTACTTGGTCATCTCTACTTTGATTCCCTCGTCTTTGAAATAGCCGAGCCGATCGGCCATGACAGCCCCCAGCGACTCTGAAAAGGGCAGAATGCCCAAGCGGATAGTGTCCTGCGCCGATGCCGCATTGCCTAAGCAGCAGGCTGCGGCCATCAGGGCTGAACACACGATTTTATGGATCTTCATGGCATTGCCTCTTGGGGTGAGTGGATGAAGGCTTAGTTCTTGCTTTGCTGCATTGCGCCGTGATGCCAGGCCAACACACGGTTCTCGATCATGAGAAAAACACGGTTCAAGGCGTACCCCACTACGGCCAGCGTCACAATACCGGCAAACATAGCTTGCACTTTGAAGCCGCGCTGAGCCGCCAGAATGAAATAGCCGATTCCGTCGGATGCGGCCACCATCTCGCTGATCACCATTACGATCAGGGCCACCGCCAGGCTGATACGCATGCCGGTAAAGATCGACGGAGCCGCGGCGGGTAAAACCACTTCCCATAAGCGTCGAACGCCCTTTACCCCGAATGTGCCCGCAGTCTGCAACTGCACCGGGTCGACACCTCTTACCCCGCTGTACGTGTTCAGCAATACCGGAAAGAAGGCAGAAAACGCCACCATGAAGATCTTCATTTCGTTGTCGATCCCCAGAAAAAGGATAGCCACCGGCACATATGCAGGGCTTGGAATAGGCCGCAGAATTTCGGTGACGGGTTCCAGCAGCTTGTAAGCAGGCCGGAATGCGCCCATCAGCAAGCCGACCGCTATACCCAAAAGCACGCCGATGAAATAGCCGACAAACATACGCCAGAGGCTGGCCGCCAATTCTCGAGGCAGCTCGCCCGACTTGACCAGTTCGAAGAGCGTGATGGCGACATCGCTGACCTTGGGTAGCGACAGCGGCGAAATCCATTTAAGCGTTGCGGAGACTTCCCATAGCAGCAGTATCAATAGAATGAGCCCGAGGCCAAGCCAGGGGCCATAAGCGAGCCGACGGATGGTGTTGTTCATTTATTCGCCTCGGCCACGGTGGCAAGCCCTTCGTCCGCAAACAATTGGGCAAGCAGGCGATGACGATATTCCAAATACTGAGGCAATTCTTTCGTGGCGATCTGTTGCCTGGGATGCGGCAAGGTTATTTCAAGATCGATTCCGACAGTCGAAGGCGGCTTGGTCAACGCAACGACACGGGTGGACAAGTACACCGCCTCTTCGACGTCGTGGGTCACGAGAACGATCGTCAGACCCAGTTCCCGCCATAGCCGAAGCACCAGATCCTGCAGTCCGACCCGGGTCAGCGCATCGACTGCACTGAACGGTTCGTCCATAAGCAAAACATTCGGCTTGCAGGCCAGGGCGCGTGCAATGGCCACACGCTGCTGCATACCGCCCGAAAGCTGCCACGGATAGTGGTCCTCGAAACCCTGGAGCTTTACGAGCTCTATATATTCATTGGCACGTGATGCAATCTGTTGGGCCGTCATCGACTCGCGGCTTTTCAAACCGTACTCGACGTTGCCCCTGACCGTTTTCCACGGAAACAGAGAACGCGTGTATTGCTGAAACACATACACCACCTGCCGCGGAGGCGCGTGAACTTCTTGCGACTCAATGTACGCCTTGCCGGAGCTCGGTTCGATCAGGCCCGCCATGATCTGAAGCAAAGTGGACTTTCCGCATCCGGACGGGCCGACGATAGAGACAAAAGAGCCCCTTTCTATAGCAAGAGAGACGTTGCCGATGGCCTTAGTTTCTTGGCCGCGAGAGACGTACGTTTTACAGACGCCCTCTGTAGAAAGAAAAGCATCGACTGTGGATAAATTCACTGTGGGCTCTCTCGTCATGATGGGCTCGAGACTGCGGATTCCGGCAACGTAGCCGAAGACAAATTACTCTTCAAAAAAACGATGTTTGTATGTGTTCATACAAATGATTCTGGAATAATGAGCGAATTAGTGTCAATGCGGGTAAACGCGAAGCCATTCCCACAGCCAGCCACACCCGGCGAAAAGCCGGCATTGCGCCATGCCTTCCCAACGGATTTCGCGCCCTAGATTCGCTTGTTTTTTGCTTTTTTGACGCGGATGGCGGCGCTATCGGGCTCGAACGCACGATCAGGGTGGTCTGCTGCCTTGACGGCCTGGCTGTGGGGAAACGCCACGCGGGCGAGCAACGCCAGGAACATCGGTCGCTCATGGGGCGCCAGCGGCTCTAGAATGCGCTGGTTGATCTCGCCCATGGCCTTATTCGAGGCGTCCAGCAAAGCCTTGCCCTTGCGGGTGATGGTCAGCGTTTTCAGTCTGCGGTCGGTTTTTGAATCTGACCTTTCGATCAGCCCGCGCGCCTCGAGCCCGCCAAGCACTGCGCCGACCGTGGCTCGGTCGTATCCGACAATTCGACCGATCTCTGTTTGATGACTACCGGGGTTGGCCGTAAGCGCGGACAAAACGTTGTGCTGCGGCGGCGTAAGAGCAAGCCCCCCTATTTCGTCGCTGAAGATTGCCACGGCGACCTGGTGCGCTTTGCGTAGCAAAAACCCGGGGCGGTGCGATAAGTCGTGCTGGTTATCTGGGGGCGTGGTCATGGGCGATTAGGCTCGACGCAGGTTCAGCGCAGTGTACCACTGCGGCATCGAACCCCGGCTGCATGGCGATGCATGCTCTTCCAGTCGCATATGGGCTTGCACAAGGCTCGCCAATTATATATGCATGCATACATTATACGGAAGAACCAAGGAAAGGACCGAAGCTGCCCACAATACTTGCTTAGTCATCGTGCATATGGCGCGGCAACCATATGCTGACGACAGCCGGACGGCCCGCCCGAACCTGCCGCAGGCCGCGCCGAAGCGCCGGTTCAAGTTCGACCGGGTCGCGTACGCTCTCGCCGTAGGCCCCGGCCGACTCGGCCTCCAGGGCGAAGTCCATGGGAGGGTCGAAGTACCCACCCTCGAAGTCGGCGCGCTGGGCATATCCATTTGGATACATTGACGCCAAACGCACGGTGCCTGTCGCCCAGCTTCGGTTCTGATAGACGACGGTCAAGAACGGAGCCTTGTAATGAACGCCCGCCCAGAGGGCTGGCGCTGGAGTGCCGAATATATAGAAACCGTCTCCGGTAACAGCAACGATGTCTCGGTCCGGCGCGCCGAGACTTGCGCCGAACGCCGCGCCCGGGGCCCATCCGCCGCTGGTGCCCGGGGTATGGAAGTAACTGCCCGGCGCCTCGTTTTGAAGAAAATGGGGGATGCGATTATGAGCGAGCGTGTCATCGAGAACGATAGCCCGTTCGTCGAGCACCTTGGCCAATGCCTGACCAACCTGCAACGGGTCGATCATTGCACCGGATACGATGGCGGGCACCTGGGCCTGAAGCGCCGCGCGCTGAGCTTGCGACGCCCGCCCGGCGGCTTCGGCCCGCTTGGCCGCTTTCCCGTGATCTGACGGCCGCATTGCGCGATCCGCCTCTTCGCGCAATGCGCGTATCGCCCGCAGCGGGTCGCAGGCCAGGCGCAGATCGGCCCGAAACTCGTAGGTGGGGATCTTCCCCTTGATGGGATCAAGGCCCAGCACGGCGACCCAGGCGTCGTCAGGCGGCGCGGAAGGCCCAGGCATCCATGGCACGTCTGTTTCGAGCGCAACGACAACATCTGCGTCAGAGAGATCGCGATCCAATTGCATTAACGGATGCGCCATGGGAAAGCTCAGGTAGCTGAGCGTCGCACCATGCACGACAGGCAAGCCCAGCAGCTGGCACAGCTCGACAAGCTCGGGCACGGTGTCGGGATTTCGGCCGGAGCCGGCAACAATCAGCTTCGGATTCCTGGCGGCCAGAAGCCGCTGGATAAGCTCGCGCACACCGGCGGGGTCCGGCGCCGGCGGCACCGATTTTCCGAGCCTGCTCAACGTAGGAAAAGCGTGCGCCCTGCGCGGGGACATAGATACTTCTGGAGGAATGGTCAGGTAAACAGGCCCGCAGGGCTCGGACGCGGCCACCTGAATGGCACGGCTGACCTGCAAGCCGGGGTCGTCATGCGCGGTAAGGCGATGATCCCACTTTACATATTGGCGCACCACGGAATGCTGGTCGAAGGTTTCTTGCAGCCAAAGATGGGCGCCGGTATTACGCGCGCCCGAAGACGATCCTGTTGCACTGGTGGGCGGATGGCCTGCGGTCATGACGATCGGCAGCCCAGCGTGCATGGCCGTATGGATGGCAGCCCCATGGTGCAGCGTTCCCGCATCGACATGTACGGCCGTCGCCGAAGGCTTGCCCGTGACGGCGCTGTATCCCAGTGCCGCGTTCAGCCCGACATGCTCGTGTGTCATCACGATCAGCCGAGGCGCCGGCCGATTGCATGCTTTGGCTTTTGCAATGGCCTCTTGATAAAAACAGATTTCCGACCCAGAGGTAAAGAATAGACAATCGACGCCTCCGGCAGCCAAGGCCGCCACAATCGCATCACCTGTCGTACCCTCTGGTACTTCACATATTCCGCTGGCGCGAACCTCCTCCTTCCACATGTCGGCCTCCATGGCTTTCTGCCTTCGAGCTGTTCAAAGGGTTCATACATGACAGCAATCGCCCTTTTTGTACGAATACATACATTATGGGTATATAAAACGACCAGAAAAAACCTGAGAACCCATCAAATATATATTTATCTATTGCTTATTGACGTTGATTAGCCTACAGAATATTATTGTAATTGTACATACGTTATTAATTAAACCGCCTGATAATTCGAGTTCCCATCGTTATCTGAACAAAGGACTCTGATGGACCATGTCACTGCTGAATTGCTCGTTCGAACAGGGCCAGACGCGTCGATGGGAAAACTCATGCGCCGATACTGGGTTCCCGTCATGCTGTCTTCAGAAATCGCCGAACCTGATTGCCCGCCGGTAAAAGTAAAGATCCTGGGCGAAAAGCTTCTGGCCTTCCGCGATACAAATGGACGTCCCGGACTGGTTGACGAATTCTGTGCACACCGCGGGGCTTCACTTTTCCTGGGCCGTAATGAAGAAGGCGGAATCCGCTGCTCGTACCACGGTTGGAAATTCGACATCAGCGGCCAATGCCTAGAGCTTCCCTCTGTGCCGCAACTGGCCCCGCGCATGAGAATCAAAGCCTATCCGTGCATCGAGCGCGGCGACATTCTGTGGGCCTACATGGGCCCCGCAGACGCCATGCCCGAGCCGCCGGGGCTTGAGTGGTGCCTTGTTCCCACCGCCCACCGCTTCGTCAGCAAGCGTTATCAGGCAAGCGGTTGGCTGCAGGCCATGGAAGGCGGCATAGACACGACGCATGCCTCATGGGTGCATCGGTTTGAACTCGAGCAAGATCCAATGCACAAGCGGGCCCAGGCCAATAAATACATCAAGGCCGACAAGAACGCTGTGTTCGACATCGAAGAGGCGCCTCACGGCCTGACCATCTTTGGACGGCGCAACGGCGAAGAAAATTCGCATTACTGGCGCATTACCCAGTGGATTTTCCCGTGGTTCACCCTTATTCCCCCGTTCGGCCCCCATGCCCTGGGGGGCCATATGTGGATTCCCATCGACGACGAAAGCTGCTGGGCATGGAGCATCAACTTCCTGCCCGACAGGCCCTTGCCCGAAGACGAGCTTCAGGCAATGAAGGAAGGCAAGGGCATTCATGTCAAATATGTGCCGGGCACGTTCATTCCGTTGGCAAACCCCGGCAACGATTGGCTGATCGACCGCCAAGCCCAGAAAGACAACTTGAGCTTCAGTGGTGTCGAAGGGTTTTCAGTGCAGGATGCCTCGCTACAGGAAAGCATGGGGCCGATTCAAGACTACTCGAAAGAACACCTGGTTGTGACGGATCGCGCCATCGTGATGGCTCGCCGCATGCTAGAAAAAGCGGCAAAAGAACTCAGTAGCGGCAAGAACCCGCCCGCATTGGATGCCGCCTCGCAACATGTCAGGGCGGCTTCAGTCCTGCTGGATCGCGAGCTGCGCGCGGAAGAATGGGCGAAAGATGCCCTGGCATCGCTGGAGAACCCTGTTTTCAGCGTCTAAGGCAATTTTTAGCGGAGCACATCATGCCTTCCCACCCCACATCTCCCCAGACGATCGTCGAACACATGCTGATCGACGGCAAGCGTGTCGAGGGCAACGACAGGCTTGAGGTGCGCAACCCCGCCCGTCCCTCTGAGATTGTAGGCACCATTGTGCGGGGCACACCGGCCCACGTCGAGGCGGCGGTGGCCGCCGCAAAGCGCGCGCAGCCGCAATGGGCCGCGCTTTCTTTTCGTCGACGCGCAGCTTTGCTCGAACGCGGCCTGCGTCGGCTCGAAGAAGATCTAGAACAAAGGGCGGCCATATTTGTGCGCGAGAATGGCAAGCCGCTGGCCCAGGCGCGGGGCGAGCTTCAAAGCGTTCCTGTACGGCAGCGTCAAGCGCTCGGCTTTGCAGAGCAGCTCGATGAAGTGCAGCATGTCCCAGCACAGAACGGGTTCACATTCGTAACAGGCCGTCCTTACGGCGTCGTAGTCTCGATCGTGCCCTGGAACTCGCCCGATGTCCTTGCCTTTACGCAGGTTGTAGCGGCACTGCTGGCGGGCAATGGCGTTGTGCTCAAGCCGCCCGAATCCTGCCCGCTTACCCTTATCGACTCCATCCGCCGCTTTTCCGCCGAACTACCGGCGGGCATCGTCAATATCGTAACCGGGTTGCCGGGGGAAATCGGCGATGTCTTAACAACCCATCCCGATGTGGCCAAGCTGGGGTTCACGGGCAGCATTCCCGCGGCCCGTCACATCATGGCCAACGCGGCTCAGACGATCAAGGGCGTCACACTGGAGCTGGGCGGAAACGACCCTGCCATCGTGCTTGAAGATGCCGTGCTGGATGAGGCCGTTGTTTCGCGCATGACCAACGCAACGTTCATGATGTCCGGTCAAGTCTGCATGGCGGCAAAGCGGTTCTATGTACACGAATCCAGAGCCGACGAGTTCTTGGCGAAGTTCAGAAAATCCATTGACAGCCTGGTCGTCGGAAACGGCCTCGAGCCCTCGGTAACCCTGGGTCCCGTCCACAGCCAAGCCGGCCTCGCCCGAGCCAGGGAACTTGTCGATGACGCGGTGCGGCGCGGCGGCCACGTCGAAGCGCTGGGCCGTATTCTTGACCGTGGGATATACGACGAAGGCTACTTTATGCAGCCGACCCTTGTCACCAACTTGCCCGACGATGCTCGGCTGGTGCAAGAAGAGCAGTTCTGTCCGGCCATACCCGTTGCCACCTTCAGTGATGACGAAGAGGCGATCAGGCGGGCCAACAGCACCATATTCGGTTTGGGCGGCTCTGTATGGAGCAAGAATACAAAACACGCAACCGATGTTGCCCTACAACTAGAATCCGGCCAGGTCTGGATAAACAGTCACGGCGTATTAGCGATTAACCACCTTGCGCCTTATGGAGGCGTCAAGCAAAGCGGAATCGGCCGGAAATCGGGCCTGCAGGGTATTTTGGAATATCTGCACAGTCAAACCATTACGTCGTATGAAGATGCGGCAACAGGAGCACCATGAAGATAGTCGATCTTACGCTTCCCGTCGTCACGGGCATGGCGGGAATCCCCAAGATTCCCTTTTACGAGCAGAACCCCGTGGCGGTCGAAGCGGTCACAGTCGTCAACGAGACGCAACGCGAGTTCCTCGCGCGCGAGGGTGTACCGGTGCGCAGCGGCGCCGAGGCGATCAACTCGATGAATACCGTGCTGTCCCTGAATACCCATGTAGGCACGCACATTGACGCTCCGCGCCATTTTTTTGAACAAGGGGCAGCCATCGACCAGGTTCCCCTTGACCGGACCGTGATGCGCCAAGCGGTCGTTATCGATGTATCGCACATGCAACCCGGCCAGGGCGTAACGGCCGACGACCTGGAGTCAACCGGCGTAACCGTGAAAAAAGGCGAAGTCGCAGTGATTCGAACTGCCTGGACCGACAGGGCCTGGGGCAAGCCGGAGTTCTGGGCGTCGACCATACATCTGGAGCCAAGCGTGGGCGAGTGGGTCGCAGCGCAAGGCGTGGCGGCCGTGGCGATGGACTGCTTTCCAGAGATGCCGTTCTGGCTCAAGCAGCTTACGCCGCAGCAGCGCGGTGCGAATCATAGGCGCTGGCTCGGCGCGGACATTCCGATGATCCAGCTGCTGACCAATCTGGGACAGGTTAGCCCACGCTTCCACATTGTTGCACTACCGCTCAAACTCGCCGGCATGGATGGTTCGCCGGCCAGAGTTGTGGGTATTGTTGACTGAACACCGACCAAAAGACTCGTCCATCGAAAGGGGACGGAAGCATTCAGCTTCCATCCCCTTTTTCTACCTATTGGCCCTAGTATCAAAGCCTTAGTATGAACAGGGTAATAGAAGGTACCAATACCAAAATCACGATACGAACCAAATCGCTAATGACAAAAGGATAAGCGCCCAGATAAAGGTCGCGCGTCGTGATATGAGGCGCCATGGACTGGATCACGAACAAGTTCATTCCTAAAGGGGGCGTGATAAGCCCGACCTCGACGACGATCAACACCAGGATACCAAACCAGATAGCCGTCTCTTCTGGAGTCAGGCCGAAATCTAAGCCCGAAACCATCGGAAAGAAAATAGGAATAGTGAGCAGAATCATCGAGAGCGAGTCTAGGAAGCAGCCCGCGATCAAATAGAAAATAAGAATCGCCCAGAGGATCTGATAAGGCGAGAACCCCTGCTGCCCCACCCAGCCGGCAAGTTCTTGCGGCATCTGTGAAAGCGCCAGGAAAATATTGTAAACCGCCGCACCCAGCACGATCATGAACACCATGGCGGTGGCGGACGCCGTCAGTTCGAACGCCTGTAATACTTTCGCTCTTGTCATTCCCCCTCGGGCCCACGCCGCGATGGCGGTGCCCACCGCTCCTACCGCGGCCCCCTCAGTGGGTGTAAACACGCCTACATATATGCCGCCCACCAAGGCAATGAATATAAGCATTACAGGCCAGACGACGCTCAGCGCCTTCCAACGCAAACCCCATGACACGGGCTCCGCTTGGCCGCCCACTGTACCGGGACGTAATCTGGCAATAATAGAAATGACCAGTATATAGCCAACAATAGCGACGACTCCCGGCACGACAGCGGCGACAAATAGCTTGGCAATATTCTGTTCCGCCAGTATGGCGTATATAACCAGCACGATAGACGGGGGAATCAATATCCCCAAAGTGCCTCCGGCCGCCAATGTGCCCGCCGACAGCGCGCGCGCGTATCCCGCCTTCTCTAGTTCGGGCAGTGCCACCTGGGCCATTGTGGCCGTTGTTGCCATGGAAGACCCGCAAATCGCTCCAAAGCTGGCGCAGGCGCCAATTGACGCGATGCCGACGCCGCCGCGGCGATGCCCTACAAATGCTTCCGCCGCTTTAAACAAGGCTTGCGACAACCCGCCCACCGAGGCGAACTGGCCCATTAGCAAGAATAAGGGAATGATGGACAGCGAATGGCTGGACAACTGCCCGTAGGCCAAGGTCTTTAGCTGATTCAGTAATGGAATGGGCGAACCATAGATAGCCCAGCAGCCCCCCAAGCCCAGGGCGAGCATTGACAAGCCAATAGGTACGCCCAGAAATATAAGTATCAGCAGCGCAGGCAAAGACCAAACCGCAAGCCATAATGGGTCCATCAATGCACCCCGCTCTGCAGTATTCGAGGGCTTGGTTCAACAGTTGCCACACAGCCCACGTCCAAGGCAATTCGCCACAGGTACACCAAGCAACCCATTACCGCAAACGGAAAAGACGCCGCGTAGCCCCACCAAACCGGTATTTGCAGCACAAAGCTGACTTCACCGTTGGCCTGGTAATCCATCATTCCGACGCCCATGCGCCAAGTCAAGACGGCCCAGCATGCCAACATCAACAAGTCCGCCAAGAACTCAACCGCCTTCGTCGTCCGGGACGACAGCACGTTCGACAACAAATCGACACTTGCGTGAGCACGCCGCAGATGAGCCCAAGGCAGGAAGCAGAAAATCGCCAGGGCGGTGCCGATTTCGACCAGTTCAAAATCGCCGGGGATGGGGCCCAGGCCGAATCCGCTAAGGGCACGGCCGATGATGCTGATTACACTGGTCAGGGCGATAAGTACCAGCACAAGGCAGCCGAACCAGGCCATGACCCGGCTCAGCGCATTGATGAAATTGCTCATAATGCGAACACTCCATAGTTCCAAACAGCCAGGCCGATTCAATCTTTTGAATAGTGGTCTATGAGCTTTTCGGCATTTTCCGCAAGTTTGGGGCCGTCTATTCCCTTGGCCGCGACCTCTTCGTACCAGATGTCACGCACCCGGCTGGCAGCTTGCTTCCAACGATTTGTTTCGGCGGCATCCAGCTCTACGATGTTGTTATCAGTTTTTTTTGCCAACGCCAACCCCTCTGCGTCGCCCTGGTCCATCACTCGGCCAAACGCCGCGGAAAGTTCAATGCCGATATTGTCGTCAATAGCTTTTTTCTGGTCGATGGAGAGCTTTTCGTACGACGCTTTGTTCATCACCATCGCAAATGTCTGCGTATACAGGCCCTTGTCGCCGGCAAAGGAAGTATGGTTCTTGACTATCTGAGTAATTTTCAATGACGGAGTCACTTCCCAGGGCAATGTGGCACCCGTGATGACGCCTTTTGACAAGGCCTCGGTCACTGCGGGCACGGGCAAACCCACCGCCACCGCACCTACTTCTTCAAGCAGGTGATTTACCACCCTCGACCCGCCGCGTATCTTCATGCCCTTAATATCTTCCAGCGTGTTTATCGGGTCTCTGGTATGAAAAAGGCCTGGACCGTGTACATGCACGGCAAGCAACTTGACCTCGCGGAACTCTTCTTGCGCGTTTTGATTGACGTATTCCCAAAACGCCCTGGATGCTGGTTCGCCCGCGCCGCTTGAAAACGGCAGCTCAAAGACCTCGCTTCGAGGAAAGCGCCCCGGGGTATAGCCAAGCACCGTCCAGACAATATCCACCACCCCGTCTTTGGCCTGATCAAACAAGTCGGAAGGCCTGCCACCCAATTGCATGCTGGGAAAGAGCTGTATCTTTACTTCGCCGTTGCTGTCTTCAGCGACCTTCTTTGCCCAGGGCGCAAGCGCATGAGCGGCGACGTTCTGCTGCGCGGGCACGAAGTGGTGCAAACGCAAGGAAACAGGTTCGGCGTTTGCGGAAGAAGATAGAAGCAATGCGAAGGCAGAGGCGAAATATAGTTTTCTTTGTATGGGTTTCATGATTTGTCTCCTGATTATGGTTGTATCTGAAACGATGAAGAATTTACGCGACGATTTTTGGCAAGGTCAGTGTCCCGTAGTGCCGCTGAAAATAAATAAGCGCTGCCCCTGGAAGTCCGTTGTAGATTTCGTCGACGGCGGCCAGGCAGATAGAATGTGATCCCACCTCTTTGATCTCGGAGATACGGCAGTCCATGGCGACCAGTGCGGTTTCAAGAACCGGCGCCCCCGTTGCAAGCTTGTTCCAGTTGTGGAGATCGAACCGGTCTTGCGGTGGCACACTTGAGCGCCCCGCAAAAAGGTCAGCCACACCCTTGTCGGACGCACGCAGAACGTTGACGCACAGCACTTCGTTCTTTTGAAGCACGGTCCATGCATAACTGGCCTTGTTCACGCAAACCAGCAAAGTCGGAGGGCTCGCCGATACCGAGCAAACGGCGGTGGCGGTCAGTCCTGCACGCCCGTGCTCTCCATCGGTTGTAATAATATTTACGGCCGCGCCCAACCAACTCATCGCGTCCCGAAAATCTTCAGGGGAAATCATGATCGCCGCCTCTCGCTATGCGCACTGAGCCAGGGATCCCGCCGCCTCCCGGGCCGAGAAGATCTCTCCAAACATCACTTCGGCGGCCTGCCGATCAAACAGCCACGGGAAAAAATGGGGGGGATGATCGAAGCAGTCGACAAAGTGCTGGGCCAATCGAGGATGGTCTTTTGCAGCGACAATGACGTCGTGCATATGGCGCGTATGCGGCGCAAGCATCCGATTTGACCACTCTGTCGTCAAGCAGCCCTGCTGGCACCAGAAGCTTTCGAACACTTCCTCCATCCAGGCTGCGTCAAAGGGCTGATCACCCCGATCGAGAATCTTGTGCAGATAATGCCAGGCGAACTTGCTGGCATTGTTGGAACCCTGCCCCGTCAACGGGTCATTGACCATCACGACATCGGCAATACCCAGAGCCGAACGTCCGGAAGGGAGACTGATCAACGGTTTACGGACGGTGGGTGCAAAGCGTCCCGACAGCATGGCGTTCTCGTCGGTCAACTCGATACTGGCGCAGCGCGCGCTTTCCCACGGAAAAAATCGTTCGAGGATTTCCTTGCTTCTGGCCAAGTGCTCAGCGGGAGTCTTTACATCAGACCAGCAATCCATGGGGCCTCCAATCTGGCCCTCGTAGACCATGGCATGGCACTCCCCTCCGGTCGTCAAAGCCGGCATGACGAGGTATTCTCCAACCCCTGGCGCGACGTTGAAAGTCACCCCGTGTGGTTCGGTGGGCCGCATGCCGAATACATAGGTCAACCCAAGGGCTCGTTGGGGCTTGTCGAACGGTGAGCGCTTACCGTCGCGCTGGAATAGCTTGCCAATCTCTCCTTTGCCCGCCGCGATGATCACAAGATCATGCGATTGCGCCAGAGCATCCACATCAGCGATGGTGGCGGACGATAGGCGCAGGTCGCCTCCAAGGCGCTGAAACTCTTCCGTCCAGCGGGGAATCTTTACGCGTTGGCAAACAGAATTGCCTGGGTTCGGGCGTTCCGCCCTCCAGACCAGATCCGGCTTTCCACCCTGCCCCAGGCTCGAGAACTCGATAAAATGATGCGTTGGCGCCACGCCATCCCAATAGTTAAGGCCCAGCTTGCGTTCATATTCAAGCGCGGTATGCTGCATGCCCTGGCTGGACATGATGCGGCCCTTGCGAACAGCGTCCGGCTCGCGATCGGTGACAATGGTCACGCCATATTTATGTTGCAGCAAGCCTATGCCCAGTTGAAGTCCGGCATGTCCACCGCCGACAATTGCTATTGTCCTCATGTTTTGTCTCCTTATTTAAAGTAATGCCCTACATATGAACTTTCTGTGCGGCGACCGCTTCCGGCCCTAGGGAGCTGAATCCACCGTCGACGGCGAGGTCGGCCCCAGTAATAAAGCCGGCGTCTGCCGAACACAGAAAAAGGGCGGCCTTCGCGACTTCTTCGGCGTCAGCCAAGCGACCGAGCATGTGATACTTTCCTTCCGCCAAATCCGCCCGTCGTCTATTGGCCGCGTGCTTGGCACTCAAAGCCGTGCTCCACGTCTTACCGGGCGAAAGCGAATTCACCCGAATATTGTTTTCAGCCAGATCGAGCGCCATGCTGCGCGCAAGCTGAAGCACACCTGCCTTGCCTGCTGGGTACAGCCAGCGCCGGGCTTGCGCAATCTTTGCCGAGATGCTGCCGAGCAGGACTACCGAACCGCCCGAGGCCATGTAAGGTGCCGCCGCTTGAACCAGCAACGCCGCACCGACCAGGTTGACATCCAAAGACTCATGCCACTGTGCTCTGTTCGACGCCGCGCCGTGGTCCACGTAGCTGCACGCGGCGTGCACGATGGCGGTGACAACGCCCAGTTCGGCGGCATATTCCACACAGTGGCCGATGCTGCCGTCGTCACGCAGGTCTGTGTGCTGAAAAAAGACATTGCCTTCCGCGCAGCAAGGCGAACCCCTTGCTGCTCATTGATGTCCGCAATAACGACGCAGTACCCTGCCTCGGCAAAAGTTTCAACAATAGAGGCGCCTATACTGGTCGCTCCTCCGGTGACGAGGGCGACGCGCGAATGTTTTTTCATGGCGTGGTCAGATCGAGAATACGGGCTGATCGCGGGTGCCGTTGATATGCTCGTCAGCCCACTCCTGCGGCCTGGTGTCTTTGGGCAGCACCACGCCCGCCGCGCGCACCTGCTGTGCTTGCGCGCCAAGAATCGGCGGCTGCTCTCCGCTTTGCAAGCCGACGGCGTTATCATGCAGTAGCTTTCTCGCCATCACGATTGCGCGGTCTGTCGGCAGCAGCTTCTCGTTCTCGCGATCTTGTATCGGCCCCATGCTTTCCTGCAGCGACGCATCCTGAACCGCAAAGCCGAAGATTCCGCTATATGCGCGCTTTTCCTGCTGCGCCTTCCGGTCAACGAGATAATCATTATCTTTATTGGCCCTTGGACGCCAGCTGCCCGGCTCATACTCGCAATGAATTCCCTTGCCCGCCTGCATGTCCGCCCTCTCGGTTTCCGTAAGCGGCCTGTCGGGGCGAAAGTTTATGCTCCAGGCCCAGCAATTGTGGTCGTCAACCGGCACCCATACATGCCCGCCCAATGCGTGGTCGCCAAAGGGGGGAATTAGCGTATGCCAGGGAAACAGCCATTGTGTAATGCGCCAGTAATAGCTTTCCGGATCGGCGTTGCGGCGACCATATAGTGTCAGGCCAAATTCAGTCTTCTCAATTTCATAGACTACGTTGCCATCTGCCTTGATGTAATCCAACGACCGGGTTCCCTGATGCATGGGGTCATTGTCGACTTCGTAGCGATGGACATAGGTCACATGCGCCGTGTCGATTCCACCTTCCAAAGCTTGAAGATAATTGCACTCTTGCAAACGCTTGGAGACAAACACGTGGCTATCCGGCAGGGTGCTCCATTCCACGTCCAGATCGTCCGGCTGCAGTTCTTTGGGCCCCAGGTATGCCCAGACCACGCCCGCTTTCTCGATGCATGGGTAGCTCTTTATCCTCATATGCTCGCAGGCGCGCGGCGCGGACGGAACTTCAACACACTCGCCCAAGCGGTTGAATTTCAATCCATGATATGAACAGCGGATACCGTTTTCTTCGTTACGTCCAAAAAACAATGACGCGCCACGATGCGTACAGAATTCGGAGATCAAACCCGGACTGCCTTCGGTATCGCGAAATCCCAAAAGCTCTTCTCCTAGTATCTGGACCCTGACGGGCGGACCGTCCGGCTCAATAATTTCGCTGGAGAGCAATACGGGCGTCCAATAGCGCCTCATCAGTTCCCCCATAGGCGTTCCGGCGTTGGTACGAACCAGAACTTCGGCAACTTGCTTATCCACTTTCCGCTCCTAGAACAATGTCCACACACTGACTTGCAATGTCGAATTATTTTGTTCCGGGGTTTGACGAACGCCAATCAAAATGAGATAGTTATCCGCCTGTTGAGACAAAAATTAAGTCGCCATGAATAGAATGAAGGCTAAAAGCGAGAACATAAGAGCGGTCGACCGCGCATTGGAAGTATTGCTGGCCTTTCGGCTCGGCGATCGCGCACTGCCTGTGTCCACCCTGCTGCGGCGCGTGAATCTGAGCCGACCTACTCTTTATCGCTTGATTGCAACACTGCAAGAAAGAGGGTTTCTAGTGGCGATCGAAGGCCATCCCATGAAGCTAAGCCTGGGACCTTCTGTAGGACAACTTGCCAACGCGTGGCGTAGTTCATTAAGCATCACGCAGCTCGCTCAGCCAATGTTGAAGACGCTTTGGGAACACAGCCAGGAAACTGTGTCCCTATTCCTTCGCGAAGATATCTCTCGCGTGTGCGTCCTGGAGCTTGAAAGCCCGCACCCCCTTAGCTACCGCCGCGGAGTCGGCTACCGTCAGCTACTGGTGCGAGGCGCGAGCGGCAGGGTGATACTGGCGTTCTCGCGCGCCGAAGACGAAAGCTTCCGAAGCGCCTACGAAAACAGTTCTATCGCACCCGAGAGTCAAGCAGAAGAATTGCTTGCAATCCGCAAACGCGGATACGCCATCAGCCGTCATGAGCTGATCGAAGGAGCCGTGGCCATGGCTGCCCCCGTGCTCGACAACTCCGGCAACGCAATAGCCGCAATAGCGATATTCGGACCCAGCGTACGGCTTCGGCCGACCCAAGTACGTGAATACATCAAACCATTGTGCGAGCAAGCAGCACGGCTAAGCTTCGCGTTGGGACACACCCCCAGCGCAAAGTCCGGGACGAAACCACACGCGCAGTAAGTCCATGAAATCCGTCCGCGTTGCGGACGGTCGTCATGAAAGCCGCAAAGTCCTTTGCTCCAGACTTAAGATGCAATGGACCGTACTCTTACATCTGGGCACGGCGTTGTCTTCAACGTTGCCGAGCAGGGACCACCATGAAAATATCCACCGATTCCCGAGGCGAGATCATTGATCTTCCTCCGCTACCCTCTACCCTCAACCCCTTTCCTGAGTATGACAAACTGCGCGGAAAAGGGCCTGTCGTACGCATCCGAAACCCCGTCGGCACCGAGATCTACTTGATTACGCGCTGGGCCGAAGCTGTAGAAGCGCTGGGCCACCCCCATATTGCTAAAGGTTTCGAACATCTGCAATATGCGCTGAAGGCCCAGGGGCGCAGCGGCCCTGGCGCCGGCACTCCAATCGGTGGCACCGTGGCGGGCAATCTGTTGAATACCGACCCCCCCGACCACACACGCCTTCGCTCGCTGGTCATACTTGCATTCACTCCTCGCCGGCTGGAGCAGCTTCGGGCGTCGGTGGAACAACTGGTCGACAGTCTGATCGACCGCATGCGCACCGGCGCCGAAGCCGACCTGATCGCGGATTTTGCCTACCCGATAGGCATTACGACCATTTGCATGATGCTTGGGGTTCCGGAAGAAGACCGACTGCATTTCCGGCAGCAGGCAGAGTCGGTCATGACTCCGGGCCATCCAGACCAGGAAAAAAGCCTGGCGCTATTGCAAACCTATATCGCAAAGCTCATTGACGCCAAACGTGAAGCGCTCGTAGAGGGCGCTTCACCCGACGAGCAAACCGATCTGCTGAGCGCCCTGATTGCGGCGCGGGACTCTTCGAACGCCTTGACCACCGACGAGCTGCGCAGCATGTCTTATCTGCTGCTCATCGCCGGCCACGAAACAACCGTCGGACTGATCGGCAATGCCCTGCTGCACCTGATGCTCAACCCCGATCAAAGACAACTGCTCGTTGACGACCCCAGCCTGATCAAGAACGCCATCGAAGAAACGCTTCGCTACGATGGCTCCGTGCCCTACACAACGTTCCGGGCAACGTCGGCCGACGTAACCATCGGGGGCACAGAAATCCCTCACGGCAGCTTCGTGCAAATCGTTCTGCCCGCCCTGAATCGCGATCCCGAAAGATTCGACGACCCGAACCGCTTCGACATCCGACGGCAGATTCGGCAGCACATGGCCTTCGGCCATGGGGTCCACTTCTGTCTGGGTTCACACCTTGCCCGGCTCGAAGCACAAACCGCGGTAGGTCGGCTTGTGCAGGCATTTCCGAAAGCCGAATTGAACTGCAAGCCCGAGGACGTTCCATGGCTGGGCACCGTGATCCGAGGCGCAAGATCGCTTCCCGTGCGCCTCAATGAGCCCGCCTCAATGGAAAAATAGGCATGGATCGTCTTTTTAACATCAGCGCCGGAGACACCGCCCACGGGTCGGATTGGTATGCCGTAGAAGACCCTGCGTTTTTACACGCTATAGCTGAAGCGCCCATTACAAACCAGGGAGGTCTTGACGATGCCGTTTCGGCGGCTTCAGCGGCATTGCCGGCTTGGTCTCGAGATCTTGCGGGTCGCCGCCATGCCCTGAAGCAATGCGCCGACCTACTGGCCGCCAATCTCGACGAACTTGCGGTGCTTCTAAGTCGCGAACAAGGCAAGCCCCTGCCCGCAGCCAAACGCGAGATTCTGTCCGCCAGAAGCTACTTGCAATACTTTGCCGAGAAGCCGGCCGCTCAGGAGATTATTCGCCGCGACCCCAATCGTACGGTAGAGGCCGTGCGGGCGCCATTGGGCGTCGTAGGCCTTATCGTTCCATGGAATTTTCCTATCGTATTGCTGGCAATGAAGCTGGGCCCCGCACTATGGACGGGTAACACCGTCGTGGCGAAGCCCGCACCGACAACGTCGTTGACGACACTGGCCATAGCCAGGCTGTTCGCCGGCTGTCTGCCCGCGGGTGTATTCAATACGGTAACCGGCGGCGCCGAGTTGGGGGCCTCTCTTGTAAGTCACGAGGGCGTGGCTAAAGTGTCGTTCACCGGCTCGACACCAACAGGCAAGAGGATCATGGCGGGCGCCGCACCCACTCTTAAACGCCTGACACTCGAACTGGGCGGCAACGACGCTGCGATCGTCCTTGCCGATACCGACCTGGACGCCGCCGCACCGTTGTTGTTCGAACGCGCGTTCATGAACGCCGGTCAGGTCTGCTGCGCGGTAAAACGTCTTTACGTGCACAGTTCTCTTTACGAACCCATGGTGGAAAAGATGGCGGCGATTGCTGCCTCATGGCGCGTCGGTCCCGGTTTGGTCGATGGAGTGCACATGGGCCCCTTGAACAACCGTCAACAGTTCGACCATGTGCACACCTTGCTGCGGGACGCTGTCGCGGCGGGCGGTCGCATCGTTACCGACACCGCAACGCCCTCTGAATGGCCCGGCCACTTTATTCGGCCGACTATTGTTGCAGACATTCCAGAAGACAGCCGCCTGGTGCAGGAAGAACAGTTCGGTCCCGCCTTGCCCATTTTGCCATTCGATAACGAAGACGAAGCAATTTCCCGCGCCAATGCGTCGGAATACGGTCTGGGAGGATCCGTGTGGTCTTCTGACCCCTCGCGGGCCGCCGCGTTGGCAGCCCGCCTGGAGGCGGTCAATTTGTTCGTGAATCAACACGCGACGCCTCCGGAACCTTCTATTCCTTTTGGTGGCATGAAGCACAGCGGATTCGGCTACGAGTTCGGCGACTGGGGCTGTGATGAATTCGTGGTGCGCAAGGTCTTGCACACACCCTGTGGAGCATAACTTGAGAAAGATGAGAGCAGCCATTCTTGAAATGGCTGGACAGCCCCTAGTCCTGGTCGATGACGCCGAAATCGACGATCCGCGCCCCGGCGAAGTGCTGGTTCGAATCTCGCACTGTGGCGTCTGTAACACCGATTTGGGGCTGGCCGACGGAAAAATGGCCTACCCCGTACCGGCGATTCTGGGACACGAAGCGGCCGGCACCGTAGCGGCCGTAGGCACCGGCGTTAGCGACCTTGCCCTAGGGCAGTGCGTCGTAGTGTCGATGCGGCCTTCATGCGGCGCCTGCTACTACTGCCTGCGCAACCAGCCAGTTCTATGCGCCAAGGCGGTAAGTCCCTCTCTTGTAGCCGGCCCCACCGGCAGCGACGTGCGCGTCCGGCTGTGCGGCATACCTGTCACCCGGGGCTTGCGCTTGGGGGCTTTCGCAGAGTATGTACTGGTAGAACGCGAAGGTGTCGTGCCGATTCCGGACCCCATCCCTCTGGAGCATGCCGCCGTAATGGGCTGCGCCGTTCAAACCGGCATGGGGTCGGTGGCGAACGTAGCCGCCGTGCCCAAGGGGGCCAGCGCCGCGGTGATCGGTCTGGGCGCCGTCGGTCTGTCGACAATCCAGGCGCTGCGCATCGCTCAAGCTCAACCCATCGCCGGGCTGGACCTCCATGCCGAACGACGCAGCCAGGCTCAAAGCTTTGGAGCGCACATAACCTTTGACAGCCATGCCGATGGGCTGCAGGCCTCTTGCCAAGACTTGACCGAAGGCGTGGGGTTCGACTATATATTCGATGGCGTTTGCAGCCCTGAAACCTTGAAGCTGGCGGCCGCCTTGGTACGAAAAGGCGGCACGATTGTAATGATCGGCGTTGCAAAACCCACCGAGCCCATTGCTGTGGGAGCGCTTGACATGGTGCTGAGACAGCTGCAGATCAAGGGCTCATATCTGGGCAACTGTCACGCCCAAAGAGACCTGCCGCACTACTTCGACCTTTGCTGCAGCAAAGAGTTGAATCTGGGCGGGCTGATTACCAAAGAGCGGCCGCTGGAAGAGATAAACGATGCGCTTGAAGACCTGCGCGAAGGCATAGGCATACGGACCATCTTGACGCTTTGAGCAGACTCAGATTACAGGTGACGATTGCGGGCATCACAGCGTATGAGGCTGACGGGTATGCGCAAGCTGCTCGATCTGGACAGCTATCGCCCTGGCCTCATTCAAATAGTTCGAAACGGCTTTTTCAGCTGTGATTACCGCGCTCATCATGACAATGGTCCAGTACACCGCAGCGTTGTCGCCGCATCGGATCGGCAAAGAGATCGAGCAGGTTCTGGGCACAAGGCCTTCGTCCCGAAACCCGCACCCCAAGATACCCGCATCCCGAATCAGGCTGTTAAGCTTGTATAGATCCCAGTTGTTTCCACTTGTCACGGGCGAAACCTCGGGCGAAGACTGTATCCAGCGCCTGCGTTCATCCGTTTCCAAACTTGCAAGATAAGCCCGGCCCGGGGCGCTGCTGGCGATGGGATGTTTTTTTCCGATACGCGGGTAGGTCAGCGCCCGCGGCGAACGGAAGATAGCACGCGTAACCATAACATCTGACTCGAGCACATGAATATACGAAGGCCAACAGATTTCGTCGCTGAACGCCTTCAGCAAGGGCTTGGCTATTTCGATGACATGAGCGCTAGGACCATATCCGCTGGACAGCTTGGTAACCTCGCTTGTTAAGCTGTATACGTCCGTAATATCATCGCGCACCACGTACCCTGCCTGCATCAAAGTCTCTAGCACTCGATACACTGTCGACCTGGGCAAGGTACAAGCTCGGCTAATTTCGAGGGCGGTGAGGTAGTTTCGGGTGTTCAAGGCTTTTAGCACCTCTAGTCCACGCCGGAAACTCCGGATAGTAGAGTCGTTCATCATGTCTCCTTAATGCTTATACCCCCTGTCAAGGCAAGGACACCGAAAAAGCCGAGTAACAAAGGAAAGGGGCTTCTTCACTGCGTCGAGGGCATGTTTTTTAGTGGATTATCTTTCATATTGATTATTCTGTCCACCATATGGTCATTCTTCACTGATAAAGCCGGCTGTCAGCCGGCTTTATCAGTAATACCTCATCACGTCCTTATTCCGTCATCAACGAGGGCAGCCAAAGGCCAAGCTCTGGAAAGAGCAACACAGCGGCCAGCACGAACAGCTCAAGCATGACGAACGGCGCGGCGGCATAATAGATGGTTTTCATGGAAAGATGGGGTGGCGCCACACCTTTCATGACGAACAGCAACAATCCGAAGGGCGGCGTAAGAAAGCTGACCTCCATTGCCAGAAGATAAATAACGCCTAGCCACAACAGATTGATGTCCACAGCGGCCGCCACTGGCAAAAAGATAGGAATGGTGATCATTGCCATGCTGACCTGGTCCACAAAACAACCCAGTACCAGCAGAATCAACATCATTCCCAACATGACCTTGAACGGCGTCGGGTCAAATGCTTGAAGCACCGTCACGATACCGTGGCTGGCGCCCGAGAAAGTAAGCAACTGACTGAACGAGGACGATGCAACGATAATAAACATAATCATCACAACCGTCATTGCGGTTTCATGCAGGGCGCGCATCATGGCCGCCATGGTGAAACTACGGTACAGCATGGCAGCCAGCATCGTCGCCAGCGCCCCCAATGCCGCCGACTCGGTCGGAGTGGCCAAACCAGCGATCAAGCTACCGACCACCACAATGACAATACCGGACAGCGGAACCACGTACAGCAGAAATGGCCCGATGCGTTCGCGGAAAGTTATCGAGGCATACTGTTCAGCCGGCGCGTCCTGCGGGCGCTGTATGGCCCTGACAATAATGTAAGCCGCAAATAGCACTGACAGCATCAGGGCCGGAACGATGCCCGCGATGAGCAGTTTCGCTATTGAAATGCCTGCCAGGCTACCCACTAGAACCGCGAGTGCGGAGGGCGGTATCAACATGGCAATGGCGCCGGTGGCCATGATGGGCCCCATCGCCAAAGTCGGGTGATACCCCCGCCCAAGCAAACTGGGCAGCAAGGCCTTACCCAGCATCGCCGTATTGGCGATGCTGGAACCAGACAAGGCGGCAAACACCGTACCGCCTGCCACCGCGACCAACGGCATTCGCCCCGGAACACGAGAAATCAAGCGTTCTATCGCATCGATGGCGCGAAAGGCAAGCCCGGTATGCAACAGAACCTCGCCCATCAAAATAAAAAGAGGGATGGGCGCCAAAGTGTAATTGGCCACGGAGCCGACGCTGTTACGTACCACCTGCATCAGGCCGGGCTCCCCGCCCAAAAATACCCAGGCGCCGACAAGGTTGATGCCGAAGAAAGCCAACGCAACCGGTATTCCGGTTATCAGCAGCGCACCCAGGCCTCCTCCGAGCAGAATCAACGACGAAAGCCATGTCATATGCCCTCTCCTTCGGAATCCGACCGTTCAATTTCGACGCCGCGTCCGAGAGCCTGACGAACAAACTCCACGCAACACATCATCATGCTGATCGGCATGAAAAGAAGGATCCACCACTCTGGAAACACAAGGCTTTTGAATAGCAGGGTACCGCGCGCGTAGGACTCCAGTACCGCCTCAGCGCCAACGACGGCCATGAAACCGCAAATTGCGGCGCACACGACCGCCATAACACGAACAACCCAGGCCCGGACGTAATGCGGCAATGTCATCAGGACAATATCCACTGCGACATGACGTCCATGACGAAGCACCCATGGAGCGCCCAGAAACGTCATCAGCAGCAATGCATATTCGACAAGGTCTATCATCCAGTAAATGCTCTGACCCTGCACGCAGCGTATCAACACATCGACACCGATACCGATGCTAATGAGCAGTATCAGCATCCCGGTCAAGGTACCGCAAAAATCAAGAAATCGATCGTAGTAGCGCATAATGCGTCGGCATCCCCTGTTCTATTTTGTAAGAAGGGTGCGCAGCTTTGCCCCTTCCTTTGACTGGGACACGACCTGCTTCCAGGCCGCTTCGCGTGCTGTGCTTAGCCATTTTTCGCGCGCGGCGCCTTCGAAAGCGATTGCCTTGATGCCAGCGTCGGCCTGTCTGCGAATCTCCTGCTCTTTCAACACAATGTTGTCCTGGAAGTCGGTTTCCTCGATCCAGCGCGCCATGCGGGTCAGAAACTCTCTTTGATTGTCATCAAGAGATTTCCACCGGTCCAGGTTGACCAGCATATTGACATCAACTTTGTAGAAACCCGGATCCACCCGAAACTTGGTTACTTCCTGCCAGCCAAGATCAAATATGCCAATAATTGGCCATCCATAACCCTGCACCACTCCTCGCTCCAGTGCGGTATATACCTCGCCCGAAGCAGTCTGAACAACATTGGCGCCGAGCGCCCGAAAGAACGCGGCATACGCCGGCGTGACGCGAATCGTCAAACCGCTCAGGTCTGGTTCGGCTACTTCTCGGCTCAGAAACAAATGCAAGGGTAAATTCTCGCCAACACGGGCCAAATACCATGCATTCATTCTTTCGTTGTGCAACTGGTTGATGAAGTCCCATGCGCCATTTTCACGCTCTTCGGCCAGGGTAAGCTCGCCCAGCTTAAGCGCATCGGCCTCGGGCAGCATCGAGGTATACAACGCGCCCGCGACGTTCACGATATCCACCACTCCCCGGCTAACAGCGCTTCCCACTTCAAACGGCGGCATGGCCGGGGGACCACCCAGATATTCGATACGAACAAGGCCTTTGCCCTCGGCATTCACCTTCTCGATAAATTTCTCGAACGCGCCCGACGCGGCCGTGCCAGACGCAAATGCACTAACCGCTCGCAGCACAACTTCTTCGGCTTGCGCGGCGCCGAAGCTCACCGCCATGACCACACCGGCGAACAGGGATGGCATTTTTCTTATTAATACACGCATTGAATTCTCCTCACTTAACAATGGCAACGAAGAGCTTAGTTCGCTGCGAGACCTCATGAAGCCGACTTATCGCACTTGTCCGGTTGGCGGGCAAGAAGCCGAAAATCCACCCCAATGGCGGCCTACGGCAAGCGCATGGACACTACTCATACGAAACATGCTGCACATCATGCACGCGGCGACTGCCAAAATATCATCGCCGCTCAGCTTAGCTTGGCCTTAACATCAACTACTTCCATAGAGGATCAGGAGTACGAACATGCGAGGACTTGAGAACAAGGTGGCAATAGTTACCGGTGCGGCCACCCTGCTTGGCAGGGAAGTTGTCGCCGGGCTGATCGAACGAGGAGTCTGCGTGCTGCTTGCCGACATCGACGAAGCCGGAGGCGAATCCGCCGCGAAACAACTTGGCCCACGCGCCGCATTCTGCAAGACCGATGTGCAGGACGACGCCCAGATTGGCCATTGCGTCAGCAAAGCGGTGACACATTGGGGCGGCATCGATTTTCTGGTAAACCTTGCTGCGGTCTACTTGGACGCCGGCATGCAGTCGCCCCGCTCAGACTGGCTGACCGCACTGAATACCAACGTGGCAAGCACCGCCATGCTGATCCAGGCAGTTGCCCCTGAAATGATCAAACGAGGGGGCGGGGCCATCGTCAATTTCGGCAGTATCAGCGGCCACATCGCGCAAGCAAACCGCTGGGTTTATCCCGCCACCAAGGCAGCGATACTACAGCTGACGCGCAACGCCGCGGCCGATCTTGCCAAGGACAATATCCGCGTCAACTCCGTGTCTCCTGGGTGGGTATGGTCGGCGACATTCGATCGGCGCACTGGCGGCGATCGCGCCGCGGCGGACGCAGCGGCGGCGCCTCTTCACATGCTGAACAGAATGGCCGACCCCGCTGAAGTAGCGGATACCGTGGCGTTTTTGCTATCTTATGAGGCACGGTTCACCACCGCCACCGAGCTTGCCGTGGATGGCGGCTATCTGGCGCTGGGGCCGGAGCAAGGCCTTCTGGGCGCAGAACGCTTCAAAAGCTCGTAATATCACGGTCAGGGGCGCAAAGCCTTCAATCGTATTGGAGGAATCTTGACATCGCATCGGCAAAACCACGACCAGCCCTCGCCCGCTCCCGACGACACGACCACCGCTGGCAGGGTTCGGTTCTCGGCGCTTGACCTGAATCTCCTGCGCATCTTCGATGCGGTAATGGCCGAGCGCAGTGTCGTCGCGGCCGGCAGAAGGGTCTCGCTTAGCCCATCCGCCGTCAGCCATGGGCTGGGGCGCCTTCGGGCCTCGATCGGCGACGAGCTTTTTACGCGGGATGGCTCTACGATGCGCCCCACATCGTTTGCGATCGAGCTGGCTCCTGCGGTCAAAGACGCGCTTTTACGATTAAGGCTCGCGCTCGAAAACCGCGACTTTGACCCGCGGCAAAGCAATCGGCACTTTGTGGTCGCCGGCACCGACTACGCCGGCGCCCTGCTGATGCCGGCTCTGGTAAAACGCCTGGTCCAGCAGAATGCATCCGTCTGTGTCGACGTGGTGTCTCTGCATGGTATGGACATCGCACAGGAACTCGACGCCGGACGCATCGATCTCGCCGTCGGCACGTTTGTTGAGATTCCTTCCAGGTTTCGCACCGAACTACTCGAAGAAACCGAGCAGGTCTTCGTCACCTGCAAAGATCATCCGGCGCAGACGCTAGGCATCCACGATCTTGCCACCTATCCGCATGTGGTGGTGCGCCTTGTCGACACCCCCCCTTCGACTAAATCCGGAGCGGCCGCCACCGATCGGGGAATCCGCCGAAACGCGCACATCGGAGACTCGGCGGGGCTCGAAGGGGTTCTTGCCAAGCATGGGTTGCGCCGCACCATAGCGGCAGTTGTCCCCCACCCCCTGGCAATCGGCCCTATCGTTTCACAATCGCACGTCATTGCCATGCTGCCCCGCCGGCTGGCCGAAGCGGCCGCTCGGGCGTTCGACCTGAAAATCCACGATGACCCGTGCGGCAAGGTGCTTTGGCCTTACTCGCTGGTCTGGCACGAACAAGCCGACACAGACATCGGCGTCGCGTGGCTGCGCTCGCAACTATTGGATGCTGCATACGGTGCACGATAGTCGAGCGAAAACTTCATCGTCTCTTCCTGATAAATAACAGGCAAATCGCGCCATCATACGGCTATGGCTAATCGCTTTGCGCAGGACCGACCCCGCGCAGAACGCATGGCTATTTGCGTTCAGTTTTCGCTGGCGTGGTGTTCTTCTGCTTTGCATATTCGAGCAGCACGCCAGGCATCCACATATAGGAGAGACATCAATATGCGATCGATTGCAATCATCGGCGGCGGCCACGCCGGCCTTCAACTTGGTATCGGACTGCTGCAGCATGGCTACAAGGTGTGCGTTGTAACCGACAGAGACGCCGATGCGATCAAGAACGGCCGGATCCTTTCCAGCCAGGGCATGCAGAAAACGGGGCTGGACCATGAACGCGCCCTGGGTCTCAACTTCTGGGAGGAAGAGGCGCCAAAAATCGAGTTCTTCGAGTTTTCGCGTCGTACCGATGACGGAGGACGAGACGTCAACTGGCGTGCGATACGGCCGGCTTACGGAAACTCCATCTGTCAGAGAGTCAAGATTCCCCGCTGGATGGAAGAATTCGAACGGCTGGGCGGCGTCCTGCAGATCCACCAGGCGGGGGTTGCCGACATTGACGCGCTCGCGCAGAGACATGACCTGGTCATCGTTGCCTCAGGCAAGGGCGAAGTGGGCCGGCTCTTCGAGCGCGACGCCCTGCGTTCTATTCATGACAAACCGCAACGCGCACTGGCGCTGACCTACGTCACCGGCATGGAGCCCACCACCCCGGTGCGCGGAAACTGTTTCAGCATGGCTCCCGGCATAGGCGAGTACTTTGTGATGCCCGCGCTGACAACCAGCGGCCCCTGCGAAATCATGGTCTTCGAGGGCATTGTGGGCGGTCCGATGGACAGCTGGTCGGACGTCGGCTCCCCGCAGGAACATCTGGCGCGAAGCAAAGAACTACTCCAGCGCTTCTTCCCATGGGAGGCCGCGCGCTGCGCCAAGATCGAACTGACCGACGCCAATGGAACACTGACCGGCCGATTCCCGCCCACCGTGCGCAAGCCGGTGGCCACCATGCCTTCGGGCCGCGCCGTGCTGGGCATCGGTGACGTCGTCATGCTTAACGATCCGCTGACAGGCCAGGGCTCGAACAACGCAAGCAAAGCCGCCTGGCATTACCTGCAGCGCATTCTGGCTCACGGCGACCAAGCCTTCGACCGCGGCTGGATGCAGGAAACCTTCGAAAGCTTCTGGCGTGAACGCGGATGCCTGACAACAGAATGGTCGAACCGGATGCTCGACTTCACCCCCCACATGCATGACGTCGTCGAGGCCGCAAACGATCACCACGAAGTGGCTCAAAGGTTCGCAGCCTCGTTCAACCATGCGCCTGACTACTTCCCGTGGCTCTTTGATCGCGAGGTCGCCGATCGCATGTTCGGTCCGATCTTCGGGCAACGCCATCGCATGAAAGAAGACGCGGCGAGAACAGCCGCCTGAACGAGACACGCCAGGAGAGAAAAATGGTTTCCAACACATCCTTTCGTGACGCGATGTCGCGTCTTGGCGCCGCCGTGAATGTGGTAACCACCGACGGCACAGGGGGACGCGCCGGCTTTACCGCCACGGCTGTGTGCTCTGTTTCGGACGAACCGCCCACTGTCCTCGTCTGCGTGCACTGCAATAGCCAGGCCGGTATCACCCTGCGCGAAAATGGGCTTTTGTGCATCAATGTTCTGCGCGCCGGCGACAACGCCGTGGCGGATACCTTTGCGGGCCGCTCGGGCGTCTATGGCAATGATCGATTCGGTTCCGGAGAATGGTATCAGCTGTCGACCGGCGCCCCGGTCTTGAAATCCGCCCTCATCGCCCTGGATTGCCGCATCTTCGAGACACAGAAGGTCGGCTCGCACTGCGTATGCCTGGCGCGGGTGGAAGCCATTCACGAAGGGCACCAAGGACCTGCGCTGATGTACTTCCAGCGCCGCTATAGCGCATTGGAAGCCGCTATTTGACCTGGTCCGGCCAGTAAGCGTCCCGCATCTCTTTTTTCATGAGCTTGCCGGTTTCCGTTCGAGGCAGCTTTTCAACAAACTCGAAAGACCGAGGCACCATGTATCGTGCCACACGTGTTTTGCAATAGACCGTCAGTTGATCGACCAGATCGGCTGACGGCTCGACTCCGCGCGCCAGTTCAAGCACGGCCTTCACCTCTTCGCCCATCTCTTCGTTAGGGACGCCAAACACCGCGGCATCGGCCACCAAGGGATGTTCGATCAGGGCGTCCTCGATCGCCTGGGGGTAGATATTGACGCCTCCCGATATAATCGTGAAGGCCTTTCTGCCAGTCAAGTACAGGTAGCCGTTTTCGCGTATGACACCTATGTCTCCCCCGGTGACCCAGTTGTCATGTTCGGGGTGGCGCGAAGCACGAGTTTTCTCCGGATCGTTCAAGTAACGTGGGAGCGACTCGGGCTCGCCAACGAAATACACCTGGCCGGGTTCTCCGGCTGCTGCTTCAGAGCCGTCGTCCCGGCACACCTTCACGCGTTCGGGGTCTGCCTGTCCCACCGAACCGGGATGTTGCAACCATTCCTCGCAAGTGATCGATGTGATTCCTGCGCTATCAGTAGCGCCGTAATACTCATGCACTATAGGCCCCCACCACGAAATCATCTGGTGCTTTACATCGGTGGGGCATGGAGCGGCGGCATGAATGGCTATTCGATGCGACGACAGGTCGTATCGTTCGCGTATGCTCCTGTCCAGCTTCAGCATGCGCACGAACATTGTAGGCACCCATTGAGAGTGCGTGACACGATAGTGCTCGATCAGTCTTAATGCCTGCTCGGCGTCGAACTTTCGCATGAACACCAAGGTGCCTCCGGCCATATGGACGGCACGGCAAAACCGCATGGGCGCCCCATGATAGAAAGGCGCAGGAGACAGATAGACGGTGTTCTCATCAATGTCGAAGAGCTCCCCGGTATCGATCCAGCCCCCCCATGTTGCCGAGGCGGGTACGTTCGGCATGGGGCGCAGAACGCCCCTGGGCCGGCCCGTGGTTCCAGAGGTATAAGACATCACGGCGCCCATTGTCTCGACCTCCGGAGGTAAAGCACTCTGGAGCGCAAGGGCTGTCTCGTAACGCTCCCACCCCGGAAGATCGCCATCCATCACGAATAAGTGCCCACAGCCGGGAATCTGACCCGGCAGCGCCTTGGCGACATTTCCTTGGGCCGCCGTCGTAAAGATGGCTTTGGCGCCACAGTCGTTCACCACATACGCCACCTCTTCGGCGTTGTAATAGCGATTCAAGGGCACGGCGCGCAGCCCCGAACGCAGCGCCGCCCAGATCACCGCCATATACGAAAGGTGGTTCTCCATAAAAATGGCGACTTGATCGCCGCGGCGCAGCCCGCGCTCGTGCAGCAGGCGCGCAACCCGGTTCGACTCCGCGTTCAGTTGTTCATAAGTCAGCAATGAGCCTGTTTCGGCGTCAATCACAGCGGGTTTCTTGGGCACTTTCCGTGCATAGGTTCCGATATACACAATTAGCCTCGTCCGCTTTGCAATATAAGTTGACCAGCATCGAGCACTGTCACGTTGCGCTCGACGGCGATACAGCGAAAGGCGTACTCGCTGTCGCCCAGCTGATAGAACTGAGTGCGCATGCGCTCGCCTGGATAGATCGGGGTCGAGTAGCGCCCCTGGATATGCTTGATGCGCTGGGCGTCATGGCCGCATAGCGCCCGCACGGATGCCGTGCTTGCGTAGCCGAAGGTACACAGGCCGTGCAAAATAGGCTTTTCGAATCCTGCCCGTCGGGCCACTTCCGGATCGACATGCAATGTGTTCCGATCACCGTTAAGCCGATACAATTGCGCCGCATTGGAGGGAATGCAGACTTCGAGCTCAACATCGGCGTCCCTGTCGGGCGGTCTTGCCGCCTTGGCTTGGCTGCCTGAAGCGTCGGCCCGCACACCAGCGCCCGGAAACACGAAACAGCCCCCAACGGTGGCCAGGTGCTCGGAAGTGCCGGATTCAAGAAGACGCTGTTCAAAATAGACGGACACATGCTTGCCCGGCCCACGATCCACGACCCCGGAGATGCGCCCATGCACAATGACACGGCCCGCTGCCGGCAATGCCCTGTGCAACGTCAAGCTGGTTTCTCCATGCAGCATTCTCCTGACGTCTATGCCGGTTTCGGGTTGCCGCAGCCAAGGCAGGTTATGTCCGGCGATCAAAGCAAACATCGGCGTCGACTTGAGCCGCAGGTCAACGACGTATTCAAGCTCCGCTTCGACATCATGCCCAAGTCCGATACTCAGGGCATAAAGAATTGCGTCCTTTTCGGTGTAGTCCACCGGTATTTCTGTTTCCGGCAAATTGCGAATGACTTCCAGATTAATCATGATCCGGCTCAGATAACGTCCCAACTCACGACATCGCGATGCGACTTGAGAGCAATAAAATCATCCTGGAACGACGGCAGCATGGTAGCCGCCAGACTCTCGGCGTCCCAGCCGTCCGACTTGTGTACAGACCGGATGATGCGTGGCTGACTGAATAGATAGACTTCATTTCCGCGGGATCCAAAAACCTGCCCCGAAACAGACGCCGCCAGATCGCTTGCCAAGAACACGCACAGTGGCGCGATATGCTCGGCCTTCATGCTTTCTTTGAGCTTGCGCATCCGCTCACCCTGCTCGGGCGTGCGGATAGGAACGCTTTCGATCAATTGACTCCAGGCCCACGGTGCAATCACGTTCGATCGCACATTGAAACGCTGCATATCCAGAGCGATACCGGTAGAAAGCCCCACCACGCCCATTTTTGCTGCGGCGTAGTTGGCCTGGCCCAAGTTGCCTATTAGCGCTGAAGATGAACTGAAGTGAATATAGCTGCCGGAGTTCTGCGCTTTGAAATGGGGAGCCGCCGCGCGCGACACGTTGTAATAGCCATACAGGTGTACTTTGATGATGGCATCCCATTCAGCTTCCTCCATATTGAAGAACATCCGATCACGCAGAATTCCCGCATTATTGACGACACAATCAATACGTCCGTAGGTGTCGACAGCCTGCTCGATAATACGCGCCGCCGCGGCGCTGTCGGAGATATCCTCGGAGGAAGACACCGCGGTACCGCCCTCTGCGACGATTTCCCGCACGACACTATCGGCAAGCCATCCCGAATCCGCATCGGTGGACTTCGATTTAGCGATATCCGCGACGACTACCCTTGCGCCGGCCGCAGCCGCTTGCCTGGCAATGGCACGACCTATCCCTTGAGCCGCGCCCGTAACAACCACAACTTTAGAGTCCAGAGTTTTTTCCATACGATTTCGTTAAGCCTTGAGTAAGATGATTTGACTGCTGCACAGGCGCAGCGTAAGCCGGATGCCCGACGTGCTAAAAAGCGCTTACCCAACTGCCCGGGATGCGGACACCACGGATGACTAATCAATGACCCGGCATGGTTCTTGATGAAATACAGCATCAATGCCACATTACGGAGCAGCTGTGAACTCCCCCCCATCCTCGTCTCGCCTTCTACCCAAAGCCACCCCTGAAACTCAACACTTCTGGAGCGGCATCAGCCAAGAAAAACTGCTATTGCAAGCGTGCAATGACTGCTCAAAGCATTATTTTCCACCCCGCCCTTTTTGCCCAAACTGCGGCTCACACTCGGTATTGGTAACCCAATCCACCGGCAAAGCGTCCTTGCTCAGCTATGTCATCAGCGCCAAGCCCGCACCCGGACTGGAAGCCCCCTATATCGTCGCGATCGTCGCTCTTCACGAAGGTCCCCAAATGATGACCAACATCATCAACTGCGCGCCTTCACCCGATTCGCTACACATAGGCATGCCGCTTCGAGTGGTCTTCCAAAGGCAGAACGACGAAGTTTCCCTTCCTCTTTTCGAACCGGCAGAGCACAAATGAACGCACGTATAGCAGTTGTCGGCGCAGCCGAATCCACAAACATGGGCGTCATTGAAGACCTGTCCCAACTTGGCATCGCAGCGGATGCCTCGTTGAACGCCGTGCGCGACGCCGGCATCAGCCTGAGCGACATCGATGGGATTGCCATAGCGGGAGAGGCCCCAGCCAGCTTGGCGCATTACCTGGGAATACAGCCCACCTGGCTGGACGGCACCTCCGTCGGCGGCTGCTCTTTCTTGATGCATGTCCGCCATGCCGCCGCGGCCATTGCCTCGGGACTATGCAAGACCGTGCTGGTCGCCCACGGCGAAAGCGGTAAATCACGCATAGCGGCAACCGGACTCCCCTGGCCGCCGCCGCCCAGCAGTCTGGCCGGACAGTTCGAAGCCCCCTTCGGAGCCATCTCCTCGCCCACGATGTTCACCCTGCCGGTGCTCAAGTATCTTCATGAACATGGGCTGGGCCTGGAGGCCTTGGCCCACGTTGTCGTGGCACAACGCAAATGGGCCGCGCAGAACCCGCGAGCCTTGTATAAAGAGCAAATCAGCGTCGAAGAAGTACTGGCGGCTCGAATGATCGCGTATCCATTTACGCGTCCCATGTGCTGCCCGCTTACCGACGGCGGAGGCGCTCTTATTCTGGTTGCAGCCGAGAAAGCCAAAGACATGGCGGAACGTCCGGTCTATGTCATAGGAACCGGCGAAAGCTCGGAGTCCCCGCTTATTAGTCAAATGCCCGACCTGACCTCGTCAGGAGCCTTCAAGCGCTCGGGAGCCCAAGCGTTCTCGGAAGCCAACATCTGCGTCAAAGACGTCGATCACGTGATGATCTATGACGCTTTTGCCCACCTTCCCTTGTACGGGTTGGAGGCACTGGGGTTCTGCGCCGCAGGCGAGGCGGCGGGCTTCATCGCCGAAGGCAACACTGCGCCGGGCGGGAGCCTGCCGGTCAACACCAACGGCGGCGGCCTAAGTTATATGCACTCGGGTATGTACGGCATGTACGCCATGCAGGAAAGCGTGCGCCAGTTGCGCGGGCGCGCGCCCGCGCAACTGGCCGATCCCAGGATATCCGTGTGCCATGGCGTGGGCGGCATGTTCGCGACGGCGTCAACCATAATCTTTTCCACCGAGGCCTCCGTGTAGAAAATAACAATTAAAAATGTCCGCAGAGCAGTCAATAAAAACAAGTTTTCATGGAAGCCAGGGATACAAGAAACCCCCTCCTTCCATGTAAATAGCCATTTTTCTTAGTTCTATTAGAAAAATTACGATTGACCGCACCCTCTCATACAAAATATAATGATTTGAATGTCCGTTAGATGGACAATAAAAACCGACGTATTGGAAAAATATTGCCAGATCATGGCAAGCAGTTCTCGTGAACTCCCGCGGGGTTTACGCCTTTCATACTTAATTCCTCAATCTATGAATACGCAATCTCCAACGGCATCGCACTATTTTCTTGAAGCTCTAATGGAGCTCGGGGTCGAGTACCTGTTCTGCAATCTGGGCACTGACCATGCGCCCATCATCGAGGAAATGGCTCGATGGAAGAAAGCAGGGCTGCGTCATCCCGAGGTCATACTTTGTCCGCATGAAAACACGGCGGTGCATATGGCAGCCGGCTACGCAGTCGCGACCGGGCAGGGGCAGGCAGTACTGGTACACGTCGACTCCGGCACGGCAAATTCCGCGATGGGGCTGCACAACCTCTTTCGCACGCGGATACCGGTATTGCTCATGGCCGGCCGAGCGCCTTTCAGCACTTACGGCGAACTCCCCGGGTGCCGCGACACCTATGTGCACTTCATACAAGAGCCTTTTGACCAAGCCGGGGTCGTGCGCCCCTATGTAAAGTGGGAATACACCCTGCAGTCGCCCGCAGTGGTGAAAGAGGTTCTGGCGCGTGCGCACACCGTGATGCAAAGCGACCCCATGGGACCCTCGTATCTCATGCTGCCGCGCGAAATCCTGGCCGCTACGCACGATGCCGACCAAGTACGTCCCGTCGACCTTAAGCGCAATCCGCCTTCGAAGGCTGGCGGCGCCGACGCCGAAACCATCCGGCAAATCGCTCAACGTCTCCTGACGGCCGAGAACCCGTTGCTGGTTACCGCGTATGCGGGGCGTAACCCCGAAACACCCGGCCTCATCGACGAACTGGCGCAATTTGCCGGCATACGCGTATGCGAGTTCAATCCCGTTTATCTCAATATCCGCCGAGACTCGCCTTGCTTCGCCGGCTACCAGCCCGACCCTTATGTCAAAGACGTCGACGTCGGACTTCTGGTTGATGTAGACGTACCCTGGATCCCCAAGTACACCCAAGAGAACCCTGACACCTGGTGGGCTCAGCTGGACGTCGATACCAGCAAAAGAGATATACCGATGTGGAGCTTTCCCACGCAGCTGCGTGTCGAAGGCGACAGCTTCAAGCTGCTAAGCCAGCTGCTTGAAGAGCTCCGCAGAACGGCTACCCCCGAGTTCCTGGAACGCGCCAAGAGGCGCCTGGCCGGGCTGGCCGAGCAGCACGCCCAACAGGCCGCCGCCGATAAAGAGCTTGCCGCTGATCCCGGCGCCGAGGGGCAGATAAACCCGCACTACTTATGCGCGGTCCTGGGAAAACTCCTGGACGCAGACGACATCGTGCTCAATGAAGCGGTCCGCAACGTCTTACCCGTGTTCAAACAAATACCCAGAACAAAAGGGGGGACGCTTATGGGCATGTCGGGCGGCGGCCTGAGCTACTCGGGTGGCACGGCCTTGGGCATGAAGCTGGCCCGCCCGGACCGCAACATCGTACAGATAATCGGCGACGGAACGTTTTATTTTTCGAATCCCAGTTCGGTCTATGCGGTGGCCAGACAGTTCGACCTTCCGATACTCACCGTCGTGCTCGACAACTCGGGTTGGTCCGCTGTGAAGCAAGCCACACTAAGAATGTATCCAGACGGCGAAGCCAACCAGCAGGATCAGTTCTCGGCGATCTTGGCTCCCGATACGGATATGGCCAAGCTGGCCGAGTCGGCCGGGGCCTACGGCGAAGTGCTGGCCGACCCGGCCGACGCTGAAGCAGCTATCCAGCGCTGTCTCGCCGCGGTAAAAGGCGGGCAGGCAGCGATTCTCCAAGTACGCGTTTCAAAACTATAAGGGGTCAGGATGAAAAAGGTACAACTTCGCATCGGCGCGGATTTACGCGAAGCAGGCAACGGTGCATACTTTGAACGCCTCAGTCCGCTGAGCGGCCAGATCGCCACGCGCGCCGCGGCGGCCACGGTCGAAGACGTCAACGCCGCCATCGATTGCGCCGCCGCCGCATTTGACGAATGGTCAAGCACCGGCCCCAATCATCGGCGCGCCCTCTTTGCGCGTGTGATTGAACTACTTACCGAACGGGCCGATCAGTTCATCGAAACCATTATTGAAGAAACCGGCGCCACCACCGCGTGGGCCGAGTTCAATGTGCATGGCTCGGTGAATGTGCTGCGCGAATCCGCCGCGCTGGCAACCCTGGTTACCGGCGAGCAGATTCCGTCCGACCAAGCAGGCAAGCTGGCCATTACGCGCCGCGTGCCGGCCGGCGTCGTCGTGGGCATGGCTCCCTGGAACGGCCCTCTGCTTCTAGGTGTGCGCGCCATCGCCATGCCCCTGATCTGCGGCAACACTGTCGTATTGAAAGGTTCAGAGCTTTGCCCTGCAACCCACCATCTTATCGGAGAACTGTTTGTCGATGCCGGCTTCCCCGCCGGGGTCGTGAATGTGATCTTGCATGACTCAAAATCGGCGCCCGCCATCGTCGAAGCCTTGATCGCCCACGAGGCCGTGCGTCGGGTGAACTTTACCGGCTCGACCCGGGTGGGGCGCATTATCGGCGAACTGGCTGGCCGGCATCTGAAACCGGCCTTGCTCGAACTGGGCGGCAAAGCCCCTCTTGTCGTGCTGGAAGACGCAAACCTTGACCAAGCTGTCAATGCCGCGGTGTTCAGCGCCTACATGCATCAAGGCCAAATCTGCATGTCCACCGAACGTATTGTGGTCGACGAAAAGATCGCCGACGATTTCGTTTCACGCCTTGCCGCAAAAACGGCCACTCTGGCAGCAAGCGACCCTCGCACCAGCACAACCGCATTGGGTTCGCTCGTTAACGAAACCTCTGCCGACCGCGTCCAGGAACTGGTGGACGACGCAGTAAATAAAGGGGCTCGTCTGGTTACCACCCCGGCCCGCAACGGAAGCATTCTTGATCCGATCATACTGGATGGCGTGCGATCTGAAATGCGCATATACGCCGAAGAATCGTTTGGCCCCGTTGCTTCAGTGATACGGGTCAAAGGCGTCGAAGAAGCGATTCGGGTGGCAAACGATACCGAGTACGGCTTGGCCGCGGCCGTGTTCGGCAGCGATATCGCTCGTACGCTCAGGGTCGCCGAACGGATCAAATCGGGCTTGTGCCACGTTAACGGCCCCACGGTAAACACTGAAGCCCAGTTGCCGTTCGGCGGCATCAAGGCCAGTGGCTATGGCCGTTTTGGCGGACGCGCCGCAATCGAAGAGTTCACCGATCTCCGTCTCCTGACGATTCAGACCCTAGACCACCAGCTTCCGTTCTAAAACCGCTTCGGCCAGGCATGGTTGTGCGGGAAACCCGCAGCCATGCTTCGCGCGCCAAGTAAAGCAAAGAAGTCACACCCCTCCGAACCAGTTCGAACCTGTTTCCGTCTTCCCTTTCCGGTTGAGCGAGTCTTGCGCTTCCCGTTCGCTACCTCCTTCCATTCATCTTGCCCAAGCATGACCCATCTCCCAACAAAATAACGTCCACCAGACGGACATATAATATAAATTCAAGCGTATAAATCAATGTAGTCCATCCAGGCTCAATACAAGCTTCTTCCCTTATTGAAGCTGTGCCATCTGGATTTATAAGAGCTCTTGACGTCAAACATTGAACCTGTATAATTTGAGACTACAGACCACACAATGGACATTACGGAAAAATAGGCCGCATAGGGTATGGCCGTAAGCCAGTCGCACACCGCGGACTCAATCATGTCGATCCCAGTACAACTCGTTTTCTCAGACGGACACACCAACACTTTGCACCTGGCCCCCGGTACAAAAGTTCTGGAAGCCGCCCGAGAGCGCGGCATTCAACTGCTTACCGACTGCGAAGAAGGCAATTGCGGAACCTGTCAGGCCCGGGTGTCCCGCGGCACGGTCGAAATGGATGAGTTCAGCCCCGCCGTACTCACCGAATCCGAGCAGCAAAGCGGCGTCGTGCTCGTTTGCAGGGCTCGCGCCACAGAAGCTGCCGTCATCGAACTGCCCTACTCCGGCGATGACGCCCTGGCCGCCTCGGAAGCGGGCAGCACCGCCGTCGTAGAAAGCATAGAAACGGTCGCCGCCGACACCATGGCGCTTACGCTGACAACCCAGGACGCCCTTGCATTCCTCCCAGGCCAGTACGTTAATATCACGCCTTCCGGAGACTTCCACCGGTCGTTCTCGATGGCGAACCCTCCCGGCCAGAAGCTGCTGACGTTCTACATTGCCCTGCAGCAAAACGGCCTGTTTTCCGACTGGCTGTCGTCCGCGAACGTCGGCGACAGCGTCGAACTAAGTGCGCCACGCGGCACGTTCTACCTACGGGACGACACACAGCCCAAGATCATGGTCGCCGGCGGAACCGGCCTTGCGCCTTTGCTTTCCATGCTTGAACAGATCGCTCAATCCAAGCAAGCCGATATCCGCGCCACACCCATCGAACTACTCGTCGGGGCGCGCCACGAGAACCAATTGTTCCAGCTGGATCGTCTCGAGCAACTTAAAAGTCTTTTGCCAGGGCTGTCCATCCAGGTGTCGTGCGACAAAGTCGATGACACCTCCCCCTACAGACAAGGACGCGTCACCGAGCTGCTGGACGAGCTATCGATCGACCGCTCCTCTTCCATCTACGCTTGCGGCCCTCCCCCCATGATCGATGCCGTCAAAGGCATCCTGAAGGCCAAACGCATTCCCGCCCGACAACTGTACGTCGAGAAATTCATTGGTTAAAAATGACTCACGAGGAAACCACGCCCATGAAGCAAGAAGCCCCTTTCATTCAAAGCAACGACCTGCGTACCACCCCTGCGAAGCCGTTTGCGAACTATGTCGATCGCGAAGCCGGCCTCATCAGCCGTGAAATTTTTTCCAACGACACCATTTACAAGGCCGAGCTTGAACGCGTCTTCACAAAAGCCTGGCTATTCGTAGGACACGAAAGCCAAGTCAAGAACCCGGGCGATTTCTTTACATCCCGCATGGGCAATGAATCGGTCATTCTGTGCCGCGACCAAAAAGGAAAGCTCCACGTCTTCCTCAACACATGCCGCCACCGGGGCATGAAGGTCTGTCAGTATGACGAAGGCAATACCAAGCAGTTCGTCTGCCCCTATCACGCCTGGAGCTACACCACCGAAGGCAAGCTATTCGGCGTGCCGATGTACGGCGCGCTCTATGAAGAACATCTCGACAAAGAAGAATGGTCGCTGATCGAAGTTGCGCAACTGGCCAACTATAAAGGCACGGTCTGGGCAACTTGGGACAAAGACGCACCGCCTTTGCTAGAGTATCTAGGCGATGCCAAAGAACATCTGGACCTCGCCCTGGACGGACTCAACGGCGTTCCGGGTGATACCGAGGTGTTCGCCGGCGTCCAGAAATGGATCATCCCCGCAAACTGGAAGGTGGGCGCCGAGAACTTCCTGGGCGACACCTATCACAACCCCAGCCATCGCTCTGTAGACGAAATCGGCATCGGTCCCAGTGCCCAATCGGGCAAAAAGGGCCGACGCGATGACGAGCTTGCAGGCGCCCAGCACGTCTGGGTCAATTTCCCGGCCGGCCATGGCGCCCATTCCGCCATTCAACCCAGCATGCTCCCCTATGCCGAGGCGTACCAGGACAATCCCGAAGTTGAACGCTACTTTCGCCAGTGCTACGAAGAACGCCAAGAGCGCATGGGCGACAGGTCTCGCTTGCTACCTTTCGTAGGCACCATATTCCCCAACATGGGCTTCAACGGACGTCAGCCCCGCTCCATCACCGTGTTTCACCCCCATGGACCGATGCACACAGAAATCTGGAAGTGGTACCTGATCGACAAGCAGGCGCCCAAAGAGGTGCGAGACATTCTGCGGCACTTCTTCATGCGATACCAAGGCCCCGCCGGAATGACCGAGTCGGACGACATTGAAAACTGGCAGATGGCTACTGAAGCCAGCGCCGGTCCGATCGCGCGCCGCTATCCCTACAACTACCAGCAATCGCTGGGGCAGGCCGGCCCGCACGAAATGCTGGCGGGCAATGTGTCGACCCAGATTTCCGAAGAAAACCCGCGCACCTTCTACACGCGCTGGACCGACTACATGGACGAGAAACCTTGGGACCACCTGATGGGCAACCATGATCCCGTCTTTGTTGAACTGAACAGGAGCAAGGCGTGAGCGTTATAGAAACCCCCATCGCAAATCGACAAGAACTGCGCGAACTTACCTGGGAGGCCGAGCGCTTCCTATATCGTGAAGCCGACCTGCTCGATGCCAGGCTCTATGAAGACTGGCTCGACACCCTGCACGAAGATCTTGTCTACTTCATGCCGATTCTGCGCAACGCGCGCCACAACGAACTGGAGCAGCGCGAGGCCACGCGCGAAGGCATCGACATCAGCTGGTTCGAGGAAGGAAAATGGACGATGGGCAAGCGCATCGAACAAATCCGTACCGGAGCGCATTGGGCCGAAGAGCCCGTCTCACGGGTGGTGCATTTCGTATCCAACGTGTATGTCACATCCGTGGATGAGGCCAATGGCGAGCGTGAAATCGGCGTTTCCAGTCGAATACTGGTTCGCCAGAATCGCAACCAGTACGAGAACATCGTGCTTGCGGCGCGCCGCAACGACGTTTTGCGCAACTCTGGCGGAGCCTGGTCTCTGCTGCGCCGTGAAATCAAGCTTGCCGAAAACGTGCTCTCGGCGAAAATGCTGACCACCATTCTGTAAAGAATGCACGCGTAAAAACCGTGCCGCGACAGTAATCGGAGCATAGTGCCGGCCATATGGCCGGCTTTTTTTTGCTCTGCCCCCACTGTCTGCATAATGGATATTCTTCTCATTTCATTGGAATATAATCATTATTCACCGTCCCCTTGGGCTAAACCACATGCTAATCAGCAAGGAGTTTGTGAAATGGCGGCAGTAGAGAAAGCTAGCGAAAGCGTCAGAGCAGTCGGCCGAGCGCTTGAAATCCTCTCGGCATTCAGCCCAGTCGATTTCGAGCTGTCTCCTGGCGAACTCGTAAAGCGCGTCGACCTCAGCAGGCCAACCATGTACCGGCTGCTTCATACGCTTGAAGTCAACGGTTATCTGGTGTCGTCCGGCGATCCGCAGAAGTTCAGGCTGGGGCCCCAAGTTGCCCGCCTGGCCCATGTCTGGATGTCCAGCAACGACCCCGCTGCCGCGGCACTGCCCATGATGCGGCGTGTCTGGGAGGTTAGCAACGAAACCGTGGGGCTTTTTGTGCGCGAAGGCGATTCCCGGATTTGCGTCGCCGAGCTCGTAAGCCCTCACCCATTAAGCTTCAGACGGGGCGTCGGCTTTCACAACAGCCTGATCTCGGGTGCCAGCGGAAAAGCCATAGCCGCCCACTCAGCGCTCGATGCCAGGCAATTGCGGCAACTGACCCAAGACGCACAGATCGATGTCGCCGCATACACTAAAGAACTCGAGCGCACCCGCAAACGAGGTTACGCCGTAAGCCAGGATGAACAGATACGCGGCGCGACAAGCATTGCAGCCCCATTCTTCGATGCCTCCGGAGAAGTCGTCGGCTCACTGGCGCTTTACGGCCCCAGCGTTCGCATTGATGCCAAGGCGGTCACATCGTATGCGAACCTGCTGATGTCGGAGGCATCGCACATTTCCCGCTCATTGGGCTTCCAGCCCGACGAAACAGGGCTTTGACGCCTGCTTGAAGAATATGCGCCATCAACCTGTTCGGCTGATGGCGCGCTGGCGACACCTGAGGGCCGTGGCGGCAAGATCTCACACTAGCCGGCCTAGCCTAACTCACGTCATTTCACATTCGGTGTAGTAGGCATCCTTGGCTTTTTCCAAGGCGATCTTCTCGGTTACCTGTCTAATCGTTCCATCGTCGTCCTTCACGACTTTCAGTAGATAAAAGTTGGCGATGGGAAAGTTGTTGACGTTGAATGAGAACGGCCCACGCACAGAATCAAAGCTGGCCTCTTGAAGTGCAGCGATAAGCAGATCTTTGTCGTCGGCGGTACCAGTCTTGCGCAATGCACTGTCAATCAAGCGCGCCGTGTCATACGATTGGGCTGCAAAGTTTGAGGGCTCGTACCCGAATTTGGCGCGAAAACGCTCGACGAACTGCTTATTGGCGGCGTTGGGCAGATCGGCGTTCCATAAGTTGGTTTGATAGGTTCCGACTGCCGCCTCGCCAATAGCGGGCAATGTGATACTGTCGATAACGAATGCGGAATACAAGGGAATCTTGTCCGACAGACCCGCTTGGGCATATTGCTTGACAAAATTTATGCCCATTCCGCCAGCCATAAATACATAGACGGCATCGGGGTTTGCCGCCTGTATCTGAGTGATCTCGGCAGAGAAGTCCATTTGAGTCTGTGCCGCATACACTTCATCGATGATCTCACCCTTATACATTCGCTTGAAGCCGCTTAGCGCCTCTTTACCGGCGTTGTAATTGAGCGCGATCAAATAGACGTTCTTGATGCCTTGCTGCTGAAGATATGCCCCCATGGCTTCGTGCGACTGATCATTTTGCCCAGCTGTGGTAAAAAAACTGGGGGAGCAAAGCTTGCCAGCCAGCAAGGCAGGCCCTGCGTTAGGGCTGATAAAGATCACATCGCTGTCTTGGGCCGGCTTGGCCAAAGCCATGGCTACATTCGATACAACAGGCCCGGTCAGGATGTGAATCTTGTCCCGCCCAATTAGCTTGTTGGTGGCTTGACGCCCCGCTTCGGGCTTTAGCTGATCGTCCTCTACGATCACCGTGGTGTCCAGACCACCTAGCTTGCCGCCCGCTTCCTCGACTCCCAGGGCGAAACCGTCACGAACATGTTGTCCGAGCGCCCCCACTGGCCCCGAAAGTGTCGTAACCAAGCCGATACGCACCTCATGCGCCGCGGCAGGCGTCAACGCGAATGCCAGCGCCCCAGCAGTAAGCAAGTTCTTGTATTTCATGTATATGTCTCCGTCGGCTTAATGGACAGCGGGACGCCTTTGCGTCGTACGCTGGCCTTGCTGTGTTTTATCGCCTTTCACTACGGTCCCAACTTGTTGTCATTTCTGGCCATCCCTAGCGAAACTCCTCCCGCGCTGTCATTGCAGCTCTGCAATCGTCTTGCGGAATTCTGCGAGTACGCTCAAGGGTTCTTTCAGGCCCTGGGCTTCGGCCGCTTGAGCCCAGTCTTGTTCAAGCGATGCGGTCTTGGCTTTGACATCCGCCACGAATTTTTCGTCGGCCTGGGTTTCCTCGACTCCCGCCTTCTGCATGACTTCATGGCCTGCCTTATCAAGCCTGTCCCACATCCGCCCGAAGATACGCGCCACCACTTCTCCGGATACAGAGTCGACCGCTTTCTTTTCTTCGGCGGAAAGTTTTTCATAGGTCGCGGGATTCATCATGAACACCCAACTGGTGTTGTAGAGGCCGCCCGGAAATGATGTGGCGTACTTGATGGTGTCTTCGAGTTTGTACGCGGCGATGGATTCGGCCGGAAAAAGCGTGCCGTCCATGACGCCGCTGGAAACCAGTTCATAGGCCTCTGATGCGGGCTTGAGGGTTGCATTGATGCCGACGGCCTGGGCTATTTTGTTCACCATTCCACCCCCGACCCGCAGCTTCAGCCCCTGAAAATCTTCGATGGAGGCGACTTTCTTTTGGCTATTGAAGACCATGCCCGGACCGTGTGTGAAATAGCCCAGCACGCGGACGCCTTCATGGGCTGCGCCGAACTGTGGGTACTTGGAGGCGATGCGATCGTAGGCTACCGAGGTGGCTTCCGCGTCGTCCCCCAGAAACGGGAATTCGGCGATCTGCGTCAACACGAAACGATTCGGAGTATATCCATGCACGGTCAGCGAGATATCCACGACCCCGTTGCGCACCGCATCGAAGCTACCGGGAGGCGCGCTGACAGGCCGCGGAAGGATGTTGCACTTGACTTGGCCTTTAGAGTTGCTTTCCAGTGTGTCGCACCATTCTTTCACGGCGGTCGTCTGGCCGGGGCCTGTCCAGTTAGAGACGCTTAGCACGGTCTGTGAGTATGCGGCAGGCATGCCAATAAGCCCTGCCAGGCCAAGCGTCAAAATTGATTTTTTCATTGTCGTCTCCGGGTAATCGAAAATAGGGGCGGAAGCGCACCGGTCCATCTTCAAGTAGTTATAAAATAATTTTCAGCCTAATTATTGTCCGCTACACGGACATAAACGCCATTATAAATTTTGAGCATGAGTGAGTCAATGGAAACAAAGCAAGGGTTAGTACGGTTATAAGCCATTCAAAGAGAAGACCAAGCTGCCTGTTTAATAAAATTCATCGTTGACCAACACAAACTCGATTCTTATAATTGAAAAACGAGTCCGCTCAACGGACTATAAAGAGACCGAATGCACTCTCCCAAGCTGAATGCAGACGGCGAAAGCATGTACCCAGGAGAACCTCGAATGACGAATGAGTGGATTACTGTGCAATGCGCAGGAAGCGGCGCAATGGAGGGGTATCTCGCCCTTCCGCCGAAGGGCCGGGGGCCGGGCATCGTCCTGTGCCAAGAAATCTTTGGTGTAACGGCCGGTCTGCGGGCCGTGGCCGACAACCTTGCGCAAGAAGGCTACGTTGTGCTTGTTCCAGATCTGTTCTGGCGCCTGCAGCCGCGCATTGAGCTCAGCTTCTCCAAAGAAGACGTGGCTCACGCACGAGACCTCGCCAAGCGCCTCGATCAGCAATTGGTTATGGACGACATACGCGATGCGGTCGAAACCCTCAAAAACCACCCGGCGTGTCAGGGGCAGATAGGCACGGTGGGTTTCTGCCTTGGCGGCCGTCTTTCCGTGCTCGCTGCGGCGGCTGGCTATGTCAGTTGCGCGGTCGCCTACTATCCTGTGGCGCTGCATAATCATCTGGAGAAACTCGCGACAACCCAGGTACCGGTGGTGGTGCACTACGGAGAACTCGATCCGCTTTCACCGGCGCCCGCAATCGAGGCGGTTGTCGAGGCCTTGTCCTCAAACCGCGAAGCCCGCGTACACGTCTATGACGGTGTCGACCACGGCTTTGCAGACACCCAGCGAGCCGTCTACGACGCGCCCGCGGCAGGAATGGCGTATAGCCGCAGCCTGGGCGTTCTACGGAAAGTTTTGGGGCCCTGGTATGACTTGAACGCGCTTTGGGAAGCGCACCGAGCCTGCGAGTTCGTCACGCGTGACGCCGACGCGACCATGGCGACCATGGTTCCCGAGCCTTACGTCAATCATGTTCCCACCCTGATCGGCGGCTACGGCCAGATCGAGCTCCATCGCTTCTATCGCGACCACTTCATACCCAATAACCCCGCCGACATGCATACGATCCCCATTTCGAGAACGGTGGGTGTCGATCGCGTCGTGAACGAAGGCATTATGTGCTTTACCCACGACCGCGAGGTTGAATGGATGCTGCCGGGCATACCCCCCACAGGACGTTACGTCGAAGTACCCCTGGTCGGCATCATCACGTTCAAGGGCGACAAGCTTATGCACGAGCATATCTACTGGGACCAGGCGTCTGTCCTGGTACAGATCGGCCTTCTAGACCCTGCCGGGCTGCCTGTTGCGGGTCGTGAGTCTGCCCAGAAAGTAGTCGACCCCAGTCTTCCGGCAAATGCATTGTTGCCACAGTTCACCCACCAAAAGGACGCATAGAATGCCTTCCATCAAAGTCAATAATTGCAACTTCGAATATGAGCTTGCCGGCAAGGGCCGCGACATCGTCTTCATTCACGGCGAAATTCACGGCATGCAGTATTGGGAACACCAGATCAAAGAGTTCTCACGTGATTTCCGCTGCCTTACATACAACCGGCGCGGACACAAGGGAACCGAGTGGACGGACTACGGGTTCTCCCTGGTCAACCAGGCGAAAGACCTCGAAGCCCTTATCAAAGAACTCGGCATCGAACGCCCCGTCATCGTTGCGCTGGCGTTCGGTACCACGGTGGCCGTGCAATACGCCATTGATAATCCCGACAAGGTCGCAGGAATGGTGCTTGGCGCCTGGAGCGAACTGCACGACGCCCCCCGATACATGGAGGTCTGGCGGGCGGCATCCGAGCGCGTTGCGCCGGTTCTAGAGCATGAAGGCCGCGAGGCGATGATCGACCTGCTGCGCCGCGAAGGCGGCCATAACATCTACAGGGTCATCCCCAAACAAGAAGGGCCTTTCCGCGAAAAGGTCATCCAAATGATGGCAAGCCACCCGCTTGAACATTACAAGCGCGGCATGCTCGAGTTCGGCCACTCAGTGCCCAATCTCGTTCCCAGATTCAGTCAGCTCGACATTCCGGTGCTGGGGCTTTGCGGCGCCGACGACCCCTACCTCGACTGCCCCGAGACGCTCGCCAACATGAAGAACTTCAAAGAAGCGCCTTCAATCCCCGGCGCAGCCCGTTATGTGAACTGGCAAAAGCCCGATGAGTTCAACGCCGCGGTGCGGCCTTTCATCGAAGGCTGCGCTTGATTCAGCGATGGCGGCGGTTAGGGCTTGCCGCCGCCGCTGGCGATGCTAAACCCGATCAAAGGAGCCGTAAGGAGACAGGCGCAATATGAGAAAAAAACTACTTGGCAGCTGCGAGGCGCTTAGCGCCCTGGCGCTGTTTGCCATCATGGGATTGACATTCTTCGATGTCCTGGGCCGAAAATTTCTTCATAACTCGATTCCGGGAGCTTTGGAACTGACAGAGCTTTTGATGGTCGTTGTAATTTTTGCGGGGCTCCCCCTAGTGTCAGAGCGGGAAGAACACGTAGAGTTCGATGCCCTGGATGCACACACCCCACCTCTTCTTCGCACCATCCAGTTCAACATCGTGCAGGTCATATGTGCCGCGTTACTGATCGGCGTCGGTGTTCTCATGTGGCAGGTGGGCGAAGACTTCAGCCATAACGGGGAAACCACCGCTCAATTGGGCATTCTTAAGGCCCCTTTTATTTATGGCATGAGCGTCATGTGCGTCATTACGGGAATCGTTCACTTGTTGAAACTGGGGCATGAGCCCGAAGAGCATGTTGAGGGTCAAGGGGCCGTCTTATGATTGAAACAACGATAGGCTTTGTCGCGATCTTCATCCTCGCCATCATCCGCGTTCCGCTGGCATTCGCCATGGCGTTCGTCGGGTTCGGCGGCCTCATGTATATGCGCGGCTTTCATCCCGCCCTGGCCAGCGTGGCGCAAGTGGTGTATGAAACCGGCTTTGCATACACTTTGTCGGTCATTCCGCTCTTTATCTTGATGGGAAACTTCGTCGCCAAGGCCGGCCTGGCTCATGAACTGTTCTCGGCCGCCTACGCGTTCATAGGACATATCCGGGGCGGCCTGGCGCATGCAACCATTATTGCCTGTGCCGGTTTCGGTTCGATTTGCGGCTCGTCCGTAGCGACGGCAGCCACCATGAGCAAGGTCGCCTACCCTTCGATGAAGCGGCTCGGCTATGGCGACTCTCTATCCAGCGGAGTTCTGGCCGCCGGCGGAACGTTGGGAATCATGCTTCCGCCGTCGACCATCATGATCATCTACGGCATTATCACCGAGACACACATCGGCAAGCTCTTTGCCGCCGGCGTGCTGCCCGGCCTGCTGACAGCCTTGCTTCTTATGGGCGGCATCACGTGGATGACGGTGCGTGACCCTCAACAAGCGCCCGCAGGGAAGAGGGCAACATGGCCCGAGCGTTGGCGCGCCTTGCGCGGAATCTGGGGGGTCGCCCTTCTTATCGTCGTCGTTTTGGGCGGGATCTATGGCGGCTGGTTCACTGCCACCGAGGCAGCGGGTTTTGGAGCCGCCGGGGCTTTCCTCTTTGCGCTGGCTCGCCGCAGACTGACCATCAAGACGACGTTCGAGGTATTGGTCGAGTCAACACGCACAACGGCCATGCTGTTTGTGCTGATCATCGCAGCCGGCATCTTCGCAAATTTCGTCAATTTCACGACAATGCCAAGCGATTTGCAGCGCTGGATCATGGCAATGAACCTGTCGCCCGTCATGGTTGTCGTGGCGATGATGGTGGTCTACGTGATACTTGGCAGCGTCATGGAAGAACTGACGATGATACTGCTTACCGTTCCTCTGTTCTTTCCCGTCATCCTCAGCTTGGGACTGGATCCGGTCTGGTTTGGCGTCCTGATCGTCATGGTGGTGCAGATCGGCATGATATCGCCGCCGGTGGGCATGAACCTGTTTGTGCTGAATGCCTTGCTGCCTGGTGTCGGCCTTGCCAAGATATTTGCGGGAACATGGCTGCTGGTGGCGATCATGGTCTTCACACTGGGCATACTCGTTGCGTTCCCCCAGATCAGCTTGCTGCTGCCTTCGCTGATGAGGTAGGGCAAGGGTAGTAGGCTTACTGCAAATATAGCCGTCTGGCCTGAACGGCCACACAGTAGGCATTGCCGCCTGCTGCGTGGCTGTTCTTTTTATCGGTCGGCACCCAGCCTTCATCGCTTGTATTCATAGGGTTCTTCCCTAATGAAAGCCCCCTGCACCTTGATCCCTTCTCGCCAGAACGCAACAAAAAAAATACTAAGCTTATGTTTTAAAAGAATAAATAATTCATAAAATTCAGGCCATGAACACCGTGCATCACCATTCCTGCTGAAACTTCACTCGACCTTCTGCCCACCGCCATCAACAATCATCTTGTTGCCGCCGTACACATCCTGCGAGGCGGGCGTTCAATTTGGCACAAGAAGTGAGGCAGCTTATGAATGCAATTCTGGAAGAGAGAAGTTCGACAACTCAGTTGAACGAACGACTGGCTCGATTGGTGGACGACCGGCCCAAAGAGGGTCTGTTCCGGGTTCATGGAAGCGCTTTTACAAGCGAAGAAATCTTCGAGCTTGAAATGAAGCATATCTTTGAATCCACCTGGATGTTCCTGGGCCACGAGTCAGAGATTGCAAACCCGCACGACTTTATATCGACAAGCATCGGCCGCCAGGCTGTTCTGCTGACCCGAGACGCAGACGGCGAGATTCACGCCTTGCACAATAGCTGTACGCACCGGGGCGCGCTCCTGACCAGTTCGCAGCAAGGAAATCGCAGAATACACTCCTGTCCGTACCACGCATGGGCCTTTTCAAGTTCGGGCAAGCTTGTGGCAGTACATGGCAAAGAAGCCGGCGCTTATCTGCCCGCCTTTGATAATCACAACCATGATCTCAAACCGATAGCCCGGTGTGGGAACTATCGAGGGTTCATCTTCGGTTCCCTGAACCCCGATGTTCCCTCATTGGACGAGCATCTTGCCGACTCGAAGGCGTTCATCGATCTCGTGGTGGACCAGGGAGCCGACGGCCTCGAGCTTATCCCGGGACGCGTCACCTTCACTTATAACGCCAACTGGAAATGGCAGATTGAAAACGGTACTGACAGCTACCACTTCAGGCCTACTCACAGCACCTACCTTGATGTTCTCGATCGTCAACGCAAAGTCGCGGAAGAGACGGGCAAGGCCGTCTCGCAATCAAATGTATCGGCCTACGTAGGACTGACTCGAGAGCGGACAAAGCTGCAGCGAGGCGTCTTCGACCTGGGTAACGGACACGCCGTCATGTTTGGACCCACACCGACGCCAGAGGCGCGCCCGCTATTTGTTGCGCGTGACGACCTGGTGAAGCGTGTGGGCGAGGTCCGTGCCAAATGGATGCTGTATACCCGCAACCTGAACATTTATCCCAACCTTCAGCTTTGGGACAACATCGCATCTTTGCTGGCCTTGATCCGTCCGATCTCTGCAAACCAGACCGAAATGATCACCTACTGCATCGGCCCCAAAGGCGAAGATCCCGAGGCTCGCCGTCGACGTATCCGTCATTGCGAACAATTTCTGAACCTGGGTATTGCAAACCCCGACGACATGGCCTGCTACGAAGCGTGCCAGCAAGGCCTCGTCGACCAGCCCGACGCATGGGTCGACTATGCCCGCGGTATGGCAGTTTTGCAGCATGGTGCATCGCCTGAAGCCGCCGAGCTTGGCGTCAATCCACAATCGTGGGTGTATTCCGACTTTGACATGGGTGACGAAACTGGCCACCAGCACGCATTCCGCGAATGGCTGCGTCTACTGTCCACCCAGCCAAAGCAAGGGAATTAAGCATGAGTGAATACGAAGCACTGGCGCAGGTCACAGAGCTTCTCGCCCTGGAAACCAATTGGGGCGACAACCGCAAGAGGCATTTGAGCATGAACAAGTACGAAGTACTGGCCCAAGTCACTGAATTTCTCGCACTGGAAGCTAATTTGGTCGACAACCGCAAATGGGACGAGTGGCTGGCCCTCTATGAGCCCGACGCGGTCTTTTGGGTTCCGGCCTGGACGTCTGAAGACCAGGTTACGCAAGATCCCCACAATGAAACATCTTTGATCTACATCGAAGGGAGAGATGCCTTATCGGATAGAGCGTGGCGCGTCGGAACAGGTCGCTCCCTTGCTTCAACTCCGCTGATAAGGACCGCCCACCTGGTTGGCGCTCCCGTCGTAGAGCCAGTCAATGCGGAACGCTTGCGGGTCCAGGCCAGTTGGTCTTGCCATAGTTACAGCCTAAGAACACAAGCCGAGCACACATACTTCGGGCTTTATGACTATCAGCTAAAAATTGCAGGCGAAACGCTGTCTGTCGTCAGCAAACGCGCCACTCTTCTCAATGACCGAGTTCCCAGCTTACTTGACTTCTATTGCGTCTAAGAAAGCGGAAACAGCCAGTTCCAACTATAACGGAGACAACCATGACATTAAAAATTGGTATCGCGGCGATCGCGTTGACCCTCAGCACGGCAAGCGCCTCGGCTTTTGCCGATATAAAAATTGGGTTCGTCAGCTCTCTGACCGGGCCCACTGCCTCTTTAGGCCTACCGCTGGTGCATGGCCTGCAGGCGGCTCGCACATACAGGTCCGAAGTTGCAGGGCACAAAATCACGGTCATTCAATATGACGATGCGTCCGATCCGACCACCGCCACGAGAAATGCAAGAAAGCTCGTCAACGAGGACAAGGTGGACGCCATTCTAGGAGGCACGGGTACGCCCGCAGCCTTGGCCATTGCCGCCGTGGCGCATGAAACCAAAACCCCGCTGCTTGCCTTGTCGGCTGCAAACCTGAAGGGCGAGCCCGGATCATGGATGCTGACCGTGCCGCAACCCGGAGAGCTAATGGTCGAAGCCCTGGTAGAGCACATGAAGAAGAACGGAAACATCAAAAAAGTAGGCTATATAGGGTTCTCGGACCCGTGGGGAGACCTCGTATATGCCGCACTCAAGGCCAATCTGGCCGGTACGGACATCGACGTCGTAACCAACGAGCGTTTCGCACGCGTTGATACTTCTGTTACGGGACAAACCCTGAAAATCCTCGCAGCCCGTCCAGACGCCGTCGTTACCGGAACTTCCGGCACTCCGGGCACCCTGCCATTCCTGACGTTGAGGGAGCGCGGCTATAAAGGACTGCTCTACGGATTACACGGCCTCATCAATCCCGACTTTGTGCGTGTGGGCGGCACTGCCGTCGAGGGCGTAATTGTTCCGGCCGGCCCCGTCGTCGTAGCCGACCAGCTTCCAGACTCCAACCCCAGCAAACAGCTTACGCTTGAATTCCGCAAAGCATATGAAAAAGCAAATGGCGAACCTCCCAGCGGCGCCATTTCAGCCTATGCCTTTGACGCGTGGTTGCTGGTAACGGATGCTGCCGCCCGGGCCGTCAAGAATGCCGAACCGGGTACGCCCGAGTTCCGGATCGCACTTCGGGAGGCCCTGGTTTCGACGAAAGAACTGGCAGGCACACATGGCGTCTATAACTACACTCCCGACAGCCGTTTTGGCTCGGACGAGCGCTCGCGCATCCTGGTCACCTTGAAAAATGGGCAATGGAAAATCCTGGACTGACAAGAAACAAATAGGGGGAAAAGCCTGATCCGCTGATGCTGCTCGTCCAATTCATTGCTATAAGCAATAATTGCTGTATAAGAATTTTGATAATAAACTGTCTTTACGGCATTCCGTCGCGAGCGGATCAGCAAAAATTACGCTGACCCCGCAGGATGGAAGAAGAAAAATGCCAAGGAGACGGAATGGATGAGCAACAGAACCCAGGGAGCAAGTTCCGGTTTTCGGCGCTGGACTTGAACTTGCTGCGCATCTTCAATGCGGTGATGGCCGAACAAAGCGTTGTCGGTGCGGGCCGGCGCCTGAAACTCAGTCCGTCGGCGGTAAGCCACGGCCTCAGGCGCCTGCGCTCCGCACTAGGAGACGAACTCTTCGTACGCGACGGCAATTCAATACGCGCCACAGCCTTTGCTCTTGAGTTTGCGCCGACGGTGCACGAGATGATGCTGCGCCTGCAACTCGCCCTTGAGACACGCGGCTTCGACCCCAAGACAAGCAAGCGGCGCTTTCTGATATCGGGCACCGACTTTGCCAGTGCAACACTGATGCCCGTGCTTTTGCAATCTCTAATCCAGCAAAGCGCGTCCGTCCGCGTTGAAATACTGTCCGCCAGCACACTGGACATCGCCCACGAACTTGATGCTGGTCGAATCGACCTGGCACTGGGCACCTTTGTAGAGATCGGTTCCCGCTTCAATTCGTCGTTGCTGACCGAGATCGAGCAGGTATACCTGACCAGGGCCGACCATGCGGTTCAAGAATTGACGCTGGAAGATCTTGCAAAATACCCGCACGTCGTCGTACGTCTCGCTGATACGCCTCATACGGGCATCTCGCCTTCGCACATAGCAGAGCGCGGCCTGCGCAGGAACGTTCATATCGGCGATTCGACAACGCTCGAAGGCGTATTGTCCAGGCATGGCCTGACCAGACATATCGCTGCGGTCGTTCCGCACCCACTGGCGATAGCCCCCATCGTGGCAACGTCGCACGCCATAGGCATGCTTCCGCGCCACCTCGCCGACGCGACAGCGCATCTGTACGGGCTGCGGCTTCACACCGACCCCTGCGGCCGCTCTCACCTGCCGTATTCGATGGTGTGGCACGAGCAGGCAGAAGCGGACGCCGGCATTGCGTGGCTGCGAAGAGAAATCAATCGCGCCGCGCGTGGGTGCATGAACCTGGCGGCAACCTTGCCGCCAGGCTGCGCTCCACTGCCTTCCAATCCTTCTGCAACGCAATCCTTAGCTGTGCGGCCGTGCCCGGATATAAATCCTCTACCCCGTTGATGACGCCTTCGACGATCTCATCGGCCAGTTCAATGGGCGACATCTTCGGCGACGAGGCCGCCGAGCTCATTGCCGTATCCACCACCGCGGGCAGTATGGCGCAAACGCGAACCCCAAACCCGGCCAGCTCTGCCCGCATGGCCTGGGTCAGGGAAAGCGCCGCGGCTTTACTGGCGCAATATGTAGCCATCAGCGGCAGGTTTGCATGGGCCAAAACACTGAGCAGATTGACAAACGTGCCCTCTTTTCTGGCCCTCATGGCCGGCGCGAACGCCTCATATACGTTTAACAGGCCAAAATAGTTGACCTCCATTTCTCTTCGAGCGCCAGCCAGGTCAATATCGCTCAAACGGCGGCCTTCGTTGATTCCGCTGCTGTTGACCACGATGGAGACCTTGTCCGCTACCTGAGCGGCAGCGCGGCGGACACTCTCTGGCGAGACGACATCCATTTCAATGAACCCCACGCCTTCAGGCAAATGGCGGGGGGGTTTGCGGCCTGCCGCGATAACCTCGCGAGCGCCTGCCTGAACAAAGGCCCGAACGATCTCTGCGCCTATGCCTCCGGACGCGCCGATGACAAGCACCGATTTTTCTTGGATTTGATTGCTCATGTTATGTCCGAAATATGAATCATCCTGAAAAGCCACCGGCACAAGGCCTTGGCACTATGCCGGCTTGCAACGCTTAAGCGATTCTGGATTCTTCCTCCATGCGAGATCGCCAATCGGCGTTCTCGGGCGCCACGAAGTGAGGCGGACGCACACGATGGGTTTGTGGGTCTCGGCCGGGAAGCTCTTCTAGCTGAACCGGGTTTTCGACTGTAGCAAGAATTTTCTGCCGCCAACGGCTGATCGCAAGATCGCTGGGTGCAAGATGCTCGTGCACGCGATCGGTGATCGTACCCATGCTTTCTTGTACTGCCTTGTCTTGGCACCACAAGGGCTCGATTCCAGAATACATCTTGGTGCGCTGCACCTCGGCATCCGCCAGGTAATCGTTGCGGCTGTTCGCTTTCGGGATCCAACTGCTGCCGGCTTCGGAGGTTCCGTCTTCAAACTGGGTGCAATGAAAGTACAGGTTGCTGCCTCGTCGTTCAAGCTCGTCTTGGGTGAGGTTTCGATCAGGGTGCCAATGCAAAGCCCATACCATGGTGTTGCCATCATCCATGGGCACCCACATATTCATCTGAGGCAAAGGGTCGTCAAAAGGCGCGATCATGACGAAGATAGGCATGATGTACTGGGCGCCCCGCCAGTAATGCGAACCCGGTTCTGCATTTCGCCTGGCCGCCATCGTCATGCCGAAGTCGGTATCGAACACCTCATAGCGCGGATACCGATCGCCATCAAAGTACAGCAGTTCGCGCGCGCCCTCGAACTCGGCGTAGTCGGCAGGGTTCAGCCTTGAATGCAGAATAGAGGCATGGCTGCTGTCGATATCGCCTTCAAGGGCCTGAGCCCAATTGCACTCCAGCAGGCGCTTGCTGACGAATCTTTGCTCGGGCCGTACGGCCATCCATTCGAACGCCGGCGGCGCGGGCGGCTCGCCCTCGCCCAGATAGGCCCATATCGCGCCACCCGCCTCGATACACGGATAGCTTTTTGTGCGAACGCGTTGCTTGAATGAGCTAGTGGGTGGCTCGCTGGGCAAATCAATGCATGCGCCGGAGGTATCGAATTTCCAGCCGTGATAAACACATCGCAGACCGCCCTCTTCGTTGCGGCCCAGAACCAAAGAGGCCCTACGGTGCGGACAGAACTCGTCGAGCAGACCCACCGTGCCCGACGTGTCGCGAAAAGCCACGAGTTTTTCCCCAAGATGGCGCACACGCACGGGCTGACAATCAGGGTCGGGAAGCTCGCTGGATAGCAAGACGGGCAGCCAATAGGAACGCATTAGATTTCCCATAGGGGTGTCCGGACCGACAGATGTAAGGGTCCGGTTCCGTTCTGGACTAAGCATCGGACATTTCTCCATTCATGAGCCCATCGCCGCAGGCCCGAAAATTAACTCTATTTGGCGATATTTGTATTATGCGACTATTGATTTAAACAAACAACTGAGATATTCTGCGAATTCTCGTTCGGGCTGCTTTGCGCATGAACGGTGTGCATCAGGCAGCTTAGAAAACGAGCCAAAAGAAGGAGACATCATCATGAAGCGCCGCTCATTCATAAAAACACTTGCCGTTGCACCGGCGGCCCTGTCGCCGTTGCTGTGGTCCCAGCAGGCGCGCGCCGAGATCGGCCCGACGCTGACCATCGCCTACAACATCGCCCCGCCGGGCTTCGATCCGAACAGCGGCTCTTACGCCACCAGCCCGGGGCTGCAAAGCATATTCAAAACGCTGTATGACCCGTACATCGGGCAGGCCGAAGACCTGTCCCTGCAGCCGGGCCTGATGGATGAATTCAGCTGGAGCCCGAACCGCGACAAGATCTCCATGCGCCTTCGCGAGGGCGCCTTCTGGCATGACGGCAAGCCGGTCAGCCTGGACGACGTACTGTGGAATCTGCGGCGCCTAAGAGAGGCTTCCTCGGGCAACCCCCTGTCCACCGTATTTGCCAGCATCAAGAACCTTACGACGCAGGGCAACGTCGTGACCTTCGATGTAGAGCCCTGGCGGGCCAATATGCTAGAGCGCTTTACCTTCCTGGCCTGTTACCTCATTCCTCCGCATTACTACGAAGCCGTGGGCAAAGAAGGGTTCGAAAGGCGGCCGATGGGTTCGGGGCCTTATATGTTCGACCAATTCGAACGCGGTTCTTTCCTGCGCCTGAAGGTCAACCCCCATTACTGGGGCCCCAAGCCCGCCTTTGATACCGTCGTCTTCAAGTTCATCGTCGATCCGGCGGGGCGTGTTGCAGAAATAGAGCGAGGTGCGTCGGATATAACGCTTGATGTTCCCTACGAGGAATATGAGCGTCTAAGCCGCAAGACTGATCTTGTCGGCGTCGCTCACCCGATCACCGACATCGCCCTGCTTTTTCTCAATAACAACGGCATTATGGAAGACGCCAATGTGCGCAAGGCCGCGGCGCATGCCATCGACAAGAAGCTGATCGTCGAGCGCCTGCACCGAGGCATGGCCACCCCGATCGACACGCTGCTGGCCCCGCAATACAAGGGCTACGACCCCTCTATTACCACGCCTTATGACCCTGCCCTGGCCGAGCGCCTGCTCAAGGCGTCGGGCTACTCGCGCGACAAGCCCGTGGAGTTTACGATCCAGACCACGCGCGGCTACAAGCCCAAAGATTACGAAACCGTTCTGGCCATTGTGGAAATGTGGCGCAAGGTCGGCATCAAAGCCAACGTCGAAGTGTATGAAATCGCCAAACACTTCGAGCTTCGCGCCCAGCACAAACTGGCGCCGGCCGCCTTCTACAACTGGGGCAACTCCACAGCAGACCCTGAATCATCGTTGGGCACGGCGATGGTCATGAACTCGCCCCATGCTTCCTGGCAAACGCCCGACCTGGACGGCCGGATCAGACCTTTGTTCGAGGAGCGGGACGAGGCAAAGCGGCTGGCCGGCTACAAAGCGGTCAACCGGTACATCGCCGAGAACGCCTTCGTCATTCCACTGTTTCAGTTTTACCAGCCGGTTATCTATAAACGCGAACTGACCTTCACCCCGCATTTGGTCGGGCACATCCTCCCCGCCAAGATCGGACGTGCCTGAGGTCGGCCGATGAATGCAAATGTGTTGTTTCGGCGCCTGCTGCTGGCGATTCCCACCTTATTCGGGGTCGCTCTCGTCGTGTTCGTGCTTCTTCGGCTTATCCCGGGCGACCCGGTGGCCATGATGATCGTGGGCGAGTCCACACCTGAAGACATCCAGCAGTTGCGTGTCCAGTTCGGTTTGGATAAGAGCATCCCCCACCAGTTCTTGATTTTCCTTCAGGACATCGCCACCGGAAACCTGGGCACTTCCATCATGCTGAAGCAGGATGTGCTCACGCTGGTGCTCAAGAGCGTGCCCGCCACGCTGGAGCTTGCGGTGGTGGCGATCATCATCTCGCTGATAGCGGGCTTTCTGTTTGCTCTTGCCGCCACATACTGGCGGGGCGGCATCCTTGAAAGCCTGATCGACTCGATAAACTCGGTGGCCCTGGCGATTCCAGAGTTTCTCTGGGCCTTGCTGCTGATCCTGGCCTTTGGCGTCATGTGGCCCGTGCTTCCGCTTTCGGGCCGCATCGACCCATCGCGCAGTTTCGATTTCAGCACGCAATTCTATCTGTTCGAAAGCTTGGCTACCCTTCGCTTTTCACAGGTGGGCGAGCTCTTGCAACATCTGATCCTTCCGGCGACGGCGCTTGCCCTGCCTCTGCTTGCGGTTATCGCTCGCGTGCTCAAAAGCTCTTTACTCGAGGCGAACGTGCAGGACTACATCCTTCTTGCGCGTGTAAAGGGCTTCGCTCGGCCCCGTGTTCTGTTTCGGCATGCCCTGCCCAACGCTCTACTACCCACCATCACCCTGACCGGCGTCAACTTTGTCTTCCTGGTCGGAGGAACCGTGCTCGTCGAGCTGATCTTTGCCTATCCGGGCATAGGCAACCTACTGTATGTCGCAGCAATTAATCGGGACCTGCCGCTGATTCAAGGCGTGACGATCGTGTTTGCCTTTATCTTCGTCATCATGAACTTCGCTTTCGATCTACTTCATTCGGCACTCAACGTAAGGGCGCGTCACTGATGAAATCACTGTGTCTTGCGTTCCCTCTTCGCGGCAATGCCCGCATGTGGTTGGGCGGCGGCGTGCTGACGGCATTGATCCTGGTTGCCATACTAGCGCCCTGGCTCGCCCCACACGACCCAGTGGAGCAAAGCCTGCTCAATCAGCTGCTGCCGCCCGCCTGGTTTGCCGGCGGCGACCCCAATTACCCGCTGGGTACCGACGCTTTAGGCCGAGACCTGTTGTCTCGACTCTTGTTCGGGACCCGGCCGGCCTTACTGGTAATGCTGGCGGGTGCGGCAGCTTCGGCCCTGGTGGGCGTCGCCCTGGGCATCTTCGCCGGATACTTCGGCGGCAAAGTCGATGCCGTGATTTCCCGTGTCCTGGAAGTATTCATGTCATTTCCGCCAATGTTGTTGGCCATTGTCCTGGCGGCCGTCATCGGTCCCGGCCTGATGACGGTGATCATGGCCGTCATCATCATCGGATGGACCCGATTCTGTAGGGTCATACGGGGCGAAGTACAGGCGCTCAAAGAGCAGGATTTCATCATGTCGGCGCGCGCAATCGGCATGCGGCCGCTGCGGGTGGTCTTGCACGAGATCCTTCCGAACGTCCTGCCCATCATGATGGTTCTTTTCGGCCTTGAAATGGGCCGCGCCATCGTGGTCGAAGCCATTCTCAGCTTCATCGGCTTCAGCTCCAGCAGCGTCGCCACCTGGGGAGGCATCATCGCCGACGGGCGCGCCTACATCAATCAGGCTTGGTGGGTACTCGCTGCGCCTATTCTTGTCATCATCATCATGGTTCTCAGTCTGAACGCGTTTTGCGACGGCACACAGCAAGCCGTCGATCCGGTGCTGCAACGATGAACACGTCTCCTCTGCTTGAAGTCAGAAACCTGTCGCTAAGCGTGCGCGGCCCGCGCGGCACTCGTACACCCATACTGCGTGGCCTGAGCCTTTGCCTTGAAAGCCAGGCGGTGCATGGCTTGGTGGGCGAGTCAGGCGGTGGTAAAACGATGGTTGGCAAAGCGATTCTCGGCGTCCTGCCTGACGGCGCACGTATCGACTCTGGAAGCATCTGGTTCGATGGCCAAGACCTGACCTTACTAAGGCCCACCGAAAGAAGGCGGCTTCTGGGACGGTCGATGTCCATGATTCTGCAGAACCCGATGACGGCGCTCAATCCGGTCATGCGGATCGAAACGCAGATCACCGATGTCTTGCAGTTTCATATGGGCATGAAAAAAAAAGCAGCCCGCGCACGCGCGCTCGAAATGCTGGAAGCGGTTCGTATCCGAGATCCCGAACGCGTCATGAAACAGCATCCGCACCAACTTTCTGGCGGCATGTGCCAGCGTATTGTCATTGCGATCGCCTTTGCGTGCCGGCCCAAACTGATCATTGCCGACGAGCCCACCACGGCGCTGGACGTTACGGTGCAGCACCAGATTCTGCGCCTCATTCGGGAACTGCAAGAGCAGTTCGGCACCTCGGTACTGTTTGTGACCCATGACCTGGGGGTTGTCGCAAAAGTGTGCGATGCAATCAGCGTTATCTTCGCGGGCACGATTCTCGAGTCGGGGACGACCCACGATGTATTCCGTTTGCCCAAACATCGGTACACCCAGGCGCTGCTGGACGCGGTACCGCGCTATGATCGTCCGAACCGCTTGCTTCAGCCGATATCCAGCACCTTGCACGCAGAACTGTTCGACGAAATCGTGAATCACCAGGGAGTGAGCGCGGCATGATGCAATTCGACGTCAAGAGTCTTCGGGTCTCATTTCCCGACTCCGCACGCAAGCGCCTGTTCAAGCCTGTACCCATGATAGAAGTGCTGCATGGTGTTTCATTCCAGGTGGCGCGCGGAGACTCCATCGGCATCGTCGGGGAATCGGGCTCTGGAAAAAGCACCCTGGCCCGCGCACTGCTTAGGCTGAGCGAAACCTCGGGTGGCAGCATCTGCTTCGAAGGACAAGAGCTGATCGGGCTGTCTGAACACGAACTGCGCCCATTACGGCGGCGCATGCAGATCATCTTTCAAGATTCCCAATCGGCGCTTAACCCTCGACTTACCGTCGGCTCGATCGTAGCTGAACCCTTGATCAGCAACGGCTTGGTCAAGTCGTCCGCCCAAGCGCGTGACAAAGCCGTTGAATTGCTTGAGCTGGCAGGGTTGTCAGAAAGCTTCTCTAAGCGTTATGCGCATCAGCTTTCAGGGGGCCAGCGCCAGCGGGTGGGTATTGCCAGAGCCCTGGCGCTGAACCCCGAGGTGATTGTCGCGGACGAGATCGTCTCGGGACTGGATGTTTCGGTGCAGGCGCAGCTTTTACAACTGCTGGACAAGCTGCGCAAAGACCGTGGCCTGACTTTATTGCTGATCAGCCACGATCTCTCGGTGGTGCGTGCAACGTGTGAAAAAGTCATTGTGATGCGCGGCGGCGATATCGTTGAAAACGGCATGACGAACGAAGTGTTCGAGCACCCACACCAAAAATATACCCAGCGTCTTCTGCGGGCCATTCCCTTGCCGGACGTCGACCCGACATGGATTCACCGTGTACAGCTGGAAGAGAGTGCAGAGCCGGCGTGAAGCCGCGCCCTGCGTGTTTATGTCAGGCCACTGCCCGTTTACGTGCCGCCGAAGCCCGCGTGGCGGCAGCGCGCCGCGTCGTGCGCACAGCGCCGCCGGCCTCGGTTTCAGGGGGGCGGTTGAATATGTCGTGCGCACGCGCCTCGAGCTTGTCCATGATGGAGTCCAGAACCGTGTTTTCTTCTTGGCTTAGCGCCTGGCGCCATTTTGCTTCCATCAATTGATGCAGCTCTTCGACTTCGTTGTAAACCGCCCGGCCTCGTGACGACAGGCACAGAATGACACGACGCCGGTCTGCCTCGTCGGTGTTGCGCACCACGTAGCCCTTCTGGACGAGACGATCTACCGCCCGCGTAAGCTTGTCAGCGCTCATTGTGCAATGCTGCGCGGCCACGCCAGGGAAGATGGGTTCGTACCGCCCGATGATGGACATGATGCGCCACCCCGCGGTAGAGATGCCGAATTTTTTGGTGTATATGGCGCCCAAGAAACGAACGCTCTCGGCGGAGAGAACGGCAAACCGATATGCAAGACGGTGTTCCAGACTGAACTGAGCATCCAAGATTGAATCTCCGTGTGGGGCAGACAACTGCCTGATGTACATAGTTTAACAGCTTGATCTTGTCTGAATGCCTTTTTAATTGCAAAATACAAATATTTAAATATCATCTTGATCATGCATTCGTCATTGATAAATCAGCACACATCATTGGCAGCGCTCTCACTATTCTATTGACACTCAAGACTACCAGTATTTCCAAGCACTTTGCCACGGCCTCATCGCCTCGGCTCGCCTTGCTTCATTTTTTCGATAGGACACAACACGCAATGCCCGACCTTTCCAACCTTCTCTTGAGCGGCTCGGCCAGGGCCATAGGCTCGGCAATCGCCTCCGGCCAGGTTTCTTCGCAAGAAGTCACACAGTGGTACCTGAACCGAATCGAGCGACTGAATCCAGGGCCTCGCGGCGTCAATTGCGTTCGAAACGTTTCCCCGCTTGCCCTGCAAGAGGCGGTTCGGGCCGACAAGGAACGGGCCGAGGGTCTCATCCGCGGCCCCTTGCACGGGGTGCCGTATCTCGTAAAGGACAACGTCTTCACAGTCGATGGATGCCCCGCTTCCGCCGGCAGCAAGGCTCTGGCGGGGTTTCTCCCCCCCTACGAAGCGACCTTGGTGCGTCGCTTACGCGACGCCGGTGCGGTGCTGCTGGGCAAGGCGAACCTGACCGAGTTCGCCGATTTCGTCTCGGACGTCATGCCGTCCGAGTTCAGCGGAGCCGGAGGCGTGGTACGCAACCTTCTGGGACACCGCTATGATCGAGGCCAGGGGTCCAGCGTGGGCTCGGCGGCCTCGGTAGCGGCCCGGTTCTGCGCCTTTGCAATTGGCACAGAAACCCAGAATTCCATCCAGACGCCCGCCGTACATAGTTCCGTCGTGGGCTTCAAGCCCACCGTGGGACGAGTCAGCCGCCATGGCGTTGTCCCCCTTGTACCCAGCCAAGACGCGCCTGGACCGTTGGCCGTAACGGTTGAAGATGCGGCTCTGGTGTTCAGCGCATTGGCCGGCGCCGATGTAAACGACTCACTGTCCCTGTCTTATTTTCCGGACGCACCGTCTCTTCTAGGTACAAGCCTTGAAGGAATGCGCATCGGGGTTCCCCGCAAGTTCATCGCCGACACCGTGCTCGACGATGGCTGCCGAGCAGCCTTCGATTCTGTGCTGCAGCGACTCGCCTGCTCGGGCGCCTATATTGCAGACCCCTGCGACCTGCCCAGCGCGGAACAGTTGAACGATGTACGCTCGAGCGTGTTCCGAACCGAGTTCAAAGAAAGCCTCAATGCCCTGCTTGGCGCGCTTCAGCCCTGCGGCATCTCCTCCATCGACGATCTTATCGCCTGGAACAAGGTCAATCCCGATGCTATTCCATATGGGCAGTCGCTGCTGGAAGCCGCCAGTCAAACCACCGGCCTGCTCGATCCCCGGTATGTCGCAGACCGGCAACGCGACCTCGCCCTCAGTCTCGACGGAGGCATACGGGCGGCCCTGCAAAGCGCCGATGCGGACTTCTTGCTTGCACCCATGAGCGCGGCCGCCAAGTGCACCGGCAAGGCAGGAGGACCCGTGGTTGCCATACCCACGGGCCGAGATGCGGCAGGCCGTCCTTTTGGCATTACGATATTCGCTCCGCCAGGACAAGACCGCCTGTTGCTCCGCGCGGCGGCGGCAATCGAAAAAGCGGTGGGGGAAAGAATAGAGCCGGCACTGGATTGATCCGACCGGCATGCAATGGTTACGTGGCCATGACCACGGAACCATTGCAATACTCAGTTAATGAGGGCTTGACGCAAGTCGTAAGCCGTATCGGCTGCTTGGTCTTCGCTTAGCTGGGCTCGCGCCGCCAACAGTTTGCGGGCAAGCATGTGTTCGCCGGGCCGGTTCACCGACTCTACCGCCAACAACTTTTCTTTGGAAAAATAGAAGGTAGAGAACGTATTGTCGCTCATGCTGCCGCGCACGACCGCGCGGTCGTAGCCGCTGGCGAGGCCCGCCCCTTGCAGCTTGAGCTCGTATTGATCCGACCAATACCAAGGCGGTACATCGTAAACCAGGTTGGCGCCTGCGGCATTTGCTCCCGCAATCTTTCCCTGGTCTGTCGCGTTCTGAACACATTCCAGGCGCGCCATTCCACCAGCATAAGGGTTCGGATGCCAGGTGCAGTCGCCCGCGGCATAGATGTCCGGATCAGAAGTACGGCAGTATTCGTCAACGATTATGCCGTTGCCGCATTCAATACCCGCCTCAGCCGCCAACGCCACGTTGGGAACCACACCTATGCCCACGATGACCATGTCGGCGGGGACGACGGTGCCGCCAGCCAGTTCTACCCCCGCAATATGGCCTGCCGCCGCATGGTAACGAGCGATCTGCGCATTGAAATACAGCTGCACGCCTTCGCGCGCATGCCGGTCGGCTATATAGTTTGCCATCTCGGGAGAAAGCGCCCGCGCCAGCAAGCGCGATTGAGCCTCGATAAGCGACACGGTCTTGCCCATGCGTTTGAGCGAAGCGGCGATCTCCAGGCCGATGAAGCCCCCGCCTATCACGGCCACCGCTGTAATGCTGTCCAGCCGCGCTGCAATCTCCAGAGCATCGTCCATGGTTCGCAGATAGTGGATGCCATCGGCATCGGCCCCTTGCACCGCCAGCATGCGTGGGGAACAACCGGTAGCGACGACGAGCTTGTCGTACGGCAGCGACTCGCCATCGGCGAGCCTCACAACCTTTTCGACCCGGTCAATCGACGCTGCCCGAGTCGCCATACGCATGGTGATGCCCGCCGTATCGAAGTACGCTTGAGGACGCAAGGGTAGTTGGCCGGCATCCACGTCCCCCCTCAGAAAACCCTTGGAAAGCGGGGGACGTTGATAGGGAAGCCGATCTTCGTCTCCGATCAGGGTAAGCGGAGCTGTATAGCCAGCGTTTCTGGCGGCCACGGCGGCATTGAGCCCGGCATACGACCCCCCCACAATGACAAGGCCCGGCTGAGTCATGCTTGAGACTCCGGCAGCAGTACCTGCATGCCGTCCAGTTCGGCCGTAACCGAAATCTGGCAGCTGAGGCGGCTGCTGGGACGCCGCTCGGCCATGACGCCCTCAAGAAGCTCGATCTCCATTGAGTCAGGCTCGGGGAGACGTTGAGCCCATTCGGGCTCGACATAGACGTGACATGTGGCACATGACAAACACCCTCCGCACTCGCCATCGATACCTCGGACGTTGTTGAGGATGGCGCCCATCATCAGGCTGTCTCCGCTGCGGACATCGACACGGGACTCAGAACCGTCGGTCGCGACGTATGTGATCCAGACCATGCAAGCCTCAACCTTTCAATTCCATGGACGCCGGCTCTTTCAGCCCCGCCTCTTGCGCTTCGATCCAACGCACCGCCTCTTGCCAGGGCTGGTCGACGGGCATGTATACGGATGCCGCCCGCAGATTGAAGTTTGCTTCGTCCGTCGTGGCGGGTAGAGGTTTGCCCTCTTGCATTTCGCGCATCTTGCGCAGGATGAGCCGCCGATAGAAGATGACGGCCTTGTCGCTGGTGCCCAAGTGCTCTTGCGTACGATCGAAGATCGCGCCCATGCTTTCCTGGACCGCGCGATCTTGCACCGCCGCGCCCGAGACCCCCGAGAAGTTACCATCCACCATCATCTTGCGGTCTTGCAGGTGCTTGTTCTCCAGCGTGTGCGGCGTTCGATAATCCGGGTACTGCGTTCTATGCCCCCAATTTGAATAAATGGCGGGCACGTCCAGCTTCTTGCGCGTGTCGTAGTGAATATAAAAGGTAAAACACGAATAGTCGTCTATAGGCAGCCAAGCCTTGAACAACTGCGATTCATTCGGCCCCGTAGCAATGTGGGTGTAAAAAGGAGCCACCCACTCTGTCGTACGCACATAGGCGACGCCTGGTTCGTCTGTTTTGCGCACCGCCCCCACCCGCATCAGCTGAGGCGTCTCTTCCACATGAATCGCCGGCGCGCCGTCGGACATCAGGTTGCTGATGGACTTCCAGCCCGCCCCCGACCAGCTTTGGCGGGCGATTTCTTCGTCGAAATCCTTATGAAGATAATTGGGGTGGGCCGGATCGAGGTCGCCCTCCAGGCCCTGCAGGTAGTTGTTGTCCTGGAACATCTTGACGACCAATAGCTGCCCTTCGGGTAAATCGAGCCAAGGGAAGCGGGGGAACGGAGGCATGTTTTCAGCCGGCCCCATATATGTCCAGAGAATACCACCGGCCTCTTGTACCGGATAGGCCGTGTGCTTGAGCACGTCTTTCATTCTGGATTCGGGCGGCTCGGGCGGCATGTCTGAAATGCTTCCGTTATGCGCCATTTTCCAACCGTGGTACAGGCAGCGCAGTCCCCCGGACTCGTTGCGGCCATAAGCCAACGAGGCCCCGCGGTGCGGACAGTGCTCTTTCATCAGGCCGGGCTCGCCGTCGGGGTCTCGAAATGCCACCAGCTTCTCGCCCAACAGACCGACCCGCACGGGCGCACCACCGGGTTCCTTGATTTCTTCGAGCACTGCGGCCGGAATCCAGTAACGGCGAAAGAAATTCCCCAGAGGGGTGCCCGGCCCCACTTGCGTCAAACGCTTGTTGTCTTCACTGGTTAGCATTTTGAACTCCTGTATGACGAAGGGGCAGACCATTAGCCCCAATTGATTTAATTTTATTTGTATATCACAACTATTGCAATATACATTAATTGAGTTTTGTGTGATATAAACTGAAATTACTGCATGCCCCAACTGCTGATCCGCCACTCGACTTGCATCATGCTCCAATATTCCTATCGCTCGCCCCTCCCCCCGACCCCACGGCAACGATCTCGCCAAGAGTGGCTTCAAAACGCCGTTTCGTCGTCCCTTCCGCCTGTCAGATGGCCGAACAAGGCACGAGTCGCCTTGTGGATATGTCCCAATGTCCTGCATTACGAGTATCTGCCGCCCGAAAACGCATGGATCAATGCGTGGGCCCGCGTGCCCGCGCCTGATGTGATGATGTACGGGCGTCAAGACTTCGCAAACCGCGTGGGCTTCTGGCGCATGCTTGAGGCAGTGGACCGCCATGGCATGCGCTGCACCGCGGTGCTCAATGCCGAAGCACTGATTCAGAACCCCAGCATCCGCGACGCCATGGTTGAACGGGATTGGGACTACCTGGGCCACGGCATCAACAACACGCGATTCGTGCATGGCCTGGCTGGAACCGAAGAAGCCGCCTACTACCGGCGCATGCGGCAGATCGTGCATGAACAAACAGGAAAGACACTAAAAGGCACTGGCGGGCCCGGCCCCCAGGCCGCCACTGAAAACACCCCGGATATCCTCGCGCAACTGGGCTTCACCTACCATAGCGATTGGTTTCATGACGACATGCCAACGCCGCTTCGCGTGCGATCGGGAAGGCTGATTTCAATGCCATACGCCATGGACATCAACGACTCGCCGTTTCTAGGCTCCGCGTTCGAGGCGGAAGATTTCGTGGACATGGTCAAGCGGCATTTCGACGTGCTGTACCGCGAAGGCGAACACAGCGGGAAAGTCATGTGCGTCTCATTGCATCCTTCGCTCTTTGGCCAGGCGCACCGAATCAAATACCTCGAAGAAATATTTGAGTATCTTCGATCGTACGAGGGGGTCTGGCATGCAACCGGAAGCGAGATCTCAGATCATTACATGGCGCATTGCTACGACAATGCCATGGCTTATCTGAACGGGGTCGGGCAATGAATCCGCAATCGACTGAACACAGCTTTTACGCACGAGACTCCGTCCACCAGCTAGCGCCACTGACGTGGCCGGGGGCAAAGCCTCTAGCGTTGGCCCTGGTCGTAAGCGCGGAATACTACGACCTGTATCCCGCGCCACATGCCTTTACGCCGCCCAATGTTCCAGGCGGATTCGGCCGCGGCCCCTATCCCGACTTTCGGGCGTTCTCCATACGCGAGTACGGAAACCGGGTGGGTGTCTTCCGTGTCATGAACATCATTGAAAAGGCTGGCCTCAAGGCGACGCTTGCGGCAGACGCCCATGTAGCAACAACTCGTAGCGAAGTCGTTACGACGGCGATGGCGTTGGGCTGGGACATTGCCGGCCATGGCGTCAGCGTGACCGAGGTAATCGGGGAGCACCTGACCGAAGTCCAGGAACGCGACTACCTGGACCGCTCGTTGACGCCGCTACGGCAACTGGCGGGCTCTAAGATATGTGGTTGGCACGGGGCTGAATACGGGGAATCCACACGCACCCCGAGCTTGCTTGCCGAACAGGGTATCAGCTACCTGCTGGACTGGCCGCATGATGAGCGTGTCGTCCCAATGGCAACCCCCAATGGGACAATTCTGTCTTTGCCCATGAGCGCCGACCTGGATGACGTCATGGCCCATTGGCACCGTAAAATATCCATGCAGCGATGGTGCCGCTCGGTACTTGACGCCGTGCAGCGTCTCTGCCAGGAAGGCGTCAATGGCGGCCGCCTGCTTATTCTGAACCTGCATCCTTGGCTGATAGGGCAGCCCTACCGCTCCAGCCACCTCGAGCAGCTTCTACAGCAACTTTGCTCTCGCGACGACATCTGGTTTACAACCACCGACCGCATGGCGGCACATGCTGCGCCCCCCTCGCCGCTTCAACGCTCTCCGCTCGAAACCGCCGACATGACGCTCAGGTAGCGGGCAAAGAGATCGCCCAGCGAATTGACCTGAAGCTTCTTGTACAGCCGCTTGCGCAATGTCCGTACCGTATGCGGACTGATTCCAAGATCGAGCGCCACGCCTTCGGTGCTGGCTCCGGCCAGCAGCCTTTTGCAGACCTCGAGCTCTCGCTGCGACAAGGCCGCCAAGGACTGGCGCTCGGCTTCTCCGGGTTCGGCGCCTGCTTTCATGCTGGGCAAATTGACCTTGCCCGCTTCGCCCGCATGCCGCCACAGGGCTGCCATGAGCACCGGCGCCACTTGCCCGGCGCGTTCTACATTGTGCTGGTCGAACGGGCCCGACGCCTCGAGGCGGTATAAATTGCAGCACACCATGCTGTCGCCGCGATTGCTCACAATCGAAAGCTTGTCGCACAAGCCCGTTCTTTCAAAAAAGTAAGTCGTGTAGGTGGGGGAGTCATTCAGCTTGGGATCAAAGCGCGTCACGACCGGAGCGCCGTCTCCCAGGTCTCGAAACGACGACAGGCTGCGATCAAGCATGTGATAACGCTCGAGATAGCGCCGATTGACGGCATCGGCAACGCGCGCCAGAACCCTGCCCTGCGTAAACAGGCCGCTGATGCGATGGCCTTCTACGAACTGCACCACGATATGGTCTGCCTGTACCTCGCGGCTGACCAGGTCGAACGCGGCAGCGCCAAAGTCGTCGCGGCCGATCGCTGTGATCAGCCGCGCAATGGCCTGATAAGGCGCAGCCGTTTCCGGGCTTGGCATCAGGCCGTTTCGGCCTTGCGGCTGGGTGTTTCGGCCGTCGACACCGTTTGTACAGAAGCGTTCGGTAAAGCTCGTGCGGCCGCCTCGGCATCGGCTCGTTGTTTAAGGTAGCGCCGCATGGCCACCGACGGGCCGTCGGACACCACCGAGATTTCGTACATATCGTCCGGGTCGGTGGTTTCCCATACCTGTTCAAGCGCCGCCATGCCGTCGACGTCCTCCTGGAAGGCCTTGAACAGATTCTCGTGCATGAAACCCGTGATGGCATCGTCCTCCAGGCCGAAATCACGTCCGTGCACAATGAAGTAATGGCAGCTGGAGTTGGTCTGCGGCGTCAGGATGTGGGCCGTCTTTATACGTGATACCCGTCGGTCTTGCTCGGCCAGCTTGCTGTCGTAGAACGAAACGTTCACTTGATGAAATGCCGGAGACTTGAACTCTGACTTTACGATGCGCGCCGCGGTGGCGCAGCCTTCAAGCCCCGTGGGCTTGGCCCATAGCGCCGGCAGCGTGGTGGGTACCACATCGCGATGCAGCGCAAAATAGCCCTGACTGATCTCGGAGCGGAATTCGGCGCGCGCATAATCGGGGGTACCGAAAGTAGCGGCATGCAGAAAAGAAAGATGGGTCAGGTCGAGCAGGTTCTCGTGCATGCTGACATAGTTGGACTGCAGGTTGAAATAACCGCTTGACGTGGCCCACGCCGATTCGTCGCACAGCCATTCATGCTCGGGCAGCCGCGATTCATCGGCCTGGTCGGGGTCGCCCATCCAGATCCACACCAGCGGGCCGCGTTCCGCCACCTTGTAGCGCGCCACCCCCAGGTCTTTCGGACACTTGGAAGACGACGGCACCTCGATGCAATTGCCCTCTGTGTTGAACCGGAAGCCATGGTAGCCGCACACAATGGTATCGCCGTCGAGCTTGCCCAGGGACAAGGGGTAGGCCCGGTGGGCGCAGCGGTCTGACAAGGCCACCGCCTGACCCGTTTCAGTGCGAAACAGCATCACGCGCTTTCCGAGCAGGATGCGCGGCAGGAATTCGCGGCTGACCTCTTGCGCAAATGCGGCCACGTACCACTCGTTATAGACAAAGGGCGTATTGCGGTTGGCCATGGATGAGGCGCTTTTCTTAAGCGCCTGCAATACGGGGGAAGATGGAAGAGTCATGTCGGTTGCTCCTACTGTACTGGCACTGTCAGGCCGCGCGGGACAAGGCTTGCTCGGACGAAACAAGCTTTTTCATCAAGGCCCTGAAGTTTCCCAGGGCATTGTCCACATTCAGGGGCATCATCTTGAAATCGGGATCAAGGGCCAGGCTGGCGGCTTGCGCGTGGATCATGTCCCAGTCTTCTTTGAAGCCCGCCAGCAAGCCCGCGTGCAGCGTCTCGGTCACGCTTGGGTCGTCAATAGAGAAGTTGTGCGCCTGCGAGAAGAAATAATGCGTGCTGTTTTCGGTTTCGGGCGTAATGGCCTGGGCGCTGCGAAACTGCACCGCCTGGCTGCGATCGCCTTCGCGCGCGCCCGTGCCCACCGGCGCACTGCCCGAATCCATCAAGAACACCCCGGGCACGACAAAGTCGTACATATTCCAGCGGTCGACGTTATCGGTCCAGCCAACCAGGTTCTTGACGAAGGGGGCCGGGGGGGAATCCATGTACCAGCGGCTGACTCGCAAGCCGTTGTCCAGCCTTTCGATCTCGGGCCGCACGTCGGCATAGCCAGCGCTGCCGCCCAGCGTTTTCTCGTGCACGAAAGCCAGGTGGGAAAAATCGAGCAGGTTGTCGGCGATAAGCAGGTAATTGACGCCGTAGTGCATGTAGTCGGGCTTGTAGCGCCACTCGGGGCTGTCGAGCCAATAGGTATCGGGAATAAGCGACGGATCGGCCTTGTCGGCCTCGCCCATCCAGATCCACGCCCAGTTGTTGCGCTCTACCACCGGGAAGCGATGCAGATTGGCCGCGGCGGGAATGCGTTCTTGGCCGCCCGGAACGTAGGTACAGGCGCCCTGGCCGTTGAAGGTCATGCCGTGATACATGCAGCGCAGCGTGCTGCCTTCGACGCGGCCCTTCGACAGGGGTGCGCCGCGATGGGGGCAGCGATCGGGAAAAGCCGCCACTTCGCCTTTGGCATCGCGCCAGAACACCACCGGCGTGCCGATGATGGTGCGCCCCAGCAAGGCCTCGTTGTTTATTTCATGCGACCAAGCGGCCACATACCACGTGTTTTTCAAGAACATGCTTGTCTCCTGGTTCTGATCGGCCTGTACTTTTATCGCGGGCCCGGCGCGCACATATGGCACCCCCGCTGTTCTATTGGCGTCGACCGGCTGAAAATGTCTGTTTCAGTGCCGCATATAAAAAGTATATCGGCCAGCGGCAAGATTTCCATACCCTCAACAGGGTACAAGGCATTGGCTTTCATATTGGTTGGCGATAAGAAAAACCTTCTTAATCCATTGTTTTAATATTATTTTTCATGAAATCCATGTTCTTTTCAGAAGCCCTTGCCGCTTCTGACAACTTAATACATTAATCAATTAGAAAATATACTAAGTATTTCGCCCAGTATAATCGGCAGCTATGCCAGCTTCCACACCGCCTTCAGCCTCGTTCTCGCCGGAACCCATGAGCAACAAGTTTCAGCACCGCAATCTACCCATGCTTCTGCTGCGGGCGCGAGAATCCGTCATGCGCTATTTCCGCAAAAGCCTCAAAGAACATGGCCTGACCGAACAGCAATGGCGCGTGATCCGGGTATTGAACGAATGGGGAGAAATGGAAACCGGCCGCATCGCCGTGGAATCGTGCATTTTGGCCCCCAGCCTTAGCGGCGTGCTCGATCGCATGGAACGCAACGGCCTCATCGTGCGCCACCGGCTTGCAATCGACCAGCGCAAAGTATTTGTCGGCCTTACCGACCAAAGCCGCGACCTCGTCGACCACATCAGCCGCTCTATCGAGGTGCAATACGGCACTCTTGAAAAGCAATTAGGGCGAGACGGCCTGTTGAACGCCTACGCCCTATTGGACCAACTTATTTCGCTACCCGGCCCGGTTGAGGAAAGCGAACCTCGAAAGCAGGCTCGCATCCGCTCAAAACGAGATGCCGAGAAAGCCGGCGCCTAAGCGCCGGGCCCCAGCGGTTTACTTAGCGGCCTTATCCAGCACCCATTCACCGTCCTGGATCTTGACCATGACACGGGCACGGGCATCCAGGCCCGAGTGGTCTTCAGGCGTCATGTTGAAAACCCCCGCGTTGGCACGCAAGTCGCTTGTCTTTTCAAGAGCATCGCGCAACGCGATACGAAACTCTTTGGTGCCCGGCTTGGCCACTTTTGCCGCCTCGGGCAAGGCGCGCTCGAGAAGCAGCAGCACGTCGTAAGCCTGCGCCGCGAAGTTCGAACGCGATTTCTCGCCGAACTTGGCCTCGTACATCGGCACGAACTTTGCGCTCGCCGCCTTGGTGGGATAGTCGTCGGGCAGTTGTTCCCAGACAAGATTGGGGCCGACCGGCAGGAAGCCGCCGTTCAAGGCCTTGCCGCCCACACGCAGGAAGTCTTCGTTGGCCGCGCCGTGGGTCTGGTAGACCAGGCCTTTGTAGCCCCGCTCTGTCAGGGTGGCATGGGGCAGCGCGGCGGGTGTTCCCGAGCCCGCCACCAGGACGGCATCGACGTCGGCGGCGATAACGCGCAGCACCTGGCCGGTAACGCTGTTGTCCTTGGAATGGAAGCGTTCGGTCACGCGCAGGTCAATGCCGTGCTTCTTGGCAAGCGGCGTGATTTCATTGAGCCAGCTGTCGCCATATGCGTCGGCAAACCCGATGAACCCCAGCGTCTTCACGTTGTGGGCAGCCATGTGTTCGATAATGGCCTGCGCCATCAGCGAATCGTTGGCCGCCGTCTTGAACACCCATTTTCTTTTGTCGTCCATCGGCAGGACCAGTCGCGACGAGGCGCCCAAGGCAATCAGGGGGGTTTCCCGCCCAGCGATGGCCTCGATGATGGCCAGCGATTGCGGCGACGTGGATGAACCCACGATCAAGTCGACCCCCTCGCTGAGATACTGATTGGCGTTCTTGACGGATGTAGTGGTGTCGCTGGCATCGTCAAGCACCTTGAAATTGACGTCGAAGCCTGCAACCTGCTTCGGGAAAAGGCTAATAGCATTACGAGCCCCGATTCCCAGAATGGCAGCCGGGCCGGTGGTGGGCACGGTAACGCCCACATTCACGGTTTCCGCCTGGGCGCCCGCGGCAAACGCCGCAAGCACAACGGTGGCGGTAGATGCGCAGAGCGCGCGCCAAGTTTGTCTCATCTCACCCTCTTCTCATGATGGTTAATATGTTAGATAATTAGATAATATATTAAGTATCTGGTCAAGATTCCTGAACTTCGCGCAAACCCTAATAAGTCAACCCAGCACGCCATGTCAATTTTCGTTCAAGGCATTACGGCACGACATTCGATGGACGGCGCAGATTCCGCGCTGGAAGTCACGTCAATGGGTCACCTGGCCGCCGTGCTGGGCGAACCTGCTTTTGCAACGGCCCTGCTGGAATTAGTGCGCAAGTATGCGGATGTCGATCAGCTTGCTCTGTTCGCACTGGACGAATCCAGCGGCTTCGAACCGATATTCAATACCGGAACCCTGCTGGCGCCCCAGGCGGCCGCCCGTCTTTCACGGCTTTATTGCAGAAAATACTTTCAGCTCGACCCGCTTTTCGACCGGGTTGCCCGATACGGCAATGACAAGGGGGCACACACCGAGGTGCACAACAGCGCGGCGTCGCAGCCGGATCCTCTTCGCCGGTATCTCGGCTTTGGCGCCAAGTGCAGCCTGATCTTTGAAAAGAACGGGCAAACTTATTACCTGAGCCTCTACCGCCGCGCCGGCTCGCCGCATTTTTCCGATGCTGAGTGCAGCATGCTCGAACAACTCGCCCCACCCCTGCGCGGACTGATTCATGCGCATCACAGGCTGACGCATGAACGCGAAGAAGAGGCATGGCCCAGCCAGGCTGCAATGCACAGCCATGATTGTCGATCAGCCGAGCAGCTTTTTTTCTCGGTGCACTATTTGTTGGCGCGGGACGAGGCCTAGGGCTGGAAAATCGGCTTTCGACGACTCTTTTGCCTGCTTCGACCTCAAGGCAAGAGTTGCATCCCCGTTCGCCTCACAAATTCGGCGTAGCTAATCGGCGACCCAGCCTTGGCATCTGGACTATTCGCCTGCCAGTACACCCATGACCGCCCCTTCGTCGTGTCATACACAACTTTGAACAGATAGCTCGGCACCGCCACCCGCCCCGCCCCGATTTGCTCTGACCGCTGCGCATACACCGGCCCGGTAAACACGTACACGTCGCCCTTCGCCCGCATGATGTACTTGCGGGTATCGGCCTCGATCTTGCTCCACGGACCCGCATTCTGTCGCTGATCCTGCGGCACCATGTTGGCAAGGCTAAAGCTTTGCGCCATGGCCTCAGCCGTATCCATATCGCCGGCGGGCGCCATGTGTCCGCGCGAGTAGCCGGAGCCGCGATAGTCATCCAGCTCGGCGCGTTCGGCGGCCGGCAATCGCGCCTCTGTGTAGAACCGGTTGGCGCGCCCTATCCCCTGCCCCCGGATTAGCATCTGACGGTTTAGGCGCTCAGCGACAAATACCGGCGTCTTGGTCTGGCCGCTGTGCAATATGGCGAACGACGAAAAGCACAGCTCGCGCAGGGCCGGGCCGGCTGGTACGACTGGCGGCTGTCCGCCCGGGAAGAACTGGCGGCATTGGGCGAAATTAGTCTGGACCCGCGGGCCGGTGGCCGGCACAAGTGGCGCGGTCTGTTCCTGGCTGGGCAGGCCCAACTGCGACAGAATCGGTTCGAGCGGAACCTGCTCGCGCAACTGCGGGTTGAGCACACAGCTGGCCGCGCTGAACGATGTGACGGCGGAAACAACAAGCGCCCGGAAGAACCGCTTGAAGCGGCCTGCCGGCTTCCTGACTCTGGATGTGCGTTTCTTCGGGGTGGATCTCTTTCTTGTCATGCGCCGCCATTGTAGGCGACAGAGAAGAAGCACTTCAGGGGCATGACCCGATGAAAGTCTAAGCAATAGCCCCGCTCCAGCGCGGGGCGAAAAGCAGTTGCATTGAAGTATCCGCTTGGATACAATTCTGTTCATGAACACGATCAACCGGACCGAGACATTCACTGCCTGGTTAGCCGGTCTGAAAGACCTAAAAGCCCGGGCCAAGATCGTGGTCCGAATCAGACAAGCCAGCCAAGGAAACTTCGGTGACGTGAAGTCGATCGGTGATGGCGTATGGGAAATGCGCATCCACTTCGGCCCTGGTTATCGGCTCTACTACGCACGCGAGGGCCGCGTGGTCTACCTTCTACTCAATGGCGGAGATAAATCCACCCAAAAGCAGGACATCAAGACCGCTATTGCCATGTGGAAGAAAATTCAAGAGGAACAACTATGAGCACCATCAAAATCGCACCATTCGATGCAGCAGAGTACCTCGACAGCGAAGATGCTATCGCTGAATACCTCTCAGCCGCTCTGGAAGAGGACGATCCCGCCCTGTTCCTGGCGGCGCTTGCCGACGTGGCCAAGGCTCGCGGCATGACCAAAATGGCTAAAGACGCTGGCCTTGGCCGTGAGAGCCTATACAAGGCGCTCGCCCCCGGAGCCAAGCCTCGCTATGACACGGTGCTAAAACTAGCCCGCGCCGCAGGTGTAAAGCTCACTGTAGAGCCAGTCAACGCTTGAAAGTGGCGCGTCAGGAGGGTCTCGAACCCCCGACCTCAGGCTTAGAAGGCCCGTGCTCTATCCAGCTGAGCTACTGACGCATGTGAAGAGTGCCCGCATTTTACCGTGCTCGCGCAAAACTTGAAAAACAACACTTGTTTTAGGGCACCCACACAGGGGAAACAGGGCGAAAGATAAAACATTTACAAGCGGTAGCGACACCCCGTGGGGCAAGTGCTAAAGTTTCCGGCAATGGAAATACCGAATAGCCCTTATCCCATGAAACAACCCCTGCTAAAACAGCCCGGTGCGGTTCGACATCGCAATCCAGGCGCTCGCGCCCGCTTTGACGTGGCGATTCCCCTTGTCACCCTGGCGCTGGCAAGCGGCCTGTATGCCGGCGGCGCCTCGGCGGGCATGAGCTATCAGCTCGACACCATCCAGGCCTCGGCCGGCGAAACCGTGCGCATCAAGGGCATGCTGTTCAACGATACCGATGATGCCCTGAGCTGGACGCCGCCCAAGAACCTGGTGTTGCAATGGCGCAACGAGCAAGGGAAAACGATAAGAAGCCTGGCCTACCTGGAAGCCTCGGCCCAGCCGGTCGAATTGCCTGTCAACAACTTTGCGGCCTTTTCATGGAAGGCGGTCGTGCCTACCGAGGCCAACGGCCTGCAGGCCCTGAACATCGAGGGTGAACCGGTGCTGCTGGCACTGGACACCAGCCCCTTGCAGGACAGCCAGGTGGCAAGTTCGCCCGCCTTGACCCCCGTGGTGGACGCCGGCGCGGCCGCTCCGGGCGCCACTCAGGATCCGCCGCTGCCCGACAATGTCGTGGCGGCGGCAGGGGCCGATGCCAGCCAGGGTCCGCCTCCTCCGGCAACCGCCACGGTGGCGGCCGCAGGCACAGACGCCAGTGCCGCGGCGTTCGAGAAATTCCGCAACGCCATATCCACCTACGAACCGATCTATTTCGGCGTAGGGCAAAGAGGCGGCACCAACGCGCGCTTCCAGCTCAGCTTCAAGTATCGGCTTGCCACGCCCGACGACCCCACCCGGCCACGCTTCTTCAATCATATCTATCTGGGCTATACCCAGCTTGCCCTGTGGGACCTGGACGGCGAATCGAAGCCCTTCGTCGACGTAACCTACAACCCCAGCCTGTTCTGGCACCGCGAGCGCATCTGGAGCCCTGAAGAACACAGCCCCTTCTACCTGGGCCTGGCCGCGGGTGTCGAACACAAGTCCAACGGCAAAAGCGGCGAAGAATCGCGCTCGCTCAATGATGTATTCATACAGCCCGAGTTCAGATATCGCTTTGACGGCGGCAGCACCCTGGCGTTCACGCCGCGCGTCAAGGCTTATTTCGCCAAGCCTGACAATGACGATTATGCCCACTATGCGGGGCACGTCGACTGGAAGCTGCGCTGGGCCCAGGACGACGGCCTGGTCCTGACGGGCCTGTACCGCCAGGGCACCGAGGGCCGCAATGCCATGCAGTTCGAAGCTGCTTGGCCCTTGCGCCGCACCTTCCTGAACATGAACGGCTATCTGCACGTGCAGTATTTCAGGGGCTATGGCGAAACACTGCTGGGCTACAACCAGAAAAGCCCCGGTCAGGTGCGCGTGGGCCTTGCCCTGGTGCCCTGACCAACCCCGAAAAACACGGCAGCGGCGGCAACACGGCCGCCGCTGCCATTCTTGCAAAATCACCGCCGCTCAGGCCAGAGCTTCAATCGCTTCGGCGCCTTCAAGCGCCCGCAGTATCTTGTCGGGCGTGAACGGCGCCGAGCGAAAGCGCTGGCCCGTTGCATCGAAGAGCGCATTGGCGATGGCGGCCGGCGCGGGCACCGAAGACGACTCGCCCGCCCCCATGGGGGGTTGATCCTGGCGCTGAACCTGCACCACCTCGATGGGCGGGATGTCGGTAAAGGAAATGATGGGATAGGCCCCCCACTCGAGGTCGACCACGCCGCGCGCATTGAAGGCCACCTCTTCTTTGAGCGTGCGGCTGAGCATCTGGATGATGTTGCCCTGTATCTGGTGCCGCACGCCGTCGGGGTTGACGACCATGCCGGTGTCCTGGCCCACGACGACGCGAGTGACAGTCACTCGCCCCGTGGCCGCGTGAACGGAAAGGTCGACGACCCAGGCGTTCCAGGAAGCGCCGAAGCCCGGGAAGCGGCTGTGCGTATACCGGGCATAGGCAACGCCGCGCCCGTGCAGCATGCCGTCGGCATCGGGGCGGCCGCGCGAACCACGGCTGCCCGCCTGCCAGCCCGCGTGGCGTGCCGTTTCGAGCAGGACATCGCGGGCGCGTTCATCGCTGAGGTTGCTTGCGCGGAATTCAACCGGATCGCGCCCGGCGGCGACGGCCAGTTCGTCGATGAAGGAATCATGCGCGTAAGAATTGGGCAGGGCCGAAACCCCCCTTAGCCATGCCGACCGCACAATGGCGGCCATGTCGTGGCACACCACACGCATGTTGGGATAGCTGTAGGGCGGCACTGCCGTGCGGTCGCCCATCTCGAGCATGCGCGGCTCGGCGCTGGTGGTGCCAGTAAGCAGCAGCGCCAGCGTGGGCGCATCGTTGGACGGATAGCGCGTGGTGAGCTCGTAAGAGCGCAATTCGCCGTGCGTGTCGAGGCCGCCCGCCACATCGATAAGCTGGGCCGAGCCCTTGGGTTCCCAGCCGTGCTCTTGCTCACGGGTGAGCTGCACTCGCACCGGCCTGCCGATGGCGCGCGACACCAGCGCGGCGTCAGCGCAGACGTCGTCGGCGCAGTTGCGGCCATAGCAGCCCGAGGCTTCCATGCGGATGACTTCGATCTGGCCTTCGTCCAGCTGAAGCAGCCGGCCCAGCTCTACCCGCAGCATGTGCGGGTTCTGGCTTCCGGACCATACGCGCACATGTCCCTCTTGGTAGTCTGCAACCGAACAGGAGGGGCCCACCGAAGCATGCATCTGGTAAGGCCAGAGATAGCTGCATTCAAGCGATACGCCAGCCGGGGTTTCTGCACCCACCTGCTCTTGCTCGAGCAGCACGCGTTCTTGATAGGGCTGCGCGCGTATGGCCGTGTCGAGGTCGGACAGATCGATAAGGTCGGGAGGCTGCTTCCAGACTACCTTCAGCGCCTTGGCGGCCTTGATGGCGTGTTCTTCGCGTTCGGCGGCCACCGCAACGAAGTCACCAATGGCCACCACGCGTATCTCGGGCGCGATGTGCGCCACTGAGGATTCGTCGATGGAAATGAGGCTGTTGCCGACGAAGTCGCCGCTGTCGCGGCCCACATAGGGGGGCCGCACCACCCGAGCGTGCCACATGCCCGGAACCCGGACGTCGTGCACGAACACCAGCTGGCCCGTCGCCTTGGCGGGAATATCGACCCGGGGTATGGATTTGCCGATGGTCGTGTATTGCGAAGCCGGCTTGGTGGCAACCTGTGCGTCGTGCTCCAGCCTGACCTGCTCGCCCTGGAGCAATGACCAATAAGTGGCCGAACGCCCGTCGGGCGCGCTGATGACGCCGTTGGCCACGGAGAGGGCCTGCGCCTCGACGCCCCACTGCGCCGCGGCCTTGCCCACCAGGTGATGCCTGGCCTGGGCCGCTGCCTGGCGCAGCGGAACGGCCGATATCTGCAGGGTGGCGCTGGCGATCGTGGGCCCCTGGTTGGGCGTGGCCGAGGTATGGCCGAGAATCATGTCGACCAGGCCGAAATCGATGTCGAGCTCTTCGGCCACCACCTGGGCCAACGCAGTGCGCACACCCGTTCCGAGATCGACGTGGCCGTTGAAGGCCTGCACCCTGCCTTCGGCAAGCATGGCAATGAAGATGTCGTCGTAGGGCTGTACGTAGTCGGACGCGATGCCCGGCTGGCGTGGAGGCGGCTTGGGAGCCTTGCCCGCCGCGCGCGTTACCAGCAAGGCGCCGGGGCGATCGAATAGAGCCTGAAGCTGTTCTTGGGGATGAGCGAACGACATAGGGCACACCTTATATTGCCTGGTGGCGGCGCGGGGTGCGTCGCTAAGGGTTTAATACAACGTATACGTTGAATTTTCACCATACTGCAAATAGGCGTGAAAATAAAGTTCCACGCGGCTTCCCTTAGGCAATACTAAGGGTAAACCACTATGAATCAACTCTATTTTTAGCAAACCATTCCCATAGGGACAGCAGGGACAGCTCTCTTCCTTGCGGGTGAAAAAATCTCTTTACCTGAAAAATTAAAGCGTATACACTTAAATTATACGTTCCAGAAAGAACGCACCAACAGGAGAGACACCATGAATCGCAGCCCCAAACTCGCCATCATCGGCGCCGGACTCGGCGGCACGGCTTGCGCCGCCCTTATGGCCAAGGCAGGCCTGAACGTCAAGGTGTACGAACAGGCGCCCGCCTTCTCGCGCCTGGGCGCGGGCATACACCTGGGCCCCAACGTCATGAAGATCATGCGCCGCATAGGCATCGAAGACGAACTGAACCGCACCGGCGCCCATCCCGACTACTGGTACAGCCGCGACGGCATCACCGGCGACGTCCTTGCCCAGATCCCCCTGGGCGATTACGCCCTGTCGCACTATGGCGCCTCGTACCTGACCGTACACCGCGGCGACTTCCACAAGCTCATGACCGACGCCCTGCCGCCGGGCATACTCGAGTTCAACAAGAAGCTCGACAAAGTCGAAGACCGCGGCGACGACGTGCTGCTGACCTTTACCGACGGCACGACCGAAACGGCCGACATCGTCATCGGCGCCGACGGCATCAACTCGAAGATCCGCGATTCCCTGCTTGGGGCGGAGCTGCCCATCTACAGCGGCTACGTGGCGCACCGCGCCGTGTTTCCCACCCCCGTCGACAGCGGCGCCCTGCCCTTCGACATGTGCTGCAAGTGGTGGGCCGGCGATCGCCACATGATGGTCTACTTCGTTACCAGCAAGCGCGACGAAATCTACTACGTCACGGGCGTGCCCGAAGAAAGCTGGGACATGAGCAAGAGCTGGTTGCCCTGCACCAAGGACGAAATGCGCGCCACCTTCGACGGCTGGCACTCTTCCGTGCAGGCGCTTATCGAGGGTACCGAAGAAGTCACGCGCTGGCCGCTGCTCGAGCGCGAGCCGCTGCCCCTGTGGAGCCGCGGGCGCCTGGTGCTGCTTGGCGATGCCTGCCACCCCATGAAGCCCCACATGGCCCAGGGCGCCGCCATGGCTATCGAAGACGCCGCCATGCTGCTACGATGCTTCCAAGAGCTGGGCTTCAGCGACCACTCGGCGGTATTCGACCTGTACAAGGCCAACCGCGCCGAGCGCGCAAGCAAGGTCCAGCTGGTTTCGCACAACAATACGTGGCTGCGCACCAATGAAAACCCCGACTGGTGCTTCGGCTATGATGTGTTCAACGAGCCGCTCGTGAGCGCACCCGCACACACCTGAACAAGAGCATGAAACGCCGCACAGAGACACAAACCCTCGTCGTCAACGGGCAAACGCACCAACTGCAGGTCGAGGCAGACACCCCTCTTCTTTATATCCTGCGCAACGACCTGCAGCTGAACGGCCCCAAGTTCGGCTGCGGCTTGGGCGAATGCGGCGCCTGTACGGTGCTGGTCGACGGCGTGGCGGCCCGGTCCTGTGTCATACCCGTCAAGGGCGTGGCGGGGCACGAGGTCACCACGCTCGAAGGATTGGGCACCCCCGAGCGGCTCGCTCCCATCCAGCAGGCCTTCATCGACCAGCAGGGCGCGCAGTGCGGCTACTGCCTCAACGGCATGATCATGACGCTCCAGGCCCTGCTCAATCGCAATCCGCACCCTACCGAGCAACAGATCCGCAACGAGCTCAAGTTCAACCTGTGCCGCTGCGGCACCCATGTTGAAATCATGGCCTCGGCGGTCCAGGCCGCGCAAGCCCAGCCATGACGCTCCCGGTGCAAGGGCCCGTGCAGGGCGCGGCCTCTCGTGCGGGTTCCTCCAGCATCGCGCCTCCTGCCGCGAGCGAACTGCTGCACGCCGTCACGCAGCGTCCGCCGGGCATGGCCTGGAACGGCACGGCCTACACGGGCGCGCGCCTCAGCCATCTCGACACCGATGCCGCCCGCAACACGCCGGGCGTGGTCGACATTGTCGTACGCCAGGATTTCATCGGCATCATCGCCTCGCAGCCGGGGCAGGCGCAACAAGCACGAAGCCGGCTGCAGCCCGGCTGGGCAATGCCGCTTCCGGCGCCCGAAGCCACCGCGGCCAGCCACGCCAGGCTCGGCAGCAACAACACACCGCACGGCCCGAACGAAGAGCGGATATCGCACACCTATTTCTGGCCCGCCCCGCGGCAGCAGGCCCCGGCATGGGCCATCGCTCATCGCTCCGGCGACACGCTCGTCGTCTGGACCCATACTCGCCATAGCGAAGCGCTGCGCCGCGAACTGGCCCAGCTATGCGGGCTCGCCGAAGACTGCGTACGCCTCATCGCCAATGGGCAGACAGACAGCGAAGGCTACGACGTGGCGGTCGACGCCGCCCTGCTCTCGCGCTCCTGCGGGCGGCCCGTGCGTGTGCAGCAAGACCCCGACACTTTCAATACCAAGCCCGTAAGCATCGAAGTCTCTGCGCGGCCGGCTGCAGGCGACACATCGCAAGGGCAGGCGGGCAGCGGCAATGCGGCGCCGCCTGCCGGCGAACTCCTTGTCTCGGCCAGCCTGCATGCGGGCCATCGCCCGTCGATAGCGGCCATGCTGTGCGGGTACGAAGCCGGCCAGCCGCCCGCGCACATCGTGCGCATCGCCGACTATGCGCCGCAAGCGCGCCATGCAGAGCCGGGCAGTTCCCAACCCTATGCGGGCATGCTGGGCCTGCCCGCCGCCGCGCAGGTGTTTGCGCAAGAATCCTTCTTCGACGAAGCCTGCGGCCTTCAGGGCCGCGACCCCGTCCAGGCCAGGCTCGACGCCATCGACAACGCGACGGGCCGCGAGCTTATCGCCTCGGTGGCGGAGCGGGCCAAGTGGAGCAGCCCGCGCAAAAGCGGCAAGAACTCGTACGAAGGCCGGGGGTTCGCCTATGCCCATGTCATCGATCAAACCCAGCAGCCCCCTCGCGAAGTCTGGTCCGCCTGGGTGGCCGACATCCGCGTAGACCCCGCCACAGGCGCCATCGACCTGACCGGGCTGACCGTGGGGCACAATGCCGGCGCCCTGCAAACCCCCAGCGCGCCGCGCATCGAAGAAGACGTGCGCAGGGCGGCCGCGCGCTGGCTACAGGACGCCTCTGGCCACGACAGCTGGGGCGCCACCGCCGACACTGATTTTCCCCTGGCCCAATCGGCGACCCAGGTGCAGCTTGTAGAGCAGGGCCCCGTCGGCCTGGCCTGGAGCCATGACGCCGAACTGCCCGCGGCGGCGGCCATCGCCAACGCCATCCACGACGCCACAGGCATACGCCTGCGCCAGCCCCCCTTTGATTCGGGCGAGCTCAAGCAACGGCTCGCGCTTGCCCAAAGCGGCGGCCGCGCCAAGAAGACAGCCTACGCCCTGTTGGGCGGCATGGCCGCGGCCGCGGGCAGCCTGCTGGTCGCCGCCATGCCCTGGCGTCCGGCCATTGCGCCCGTGGCAAATGTCGACACCTCGATCTATTCGGCGGCGGCCATAGAACGAGGCCGCCTCGTCGCGGCCGGGGGCGACTGCATGGTCTGCCACACCGCCGAGGGCGGCGTTCCCAATGCGGGCGGCCTGGCATTGGAAACCCCTTTCGGAAAGATCTACACCACCAACATTACGCCCGACAAGGAAACAGGCATAGGCGCGTGGTCATACGCGGCTTTCGAGCGCGCCATGCGCGAAGGCATACACCGCGACGGCCGCCACCTGTACCCTGCCTTTCCGTATACAGCGTTTGCAAAGATTTCCGACGCCGACATGCAGTCGCTGTACGCCTATCTGATGACGCAGGAACCGGTAAAGAACCGGGTCGAGCCGACCCAATTGCCTTTCCCCTACAGTGCGCGCCCCCTGCTGGCCGGCTGGAACCTGCTGTTCCACAAGAACGAAACCTACCAGCCCGACTCTTCCCAGTCGACGCTGTGGAATCGCGGCGCCTACCTGGTGCAGGGCATGGGCCATTGCGCCGCGTGCCACTCTCCGCGCAACGCCCTGGGGGCCGAGAAATCGGGCGAGCAAAATTTCCTGGCGGGCGGCTTCGCCGAAGGCTGGGAAGCTCCCGCGCTGAACGCGCTGTCCAAGGCGCCCATTCCCTGGACCGAAGACGAACTGTACCGCTATCTGCGCACAGGCTACTCTTCCTTGCACGGCGTGGCATCGGGCCCCATGGCGCCCGTGGTGCAAAGCATGGCCGAACTGCCCGACCAGGACGTGCGCGCCATTGCCCACTACCTTGGCACCCTGGCACCCGCTCCCTCGACCGAGGCCAGCCCCGCGCTGCAGGCCGCACGCCTCGAAGAGCAAAGCCGCAACGACCAGCGGGTATTGTCACTCGCAGGCGAAAACCTCTTCCAGGGCGCCTGCGCCGTCTGCCACGACGCGCGAGAAGGCCCGCCCCTGTTCGGCGCCCGTCCCTCGCTGGCGCTCAACACCAATCTGCACAGCGACAGCCCCGACAACGCCATCCAGATCCTGCTGCACGGCATCGACAACCCGGCCATGGCCGAACTGGGCTATATGCCCGGCTTCGGCGACAGCATGAACGACCAGCAACTGGAAACGCTGCTGGAATACCTGCGGATGCGATTCGCGCCGGACAAGCCAGCCTGGGAAGGACTACCGGAGAAGATTCGGGCCTTGCGTGAGGGTGAGAGCTGACGGCAGGGCAAGCCACAAACGCAAGCCGTTGGAGGCGGGGCCTCTTCAGGCGGGCGTCGGAGGGCGCCGCGTGCTGACGAAGGGAGCGTGGGGGCAGTCGGCGAAAGCCTGTTCGAGTTCCGAGGCGCGTAGCGGCGAGGGCGAGTTCTTTCGCCGCCCACGCGTACGAGGCAGACGCGGGAAGTCCGGCAAAGCCGGACCGCCCGACCGCCCGCCTGAAGAGGCCCCGCCTCCAACGGCGTTTTAGAACTCAGATAGTCTGGATTTGACCACCGGCCAGATGATTGCTTGGATCTATTCGTAGCGGCGCTTTCTGCCAAGCTAGACAGTCAAATAAGCCCGCCGCACTTCCTCATTGGCCGCAAGCTCATCCATCGACCCGCTATACCGTATCTGCCCCTTTTCAAGCACATACACGCGATCGGACACCAGTTCGGCAAAATGCACATTCTGCTCCGACAGCAGAATACTGACCCCCTGCTCCTTGAGCGCGATGATCATGTTCGCCATCTGCTCGACGATCACCGGCGCCACCCCTTCGGAGGGCTCATCGAGCAATACCAGGAAAGGATTGCCCATCAGCGTGCGGGCCACCGTGAGCATCTGCTGCTCGCCGCCGCTCATGTGACCGCCCGGGCGGTCTTGCATCGCGCCGAGATTGGGAAACAGCTGATACAGCGCCTCGGGCGTCCAGGTGGGCGCGGCCGAGCCGTCGGGCCATTTGCGTGAGGGCTGGCGGCCCACCTCGAGGTTCTCGGTAACCGAAAGGTCGGTGAAGACGCGGCGGTCTTCGGGTACGAAGCCCAGGCCGGCCCGCGCAATCTCGTAGGGCTGCTGTCCGGCTATGCGCTTGCCCATGAAGCTGACTTCGCCCTTCCATTTCGCCATCAGGCCCATGATGGACTTGAAGGTGGTCGATTTGCCCGCGCCATTGCGACCCATCAGGGCCACCACTTCGCCGCGCCTTACGTTCAGGCTGACGTCGAAAAGAATATGGGCCGCGCCATACCATGCGTTCAGGCCGTTTATCTCCAGCAGGGGCTGGCCGCTATCGGTGGCTGTCTGGTTCATGTCGTTGCCTGCGTACTCTGGTTCTTTTCGAATGTCTTGCCGGTGCCGAAGTAGACCTCTTGCACCTTGGGATGGTTTCGAATGTGGTTGGCATCGCCCTCAGCGATGAGCTTGCCCCGCGCCAGCACGATCATGCGGTCGGCGTAGGCGAAGACCACGTCCATGCTGTGCTCGGTGAACAGCACGGCCATGTTGCGCTCGACCACCAGCTTCTTGGTAAGCGCCATGAGCTCGTTGCGTTCTTTGGGGGCCATGCCCGCGGTGGGCTCGTCCATGAGCAGCAGCTTGGGGTTGTTGGCCAAGCCCATGGCCAGTTCCACCCTTTTGACATCGCCATAGGCCAGCTCGCTGCATGGGCGGTCGGCCTGCGACTGCATGCCGACCTGTTCGAGCAGCGCCACCGCCTCGTCGCGGTACTGGTCGGCCGCCACGCTAAGAAAGGAATAGACCTTGCGATAATGCGACAACAGCGCCATCTGCACGTTTTCGACCACGGTCAGCGAGGCAAAGGTGGCGGCGATCTGGAAGGTGCGCCCCACGCCCATGTGCGCGATCTTGCGCGGGGCCAGGCCGATCAGTTCAGTGCCCTGCAGCCGCACCGAGCCGGCCGTCGCATTCAATTGGCCGTTGACCATGTTGAAGGTGGTGGTCTTGCCGGCGCCGTTGGGGCCGATCAGGGCAAGCAGCTCGCCTTGGTGAAGATCGAAGCTGATGTCGTCCACGGCAAGGTTGCCGCCGAACTTCTTGGAAAGGTTTCTGACTTCGAGCAGGCTCATGCCGCTTTCTCCTTGACCTTCTGGCGGCGGGATTCCAGGTTTTCGAACAGCTGCTTGAAGTAGCCGGCGATGCCTTGCGGGAAGGCCAGCACAAGCACCAATATGACCCCACCGAACATGGCGTGCCAGTATTGCGTGGCGCCAAGGAAGTAATCCTGCAGCAGCTTGAAGGTGGCCGCGCCCACGACAGGGCCCATCAGGGTTTGCACCCCGCCGAGCAATACCATGACCAGGGCATCGACCGACTTGCTGATGGAAATGACCTCAGGCGCCGCGCTACCCTTGGAAAACACGAACAAGGCGCCGGCCAGGCCCGCAAAAATGCCGGACAAGATGAAGGTGATCCATTGCACGCGCTTGACGTCGATGCCCACCGCGTCGGCCCGCAGGGTCGAGTCGCGGCACGATCTCATGGCATAGCCGAACGGCGAAAAAAGTATGCGGCGCAGCAGCAGGGCCGCGGCCAGCACGACGGCCAGCGCAAAATAGTAGTAGGTGTCGCCCTCGAGCCACGACGGCGGCCAGATGCCGATAAGCCCGTTCGAACCGCCTGTGAAATCGTCCCATTGAAAGACGATGGACCAGACGATCTGGGCAAAAGCCAGCGTGAGCATGGCCAGGTAGACGCCCGACAGGCGGATGCAGAACCAACCGAACACCAGGGCCCCTACCCCCGCGATCAGCGGCGCCAGGGCGATGGACCAGCCCATGGAGAACGCCGCCGCCTTCAGCAGCAGTGCGGCCCCGTAGGCGCCCAGGCCAAAGTAGGCCGCATGGCCGAAAGAGTTCATGCCGCCCGGTCCCATCATGAAATGCAGGCTCAAGGCGAACAATGCGGCCACGATGATGTCCAGCATGAGCACCGGCGCATACGGGAACCACTTGGACAGCAGCGGAATGGCGACCAGCACGGCGATGACCACCGCAATAAGCACCCGGAACGGCTTGGTGGAGCGCCGCAGCGGCGCTTCGATGGGTGCCGAGTTGCGGCTGTGGCCTTGCGGGCGGCCGAACAGGCCCCACGGCCGGAAGACCAGCACGATGGCCATGAAGATGAACTCGACGACCAGCGTGAGCTTGGGAAAGGCAAAGCTGATGCCGCCGATGGTGACCGTGCCAAGCGCGATGCAAAGCGCCTTGAGCTCGGCGATGATCAGCGCCGCAATGTAGGCGCCGGGAATGGAGCCCATGCCCCCCACGACGACGATGACGAAGGCATCGCCGATGACGCTGATGTCGAGGGTGAGGTTTGCTGGAACGCGGGGAATCTGCACCGCACCGCCCAGGCCCGCCAGGAATGCGCCCAGGGCGAACACGCCGGTGAACAGCCAGGCCTGGTTGACGCCCAGGGCGCCCAGCATCTCGCGGTCTTGCGTTGCGGCGCGCACCAGCGTGCCCCAGCGGGTACGAGTAAGCAGCAGCCACAGCAGGCCCAGCACGACGGGGCCGATGAAAATAAGCACCAGGTCGTACCACGGGAAGTAGCGGCCCAGGATCATGAACGAACCGTTCAGGCCAGGCGCCAGGGGGCCGAGAAGGTCTTCGGGGCCCCACAGCCACAAGGCCGCGTCATTGAATATGAGCACCAGGGCGAAGGTGGCCAGCAACTGGAAAAGCTCGGGCGCACGATAAATGCGCCGCAATAATATGATCTCGATGGCGGCGCCCAGGGCGCCAATGAGCAGGGCTGCGGCAATAAGGCCGAACCAGAACCCCAGCGGCGTATGGCCTATGGACTGGACCAGCGTATAGGCGACATAAAGGCCCAGCATGTAAAGCGAGCCATGCGCAAAGTTGACGATGCGGGTAACGCCGAAAATAAGCGAAAGGCCCGCAGCGACGAGAAACAGCGAAGATGCTTCAGCCAGCCCGTTCAGGAGCTGGACGATCAAACCCGACAAATCCATTTTTCTTCATGCCTTGTGGTCGAAGAAGCGCGCCGCATTGCGGCGCGCTCTTGCGTGGTCAATCGGCCGGACGCATTTTTTTGACTTCCTCGTCGGAAGGCTGGACGTCGGCGCCGTCGACATAGCGGATGTCGACCATGATGCCCTTGCCGTCCTTCTTGGCCAGCTTGCCCACGTAGGCGCCCATGGTCGACTGATGGTCGATGGGGCGGTACATGATCTGGCCAAAGGGCGTTTCCACCTCGAGGCCCTTGAAGGCCTTGATCATGGCGTCGGTCTCGGTGGAGCCGGCTTTTTTAATACCGGCGGCCAGCGACTTGATGGCGCTGTAGCCCACGATGGTGCCCAGGCGCGGATAGTCATTGAACTTGGCCTGGTAGGCATCGAGGAACTTCTTGTGCTCGGGCGTATCGATGGCGTACCAGGGATAGCCGGTTACCACCCAGCCCTCGGGGGTTTCGTTGCCCAGAGGATCGAGGTATTCAGGCTCGCCCGTAAGCAGGCTGACTACGGAAAGATCCTTGAAGAAGTTGCGCTGGGTTCCGGCGCGCACCAGCTTGGCCAGGTCGGCGGCGAACAGCACGTTGAACATGGCGTCGGGCTTGGCGTCGGCAAGGGCCTGGATGACGTTCGCGGCATCGACCTTGCCCAGCGGGGTGGCCTGCTCGGCGACGAACTCGACGTCGGGCTGGGCTTCTTTGAGCAGCTTCTTGAAGGTGGCCACGGCCGACTGGCCGTATTCGTAGTTGGGATACACCAGCGCCCAACGCTTCTTGTTCATCTTCACGGCCTCGGGCACCAGCATGGCCACCTGCATGTAGGTGGATGCGCGCAGCCTGAAGGTATAGGGGTTGCCGTTTTCCCAGACGATCTTGTCGGTGAGCGGCTCGCTGGCCAGGAAGAAGACCTTCTTGTGCTTGGCGTAGTCGGTGACGGCCAGGCCGATGTGCGACAGGAAGGTGCCGGTCAGCACGTCGACCTTGTCGCGTGCCAGCAGGTCTTCGACGGCACGGACGGCGTCGCCGGTATTGGAGTTGTCGTCGCGGATGACGAGCTCGACCTGCTTGCCGTTGATTCCGCCCGCCTTGTTGATTTCTTCAACGGCAAGATCCATGCCGTTCTTGTATGGCCCCAGGAACGCGGGCTGTGTCTTGTAGCTGTTGATCTCGCCGATCTTGAGCGTTTCTTGCGCCGCAGCCGCCATGGATAGTGAAGCACCCATTATTGCGGCCATCAGCAGGGAACATACTCTCGAGCCTTTCATGGAAATTCCTTATTCAATGCACGATTCCGGCGAAGGCCAAGGAGTCGCGCGCAATTGAAGGGGTTAGATGCATCGATTGAAGTGTACACATGTAATTTTTTGAACAAAAGATACAAATCATAGGGATAAACCCTTTATTTGTTTTATGTCATTCACGTCAGCGACACACCGGAAAGCACTAAAAACACCAACAAAAAAAAATGAAATCAAACTACCACTGCGAGTAACGACACACCTTGATGCCGGGTGAGCCGTGCATTTTTATAACATATACATAGTAAATTGCCAGCTTTAAGCTGGCATTGCGCGAGACGCCGCCGCTCATTCTTCTTCGTCGCCGTCGCCGGCGCACATCTTGTTGAGCAGGTAAAGCAAGGCCATGCGCTCGGCCGGATTGAATCCGTTGAAGGTTTTTTCGGTGATCTCGAATGCAAATGGAACCATGGATTCAACCAGACTCTGCCCCGCCTCGGTAAGGCTTACCAGCACCTTGCGGCGATCCATTTCGTCGTGCCGCACGGAAACGAACTTGCGCGCCTTGAGCCTGTCTATAACCCCACGTATGGTGGCCTGGTCAATGGCCGTCTGCTTGACGATCTGGCTAAGCGAGCATGCGCCGCTGTCTCGTACCGAGCACAACACCACGAACTGGGCCGCGGTAAGCTGGGTATCGGGAATGATCTGCTGGAAAAGCGCCGTATGCCGCTGGTAGGCGCGGCGCAGCAAGTGCCCTACCTGCTCGGAAAAATCGTAGTTTTCTGATGCGGAAGTGCCGGGCAAGCGACGCGTGTTCTTGGTCATGGTCTTGGCCTGAAAGTATTATGTTTCGCGCTTTTTCCGTCGCATTGTTATATATTACGCCATCCTTTTCAATGTTCGCGGCAGTTCCGCCACTCTCCGCGCAAGGCAGCCGCGGCATGCACCGAGCCGCAAGCGCCCCAACCTGCGGCCTTCGCCGGCCCCCTCGCATATGCGCCACCTAGTCCTCATCTTCATGGTCGCCAGCCTGTGTCTCCTGACATTGAGCCGCTGCCTGCTGGCGGCATGGCAATGGCGCCGTGTCGAACAGGCCGGGGGAATCCTGCCGGTGCTTCGGGGCGGACTGCGTATCGACGCCCACCAGATCGCCATCTTCGCAGCCGTCCCGGCCCTGCTGGCACCGTGGATGGGCCATATGCCCATGGCGGTTGCAGCGACTGGATGGTGGTTCCAGTTCGCCTGGCTGCTGCTCGTGCTGCTCGAACTTTCCACGCCGCAGTTCATCACCGAATACGACACCCGCCCCAACAGGCTCTACATCGAGTACCTGCGCCATCCACAAGAAGTCTTCGGCATGCTGTGGAAGGGCTACAAGGGCCTGCTCATTGCCGCCGCAGTAGGCATTGCCGGCTTTGCATGGATGGGGCACGCCATGTTCGACGACTCGAGGCCCGACTGGTCCATGCCCTGGTGGCAAGCACTGCCGGCGTCCATCGCCATCCTGGCCCTTAGCTTCCTGGCCATACGCGGCACATTGGGCCACCGACCCATGAACCCGTCCACCGTCGCCTATTGCGGCGACAGCATGCTCAACACGCTGCCGCTCAACTCGTTCTACAACGTCTGCTACGCCGTATACAGCATGAAGAACGAGCGTTCGGCAACCGACGTCTACGGCGGCATGGATGCCGCGCAAATGCAGCAGACCGTATGCCAAGGCGCAGGGTTCGAGCCCGGCTCCGGCGAACTGCCCACATTGCATGCGCAGCCCTCTCGCCACCCCCGCCCGCGGCCTCTCAATATCGTCATCATCGTCCAGGAGAGCCTGGGAGCGCAGTACGTCGGCAACCTGGGCGGAATGGGCCTTACCCCGCATCTCGACGCCCTGGCGCAAACAGGCTGGAATTTCACGCGCGCCTATGCCACGGGCACCCGCTCGGTGCGTGGGCTCGAAGCGGTCGCCGCCGGCTTTCCGCCTACGATTGCCGACGCGGTGCTGCGGCTGCCGGGAGCCCAGAGCAACTTCTTCACCCTGGCGCAGTTGCTTGGCGCGCACGGCTACCGATCGCGTTTCATCTACGGCGGAGAAGCCCACTTCGACAACATGAAGAGCTTCTTCCTGGGCAATGGTTTCACTGAGCTGCACGACCGGCCCTCTTTCCAGGCCCCCAAGTTCGTCGGCACCTGGGGGGCTTCAGACGAAGACATGTTCGACCGCCTCCATGAGCTGCTTGCCGCGCCGCCCGCGCAGCCCACGTTTACGCTGGCTTTTTCAGTCAGCAACCATTCTCCGTGGGAATATCCGGCAGGCCGTATCGAACCGGTGGGCGAACCCGCCACGGTCGAGAACACAGTGCGCTACGCCGACTGGGCCATGGGCCGGTTCTTCGAGCAGGCACGCAACTGCGATTATTGGCAGGACACGGTGTTTCTGGTGGTGGCCGACCACGATGCACGGGTGGGAGGCGCAAGCCTGGTGCCGCTGCGCCATTTCCACATTCCCGCCCTTATCGTGGGCGCCGACGTCGCCGCGCGGCAAGACCAGCGCCTGATCAGCCAGATCGACCTGGCGCCCACGCTTCTTTCAGTGGCAGGGCTGAATACCGAGCATCCCATGATCGGCCACGACCTGACCGGCCAAGGCGGCGGCCGGGCCATGATGCAGTACAGCGAAAACTACGGCTACCTGAAGGGCGACCAATTGGTCGTGCTCGAGCCGCACAAAGAAGCCCGGCAGTTTCACTACCAGGCGCCCGACTTGTACGAGCCACAAAAGCTTGACGAGTCACTGGCCCAAGAAGCCCTTGCGCATGCCTTGTGGCCCTCGTGGGCCTACCAGAATAGCGCTTACACCCTGCCTCATTTGTTGCGCAAGCCGGCCGCTGCCAAAGCGGCCTGAACCGCCGGGGCCCGGCAACACTGGAAAGCTCGAAGCCTGCCGGCGCTAGCGGGCGCCCGAGCCCGGCGGCGCACTGATGCCGGCGGTGACAAAGGCCGTGATCTGCTCGAACACTTCCGCCGTGTCGTTGATGTCACAGGCGGCGGGCGCAAGCTGCTCGAGACGATGCGTGTCGGAAAACGCATACATGTAGGCGCCGATCATCAGGGCCATGCGCCAATTGACCTCTTTGGCCGAAAGCTGCGGGCAGACGCTGGCCAGCATCTGCACGTAGGCGCGAGTCGATGCGTCATAGGCTTCGCCGCGCAATTTATATGAAATCTCGGCCGGCTCGGTATGCAGCCTGGCCTGCAGCCGCAGGAACAGCCTGCCGCCCGGGCTGTCGCGCAACGCGATGGTGGGCGCAAGAAACGCCTGAACCACGTCGCGCACCGACACATCGGTACGCTGCTTGAGCTCCTCGAGGCGCTCCATGCGCCCGTCGGCAATGACACGGCCCCGGCGTATGAACACCGCCTCGTAAAGGCCGTACTTGCTGCCGAAGTAATAGTTGATCAGCGCCTGGGTCACGTCGGCCTGGGCGGCCACCATGCGCAGCGTGGCGCCCGAGTAGCCCACTTCGGCGAATACCTCTTCGGCGGCATCGAGGATGCGCTCGGAGGTATTGTCGCCCGCCCCGCTGCCCTCGGGACGCCCGGGGCGGCGCCCCGCCGAGCGGGCGGAGATTTCTGAACGACGTCTGATCTGGGTCATGGCATTGAAATTGGGCTAAGGCACCGGTGTGAAGTCTGTTGCATTGTAAGCGTAGACCCAGTTGGCCTTGATGCCACCCGCATGCGGATCTTTTTTTTGCTGCTCGCGGTACTCGGCGTCGCGCTTGGCCTGCTCTTCTTTCGAGGAAAGGTGATAGGTCTTGCCCCGTTCGCGCGCCTCGAGCTGTACCCGGCTGGTGCGCGGCAGGCGCTCGGCCTCGTACTGCGCCAGGGCCTTGTCCAGCTGGCCCGGCAGCCCGTCCAGGGCCTTGGCCAGCACATAGGCGTCTTCGATGGCCATGGCCGCGCCCTGCGACAGGAAGGGCAGCATGGGGTGCGCGGCATCGCCCATGAGCGTGATGCGGCCCTTGGACCAGGTCTGCATCGGGTCGCGGTCGAACAGGCCCCAGCGATAGACCTCGGTTACGCGTTCGAAAAGCTGCTGGATGTAGCTGTGCCAGCCCGGGAAATCGCCAAGCAGCGCCTCGCGGCTGCTAAGGCTGTTCCAGGACTCTTCCACCCACTTCTCGGTTTCGTGCACCGCCACGATATTGACCGCCTTGCCGCCATTGACGTAATAAGTAACGACGTGGCTCTTGGGCCCCAGCCAGAAGGCCGATTCGGGAGGTACGAAATCAGGGCGCTGGTCGAATGGCACGACAGCGCGATAGCACATGTGCCCCGTGAACTGCGGGTCGTCCGCGCCGAACAGATCATGGCGCACGACAGAGCGCACGCCGTCGGCCCCGACGATGAGGTCGCCCTCGAAGCGCGAGCCGTCGGCAAAATGCGCGACAGCGCCCTGCTCATTCTGTTCCACACCCGTGCACTGGGCACCGAAGGTCACTTTGGTGTCGCCTATCATGCCGGCCAGCAATTGATGCAGATCGGCGCGGTGCACGTGATAGAAATGGGCGCCGTACAGGCGCGGGCAGTCTTCTTTTAGCGGGATGCGGAACTTTTCTTCGGCGGTATCCCAATCGCGGCCCACCAGGGCCTCGGGCAGGAAGCCGACCTTGTCCAGCTCGCTTTCGCCGCCCAGCGCCTTGATGACCTTGACGGCATTGGGCGTCATTTGTATGCCCGCCCCCACTTCGCCGAACTCGTTGGCGCGCTCGAACAAGTGCGCCTGGATGCCGCGCTGGTTCAGTGCCGCCGCCAGCGCCACGCCGCCGATTCCACCGCCGATAATGCCGATTTTCAATGATTTAGCCATGAATGCTCCCCTGTGTGCGTCGCGTACTTCCAGTACGAATTTTTACAACCGATTGGCACATTATATATTAATTAATCGGCCATATAATAAAAATTTTCAACTCAGCAAGAATATATTGTCACCGACGACTCATCCCTGCACAGAGGAAGAAGAGAGGGCATTCGCGGACACGCACTACTCAACGACCAGTTTTCATTTCCGCGCCCGCCCACCCTTGGGCGGGCGGGCGATGATCGGCCGCCGTCAGCGATTCTGGCCGCGGAAGGCCCACCCCGTGAAACGCTTTTCGACCAAGGCAGTGGCCGCATACAGCACGATGCCCAGGAAAGCCAGTACCAGCAGGCCCGCAAAGACGATCTGCACCTGGAAGGCTGCCTGGGCATCAAGCATGAGCTTGCCGATGCCCTTGTTGGCCCCGACGGTTTCCGACACCACCGCCCCGACAAACGCCAAAGTGATGGCCACCTTCAGGGAACCGAAGAAATAAGGCAGCGACCCCGGTATGCTGACCTTGCGCATGATGTCGAGCTTGGAAGCGCCCAGGGCCCGCAATACGTCTTCGAGCTCGGGGCTGGTGGTGGCCAGGCCTGTGGCCACGTTGACCACGATGGGAAAGAAAGAGATGAGAAACGCCGTGATGATGGCGGGGATTTCGCCCAGCCCAAACCACAGGATGAGAATGGGCACCACGGCAACCTTGGGCACCGAGTTGAAACCCACCAGGACCGGATAGATGGCGGTGTAGAGGCTTTTCTTCCAGCCCACCGCAATGCCCAGCGCCAGGCCGCCCACGGTAGCCATCAGGAAGCCCACGAGGGTGGTCCACAGCGTGACCCACGAATTGTCGATGATCGGCGCGCGATACTGCCATAAGGCGACGAAGATGACGGAGGGAGCCGGCAGAATGGTCAGGGGAATGGAAAACACCCGGCAGAAAAGCTCCCACACAACGAACAGCACCACGGTAAAAATCAGCGGAGGAACAACATTGACAAGCAGATCGGAACGACGCATTTAGTGTTTTCCTCCGATCATCGATCGCAGTTCGTAGACGATTTCCTGGAACTCTTTGCCATAGGTGATTTCCAGATCGCGCGGACGGGGCAGATTGACCGGGCACTTCTTTACCACCCGGCCGGGGCGGTTGGACATGACATAGACGGTGTCCGCCAGGAACACCGCCTCGCGCAGATCGTGGGTAACCAGCATGACCGTTACCTGGCGCTCTTGCTGTATGTCGCGCAGGGCGCACCAGAGCTCTTCGCGGGTGAAGGCGTCAAGCGCCCCGAAGGGTTCGTCGAGCATGAGAATCTCGGGCTCGTGGATCAGGGCGCGGCAGATGGACGCACGCTGCTGCATCCCGCCGGACAGTTCCCAGGGAAACTTCTCGGTGAACCCGGCAAGGCCGACCGAGTCGAGCAGCTTCACGGCCTTCTCTTTGTACTTGGCCCGCTGGGACGAGATGTTCTTGCGGTACGGCTGGACAATCTCGAGCGGCAGCAGGATGTTGTCCACGCAATTTCGCCACGGCAGCAGATTGCTGGCCTGAAAGGCCATGCCTACAGACTTGAGCGGCCCATTGACCGGCTTCCCTTCGACGGCAAGACGGCCCGACAGGGGCGGATGCAGGCCGGAGATCAGTTTCATCAGCGAGCTCTTGCCGCAGCCCGAGGGCCCCACGACCGCGATGAACTCGCCTTTCTGGATGGACAGGGTGACATCCTCGATGGCCCGCACGGCTGTTTCGCCGTCGCCGTAGGCCATCGAAATATTATCGAGCTCGACCAGGGTTTCGGCCATGCGGGAGGCTCCTTCAGTCAACGAGGCGCTGTTCGCGCGGAGGCAGAAATTCAGCGGTGAAGATATCGGCCGCCTTCGGCTTGTGGGTGTAGTTGAAGGTGAGGCCGATCTGGTCGATGGATTTTTCGAAGCGCTGCATGTCGACATCGCCCAGGCCGTTTTTACGCACGGCGTCGTTGACGAAATTGCGCTCGAGCGCAAGCTTCAGGCGCTGCAGTTCGACATCGCGGTTGGCGATGGCGTTGCGCTTCATCAGGTGGTCGATGGCCGAATCGGGGTCTTTGATGGTGTCTTGTATGCCCTTGATGGTGGCCCGCACGAACCCTTTCACCGCCTCGGGGTTGGTCTTCATGAAATCGGGGTTGACCATGATGGCGTTGCCATAAAGATCGACGCCATAATCGCCCAACAACATGACGACGATGTCTTCGTCCTCGACCCCATTGGCCTTGAGGTTCATGAACGACGAGAACCAGAAGCCGGTGATGGCGTCTACCCTGCCCTGCGCCAGCATGGGCTCGCGCACCGGAAAGCCGATGTTCTCGATACGCACCTTCGAGGCATCGATGTCGTTGGCAGCCACGAAAATGGGCCATTGGGCGTAAGCGCCGTCTGGCGCCGGGGCCCCCAGGATCTTGCCTTCGAGGTCTTTGGGCTTGGTGATGCCCTTGTCTTTGAGGGTAACAATGGAAAACGCCGGGGTGTCATAGACCATCATCACCGCCTTCACCGGCGGGTTCTGCGGGTTGTCACGGTATTTGATCAGCGAGTTGATGTCGGCGAAACCGATATGATAGGTAGCTGTTGCGACACGATTGATGGGCTCGACCGAGCTGGCCCCCGCGTCGATCGTGACGTTCAGGCCTTCGTCCTTGTAGTAGCCCTTGTCAAGGGCTACCAGGTATGGGGCGGCCGGGCCTTCGAAGCGCCAGTCGAGCGCAAACTTTACTTCTGTGTTAGCAAAGGCGCTGCTGGCGCAAACGGCGATCAATGCTGAAAGCAAATAGCGATGGACACGCATGGGCTGTCTCCGTGGGGGTTGTCTGGGGCGGGACAGCTGCGAACCCTGCTGCCCTGCCTGTTCTTCTGTACTGAACTTGTTGCAGCAAACCTTCGGATGAGCCTAATAGTATTTAAAACTCGCGGCCAAAGCTTCTAGGTAGTTACCCCAATTCACGTGTGTGCACCGTAAATTCAGCAATGAAAAAAAGCCGGGACGCACCCAAAGCGGTGCCTCGCGGCATTTTGCGGCCTGCTCTATTTCGATGTGCGGACCGCCATTTACTCACTCGACGTATAAATACCATTAACTTCCAGGCAGTTAATGGGAGGGCCTTATTCTTTAACCGGCGACAGCAGCCAGACCGGCTGGCAACGAGTTGGGCCAATGAGACATCTGCTTAATCCCGCGTCCGTTGACGAGCCCGGCGCGCCACGGTGAGCTTGCGATTTACCCCCATGGCTACATCTTTCTGAGTGCCCGCCACCACGTTGTGATAGACGGCCTGCAGCCCGCGTTGCATCGCCTCGACGTCGGCCTTCGGAATGCCAGCCAGCGCCATGCTCTCCACCTCCTCGCCGCACGGTACCAGTGCCTTGACCAAACGCCGGCCGGCCGGCGTGAGTGACAGTCGCACAGTGCGCTTGTCCTGCGAAGACGTGACGCGTACGACAAGCCCGCGCTTCTCGATGTCAGCCAGCGACCGCGACAGATAAGATAGTTCAGCGGCCGTGTGACTGGCCAAGTCGGTTACTGATTGACCGTCTTTATGATCAAGCGCGGCTAACACACGCCAAATTTGCAAGTTGATTCCATGGAGCTTGAGCTCGTCGCTGAATCGCGCAGCTATGATATTGGCGGCGCGGTTGAGCAGATAACCCATTGACCGCTCCAGATCCCACAGCGGGTTATGGCGCGCTTTGCTGCGTTCGACGGGCTTGTCGGTACGTGGCGACGCCGCAGGAGACGTGCTTGAACGGGCTTGCTTCATGTACGGAACGGCAGGCCGGCAACCCGCCTCACGCCAAGTTTATTGCCGTACGTGGTAACCGCCATAGGAGTATCCGTATTTTTCTGTGTGCAGGCAGTTTGAGCTAATAATGGTTCTGCCTATTTGCTACGTATGTTGCTCAAAACCGAGGAGCAGTACATCTCAGATGAACTGCTCCCTATAGAATAACAAATGTCGCTCCGCGTCGAAGAACTCTACCGGTTACTTCGGGTCGATGTTCCAAGCCGGCTCACGAGATGTACTCAGGATCACCCTGAGTCCAATAATCCCACATTCGCTCAGCCACTCTTCCAGCCCATGTCGCGCGCGTCCGGCACTGTTCATTTGTCAACTCACGATGGCCTTCGCATCCTGCATGGAGAGACGCAAGCTCAACTCGTGCGCTGTCCTCCAGAAAAACTGCCAGCGCGAGTGCCTGCGCAGCATTGGCCCCCGCGACCACCGCGCCATTGACCGAAACCACGATGCCGGACGCACTTCCAAGGACACGGGCAACGCCGGCAGCCGCTGCGTCGTTGCGCACCAGTTCCGGATTCCGCCACATTGGGGCCTCGGGTGCAAAGTAGGCGCCGAAGCCATGCCGTGCCCGCGGCGTACGTCCCAGCGCTGCGAGCGCCGTAATGTTCGGCGAGATAAAGCGCACGATAGCGTTCACATCTGATCGCAGCCGATATACCTCGCGGTGCATCCGTACCTCGCCCAATACGCCATCGGGAAGAGAGGCATCAAGCGTCACGATAGTGCCCTCGTCTTGCGGCGAAATCAGGCCCATCGGTTTGGACGCGCAAACGAGAAAAGAGTCCTCATCCAGCCGGACACTGCAATGTCCGTACGCGGTGGCAAGTGCGGCTCGATCGCATGCGCGTGCCAGTTGGCGGACCTCGCGCTGCCTAAAAGCTAAGTTACTCATGGGTGGGAACGGTTTGAGGCCGTGCATGTTTCATGGTTTTTCGAAAAAAAGATGGCAAGGGCTTCAGTCTTGCAAATCGAAGTGTGGCCACCGTGGTTGTGTACAACGAGTTTCATGATTGCTGAACGAAAGAACTAGTGCCCGGCGACCGTTGCAAGTGATTCCACGGAAGGCTTGCTCGGTCTCACCACAGGATAAGGATAAGCGCGCGGAAGTCGAACAACAGCCCCCGCCGCGACTAGGAGCACCATCAAGAACACAATAAGGATCGGCCTGTACGATCCAAAGGTGTCGAAGGCGGCTCCCATTACAAAGGGACCGATAGCGGCGCCGATCGTGAAGATCGCAAACAGGTATCCATACACCTGGCCAAATGCGCGCAAGCCGAAATACCGGCTTTGCAGATAGCCAATGAGGTCGACCTCTGCGCCCAGGCCCAGGCCCACCAGTACAGCGCCCATGGCGATGATCTTCGGGTCGTAGCCAGAGAGCAAGACCAGCACACCCAATGCTGGCAAGGCTATGAAGACCACTGCTACATACGGTGCGTGGAAGCGGTCCAGAAAGTAACCACACAGCAGGCGCCCGACAATCAACGAAGGCCCGATGACAGTAAAGACGATGACGGCGCTTTCAGCGGTAATTCCGCGGTCCGTCAGCAACGCCACAATATGAAAGATGACCCCATTGGCCACAACGGGAATGCACGTAAAGACCAGTGCCAGAATCCAAAAATTGCCGCTGCGGACAACTTCGCGGGCTTCCAGCCCAGGCAAGCCCGCCCCCCCTGCACGGGCCCTCTCCCCAACGTCGCGCAGGAATAGCGCAACTGCGGGAAAGGACACCAAAAACACCGTCGCGCCAAGCGCAATGAAAGCGCCCCGCCAGCCAAAGCTCTCTAGAAAGGCTTGTGCCAGCATGGGCATCAACGCGGCTCCCAGGCCGACCCCAGTCATTGCAACTCCCAACGCCAAGCCGCGGCGCTGGTCGAAAGCGGCCGCGATCGACTGTGCATACGGCAGCGGCGCCTGTCCAGCACTAAACATTCCCACCGCCGCAAACATGCCAAGAAACACGAATGCTGCCGCCGGCGTCAACGCCATGGCGGCCGTAGCCAGGGAAAATAAAACGATGCTCGCCAGCGTCACGGACCTGACGCCCCTCCTGTCGATCATACGGCCGACAAACGGGGTGGCGAGCGCCGCACACAGCGTTCCGAGGCCGACGGCCGCCGACGGTATCGTTCGTGACCAGCCGAACTCAGCCATGATGGGCTTCATCAGGACCGAAGTGGAGAACTGCAGGATTGTGACGTTTCCGACGATCAGTCCGAGCACCGATCCGAACACGATCCACCACGGGTTTCGAAATATTTTCATACTTGTCTCTCTTTTTTATTTGACCCTAAAAGTTCAGGGTAATGAGGCCGGGCATTCCACACTACGCTCTAGATAGAAAACGTCCCGCATGGAACAGCAAAGGGGGGCGGTCGGCATAGACGAAACGCTCGACACGTCCAAGGAAAATCACATGATCACCGCCGTCGATCATCGACGCCTTCCGGCACTCGAAACGTGCCAGCGCATCGCGCAGCACCGGCACATTATCGATACCAGGCTCAAAGGCATCAGATACCGCAGCAAACTTGTCGTCCGCCGGACGAGCAAAGTGCATCGCAAGCTCATGCTGATCGTGGGCCATCACATGCACCGCAAAGTGCTCGGCCTCTGAAAACACTTGTATGCTCGGGGCCTTGCGGCCAAGGCACCAAGCGACCAGCGGGGGGTCAAGCGATACAGCACTAAACGAATTTACGGTTAGCCCTGCGGTTCGCCCACTTGCGGCGCGAGTGGTTACGACACACACGCCGGTGGCAAAGCGGCCCAGCGCATTGCGCAACTCACGCGGATCGATGGCTGGACCACCCGCCCTGAGGTTCTGTGCCGCCACCGCGGCGGCTTCGAAGAGATCATTGGAAGCCGTCCACCAGGCTAGTTCTGCCTCGAGGTGCTCGTGTGCATCGGTCTGTGGCCCGCTCATACCGTTTCCTCAAGACTCTCGGGGATGGTGTTGGCGCCGGCGCCAGTGAAGCAGCGCGGGTCGCGCACCGAACCCCAGTAATCCAACCATTCCGGCGCAAGCGGCAAGCGCCGCGGCTCGCGTGCGAAATCCTCGGAGAATCCCTCCATGCCGAAGCTGTACTCCATCGTCAGGCCATCCGGATCAAGGAAGTACAAGAAAATGCTGTCCGAGGCGGGATGCCTGCCGGGACCGAATACGACGTCCGAACCGGCCGTGCGCAGGCGTGCAAGCGCGCGTCCGATGTCATCGATTTCGCTGACCATGTAGTTAACGTGATGCAGACTGCAGTTCTCCGACTGCGCGATGCCGATCCCATGATGCCATGGGTTGGGCCAGCAGCGCATGAAGGTAATCATCTCGCCCACCGCGTCTGAAACGCGGAAGTTCAGTATGTCGCGCCAGAAGGCAACCGCTTTGGCAGCATGCGGCGTATTGAACACCACGTGGCCCAAGCGCTGGATGTGAGCCACGGTCGGCAGAAAAGGGCGCGACGCGTCGGCCGCAGGCGTGTAGAACTCGATTACGGCCCCCACCAGCGGCTCAAACACACGGATCGCGCGTTGCTGGTAGCGCCGCTCACAATGCGCAGTGGACATTTCTCGCGGACCCAGGCCAACACTACGCAGGCGTTCCAGCAGCACGGCAAACTGGTCCTCGCCCTCCAGCATGAACCCCGCAACACGCAAACCGGCCACATCCGCCGCATGTAGTACAAGACTATGATGCTCATTGTCGCAACGCAGCAGCACTTCACCGGCTGCGCCGGTACCCACATATTGAAGGCCGACAATGTCCTCGTAGAAACGGCGTGCGCGGACCACATCGGTCACACCGAGCTCTACCCGGCCAAATTTTTGATAGCGAATCACGGTTGCTCCTTCCCGTTCAGTACTGGCCTCGAGGCGGCAGACCCAAACGCTGTTGGCCAACCATCGTGGAAACCGCGTTCCAGTTGACGCTGATATGGTGGGCCACCGCGTTGATGTCGCGCCACGCGCGCTGAATGCCGTTGTCCAAGTGGATGCCGGTGCCGCCCACCACGTCATACAGGCCGTTGACGGCTTGCACGCATAACCTCACCGCATAGGCGTGTCCGCGGCGAAACTCAATGCGTTGCTCCGTGGAAATCTTGACGTCCGCTGCCGAAAGCTCCGAAGCCAACCGCAAATCACGTTGCAGGATGAGCTGTGCAGCGTCGATGGCCGCCTCTGCTTCCGCCACAGCGGTCTGGACATGGCCGAACTGCGCGATGGTGGACCCGCCACCGGCAAAAGCGCCACGCGTAGCGCGCATGGCGACATGCTCGATAAACTCATCGACCGCCCCTCGCAGAGCCGCCACAGCGGGGTTGGCCAGGAGCGGGGGAAATCCGCTCAAGAAGGGAATGCGATACAGCCCACCGCTGTTCACAAGCGCTCCGGGCGCCTCCTGGCCCAGCAACTCGGCAAAGCCCGCGCTGCGATGAGACGGCACGAACACCTCTTCATCAATCACAATGTCCTTGCTGCCGGTTCCAGCAAGGCCGACCGTGTGCCAGTTATCAATAATGCGGCAATCGGCCCGCGGCAATAGCAGGTACATCGGACGCGGAGGCCGGCCTTCGCCCTCATCCACTAGCGTACCCAGCGCCAGCCAATCGGCGTTATCGCAATTGCTCGCGAAACCCCAGCGCCCACGGACGCGGAAGCCGCCTTCGACGCACCTGGCCTTGCCGGTAGGTGCTATGCAGGCGGCCAGCAGGCAGTCCGCATCGGCACCCCAGACATCTTCCTGAGCTTGCAGTGGAAACATGCCCATCGTCCATGCGTTGGCGGCGCTCAAGCCATAGCACCATCCCGTGGATGTGCAGCCCTGTCCAACCTCGAACGCGAGTTGACGCAGATTCTCAAGTTCAAGCTCGTAGCCACCGAAGCGGCGCGGCTGCACAGCTCGATAGAGGCCAGCTTGCTTCAGCAAGGTAGTGACATCGGCGCTGACGCGGCGGTCGCGCTCAGTCTGCTCTGCGCGCTCTCGCACGATGGGGGCCAGCGCGCGGGCGCGCTCCAACAGTTCGCTGAATTCGGAACGTGTCGCGCCCGAGATGGAATCGGCTTGTTCAGGGGCTCGGTCAAAAAGTACGGCTTCTGCTTTCATGCGGTCTCCGGTATAAGTGCAGGCAAGGAAGTGCCGCACGCAGCCTGATTGCGGCACGCTAGAGTCATCGAGTTAAATTGAGCGGCTGCGAGGTGAGGTTCACCTCTTCATACCCGCCGCCTGATTCGTCCGGCCACTCAACGGCGACCTTGAATGCGGGCCGGGCCGATAGCTGGCTGTACCATCTCGCTACGTTCGGGCGCCTCGTATCAGACCAGAACTGCTCTGCCCCTAAGGCATACAGTCGATACATGTAGGGAGCGATGCAAATATCCGCCAACGAGAAAGTTCCGACGATCCACTGGTGCCCGTTGGCGTCAGGCCCAAATTCCGGCGACGACAATATGGCTTCGACCTTGTCCAGGAGGAGCTGGATATTTTCGTTGCACTCAGCGAGCTCATGTTCATCAATGTCGCCGCGAAGCGCACGACCGTGCAGGTCCTTCAGATATCGAGACGGCCTCTTTTCGGCATATGCGTGCAGCGCATCCTCGCCCCAGCGGCGGCGCAGCTTCGGCAAGATGTACTTCATCAGGGTCAGCTTCACAATCGGGGTGAAGTCGTCTTCACAGGCTTTGTTGAATTCGCGCATGCGTGCCCGCGCGATTGGATCGGAAGGGCTGAGCGACGGTCCGTCGAATACTTCGTCGATGTATTCGTTGATGACAAGCGATTCGCGCACTGGCACGCCATTGTGAACCAGCGCTGGAACCACGCCGTTGGGGCTGATTGCCAAATATGAAGGCTGCAGCTGGTCGAATTTGAACAAGTCGATATAGCGGCTAACCCATTCGACGCCTTTCTCTTCAAGCGCCATCCGAACGCGTACCGAGCATACCGAACTCCAGAAGTGATATAGCTCTACCATGCTTTTGTCTCCCAAGTGACATGTCTGTATTTGCAACCGATGCCCACGGCAATACAGGAATCGATCGAGCCAACAAATGGTTGTTTAAACAACCTTCCATGGCGCAATTAAAGCACTTAATGGTTGCTTAAACAACCTTACGTTTACCCTAATATGACTCGGATCCGGATCGTTCGTCGTTCCGTGTGTACGCGTCTGGCGACTATCAGGCGTGGTACACAAACAACGCAGCACCCAGGCATTGGAGCAATGCTTGAAAGAGGTGACGGTTGAGGCGATGACGGCGCACCCGTCAGAGCGCCCTGACCGGCCGGTCGAGATGCCGCCATGCGACTGCTTTGAGGCCTAGAGGCAAACTCGTGTGGAACGCAGACATCTCACATAGCAATGGAAGCCGGATCGCCTTGCACGTATGCGATGCCGGCTATAAGTCGTTCGTTGGAAGACGAAGCGGAAGAAAGCGTCACCGCCCCCCGAGAAGAGGTACGAATAATAGTAGAGAGGCTGCGAATTTTCGACAGCAAAACAAAGGGCTTGCACAATGTATCGTGCAAGCCCTTTGTTTAATTAGAAATTTGTGGTCGGGGCGACATGATTCGAACATGCGACCCTCTGGTCCCAAACCAGATGCGCTACCAGACTGCGCCACGCCCCGACAAAGACGGCCATTCTAGCATGAACGGCATGCCTTTTTCGGGGCGGCGGCAAGGCTCGTGAAAGGCGGCCGGCTCAGGCAAGGCTCCGCTCTTGCGCGGCCCCCGACTTGTGCAGCTCGTCAAACAGCCAGTCGCGAAACGCCGCCACTTTCTCGGACGGCGGCGAAGTGCGAGGATAGACCAGGTAATAAGCCCCGCGAGCCTTTGCCGTGTGCTCCAAAGGCCTTACCAGGGCCCCTGACGCCAATTCGTCCTGAATCATCAAGGGGTCCAGCACAGCCACGCCCAGGCCCGACTTGGTTGCCTCGATGACGAGGTTGCGGTTCTCCAGCATGAGCTCTTTGGCCTCGCGCGGCGGCTCCATCTGCACCGACTCGAACCACACGCCCCACTCGTCCAGCCGCTTGCCGTCCAGACCCGACTTGACGCGCAGCAGGTGGTGCCGCGACAAGTCGCTGGGCTGATTCAAGGGCCTGTCGCGCGTGATGGCGCTGGGCGCGCACGCAACGATCAGGCTGACCTTGCGCAGCAGCTCGAACCCCAGTCCCGGGGCGGGCGTGCTGCCGTAGTAGATGGCGCAGTCGACGCCGTTGTGCTGGAAGTCTATGGGCTGCGCTGAAATACGGATTTCAATGCTGGCATAGGCCTTCTGGAAGCTGGCGAAGCGCGGCAGCAGCCAGCGCATGGCAATCGTGGCCATGGAGCTGACCACCAGCACGTCCTTCTTGTCGGCAGAGCGCGCATTGTGCAGCGCCACGCCCAGCCGGGCCAGGCAGGCGTCCACTTCTTCGTGCAGGTCGCGGCCCTTGTCGGTGAATGCCAGGCCTCTTCCGGTGCGCGTGAACAGGCGCACCCCCAACTGGCTTTCGAGCATGCCCAATTGGTGGCTCAAGGCGGATGGCGTCAGGTTCAGCTCTTCGGACGCGCGCGCGAGATTCAGATGCTTGCCTATTACCTGGAAGCTGCGCAGAAAATTGAGTGTCGGCTGGAATGACATGAAATCAACGCTTCCGGCAAATGCGATTGGGAAAATGGCGCCAGGCTCGAGTGGCACCCGGCCTGTCCTGTGAATGATTGTAGGGCAAGAATCAAATTTTGCTCATGTCAGAGTTTCCGAAATATCGCTTCATGGCGCCGGCATGCGCCGCTACACTTTTTTCAAGCCAAGGCATGGCCGCGCATTTCGCAAGCCGCCGAACCCTCAACCGGAAAAACACATGGGCAGCGAGACACAGCAAGAACACCCCGGCCTGAAGCCCGGCATGGCGCGCCTGGAAGGCAAGGTGGCCATCGTAACGGGCGCCAACAGCGGCATCGGGCGCGCCACCGCGCGTCTTTTCGCCCGCGAAGGGGCCAGGGTACTGTGTTGCGACATCCAGCAGGACATCCGGCCCAGAATAGACGAGCTCATCGGGCTGGACGGCGGCTCGGCGCTTTATGCCCACATCGACGTCAGCCGCCAGCAGGACTGTGAGCGCATGGTGGACATGGCCCTGGACCGCCTGGGCGGCCTGGACATCCTGTTCAACAACGCGGGGGGCTCGGTACGCAAGAAGGCCCATGAATTCACCGATGCCGAATGGCATTTCGTGCTCGACTTGAACCTGAATTCCATGTTCCGCGCGGCCAGGGCGGCCCTGCCGCATTTCATGAAGCAAGGCAGCGGCAATATTGTCAGCAATGCCTCGACGCGCTCCTTCATGGTGTCGCCCGACTATTCCGCCTACTGCGCCACCAAGGCTGCGATGATGAACCTTACGCGCTCCCTGGCACTCGACTATGGCCCCTATGGCGTCAGGGTCAACTGCGTCTGTCCGGGGTCCATAGACACGCCCAGGTTCCGGGGTTTTCCGCCCCGCTCCGAGCTGGCCGGCGACGGCCCGCAACAAGAGAAGATGCGCGCACGCTCCATTCAGAGCACGAAGGCCCTGCATCGCATGGGCACGCCCGAGGAAGTCGCCTACGCCGTGCTCTTTCTTGCCAGCGACGAATCTTCATTCATTACAGGCCACGGCCTGGTCATTGACGGTGGGCAGACCATCGCCATATAGCCCCGGCGCGCGCGCCGCAACCAAGAAAGGACGACGATGAGCCCTCTGATGAAGTCCCTCTCCTGTCTGCTGGCCGGCATGCTGATGGCGGCGGCGCAGGCCCATGCCGAACCCTCCGGCCCGCAGGGCGACCGCAGCCAAAGACTGCTGGAGCAAGCCGGCAAGGAAGGCGAACTATCCATATATACCTCGATGGCCGAGAAAGACATTTCCCGGCTCGTCAAGGCGTTCGAAACCAAATATGGCATCAAGACCAAGGTATGGCGGTCAGGCACCGACAACGTACTGCAGCGCATCATCTCAGAGGCGCGCGCCGGACGCGATGAAGTCGACTTCGTGCTCAGCACGGCCCCGGAAATGGAAGCGCTGCACCGCGAGGGCCTGTTGCGCCCTGTCGACTCTCCGCTGCAGCGCGAACTGATTCCCGAGGCCTTGCCCGAGCACCGCGAGTGGACCGGCATGCGGGTATATGTCTATGTTCAGGCATACAACACGCAACGCATCCGCCCGGAAGATCTGCCGCGCAGCTATCAAGACCTGCTCGATCCAAAGTGGAAGGGCAAACTGGGGGTCGAATCCAAGCATGAGTGGTTCTATACGCTGGTGCAGTCCATGGGCGAGGAGCAAGGCTTGCGTTTTTTCCGCAAGATGGTGGCCACCAATGGAATGACCATACGCAAGGGCAGCACGCTTACGGCCAACCTCGTCAGTGCCGGCGAAGTGCCGCTTGCATTGAACCTGTATCTGCACGTGGTCGAGCCGCTGCTCGCCAAGCAGGCGCCGATAGACTATCTGTCGCTGTCTCCGACCATTGCATCCACGGACGGCATAGCCATTATGCGCGGTGCCAGGCACCCCCATTCCGCCGAGCTTTTCTATGACTTTCTTCTGAGCGACGGCCAGAAGATTCTGGCCGACAACTCGATCAGCACCAATCGCCGCGACGAGGCCGTTCTGGCCCGCTTCAAGCCCATCGTTTTCAGCGACCCGGTGCGCATTCTGGACAGCTATGAAAAATGGGACAAGCTGTTCGACGACGTCGCGCACGGCCACTGATCGACCATTACGCAACCGCAGCAAGGAGTGACATGACGACCGCCGAACAAAATGCATTGTTGACGCAGACCGGCCCGGGCACGCCGATGGGCGAGCTGTTCCGCCGCTACTGGATACCCGCCCTGCTGCCGCAGGAATTGCCGGAGCCCGACTGCCCTCCTGTCCGCATCCAGCTCTTGTCGGAACGGCTGCTTGCCTTCCGCGACAGCCAGGGCAGGCTGGGGCTGATAGACGAATTCTGCGCGCATCGCGGGGTGTCGCTATGGTTCGGGCGTAACGAAGAGGACGGCCTACGCTGCCCCTATCACGGCTGGAAGTACGACGTTACCGGCCAGTGCGTCGACGTTCCCTCCGAGCCGCAAGAGCGCGGCTATTGCAAGACCATAAAGCTGCGCGCCTACCCGCTGGTCGAGCATGGCGGCGTGCTGTGGACCTACATGGGCCCGCCCGACAAGCAGCCGCCGCTGCCCGCCTATGAATGGGCCACCGTGCCCGAGGGCCAGCGCTATGTCTCGAAACGGCAGCAGGACTGTAACTACCTGCAGCTCATGGAAGGAGGCCTGGACTCCTTCCACTCCATATTTCTGCACAGCATGTCGGCCAGCGCCGACCCCCTGCTGAAGCGCGACCCTCAAAGCATCGCCCACATAAAAGAAGACCCCCGGCCGGCATTCATACCCCTGGAATCCCCCGGCGGCCTGTATATTGCCACCCGGCGCAACCAGAGCGACAGTAATTACTACTGGCGCGTCACGCAATGGCTGATGCCCTGCACCAGCCTCTTCCCCCCGTACAAGGGCAACCCCCACGGCGGCCACGCCTGGGTTCCCATCGACGACGAACACGCCTACACGTTCAGCTTCGACTACCATCCCGACCGGCCCTTCAACCAGGAAGAGATGGACGCCATGCTCGAAGGCCGCGGCATTCACTGCAAGACCATACCGGGCACCTTCCGCCCCCTGGCCAACAAGGACAACGACTACCTGATGGACAGGCAGGCCCAGAAAGAAGGCCGCAGCTACTGCGGCGTCATGGGTTTCGGCGAGCAGGACGCGGCCGTGCAGGAAAGCATGGGCCCCATAGAAGACCGCAGCAAGGAGCATCTGGTCGGTACCGACAAAGGCATCATCATGACTCGCCAGCGGCTGCTCAAGGCAGCGAAAATGGTGCAAGAAGGCGTGCTTCCTCCGGGCCTGGACGCCGCATCCCAGCGCGTGCGCGCGTTCTCTTCAGTGCTGCCGCGCGACGCCGCCTTGCACTCGGCCCCCGAAATGCAGGTATCGGCCGAAGGCGTCGAACAGCCTGCGACCCAGGGCCTGCCGACATGACTACACGGGCACGCAAATAGCACGCCTCTATGTTGCGAATGCCCGCCACAGCAGTACTTGCAGCCGGAATAGGAGACAAACATGCGTTCATTTCTGCTTGCCGTCGCCGTACTCTGTTTCGCCATGGGCCCGGCGGTCGCCGCGGGCCCTCAAGAGCTCCAGGCGCTGGCCGCCTACGACGGGCCCGATTACCTTGACCGGCTGCTGAACGAAGCCCGCAAGGAAGGGGAACTGACCCTGTACACCTCGGCCACCATGGAGGACATAACGGCGGTCAACGATGCGTTTGAAAAGAAATACGGCATCAAGGTGAACGTCTGGCGCGCCGGAGCCGACAAGGTCCTGCAAAGAGTGGTCACCGAGGCCCAGGGCAAGCGCTACGACGTGGACGTCATCGAGGCAAGCACGCCCGCGCTCGAATCCCTGCATCGCGAGCGCCTGCTGGCGGCCGTGCGTTCGCCCCGCCACGCCGGCCTGATCGAGGGCGCTGTGCCCCCGCACCGGGAATGGGTGGGTTCGCGCCTGAACGTGTTCGTTCATGCCTACAACACTGAACTGGTGCGCAAGCAAGACCTGCCGAAATCGTACCAAGAGCTCGCCGACCCCAAATGGAAAGGCAAGCTGGGGATAGAAGCCGCCGATGAAGACTGGTTCGCCAATGTGGTGGACTCGCTGGGCGAAGAGCAAGGCCTGGCGCTGTTCAGGAAGATCGTCGCCACCAACGGCATATCGGTGCGCAAGGGGCATACGCTGCTGACCAATATGGTGGCCTCGGGCGAGGTGCCCTTCGCATTGACCGTATACAACTTCACCGCCGAGCAGTTCAAGCAGGAAGGCGCCCCGCTGGACTGGTTCGTCATGCCGCCGGCCATTGCGCGCGCAAACGGCCTGGCCGTGCCCCGCCAGGCGCCCCATCCACATGCCGCCCTGCTTTACTACGATTTCTCGATCAGCGAAGAGGGCCAGCAGATTCTGGCCGACCGCAACTTCGTGCCCACCAGCTCCAATATCCAGAGTGCATTGGGCAACACGCCGATGAAGCTGGTCGATGTGGCCAAGCTGCTGGACGAAGCCGACAAATGGACCAATCTCTACGAGCAGATATTCATCAAGCAGGCAAGATGATCAGCATTGCGCGCGGGCTGGCGCGGCGCCCGCCTGAACCGCCCGGCAACGCGCCCGGGATGCCGGGCGCGTGTCAGCCGAAACGGCCCGTGATGTAGTCTTCGGTCTCTTTGCGCGCCGGCTTGACGAAGATGCTGTCGGTTTCGCCGAACTCCATGAGCTCGCCCAGGTACATGTAGGCGGTGTAGTCGGAACAACGCGCCGCCTGCTGCATATTGTGCGTGACGATGACCACGGTGTAGTCGGTCTTGAGCTCGGTGATCAGCTCTTCGATCTTGGCGGTTGAAATGGGGTCGAGGGCCGAGCAGGGCTCGTCCAGCAACAGCACTTCAGGCTTGATGGCCACGCCGCGCGCTATGCACAGGCGCTGCTGCTGCCCGCCCGAAAGGCCGTTGCCGCTCTGGCCGAGCTTGTCCTTGACTTCATTCCACAACGCCGCCTTGGTCAGGGCCCACTCGACGCGCTCGTCCATCTCGCCCTTGCTGAGCCTTTCAAACAGGCGCACGCCAAAGGCGATGTTGTCGTAGATGCTCATGGGAAACGGCGTAGGCTTCTGGAAGACCATGCCGACCTTGGCCCGGATGAGGGAAATGTCCATCTTGGACGTCAGCAGGTTCTCGCCGTCAAGGTTGATCTCGCCCTCGGCACGCTGGCCCGGATACAGCTCGTACATGCGGTTGAAGGTGCGCAGCAGCGTCGACTTGCCGCAACCCGAAGGCCCGATGAATGCCGTGACCTTGTTCTCGCGGATGGACATGTTGACGTTGTGGATGGCCTGGTACTTGCCATAGTAGAAGTTCAGGTCCTTGACTTCGAGCTTGACGCGTTCTGCGGGCTGAGCGGTGTTCATGGTCGATTTCCCGGGCGGGCCCAGCGGGGCCCGCCGCTATTTATTTACTTGCGAAAGAGAGAACGGGCGGCGATGTTGATGCCGAGCACGAGCAGTGTAATGAGTACGGCGCCCGCCCAGGCCAGGCGGTTCCAGTCCTCGAACGGACTGGCCGCGTACTGGAAGATCACGACGGGCAGGTTGGCGAGGGGCGCGCCCATGTTCCAGGACATGAACTGGTTGTTCAGGGCCGTGAACAGCAGGGGCGCGGTCTCGCCCGAGATGCGCGCAACCGCCAGCAGGACGCCGGTGATGATGCCGGATATCGAGGCCCTGTAGCAGATCATGGTGATGATGCGCCATTGGGGGCAGCCCAGTGCCGCGGCGGCCTCACGCAGGCTGTTGGGCACCAGGGACAGCATGTTGTCGGTAGAGCGCACCACGACCGGGATGACCAGGATGGCCAGCGCAAACGAGCCCGCCCAGCCCGAGTAATGCCCTACCTGGGCCACATAGATGGCATAGATGAACAGGCCGATCACGATCGAGGGCGCGGAAAGCAGCACGTCGTTCAGGAAGCGGGTGGCGGGCGCCAGCCAGCCGCGCCGGCCGTACTCGGCCAGGAAGGTTCCGGCCAGGATGCCGATAGGCGTGCCGATAAGGGTGGCCACCGCCGCCATCATCACGCTGCCCACGATGGCGTTCATGAGGCCGCCGTCTTGACCCGGAGGGGGCGTGGCCTCGGTGAGCAGGGTGAATGAAAGCGCCCCGCCGCCCTTGATGATGAGCGTAAGAATGATCCAGAACAGCCAGAACAGGCCGAACACGAGCGCGGCGGACGACAGCGTCAGCATGAGCCGGTTGGTGCGCTGGCGCTTCTTGTATACCTTGTTGTCGAGGGAGACGATGGAATCGGAATTGAACATGGTGGCCTACCGCGAGGTTCCTTCGTTTTTGGACAGGCGCAGCAACAGCACCTTGGAGAAAGCCAGCACGACCGTGGTGATCAGGAACAGGATCAGGCCCAGCTGCAGCAATGCGGCTTTTTGCATGCCGCCCGCTTCATTGAATTCGTTTGCCAGCGCCGAAGCGATGGAATTGGAAGGCGAGAAAATGGAAGTCGGCAGGTTGAAGGCGTTGCCGATGACGAAGGTGACCGCCATGGTTTCGCCCAGGGCCCGCCCCAGGCCCAGCATAATGCCCCCGATCACGCCATGCTTGGTGTAGGGCAGCACCACCTTCCAGATGACCTCCCACGTAGTGCCCCCCAAGCCGTAGGCGGATTCTTTCAGCAGGGGTGGCACCAGCTCGAACACGTCGCGCATCACGGCGGTAATGAAGGGTATCACCATGATGGACAGGATGAGACCGGCGGTGAACACGCCTATGCCGAACGGCGGACCCGAAAACACCTGGCTCAGCACGGGTATGCCCGAAAACGCCTGAATGACGTAAGGCTGTATGTACTGCTGGAATATGGGCACGAACACGAACAGGCCCCACATGCCGTAGATGATAGAGGGAATGGCCGCCAGCATCTCGATGGCCGTACCCAGGGGCCGGCGCAGCCATACCGGCGACAGCTCGGTAAGAAACATGGCGATGCCGAAGGACACCGGCACGGCGATAAGCAAGGCAATGAACGACGAAAGCACGGTTCCGACAATAGGAACCAGGGCGCCATAATTGTGCGTCACCGGATTCCAGTCATTGGTCCACAGAAAGGCAAACCCGAACTCGGCAATGGACTCGCGGCTGCCATAGATCAGCGAGATCATGATGGCGGCGAGCAGGATGAACACCAGGAAGGCGAACGTTCGTGTCATATTCTTGAATATGACGTCCATCAGGGCATTTTGGTTTTTCTTCATGACTGCTCGTGCATGCGGTTCGCGGCGGCCTGGAATGGGTTCACGCGATGACCTCGTCGGAAGTGGGCGGAATACGCAATTTTTACACAACAAAGACGATGCCATGAAACACGGCATCGTCTTTGCGGGGGTTGGACAAGGGCCAAACCCCGATTGTAACGATTACTTCCAGATCGCCGAGCCGTCGGCAGCCTTGATGTCGGAGGCCCAGGCAGCGCGGATCTGATCAGCGATCGAGTCGGGCATCGGCACGTAGTCGAGCTCGATGGCCATGTCGTCGCCCTTCTTGAATGCCCAGTCGAAGAAGGCCAGGACCTCTTTGCCGTTTTCGGGCTTGCCCTGCTTCTTGTGAACCAGGATGAAGGAAGCCGCCGTAACAGGCCAGGATTCGGCGCCGGGCTCGTTGGTCAGCACCACGCCCATGCCGGGAGCGCTCTTCCAGTCGGCATTGGCCGCGGCGGCCGCAAAGGCTTCTTGCGAAGGCTGGACGAACTTGCCTTCCTGGTTCTTGAGCTGGGTCCAGGACAGCTGGTTTTGCTTGGCATAGGCGTATTCGACGTAGCCGATGGAGTTCTTCAGCTGGCGGACATAGGCGGCGACGCCCTCGTTGCCCTTGCCGCCCTGGCCTGTGGGCCACTTGACGGCCTTGCCTTCACCAACGGTTTCTTTCCAGGCGGGCGAAACCTTGGAGAGGTAGTTTGTCCAGCCGAAGGTCGTGCCCGAACCGTCGGAACGGTGGACGACAACGATGTCGGCGCCGGGCAGGGACAGCCCGGGGTTCATTTCCTTGACGGCGGGATCGTCCCACTTCTTGATCTTGCCCAGGAAGATGTCGGCCACGACGGGGCCCGACAGCTTGAGTTCGCCGGGCTTGACGCCGTCGATGTTGACCACGGGCACCGTGCCGCCCACGATGGCCGGGAACTGGAACAGCTCGTTCTTTTCAAGATCGGCGGCCTTCATGGGGTCGTCCGATGCGCCGAAATCGACCGTCTTGGCGATGATCTGCTGCTGGCCGCCACCCGATCCGATCGACTGGTAGTTGATGCGGTTGCCGGTTTCCTGCTGGTACTGGGCAGCCCACTTTGCATAGATGGGATAGGGGAACGACGCGCCAGCGCCGGTAATGTCGGCCGCCTGGGCGGCCAAAGTAGCGGCGCCGAAGGCGATACCGACCGCGGCTTGCAATATTACGCGTTTGAACATCGAACAATCCTCTTGATTTTCAGGTCAAATAACAGGTGGCTACCTGCACGGACTGAATGTTAAACAGCAAATATGACAGGTTAATGACATATGGCGGCCTGCCAGGCCCCGGCCCGGCAAGCGGTGTTCCCGCTACTGCATGAGCTGCTTCTGGATGTTGAAAGGCCTGCCCCGGGCGCGCACCTTTACATAGCCGCCGTCGGGCAATGCGCGCCATGCCAGCTGATTATCCCGTAATGCGTACATGAAGGCCTCTTTTATTACACGTTTTTTCAATGCGGGATCATTCACCGGCGCACCCAGTTCGACGCGCCGGAAGAAGTTGCGGTCCATCCAGTCGGCCGACGAAAGATAAACCAGCTCTTCGCCATCGGCGTAGAAATAGAAAACGCGCGAATGCTCGAGGAACCGGCCCACGATGGAGCGCAAGCGTATGTTCGACGACAGCCCCGGCACGCCGGCGCGCAGGGCGCATGCGCCCCGCACCACGAGGTCGATGCGCACGCCCGCCTGGCTGGCCTTGTAGAGCTCTTCGATGATGGTGGGCTCGAGCAGCGAGTTCATCTTGGCCATGATGCGGGCCTTGCGCCCCGCGGCCGCAGCCTCGGCCTCGCGGCGTATGAGCGCCACCATGGTGTCGTGCAGGGTAAAGGGCGATTGAAGCAGCGACTTGAGGGCGGGTTTTTCGCCCAGGCCTGTCAATAGCGAGAATACCTTGTCCATGTCGGCGCAAATGGTCTGGTCCGCCGTAAGCAGACCGAAATCGGTGTACAGCCGGGCCGTGCGCGAATGGTAGTTGCCCGTGCCCAGGTGGCCATAGCGGCGGATGCGCCCGTTTTCGCGGCGCAGCACCAGCGCCATCTTGGCGTGGGTCTTGTGCCCCACCACGCCGTAGCTGACATGGGCGCCCACTTCTTCGAGCTTGGCCGCCCAGCCGATATTGGTCTGTTCGTCGAAGCGCGCCATGAGCTCGACGATGACGGTAACCTCTTTGCCCGCCCTGGCCGCCGACAACAGCAGGCTCATCAGTTCGGAATCTTCGCCCGTGCGGTAGATGGTCTGCTTGATGGCCACAACGGCCGGATCGCGGGCGGCGGCCGACAAAAACGCCAGCACCGGCTCGAACGACTGGTAGGGGTGATGAAGCAGATGGTCGCGCTCGGCAATGGCCTCGAATAGCGCCGGAGGGTCGTCCGCAACCATGTCGAACGGCGCGGGAACACGCGGGCGATATTCGGGAAAAAGCAGGTCTGGGCGGTCGATGGCGTTGCACAACTGCATCAGCCGCGAAAGATTGACCGGCCCGTCGACCCGATAGGTGTCCTGCGGCTGCAGGGCAAACTCTTGCTGCAGGTAGCGCTCGAGATGCTCGGGCATCTCGTGATCGATCTCGAGCCTGACCGCGGCCCCGAAATTGCGTTGCGACAGCTCGCCCTGCAGCGCCAGGCGCAGGTTGGTGATTTCTTCTTCGTCGACGAACAGGTCGCTGTTGCGCGTGACCCGCCACTGATAGCAGCCCTTGACCTCGAGCCCCCGGAACAGCTCGCCCACGAACTCGCTGATGAGGGAGGTAAGCATGATGTAGCCATGCTCGACGCCCGATATGCCGGACGGCACCTGCATGACGCGGGACAAGGCCCGGGGAGCCTGCACGATGGCGATGGCCGCCCGCCGCCCGAATGCATCGATGCCCGACAGGGCGACGATGAAATTGAGGCTTTTGTTGTAAACGCGCGGAAACGGGTGGGCCGGATCGAGCCCTATGGGCGTGAGCATGGGCATGACGTCGCGCATGAAGGCCGCTTTTGCCCAGGCGCGCTGGGCTTCGTCCCATTCGGCGGGGTCAAGTATGACAATACCCTCGAGAGCCATCAGGGGCAGAACCTCTTCGTTCAGCAGGCGGTGCTGGCGCTCGATGAGCGCGTGCGTGGCCTCTTGTACCCGCTCGAAAGCCTGGGCCGGCGTGTAGCCGTCTTCGGCCGTAATGTTGGCATGCTGGGCCAGTTGCTCTTTCAGACTCGAAATGCGTATTTCAAAGAACTCGTCGAGATTCGAGCTGACAATGCACAGATAGCGCAGGCGTTCGAGCAGCGGTGTGTCGGGATACTCGGCCATGGCAAGCACCCTTTCATTGAACTTGAGCAGGGACAGCTCGCGATTGAGCAGCTTGGGCGTAGCGGACGAGTAGTCGGAAGGCATGCGATATGACCTGTTGCGGAATAAACGAGCGTTTTACTGCACTTTTTTTACACTATCATGACAGGGGGCCCAGGCAGCCGCAAGCAGTTGCAAATACCCTTGTCCGGGCTAAGGCGGCGAATTCATCTTTATAATCTCGTGAACCCGGTTCGGACCTGCCAACGCCAAACACAGCCATCATGGATTATCTTCTCGCCGCCGTCGACCTCGGCTCGAACAGCTTTCGACTCTCCATCGGACGCGTCGAACAGAACAATGGCAATGCCCAGATCTACGCCGTCGACAGGCTGAAAGAGTCGGTCCAGCTGGCCGCGGGGCTCGATTCTCATCAAAACCTCAGTGCCGCGGCGGTCGAGCGCGCCCTGGCCGTGCTCAAGCGCTACGGAGAGCGGCTTCAGGGCTTTCATCCCAATCGGGTGCGAGCCGTCGCCACCAACACCTTCCGCGTGGCACGCAACATCGCCGAGATCCTGCCCCTGGCCGAGGCCGCCCTGGGCTTTCCCATCGAGGTGATCTCGGGCGCCGAAGAGGCCCGCCTCATCTATTCCGGCGTGGCCAACGAGCTGGCGCCCTCACGCGACAAGCGCCTGGTCATCGACATCGGCGGCGGCTCGACCGAAGTCATCCTGGGACAAAGCTTCGAGCCGCTACACCTGGCTTCGCTCAACATGGGCTGCGTCAGTTTCAGCCGCCGCTATTTTCCCGATGGCCGGATCACCGCCCAGCGCATGGAACAGGCGCGAATCGCCGCGCGCGGCGAGCTCCAGGGCATCGCGCGCCGCTACCGGAAAACCGGCTGGCAGCAGGCCTACGGCTCCTCGGGCACCGCCAAAGGGCTGCTGGCCATCCTCGCCGAAGGGGGCATGTCCAGAAAAGGCATTACCCTGGAAGGCATGGAAAAGCTGCAGGCCAGGCTCATCAAGGACGGCAAGGTCGTCATGCAGAACCTGCCCGGCATCAAGGCGGCGCGCGCACCCGTGCTGCCGGGGGGACTGGCCATCATGATGGCGGCCTTCCACGAACTGAAGATCGACCTCATGCTGCCCGGCGAAGGCGCGCTGCGGGTCGGCGTTTTGTACGACCTGCTCGGCCGCGACTCAGAGCACGACAAGCGCGACGAAACCGTTACCCTTTACCAGAAACGCTATCAGGTCGACGTCAAGCAGGCCGAGCGGGTACGTAAGGCGGCCCTGAGCCTGTTCGAGCCACTGGCCGGCTCGGGCGACGAGAAAGAAGAAGTCGCCCAGGCCCTGGGATGGGCCGCCAGCCTGCACGAGGTGGGCTTGTCGATTACCCAGGCCAATTACCACCGCCACAGCGCCTACATACTTCAGCACGCCGACATGCCGGGGTTTTCGAACGATGACCAGGCGGTGCTGGCGTGGCTTGCCCAGAGCCTGCAGGGCAAGCTCAACAAAAAGGGCACATACCCGGCCACACGGCTTCAGTGGCAGGCTCTGCTGTGCCTGCGCCTGGCCACCCTGCTGTGCCGGCGCCGGGAAGACCTCGACTCGCTGCCGCTGTCGCTCGAGATCAAAGAGGGCACCATCAAGACCAAGGTGCTGAAATCGTGGCTGGCCACCCACGCATTGTCGGAATACTCGCTGCAGCGCGAAGCCTGCGAGTGGAACAAGACCGACTTCAATTTCAAGCTGATCGAGCAATAAGCCCGGGCCCCACGGGGATCAAGGACAGGCCTTAATCGAGCCCGAAATGCTTGCGATAGCGAGGCTCGACCTTGGCGATATCGAGCAGCACGGGGAAGTCGGCGGTGTTGAAGTCGGGGTCCCAGGCGGGTTCGCCGCATATAGAGGCCCCCAGCGCGAGATAGCCCTTGATGAGCGGCGGCACGCGGGCAGGCAGTTCGCTGTTGAGGCGCTCGACCGGATAGCGGTGGCGCGGCGTGACGTGGGGCACGTCGGGGCGCGCGGCCATGCTTTTCTTGGCGGCGCGCCACACCTCGGCGGCCGTGACGCCGTCGTCGCGCAGGCTGACGCTGGCGCACCCCAATACGTATTGATAGCCGCCCTGCTGCATCAGGGCCGCGATGCCCGACCAAAGCAGCATAATGACCGACCCCTTGCGGTAGTCGGCATGAATGCATGAACGCCCCACCTCGGCCAGCGATGAACGTATGCCGTCGAGTGAAGAGATGTCGAACTCGGATTCGGAATAATAGCCGCCCGCCTTGATGGCATTGGCGGGCGTAAGCAGGCGATAGGTGCCCACCACGCGGCCGCTGCCCGCCTCGGTAACCATGAAGTGCTCGCACCAGGGATCGAAACGGTCGGAATCGAGCCCGTCGACCGCGTCGGGGAACACGGCGTTCATTTCTTTGGTGAAGACGTCGTAACGCAGGCGCTGAATGGCCTCGAGCTCTTCATTGGTGCGGGCCAAACCGAGCACCAGGCCCCCGGTCGAATGCTCTGACCATGTGGCTCCGACTTCTGGTTCGTCGTTGACTCGCGCAAGCTCTAGCATAAATATCACTCCACAGACATTGTGCCATTATGGCAGCGGAATGTTTCAGGTATTTGATGACTACGTTAACGCTTTGTTAAGTCGACCGCAACCAGTTCCCGCACACCCTGTTGCGCCAGTTGCAAGTCTTCGGCCTCGACCATGAGGCGCAGCTTGGGCTCGGTGCCCGAAGCGCGTATCAATACGCGGCCACGGCCGTTGAGTTCGCGCTCGACACGCTCTTTCGCCTGGGCCAGGCCAGGATGGGACTCCCACTGCGTTCCGGGCTGCAAGGGCACGTTGACCATTTCTTGCGGATACATCTTCAGGTCGCCGACCGTCTCCGCAAGGCTCTGGCCGCTGCGGCGCACGGCGGTAAGCACCTGCAGCGCGGCGATGATGCCGTCGCCCGTAGTGTGGCAATCGAGACACAGCAGGTGTCCCGAGCTTTCGCCGCCATACAGCCAGCCCTTCTGCAGCATGCTTTCAAGCACGTAGCGGTCGCCGACCTTGGCGCGGTCAAAGCCTATGCCCATGGCCTTCATGCGCTTTTCAAAACCGAAATTGGTCATCAGCGTGCCGACCACGCCGGCGACCTCGCCCTGTGCCAGGCGGTCGCGCACTATGGCGTACAGCAGCTCGTCGCCGTTGTAGAGGCGCCCGGCCTGGTCCACCATCTGCAGCCGATCGGCATCGCCGTCGAGCGCGATGCCGACGTGGGCGCCCCGCTTCTGCACTTCGGCGATCATGGCTTCGGGATGAAGCGCACCCACGCCCTCGTTGATGTTGAAGCCATCGGGCTGGCAGCCGATGGGAAACACTTCGGCGCCCAGTTCGCGGAAAACGTGGGGCGCGATCTGGTAGGCGGCGCCGTGCGCGGCGTCGACCACGATCTTCATGCCCGACAGGTCGAGCTCGTTGGGAAAAGTGCTTTTGCAGAATTCGATGTAGCGGCCCGAGGCGTCGTCTATGCGCCGCGCGCGTCCGAGTGCTTCAGAGCCGACGCAGCCCAGCGGCTGATCGATTGCGGCCTCGATCTGCTCTTCGACCTCGTCGGGCAGCTTCATGCCCTGGGCCGAAAAGAACTTGATGCCGTTGTCTTGGTAGGGGTTGTGTGAAGCGCTGATGACCACGCCGGCGGCCAGGCGCAGCGCGCGGGTCAGGTAGGCCACCGCCGGCGTGGGCACGGGGCCGGCCAGCAATACATCGACACCGGCCGCGGACAGGCCGGCCTCGAGCGCCGATTCGAGCATATAGCCCGAGATGCGCGTGTCTTTGCCTATGACCACCGTGGGCCGGCCACGTATGGGGTTGTGCTGCCTGGCCAACACCTGGCCGGCGGCGTAGCCCAGGCGCAGGGTGAATTCGGGGTTGATGGTGGGGCCGCCCACTTCACCGCGCACCCCGTCGGTGCCGAAATACTTGCGCTGACTCATCCGGAGACTCCGTTTTGTACTGTCTGCCACACCTTGATGGCATCGACCGTTTGCGCCACGTCATGAACGCGCACCATGGCGGCGCCGCGGACAATGCCCGCAAGCGCCCCGGCGATGCTGCCACCCAGGCGCTGGTCGGGTTCACGGCCGGTGACATGCCCTATCATCGACTTGCGAGACAGGGCCACCAGCCAGGGGTAATCGTCGAAGAAAAGATCTTGCAGGCGGCGCAGAAGCTCGTAGTTGTGCTCGGCCGTCTTGCCAAAGCCGAAGCCCGGGTCAAGCACCACACGCTGGGGGTGCACCCCCAGCGTCCTCAGGGCCTCGATGCGCTCGAGCATGAAGCTGCGCACCTCGGCCACCACGTCGGCGTAGCAAGGCGCCTGCTGCATGGTGCGCGGTTCGCCCTGCATGTGCATGACGCAAAGCCCGCAATACGAAGCAGCGACGGCCTCGAGGGCGCCTGGCTGGCGAAACCCGTAGATGTCGTTGATCATGTCGGCGCCGGCATCGAGGACGCCGCGCATCACCTCGGGCTTGAACGTGTCGACGGACAGCGCTGCGCCGCAATCGCGCAGGCCTTCCAGCACGGGCAGCAGGCGGTCGATTTCTTCTTGCAGGCCCACCGGGGTCGCGCCCGGACGCGTGGATTCGGCGCCGATGTCGATAATGTCGGCGCCTTCGGCGGCAAGCTTCAGGCCGTGCGCAATGGCGGCGTCGGTTTCGAAATGGCGCGATCCGTCGGAAAACGAATCGGGGGTGACGTTGAGGATCCCCATGACCACGGGGCGCTCGAGCGAAAGCTCGAAGCGCCCGCAGAGCAGCTTGGCGCTCATGGATGTATCACGGCTACCTGTTGCTATACAGGCGTGGCGGCGGTGCTGCCGCTGCCGCCACCCACCGCCGGCGCGCCGGCCGGCGGCGTGGGCGAGTCGGGCGTATCGAAGTTCTTGGGCGGACGCGGGGCGCGCCCTTCCATGATGTCGTCGATCTGGTCGGAGTCGATGGTCTCCCACTCGAGCAGGGCAGCCGCCATGGCCTCCATCTTGTCGCGATTGCCTTCGATGATGTCGCGCGCCACGGTGTACTGCTCGTCGATGATCTTGCGGATTTCCTGGTCGACCTTCTGCATGGTGGACTCGGACACGTGCGTGGTTTTGGTTACGCTGCGCCCCAGGAAGACCTCGCCCTCGTTTTCGGCGTAGACAACAGGACCGAGGGAATCGGTCATGCCGTAGCGGGTGACGATGTCGCGCGCAATGGCGGTGGCGCGCTCGAAGTCGTTGGAGGCCCCGGTGGTCATCTGGTTCATGAAGACTTCTTCGGCGATACGGCCGCCAAACAGCACCGCGATCGTGTTGAGCAGGCGTTCTTTGTCCATGCTGTAGCGGTCGCCTTCAGGCAACTGCATGGTGACGCCCAGCGCCCGGCCGCGCGGGATGATGGTGACCTTGTGCACAGGGTCGGTCTTGGGCAGGCTGCGTGCCACCAGCGCATGGCCCGACTCGTGATAAGCCGTGTTGCGGCGCTCTTCTTCGGGCATGACCAGGGTGCGGCGCTCGGCCCCCATGATGATTTTGTCTTTGGCCTTTTCGAAGTCGCTCATGTCGACCGTGCGGCCATTGCGGCGCGCGGCAAACAGCGCGGCCTCGTTGACCAGGTTGGCCAGGTCGGCGCCCGAAAAGCCCGGCGTGCCGCGCGCGAGAATGAGCGCGTCGACGTTGGGGGCCAGGGGCACCTTGCGCATGTGCACCTTGAGAATCTGCTCGCGGCCGCGAATGTCGGGCAGCGACACCACCACCTGGCGGTCGAAGCGGCCGGGACGCAAGAGCGCCGGGTCGAGCACGTCAGGACGGTTGGTGGCCGCTACCACCAGCACACCCTGGCCGGTTTCGAAGCCGTCCATCTCGACCAGCAACTGGTTGAGGGTTTGCTCGCGCTCGTCGTTGCCGCCGCCCAGGCCGGCGCCGCGCTGGCGGCCCACCGCGTCGATTTCGTCGATGAAGATGATGCAGGGGGCCTGCTTCTTGGCGTTCTCGAACATGTCGCGCACGCGGGCCGCGCCCACGCCGACGAACATTTCAACGAAGTCGGAACCCGAGATGCTGAAGAAAGGCACCTTGGCTTCGCCGGCAATGGCCTTGGCCAGCAAGGTCTTGCCCGTGCCCGGAGGGCCGACCAGCAGCACGCCGCGGGGGATGCGGCCGCCCAGGCGCTGGAACTTGGTGGGGTCGCGAAGGAAGTCGACCAGCTCGGTGACGTCTTCTTTGGCCTCATCGCAGCCCGCGACATCGGAGAAGGTGATGTTGTTGGTGTTTTCGTCCATCATGCGGGCGCGCGACTTGCCGAAGCTGAAGGCCCCGCCCTTGCCGCCACCCTGCATCTGGCGCATGAAGAAGATCCACACGCCGATGAGCAGCAGCATGGGGAACCACGAAATGAACAGGCTGGTAAGGAAGGAGGGCTCTTCGCGCGCCTTGCCCGAGACCTCGACGCCCGCCTTGACCAGCTCGGGAACCATCCAGAGGTCGCCCGGAGAGGTGAGGCTGTACGGGCGGCCGGAATCAGGCGTTACATACAGGGTGTCGCCCTGGATGTCGACCTTGCTGATCTTGCCCGCCTGCGCGTCGGACATGAACTGGGTGTACGTTACCGATTCGGTGGATGCGACGCGGCCATCGAACTGCTTGAAGACAGTGAAGAGCACCAGCGCGATCACCATCCATATGGCAACCTTGGAAAACGAGTTGTTCAAAGCCAACCTCCTACGTAACCTCGACCTGACTCACCGCCCCGCGTTCTTGGCAGCCGATCAGGAACTTGAATGATTCATTCTAACCCGACAGAACGAACGTCGCTTTGGTTTTCCCGGGCTTTCAGGCCTCGGGCAACCAGAAATGTTTCAGACGATTTATCGCGCGAAGCCTTGGGCTTGCGCTCGACGACCCGCCGGAAATGCTGCTTGAACAACTCGACTATCTGGGAAAAGCCGCTGCCGTGGAACGCCTTGACGATCAAGGCGCCCTCGGGCCGCAGATGCTGCAGGGCGAAGTCGAGCGCCAGTTCGCATACGTGCTGGATACGAGCCGAATCGGCCGAACCCACTCCGGATAAATTGGGGGCCATGTCGGAAATCACAAGATCGACCTGCGAATCGCCCACAATTTGTTTCAATTGCGCCAGCACGGCGTCGTCGCGGAAATCGCCCTGGATGAACTCGACACCGGCAACGGGTTCCATGGGCAGCATGTCCAGGGCGATGATGCGCCCCTGCACCACGCCGCCCGGCCCGGCCAGGCGCTCTCGCGCCACCTGGGACCAGCTGCCGGGAGCCGACCCCAGGTCGACCACGAGGTCGCCCTTGTTCATCAGTTTCTCTGCCTCGATGATCTCGAGCAGCTTGAAGGCGGCGCGGGCGCGGTAGCCCTTTTGTTGCGCCAATTTCACATATGGATCATTGATGTGCTGCTGAATCCAGTTTTTTGAGAATTTTTTCTTGGCCATTCCCGTACAATTCCATTATGCCCAAACTAGACATTACATCCCAAGAACGCAGCGCCCTGCGCGCCGCCGCCCACCCGCTGCATCCCGTCGTCATGATCGGCGACAAGGGCCTGACTCCGGCCGTTCTTAAAGAAATCGACCTCAATCTTACGGCCCATGAACTTATAAAAATAAGGGTCAATGGCCAAGAGCGCGCCCAGCGCGACACCACCCTGGAAACCATCTGCGACGCCCTGTCGTGCGCCGCCGTGCACCACCTGGGCAAAACCTTGATTATCTACCGGCCCGACGCAGAAAAAGCCGCAGCCGAAGAACAGGCCCGCAACGCCACGCGGGCGCGCCGCAAGCCCACCGAGCCCTATGTTTCCAAAAAACAGGCGGCCTCGGGCGCAAAGCCGGCCCGCAAGCCTCGTCGCCCGGCCGACGAGGGCGCTTCGGGCGCCCGGCCCGCACGGCGGGCCGCACAGGCCCCCTCGCCCGCCCATGGCATTCCGCGCCGCAGCACAGGCAGCGCCCTGACACTGCGCGCCGGCGTGCGCCGCGGCAGGGCCGCAGACACCCGCAAGCGATAAACGCCCGCTTCAGTCGCCGGGGCGGCCGGAAATAGCAATACAGCGCAGAAACAATAAAGCCCTACACGATTGTGTGGGCTTTTTTTTGCCCCGGGGCTTTATGCCCGCCGGGCCCTGGCATGAATGCCTGTAAAGCGACGACAACGGCCGGCCATTTTACACGTCCGCAAGCCTGGCTTTGCGAACGCGGCCGCACCGGCCGGCGCTTAGATGTAACTGATACCGACCACTTCGTATTCACGAATGCCGGCAGGCGCCTTGACTTCGACGACGTCGCCTTCGGCCTTGCCGATAAGCGCGCGGGCCACAGGGCTGGAGACCGAGATGCGGTTGGCGCGGATGTCGGCCTCGGCATCGCCCACGATCTGGTAGGTAAGGCGCTCGCCCGACTCGAGGTCTTCGATTTCGACGGTTGCGCCGAACACAGCGGTGCCGTCGACGTCGAGCGCCGTGGGGTCGATGATTTGCGCATTGGAAAGCGTGCCCTCGAGCTCCTGGATACGGCCCTCGACAAAAGCCTGGCGCTCGCGCGCGGCTTCGTACTCGGCGTTCTCGGACAGGTCGCCCTGAGCCCGCGCCTCGGCGATGGCGTTGATGACCTCGGGGCGCTCGACGGTTTTCAAGCGATGCAGTTCTTGTTGCAAGCGTTCAGCGCCGCTTGCTGTCAATGGTATGGCAGCCATGGTGTTCCTGAATGAAAAGTAAAAAGACGCTCCGCAACGAGGGAGCGCCTCTGTAAAGAGTGCCGTCGGTGGAGCACCGGCGGCGATCAGCAAGGACTAACTGGAAGTTGGGTTCTTGAGCTGGCTCTTTAACTATGAAAACAAGGAGTTTTTATGATTTAAAGCAAAACCCCGGCTCTCCTGAACCGGGGGTGCATAAGTTATTGTCGGCAAAGTTGGGGCAAATTGCAAGCCCCCCTGCCCCGGGTTATTGCCGTTTTGTGACAAGCCCTTGGTTTGCCCGCGCCGGACTCAGCGTCGCGCGCGGCAGGCGCTAAGCAGAGCGTACAAAATGATGGCGCCGAAGGTGGCCGTTCCGATGCCGTCCAGCTTGAAGGCGCCGAAGGCGATGGAGAAATTGCCTGCGCCCAGCACCAGCGTGACCGCCGCGACGATAAGGTTGCGGTTATCGCTGAAGTCGACCTGGTTCACAACCCAGATGCGGGCGCCCGCCACGGCAATGAGGCCGAACACCACGACCGACATGCCGCCCAGCACCGGCCCCGGAATCAGCTGGATGAGTGCGCCGAACTTGGGCGAGAAACCCAGCAAGATGGCGATGAAGGCCGCCACCACGAAGACCAGCGAGGAATAGATGCGCGTCACGGTCATTACGCCGATGTTCTCGGCATAGGTGGTCACGCCCGTGCCGCCCACCGAGCCCGATATCATGGTGGCCACCCCGTCGCCGACAAAGGCGCGGCCCAGGTAGACGTCCAGGTTGCGGCCCGTCATGGCGCTGACGGCCTTGATGTGGCCCAGGTTCTCGGCCACGAGAATAATGGCCACGGGAGCGATGATGCTGATGGCATGGAAATTGAATACGGGGCTGGCAAAGTGCGGCAGGCCCAGCCATGGCGCCGTCGCCACGCCGCTGAAGTCCAGCGGCTTGCCCAGGCCCAGGCCGTTGGCCAGCACGGCGTAAATGACGCAGGAAAGCAGCAGGCCCACCAGTATCAGCAGGCGCTGGGTGGTGCCGCGCGTATAGACGCCGACCCCGCCCACGCAAAGTACGGTAAGAAGCGCCATGAGGGCCTCGAAGGTGCTGCCGCCCATGGCGCCCCGGGCCGCGATGGGCGCCAGGTTCAGGCCGATGACGGCAACGATGGCGCCTGTGACCACGGGCGGCATCAGCCGGTCTATCCATTGGGCGCCGCCGCCCGAACGGGCATTCAGCCACCAGACGACCAGGCCTATCAGCGTGTACACCAGGCCGCAGACGATGATGGCGCCCAGGGCAAGGCCGATATTGGCATTGGGACCGGCGCCGGCATAGCCGGTTACCGCGATGACACCGCCGATGAAGGCGAAACTGGAGCCCAGGTAGCTGGGCACCCGGCCTCCCACAAACAGGAAGAAGATGAGCGTGCCGATGCCCGACATCAATATGGCGACGTTCGGGTCGAAACCCATCAGCAGCGGGGCCAGGATGGTGGACCCGAACATGGCCACGACGTGCTGGGCGCCCATGGCCAGGCTCTGCGGCGCCGACAGGTACTCGTCGGGCTGCACCACCATGTTTTCACTCTTGTTCAGTACAGGCTTCCAGCGGGGGAAATAAGATTGCGACATTGTCCATGCCTTATTGATTATTGATTGAAGGAGCAGCGCTGGGGCCAGAGTTTACGCGCAGGCCCCGCCGGTGCGCAAGAGCGGCACGGCAGAAGAAAGGGCGACGGCAATGCCGTCGCCCTTGGTGCAGCGAGAACGCGCCTGTGCGGTCTAATGCAGGCTGGCGTGCAGCTCTTGCAGCGGATAGACCTTCAGGCCGCCGCCTTGGCGCAGATACTGCAGGCCTTCGACGGCGGCGCGCGCCCCGGCGATGGTGGTAAAGAACGTAAGGCGCGCCTGCAGGGCGTTGGTGCGGATCATGCGCGAATCGGCGATGGCGTTGCGGCGCTCTTCGACGGTATTGATGACCAGGGAGATTTCCTGGTTCTTGATCATGTCGACGATGTGGGGCCGGCTTTCGGTGACCTTGTTGACCACCTGCACCGCCAGGCCGGCTGTTTCAATGGCCGCCGCGGTGCCTCGCGTGGCCACCACCGTAAAGCCCAGGGCGATAAGCCCGCGGGCCACCTCGACGGCGCGGGGCTTGTCCTGGTCGCGCACGCTGATGAAGGCCACGCCCGATTCGGGCAGGGCCACGCCGGCGGCCAGCTGGGACTTGACGAAGGCTTCGCCGAAGCTTTCGCCGACACCCATGACTTCGCCCGTGGATTTCATCTCGGGGCCCAGAATGGTGTCGACACCCGGGAACTTCACGAAGGGGAAGACGGCTTCCTTGACAGAAAAGTAGCCGGGAACGACCTGCCGGGTAACGCCCTGGGACTGCAGCGAACGGCCCGCCATGACGCGGGCCGCAATCTTGGCCAGTTGCAGGCCGGTGGCCTTGGACACGAAGGGCACGGTGCGCGAGGCGCGCGGGTTGACCTCGAGCACGTAGACGTCGCCATTCTGGATGGCGAACTGCACGTTCATCAGGCCCTTGACATTGAGCGCCCGGGCCATCAGCGCGGTCTGGCGCTCGATCTCGGCGATGGTCTCGTCGGACAGCGAATACGGCGGCAGGCTGCAGGCCGAGTCGCCGGAGTGGACGCCTGCCTGCTCGATGTGCTCCATGACGCCGCCGATGAAGACGACTTCGCCGTCGGCGATGCAGTCGACGTCGACCTCGGTGGCGTTGTTCAGGAAGTGGTCGAGCAGCACGGGCGAATCGTTGCTGACCTTGACCGCCTCGCGCATGTAGCGCTCGAGATCTTGCGGCTCGTGCACGATTTCCATGGCGCGGCCGCCCAGCACATAGCTGGGCCGCACGACGAGCGGGTAGCCGATTTCGGCGGCGTGCGCCATGGCCTCGCCCTCGGTGCGCGCGGTGCGGTTGGGCGGCTGGCGCAGGCCGAGCTTGTTGAGCAGCTTCTGGAAGCGCTCGCGGTCTTCGGCCACGTCGATGGACTCGGGGCTGGTGCCGATGATGGGCACGCCATTGGCCTCGAGCGAGCGCGCCAGCTTGAGCGGCGTCTGCCCGCCGTATTGAACGATCATGCCCGCCGGGTTTTCCTTGTGCACGATCTCGAGCACGTCTTCAAGCGTAAGGGGCTCGAAATACAGGCGGTCGGAGGTGTCGTAATCAGTGGACACCGTCTCGGGGTTGCAGTTGATCATGATGGTTTCGAAACCATCTTCGCGCAGGGCCAGCGCGGCATGCACGCAGCAGTAGTCGAATTCGATGCCCTGCCCGATGCGGTTCGGCCCTCCGCCCAGCACGACGATCTTCTTGCGGTCGGTGGGCGCCGCCTCGCACTCGTCCTCGTAGGTGGAGTACATGTAGGCGGTTTTGGTGGGAAACTCGGCGGCGCAGGTGTCGACGCGCTTGTAGACCGGGCGCACGTCCAGCGCATGGCGCAGCTTGCGGAACTCGGACTCGGACGTGTCGAGCAGGAAGGCCAGGCGGCGGTCGGAAAAGCCGCGGCGCTTCAGTTGCCACACCGTGTCGCGGTCGAGATCGGCCAGCGTCTTTTGCTCGAGGGCCAGCTCGATGTCGACGATTTCTTTGATCTGGGCCAGGAACCAGGGATCGATGTGCGTAAGGCCGAACACCTCTTCGAGGCTGAAGCCCTGTGCAAAGGCGTCGCCCACGTACCAGATGCGCTCGGGGCCGGGCTCGCCCAGCTCGACCTGCAGCTTTTCGCGGTCGGTGGTTTTTTGATTGAGGCCGTCGACGCCCACCTCGAGGCCGCGCAGGGCCTTCTGGAACGATTCTTGGAAGGTGCGGCCGATGGCCATGACCTCGCCCACGGATTTCATCTGGGTGGTCAGGCGCGAATCGGCCTGGGGGAATTTCTCGAACGCGAAACGCGGCACCTTGGTGACGACGTAGTCGATGGTGGGCTCGAAGGATGCCGGCGTGGCGCCGCCGGTGATCTCGTTCTTGAGCTCATCGAGCGTATAGCCGACCGCCAGCCGGGCCGCGACCTTGGCAATGGGAAAGCCGGTGGCCTTGGAAGCCAGGGCCGACGAACGCGACACCCGCGGGTTCATCTCGATGACGATCATGCGGCCGTTGTCCGGGTTGACCGCGAACTGCACGTTCGAGCCGCCCGTGTCGACGCCGATCTCGCGCAGCACCGCAATGGAGGCGTTGCGCATGATTTGATATTCTTTGTCGGTCAGCGTCTGGGCCGGGGCGACGGTAATGGAGTCGCCCGTATGCACGCCCATGGGGTCGAGGTTTTCAATGGAGCAGACAATAATGCAGTTGTCGACGCAGTCGCGCACAACCTCCATCTCGAATTCTTTCCAGCCCAGCAAAGATTCTTCGATAAGCAGCTCGTTGGTGGGCGAAGCCTCGAGCCCGCGGCGGCAGATCACCTCGAACTCTTCCTGGTTGTAGGCAATGCCGCCGCCCGTGCCGCCCAGCGTGAAGCTGGGGCGGATTACAGCCGGAAAGCCCGCCGAACGGGTTTCTTCGGCGATGCGCTTCTGCACCGCCCAGGCCTCTTCCATGGTATGTGCCACGCCCGATTTGGCCGATTCCAGGCCGATATCGGTCATGGCCTGCTTGAACTTCTGGCGGTCTTCGGCCTTGTCGATGGCCGTGGCATTGGCGCCGATCATTTCGACGCCGTGTTTTTCGAGCACGCCATGGCGCGCCAGGTCGAGCGCGCAATTAAGAGCGGTTTGCCCGCCCATGGTGGGCAGCAATGCATCGGGCTTTTCGCGTTCGATGATTTTTTCTACGGCCTGCCAGGTGATGGGCTCGATGTAGGTGACGTCGGCCGTTTCCGGGTCGGTCATGATGGTGGCCGGGTTGCTGTTGACCAGAACGGTACGATAGCCCTCGGCCTTGAGCGCCTTGCACGCCTGCGCGCCGGAATAATCGAATTCGCAGGCCTGTCCGATGACAATGGGCCCCGCGCCGATGATGAGTATGCTTTTTATGTCTGTACGCTTTGGCATGGTGCTGAATTACTTTTTCTGGGCCATGAGGCTGATGAATTTGTCGAAAAGCACGACGATGTCGTGCGGGCCGGGGCTGGCCTCGGGGTGGCCCTGAAAGCAGAAGGCAGGCGCATCGGTCAGTTCGAAGCCCTGCAGGGTGCCGTCGAACAGCGACACATGCGTGACGCGGGCATTGCCCGGCAGCGACTCGCCATCGACGTTGAAGCCGTGATTCTGGCTGGTGATGAACACCCTGCCCGTGCCGAGCTCGTGCACCGGGTGGTTGGCGCCGTGATGGCCGGCCTTCATCTTGACCGTCTTGCCGCCGACGGCCAGCCCGATGATCTGCTGGCCCAGGCAGATGCCGAACAAGGGAATCTTGCGCGCGATGGCCGCCCTTGCGGTTTCAATGGCGTAGTCGCAGGGCTCGGGGTCGCCCGGGCCGTTCGACAGGAAGATGCCGTCGGGGTTGAGCGCCAACACCTCGTCGACGGGGGTTTGCGCCGGCACCACGGTGATGCGGCAGCCCCGATCGGCCAGCAGGCGCAAGATATTGGACTTGATGCCGAAATCGTAGGCGACCACGTGGTGCTGGCCCTGGCCGATCTGGGTATAGCCCGAACCCAGCTTCCAGGTGCCTTCGCTCCAGGACTCTATGCTTTTGGTGGACACGGTGCGGGCAAGGTCTTGCCCGGCCATGCCGGGAAAACCGCGCGCCAGCGCGACGGCCTTTTGTTCGTCGTCGCCCACCAGGATGCAGGCGCCCTGGGCCCCGCCATCACGCAGGATGCGGGTAAGCTTGCGGGTGTCGACGCCCGAAATGGCCACGACGCCCTGCTGTTTCAGGTAGGCGGGCAAAGACATGGTGGAGCGAAAGCTCGATACGCGCAGCGAGCAGTCGCGCACGACGAGCCCCGCCGCATGGACGCGCGTCGACTCGACGTCTTCGCCATTGATGCCGGTATTGCCGATGTGCGGATAGGTAAGCGTGACGATCTGGCCGCTGTAGCTGGGATCGGTAAGGATCTCTTGGTAGCCCGTCATGGAGGTATTGAAGACGACCTCGGCGACGGTATGTCCATCTGCGCCGATCGAGACGCCCTTGAAGATGGTACCGTCCGCCAAGGCCAGGATTGCGGGAGGAGTCGAATCGGACCCCTCGGGAAGTAGTGACGGCAGCAACGCTAAACCCCGGTTATAAAGTCAGTAAGTAAACCCTCCAATTATACTTTAGTTGCAGGCGACCCTCGGCGGCGCCTTGTGCTTTACGCCTATACTATGAGTGTGCCCCCTCGGATACCCCGGGGGCGCCAAACGCCCAAAGAAGATTCGTATCCATGTCCAATCAACTCGAAGCCCTGCGCCAATACACCACGGTCGTCGCCGATACCGGTGATTTCGAGGCGATGCAGGCGCATCGTCCCACCGACGCCACGACAAATCCTTCGCTCATTCTCAAGGCCGTGCAAAAAGACGCCTACCGGCCGCTGCTCGAGCGCACGGTGGCCGAGCACCCGGGCGCGCCGCTGCAAGAACTGGTCGACCGCCTGCTGGTGGCCTTCGGCCGCGAAATCCTCCAGATCGTGCCCGGCCGCGTCTCGACCGAAGTCGACGCGCGGCTGTCCTTCGATACCAAGGCAACCGTCATTCGCGCCCGGCAGATCATCGAGCTGTACCGGCTGGCCGGCATCCCCCGCGAGCGGGTGCTGATCAAGATCGCATCCACCTGGGAAGGCATCCAGGCGGCCAAAGCGCTGCAGGCCGAGGGCATCGACTGCAACCTGACACTGCTGTTTTCGCTGGCCCAGGCTGTTGCCTGCGCACAGGCCAAGGTCCGTCTCATTTCACCGTTTGTCGGCCGCATCTACGACTGGCATAAAAAGGCGGCGGGCGAGCAATGGGACGAAGCGGCCAATGCCGGCCCTTCCGACCCGGGCGTGCTGTCGGTGCGCAACATCTATCACTATTACAAGGCGCACGGCATCCCCACCGAAATCATGGGGGCCAGCTTCAGGAACATCGGCCAGATCCGTGCCCTGGCGGGCTGCGACCTGCTGACCATCAGCCCCGAGTTGCTGGGCGAACTGGCCGGCAGCACCCAGCCCCTCAGCCGCCAGCTCGATCCAAGCACCGCGGTGCAAAATCCGCCCCAACGCATCGTGATGGACGAAGTGCTGTTCCGCACCACACTGAACATGGACGCCATGGCCAGCGACAAGCTGGGCGAAGGCATCCGGATCTTCTCGGCAGACGCAGCCAAGCTCGACGACCTGGTCGAACAGGTGCGGGCGGGGGCTTCGGTCGATACGATTTAAAGATAGCGGCCGCGCCGGCGTCTGGCGCACGCTTCGTCACGGGCGCTGCGCCGATACATGCAAAGAGAGCGGCCTATATGCGGGGTGCGGCGCTTTTCAAGAGCTGCGCCGTTCCATCAGCGCCCAGGCGATGGTGCCCGCGTCCACGTATTCCAGCTCGCTTCCCGCCGGAACGCCCCTGGCCAGCCGCGATACCGCCAAGCCATGCGAGCGCAGTGATTCAGCCAGGTAATGGGCCGTGGTTTCGCCCTCGGCCGTGAAATTGGTGGCCAGGATCACCTCGCGCACCTCGCCGTCGCAGGCCCGCCTGATCAGGCGGTCGAACTGGAGCTCGGCCGGCCCCACGCCCTCGAGGGGCGCAAGCCTTCCCATCAACACGTAGTACAGCCCCTTGTAGCCGTGGCTGGATTCGATCATGTTCTGGTCGGCCGGCGTCTCGACCACGCACAGCAGAGAGGGATCACGCTTGGGATTGGCGCATACCGGGCATATCGCCTCGTCGGAAAAGCCGTTGCAGCGCTCGCAATGGCGCAGGTCGCGCACGGCATCGCCCAGCGCCGCGGCCAGGTGCTGGGCGCCTGCAACGTCGTGCTGAAGCATGTGATAGGCCATGCGGCGCGCCGTACGCGCGCCGACGCCCGGCAGACGGCGCAAGGCCTCGATCAGCGCCTTGAGCGGCTCGGGTTCGGGCAGCGTGGACGACATTGATCAGAAAGGCAGCTTCATTCCCGGAGGCAGGGGCATGCCGGCCGTTACCGACGACATTTTCTCTTGGGCTGTGGCTTCGGCCTTGCGCAGCGCGTCGTTGACCGCGGCGGCGAGAAGGTCTTCGAGCATGTCCTTGTCTTCTTCGAGCAGGGTGGGATCGATGGCCACGCGCTTGACGTCGTTGCGGCAGGTCATGGTGACCTTGACCAGGCCGCCGCCCGAAGCACCCTCGACGAGAACGTCGGCCAGCGCCTCTTGCGCTTTCTTCATGTTCTCTTGCATTTGCTGCGCCTGACGCATCAGGCCGGCGATCTGTCCTTTCATCATGAGAATGTTTCCTGTGTAGTGAAATGAGCTATGCGGCCCGGTTGTCGTATACGGCCTTTACCGAGCCCGGAATGAGCTGGGCGCCGAATTCGCCGATCAGGGCCTGCACGAATGGGTCTTGCTGCACGGCCTCTTCGGCCTGCTTCTGGCGCGCCGCCCTTTCGGCCTGGGCCACGGCGTGCGCGGTTTCTTCGCCCGTGGCGCCGAACTCGACGTCCAGCTGCACGACAGCGCCGAAATGCTCGGACAGCACGGTGCGCAAGCGCTGCTTGCCCGCCGTGGCCGCCAAGGTGCGCACGGCAACACGCAACCTGACCTGGTCTTCTTGCACGCCCAGCCATTCGCTCTGGCGCGCCAGTTCGGCCGCCAGGCCGGTGACCGGCAGTTTGGCGGCCAGGGCCGGCCACGCCTTGGCCGTCATTTGTGCGAGCCGCGGCGAGCGTGCCTTGGGACGCTCGGCCTCGAACAGAGGCGTGTCGGGCACCCATTGCGCGGCGGCGTCGTCGGGGGCGATGAAAACGCTCCCGGCGCCCTCGGTGGAGAACCCGCCGTCCGGCCCATAGTCGGCCTCGTCGTAGGGTTCTAACTGTGCCGCCTGAGCATCGGGAGGGATGTCTTCCCAAGCGGGGACGTCGTCGGGCTGGCCCGGGGCAGCGGCTTCAGGGGCCGGGGCCGCCGGCTGCGGCGCTGCCTGTGGCCGAACCTGCTCTGGAGTTCCCAGAGGCGTTGGCGCGGCCGCCTGGGCACGGACCGCGGGGGCGCTTGAATCGGACCGGGCTTCGGGCCCGGCTTCAGCGGATGAATTGCCGGCGGGCGCCGGCTTAGGCGGCGTAGCGTCTTCAAGCGCGGGGCTTTCTTGCCGGCTTGTTTCAGGCGTAGACGCGCGGGCCGCGGCACCGTGCGAAAGCGGCGCGGCAACGGGCGAAGGACCCGAGGGCGGAGCAGGCTCGGCAACCGGGGCTGCCGCAGGAACCGAAGCTGGCTTGAAGCCAGCGGACGCATCGGCGGGGGCCCGGACTTCAGCTGTGGCCTGCCCCGCCGGAGCCGCTGCGGAATCGGTGGCGGCCGGCTGGGCGACAGCGGCCGCCGGCTGGGTGGACGGACCGCCGTCGACCGATGCTGCCCGCGCAGGCTTGCCGCCGGAGGGCTCGCCCTGGGGGCCAGCCGGACCGTCCGTGTGCGCCTTGGGGGCGAGCGCCAGCATGCGCAGGCAGGCCATGACGAAGCCGGCGTATTCGTCGGGCGCCAGGGAAAGCTCGTTGCGGCTGTGCACGGCCACCGAATAGAACAGCTGGACGAGATCGGGATGCATTGTTCCGGCGAGCTCGGCAATGGCGTCGGCCATGGGCTCGGCCGGATCGGCGGCGCCGGGGATACGCTGCTGGATGGCCACGCGGGACAATAATATCGCCAGGTCGGCCAGCGCACCCGAATAGGAAAGGCCCCGGGTGGCGAGCTCGTCGGCGACCCGCAGCACTTCGGTGCCGCTGCCCGCCGCCAGGGCCTGCAGCAGCCGCGCAAGATAGCGCTGGTCGATGGTGCCCAGCATGCCCTGCATGGCCTCGACGGTAAGGTCTCCGGCACTGTAGGCGATGGCCTGGTCGGTAAGGGACAGGGCGTCGCGCATGGAGCCCGAAGCCGCCTGGGCAATAAGCCGAAGTGCCGGCGCCTGGAACGGGATGCCTTCTTGCGCCAGCACCTCTTGAAGGTGCGCCACGATGGACTCGGCTGTCATTTGCTTGAGATTGAACTGCAGGCAGCGCGACAGGACGGTGACGGGGATCTTTTGCGGATCGGTGGTGGCCAGGATGAACTTGACGTGCGGCGGGGGCTCTTCGAGCGTCTTGAGCATGGCGTTGAACGCATGCCCCGTAAGCATGTGGACTTCGTCGATCATGTAGACCTTGAAGCGGCCCGAGCTGGGCGCATACACGGCCTGCTCGAGCAACTGGGTCATTTCGTCGACACCGCGATTGGAGGCGGCGTCGAGCTCTAGATAGTCGACGAAGCGGCCGGCGTCGATCTCGACACAGGCCCGGCAGCTTCCGCAGGGCGTGGCGGTAATGCCGTTCTCGCAATTGAGCGACTTGGCAAGAATGCGGGACAGGGTTGTCTTGCCCACGCCGCGGGTGCCGGTGAACAGCCAGGCATGGTGCAGGCGCTGGGTGGCCAGGGCGTGGCTCAGCGCGCGGACCACGTGGTCCTGTCCGACCAGAGTATCAAACGAACGCGGCCGCCATTTGCGCGCCAGCACCAGATATGTCATGCAGGAAGACCCGTATCAGAAGGCGATCGGAAGACAAAGGAAAAGTGTACCGGATTAGACACGGCTTGAGGCACTGGCGGGCGGATGGCGCAAATAGGGTGGCGAGCCTGGCTTCGGCACTGATCCTGAGCGACTATGGCTGCTTCGTTCCCGACCTGACCAGGTTTGCCGCCGGACCATGCGAAGGGGCCCGCCACGTAGAAGTTTAACAGGAGTTGCATCGGCCTTCAGTATTCGAGCCATAAGTCGGCCCGGGGGAAATACAGGGCGGCCCGCGCGGGCCGTCCGTCGAGCGCCGCAACCTGTTCGCAGTAGCGCTGCAGCTGCGCCCCGTGGCGCTGGCGCATGCGCGCCGCAAACGCTTCGGCGCCCTCGCCGTCGTGGGGCCTTCCGGTCTTGTAGTCGACGACCAGCCAGCCCGCTTCGTCGGAAATGGCCAGGTCGATGACCGAGACCCGACCCGATACGTCAAGCAGCGACCACTCGCGATGGGCGCGCGCGGCGCGCAGCAGCCACTGCCCCCGCTCGCTTGCCAGCGTGGCGCGCAACGCCTCGCTGACCACGGCCGCGGCCTCGTCCAGCGACGGCGCCGGCAGGCCGGCACGCCCCAATTGCTTGCGCAGCACGGGCAGGCTTTGCCCTATGCGTTCGATAGGCCAACGGTCGGGCCCCTCGCGTCCCAGGCGCTCGAGCCAGGCATGGGCCACCGTGCCGATCGCCGCCTCGTGCGCCGTATCGGGCGTCCACTGCCAGGCCGACGCCTGCGCCGGCGCCCTGGCCGGCTCGCCGGCGGGCAGGACTGCGATCTGCATGCGCAGCAAGGGGCGCGAAACAGGGCCTGCGGCCGAAGCCTGCCCGCCCGCGAGCAGCTCGGCCATTTCAGGAGGTACAGGCTGCGGCAGATAGGGCCAGAGACGCCCCAGCAAGCTGGTCGCCGAAGGCTCTTTGACGCCGCCCTGCTCATCGAGCGCGATCTCGCCGATAAGATGCAGCTGCTGGCAGGCCCGGGTAACGGCCACATACAGCAGGCGGTCCGCCTCGTAGGCGGCGCGCTGTTTTTCGCGCTCGGCAAGATACGTCGATACCGGATCGGCCGTATCCGAGGCGCGGTGCCTGATCGGCCCCAGCAGCAGGCGGCCCTCGCTGTGCTCGAGGCGAAGCAGTGGCTGGGTATCAGCGCGCGGCCGGCGATGCATGCCCATGAGGATGACCGTTTCGAACTGCAGCCCCTTGGACTTGTGTATGGTCATCACCTCGACAGCGTGGCCGGCGCCCTCGGGCGCTGCGTAGAGCTGCTCGAGCCGCGCCTCGAGTTCGGCCGGGTCCAGGCCGCCATAGGGCGCAATTCTTTCGATCAGGCGGAACAGGCTTTCGACGTCGGCACGGTCGCCCGCGCCGGGGTATACGGCAGGCCCGCCCAGTTGCTCCCAGCAGTGCTGCAGCCAGGCGGTGAAGGGAATGCCCCCCGAAGCGTTGCCTTCGTCGAGCAGGACGACGCAGGCGTGGCGCAGGCGGCGCGCCTCGTCGGGCGGCACGGAGGCCCCTGACTCGTCGCGCAGCCATCGGCGCAGCAGCTCGCGCGCGGTGGTGTGATGATCTGTGCCGAAGAGTTCGTGCAGGGTATGCAGCGTGACGCCGCACAGCGGCGAACGCAAGACCGAAAGCCAGGCCAGGCGATCGGCCGGATGCGACAGGGCCCGGGCCAGTTGCACGGCATCGCTGACCACTTGCCGCGATTTCAGCGGAGAAAGCTCTACGGCGCGGCAAGGAATGCCTTCAGCCGTGAGCCTGCGCACCACTTCTTCGAGGTGGCCGCGCGCGCGCACCAGGATGGCGACGGGATGGCTGCTGCCGGCATGCCGGTGCAGGGCCTCGCGCGCAAGGTCGACGGCAATGGCCTCTGCCGTGCGGGCCGCCTGGCCGGCATCGAGCGAAGCGTGTACCCATACCGGATGCAGCTCGACCCCGACTTCGTCCAGCGCCTCGTTGTAGGCAATGGACGGCGTATACGGAATGGCCCCCATGCCCGGATCGGCCTGCCGCGGAAACAAGGGCTCGAACATGCGGTTGACCCAATGCACGATATTGGCCTGCGAGCGGAAGTTGTCGGTCAGCTGCAGGGAGTTGAGCTCGATCTCGCCCAGCCCCTGGTCGCGCGCGTTCAGGAACAGCCCCACCTCGGCCTTGCGGAAGCGGTAGATGGACTGCATGGGATCGCCCACCAGGAACACGCTGCGGCCGTCGCCCGGCTCCCATCCCGCCGTCAGCAGGCTCACCAGGCGTATTTGCGACTGGCTGGTGTCCTGGAATTCGTCGACGAGCAAATGGCGTATGGAGGCGTCGAGCTTCAGCAACAGTTCGGAAGGACGTTCGGCGCTGCCCAGGGCGTGCAGCGCGCTTTGGGAAACTTCGATGAAATCGACCTCGGACTGCTCTGCGAAACGCAGTTTCAGTTGCGCCGTGGCCAGCCACAGCACCTGGACCAGATCGCCCAGCACGGCCAGTTGGCCCGGCTCGTAGCCGCCCACCGGGGCGCTGCGTATCCTGGCCAGGCAGTTGATCCATGGCTCTTCGGGGTCGCAGGCCGACAGCCATTGCATGAGGCCTTCTTTGTGCGCCGTCTTGGCCTCGAAGCCCATGCGCTTGTCGATGCTGCGGCGCAGGCTGTTGGTCTGGGTAAGCAGCACGCTGGCCAGGGCCTGCCAACGGGCCAGTTCGGCGAATGCCGGCTGCAGCATCGCGCCGTCCCAATCGAGCAGCGCATCGAAGGCGCAGGGTTTTCCGGCCGCCTGCAAGGCGGCGATGGCAGCCGAAATGGGCTGGGCCAGGGCCTGCGACCAGCCGGGGGGCATGCTTTGCGCAAGCTGCCGCAAGTCGGCCTCTACGGCCTGGGACAGGTTGTGCAGCAGGCGGCCGGCATCGCTGCTTTCGCCCAGCACCGGCAGCCACTGGTCGCGGCTGCCCAGCATGCCGGCGATCAACTCCTGGGCCGCACGAATGTCGACGTCGAGATGAGCGATGAGCCGGGCCACGGCCTCTTCGTCGTCGGCCATCGCGAGAGTGGCCTTGGCGGCCTCGAGATAGTGCTCTTGCGCGTGCTCGGTAACGCCGGGCAAGCCCCCCAAAGTGCTGAGCCAGGGCGTGGCGCGCACCAGCCACGAACTGAACGAGTCGATGGTGCGTATGCTGAGCCGCGCCGGGTAGTCCAGCAGATTCCACTGTTTTGCATCGTTGCGCGCCATGGCCTGCCGGGCCAGGTGCCAGCTGTGCTTTTTATGCGGCTCTGGGGGTTCTTCACCCTTGCCCGCCCGCAATTTGGTCAGCACGCGGGCATGCATTTCGGAGGCCGCCTTGCGCGTGAAGGTGATGGCCAGGATTTCTTCTGGCCTTTCGACCGTGGCCAGCAGCGCCAATATGCGGTCGGTCAGCAGTTCGGTCTTGCCCGAGCCCGCCGGAGCCTGGATAAGGAAGGACTGGGTGGGGTCGAGCGCAGCCTGCCGGACGGCGGCGTCGGATGGCGGCCTAAGCGACATGATCGGCCTCTTCGTTCAGGCGCAGGAAAGGCAGCACGTCGCAATAAGCCAGGTCGTCGGCCCGCAGGACCGAATTGGCCGCGATGCCTTGGGCGTATTCATCGGCCAGCCGCTGTATCACCATGCGCCATTGCGACATGAGTGCATCCCACGACAAATGCTGGAAATCAGCCCACTCGCCCAGTGTGGCCGGGCCCGCAAAACCGCAGTCGCCATCGGCCAAACCCCTGACTTCGATGCCTCGAGCATGCAGCCTGGCCAGCAGCAGTGCGGCAACCGATGCCTGGTCCTCGGCAAGCACCGCCGCATAGAACGGCAGCTGCAGGCCCACCGGCCGCTCGCGCATCCAGTCGGATTTCGGGTCGGCCTTGCCGCCGCCGGTCTTGTAATCGATGACGGCCAGCCTGCCGTCGGGCAGTTCGTCGATGCGGTCGAGGCGCAGCCGAAGCTGCAAGGGCCCGCGCGTCCATAGAAATGCTTCTTCGACCGCCTTGACCGAGAAAGGCCCGCGTTCGAGTTCCAGCGCAAACCACTCGTGGAGAATGGCCGAGGCCCTGTCCTGCTCGAGCTCTCGTACGACAGCACCGTAGTCGGCCAGGCATTCGCTGGCGGCCTGCTCGAGGGCCGCGTCGATGACCTGCGCCAAGCTGCCGTCGGACGCCTGCGCCAGCAGACTGTCGCTGTTTGTCAGGGACTTGCAGGCGAGTTCCATGCATTTGTGCAGGAAGAGGCCGCGCGCGTTCTGGTCGGCCAGGTCGGCATAGTCGCACATCTGGCCCGCCCCCAGGCGGTACCTGGCGAACGCCCACAAAGGGTTGCGCGCCTGGGTATCGATGACGGCAATGCCGCCGCGGGTGGGTGCGCCCGCCGGCAGCGCGGGCCCTTTTTCGTCGATGATGCGTTCCATGGCCACTGTAGGCACGGCCTGCCGCCGCAATACGTATTCTTCGGTTTCGATGGGCGCGACGAAGGGGCTGGCGCGCAGTTCGCGCTCGCCTTCCTGCAAGGCGTGGCTGACCCTGACTTCGGGCGCCGTGCACAGCAGTGCGTCGAACATGGCCCGGGCCCAGGCCAGTTCGCGCTCAGGCGTCGCGCGCGGCGCGTTGGCGCGGCGCAGGGCGGACAAGGGCAGCAAGGGGTTGGGCCGGGGCACAGAGGGCAGAACCTCGTCTGTAAGGCCAAGTATCCACACACCGTCCCAGCGGCCGCCTTCGGCCTCGAGAAAGCCCTGGACGTCCAGCCGCGCCGAAGGGTCGCGCTGCGGCTGGAAAGGCGTCTGGCCGGCCAGCGACGACAGCGCGGCCACGGCGGCGCCGAAGTCGATGCGGCCCAGGACTATGGTCTGCCGGGCCAGGCGTTCGAGCAGGCGCTCGAGCGCATCGACGGTTTGGTAGGCATGGCTGTCGAGCGCCGCCGGCCCGGGAAAACCGAGCATCTGCAGCCATTGCCTGAAGCGCCCGACCCAGACATCGATGGAGGCCCTGCCCGCGTTGGCGAGCACCTGTTCGAAGCATGCCGCCCAGGCGCCGGCCAGGGCGGGCGCCAGTTGGGCCAGGCGCCGCGCGAATTCACCCGCAGCCAGGCTGACGACCGCATCTGCGCGCATCGATGCATCGATGCGCGCACGTCCGTCCGATTCTTCGGCGTCGGCCACGCAGCGCCCCGCCAGCAGCGCCGCACCCGCGACAGAGGGAGCGCATCGCCGTTGACGCGCCATCTCGGCCAGCAGGTAGAGCCAGGCAAGCGCCGCCCGGATAAGCGGCCATTGCGCCAGGGGCCTGGCCACCGCGACGTTGTAGCTGAATGCCGGCTCGCCGCCCTGGCCCCGCAGCGCCTCGCGCAGCACGCGGTGGGCAAGCGCGACGTCGCCCTCGAGCTGGGCGGCAACAATGGCATAGCGCCCGTCGGGGTCGCTGCGCAGCTTGTCGCCCGCCCACTGGGCCGCCAGGCGCCATTCGGAATCGGGGTCGGGCGCCATGACGCGCCGGACCGACCGGGCCTTCGTGGCGTCCAGTTCTAGCTGGTAAAGCTCCACGCCCTGCGCCGCGAGCACATCCAGGAGCCGCTGCAACTGGGGCGACAACTCGGTGAACCCCGCCAGCACCAGGCGGGAGAAGCGGTATTCCAGCAGCCCGGCCTCGACCGCATCGCATACGCGCTCGAATCCAAGTACGGCGTCCTCGGCGTCCAGCGACTGCAGCCGGCGGCGATATTCATCGCGCCACAAGAGAAAACGCTGGTGGTCAACGGTTTCTTCGCCGGGCTGCAGCGAGAGCCGCCACTCGGACATCATGCGGTCGGCCTCGATGGCCAGCGCCGCCGCCTGGCCGGCATCGAGCAGGACATGCTCGGCCTCGATGTCGGCAATGACGCGCTGCCACAGGCTGCGCGCGCCGAAGGCATCGATCACGTGCGAGGCAAGCCCGGCCTCGGGCACGAAGGAAAGCGTGTCGCCCGCCTGCTGCAGCCAGGCCCGCAGGGGCACGATATCGGGCAGCGCCATGACGCGCCGCTGTTCGTCGAGCCCTGCGGACAGGTTCGCCAATATGCGGCGGGCATAGCGGTTGTTGACCGTAAGGACGAGCGTGTCGGGGCTTTCGGGCTCGGCCAGCCGAGCCGGCGCCAGGGAAGGCAGCGTGGTTTCCATGCTGCGAAGTGTACCGTGCGGGCATGCCCCCGGGTATGAGTAAAATTGCCTGCTGGATTCCCTTTCTTTTGCCTTACGGGCCGCGCCTTGGATTTTGCCCCACCCGCCTCGATCGACAGTTTTCTGGACGCCGTCTGGCTCGAGGACGGACTGGCGGAAAACACCTTGTCCGCCTACCGGCGCGACCTGACCGCCTTCGCGCGCTGGCTGCATGAGCAGCATCGCAAGGACATCGACGCCGCACAGGCCGCCGACATCCAGGACTGGTTCGTCGCCCGGCACGCAAGCTCCAAGGCCACCACCGCCAACCGGCGCCTGGCGGCCTTGAAACGCTACTACCTCTGGGCGCTGCGCCAGGGCCGGGTGGGCGCCGACCCCTGCCTCACGCTCAAGGCCGCCAAGCAGGCGGCGCGCTTTCCCAAGACCTTGTCCGAAGAGCAGGTGGACGCCCTGCTGCAGGCGCCCGACGACGGCACGCCGCGCGGCCTGCGCGACCGGGCCATGCTCGAGACCCTGTACGCAACGGGACTGAGGGTTTCCGAGCTGGTCGGCCTGAACCTGCTCGACGTCAACCTGAACGAAGGCGTGGTGCGCGTGAACATGGGCAAGGGCGGCAAGGACAGGCTGGTGCCCCTGGGCCAGGAAGCCGCGCACTGGATAGAGCGCTATCTGGCCGAGGCGCGGCCAGCGCTGCTGGGTTCGCGCCGCTGCGACGCCCTTTTCGTCACGGCCCGGGCCGCGCCCATGACGCGCCAGTCTTTCTGGCTGATCGTGCGCAAGCACGCCCTGCAGGCCGACATACACGTACCCTTGTCGCCCCACGTGGTGCGCCATGCCTTCGCCACCCATCTGCTGAACCACGGCGCCGACCTGCGCGTGGTGCAGATGCTGCTGGGGCATTCCGACATCTCCACCACCCAGATCTATACGCATGTCGCGCGCGAACGGCTGAAGACACTGCACGCCAGGCATCATCCCCGCGGCTGATAACCGGAACCTCTCATGGCCAAGGACAAACACATCTCGGAAACGCCCGCCACGCAACTGCTGCGGCGGAACAAGGTCGAGTTCGGCGAACACCCTTATGAATACGTCGACCATGGCGGTGCCATGGAGTCGTCGCGCCAGCTGGGCGTGGACCCGCAGCAGGTGGCCAAGACGCTGATCATGGAAGACGAGAACGGCCAGCCGCTGGTCGTGCTGATGCATGGCGACTGCGAGGTCTCGACCAAGAATCTGGCCCGCCAGATCGGCGCAAAGAAGGTGGCGCCCTGCGCGCCCGCGACGGCGCAACGGCATTCAGGCTATATGGTGGGCGGCACCTCGCCCTTCGCCACCCGCAAGAAGATGCCGGTATGGGTGGAAGAATCGCTGCTCGACTACCCCGTCATCTACCTGAACGGCGGCCGGCGAGGCTATCTGATCAGCCTCGCCCCCTCGGTCGTTGTGCAGTTGCTGGGCGCCAGGCCGGTCCAGGCCGCGCTGCCCAAGCATTGATCGCGCCCGGCTTGGCCCCGGGGCGACTCTGGAACCGCCGCGCAACCGTGGCCGCGCAAGCCGGCAAAGCGCCCGCGGCTAGTCCTGGCCCGGCATGGGAATGCCGTAGGTTTGCAGTTCCGTGCCCACCGTGCTGCTCCACAGCCGCGCTATCTGCCCGGCCGTCCATCCGCCCGGGCTGTAGGCATGGCGTATCTCTTGCGGATGGCTCCACAGCGAGAGCTTGTCGCCGCCCAGGCCTATGCATTGTCCCGTAATGCCCTGCGCCGCCTGCGAAGCCAGGAACACGAACAGGGGCGCCACGTCTTCCGGCAGGCCCAGGCCCATGCCGGCGCGCAACTCGGACGGCAGCGCCTTGCCCTGGGCCACCATTTCCGCATAAGGCGCCATGGCCGGTATGCTGGCCACCATCTGGGTAAACGCCATGGGCAGCACCGCATTCACCGTCACGCCCATGCGGTCGCACTCCAGGGCCCAGGTACGGGCAAAGGCGGCGATGCCGGCCTTGGCCGCCGCGTAGTTGGTCTGGCCGAAGTTGCCGCGCTGGCCGGCCAGAGACGAAACCAGGATAAGCCGCCCGCCCCCGCCCTGCTCGCGAAAGCGCCGCACCGCGGCCCGCGCGCAGGTGAAGGTGCCGCGCAGGTGGGTCTCGATGACGGAGTCGAAATCATCGTCCGACATGTTCCACAACACCTTGTCGCGCAAGATGCCCGCATTGGCGCACATGATGTCCAGCCGGCCGAAGGCATCCACGGCCCTGTCGATGCAGCGTTGCGCGGCCTGCGAGGAACCTATGGCCACGACCTCGGCCACCGCCCTGCCCCCTTCGGCCTGTATGGCGTCCACCGCCTCTTGGGCCGCGCTCTCGTCAACGTCGTTGACGACCACTGCCGCTCCCGCCTTGGCGAGCGCCTTCGATACCGCCAGGCCCAGCCCCTTGCCGCCACCCGTGACGACGGCCACTTTTCCGTTGAGTTCTATTTCAGTTGCCATGTGCATGCCCATTGATTTGCTCGAACCGCGCTACCTGCCCCGGTACACCGGGGCACGCTTCTCCATGAAGGCGCGCGGCCCTTCCCGCGCGTCTTCGCTGGCCATGACTTTGCGATAAGCCTGCTTTTCAAGCTTGAAGGCCTCCTGCTCGGGCAGCCCGATGGAATCCACCGCCGTCCTCTTGATCGCGGCGACGGCCAGGGGCGCGTTGTCGGCAATGCGCCGCGCCAGGCGCTGGGCCAGGGGAAGCACCTCGGGACCGTGCACCACGTAGTTCAGCAATCCCAATTGCAAGGCCTTCTGCGCATCGATCGCCTCGCCCGTTAGCATCAGTTCCATCGCCTGGCAATAAGGCAGCTGCTGTGGCAGCCGCGCCAGGGAGCCGGCAAAGGGCATAAGGCCTCTTTGCACCTCGGGCCAGGCAAAACGGGATTCGTGCGAGGCCACACGGATGTCGGTGCCCAGCAGAAGCTCCGCGCCCGCGGCCACGCATACGCCGTTGACGGCGGCGATGATGGGTTTGCCCATGGCCCCGTCGCACAAGGACGACACCGGCATGACCTGCGGGTCGTTCAGCAGGCGCTCGTCCCAGTGGTCTTGCGGCGGCTTGTCGCCGGTAAGCAGCGGCAAGGTTCGGCCGAGGTCTCCTCCGGCGCAGAACGCCCTGTCGCCCGCACCGGTAAGAATCACAGCCCGTATCGTATCGTCATCGCGCGAATCGGCCAGGGCGTCCGCCAGGCGGCACAGCATTTCAGGCGTGAGCGCATTATGGGCCTGCGGCCGGTTCAATGTGATCGTGGCGATGTGTTCGTTCTTTTCGTACTGTAGCGGCTCGGCTGCCATGGCGCGTCGTCTCCCTATGTCGTGAACGATCATAGCAAGGCCTGGAGAACATGTTGTCACCCGAAAGAATGACCGCCGGCGGGCAATGCATGCCGCGATCCACGCCTACGGCTGCGAGTCCTGGTAGCGCGCACGTTGGGCAAAGAGCTGGCTCTTGAAATTGATGCCCAGGCGCGCAAAAGCCCTATTGCGATAGGTAATGACCGTTGCCCGGCTGAGGTCGAGCTGCCGGGCGATTCCGTCATAGGTCATGCCTTGCAGAAGGCAGGCGCAGACATCTATTTCGCGCGTCGTCAACCCCTTGTCCAAGCCGGAAAGAAACAGCCTGTCGAGGTCGGCATCCGCGGCGCACAGCTGCCGGGACTGGACGGGCGCTCCGATGAGGGCAAGGTGCCGCTGCGCACCCGCGAAAAGCACGTGCGCCACGCTTTCAAATCGGCCCAGATGGCGATCGGTATAGGAGCTGTGCCCGTCATGCGCATAGATGTTGAGGCTGAGGACAGAGCCATCGCTTGTGCTCTGGGCGACCGACAAACGCTCGCGAACGTGGTTGCGCACATAGATCTGCTCGCGGTGCTCGGGGTTCTTGAATTCGTCGGCGCGAATGTGCATCAGCAGGCAGGATGCGTCTTCGTGCCTTGCGCGCACCTCGTCGAACGAGCGATCTTCGAGATACAGCTTATTGCGGTAAGCAGCGAAACAGCGCCTCGTGACGTCGAGCGGCTGAAGGCTATGCGACATGAGCAGGACAGGCGATTGATCGCGCCAGACCCGATAAAGCGAAAACGACCCGGCAGGCAACAGATGATTGAGACGGGTAAGCAATGTCTCGCCAAAGGCGCTGGCGCCCATTTGCAATACCAGTTCGGACATCACCGCCTGCGCGCTGTACGTTGCCGAAGTTGTGACTTCCCAGCTTCTCATAGCGTATCGACCTTGGGACGTGTCCTCATTTTTGATGACATGGATGACCGCGGGCGCTTGCTACCATGCCTTGGCCGCTGGTCAAAGCACCAGGGAGGCGCAAGACATTATAAATATTGGGGACGAAAATGAAACTAGTGCAGCAATTGCGCCGCCTGGCCTTGGCCGCGGTGGTGGGAACGATGCCCATGGCCGCCCAGGCCGACATCAATGTAGGAGTCATCCTGTCGCTGACGGGGCCGGGTGCATCGCTGGGCCTGCCCGAACAGAAAGCGGTGCAGTTGTGGCCTGCATCGATCGCAGGCCACAAGCTGAACGTGACGGTGCTTAATGACGCCACAGACGTCAGCCAGGCATCGCGGGCGGCGTCCAAGCTGATCGCCGAAAACAACGTGGACATCATCGTGGGCTCCAGCCTGACTCCCCCGAGCCTGGCCATCACAGAGGTTGCGGCGCGGCACAGCACCCCTGTAATTTCCCTGGGCGGCGGCAGCGCCATCGTCGAACCGCTGGAAGGACATCGCACCTGGGCATTCAAGGTCAGCGCGCCCGAAAAATATGCCGTCGCCCTGATTCTGGACCACATGAAGCAACAGAAGGTCGGCCGCGTAGGGGCGATTGCGATCTCCACGGCCTACGGCGAGGGCTATGTGCAGAAACTCAACGAGCTCGCGCCTTCATACGATATTGAAGTGACGGGTGTGGAACGCTATAACCAGACGGATCAAAGCGTTACCGCCCAGGTCACGAGACTGGCGGTGGGCAAGCCCGATGCGGTGCTCATCATCAGCGCCGGCACGCCAGGGGCTCTGCCGCAGCTCGAGCTGAAGAAGCGCGGCTACAAGGGCCTTGTCTACCAGACCCAGGGCGTTGCCAACAACGACTTCCTGCGCGTAGGCGGAAAAGACGTGGAGGGCGCGTTCATCGCCTTGTCGCCCCTGATGGTGGCTTCGCAACTGGATGCCGGCAATCCCATCCGCGAGCACGCCATGGACTTCATCGAGCGCTATGAAAACGCATTCAGCCCGGACACCGCGGGCATATTTGCAGCCTCGGCCTGGGACGCCATGCTGATCCTCAAGCACGCTGCGGCAGACGCCGTCTCCAAGGCACAACCCGGCACCGAGGCATTCCGCCGCGCCTTGAGAGACAGCCTGGAGAACAGCCGGGACGTCACGACTTCCACTGCGGTCTACAACTTCAGTTCCACGGATCACAACGGAGTGGATGAACGATCCCAGGTCATGGCGCGCATCCAGGACGGCAAGTGGATTTACGTCAAATAACGATAGAGAAAGCGGAGCGAGACATGGGTGTGGCAAAGGACCGGGCATTGTGGACGGCGGATACGGACGGCGCCGAATTGCTCGACAGCACGATCGGCGACCTGTTCGACCAGCGGGTGGCCGACACGCCGGAACGTGAAGCAGTCGTATATTCATATCCCGAGCTCGGCGTCGACCTCCGCCTGGACTATAGGGCTTTCCAGGCCAGGGTGAATCAATTGGCCAAGGGATTGATGCAGCTTGGCGTAGAAGCGGGCGCAAAGGTGGCCGTGCTGGCGCCGAACCTTCCCGAATGGCTGACACTCGAATTTGCCCTGGCCAAGGTCGGCGCGGTACTGGTTACCGTCAACACAGGCTATCGCAAGTCCGAACTGGAGTATCTGTTGCGCAATGGCGATATACACACCCTGTTCACCGTGGGCTCGTATCGCAACAACTCATATCTGCAATCTCTGGACGAACTGGTGCCTGAACTCGCCAGCCATAGGAGCCCGGCGAGCAGCGCCTTGCAGGCCGCCGCCCTGCCGCGCCTGCAGCGCGTGGTATTGATCGGTGAAGGCTCCCACCCCGGCTGCATGGCCTACCGCGACGTGGTGGCGCTTGGCGTACTGGTGGACGACGATCGCCTGAGACGCCGGCAAGCTTCGGTAAGCCCACAGGACGTCGCCCAGATCCAGTACACCAGCGGCACCACAGGCAAGCCAAAAGGGGTGATGCTGACGCACCACAGTACCCTGAATAACGCCCTGCTGACCGCGCACCGCGCGGGTCTGGGCGAGGCGGAACGCTTCCTTTGCTGCATGCCCCTGTTTCACGCGGCGGGTTGCGTCGTCAATGCACTGGGCACCCTGTTGACCTCGGGCACGCTGATCATGGGCATCTATTTCGATGCCCGGAAAATGCTTGAACTGATCCACGCAGAGAAAGCCACAGTCATCAATATGGTGCCCACCATGCTGATCGCCCTGCTGAACGATCCATTGTTTCAAGAAGGCAAATTCAACACCCGCAGCATCACCAAGATGATTACGGGGGGTACCTCGATACCGGTCGTCCTGATTGAAGAAGTGCACCGGAAGATCGGCGGAAATCCGACCGTCGTGCTGGGCCTGACCGAGGCCAGCCCCATCGTGTGCCAGACGCAAGCCGAAGACAGCTTCGTACTTAAATCATCGACCGTGGGCACGCCCCTGCCGCATACGAGCGTGAAAATTGCCGACAGTGCAACGGGCGAGCCCGTGGGCTTCAACGAGCCCGGAGAAATCCAGGTCAAGGGCTATCTGGTCATGAAGGGCTATTACCTGCTGCCCGAAGAAACAGCCAAGGCGATCGATGCGGAGGGCTGGTTTCGCACCGGCGACCTGGGAACCATGGATGAGCGGGGCTATGTGCGCGTTATCGGCCGATTGAAGGACATGATCATCCGCGGCGGCGAAAACATCTATCCCGTTGAAATCGAAGAATTCCTGTTGCGCCATGAAGAAGTCGAACAGGCGGCCGTCGTGGCCGTGCCCGACGACTACATGGGCGAGGAGGCCGCGGCGGTGCTGAGGCTGTCAAAAGGTTCCTCGCTGGACGCCGAACAGCTGCGCCAATACTGCCGCAGCAACATCAGCCGGCACAAGGTGCCCAAGTATTTTGTTTTCGTGGACGAGTTCCCGCTGACCGCCAGCGGCAAGATCCAGAAGAATGAGCTGCGCCAGCGGCTGCGCGACGAACTGACAAAGCCGCCCTCCGCGCCGCATTGATCGTCGCCAGGGCCCAAGCAAGCGTCCACGTCGCTCGATTCTCCGTCAAATGCCTGATGGGATTCTCTGTTGCACTCGTTCATCATCTGATGAGCAGCATCCGCTCCGCCAATGGGAGTGGGTCGTGCAGCACAGAATGGCTTTGCCCTCCCGAACTCTCGGGCACTGGAGACCATCATGAACAAAAAACATTTTCTGCTGGGCGCTGCTTGCTTGCTGATCTGCAGCGCGGCATCCGCACAGGAAGCCAAACAGAAAACAGCAATGGACGCGGGCTGGGAGGTCCAGGTCCAGCAGAAGAATGGTTCATGGCGAAGCTCGTACAAAAGATCGACGCAGGAGCGCGCACGCTATTTCGCAGGCATCGAGTGCTTGAGGTGGAAGTCGCCGATCAAAATCGTCGATACCGCGTCAGGAAAGGAGCATGCGCTTTATTGCGACCCCAGGGTCGGAAAAATCACCGACGACGGCAAGCCCGCGCCGGTCGTCCTGCTCACAGAGCCGGAAGCCAGCCAGCGCGCTAAAGACGTGAAGGCGAAATGCCAAAGCAATGCTTTCATGAGCGCCATGCTCGACTGCGACTGCATCGAGAAGAACGCCAAGGCCGAGCTGCTGCAAAGCGAGGCCCGTGTGGGGCTGGACGCCATCCTCAAGAAGGTCACACACCCCGTGAGCAAGGAATGCGTCAGCCGCACAAATGCGTATGCATGGACCCGGAATTCCTGTGTATCAGTAATGAAAAGCCACCGGCCGCAGGACGTGGAGGAGTTCTGCAGTTGTACGGCGGACGCAACGGCATCCGGCTTCGTGAAAGACCCGACGTTCAACCTCGCCCACTACGAAAGGCTGCGCAATGCGGCGATGAAGCAATGCGGGCTTGGCAGGAAGGTGGGTTGACGGCGGTTGAGCCAAGCGCCCGAGTTGGCGCTGCGACCGGGGCGGCCGCCGGCCCGTCGCTGGCGCCCCCCTGGCTTGGCGCCCCTCTGGCCTGGCGCCCCCGGCAGGAATCGAACCTGCAATCTTCCCTTAGGAGGGGAAAGTTATATCCATTTAACTACAGGGGCGAGGCAGCGAAAGTATAGCAGGCGGCGAGGCGGCGCCCGCCTTGCCGCCCGCCCATTGAACAGCTCTCGATAGAGTCCCAGCCGCCTTCAAAACAGGCCTGATCGGTTCCGCACCTGAATCGATCCCCTTTGGCTCAACTGGCGGGCTTTTTCAGGCAGTCGCTCATGCAGCGCGCGTTCTTGGCGTCGGGACGATCGTCGACATAAAAACCGTCGCGGTTGGGCATCTTGACCTGAGGCAGGTTCTTCGCGTCAAGTGTTGCGTCCTCGTCCAATATGCCGTTCATGTAAAGAATATACGCCGTCACACTGTAGACCAGGGCGGGCCACGGCGGGGTGCCCTTCAGGTCGGCGCCATGACAGGCCAGGCAATTCGCCTGGTAGACCTGCTTGCCCTGCATGGCTCTACCTGAACCCGGCGGCAAATCCGGGATTTTGCGAAAGCGACGGTAAAATATTGATTCTTTTGACTAAGTCAGCATTCTTCCTGCCACGCAAAGGTGTCCACCCGTGACCGACACGTCCCTAACCCAACTGTCATCCAAAGAGCGCATCGCCAAGGTGGCCGCCAAGCTCTTTGCCGAGCGCGGCTATCACGCGGTGGGTGTCAATGATCTGTGCGAGGCGGCAGGCCTGAGCCGGGGCGCCCTGTATCACCACATTCAAAGCAAGGAACACGTTCTGGAGGAAATCTGCAGCAGCTATATGTCGCAACTGGGCGTGCTGGCGCGGCGTACACTCGAGCAGGAATCCGACCCGCAAGCCCAATTGCGCAAGCTGGGATTCGACCTGATAGACATCATCGCCCGCCACAAGGCCGAGCTGACCGTCTGCTTTCGTGAAATACAGTCGTTTACGGCGGAGCGGCGCGAAAAAATCCTGGCGTTTCATGCCGCTTATGAATCCGCCTGGGTCCATGCGCTGAAGGCCGGCCACGCCGCGGGCAGCTTTCGGCCCTATTCCAAGACCCGCCTGAAAGGGCTGCTGGGCATGTATTACTACAGCTATATCTGGATTCGGCCCAATCATCCTGAAATGATCCGGGAAACGGCGGACACCTTCCACGACATCGTATTGCAGGCCGTATTGGCGAACTGATCCCGCCTGGCTGTTGTATGCGCGCAAATGTCCGGATAAGGCAACGGGCGCAATTTTTTCTTTTCCAGGCCGGCCTCGGGTCTGGAATTCAAAGTCCGGGATAATAAGTACGGGCCCTCTGCAAGCAGCCATGCACTGCGGCCGACGCCTGCGTCCCGCCCCTTCCACCGAAAAAATGATTATGCAAAATTATCAGGTTTTAGAAGAAATTAGCATCTATTTGATCGATGAAGAGCACACATCCCTGCTGGCGCAGCAGCTCGCCCCCCTTTTGCTCGCACCTGGCGAACAGGGCGGGGCCGGCGGCCGGATACATCTGAAAGGCGAGCTGGGAGCGGGCAAGACCCACTTTGTGCGGGCCTTGTTGCGGGCCTGCGGGGTGGCGGGAAGAATCAAGAGCCCCAGCTATGCCCTGCTTGAAACCTATAAAGTTTCTAACTTATACTTCTATCATCTTGATTTTTATAGATTTAGCGATCCCAGGGAGTGGGTGGACGCAGGATTCCGAGATCTCCTGCAAAAACAAGCAGTTGTGTTGATCGAGTGGCCGGAACAGGCCGGCTCGCTTTTACCGCCTCCCGACCTCGAGATATCCCTGGATTATGCGGGCGCCGGTCGACTGGCGCGCCTTACCGCCTATAGCAACAAAGGAAAATCATGGCTGACTTCAATGGTGCTCCCCCCGCAGGAATTTCCGCCCAGGGACTCGCCCGCCGCCGAGTCCTAGCCACCGCCACCACCTTGCTGGTGCTGCCGGTCTTGCCCCGCCTGGCGCACGCCGCCACCATACTCGCCGTACGTACCTGGCCCGCCGACGAATACACACGCGTCACCCTCGAGATGGACAGCGAGCTGAAGGCCGAACATTTCACGCTCGAAAACCCCGATCGCTTGGTCGTCGACATCGAAGGCCTGAGCATGAATGGCAAGCTCAACGACCTGGTGTCCAAGATCCGCCCCAACGACCCCTATATTGCATCGGTCAGGGTCGGCCAGAACAGGCCCGACGTCATCCGCATGGTGCTTGACCTGAAGCAGCCCATCGCTCCACAGGTCTTTACCCTGAAGCCCATCGGCGAATACAAGTACCGCCTGGTCCTCGACCTTTACCCCCAGGTGGCCCAAGACCCTCTGCTTGCCATCGCAAATTCGTTCCAGGACGAAGACCCGCTGGCGGACGTGTTGGAAAGCCTGGCGCAGAACGCCCCCGACACGGCGCCCATCCCTTCGGTCGATGGCCAGAAGCTGCCCACGAATCCCCCGGTGGCCAGAAGGCCCGCTCCGCCGGAACCGCCGGCTGCAGCCACTCCTGACTCCTCGCCTCGTCCTGTGCTGGTGGCGCTGGACCCAGGCCACGGCGGCGAAGACCCGGGCGCCATAGGCCCGCGAGGCACGCGCGAGAAAGACATCGTGCTGGCCATCGCCCGGCGCCTGAAAAAACTGATCGACGCCCAGCCCAATATGCGCGCCTATCTTACCCGGGACAACGATTTCTTCGTGCCGCTGCACGTTCGGGTACAAAAGGCGCGCCGGGTAAAGGCCGACCTGTTCGTCTCGATTCATGCCGACGCATGGATCAAGCCCTCGGCGCGCGGCTCATCGGTATATGCGCTGTCGCAGAACGGCGCCACCAGCACCACGGCGCGGTGGCTGGCCCAAAAAGAAAACAATGCCGATCTGGTCGGCGGCGTCAATCTGGGCTCCCACAACAAGCAGGTCGCCAAGGTGCTGCTCGAGCTGTCGACCACGGCGCAGATCAATGATTCGATGAAAGTGGGCGGCAACGTGCTGTCGGAAATCGGCAAGATCAATCGCCTGCATAAAAAGCGTGTCGAGCGGGCGGGCTTTGCCGTCCTGAAGGCGCCCGACATCCCTTCGATCCTCGTCGAAACGGCCTTTATCAGCAACCCCGAAGAAGAGCGCCTTCTGCGCAGTTCGGCGCATCAGGACCGCATCGCCCGCGCCATGCTTACAGGCATAAGCGGCTATTTCGCCTCCGGCCCGGGCCTGGCCCGGCGCGCCTGATCGGCGGGGCTCCGGGCCCCGCCATCGCCCCTTGCCTCTGGTTGAAAACTGCTACCATAAGAGTCGGCTTACTCTTCAAATACCAGATGCAATTCAGCGACACCCGCACCCCGCTCAGCGAGACTCTGTCCCAGGCAGTCGACGGCATCGAAGGCGATACCGTCACACTGCGCAAACTGATGACCGCCATCGGCGAACAGGGCCTGCTGGTGCTGTGTGCCATCGCCACCCTGCCCTTTCTTATTCCGGTTTCCATTCCGGGGGTTTCCACGGTGTTCGGTGCGGCCATCGTGCTGCTGGCCGCGGCCGTAACCATGAACCGCCTTCCGTGGCTGCCGCAACGCATTCTCGACCGCCCTCTCGAAACAGCCAAACTTCTGCCGGCGCTGCGCAAGGGCGTGGCCATCGTGTCCAAGCTCGATGCCTGGGTATTGCCGCGCATCATGATGCTTACCACGGGGCCCATGGCTCGCTTCAACGGATTGGTGCTGGTGTTTGCCGGCCTGCTGCTGATGGCGCCCTTTGGCCTGGTGCCGTTCTCCAATACTGCGCCGGCTGTGGCTATTTTGCTGCTGACCATGGGCATGCTTCAGCGAGACGGCCTGTTCGTCCTGCTGGGCTATGTGGCCACCGTACTGACGGTCATCTATTTTTCCGTGCTGTTCTATGCCGCCTGGCAGGCGGGCGGCGCCCTGTTCGGTTAGGGGCAGCGCCTTAATCACATGCCAGAACGACGCTCCATTGCCCCGCTTCCCGATCTTCTGGTCAGCCAGATTGCGGCCGGCGAAGTCATTGAACGGCCCGCCTCGGTCCTGAAAGAGATCCTCGAGAACGCCATCGACGCGGGCGCGCAAAGCATCGAGATCCGGCTCGAGGGCGGCGGCATACGCCGCATCGCCGTCGGCGACGACGGCTCGGGCATTCCGCGCGACGAACTCGGTCTTGCGCTGACCCGGCACGCCACCAGCAAGATACATTCGCTGGACGAGCTCGAATCCGTCGCCTCGATGGGGTTTCGCGGCGAAGCGCTGGCTTCCATTGCCTCGGTGGCGCGCCTGACCCTGATTTCGCGCACCGCCCACGACGACCATGCCTGGCAACTGGAGCCCGGTTCACCCGCGCCCGAAGCCGCGGCCGGCCCGGTGGGCACCACGGTGGACATCCGTCAGATCTTTCATGATATTCCGGCCCGCCGCAAGTTCCTGCGCGCCGAAGCCACCGAGTATGGCCATTGCGTGGACGCGCTGGAACGCATCGCGCTGGCGCATCCGCATGTGGCCTTCCGCCTCTTTCACAACGACAAGCCGCAAAAGCACTGGCGCGCGGGCCCCATCCAGCAACGCGTGCTCGATGTGCTGGGCCGCGAGTTCTGCGAGCAATCGCTCGACATCGAGCTCGAAGCCGGCCTGATCGCACTGCGCGGCATGGTGATACGGCCCGCGTTTGCGCGGCCCCGCGCCGACAAGCAATATCTGTATGTCAATGGACGCTACGTGCGCGACCGCGTCGTCGCTCACGCCATCCGGCAGGCCTACGCCGACGTGCTTCACGGCGACAGGCAGCCCGCCTACGTGCTTTTCCTGTCCGTCGACCCGGCCACCGTCGACGTCAACGTCCACCCGGCCAAGCACGAGATCCGTTTCCGCGAAAGCGGAGCCGTGCACCGTTTCGTCGCGCAAGCCGTAGGCCAGGCGCTGGCTCACGTCGCGGGGGCTTCGCACCCCTCCACTGCGCATCAGCCTGATGCGGAACACGCTGCGGCCCCAGCAGGCCTGCCGCTGGGGGCCGAGGCACGCGGCGGCCCCGTCGGCCATGCTCCCGCAGCGCCGCCTGGCGAGGCCTATCATCAGGCCGGGCGCCAGGCGCCTCCCGCGCACGGCGGCTACGGCTTTACCCCCAGGCAGGCGGCATTCCGCCTGAACGACCCCTCGCGAAACCAGGGCGAAGACTGGCGCACGCTGTACCGCCCGCTGGAAGTGCAAGCCGCGGCGCGGCCGGCAACCGCAGCGCCGCCCGACCGGGACGAAGAGGAATTCCCCCTGGGCATGGCCCTGGGCCAGCTCCATGGCGTCTACATTCTGGCGCAGAACCGCGATGGACTCATTCTTGTGGACATGCACGCGGCCCACGAGCGGGTGGTGTACGAGCAGCTCAAGAACGCCATGGACGCCCGGGATCTTCCGCGCCAGGAACTCCTGGTGCCCGTCGTGTTCTCGGCCACTGAAAAAGAACTCGGCCTGATCGAAGAACATGAAGACAGCCTGGCCGGGCTGGGCCTTACGCTGCGGCCTTCGGGCCCGGCCGCCATCATGGTGCGCGCCGTGCCGGCCCTGCTGGCCCACGGCGACGTCGAATCGCTGGCCCGGGGCGTGCTGCGCGACCTGGCCCAGGTGGGCAGTTCCGCCCTGCTGACGGAACAGCGCAACACCCTGCTCTCGACCATGGCCTGCCATGGATCGGTGCGCGCCAATCGCCGCCTTACCCTCGACGAGATGAACGGCCTGCTGCGGCAGATGGAACGCACCGAGCGGGCCGATCAATGCAATCACGGCCGACCCACGTGGATACACTGGAAGCTGGGTGAGCTCGACCGCTTCTTCCTGCGCGGTCAATGAACATCCCCATCGTCTGCATTGCAGGGCCCACCGCGGCCGGGAAAAGCGCCTCGATGCAGGCCCTCGCCGCCCAATGGCCCATCGAGATCATCAATGTCGACTCGGCCACCATCTATCGCGGCATGGACATCGGCACGGCCAAGCCTTCGGCCGAAGAGCGCAAGCTCATACCGCATCATCTGCTGGACATCCGCGACCCGGTCGAAAGCTATTCGGCGGCGGCGTTCCACGACGACGCCCTGCGCCTGATCGGGGAAATCTACGCCCGCGGCCGCATTCCCGTGCTGTGTGGCGGCACCATGCTGTATTACAAGGCCTTGCGCGAAGGCCTCGACGACCTGCCCCGCGCCGACCCGCAGCTGCGGGCGCAGATCGATGCCCGGGCGAAAGAGCTCGGCTGGCCGGCCCTGCATCGCGAGCTGGCAGCCGTCGATCCGCCCACGGCGGCGCGGCTGGCGCCCAACGACAGCCAGCGCATACAGCGCGCACTCGAGATATTTGGCCTGACGGGCACGCCCATGTCCCGGCTGCTGGAAAAACGGCCCGCAAGGCAAGGCGAGGGTCCTCGCTACCTGACGATCAGCCTCGAGCCCTCTGACCGCCTGGCCCTGCACGACCGCATACGCCGGCGCTATGAAGCCATGATCGAGCAGGGCCTGGTCGAGGAAGTGGCCCTGCTGCACAGCCGGCCCGACCTGCATCCCGGCCTGCCTTCGGTGCGCTGCGTGGGCTACCGCCAGCTATGGGACTACCTGGACGGTACGACTGAACTGGACGAAGCCATAGAGCGGGCGATTGCGGCCACGCGCCAGCTGGCCAAGCGCCAGCTGACCTGGCTGCGCTCTACGCCTGACCGCATGGTGGTGGATTGCCTGGCCGACGATGCGGCCGGGCAGGTTCTGCACCTGGCCAGCCGGGTATGGCGAAGCCTTAAATGACGACGGTCTGGGGCGCGTCGGCGGCCCGGGCCACGATTCGGCCGATGCGGCTGACCTGTTCGCCCTGCTGGGCCAGCGTGGCCTCTACCGCGTCGGCCTGATCGGCCGGCACCACAATGACCATGCCGATGCCGCAGTTGAACACACGGTGCATTTCAGCATCGGCCACGCCGCCATTCTGCTGCAGCCACTGGAACAGCTCGGGCAGCTGCCAGGCGTCGCGGTGAAGCTCGGCGGCCAGGCCGGGCTGGAGAATGCGCGGCACATTGTCGAGCAGGCCCCCGCCCGTAATGTGCGCCAACCCCTTGATGGCGGATCCGTGCGCCTGCAGGGCCGCCATTACCGACTTTACGTAGATGCGGGTGGGTTCCATGACCACGTCGACCAGTTGCCGGCCGTCCAGCTCTTGCGTGGGCCGGGCGTTGGCATGCGTGAGGATCTTGCGCAGCAGGGAAAAGCCGTTGGAATGCGCGCCGCTGGAGGCCAGACCCAGCACGACGTCGCCCTCGGCAATGGACTTGCCGTCGATGATGAGCGATTTTTCGACTGCGCCCACCGCAAAGCCCGCCAGGTCGTACTCGCCGTCGGGATACATGCCGGGCATTTCGGCCGTTTCGCCGCCGATGAGCGCGCAGCCGGCCAGTTCGCATCCGCGGGCAATGCCGCCCACCACGCTGGCCGCCGTATCGACCGAAAGCTTGCCGCAGGCGAAGTAATCGAGGAAGAACAGGGGCTCGGCGCCCTGGACCAGGATGTCGTTGACGCTCATGGCCACCAGGTCGACACCCACCGTATCGTGGCGCTGCCATTCGAAAGCCAGCCGAAGCTTGGTGCCCACGCCATCGGTTCCCGACACCAGCACCGGCTCTTTGAAGCGCTTGGGCACCTCGAACAGCGCGCCAAACCCCCCGATGCCGGCCATGACGCCCGCCCGCATGGTTTTGGCCGCCAACGGCTTGATTCGGTCGACGAGCGCCTCGCCGGCATCGATGTCGACGCCGGCATCGCGGTAAGTGAGGGACGCGGAATTTTTGGTAGTCATGAGAAAAGCTGTGGGATGTGTAAGAATTGCGTGTTGAACTGAATCATCCAGCGCATTTTACGCTTTTACCCCCGGCAATGCCCCGACAACTCATTCTCGACCTCCTGCCCCCCCCGCCCCCGACGCTCGACAACTTCGTCGTCGGCGACAACGCCGCAGCCGTCGACGCGCTGCGCCACTGGCAGCCGGGGCGGGCGATCTACCTGTGGGGCTCGCCCGGCAGCGGCCGCAGCCATTTGCTGCGCGCGCATTGCGCTACCCGCGGCACCCTGTATGTCGACATCGGACAAAGCGGGCATCAGTTGGCGAACCTGGCTTCCCGCGACCAGATCGACGTCCGCCTGATCGCCATCGACGACGTCGACCAGCTCGAGCCCTTTGCGCAGGCCGCCCTGTTCACCCTGTACAATCGCTGGCGCGAGGCGGCCGCCACCTCTCGGGCCTTTGCCCTGCTGCTGGCCGGCGACCGCGCGCCCATGGCCATGCCGCTGCGCGAAGACCTGCGCACCCGCCTGGGCTGGGATCTGGTCTATCGCCTTCAGCAGCTTTCCGACGACGACCGCGCCCAGGCGCTGCATGCCCGGGCCGCAGAGCGCGGCCTGCAGCTGGCTCCCGAGGTCGTCGGCTGGGTGCTTACCCACTACACCCGCGACATGAACCACCTTAGCGCCCTGATCGACGCTCTTGACCGATACTCGCTCGAAAAGCACCGGGCGATCACCCTGCCTTTATTGAAGGATCTGCTGGCGGCCGACGCGCCGCCCGACGACACGACCACCGTATGACCACCCCGAAAAACCTGGCCCTGTTCGACCTGGACCACACCCTGCTGCCGCTCGACAGCGACTATCAATGGGCCGATTTCCTGGCCCGCACCGGCCGCGCCGGCGACCCCGTCGAGGCCCAGCGCCTGAACAACGAGCTGATGGAACGCTACAATGCCGGCAACCTCACCGCCCAGGAAGCCGCCGAATTCATGCTGGGCCTGCTGGCTGCCGCCGCCACGTCCGACCTGGACCAGTGGCACGAAGTGTTCATGCGCGAGGTCATAGAGCCCAACATACTGCCGGTGGCACGCAAGCTCGTCGACCGGCACCTGCGGCAAGGCGACCTTTGCGCCATCGTCACAGCGACCAACCAGTTCGTCACCGCCCCCATTGCCCGGGCCTTCAACATTCCCCACCTCATCGCCACGGTTCCCGAGATGCGCGCGGGGCGCTACACGGGCGCCATACAAGGCGTGCCCAGCTTCAAAGAGGGCAAGGTCACGCGCGTCAACGACTGGCTGGCTTCCCGGGGGCTGAGCCTGCACAGTTTCGAGCGCTCTTATTTCTACAGCGACTCGTCCAACGACCTGCCCCTGCTCGAAGCCGTCACCGACCCCATCGCCGCCAATCCCAGCCCAGCTTTGCGGCAGGTGGCGCTGGCACGCGGCTGGCTGGTGCTGGACATTTTCAAGGACATGCAGGACGCAAAGTCCTAAAATACGCCCATGTTGAAAGAGACAATAAAAAACTTTGTTGGCCGGCTCTTCTCGAGCCCGGTACGCGGCCCCGAGCGCCTGTCGCGCGACAAGCACGGTATCGATCGGCGCAACGTCTCGCGCCACGCCATCAAGGTTTGTGAAGTACTGCGTCAAAAGGGCTACGACGCCTACATCGTGGGCGGCGCGGTGCGCGACCTCATCGTCGGGCTCGAACCCAAGGATTTCGACGTCGCCACCAACGCCACGCCCGAGCAGATCCGCCCGCTGTTCCGGCGCGCCCGCATCATCGGCCGCCGCTTTCAGCTGGTGCACGTGGTCTTCGGCCAGGAAATCATCGAAACCTCCACCTTCCGGGCCCCGGCCGAGGCCGGCGACCAGGAAACCGACGAACACGGGCGCATTCTGCGCGACAACCTGTTCGGCACCCATGAACAAGATGCGGCCCGGCGCGACTTCACCCTCAACGCACTGTATTACGATCCCATCGACGAGGTGGTCATCGACTATCACCGCGGCGTGGCCGACCTGAAGAAGCGCGTCGTGCGCATGATCGGCGACCCCGAGACCCGCTATCGCGAAGACCCGGTGCGCATGCTGCGCGCCGTGCGCTTTGCCTGCAAGCTCGACGGCACCGTCGATCCGGCCACGCTGGAGCCCATCCGCAAGCTCGCGCCGCTCGTCAAGAACGTGCCCGCCTCGCGACTGTTCGACGAGATGCTCAAGCTGCTTACCTGCGGACATGCCATGAGCTGCCTGCGCCAGTTGCGCGAGCTGGGCCTGCACCAGGGCATGCTGCCCATCATCGACACCCTGTTCCAGACGCCAGAAGGCGAACAGTTCGTCTCCCTCGCCCTCGAGCGCACCGACGCGCGAGTCCGCTCGGGCAAATCGGTCAGCCCCAGTTTCCTGTTCGCCGCCTTGCTCTGGAAGCTCGTGGACAAGCGCTGGGTCGACATCACGGCCAAGGGCGAACACCCCATCCAGGCACTCGTGCTGGCCGCCGACGACGTCATCGACCGACAGACCCGCACCCTGGCCATCCAGCGCCGCTTCCAGGCCGACATGCGCGAAATCTGGTTCATGCAGCCGCGCTTCGAACGAGCCACGCCGCGCACCATCTGGCGCATGCTCGATCACCAGCGATTCCGCGCCGCCGTCGACTTCCTGCAGCTGCGCGCCGAAGCCCGCGAGGTCGACAGCGTGCAAGCCCAATGGTGGATGGACCTGGCCAATGCCGACAGCAACGACCGCGCCCAGATGATCGACGAATACCAGCGCCAGAATGCCGGCTCGGCATCGAGCAAGCCCCGCAAGCGCCGTCGCCGACGCAAGCCGGCCGCCGCGAGCCCCGACGGCACGCCGGCCTGACATCTGTCGCGGCAGTTTGAATCGTCTGCGCCAATTTGAAGCAGGCCCCACGCCAGACCCCTAATGTCCAGTCAAGCACCTCATGACGAATCCGATGCAAAATGGGTCACCGCCTACGTCGGCCTGGGCGCCAACCTGGGCGATGCACGGCGAGCCCTGCGGCAGGCGGCGCAACAGCTGGCCGGCGCCGACGGCATCGGCGAACTGACGCTTTCTCCGCTATACCGGACCGCTCCGATCGAATCGAGCGGCCCCGACTACATCAACGCCGTAGCCTCGCTGCGCACCCACCTTGCGCCGCATGAACTGCTGGATGTGCTGCAGCACATCGAACGGCTCCATGGCCGCGAACGTCCCTATCGCAATGCGCCCCGCACCCTGGACCTGGACCTGCTGCTATACGGTGAGCAACGCATCGACACGCCGCGGCTGAACGTGCCGCATCCACGCATGCACCAGCGGGCTTTCGTCCTGCGCCCCCTGCTCGACCTGGCGCCTGAAATGAAACTCCAGGGGAAAAGCCTGCCCGAGCTCCTGGAAGCCTGCGCCGGCCAGGCACTGCAAGCCCTCTGAACCCCCCCGCGCCGTTCCCAAATGAACAAGGCGGCCAGTCTGTAAAGACCTGGCCGCCTTGTCGCTTTCAGCCCTTGGGGCGTAGGCGTACTCAGACCGGCACAACCGGTATCTGCGCAATACGCGCCTGCCATTGCTTCGGCCCCGTCTCGTGCACCGAAGTGCCGCTCGAGTCCACGGCCACGGTAACGGGCATGTCCTTCACGTCGAACTCATAGATGGCTTCCATGCCCAGGTCTTCGAAGGCCACGACCTTGGCCCCGCGTATCGCCTTGGACACCAGGTAAGCCGAACCGCCCACCGCCATGAGGTAGGCCGAGCCATGCTTGCGTATCGACTCGATGGCCACGGGACCGCGTTCGGCCTTGCCTATCATGGAGATCAGCCCCGTCTTTTCAAGCATCATATCGGTGAACTTGTCCATGCGGGTGGCTGTGGTGGGGCCCGCAGGACCGACCACCTCTTCGCGAACCGGATCGACCGGCCCCACGTAGTAGATGACACGGTTCGTGAAATCGACCGGCAGCGATTCTCCACGCTCGAGCATTTCCTGGATGCGCTTGTGGGCCGCGTCGCGCCCCGTCAGCATCTTGCCCGACAGCAGCAGGGTCTGGCCGGGTTTCCAGCCGGCCACCTGCTCTTTGGTGAGCGTATTGAGATCGACCTGCAGCGACTTGTTGTAGTCGGGCGCCCAGTTCACGTCGGGCCAGTCCGAAAGCGCGGGCGGCGTCAATTGAGCCGGACCCGAGCCGTCGAGCACGAAGTGCACGTGGCGGGTGGCGGCACAGTTCGGAATCATGGCCACGGGTTTCGAGGCCGCGTGCGTGGGGAAGGTGTTGATCTTGACGTCCAGCACGGTGGTGAGCCCGCCCAGGCCCTGTGCGCCTATGCCCAGCGCGTTGACCTTTTCGTAGAGCTCGATGCGCAGCTCTTCGAGCTTGTTGGCTGGCCCACGGGCCAGCAGCTCGTACATGTCGATGTCGTCCATCAGGGCCTGCTTGGCCATCAGCATGGCCTTCTCGGCCGTGCCGCCGACGCCTATGCCCAGCATGCCGGGGGGACACCAGCCCGCCCCCATCTGGGGCACGGTCTTGAGCACCCAGTCGACCAGCGAATCGCTGGGATTGAGCATGACGAACTTGGTCTTGTTCTCGGAGCCGCCGCCCTTGGCCGCCACCTGCACGTCGACCGTGTCGCCGGCCACAAGCTCGACGTTCACGATACAGGGCGTATTGTCGCGCGTGTTCTTGCGGGTAAAGAGCGGGTCGGACAGCACCGAGGCGCGCAGCGGATTGTCGTGGTTGGTGTAGCCCCGGCGCACCCCCTCGTCACAGAGCTCTTGCAAGCTGCGCTGGGTGTCCAGGCGCACATTCATGCCGATCTTGAGAAAGACGTTGACGATGCCGGTGTCCTGGCAGATGGGCCTGCGTCCCTCGGCGCACATGCGCGAGTTGGTCAGGATCTGGGCAATGGCGTCCTTGGCCGCCGGGCTTTCCTCGCGCTCGTAGGCGCGCGCCAGGTGCTGGATGTAGTCGGCGGGATGGTAATAACTGATGAACTGCACCGCGTCGGCCACGGACTGGATCAGGTCATCTTCCTTGATGAGGGTTGTCATAACGGTCTGGGTTGTAAAAATAGGGAGTTGGATGGCTACTTGCCCGTCCAAACGGGCTTGCGCTTCTCGGCAAAGGCGGTGGCGCCCTCTTTGGCGTCGGCCGACGCAAAAATCGGCGCGGTGCGCGGACGTTGCAGGTCGAACATGTCAGACTGGCGCCAGTCTTTGGAAGCGGAAATGATTTCTTTTGCGGCCTGCACGGCAAGCGGACCGTTCTGGGCGATGACGCGGCCCATGGCCAGGGCGCCCTCGAGCGCCTTGCCCGGCTCGACCAGGCGATTGACCAGGCCGAAATGATGGGCCCGCTGGGCAGGCAGCATCTCGCCGGTAAGGATCACCTCGAGCGCAATGTGATGCGGAATGCGCTGCGGCAGGCGCAGCATGCCGCCCGAGCTGGGCACAAGCCCGCGCTTGGTCTCAGGCAGGCCGAAATTGGCGTTCTCGGCGGCAATGATCATGTCGCAGGCCAGGGCGAGCTCGCAACCGCCCGCCAGGGCATAGCCCTCGACTGCAGCGATAAGCGGCTTGCGGGGTGCTTTTTCGCACAGGCCGCCGAAGCCACGGCCCGGCACCAGCGGGCGCTGGCCCGTGGCGGCAAAGGCCTTGAGGTCCATGCCGGACGAAAACGTGCCGCCGGCACCGGTAAGAATGCCCAGGGCCAGGCTGTCGTCGGCGTCCAGGCGCTCGAACTCTTTGGCCATGGCAAGCGCTGTTTCATAGTTGATGGCGTTGCGGGCCTCGGGGCGATTGATCGTGATGACGAGCACGCCGTCGACGACGTCCGTCTTGACTAGATCCGGCATAGAAGGGTCTCCATGAGGCCGCGCCACTGCGCGGCCAAAGCTGAAAGTTCGCGATAACCCAGTATCATACGACCATTGCCCCCCTCAAGAAAATCGGCGGCCGGGCCCGGCCCGAAACAACCGCGGCCTCGCACCGCCGGTCCGCCGCCCGGAAGCACGGTAAAATTGAAAAATTTTGCGGCTTTTCGCTTTACTGGCTCTTGCTCATGCTCACCTTCCAGCAAATCATCCTGAAACTCCAGCAATACTGGGACCAGCAAGGCTGCGCCCTTTTGCAGCCCTACGACATGGAAGTGGGCGCCGGCACCTCTCACACCGCCACTTTCCTGCGCTCCATCGGCCCCGAGCCCTGGCGCGCGGCCTATGTACAGCCGTCCAGGCGCCCCAAAGACGGCCGCTACGGCGAAAACCCCAACCGCCTGCAGCACTACTACCAGTACCAGGTCGTGCTCAAGCCCGCGCCCCCCGAAATTCTCGATCTGTACATTGACTCCCTGCGCGCCCTGGGCATCGACCCCGCGCAGCACGATATCCGCTTCGTCGAGGACGACTGGGAAAACCCCACCCTGGGTGCCTGGGGCCTGGGCTGGGAAGTCTGGCTCAATGGCATGGAAGTAACCCAGTTCACCTACTTCCAGCAGGTGGGCGGGCTTGACTGCACCCCGGCTACCGGCGAGATCACCTACGGCCTCGAGCGCCTGGCCATGTATCTGCAGGGCGTCGAAAGCGTCTACGACCTGGTGTGGACCACCGGCGCCGGCGGGCGCCCCGTCTTGTACCGCGACGTTTTCCACCAGAACGAAGTCGAGCAGTCTACCTACAATTTCGAATACGCCTCAACCACCATGCTGTTTGCCCATTTCAACGACTACGAGGCGGAAGCCAAGCGGCTCATCGAAGTGCCTCTTGCACTGCCGGCCTATGAAGCAACGCTCAAGGCGGCCCATACATTCAACCTGCTCGACGCCCGGGGCGCCATCAGCGTCACCGAGCGGGCAGCCTACATCGGCCGCATCCGCAACCTGTCGCGCAGCGTCGCCCAGGCTTATTACGATTCACGCGAACGGCTGGGCTTTCCCATGCTTGCCGCCCATGCGGAGGCCGCGCAATGAGCCAGGCCGATACCCGCCCCCTGCTGGTCGAACTGCTGACCGAAGAGCTGCCCCCCAAGGCCCTGCAGAAGCTGGGCCGCGCCTTTGCCGAAGGCCTGCGCGGCGTGCTCGAGAAAAAGCACCTGCTTGGCGCCAGCTGCCGGGTGGTTGACTACGCCACGCCCCGGCGCCTTGCCGTGCTCCTCGATGCCGTGCTGGCCCAGGCCCCCGAAGAGCACTACAGCGAAAAGCTCATGCCGGCCAAGGTGGGGCTGACCGACAGCGGCGAGGCCACGCCGGCCCTGGCCAAGAAACTGGCCAGCAAGGGCCTGCAGCATCTGCAGCCGGCCGACCTCGTGCGCGAGTCCGACGGCAAGCAGGACTACCTTTATGCCAACGGCGTCGCACCCGGCGCCCTGCTGGCCGACGGCCTGCAGGAAGCCCTGGACACGGCCATTTCCAGCCTGCCCATTCCCAAGGTCATGCGCTACCAGTTGGCCGATGGCGTCACCTCGGTCAAGTTCGTGCGGCCCGCGCATGGCCTGATCGCCCTGTGGGGCGCCGATGTCATTCCCGTGCAGGCCCTGGGCCTGCAGGCGGGCCGGCACACCATGGGCCACCGCTTCATGGGTAGCCAAAGCATCGACCTTGCCGATGCAACTTCGTACGAAAGCCGGCTTCTCGACGACGGCATGGTCGTCCCCTCGTTCGCGGCCCGCCGCGACGACATCCTGAAGCAGCTCGACCAACACGCTGCACGCCTGAACGCAACGCTTGGCAATGATCCCGAGGTCGAGGCGCTGCTCGACGAAGTCACCGCCCTGGTCGAGCACCCCACGGTCTATGCCGGGCAGTTCGACCCGCGCTTCCTCGAGGTGCCGCCCGAGTGCCTGATCCTGACGATGCGGCTGAACCAGAAGTATTTCCCCCTGTTCGACCCCGGCACCGGCAAGCTCACGCACCGCTTTCTTATCGTCAGCAATATGCGGGTGGAAGATCCCACCAACATTGTCGAAGGCAACGAGCGCGTAGTGCGTCCCCGCCTGGCCGACGCCCAGTTCTTCTTCGAGCAGGATCGCAAGCAGCCGCTGGCCGAACGCGTCGCCACACTGGCAAACAGCGTCTATCACAACAAGCTGGGCTCGCAGTTGCAGCGCAGCGATCGCGTGCGCGCCATTGCGCGCTACCTGGCCGAACGGCTGGGCGCCGACGCCGCCCTGGCCGATCGCGCCGCCCTGCTCGCCAAAGCCGACCTGGTCACCAATATGGTTGCCGAGTTCCCCGAGCTGCAGGGTGTAATGGGGGCCTATTACGCGCAAGCCGATGGCGAACCCGCCGACGTGGCCTCGGCCCTGCGCGGCCAGTACCGCATCCGCCTCGACGAACCCGTCGACGCCGCCTCGCTGACCGGCACCATCCTGTTCATCGCCGAGCGCGCAGAAACCCTGGTGGGCATCTGGGGCATCGGCCTCGTGCCCACCGGCGAGCGCGACCCCTACGGCCTGCGCCGGGCCGCGCTGGGCATTATCAGCGCCTTCGAGCAGCTTAGCGCGGGCGGCTATCTTTCGGTTCCCGACGATTCGCGCCTGACACTCGCCGGCCTGCTCGACGCCGCCGCCGGCACATTTTCGCAGTTCGACATTGCGGCCGACACTCCCCAGGCGGTCAAGGGCTTTATCTACGAGCGCTACCGCAACCAGCTGGGCGCCGACCACGACAAGAACGTCGTCGAGGCCGTGCTGGCGCCCGAGCCGCCGCTGCACGAAGTACGCGCCCGCATCCAGGCCTGCTCGAGCTTCGCCCAGCGGCCCGAGGCCGAAAGCCTGGCCGCCGCCAACAAGCGCATCGGCAACATCCTCAAGAAAAGCGATGAAGCCGCAAGCCGGGTCGACCCCTCCAGGTTCACCGAAGACGCCGAGCGCGCCCTGGCCCAGGCCATCGAGCAGATCGGGCCGGTGGCCCAGGCACAGTTCCAGCGGGGCGACTTCACGGGCAGCCTGGCCACGCTGGCACAGGCGCGCTCCGCAGTCGACACCTTCTTCAACGACGTCATGGTCATGGCCGACGATCCGGCTGTTCGCGCCAACCGGCTGGCCCTGCTGGGCCAGTTGCACGCCACCATGAACCAGGTCGCCGACATTTCAAGGCTTGCATCGTGAAGCTGGTCATACTTGATCGCGACGGGGTCATCAACCACGACAGCCCGAGCTTCGTCAAGAGCCCTGCCGAGTGGGTGGCGCTGCCGGGCAGCCTCGAAGCCATCGCCCGCCTGTCGCAGGCGGGCTGGCGGGTGGTCATCGCCAGCAACCAGTCGGGCCTGGCGCGCGGCCTGTTCAATATGGAAACGCTCAACGCCATCCACGCCAAGATGCGCATCGAGCTTACCCAGCTGGGCGGCCATGTCGACTCCATCTTCATCTGCCCGCACGGCCCCGACGACAACTGTCAGTGCCGCAAGCCCAGGCCCGGCATGTACCTGGACATCGCCCGGCGCTACGACATCGATCTCAAGAGCGTGCCGGCGGTCGGCGACTCGCTGCGCGATCTGCAGGCGGCACATGAGGCCGGCTGTGCCCCCTGGCTGGTATTAAGCGGCAACGGGCTCAAAACCCTGGACAGCGGCGAACTGCCCCCCGGCACGCAAGTGGCCGACGATCTGGCCCAGATCGTCGACCGCTGGCTGGAAGCCTGATCATGGCGGCCCTGCGTTCGGCACTGCTGCTGCTGTTCATGATCGTGACGGTCATTCCCTATGCCCTTGCCTGCCTCGTCTGGGCACCCTTGCCCCTGAAATGGCGCTATCGGCTCACGATCGGCTGGCCCCGCCTGGTCATGTGGGCCGGCCGCGTCATTACCGGCATGCATTGGCGGCTGAAAGGCTGGGAGAACCTGCCCGATCGTCCGGCGGTCGTGCTCAGCAAGCATCAGTCGGCCTGGGAAACCCTCTTCCTGCCGGCCTACCTGCCGCGCGAAGTCTGCTTCGTCTACAAGAAAGAGCTCAACCGCATTCCCTTCTTCGGCTGGGGCCTGGCGCTGCTGCGCATGATACCCATCGACCGCAGCAAGGGGCGCGATGCATTCGAGCAGGTCGTGCGGCTGGGCCAGCAGCGCCTCGACGAGGGCCGTTGGCCCCTGCTTTTTCCCGAAGGCACGCGCATCCCCCCCGGCAAGACGGGACGCTATAAAATGGGAGGTGCGCTGCTGGCCACACGAACCGGCGCCGTGGTCGTACCTATCGCGCACAATGCGGGCGAATGCTGGCCCAAGAACTCCTTTATCAAAAGGCCTGGCCTCATCACCGTCTCCATCGGCCCCCCCATCGAAACCGCCGGACTCGATGCCGAAGAGGTCAACCGCAAGGTTCAGGACTGGATAGAGAATGAAATGCGCCAGCTCAACCCCGAACGCTATGCCGCTCGAGAATAGGCAACTCAGCCTTTTCGAGCCGGAAGCCGCCGCGCCGCCCGCACCGCCATCCCCGGCGTCTCCGCGCAGCACCGCCCCTACCGGCACACCCCTTGCCGTCAGCCCTCCCCCTTCCCTGCCGCCCCGCGCACGCTGGCGCGAAGTGCAGACCGAACACCAGCCCATCGGCTTCGTGCTGCGCCGGTCGCGCCGTAAAAGCATAGGCCTGGTCGTGAATGACGACGGCCTGCAGGTCACAGCGCCCAACTGGGTAACGCTGGCCCAGATCGACGCCGCCGTGCAAGAGAAAGCACGCTGGATACTTGAAAAACTGCGGTGGCGCCATGAACGGCAGCAGCAGCTGGCCATGGTGGACACGCACTGGAAGGACGGCACGCACGTCCCTTACTTCGGCCAGCGCATCGAACTGGCCCTGGGCCACCCGGGCTCGGCGCATTCGTTTACCGGACAGCGCTTCGCGCCGAAAGAAGGAGACCGGCTGCTGCTTGCCCTGCCCCGCGATGCCGATCACCAGCGCGTGCGCGACAGCGTGCACGCCTGGCTGCAAGCCGTTGCCACCGAATGGTTTCAGCAGCGCCTCGATCATTTCCTGGCGGCCAACGACCTGGCCATCAAGCGCTGGCGCCTGTCGTCCGCCAGCACGCGCTGGGGCTCGTGCAACAGCGACGGCAACATCATGCTGAACTGGCGCCTCATCCACTTCGACCATGACGTCATCGACTACGTCATCGTCCATGAAATCGCGCACCTGCGCGAGATGAACCACAGCAAGGATTTCTGGCGCGAGGTCGGACGCATCCTGCCGGGCTTCGAGTCGGCCCGCGATGCGCTGCGCCGGCACGACCCCGCCTCCCTGCCACTTATCTGAACGGAGAACCACACAATGCGTTTACTTCACACCATGCTTCGCGTCGGCGACCTGGAGCGTTCACTGGCTTTCTACACCGAAGTGCTGGGCATGACACTGCTGCGGCGCAAAGACTACCCGGACGGCAAGTTCACCCTGGCCTTCGTGGGCTACCAGCCCGAAAGCGAAGGCGCGGTGCTTGAACTGACGCACAATTGGGACACTGCTTCGTACGAACTGGGCAACGCCTACGGCCACATTGCGCTCGAGGTCGACGATGCCTATGCCGCCTGTGAAAAAATCAAGCAAAAAGGCGGTCGTGTGGTGCGCGAGGCCGGGCCCATGAAGCACGGGCAAACCGTCATCGCCTTCGTCGAAGACCCCGACGGCTACAAGGTAGAGTTGATCCAGTCGAATTCTCGCGTGGATTGAACCGCTTCCGGTTCTGAACGGCCGCCCCGTGCCCTTGCGGGCAGGAGGCTTGCCTGGCCCGCCTGTCCGTGCTCTATACGCACCATTTCGTCGGCCAACACCGCAACGTCCTCTTCGTCGTGCGAGATGAGGATCATCGGTATGTCCAGTTGGGCCTGCAGCCGGGCAAGCTCGTCTCGCAGGCGCTTGCGCAGCGGCCGGTCCAGGGCGGCAAAGGGCTCGTCCAATAATAAGGCGCGAGGCTCGGCGACGAGGGCGCGCGCAAGGGCCGTCCTTTGGCGTTGCCCCCCTGACAGCTGTTCAGGATATTGATTGGCCACCGACTCGAGATGAAAAGCCTGTATCCAGCGCCTTACGGCTTCATGCCTGAGGCTACGTCCCGGATTGAGCAGGCCCAGGTGCAAGCCGAAGGCGATGTTCTGAATGACCGTCAGATGCGGGAACAGGGCGTAGTCCTGAAACACGTAGGCCAGCCCGCGACGCTGCGGCGAAAGATCGACGCGCCGGTCGCGGTCGAACATGTCGACGCCGTTCATGCGAACGTGGCCGCCATCGGGGGTTTCGAGCCCCGCGATCATTTTCAGGGTCATGCTCTTGCCCGCGCCCGAGGGCCCGAACAACACCAGCCGCCGCGCATTGCTTTGAAAACGCAGGTCGAGCTCGAAGCTATGCTTTCGTCCCTCGAAACGCTTGCGTAAAGCTACATCCCAGATCATGCACGTGCCCTCATGACTGCCCCGGAACGCGGCCAGGCACCAACCTGCCCGCCACCAGCAGCACCACGATGCAAGTCAGCGAGGTGACCAGCACGAGGAAGTTGGCCAGGTCGTCCTGTCCCGCCTGCACGGCCTCGTAGACAGCGATCGACAGGGTTTGCGTCTTGCCCGGGATGCTGCCGGCAACCATCAGCGTGGCGCCGAACTCGCCCGCCGCGCGGGCGAAGGCCAGCAGCAGGCCCGCCAGAATGCCGCGCCAGGCCAGAGGCAGGGTCACGCGAAAGAAAATGGCCATCTCGCCGATGCGCAACACCCGAGCCGCCTGCTCGTACTGAGGCTCCACCACCTCGAAGGCGGCGCGGGCCGACTTGAATGTCAGCGGAAACGCCACGATGGCCGCCGCCAGGACCGCGCCCTGCCATGTAAAGATCAGATTGATGCCGAAGGTGGACTGCAGCCACGCGCCGAAGGCGCCGTTGCGCCCCAACAGCACCAGCAGGTAATAGCCCAGCACTGTGGGAGGCATGACCATCGGCAGGGTCAGGATGGCGTCGAGCAGGTCGCGGCCCGGAAACCGCGTACGGGCCAGCAAATAGCCCAGTGCGACGCCAAAAATCAAATTGAGCAGCGTCGCCCAGCCCGCAACCTTGAGCGTCAGCGCCAGGGGAATCCATGCATCCGCCATGTCTGGCCGTCAAGGTTTGCCGAAGCCGTATTTGGCCATCACTGCCTGAGCCTCGTCAGTGTGCACGAAGTCGACAAAGCTCTTTGCCGCCCCGGCATTGGCGGCACTGGCCACGGGTGCGATCGGATAGAGAATGGGGTCCTGGGTGGGGGCGGTGAATGCCACCTTGACCTTGTCGGGCATGATGGCCGCATCCGTGGCGTATACGAATCCGGCATCGACCTCGCCGCGCGCCACATAATCAAGCGCCTGGCGTACGTTCTGCGCCCCGATCATCTTGGGTTCGATAGCCGCCCATAGTCCCGCCTTTTCGAGGACGCTTTTTGTATAGCGACCAACCGGCACACTGGCAGGCAGGCCGATGGCCACGCGTTCATAGGCCGGTTTGGCCAGGTCCTGAATCGAGGCCGGCGCCCCGCTGCCCTGCAGGGGTACGATGACCACCAGCGAATTGGAAACAAAGTCGCTGCGCTGATCGGCCTTGATCAGGCCCTGTTCCTGGGCCTGGTTCATGGTGACCTGGTCGGCGCTGGCAAAGACATCGACCGGGGCGCCCTTGGCGATCTGCTGCAGCAAGGCGCCGGAACCCGCGAAATTGAGCTGCACCTTGGTGTCGGGGTGCTTGGCCTCGTACAGCGGGGCCAATTCGCGGAAAGCGTTGGTGAGGCTGGCGGCGGCCGATACGGTAAGCTCGGCGGCCACGGCTTGCGCACTGAACAACAAGGTCAGGATAACTAACGAAAGACGGCTCATGATCTTCTTGGTAAAGGTGTAGCGAATACTGCGCAATATACAGACATATATTACGCTTGTCACGCCGCCGTCACTGATCATGCGTTGCAGCAAGGCATGTCAGGCTTCTTGCGCACCCGTGCGGGCAAAGGCGTCAGCCGCGAAATCATCCACCTGGATGACTCGCGCTACGGCTTTCTCGGCTTCTTCCAGCGATTGCGCCTGCTGGTCGCTGATGGCGCCCTTGGAATGTGCAACGCGCCAGTCTTTCAAGCCGCTGTCCTTGAGGCTGTCCATGAGCGGCTGTGTCTTGACCACCATGTCGAAAGCCTGCTCGAGCTCTTCGACCGCCCGGCCGTTGCAGTTGCTCCAGACCTCGCCCACCAGGCGCATGCGCGCCTCGCTGGGCTCGAGAAGAATCTGCGCGCAGGCCGCCAGCGCGGCGTCGGTGGGCGGCCGCACCCGGGTAAACGGCGGCAAAAGCATGACCCGCAGCAGGCCGGCCAGCCAACGCGAAGGATAATTGTGCAGGATGTCGTCGATGCGCTTCTCGATGACCGAAAAGCCCTGGAAGGCGCACACCTTGACCAGCGGCAGATCGGCTTCGTGCTGCCCCTCGTCGTGCCAGCGCTTGAGCATGGCCGACAGCAGATAGAGTTCGGCCAGGATGTCGCCCAGCCGGGCCGAGAGCATCTCGCGGCGCTTGAGCGAACCTCCGAGGCTGAGCACGGTCATTTCGGACAGCACCGAAAACGCCGCCGAATAGCGGTTGAGGCGGCGATAGAAAGGCGCCGTGCGGCCCACGCCCTTGGGCGGCGCCGCCAACACCGCGCCGCTCCATGCATGGCCGATGGCCCTCAGCGTGGTTTTGGCGCTATGGCCGATATGCTTCCAGATCACGCCGTCGAAGGCGTCCATGCCGGCCTCTTGGTCGCTGTCGGCCAGCGCCTGCAGCTCTTTCATCAGATAGGGATGCGCCCGGATGGCGCCCTGCCCGAACACGATGAGGTTGCGCGTGACGATGTTGGCGCCTTCCACGGTAATGCCCACCGGCAACGCGCGATACAGCCCCCCCAGATAATTGGAGGGCCCATCGATGACAGCCTTGCCCGCGTGCACGTCCATGGCGTCGTTGACCGACTGCCGCATGCGCTCGGTGGCGTGCAGCTTCATGATGGCCGACACCACCGAAGGCTTGTGGCCCATGTCGAGCCCCGCGCAGGTAAAGCGCCTTGCCGCTTCGACCAGATAGGCGTTGGCCGCCATGCGGCCGAGCTTTTCTTGTATGCCTTCGAACTTGCCTATGGGTATGCCAAACTGCCTGCGCACGCGCGCATAGGCGCCGGCGGTGTGGGCGGAAAAAACGCAGGCCGCGGCGGCCAGGGAAGGCAGGGAGATGCCCCGCCCCGCCGCCAACGCGCTCATCAGCATGGCCCAGCCGTGCCCGGCCTTGTCGATGCCGCCGATCAGGGCATCGAGAGGCACGAAGACGTCTTTGCCCTGGTTGGGTCCGTTCTGAAAGGCCTGCATGGCCGGCAGATGGCGCCGGCCTATTGTGATGCCGGGCAAGTGGGTGGGCACGAGCGCCACCGAAATGCCCAGGTCGGTGCGATCTCCGACCAGGTGATCGGGGTCGTACAGCTTGAAGGCCAGGCCCAGCACCGTGGCCACCGGGCTAAGGGTGATATAGCGCTTGTGCCAATTGAGCAAGATACCGATCTGCTCGACGCCGTCGACCTCGTGGCGGCATATGACGCCGGTGTCGGTCATGGCCGCCGCGTCGGAACCCGCCTCGGGGCTGGTGAGCCCGAAGCTGGGAACCTCTTGGCCCTTTGCCAGCCGGGGCAGCCAGTAATCGCGCTGCGCCTGGGTGCCGAACTGCATCAGAAGCTCGCCGGGCCCCAGGGAATTGGGCACCATGACGGTGACCGCCGCCGTGACGGACTGCACCGAAATGCGCCGCACGACTTCAGAATGCGCATACGCCGAAAACCCCAGGCCGCCGTATTCGCGCGGGATGATCATGCCGAAAAAACCCTGCTCTTTCAAGAAGCTCCATACTTGGGGCGGCAGGTCGTGGCGATTCCATGAGATGTCCCAGTCGTCGAGCATCGAGCAAAGCCGGGCCACGGGGCCATCGAGAAAAGCCTGTTCGTCGGCCGACAGCCTGGCAGGGGGGGTGGCCATGAACAGGCGCCAGTCGGGCCGGCCCGAGAACAGCTGCGCGTCCCACCAGACATCGCCCGCATCGATGGCCTCTTGTTCGGTGGCCGACAGGCGCGGCATGGCGCCTTGCGCCATGCGATACAAGGGTTCAGTCAGCCATCCGCGGCGCCAGCTTCGCCAGTCCCATTTCATGAGCAACCTCGACAATCAGAGATATTTCATTATCCCTCATTCGCGCCGGCAGGCACCCGTGGCGTTGCGGGCAGGCGACCGTGCATCCCTGAACACCGGACGATCGTGGCGGTCCGCTGAAGTAAACCGTGCCCGGCGGGAAAGACTCTGCGACAATCCTGATATTTGACCGCACGCGCGCCGAACTTCATCTAACGCCCATGCTCAACACCCTTTGGTTCGCATTCTTCATCGTGGCCCTGCTGGCCGGCCTTTACCAATGGATCTTCCTGCACGATCCCGAGGTCTTCTCGCGCATTGTCCTGAGCCTGTTCGACATGGCCGAACTCTCGGTCGAACTGATGATATTGCTGTTCGGCACGCTGACACTCTGGCTGGGCTTCCTGCGCATCGCCGAAGGCGCAGGGCTCGTACAGTGGCTCTCGAGAATCCTCTCGCCGCTGTTTGCGCGCCTGATGCCGGGCGTGCCCCGGGGGCACGAGGCAATTGGCCTGATCACCCTGAACTTTGCCGCCAACGGCCTAGGGCTCGACAACGCCGCCACGCCCATAGGCTTGCGCGCCATGCATTCACTGCAGACGCTCAACACCGAGCCACGCACGGCAAGCAATGCGCAGATTCTGTTTCTGGTGCTGAACTCCTCTTCGCTGACGCTGCTGCCCGTCACCATCTTCATGTACCGGGCCCAGCAAGGCGCCCCCGATCCGGCCATGGTGTTCCTGCCCATACTGCTGGCCACCTCGGCCTCGACGCTGGCCGGCCTTCTGTCCGTGGCCTTCATGCAAAGGCTCAAGCTTTACGATCCGGTGGTGCTGGCCTGGCTGGGCGGCGCGGTCGCTATTCTGGGCGGCTTCATGGCCGTCCTGGCCACGCTTTCGGCCACCGCCATCAGCAGCCTGTCTTCCCTGATGGGCAACCTGACGCTGTTCGGCATTATTGCGGTGTTCCTCATTGCGGGGTATCTGAAGAAAGTGCCCGTGTATGAAGCCTTCATAGAGGGCGCCAAAGAGGGTTTCGACATCTCCAAGAACCTGCTGCCCTATCTGGTGGCGATGCTGTGCGCCATCGGCGTGCTGCGGGCCTCGGGGGCCCTGGATGCGGCGCTCGACGCCCTGCGCTGGGCCGTGCACGGCGCGGGCTGGGACACGCGCTTCGTGGACGCCATGCCCACGGCGCTGACCAAGCCCTTTTCGGGCAGCGCGGCGCGCGCGATGCTTATCGAGACCATGCAGCACTTCGGGGTCGACAGCTTCCCCGCCCTGCTGGCCGCCACCGTGCAGGGCAGTACCGAAACCACCTTCTATGTACTGGCCGTTTATTTCGGCGCGGTCGGCATACAGCGTGCGCGCCATGCGGTGGGCTGCGCCCTGCTGGCCGACCTGGCGGGGGTGCTGGCTTCGATCGGGGTGTGCTACTGGTTCTTTGGCTGAAGCCCCGCCTGGCGGCGGCCGCGCCCGCGGACGCCGGCTGCGCTATATGCCGGCTTCGTGTAAATGATCGGCCAAGGCAATGAACTGGCCCACCGACAGTTCTTCGGCGCGAGCCGTTTCGGGCACCCCTACGACGTCCCAATCGACGAGCTTGGCCCAGTCTCCGAGCCCCTTGCGCAGCATCTTGCGACGCTGGGCGAATGACTTGGCCACGACCCGGGCAAAACCCGCCGGGTCTTTTGCCTGCGGGCGCCCTGCCCCAAGCGGCTTCATCCTGACCACGGCCGACACGACGCGCGGTGGCGGATCGAAAGCCTCGGGAGGCACATCGAACAGCTTGACCATGTCGTAGCGCGACTGCAGCATGACCGATAGCCGGCCATAGTCGGAAGTGGCGGGCTCGGCCACCATGCGGTCGATCACTTCACGCTGAAGCATGAAGTGCTGGTCGATCACCTGCTCGGCGCTGTCCATCAGATGAAACAGCAAGGGGCTGGAAATGTTGTAGGGCAGATTGCCCACGATGCGCAGCGCGGTGCCCAGCTGGGAAAAATCGACCTGCAGCGCATCGGCCTGCACCACCGAAAGCCTTTCGGGCGAGTGCTGGCGCAGCAGGCGGGCCGCCAGGTCGCGGTCGATCTCGACCACTGTGAGATGGTCAAGCGCCTGCAGCAGCGGGCCGGTCAGGGCCGACAGGCCCGGCCCGATCTCGATCAGCTTGTCGGACTTCTGGGGCGCGATGGCCCGCACGATGGCGTCAATGACGCCTTCGTCGACCAAGAAGTGCTGGCCGAAGCGCTTGCGGGCCTGATGCTGCGCCATGCGAAGCCTAGCGCGGGCGCCGGCTGGATTGCGGATCGAGCCGGTTGTCGATGTAGGCCTGCCCTCGCAGCTGGCTGAGCCAGTCTTCGAATGCGGGCTCGACCCGGCGCTGGAAGAGAATCTGTCGCGCTTGCATGCGGCGGTACTCGTCTTCCATGTCTTTTTCGCGCCGGTCATCAACACGAATGATGTGCCAGCCGAACTGCGACAGGACGGGTGCGCTGATCTGGCCCGGCTGCAGGGCGTTCATTGCCTGCTCGAAGGCCGGCACGGTTTCGCCCGGGTTCAGCCAGCCCAGGTCGCCGCCCTGGGGCGCCGAAGCGTCTTCGGAATACAGCCTGGCCAATTCCTCGAAGTTCTCGCCCATGGAAAGGCGGTGCTCCAGCTGGCGCGCGCGCTCGCGCGCGCGCTGCTCGGACATGGCCGGCGTAATCTTGATGAGAATGTGGCTTGCATGCGTCTGCGTCACCATCATGGGCCCTTCGGGCATGGGCGCCTGCTGCGACGGGGCAGCGGCGGCCGGCGCCTGCGCCTGGGCCGGCTGCTGCGCCTCTTGGCCCCGCGTTACCACCTTGAGGATGTGGAACCCATTGCCACTTTGGACAATGTCGCTGACGCCGCCGGCCTGCACCCCTTGCGTGGCTTGCAGGAAAAGGTCGGGCCAGCCCTCGGGCGGCCTGACGCCAAGGTCGCCGCCCTGCAACGCTTCGGGGGCATCCGAAGAAGAAGCCGCCAGGCTTGCAAAATCGGCCCCCGCCCGCAGTCGGGAGAGCAGTTCTTCGGCCTTGCTGCGCAGGCGCTGCACCTCGGCGGCCGAGGCGCCTTCGGGAACGGCGACCAGGATCTGCGCCAGGCCCAGGACGCTGGGCTGCGCCTGTTGAGCCTGCTGGCCTTGCTGGGCCTGGCCGCGCTGGTTCAGCGAGCCGAGGCCTGACCGCCGCTGCTGGGATTTCAGGAAGGCGTCGACGTCGGCGTCGGAAATATGAATGTTTCTGTCGACGGTGCGCTGCCGCAGCTGGTCGACCATGACTTCATGGCGCAGGTCCTTGAGATAATCGGCCCACGACACACCCGAACGCTCGATCTCGGCGCGCAACTGCTCGGGCGTCATGCGGTTGCGCTGCGCAATGACCGCGGCGGCCTGCTCGGCGCCGGCGTCGGTTACTTCTATGTTCAGGCGCTCGGCTTCCTGGCGCAGCAGTTCGTCGCTGATCATGCGCTGCAGAACCTGGCGGCGCAAGATCTGCCGGTCGGGAACGGCGATGTTCTGCTGCTTGAGCTGCGCTTCGGCCGTCCGGACCTGGGCGTCTACCTGGCGCAGCGTGATGACCTGTTTGTTGACCACCGCGGCGATGCCGTCGACGGCCTGGTGTTCGGCGGCGTTCTCGGCGGACGGCTGTTGTCCGGCGGCCGTCTGCTGGGCGGCCGCGGACGCCGAGACACCCAGCAGCACAAGCAGCAAAGACGCAAGCCGGCGCGTCGTGTACGGACTACGCATTATTCGTACCTCTCGAATGTGGTTTTTTCAGGTATGGGAGGGGTGACCGTTTGATAGCCATAGATGGTGCGGGACAACATGCCCATTGGATCGGTGCCTAGCGAGCCCAGGCCGCTTAGCTCAAGCTGAAAGAACACCGCCGTGTTGGTGTCCTGCTCGGACACCGCATAACGCTGGTAGACGACGCGCGCCGCCCAGCAGCAGTCTCCACGGTATTCCAGGCCCAGCACCGACTGTGTGGAGCGCTTGTCCTGCAAAGAATAATCGACGCGGCCCAGTGCATACAACTTGCTGTGCAACGGCCACTGGCCGTACACCGAGATCTGCTCCCGGCTGCGATCGACATACCAGGACTCGTTGACGACAGAGGGGTTGCTGATCTGGCTTGGATCGCGCTCGTAGCGGTACGAGGCGGCAAGCATGGCCAGCCGCTGAGGCCGCCACCTGAAGCCGGCCGACATGCGGTTGCGATCGCGGTTCTCGGGGTTGAACTGCGCGTCGAACCGCACGTCGAGTTTATCGGTAAGGGCGGCTGTTGCGCCCACCAGGTAATCGGACTTGGTGTTGGTGCGCGGGCGGGTGCCCGGCAATGTCACCTTCTGGTCTTCGAAATAAATGCGCTGGGCCGCCGACAGCGACAGGCGCTCGAAGCCCGTGTCTTCGTCGAGCCAGCGGGTGGTCAGGCCCACGGTGACCTGGTTGGCGTTGGCAATGCGGTCCCAGCCGCCGCTGAACAGATTTTCGTCGAAGGCCTGTGAAAAATTGAAGGTGGCGATGCTGGTGTCGAATACGGGTATCGCCGACTGGTCGCGATAGGGCACGTACAGGTAATAGATACGAGGCTCGAGGGTCTGGATGGAGTTGTTTCCGAACAGCGTGGTTTCGCGCTCGAAGGTCATGCCCGAATCAAGCGAGAACAAGGGCACGGCGCGCGATTGCGTGTGCGGGGTGCTTGGGACGATGCCGGTGATGGGATCACGGGCCAGGGTGAAGCCGTTCCAGCTGGTGGTGTACTGGCTCAGATGCAGCGCGGCCTTGGGTGTCAGATACCAGCCAGGGCGCACGATGGGGTACGAAATAGAGTTATACGAGCTAAGCCGCGTGCCATCGTATGCCTGATACGGGAAGGTGGGCCTGCTGTCCAGATTCTGGGCGGGAAACATGTCCACCACGCGCGACCTGAACTTGGGCATCGTGAACTTGGTTGCGTAGTTGTCGGTCGCCACGTCGAAGCCGCCCCAGTTGTAGCGCGCACCGCGCACATAGAATTCGGGAACCTTGTCGAACTGCGGGCGGCGATAGGTGGACGTGCGGTCCTGCAGGGTCTGGTAGGTATACGTCTGAAGATATGCCCGCCAATACGGGGAGCCGCTCCAGTTCAGCCGGGCGATGCTGGGAAGCGCATCGATCGTGGCTTCGTTCAGCCCGAAGGTGGTGAAATCACGAAAGTAATCGTCGTCCGACACACGGCGCACGTCGAAATAAGCGCTGAAGCCGCCGCCGAGGCTATGGCGATGCTGCCACCAATACATCCAGCGCCTGTCGTCGGTTAGTTTGTCGCGGTTCAGGTAGGTGCCCGACAACTGGCCGTTGTAGCCGCGCCCCAGGTAACGGAATTCAGCCCCCAGCTGCAAGCCACGCTTGGCCATGTAGCGCGGCGTTACCGTCAGGTCGTAATTGGGCGCCAGGTTGAAGTAGTACGGCAGCGTGAACTCGAGGCCGCTGTTGCTGGAGCCGCCATAGGTGGGCAGCAAGAAACCCGACTTGCGCTCTTTGCGCAATGGAAACGACAGATAGGGCGAGGCCAGGATGGGAACGCCCTTGAAAAACAGCACGGCATTGCGCGCCACGCCCTCGTTCTCGTCGAAATCAAAGTCGACCTTGGGCGAAGTAATGTACCAGGGCGGGTTTTCGCAGGGGCAGCCCGCATAGCGGGCCGAATTCAGCCGCATCTGGCTGCGGCTGAAGATCTCGGCCCTTTCAGCCGTGCCCGAGCCGCCATCGGCGCCCAGCCAGAAATTGGGGTCGTTGACCTCGCCGGTTTCGGCATTGACGTTGTAGCTGAGCTCGGGGCCGCGCACGATGTTGCCGTCGCGCATGATCAGGCCGTTGCCCCGCACGTTCACCTGGCCTGTTTCGCGTTGATAGTCGATATGGTCGCCCTTGACGACGGAATCAATGCGCCGCACCTCGGCGTCGCCGGTCAGGATGACCTTGCCGTCTTCGTCGGTTTCCATCTTGTCGGCGATCAGGAAGGACGTCATTTCGTCCTCGCCCAATTGGGTATGCAGCCTGAGCTTGGGGGAGACGATCAGCGCGCCCACCTCGGACGGAACGGCGGAGGCCTGCTGGGCCTGAGCCGTCGACACAAGGCCGAACATGAGAAGGATTGCCCACCAGACCGCACGCACGAGTACTTTGCCCCTTAAAACAGACCTTATTTTGGCATAAAGCCGATGTCGAAATAACCGGCAGCCAAGTATTATAGAGAAGCCGCACTCCTCGCGTCCGGAATTGGCGGCATAATTATTTTTTCATTCATACGCCGAACCCAGGATACCGCTTTGAACCCCAGCGAAGACTCTCGCCTCGATGCACTGAAACACTGGCTCGCCTCTCTGGCCGACGAACACGGGCTCGACCTCGATTCGCTGCGCCCGGCCTCCAGCGACGCCAGTTTTCGCCGTTATTTCCGGCTCGAAGGCCGGAAAGGCAGCGTCATCGCCATGGACGCCCCGCCCCAGCACGAAGATTGTCTTCCCTTCCTGCTGGTGGGTGAAAAATTGCGGCAGGCGGGCGTAACCGTACCCCAGGTATACGCCCGCGACATCGAGCAGGGCTTCCTGCTTCTCTCTGATCTGGGCCGGCAAACCTACTATCAGGCTATCACTCAGGGGCTGCCCGACGCTACGCTGCAAACGCTTTATCGCCAGGCCATCGCCACTCTGGTGCGCCTGCAACACGCCGACGCGACCGGGCTTCCCGCCTATGATGAAGCACGTCTGCTCGCCGAACTCCAGCTCTTTCCCCAGTGGTATGTCGAAAGGCACTGCCAGGCCCAGCTCAGCGACACCGAGCATGCCATGCTGCAGCGGGTGTTCGCGGCACTGGCCCAAGACGCCGCCGCCCAGCCCGTGGTGCTGGTGCACCGCGACTTCCATTCGCCCAACCTCATGGTGGCCGAGCAGCCCGAAGGCGAACCCGGCGTCATCGACTACCAAGACGCCCTGATCGGGCCCATCACCTACGACCTGGCCTCGCTGGTAACCGACGCGCGAACCACCTGGGAAGAAGCACAGCAACTCGACTGGGCCATCCGCTACTGGCAGGCGGCCCGCGCCGCCGGCCTTCCCGTGCCCGCCGACTTCGCCGATTTCCACCGCTCGTACGAATGGATGAGCCTGCAGCGCAACCTGCGCATACTGGGCGTATTCGCACGCCTGTCCCACCGCGACGGCAAGAACCATTATCTTGAGCATATCCCACGGGTCCAGGGCTACGTCAGGCAGGTTGCCGGGCGCTATGGCGTCTTCGCCCCCTTGCTGCGGCTGCTCGATCGCCTCGAAAACCGCCCCGTCTCCTACGGATACACATTCTGATGCGCGCCATGATACTTGCGGCGGGCCGCGGGGAACGCATGCGGCCGCTTACCGACACCCTGCCCAAGCCCCTGCTCAAGGCCGGCGGCAGGTCGCTGATTGAATGGCATATACAGCGCCTGGCCCAGGCGGGCATCGACCAGCTGGTCATCAACCATGCCTGGCTTGGCCGGCAGATCGAAGATGCGCTTGGCGACGGCCGGCGCTACGGCGTGCACATTTCGTACTCGCCCGAAGACACGGCGCTCGAAACCGCCGGCGGCATCGCCCGGGCCCTGCCGCTGCTCGGGCCCGAGCCTTTCCTCGTCATGAACGGCGATGTCTGGTGCGACTGGAATCCCGCGTCCGCCGCTCCCTTGGCCGCCGCGCTGCAATCCCGCGATATGCTTGCCTGGCTGCTTCTGGCCGACAACCCTTCCCATCATCCCGACGGCGACTTCTCGCTTGGCGCAGACGGCCTGCTGGCCGAGCCCCGTGCCGGCGATACACTCACATTCACAGGCATAGGCGTATACCACCCCAAGCTGTTCCGTGAGGTGGACGCCCACCAGCCGGCGCGCCTGGCCCCGCTGCTTTACCAGGCCATACAGCAAGGCCGGGTCATGGGCCAACATTACAATGGCCATTGGACCGACGTGGGCACCCCCCAAAGGCTCGCCGAACTGGATGCCTCTTTGGCGTAACGCCATTGCTCTAGAGGCGCCCGAACGTTACAACTTATACCAAAGCGCAACCAGTCCCTGCGAAACAGCGGCAGTGCAGCCTCGCCAAGTTATGCTTTATAGTTTTTCGAATCATTCACTTGCTGCGGTTTCCACGGCCTGCATCACGGACTCTTCAATATGGCCCTATTCTCTTCGAACAAGCGCGTCGTCTTCCAACCCACGGCATACGGCAGCACACGGCGGCGGCGGCGCGTGCCGCGCTGGCTGGTGCTGATCCTGACCGGCATCGTGCTGGGCGCCGGCGGCCTGCTGTTCCTTCAAAAAAGCTATGGCCCTCCGCGCCTGACCGCCGAAGAGTCCGAACGCCTGCACCAGGACCTGAACAGCGCCAATATAGACAAGCAGCGGCTGCAGTCCCAACTGGCCCAGCAAACCCGCGATCTCGAAGAAACACGCAGCGCCCTGTCCAGCCATGACGACCGCCTGGCGCAGCTGCAGGGCCGTGTATCGTCGCTGCAGGAAGACATCCAGATGCTGGTCAAGGACATTCCCCCCGATCCCCGCGGCACCTCGCCGGGCATACGCGCGGCCGAACTCACCAGCCAGGCGGGCACGCTCAATTATCAGGTCCTGGTCATGCAGGACGACCCGTCGGCGGCCACCTTCGAAGGCCGCATGACTTTCGTCGTCGAGGGCCGCTATCCCAACGGCCGAAGCAATACCATCACCCTCGATCCGATCGAATTCAATGTCGATCATTATCAATACGTCAAGGGCAGCGTGCCTTTGCCCGACGGCATGACCGCCCGCCTGGTCACCATACGCATCACGCAAGGCGAAAGCACGCGGCTCAGCGCCACGCGCACCATCCGGGTGCGTTAAGTCCGCAAAAGCCGGGCCGGCAGCCGCCGCCTGCCGGCCGGCTTCCCGTCCAGGGCCTAGTGGTCGGATTCGGCCAGCGTCGACGATGCCTCGGGCGCATCGGGGCCCACCTTGATGACGCTGAACTGGCCGTTAGACTCCAGATAGGCGCGCTTGACTTCCGTGATCGATTCGATGCCCTTGAGCCTGAGCTGCTCCATCAGTTCACTACGGCCGACATGCTCGTGGCGCAAGCCCGCCCGGATGATCCGACCATCCCGTATCAGGCAGACGCGCGCGGGTTCCAGCAATCTGTGGACAAAAGGCGAATAGTAGGCGGCGCGATCCAGCACCACGCTCCAGGCGACGATGGTCGCCACCACGGTCAGCCCATCGGTGAGCGAAGGCGAGCCGCCGGAAAGAGCGTTTCCTACAGCATCGGCCACCAGCACCAATACCAGCAGGTCGGCCGTGCCCAGCGAGCCGATTTCCCGCCGCCCCGCCAGCCGCAAAAGGATCAGAACCACCCAGTAGACGGCAGTACCCCGTACCACCATCGCCAGCATTCCTTCCTGCAAGGCGAAGATTTCACCCAGATCCGGCACAATTGACCTCCCGCCATGACACGACTGCCTGCGAGAGGCAAGCAGCGTACCCGCCCATGGCCGGCGCGCAGGCCGAAGGCCCGCGGCGCCGAAAGCAAAGGGCCGGATCTTGCGATCCGGCCCGGGCAGAGCAGAGTCCACATTCTCGGCTTCGCCGGGTGGGTGGACGGTATAGACCGCCCCCCTTTCGGAGCCCAGGGTTCAGCTTCCGATCACCCCTCCGTCGTTCTTGGTGATGATGACGGTGGACGAGCGCGGCAGCGAGGTGCCGCCGTCCGGCCAGTGGCTGTCGCCGTCTTCGCCCGGATGCTGGATGTTGATGAACAGGGTCTTGCTGTCGGGGGTGAAGGCAATGCCCGTCACTTCGCACTCCTTCGGTCCGACGAAAAAGCGGCGGATCTCCTTGCTGGCCGGATCGGCACACAGCATCTGATTATTGCCCTGGCCTTCGTACTCGCCCGCGTTGCTGTAGTTGCCGTCAGTCTGGATCCACAGGCGGCCCTCCTGGTCGAAAGCCAGGCCGTCGGGACTGTTGAAGGTATTGTCGGCGGTGATGTTCTCTGAACCCGACTTCAGGTCTGCACGATCGGTGTACTTGACAGGGTTGCCCGCCAGCACAAAGAGATCCCACTCGAAGGTCGTGGCCGTTGCGTCCTCGCCGGCCTCGCGCCAGCGGATGATCTGGCCATAGCGGTTGGCTGCGCGCGGGTTGGCGTCGTCGGTTTCATCCTCGGCCCGGCCGCTGTTGTTGGTAAGGGTCACATAGACCTCGCCGCTGGTCGGATGAACGCTGACCCATTCCGGGCGGTCCATCTTGGTGGCGCCCACCAGATCCGCCGCCATGCGCGTCTTGATCAGAATATCGGCCTGGGTGGGGAAGTTGGTGTTGTCGGCCAGCAGTGCGGCATTGTCATTCTTGTCCAGCAATATCCACTTGCCCGTGCCCATGAAATCGCCGCTGGCCTCGCCGTCCTCGAACTGTGCGACATACAGCTTGCCGGAATCCAGCAGGGCCGAGTTGTCGCCGCCTTCCTTGAAGGTGCCGTCCGAAACGAACTTATAGATGTAGTCGCCGGCCTGGTCGTCGCCCATGTAGACGACAATGCGCTGGTCGGCGGCCAGGCGATAGGCCGCGTTCTCGTGCTTGATGCGGCCCAGGGCCGTCCGCTTCCTGGGCACGGAATTGGGGTCGAAGGGGTCGATCTCCACGATCCAGCCAAAGCGGTTGGATTCATTGGGCTCCTTCACATAGTCGAAGCGGTCGAAATGCTCCTCCCATCGATAGCCCGTCTCCTGGGCCGAAAGGCCATAGCGCTTTTGCGCTTCGTCGCGCTGGTCATTGCCCGACGTCGTGCCGAAGTAGTTGTTGAAGTTCTCTTCACAGGCCAGGTAGGTGTTCCAGGGAGTCCAGCCATTGCCGCAATTGTTGAACGTGCCCAGCACCTTGGTTCCGGTGGCGTCCTCCGAAGTCTTCAGCAGGTCGTGGCCGGCGGCCGGGCCGGTCAGCTGCATTTCAGTCGCGGCGGTGATGCGGCGGTTGTATTGCGAGTCGAGCTTGATCTCCCACTTGCCTTCGGCATTGCGAACGATGTGGATCACCGACACCCCATGGGCGTTGATGGCCTTCTGGGCCTTGTCGGCCGTCCAGGGCTCGGTGCCGCCCACACCGAACAGCCAGGGGTATTCTCCGCCGCTGGTGGTCGTGTATTCGTGATTCATCACCAGCAGGCCTTCGTCGCTGCTGCCGTTGATGGGAAAGAAATGGATGCCGTCGTGGTTGTCGCCGACCTGGCGCGCCTGGGCCGCCGAATCGTCGCTGCCGTCGCTCTTCCAGTCGGGATCGCCGGCAAACAAGGGCGTGCCCCAGGGAACGAAATGCTCGGCCGTGTAGCCTTCGGCAACCATGATCGTGTCTTCGGTGGAAATCGGAATCGCCTTGAAGCCGAGCAGCGAGCTTTCCGGAGGCGTTTCCGTTTCGCCTTCGCCGCTGCCGCCGCTGCTTCCGCCACAGGCCGCCAGCGGGCCGGCCAGGAACACGGCGGCCGACAAGCCAAGGCCGGACTTCAGAAAACCGCGGCGACTGCGCGCACGCTCGACGACCGCCTGAAAATGCTCGTTGGACGAAGTGTTGGTGGGCAGGTCTTCGGAATCAAGGACACGAATGTTTTTCATGTGGGGCTCAATAGAATGGCAACAAGGAGCACGCAGTATCCAACGTGCTTGTTGCAGTCTTATTAAGCCAGCCGAGTTCCGGCCCCGCGGTATGGACCCAGCGCGCCTATCGGCCGCGCAGCCTTGCCAAAGACGCCTTGTTCAGGCGCGCCGCCTCTTCTTCGGCGTAATCCCTTTCGCCGGACTCGTATTTTCCGTTGTACATGCAGCTGCTGCGGCTCCACCGGCACTCGCTGGGGCGTTCGGCATACGACGTTTCAGAAGATGCATCGCCGCCGCCCCACAACGAGCAGCCCGACACAAGAGCGACGAGAAACAAGGCAAAGCCATATCGGCTCAAGGTTTGAATGGCCATTTTCCTACCCAACAGAAGATGCTGTGGCCATTTTATAGGAGAGAAGGCGCGAGCGGCCAGATCGGACCTATATAAGAATAAGAAGGCAGGCGCCGGGGCATGATGTTTGCTGTATCCCTTGCCTGCCATCCGGCGTTTCAACCACCTGTCAAGGGAGATAGGCATGAATAAATCACAGATACCCGTCGCGCAGAAGGACGTGCTCAGTCTTTTGCTGGACGACCACAAGAAAGCCAAAAAACTGTTCAAGGACTTCGAGTCCGAGAAAAGCGACGCGGCGAAAGAGGAAATTGCATCAGAGGTCTGTATGGAATTGACGGCCCATACGACGATCGAAGAAGAAATTTTCTATCCGTTTTTGCGCAAGCAAAGCCCGGACGCTTTCGCAGACCTGTTAGACGAAGCACTGGTCGAGCACGCAAGCGCAAAGGCGCTCATCTCTCAAATCCAGAAAATGAGCATGAAGGACGAGCTCTATGAGGCAAAAGTGAAGGTGCTGGGCGAATACGTGGCGCACCACGTCAAGGAGGAAGAAGAGGAGCTTTTTCCTAAGGTCATTTCGAAGAAAATCGAGCTGCGGGAAATACTCGCACAAATGACCGAGCGCAAGAATGAACTGCTGCACGCTGTCGTAGCAGCGTAACGCCGCCCCCGCGGCAAGCTGGCGTGTTTCCTGGCCTTGGAATGGCGCAACCGCCAGACGCGGTAGCGTCCGTAAAGCAGCTTGCGGGCCTGCGTCAGCGGCGCCCGCGGAAACGGCGCTGCAGCTTATCTTTTGCCGTCACGCCAGATAAGCCAAGCCAGCAACCCCAGGCAGCTTACGCCAAAGAGATAAAGCTTGATGGATATAGTTGGGATGGCACTCATAGCGATCTCCTGGAATCACATCAAGCTAATGTTTGGTTACCTTTGTTAAGTGTAATCTTACAAAAAACAAAATGCCAGCCTCCAGGGGCTGGCAAAAGCATTTAAATCGGCTGGATAAGATTGGGCACGCAACGCGCCCCCTGCCCAAGAAAAAAACCGCATTGTCTGCGGCTTTGTTTCCTTTAGGTTTAATGGTGGGTTGGCCGGGGCTCGAACCCGGGACCAACGGATTAAAAGTCCGGTGCTCTACCAACTGAGCTACCAACCCGCTAAAAACCAAAGACCATAATTATGGGTGGTTTTTAAGGCGCTGTCAAGAAAGTGTTGGTGCAGAAAGTTCTACCCTACCTTGCCAGACTGGCTCTACCCGCTCACGGAGTAGAGCCAGGGACCCCGCCACTTCAGCGAACACGCGAGATGCGCACCTCGGCACCGCGGCGCTTGACCTCGAGCCCTTCGGAAGGAAGTATCTTGAGCCCCTCGAGTCCCTTGATATAGCTGGAGCCCTGCATCTGCATTACGCGGATCTTGTTGCGCATGACGACCGGGCTGTGCTCGGGCATGCCGAACATCCAGACTTCATCGAGGATGCGGGCCGAGTTGAACTCGCCCGTATGCTGGGCGGCGGGCCCCAGGCACAGCATGTGGCCCTCGCGGCCGAACACCGGCAGGCTGTCGAGTTCGACCTCGACGGAAAGCACGCTGCCGCCTTCGTAGCGCTGGCCCGTGCTCAGATCCCACCAGGCATCGCCGGCGGGCAGGTAGACCTTATGCTGGGTGCCGGGCTGCAATACCGGCGCGACCAGCAGGGCCGGCCCAAGCAGGTATTGCGTGTCCCACACATGGGCCATGACGTCGGCGGGGAAAGCCAGCGGCATGGAGCGTTGCACCGGCAGGCCCGTGCGCACGGCGTCTTCGATAATGCCTAGCACGTAGGGGATAAGGCGGTAGCGCCACTGCAGCCAGTGCCGCACCAGAGCGCGGGTTGCCTCGTCAAAGCCTTGCGGCAGCAGTTGCGGCAGGCCCTGGAAGCTGAAATTCGCCGAGAACACGGCTGCGGCAAGCCAGCGGGCATACAGCTCGGGGGTCATGTCGGCGGTGGATGCGTGGGCGCAGCCCACGCCATGCAGTTGCGCGGTGACACCGCTATTGCCCACGGCAAGCGCCGTACGGAGTGTGTGGGCCAGGCCCTGCCAGCTGTTGTCGACGCGAGGCGCCGCCTGCCAGGCATAACGCTGTACGCCGGGGAAGAGGTCGGTACTGAAGATGACGCCTTCTTGCGGTGTCTTATGGCCCGCCACGGCATCGAACAAGGCCTGGCGCGCCAGAAGCGGATAAATGGTGCGAAGCTGCGCGCCGGTTTCTCCGCCCCGGGCGGACACGCCGTCGGGAATGTCGAACTGGGCATCGCAGTCGGGAGCCCCCAGGCCCTCGTCAAAGACCTGGCGCTGCCGTTCTGCCCACAGCTTGTAGACATCTTTGTAGGTAAGGTCGAGCAGCCCGAAGGGCTTGCCCCCGCTGGCCTCGGAGCCGGCAAAGACATATGCCCCGCCGGAATCGTCGGCAAGCAGCCAGCCGCGGTCTTCCCATTCGTCGAACAACGGCGTGCCGGCCAATACACCGGGAAAGGACGGCGCCGCCACTTGCAGGTGGATGTCCTGGAAGCGGGTCAGCAGGGCACGCGGATCGGGCACCCGGCCCTCGTTCCACTCGAACACGGGCTTGTCGGCCTGGAAGCCATAGGCGGCGGGCGGCCCCAGCCTGACCGCGTCGAAGGCGAATTCATCGGCGCGCATGCGCTGCGCCGCGGCGTGCAGTTCGTCGATGGACTGCCCCGGAGCCTGATCCAGCCAGACCCCCATGGGCCATAGGCAGGGCTGGCCGGCCCTGCCTGTAAGGGCAGTGTACTGGTTGACGATTTCGCCGGGCTCGCCCGCGAACAGGAAGACGTCGAGCACCGCCGCATGCGAGGTAAGCTCGTAGAGGTCGGGGTCATGAGCCGCCACATCGTGCTCAACCCGCCCCAGGCTGTTCACATACAGGCCCCAGCCACGCGGGCTCCAGGCCAAAGGCAAGGCACGCGCCTGCGGGGAGTCGGACGCCAGGCTCTGGCCGCGACGATCGAGGTCGCCGGCGGTTTCACCCAGGCCGTATATGGAATCGTCGGCGTCAAGCTCGAAACAAAGCCGCCAGGCCGGGTCGGCCTGGACGTCGCCGTGCTGCAGCGCGGGCTCGCCCGTGCGCGCAAGGCATTCCTGGCCGCGATACAGGCCGATCTGTAAGGGCGCAACGGCGATTTCGAGCGCAATGTCGCCCTGTTCGAGACGCCACCCCTGCTTGCCGGGTATGGACGAAACGGCCAGTTCGCTTACAGGCTCCTGGCGCGCGAGCAGCATTTCGGCATGCGCGCGGGCCCTTGCGCTGGGCTTGTCGTTGTTAAGGACGGAGGCGGGCGCGCATCGCAGCCGGTATACGCCGGGCGCGGTCGCTTCTATTTCGAGCTGCAACTCGGAATCCTCGAAGGCGAACACCGCGTGGGTGGACTTCGCCGTCAAGAACTGCAGGGAGTCAAGTTGCGTCACGTGGGCAAGTTCAGACTTGGGCGGCACAGCGCAATCCTCGGCAATAGCCTGTAAAGCATTCAAAAGACATTATTTTGACGGATTTACGCTATAAAATAAAATGACTTCGCTCAGCGGGCTCCATTCGGGCTTCCGCAGGGCCTGTTCAGCGAGGCGCCACGGCGTTTTGCAGTGTACGCTCCAGGGGCAGAGGTTCGCCCTCCAGGCTCGCGGCGAGCAGGTCTCCGGCCAGCGCGGCCCACGTCAACCCGCGCGAGCCATAGGCGCAAGCAAGCCACAGGCCCGGCGCTTTCGGCACCGGCCCAAACACCGGCAGACGCCCGGCCACCACCGCCCGCCAGCCTGCCCACCCCGCCCCCTCGGCCAGCCATTCCCCGACCCGGCCGGCATCCACCCCCAGCATGTCGGCCACCTGTTCCGAAATGAAGCGGTGGCCCGAATCCGTTACTTCGCTGGCGGCCGCATTGGGCAGATAGGTGCTGCCGCCCACATTCACGCCATCCACTTGCGGCAGCCAATACCCCTCTGCGCTCAGCACCGTGGCGGGGTCATGCGCCGCGGCGTCCGGCCGAAAATAGCTGACCTGGCCCGCAAGACGCCAGCCGGCGCGCAATTTGGGCAGTTCCACCACGTCCGGGCACGTCGACAGCAAGGCGGCCGCCTCGGAGGCGTTGGCCAGGACTACGGTCGCCATGGAAAAGACTTGCCCGTCGTCGCCCTGCGCCAGCCAGCCCGCGCCTTCCCGCTGAAGGCGCAGGATGCGCGTCGCCCGGCAATCGATGCGGGCATGATCCAGCAAGGCGTCGAGCAATGGCTCGGGACGGACGAGCTGTCCGTCAGCGAAGAATATCCCCGGCCGGTTGATAGGCAGGCCCACCCGCCGCGACACTTCGCCCGCATCCATCCACCGCACCCATTCCTCGGGAAAGCCCATGGTCTGAAGCGTGAGGCGGCGCTGCTCGTCCTGCGAGGCGTCCCGAAGCAGCTCGACAGTGCCCACGCGCTGCGGCCGGGCGGAGCCGGGCAGTGACTGCCAGCGATGCAGCGCGCGCAGCACGCCGGCCCGGCTGAGGCGGGCCCTCAGGTCGTCGTCGCGTGAAACGAGCGGCGTCAGGGCGGCCGCCAGGTGCCCGCGATGGCTGGCGCCTCTTCCCCCAGCCAGCTGGGGATCGGCCACCACCACCTGGCGGCCCCGCATGGCCAGCGCCCGGGCCATGCCCGCGCCGGCCGGACCCGCCCCCACTACCAGCACGGGCCCCGGCTCCGCCGCCTCCAGGCCCCGGCCCAGCCCGGGCCGCAGCACGGCCCGGGTCGTTTGCCATTTGCCGCCCAAGCCCGGCGCCCTGCTGACCAGGAAACCCGCGTCCCGCAACGCCCTGCGCACATCGCCGCTGGCGCACCAGGTTGCGGCCGTCGCCTCGGGGCGCGCCAGCCGCACCAATTGGCCGAACAAGGCCGGCGACCACATTTCAGGGTTTCTGGCCGCGGCGAAACCGTCCAGGAAGAACGCGTCGACGCCCGCCTGCGCCTCGCGCGCGGTCTGTTCTATACGGCCGAAGATCAGCGTCAGCGTCAGCCGCCCCCCTTCGAACTCAAGACGGTGCACGCCGGGCAGCAACACAGGCCAGGCCCGCACGAGCTGGCCGGCCGCATCGCGCAGGTCAGCGGGCAGTTCGCGTGATGCCACAGCCAGGTCGGCGGCCGAAAAGGGATGGGCCTCGAACGACAATACATGCAGGCGGCCGCAACGCTGCGGATCGTCCCGCCAGGCCTGCCACAGCGCCAGGAAGTTCCTGCCCAGCCCGAAGCCGGTTTCGCAAACCGTGAACGAAGCACGGCCATGCCATCGCTCCGGCAGCCCATTGCCTCGCAGGAACACCTGGCGCGCCTGCTCCAATGCCCCGTTGCGCGCATGGTAGACGTCCTGGTAGCGCTCGCTGAACGGGGTTCCCGTAGCGTCCAGGAACAGGCTGGCGGGCGCCAGGGGGCTGAAACGGCCGCTCATGCGGGCACTCGGACCATGACCGGGACCCGTGCCCCGCCGCCATGCTTGGCAAGACCGCATTGCGCGCGCGGCGCGACGATGCCGGCAATGTTGCGTACACTAATGTCTTTCACTGCCTGCTTGCCTGCCTGCGTATGCCTTCGTCTCAGTTTCATCTCAGCGAATATCTCAATGCCGCCATTTCGGCCGCGCGTACCGGTGCCGCCATACTTCAGGCGCACTCATTGCGCCGTTCAGACCTTGTCATCGATAAAAAGGCCCGCAACGACCTGGTCTCTCAGGCCGACCGCGATGCCGAGGCGGCCATCATCGAGCAATTGCAAGAAAGCACGCCCGAATTCAGCATCGTAGCCGAAGAATCAGGCGGGCAATCCGGCGGCGCTGCCACGTGGTATATCGACCCGCTCGACGGCACCACCAACTTCCTGCACGGCATTCCCCACTACGCGGTGTCGATCGGGCTTGTCGCCCATGCCGGCGCCATCGTCGACGGCGACCGGCCGCTCGAGGCCGACACTCCGGTGATCGGCGTCGTCTACGATCCCAACCGCGAAGAACTCTTCACCGCCATGCACGGCGTGGGCGCATGGCTGAACGAACACCGCCTTTCATGCTCGCAAGCCGAGAGCCTCTCCGAAGCCGTCCTGGCCACGGGCTTTCCCTTCCGGGATTTTTCGTTCGCCGAAGAATACATGCCCACCCTGCACGCAGCCCTGCCCGCCTCGCGGGGCGTGCGCCGCATGGGCTCGGCCGCCCTCGATCTGGCCTGGGTCGCCTGCGGGCGCTACGACGGCTACTGGGAAATGGGGCTGGCGCCCTGGGACGTGGCCGCCGGCACCCTGATCGTGCGCGAAGCTGGCGGCATTGCGCAAGACATGCGGCATGCCGAACCCTGGCCGCGAGGCGGCTATGTGTACGCCGGCAATACGCATATTGCCGGCGCCCTCGACGCCATGATCGGGCCGCATCTGAAAGCCCGTTGAATTTCCGGCAGGAACCCGGCCCTTCTCAGGGCGATGGGCGCGCTGCGCAGCGCGCCCATCGCCCAGTCAAAGAACTCAAAGAGGCCAAGCGCCCCGTCAGGCGCCCGCCCCTTTCTCGGCCTCGTCGCGCAATACGCGCCGCAGCAGCTTGCCCGTATTGCTCTTGGGCAGTTCCTTGCGAAACTCGATTTCATGCGGCCGCTTGTAGCCGGTAAGGTGGCGCGCGCACCATTCGCGCAGTTCGGCCTCGGTCAGGGCGGGGTCCTTCTTGACCACGAACAGCTTGACCATCTCGCCGCTTTCAGCGCTGGGCACGCCGACCACCACGCATTCGAGCACCCCGGGGTGCTGCATGATCACCTGCTCAACCTCGTTGGGATAGACATTGAAGCCCGACACCAGGATCATGTCTTTTTTGCGGTCGATGATGCGCACCCGGCCTTCAGGGCTCATGATGCCGATGTCGCCGGTCTTGAAATAGCCCTCGGCCGAAAACGAGGCCCGCGTTTCCTCGGGCATGTTCCAGTAGCCCTTCATGACCTGCGGCCCGCGGATCGACACCTCGCCGGCCTCGCCAAGCGGCATTTCGCGCTCGTTGCCGTCAAGCATGACCACGTCGGTGGAGGGCAGCGGCAGCCCGATGTCGCCTGAATATTCGGTGGCATTGGTGGGGTTCACGATGGCCACCGGCGAGGTCTCTGAAAGCCCATAGCCCTCGATCAGCGGCAGGCCGGTTACTTTGTGCCAGCGTTCGGCCACCGCCTTCTGCACCGCCGCCCCACCGCCAAAGCACAGGCGCAGCGCCGAAAAGTCCAACTGCGCAAACTCGGGCTTGTTCAGCAGGCCGTTGAACAGCGTGTTCACGGCGGGAAATATCGATACCGGGTCGCGCCGCCAGGCCGCGAGAATGGTATCCAGCTTGCGGGGGTCGGCAATAAGCACGCTGCACATGCCGGCGTGCATGGCGAACAGGCCGCAGACCGTGAAGGCAAAAATGTGATACAGCGGCAGGGCGGTAAGCATCACCATGCCGGCCCCGCATTCGGGCCCCAGCACCGGGCGGGCCACCGCCTGCATCTGCAGCACGTTGGCCACCAGGTTGCCGTGCGTCAGCATGGCCCCCTTGGGTCTGCCCGTGGTGCCGCCGGTGTACTGCAGCACGGCGACGTCGTCCAGACTCTGCTCGGGGGCGGAAAACGGGGCCCCTGCGCCCTGCCGCAGAACCTGGCCGAACGAGATCGCGCCCTGCAGGGGGTGCGCGGGCACCATGCGTTTTATATGGCGCGCGGCAAAGTTCAGCACCATGCCCTTCAGGCCCAGCAGGTCGCCGACCGACACCAGCACCACCTTGCCGGGCCGCAGCGCCTGGTCGACCTTGCCGAGCGTGGCGGCGAAGCTTTCGAAGATGAAAATCATGTCGACGCGGGCGTCTTCGAGCTGATGGCGCAACTCGGACGCGGTATACATGGGATTGATGTTGACCAGCACCATGCCGGCGCGCAGCACCCCCACCATTATGGGCAGGTAGGCCATCACATTGGGCATCATCAGCGCCACGTGGCTGCCCGCGGGCAAGCCCTGGGCCTGCACCCAGGCGGCGACCGCGTCGGCATGGCGGTCGAGCTGGTCGTAGCTGAGGTCGCTGCCCATGAATACCGCGGCGCGACGCTGGCCATGCTTCTTGCAAGCCTGCCCGATCAGGTCGGGCAGCGACTGATAGCCCTCGGTGCTGATGCGGGCCGGCACGCCCTCGGGATAATGCGCGATCCAGGGTTGCTGCATTGCTCCTCGCTTTCCCCCATTTGGCGGCGGGATGGTTGTCTTGTTGAATCGGCGTTGATGATACGCTGTGATCAAGGTACAGTTTATCGTCAAGCACTTCAGGATCCGGTTTCATGAAATTAGTCGAACCCATCGTCGGTTGGCAAGCCGAAATGGCCGACATCCGTCGCGACATCCATGCCCACCCCGAGCTCGCCTACGAAGAGGTCCGCACGGCCGACCTGGTGGCGCGCCTGCTCGAGTCGTGGGGCATCCCCACGCACAAGGGGCTCGGAATCACCGGAGTGGTCGGCGTCATCCAGGGGGCTACCCAAACGGGGCGCGCCATCGGCCTGCGCGCCGACATGGACGCCCTGCCCATGCAAGAGGCCAATACTTTTTCCCACGCCAGCAAGCACGCCGGCGTCATGCACGCCTGCGGTCACGACGGCCATACGGCCATGCTGCTTGCCGCCGCCCGCTACCTGGCCCAGCATCGCGATTTCCCCGGCACGGTGTATGTCATTTTCCAGCCCGCCGAAGAAGGCTTCAGCGGCGCAAAAAAAATGATCGACGACGGCGTGTTCCGGCAGTTTCCCATGGAAGCAGTCTTCGGCATGCACAACTGGCCCGGCATCGACGCCGGGGCCTTCGCGGTGCACGACGGGCCGGTCATGGCGTCCAGCAACACCTTCGAAATCACCATCCGCGGCAAGGGTGCGCATGCGGCCATGCCCAACCTGGGCCACGACCCGGTCATGGCCGCCGTGCAGCTGGCCCAGGCGTTCCAGACCATCATCACCCGCGAAGTCGATCCGCTTGATCCCGCTGTGCTCAGCATTACCCAGATCCACAGCGGCTCGGCCGACAACGTTATCCCCGACGAGGCCGTCATGCGCGGCACGGTCCGCACCTTCAGCGACGGCGCCATCGACCTCATCGAGCGGCGCACGCGCGAAATCGCCACGCTCACCTGCCAGGCCCTGAACTGTTCGGTCCAGTTCGACTTCCACCGCCGCTACCCGCCCACCATCAACAATGCGGGCGAGGCGGCCTTCTGCGCCCAGGTGCTGCAAGACATCGTGGGCGCCGACAAGGTCGAACTGGCCCGCGCGCCCTCCATGGGAGCCGAAGACTTCGCCTTCATGCTCAAAGAAAAACCCGGCTGCTATGTCTGGATAGGCAACGGCCATGGCGACCACCGCGGCAGCGGGCATGGGTTGGGCCCCTGCATGCTGCACAACAGCAGCTACGATTTCAACGACGAAGTGCTTCCCCTGGGCGCAAGCTACTGGGTCGAACTCGCTCGCCGCCGCCTGGCCCAGCCCTCCGAAGGCGACTGACCCCTTCCTTTCACGCCCCTCGCTGGCCGGCGTGCTTCCGCTACAATAGCGGGCCACCTCGGCGCCGCAGGCCCGCCGCCCCGTCCGGGGCGCCGCCCCCGGCGAGCTACGCCATCCCGACCCAGATTCATCAACAAGGTTGCCTATGTCGGATACGCAAGTCAGGCCCCAAGACGGTCCCATCACCATCCCGCGACGGCTCGACCCCGAGGACGCCCAGCTTGCCCTGCAACGCCTGCAGGCCATTCTTAAACGACAAGAGGTGGTCGAGGCGCTGGCGCGCCGCCAGTACGAGGCCGACGAACGATCCAATCTGCTGGAAGGCATGCTGCACCGCCAGCACGAAAGCGAGATACGGGACATCGTCAACGACCTGCACCCGTCGGACATCGCCTTCATCCTCGAGTCGCTGCCCGAACATGAACGCCAGGCGGTCTGGCAGCTGGTCGACTCCGAGCATGACGCCGACGTGCTGCTCGAAGTGGATGACTGGGCGCGCGAGTCGCTCATCAAGTCGATGGACCTGCAGGACCTGGTGGCCGCCACCGGCACCATGGATACGGACGAGCTGGCCGACCTGGTGCCCGACCTGCCGCCCGACGTGGTGGCCGAGGTGCAAAAAGGCCTTACAGACGAAGAGCGCGCGCAGCTGATCGAAGCCATGGGCTACCCCGAGGACACCGTGGGCGCCATCATGGATTTCGAAATGGTGCGCGTGCGCGAGGACGTGTCGCTCGAGGTGGTGCTGCGTTATCTGCGCCGCCTGCAAGAGCTGCCCGACCACACCGACCAGATCTTCGTCGTCGACCGCCAGGACCGCCTGCGCGGCACGCTGGCACTGTCCAGGCTGCTGGTCAGCGAGCCCGAGATGGAAGTCTCGCAGGTAATGGACACCGACTATCTCACCCTGAACCCGCTCGATTCCGACGCCGACGCAGCCGGGGCCTTCGAGCGCTACGACCTCGTCTCGGCCCCGGTCATCGACGACCAGGGGCGGCTCATCGGCCGTGTCACCATCGCCGAGGTGGTCGACGTCATACAAGAAGACTCGCAGGAACAGGCGCTGTCGCGCGCGGGCCTGCAGGAAGAAGACATCTTCGCCCCCACCCTCAATGCCCTTCGCAACCGGGCGCCCTGGCTGCTCGTCAATCTTTTCACCGCCTCTACCGCGGCCTTCGTCGCCTCGCGCTTCGAGGGCACGGTCAGCCATATCGTAGTGCTGGCCTTCCTGATGTCCATCGTGGCGGGCATAGGGGGCAACTCGGGCAACCAGACCATGACGCTCGTCATCCGCGCGCTGGCGGTGGGCCGGGTAAACAGCTCGAACATCTGGCAACTGGTCAAGCGCGAGCTGATGATCACGCTGCTGGTGGGGGTCTGTGGCAGCATCGTGGCGGCGGTGTTCGCCTGGTACATTTCGGACTCATGGTCGATTGCCGTGGTGATGATGGCGGCGATGATAGGCAATATGCTGATCGGAGCCGCGGTGGGGGTGCTCATCCCCCTTATCCGCGACCGCGTGGGCAAGGACCCGGCCATGGGCTCGTCGGTGCTGCTCACCTTCTTTACGGATTCGCTGGGCTTCTTCATCTTCTTAGGCCTGGCGACGGTGTTCTTGCTGTAGCCGCCCAGGCCCCAGCGGTCGCTCCTGTCGTCAGGCGCTCCCGCCACCCCATGGGCGGAAAGCCGCGTCTACCGCCTCGCGCCCGGGCTTTCCGGCACGCAGCAAAAGCGTCAGCAAGACCTTGGCCTTTCTACCGTCCAGCCAGCCAGCCCGCACCAGCCCGCCTTGCAACAGATCCATTTCGCTTCCTTTGAACCCGTAGGTGCCGCGAAGGACTTCGCCATCACCCGTACGCGATGCCAGAACGATCGGCATATGGGAAGCCGCGGCCTGGAGCGCATTGGACACGGCCGCGGGCACGTGACCTCCTCCCAGGGCATCCACCACCAATCCCGCTAAACGTGCAGCGCACGCCGCCTCGACCATCCGCGCATCGTCGCCCAGGGAAATCGGCAGAAGTCCTACCGCGACATCGACCAGGTCGGCGCCGCGGCCCACCGCCGCCACCTTTTGGATTCTGTTGACGACTCGCACGCGGCCTTCACACACCCAGCCTATCGGTCCCGCCAGGGGAGACGAGAAGGCGCCCGTGCTGCTGGTATGCGTCTTGCGTACAAACCTAGCCGCGTGGATCTCGTCGCTGAATACAACCAGACCGCCCATCCCCCTCGCCTCGTCGCTGCAGGCGACCTGCACAGAGGCGAGCAGATTGGCCGGCCCGTCCGCCCCAGGCAGCGTCGGATTGCGCATGGCCCCCGTGACGATGACGGGCGCATCAACGTCCAGCAAGCGATCAAGCGCGAATACGGTTTCTTCAATCGTATCCGTGCCTTGGGTGACCACAATACCGCGCGCCCCGGCCGCCACAGCAGCTTCGATCGCGGCGGCCAGGGCGCTCAGATCGTCGTAGCTCAGATGCGCTCCGGGTAGCTGGCGAAATGAGACTGCCTCAATATCGGCCAAACTGCCGAGCAAAGGCACAGCCTTGACAAGCATGTCGCCATTAAGAGTGGGGACTACTCCACCCTCCGCGCTTTCGGTCATTGCAATGGTGCCACCGAGAGCAAGCACCTTGATTCTAGGAAGAACCATTATCTACTCCGCTAAGCCCTTTTATGCTTCCAACAGCCCTCAACTATGTAATAGATGGGGCAGCCATGTCGTCAAAACAGGAATGTATGTAATGATGAGCAGAACCACGAGACTCAAAATAATGAACGGCCATACACCTTTGAGGATCTCCAAATAAGAAATGCGGAATGTCGGCATGGCAATAAAGATATTGAGCCCAAAGGGGGGAGTAACCATGCCAACTGCAAGGTTGAAGACGACGACCGCGCCCAGGTGAATGCCGTCCAGACCCAATGCGAGTATCGTAGGATGAATCAGTGGCGCCAATATGATCACTGCGGAATTGGGGTCGACAAACATGCCCACGAGCAGAAACAACACGTTAATCATTGCCAGTACAGCGCCCTCGGATACACCACCAAGTAAGGCGGCAATCTGATCAGGTATATTCTCGACAGTGAGATACCACGTCATCAAGCTGCCAACCGAAATAAGAATCAGCAGTGCGGCAATCATGATGGCCGACGGTCGTGTAATTTTGAATAAATCCTGCAACGTCACCTGTCGATATACCAACGTCTCTACCAAGGCGGCATAGACACACGCCACAGCGGCAGCCTCGGTCGGGGTAAAAACGCCTCCGTAGATTCCGCCAAAGATGACCGCAGGCAGCCCGAGCGCCCAGCCAGCGCGCCGCAATCGCAAGAATCGCTCTGCCACGGTCGCCGCGTTTTGCGTGGCGATGTTATTCCGCCTCGCATACAAATATGCCCATGCCGAGAGGAAAACAACGTAAATTACACCGCTCGATAGCCCGGCCAAAAATACCTGTGCCACGGAATTAGACGTCTGCACAGAATAAAGAATCATCGCCACACCCGGCGGAATGAGCATCGATAGTGTGGCTGCAGACAGGATTAAGCCGACACTGAAGCTCTGCGAGTAACCCAGGCGACGCATGGCAGGATAAACAATAGGTCCAATACTGACTATCGCGGCCGCCCCTATGCCGGAGATGGCACCAAAGAACGCGCACGACAGAACCGTCGCGATGGCCACGCCTCCGCGCAGGTGACCGACCATGCTTTCCATGAGCTCTACTAATCTCTTTCCGATCAAGCCCCTACCGATGATATCCGCTGCAAATATAAATAGCGGAACGGCCAAGAGGGCGAATACGTTTAATCCCTCTGCCATCCTTTGGGGCAACACCAATCCAGGGATGGCAGCGCCCATCGTTTCGAAGGACAGAACGGTGCCGGCGAGTATGGCGATAAAAATAGGAAAAGAGAATATAAGTAACGCCAGTAACGTGACGATCAATAGGGTTGCCGGCATTATGCTCCACTCCTGTCATGCGCATTTTCAAGCTCAACATCCGGTATCTCGGACGTGAGCCCATAGTCCTCTTGCCGTGGCAATTGGCCGCCTAGCAGTAGGACGAATACCTGGAATATGTAGGCCAACGACATCAGTCCACAACCCACCGGCACGGCTAGGTAAAGATAGCCGCGCAGGATGGGAAGGCTGCTCATCACCTGCCCGGTGTTGAAAATCCGGAGAGTGAGTTGCGCACCCAGCCAAGCGATGTAGCCCAGTAGAACGGCCCCGACGATGCCAACGATGAGGTCGAGCAGCTTGCGTGCACGAAGAGGCAAGGCCACCGCGAATAAATCCACGGTGATGTGCCGCTGCACCCGCACGAGCAGGTAGCTGCCCAGGAAGGCCAGCCATACCATCAGGTATTGCGCCAGCTCCCCGCCGCCCACGAACGAGAAGCCGGCGAAGTAACGCGCCAAACTATTGACAAACAGCACCAGCGTCATACCCCATAACGCTATACCGGCCAGCCAACTGATCAATATATCAATCGCAACAAAGACTTGGCCCAAGATGCGCATGACTCACCCCAGCTTATCAATTTCGGCTTCGATTGCTTTCATGATCTCGTCGCCCTTGGCCCCCGTCAGCGCCTTGAAGTGCTCACGTACCACTGGCAGCGTGGCTTCACGCAATGCGCTTCGCTGCTCGTCGGTAATTTCGACAACGGTCACACCCGCCTTCTTCATGGCTTCCAGGCCTTTCTCGTCCAGTTTCAGGGTTTCGTCGACGACTACCTTGCGGCCACCCTCGACGGCCGCCTCGAGCTCCGCCTGGCAGGCTTCGGGCAAGCCGTCGAACCATGCCTTGGAAACCATGAAAACCTGATCCAGAGTACCGTGGCTCGTGAGAGTGAGGTGGTTCTGCACTTCGTAGAAGTGCATAACATAGCTCGTCGAGATGGGGTTCTCCTGGGCGCCGATGGCGCCGGACTGCAAAGCGTTGTAAGTTTCGCCGAACGGCGTGAATACCGGCGTCAGCCCCAGCGCCTTCTGCTGCTCCACCAAGATCGGTGAAGGCATGACACGAGCTTTCTTGCCCTTGTAGTCCGAGGGCTGGACTAGCGGACCGTTCGCGGTCCACTGCTTGTACCCAGTGTGCCAGATGGCCATGGAATAGACGCCCTGACTGTCCGTCGTGTCCAACATCTTGCGGACAGCATCGCTTTGATGCAGGGAGAGCATCTTGTTCAGATCGTTGGGCCAGAAGTACGGGAAATCCATCAACCCCATGATGGGCTCGAAGCCCACCAGATACGAACCGGGAATGATCACCGCTTCGAGCGAACCCAGTTGCATGCCTTCGACTAGGTCCGTGGTGGAGCCAAGCTGTCCCGCCGGATACACCTTGGCTTCCACCTTGCAGGTGGCTGAGTTGTTCATCGTGTCGGCCACGTGGCGCGCCGCGGTATCGCGTGGATCGCCCTGCGGCGCCACGTGGGCGATCTTCATGGTCAGACTCCGAGCCTGGGTGATCAGCGGTCCTGCGGCCATGCCCAGTGCGGCGACCGTCAGGCCGGCGATATACAGTGTCTGCTTGATGCGATGAGAAGTTTTCATTCGCTATTCTCCTTGGGTGATGAGTTGCCCGGCCGAGTCAAAGCTCGGGGCACCGCTGTCCGCGATACCAGTCATGGATCTGTTCGCCTGTCATGAAGGCCACGTCGCTGCGCTGGCGTATATGCTCGTATAGGCGGTGCAGGGCATTGATGCGATGAGGCACGCCGGTAAGATAGGGATGCACGCTGATCGCCATGACACGCGCCGAATCGCCGCTTTCTTCGTACAACTGGTCGAACTGGGCCACGCCCCGTCGATAGATTTCGTCTGAACCGTGCTGCTGGATGGCGCTGATCACGACATCGTTGATTTCCACGGTGTACGGTACGGACACGATGGGGCCATGGCGGGAATTAAGATAGACGGGCTGGTCGTCCAAGACCCAGTCGGCCACGTACTCGATGCCAGCCTCGGCCAGCCAGTCCAGCGTCGAATCCGACTCCGTCAGGCCTGGGCCTTCCCAGCCGCGTGGCGCCCGGCCCGTCACTTCACGGATCGAGTCGATCGTCTCGCGGATGGCGGCGCGTTGATCTTCCACTTTGTGCATGGGCCCCTGCTCGTAGCCGTGGCCCATGAACTCCCAATTGCGCTTGAATGCTTCCTGCGCAATGCGAGGATACTGGCGGCACACCGAGCCGTTAATCGCCAGCGTAGGAGTGACGCCGTGGCGCTCCAGCACATCGACGAAGCGCCAGAAGCCCACCCTCATGCCGTACTCATGCCAGGCCCAATTGGGTATATCCGGCAAAAACGGCTGATGCATGGGGGGCGGCAGGACCGTGCGGGGCATCGCCCGCGAGTGATGCCAATGCTCTACGTTGACGATGGTCCATACAGCGATACGCTTGCCTTCGGGCAGCCGAAGGGGGGGCCGGTCGACGATTGCGCTGTAAGGCGCGCGCTCCGGTGGGGTATGTGGGGCTACGGCCATGATTTTCTTCCTCCGAGTGGGGTTTTCTTGGAAATCCCCCGCTTCTTGTCCGACTTGAGTTTCAGCGGACGCCCGATGCGCCGCACTGGTAAGTGGCCTCCACCAACGCTTCTGTACGATCGCCCACGCTCTGGCCGCCACACTGGAAGTTGGACTGACAGGCAAAAGAGAGATTCGCATCGCGATCGGCAAATGCCAGCGTGCCACCGGAGCCGAAGTGTCCGAAGGCTTCGGGATTGGGGCCCATCGGCACCCAGCCAGGCTTGTTCTTGAAGAAGCCCAGCGCCATGCGTAGGGGACGATTCAGAATCGCGTCCTCCGTGTCCCATTGCAGTGTCTGCGCGCGCTCAACGGCAGCGCCGGACAGCAGTCGGACTCCGCCCAGGACACCCTCGTTGGCAAGCAAGGCATAGACGGTGGCCTGCCCCCGCGCGGTGCCGTGCCCACCGAAAGAAGGCAGGAACGCGGTGCGGACCCTCTCCGAGTTGATGACGTCGACGTTCCAAGGCTTAGGCATGGCATTCCAGGCCCGGTAGATGTTCGATCCGGGAGTCTGCCCGCGTTCGTACTGCTCGTTGGCTGTCTCGGCGGGATAGAGCGTAGCCACTTTGTCCAATTGCTGCTGCGACAGCCCCAGGTAGAACTCCACGCCCAGGGGACCACACACTTCGCTCTTGAGGAACTCGACCACCGACTTACCGGTCACGTTCAAGATGATTGTTCCCATCAAGTAGCCGATGTTGGTGGTGTTGTAGGCCGGCTGCTCGCCCGGCAGCCACGGCAGCATCTGCTCAGTCAGTGCCTTGCGCATGGCCTCGAAGTCGAATACGTCGTCGGTCTTGGCGCTGTCGTTGAAGCACATACCGCAGTTATGCGAAAGAATGTGCCTGACCAGCACCGTTTTCTTGCGAGAATCGCTGTCGGAAAAACCCGGCCAGTATGCTTCCACCGGTGCGTCGAGGTCTAGCAGACCTCTGTCCGCCAGCATGTGAATGCACAAGGCGCTCATTGCCTTGGACACGGAGAAGAGGATGGATATGCTGTCCTCCTGCCATGCGGTCTCGCGCTCCAGGTCGCGGAAGCCGCCCCACAGGTCCACGACCTTGACACCTTGGTGGAAAACAGTCACTGCGGCGCCGATCTCGCGGCGCTCTTCGAAGTTCTTCCGGAAAGCATCCAGAACCGGGCTGAATTCAGAGCTGCAGAAACCCTCCATTTTTGCGGGCTTTCCGCGTGCAAGAATGTTTTCATTGATCATCGATTATCCCCTTCAGGTCTTTCAGAGTCGCAAAAGCCGCTTCGCGTTGCCGCTAAGTATCTGGTCTTTCTGGCTTCCGCTGAGCGACGCCAGTGATTCCACGGGCGCCACTGGAGCCGCCACGCCCATGTCGAAACAGTAGTCGCTGCCCAGCATCACGCGGCTTGCGCCCACTTGTTCGATCAGGAAAGCCAAGGCTTCGGGATCGTGCGTGACGGTGTCATAGTAGAAACGGGCGGCATACTCGCGCGGGCTTCTCTCCAGATGAGCGCATTCCGGCCGTACCGACCAGCCGTGCGCAATACGGCCCAACAGGAACGGCAAAGCGCCTCCTCCATGAGGCAACACGACCTCTAGCTTGGGAAACCGGTCCATGACTCCCGAGAAAACGAGGTGCGCCGCCGCAATGGCCGTATCGAACGGATTTCCCAATAAATTTGCCAGGAAATATTGGCTCAACCTGTCCTGCATCCCGATCACCTTCAGTGGATGAAGGAAAATGGGAAGTCCAAGCTCTTCCAGAACCTCGTAAACCGGCCAGAAGGATGAGTCCGAGAGGTTGGTGTCGTTCACCGCAGTGCCCAGGTAGACGCCTTTGATTCCCGAGATCTTCGATACCCGGCGAGCTTCAGCTATGGCGAGATCGGGAAACTGCATAGGCAAAGTGGCAAATCCGAATAGCCTGGTCGGCGCCTTCTCGTGTGCCTGCGCCAGCGCATCGTTGAAGACATTGCTCAAACGATCCGCCAAGGGGGCATCTGCCCAATACACCATCGGCTGCGTAAGAGACAGCATCTGCTGCGTAACGCCAGTGGCGTCCATATCGGCGATCCGCAGGTCCAAGTTGACGAATTTTTCATTGATCGGGCCAGTGAAAAGCGGCCCCGCCTTCAGGGCGGGAAAACCTCCCAGATCCAGGAACTCCGCGCCGGCCGCTCCGCCCTCGCTTTTGACCAAATCGATGTACGCCTGAGGATAGAAATGGGCATGGATGTCGACGGCGCGAAAAGCAGTGCATGATGCGCAGCCGCAGCCGGCGGCCTTATTGGATGAATCACTCATTTGAAGCCTTGAATAATAAACTTGCTTGTCCGTCTTCCGCCGCGCTTGCAGCGGCTGCCTTGGAACGGTCGGAACCACTCGCTACTCGTTCACCGCCCTAATGACAATGCGCCACAAGCTAAAATCCATTAATATTGCACAACAGAAGGCCATTTAGATATATTTAAAATGAAATCTGATATATCTGAATCACGAGCATAATAAGTGTTTACAGACCGAATTGATAGAGGGTTAACCCCATATTTCGCCCATTTTTGGTCGAGGCCCACGAAACGGCCTGAACGATGCGAATCCGAATTTCCAGATTTCATTTATGAAATCATTGGGTTGAAGCTTGCAAGGAGATGCGATGAGTTCCTCAACGAAGTCCGTTAGACCAGCCAGTATGGCCGGCTATGTCCGCGAGGCAATCGAATCAGACATGCACAATGGCCGACTCCTACCCGGAGACGCGCTCGATGAGCTCCACCTTTGCGAACGTTTCAACGTCTCGCGAACCCCGGTACGCGAAGCGCTCCTGCAACTCCAGGCCCAGGGCCTAGTAAGAATAGTGCCTCGCTCGGGCATCTACGTTGCCCGCCTTTCTTTGCCGGAACTCTTTGCTATGTATGAATTGCTGGCCGAATTAGAAGGAGTATGTGCTAAGTTCGCGGCGCTTCGAATGACCCGCTCGGAAGTGGCGCAGCTACGTGCAGTACATGAAGAAGCCGCGCTCTGTCGGGACCAGAAAGATCCGGAGTGCTATGCGATCGCTAATACCCGCTTCCACCAAATCATCTACGAGGGCTGCCACAACCCCTTCTTGAAGTCGCAGGTCGAGCTGATTCGAAAGCGTACTCACGTTTATCGGCAGAACGTATTTGAAAATACAACCCGCATAGCAACATCGCACCGTGATCACGGGCGCGTCGTAGAGGCCATCGAAGCGGGAGACGCCGCCGCAGCCACACGCGAAATGCTCAACCATATCGGAGGGGGAGGACGTGATTTTGCCGAGTTCTTAGCGACTTCCCCCGCAGAACTCTTTGAGCCGGCTGCCTATGCGCGCTCGTCGAACCGGAGAGAAGCCTCGCCCCACCGCTAGCCGCAAGCCCAGCACCCCATGAAAAAGCCGGCCAAAATGGCCGGCTCTTCGCATTGGAGCAGTGTCGGGTGAAGCGGTTAATTCAGCCTGCCATGGCAGTGCTTGTATTTCTTGCCGCTTCCGCAAGGGCAGGGATCGTTGCGCCCCACCTTGGGAACCGCCCCATCGGGCACCGCGTGCCGTCCTGTGGCCGCCTCGGCGATGCCGGGGTCTTCGCCGCTTAGCGCCGCGTCGTAGTCAGAGTGGTGGTACTTCACGTTCTCGAGCTGCGAGGTCTCGGGTTCGGTCACCTCGACCTGCTCGGCCGACTGGATGCGCACGGTCAGCAGCACCTTGACCACCTCGTCGCGCACCCGGTCGAGCATGTCCGAGAACAGCTGGAACGCCTCGCGCTTGTATTCCTGCTTGGGATCTTTCTGCGCATAGCCGCGCAGATGGATGCCTTGGCGCAAATGATCGAGCGCCGACAGGTGCGAGCGCCAGTTCGTATCGATGGCCTGCAGCAATACCGAGCGCTCGAAGGGCGCCCAGTTGTCGCGGCCCACCAGCTCGACCTTCTCGCCGTAGATGCGGCCCGCCTCTGCCAATACGCGCTCAAGCAGCTGGTCGTCGGTGATATTGGGCTCTTGCTCGATCTGTTGGGCCAGGGGCACCTGGATGTGCCAGTCGGAATCCAAGGTGGCCTCAAGCGTGGCCACGTCCCACTGCTCTTCCATGCTGCCTTCGGGAATGTGGGCACGGAAAAGCTCGGTTACCGCCGCGGCGGTCAGGTTCTGGATGGAATCGGACACATCCGTCGACTCGAGGACATCGTTGCGCTGGGCGTACAGCACCTTGCGCTGGTCGTTGGCCACGTCGTCGTACTCGAGCAGCTGCTTGCGGATGTCGAAGTTGCGGGCCTCGACCTTGCGCTGGGCGGATTCGATGGAGCGGGACACCATGCGCGCCTCGATGGGCTCGCCTTCGGGCAGGCGCAGGCGTTCCATGATGGCGCGCACGCGGTCGCCCGCGAAGATGCGCATCAGCGAGTCTTCAAGAGAGAGGTAGAAACGCGAGGAGCCGGGGTCGCCCTGACGGCCCGCACGGCCCCGCAGCTGGTTGTCGATGCGGCGCGATTCATGCCGTTCGGTGCCGATGATGCGAAGCCCGCCCGCCGCCTTGACCGCGGCGTTGGCCGGAGCCCATTCGGCCCGGACCCGCTCGATGGCACCGGATCTTTCGTCGTCGGACAGCGATTCATCGGCGCGGATCAGGTCGATCTGCTTCTCGACGCTGCCGCCCAGCACAATGTCGGTGCCGCGGCCCGCCATATTGGTGGCGATGGTGATATGGCCCGGCTTGCCCGCCTCGGCGACGATCTCGGCCTCGCGTGCGTGCTGCTTGGCATTGAGCACTTCGTGCGGCAGGCCGGCCTTCTGCAGCTGCACCGACAGGCGTTCGGAGTTCTCGATGCTGGTGGTGCCCACCAGCACGGGCTGGCCCCGCTCATGGCAATCCTTGATGTCGGCCAGGATGGCATTGTATTTTTCATCATCCGTCTTGAAGACCTGGTCGTTCTGGTCTTCGCGCTGCATCGGGCGATTGGTGGGGATGATGACGGTCTCGAGGCCGTAGATCTCCTGGAACTCGTACGCTTCAGTGTCGGCCGTGCCGGTCATGCCGGCCAGCTTGTCGTACATGCGAAAGTAGTTCTGGAACGTGATGGAGGCGAGCGTCTGGTTCTCGTTCTGGATGCGCACACCTTCCTTGGCCTCGACGGCCTGGTGCAGGCCGTCGGACCAGCGCCGGCCCGCCATCAGGCGCCCGGTGAACTCGTCGACGATGACGACTTCGTCGTTCTGGACAACGTACTGCTGGTCGCGGAAGAAAAGATTATGGGCGCGCAGCGCAACCATCAGATGATGGATCAGTGAAATATGGCGCGGATCGTACAGCGACTCGCCCTCGGGCAACAGGCCCAGCCGGGCAAGGATCTGCTCGGCCTTGACCATGCCTGCCTCAGAAAGGTGCACCTGCTGGGCTTTTTCGTCGACCCAGAAATCGCCCTCGGGTTCGGGTTCGTGCGGCTTGGGCTCGGAAGCCATGCGCGCCATCAGCGGAGGCACCGCGTTCATGCGCACGTACAGCTCGGTGTTGTCCTCGGCCTGGCCGGAGATGATCAAGGGGGTGCGCGCCTCGTCGATCAGGATGGAGTCCACCTCGTCGACGATGGCATAGGAAAGCGGGCGCTGGCGGCGGTCTTCGGCGCGATACTCCATGTTGTCGCGCAGATAGTCGAAGCCGTATTCGTTATTGGTGCCGTAGGTAATGTCGGCTGCATAGGCGGCCACTTTTTCTTCGTTCGGCTGCTGGGGAACGACCACGCCCACCGTCAGGTTCAGAAAATTGTACAGGCGCCCCATCCACTCGGCGTCGCGGCGGGCCAGGTAGTCGTTGACTGTGACAACGTGCACACCCTTGCCCGACAAGGCATTGAGATAGACACTGAGGGTAGCCATCAGCGTCTTGCCCTCGCCCGTGCGCATTTCGGCGATCTTGCCGTTGTGCAGGGCGATGGCGCCCAGCATCTGCACATCGAAGTGGCGCATCCCGAACACGCGCTTGCTGGCCTCGCGCACTACGGCAAACGCCTCGACCAGCAAATCGTCCAGCGAAGCGCCCGCCTGGTAGCGCTGGCGGAATTCGTCTGTCTTGGCCTTGAGCTCGTCGTCGGAAAGCGCGGCAAGCGCGGGTTCCTGAGCGTTGATCCGGACCACCAGCCTGCGGTACTGCTTGAGTATCCGGTCGTTACGGCTGCCGATGAGCTTTTTGAGCAAAGAAACCATTATTGTGTCGTTGATGCGAGCCAGACGGAGTACCGGCCGGGCATGGGCCGGATACATGCCGCTGACGGGCGCATGCCTCTATGGGTTGGCGGGAGGGCCCGCGGAAAACGAAACAGTTTAACGCACCTTTGAGGCCTCGGCGGCCAGATGGCCGCTGGCATCGGTGAGCAGGGTGGGGTCGGCTTTCTGCTTCTCGAGGAAGAGAACGGGGTCGAGAGGATGCCCCGCCATGCGAACCTCGAAATGCAAATGGGGGCCAGTGGAATGGCCGGTGGAACCGACCTTTGCGATTTCCTGGCCCCGCTCGACGATGTCGCCGGCCTTGACCTTGATCTTGGATGCATGGGCATAACGGGTAACGAGGTCGTTGCCATGATAGATCTCGACCATGTTTCCGTAGCCCGACCTGTACCCCGCGGCCGTGACCACCCCGCCCGAGGCGGCAAATATCGGCGAGCCTTTGGGAGCGGCGAAATCAAGCCCCTCGTGCATGACATGGCGGCCCGAAATAGGATGGCGCCGCCAGCCGAAAGAAGAGCTGAGATAAGGATAGTTGACGGGCATCAGCGAAGGCAGGCTGGCCTCGACGCCGGCCCGCCGCGTAAGGGCCAGGTCCATCATCCTGAACCATTCCCGCTGCCGGTTGACCTCTTGCTGCAGGGAATCAAGCCGCACATCCAGGCTGGAGCCCGGTTCGAGCGACATCTTGTGTTTGCGCGGCGCCTGTTCGGCATCGCCGATGTAGTCCATGACGGGTGGCGCCGCCTGGTCGAGCCCGGCCTGGATCTCGGGGTCGGTATAGGGTATGCCGGCGTTCTCGGCCACGCGCCGGCTCAATCCGTCCATTTCGATGATCTTGGCCTGCAGGTCGCCGAGCTTGGCGGCCAATACCTCGACCTGCCCGCGGCTGTACTCGCTTTCGCGGGCCAGGTTTGCGCTGTAAAGATCGAGCGACGACGAAACTGTGATGTGGTCCTGGGCATAGCGCGAATATACCCAGGCCCCTGCCCCCGCCGACATGCCCAGCGTCAACACCGCCAGCAATGCGGCTATGGGCGCCCTGAGACCTTTGGCGTTAGAATCAGTCGGACGCCCTTTCGTCAGTACTACTCTCACTGGTAAATCCTCTACAAATATATGTCCCGAGCTTCTGGGCCCACCCGCCATGCATCGCGCAGCCTTCCGGATACCGCCATCGACTGGCTGGGAAGCGATCGCCATGGCGCCAACGTGCTGACCGCGGCACGCACTTTGCTGGCCCTTGAAGGCGCCTTGCAAAAAGTGTTGCCGCCCGGCCTTGGACAAGCCTGCCGGGTTGCACGCATGGAGAATCGCCAGGTGACGCTCGCCGTGCCCAGCGCCGCTTATGCGGCGCGGCTGCGCCAGCTTGCGCCACGCACCGTGGCCCAATTGGCAAACAGCGGATGGAACCTTACCGAAATCCAGGTAAAGGTACAAGCGGGCCTATTGCAAAGCCGGATGAATACGTCTCGGCCTAAACAGAGCATTCCTTTGGACAGCCAGGCGCTGGATGCGTTCCGCGGGCTGCATGAAAATCTGCGGCCGGGCCCGCTGGCCGATGCAGTCGCAAGACTGGTCGCACGCCATGGACGCGCCTGAAGCCGACCCGCAGGGCAGGCTTCGCTGCGACAAACTTGACCGGTAGGATGATTTTAACAGCCTTGGCGCCGAAGCCGGCAGCCTGGGGCCTGTTGGCCCTAAAAGGGCAGTTGCAGTTGCACTGGCCCTAAGCGAACTTCCACTCGTTGACGTAGGCTTTTGCCGGCGTCGCCGTAGAGTCGTAAGTGACCAGCTCCCAGGCGTCTTCCTGGGCCAGCAGGGCGCGAGCAAGCTGGTTGTTCAGCCCATGGCCCGACTTGCAGGCCACGTAGCGGGCCACCAGGGGCTTGCCGATAAGGTACAAGTCGCCGATGGCGTCAAGTATCTTGTGCTTGACGAATTCGTCTTCGTAGCGAAGGCCGTCGGAGTTCAAGACACGGTATTCGTCCATGACGATGGCGTTGTCAAGACTGCCTCCGCGGGCCAGGCCCGCGGCGCGCAAAGCCTCGACTTCGCTGACAAAGCCGAAGGTACGCGCCCGCGCCACGGTCTTGATATAGGAATCTTTGGCGAAATCGACTTCGGCGAAATTGGCCGTTGAATCGATGGCCGGGTGATGGAAATCGATGGCGAACGACAAAGCAAAGCCGTCGTAGGGTTCGAGCCGCGCCCACTTGAGGTTGTCGCCCTCGCCTTCGCGCACCTCGACCGTTTTGAGCACCTTGAGAAACTGCTTGGGCGCAGATTGTTCTTGCAGGCCCGCCGAGCGCAGCAGATAGACGAAAGTGCCTGCGCTGCCGTCCATGATGGGCACTTCTTCGGCCGTTAAATCAACGTGCAGGTTGTCGATGCCCAGGCCGGCCAGCGCCGACATCAGGTGCTCGACCGTTGAAACCCGTACATTGCCCTTTTGCAGGACCGATGCCATGCGGGTGTCGCCCACGCCGATGGCGCGCGCGGGCAGGTCGACGATTTCGGGAAGGTCGACGCGATGGAACACGATACCGGTGTTGGGCTCGGCCGGACGCAGCGTGATCTCGACGCGGCGGCCGGAGTGCAGGCCCACACCCTTGGTGCTGATTGCTTGTTGTATCGTGCGCTGACGTAACATAAATATAAAAATTTAGCCAAACTGATGAAATATTGCAGCTCGGGCGCTGCAATATGTAAGGACTACATTGTAACCGGTTTACTGGGGTTATCCCCAAATTTTTTGCATCGCAACAATAGCCCCGGGCTATCGCGCCGCCAGCTATCGACACGGTTTTCAAGCCAATAAAGCGCGGGCGCACCCGTGCACTCTGCCGGGGAGGAGGAAGAATGCACCGGCGACGCCCGCCCGCGAGCGTCCAAAGACGCTCCTACACCATATGTGAGAGTCGTTTTTGCTTTATTTGTTCCCCGGGGCCCGACGGCGATGACGGGCCCCAAGTCCCTCAGTCAGCCTGTTTGCGCAAGAACGCGGGAATGTCGAAGTGGTCCATTCCCGCGGTTTCCAGTGCACGCACCTGGGCCGACGCCTGGCCGCGCGGGTTGCGGATCACGGCCGGCACATCGGCGTTGGCAAAGTCGTGGCCATGCGCCATGGGCAGGTCGTCGGTGCCGGTGCGCAACGCTTCGGCCCGGTTGGACACCAGTTGCGGACGCGAGGCCGCCGCGCCGCCCAGGCCGGTCGCCACGACGGTAACGCGCAGGTTCTCGCCCATGGACTCATCGTAGGCCGTGCCGTAGATGACGGTTGCGTCTTCTGCCGCATAGCTGCGGATGGTGTCCATGATCTCGCGGGTCTCGCGCATTTTCAGCGTGCGGCTGGCGGTGATGTTCACCAGCATGCCGCGCGCGCCGTGCAGGTCGACGCCTTCCAGCAGCGGGCAAGCAATCGCTTGCTCGGCGGCCACCCGGGCGCGATCCGAGCCCGATGCGATCGAGGTTCCCATCATGGCCTGGCCCTGCTCGCCCATGATCGTCTTGACGTCCTCGAAGTCGACGTTGACATTGCCTTCCACGTTGATGATCTCGGCAATGCCGGCGCATGCGTTGTGAAGCACGTCGTCGGCGGCCTTGAAGCAGTCTTCCTGGGTAGCGTCGTCGTCCATCAGATCGTACAGGTTCTCGTTCAGCACCACGATCAGCGAATGCACGTGCTTGGACAGCTCGGAGATGCCGTCCTCGGCCATCTTCAGGCGCTTGGAACCTTCGAACATGAAAGGCTTGGTCACGACGCCGACCGTCAGAATGCCAAGCTCCTTCGCCACTTCGGCCACGACGGGGCCCGCGCCCGTGCCGGTGCCGCCGCCCATGCCGGCGGTAATGAACACCATGTTCGCCCCATTGAGCGCCGCGCGAATCTCTTCGCGCGCCGTCTCGGCCGCGGCACGGCCCTGTTCGGGCTTGGCGCCCGCTCCCAGGCCGGTGCGGCCCAGGCGGATCTGTATCGGCGCCTCGCTGGCCGCCAGCGCCTGGGCATCGGTATTGGCGCAAATGAAATCCACACCGTTGATGCCGGAACGGATCATGTGCGCCACGGCGTTACCGCCTGCGCCGCCCACGCCGACCACCTTGATGACGGTGCCGCTGGCATTGTTGTCGAGCATTTCGAAATTCATCATGATTGACTCCCTCACATTTCCAAAAAAAGCAAAATTAAAAAACTCCCCGTACCACTTTTTCCGGAATCGTCTCAAACAGAATGCCAGCCGGCGACTCGCATCAAGTGTGAAACGTCTCCCGAGGACAGGCCGCTTCGCGCCCGCCCCTCAAGGGCTTGTCCCGCCCTTAATTCATGAACCACTCCTTCATGCGGGCCAGCAGCGTCTTGACGCTGCCGGTCTGCTGCGCCACCTTGCGGCCGCGCGCGCGTTGCAGGCGGGCCTCGGACAGCAGGCCCATCACGGTGGAAAACCGCGGATTGCGCATGACGTCGGCAAGGCTGCCCTCATAGCTGGGCACCGCAACCCGCACCGGCTTCAGGAATACGTCCTCGGCCAGTTCGACGATGCCGGGCATCAGGGACGTTCCGCCGGTCAGCACCACGCCCGAAGAAAGCAGGTCTTCGTAGCCCGATTCGCGCACGATCTGTTGCACGAAGGTAAAAAGCTCTTCGATGCGCGGCTCGATGACCGCACCCAGCGCCTGGCGCTTGACCTGACGGTTGGGCCGGTCGCCCAGTCCCGGCACCTCGATATACTCTTCGGCAGTGGCAAGCACCTGCTTGGCGATGCCGTAGCGCAGCTTGATCTCTTCGGCATCGGGCGTGGGCGTGCGCAGCATGGCCGCAATGTCGCTGGTAACCTGGTCGCCGGCGATCGGCACGACAGCGGTATGCCGAATCGCGCCGCCGGTGTAGATCGCGATGTCGGTCGTGCCGCCGCCGATGTCGACCAGGACCACGCCCAGTTCTTTTTCGTCCGAGGTCAGGCAGGCCATGCTGGACGCCAGGGGTTGAAGAATCAGGTCCTGCACCTCAAGGCCGCAGCGGCGCACGCATTTGACGATGTTCTGCGCCGCACTGACCGCGCCCGTCACGATGTGCACCCTGACCTCCAGGCGCAGGCCGCTCATGCCGATGGGCTCGCGGATGTCCTCCTGCGAGTCGACGATGAACTCCTGGGTGAGCACGTGCAGCACCTGCTGGTCGGTGGGAATGTTCACCGCCTTGGCCGTCTCGATCACCCGCGCCACGTCGGTGGGCGTCACTTCCTTGTCCTTGACGGCCACCATGCCGCTGGAGTTGAAGCTGGTGATGTGGCTGCCCGCGATGCCCGTGTAGACCTCGCGTATCTTGCAGTCGGCCATCAGCTCGGCCTCTTCGAGAGCGCGCTGGATCGAGTTGACCGTCGCCTCGATGTTGACGACCACGCCCTTGCGCATGCCCTGGGACTCATGCTGCCCCAGGCCGATCACTTCGAAGCGTCCCTCGGGCAGAATCTCCGCCACCACGGCAACCACCTTGCTGGTGCCGATGTCGAGTGCAACGATCAGGTCCTTGATGTCACGAGTCATAGCTTTTCTATTTGGTAGAAGAAGAGGGAACGGGCGCCAGGGTAATGGCAAAACCGTTGGCATAACGTAAATCGGCACTTTCAATGGCGCGGCCTTCCAGCCGCTGCGCCAGGACGGGCCAGGCCTGCACGAAGCGCTGTATGCGCGCCGCGAACGACAGGGCGCCTGAACGGCCATGCGGATCGGCGACATCGGCCGCCGGGTCGCGGCCCAGGCTCAGGCTTACCCCGTCGGACAATCCAACCGACCAGGCATAGCGGGGGCTGAGGGTGATTTCGCTGACGCTGACATTGAGCGGCGCGAACCAGCGCGCAAGCTCGGCGTAGCGCTGCACCACCAGACGCTCGGAGTTGTCCGGGCCATTGAACTGCGGCAAGCGGGCGTCGTCGGGCAGTTCGCCCTGGTTGGCCCTGAACGCTTCACCCCAGGTATTGATCATCTGATCCTCGTTCCATAATGCCAGGGGCTGCTGTTCTTCAAGCTGCACGCTCAGCGTGTCCGGCCACACCCGGCGGATGCGCGCATGGCGCACCCATGGAACCGTCTCGAGCAGATTGCGCGTCTCGTCGAGATCGATGGTGAAGAAATTGCCGGCCACCCGACCCGCAATTGTCGCCCGTACACTCGCAGTAGAGACGTAATTCAATGTGTCGGCTTGCATCGGTTCGATCTGTATCCGCTCGATCGCGAAGTAGGGACGCTGGATCACCCAGACAACGACGCCAACAAGCATCGCCAACACCGCCAGCAAGGCCAGCGAATTGGCGACGAAGTTGATGATGCGGGCGTCGTTGATCACGATTGCGCGCCTCCCTGCATTGATTCCACACCGGGCGCCGCCACCTTGCATGAAGCGGTTTCGAGTATGGCCAGGCACAGGTCTTCGTAACTCATCCCGGCTGCTTTTGCTCCCATTGGCACCAGCGAATGGCTGGTCATGCCCGGCGAGGTGTTCATTTCGAGCAGCCAGGGCCGGCCCCGGGCGTCAAGCATGAAGTCCGCCCTGCCCCAGCCCTCGCAACCCAGCACCTCGTACGAGCGCTCGGCCAGTTGTCGGATGCGATCGGCAAGACCCGCATCCAGCTGTGCCGGGCAGATGTATTGCGTCTCGTCGGAAAGATATTTGTGCTCGTAGTCGTAGTTGCCGCCGGGCGCGACGATCTCGACAATGGGCAGCCCGCGGGCGCCGCTGGGCCCGCCCAGCAAGGGTACGGTCAGTTCGCGCCCCTCGATGAACTGCTCGGCCAGCACGGCTGCGTCAAAGCGGGCGGCGAGGCGGTAGGCCTGCTTCATTTGCGCACGTTCGGTCACTTTCGTAACGCCCATGGTCGAGCCTTCGTGCGGAGGCTTCATGATCAGGGGCAGCCCCAGGCGGTCCACCGCCTCGTCCAGGCCGTTCTCGTCGGTCAGCACGACGTAGTCGGGCGTCGGCAGGCCTTCATGGAGCCACACCTTCTTGGTCATGACCTTGTCCATCGACAGGCTGGAGGCCAGCGGCCCGCTGCCCGTATACGGCAGCTTCATCAGTTCGAGCATGCCCTGCAGCGTACCGTCCTCGCCATAGCGTCCGTGCAGGGCAATGAACACGCGGTCGAAGCCCGCATTGACCAGGTCGGTCAGCGTGCGGGTGCCGGTGTCGAACAGGTGAGCATCGACGCCCGCGCGACGCAGGGCTTCGTGCACGCCGCGCCCCGACATCAACGAGACCTCGCGCTCGGCGGACTGTCCGCCATACAGCACACCGACGTGGCCAAACCTGTTGCTCATGCCAGCTCTCCGATACGTGCGGGAACCCGGCTGATCGTGCCCGCACCCATGACGACGACCACGTCGCCGTCCTCGACAAAATCAAGAATCGCCTCCGGCAGGCCGGCCACGTCTTCGATGAACACCGGCTCGACCTTGCCCGCGACGCGAATGGCGCGGGCAAGCGCCCTGCCATCGGCAGCCACCAGCGGCGCTTCGCCGGCAGCGTATACCTCGGTAAGCAGCACGGCGTCGGCCTGGCTCAGCACGCGCACGAAATCCTCGAAGCAGTCGCGTGTGCGGGTATAGCGATGCGGCTGGAAGGCCAGGACGATGCGCCGGCCCGGCCATGCGCCGCGCGCCGCCTCGAGCGTGGCCTCCATCTCGACGGGGTGGTGGCCGTAGTCGTCCACCAGCGTGAAGCTTCCGCCCCCGCGGGTGGCGGACACAGGGAAGTCTCCCACCTGCGTGAAGCGCCGGCCCACGCCATTGAAAGCCTCGAGCGCCTCGGCGATGGCGGCGTCGCTCACCCCCAGCTCGGTCGCCACCGCGATGGCCGCCAGGGCATTGAGAACGTTGTGCCGGCCCGGCAGGTTCAGCCGCACGGAAAAGACGGGCAGCGGCCCCGCCACGCTACGGCGCTCGACATCGAACACCATGCTGGTGCCTTCGGGCCGCACATTCACGGCCCGCACCAGCGCATCGGGATTGAGGCCGTAGGTGGTGACCGGCCGTGAAATCAGGGGAATGACCTCGCGCACGTTGGCGTCGTCGCTGCAGACCACGGCGCTGCCGTAGAAAGGCAGGCGGTGGGTGAACTCGATGAAGGCGCTCTTGAGGCGCGCCACGTCATGGCCATACGTGTCCATATGGTCTACATCGATATTGGTGATGATGGCCATCACCGGCAACAGATTCAGGAAAGAGGCGTCAGACTCGTCGGCCTCGACCACGATGAACTCGCCCTGTCCCAGGCGCGCATTGGCGCCGGCCGAGGTCAGCTTTCCGCCGATGACGAAAGTGGGATCCAGGTCGCCCGCGGCCAGCACGCTGGCCACCAGGCTGGTGGTGGTGGTCTTGCCGTGGGTGCCCGCCACGGCAATGCCGCGCTTCAGGCGCATCAGCTCGGCCAGCATGAGGGCGCGGGGCACGACCGGTATGCGCGCGGCGCGCGCAGCCAGCACTTCCGGATTGTCGGCCGATACCGCGGTGGAAGTGACAATGGCACCCACCCCTTCGATATGGGCCGCGTCATGTCCGATGCTGACTCGGGCGCCCAGCTCGGCCAGGCGCTTCGTGACGCTGGACTCCTGGACGTCGGAACCGCTGATGGCGTATCCAAGGTTCAACAGCACCTCGGCGATGCCGCTCATGCCCGAACCGCCTATGCCGACGAAATGGATGCTTTGTATTCTGTGTTTCATGCGGCTCTCCCGGCCACGTGTTCGCATGCGTCCGCAATCTGCTGCGCGGCATTCAGGCTGGCGTGTTCATGTGCATGGCCGCCGTAGCGGGCCAGTTCTTCGCGGCTGCGCGCCTTCAGCCAGCCGGCCAGCCAGTCGGGCGTGAACCCGGCCTGCTTCTGCAGCCATGCGCCATTGCAATCGCTGAGGTAGCGGGCGTTGGCGGTCTGGTGATCGTCGATGGCGTGCGGCAGCGGAACGAACAGGGCAGCCACGCCGGCCGCCGCCACTTCGGCCACCGTCATGGCGCCGGCGCGGCAGATAAGCAGGTCGGCCTCGCCCAGCCGCGCCGCCATGTCGTCGATGAAGGCATGGCACTCGGCCTGCACGCCTGCCTGCGCATAGCGCTGGCACAGGCTTTCGATATGCTGTGCGCCCGCCTGGTGCACCACGGCGGGACGGTCGTGCTCCGGCAGCAAGGCCAGGGCCTGGGGCACCACCTCGTTCAGCACCTGGGCGCCCAGGCTGCCGCCCACCACGAGCAGGCGCAACGGCCCCTGCCTCTTGCCGTAGCGTTCGCCGGAAGCGGGCAGGCGCAGGACCTCTTCCCGCACCGGGTTGCCCACCATCAGGGCGCCGGGCAACGCGCCGGGAAATCCGGCAAGAACCTTGCGCGCCATGCGGGCCAGCAAGCGGTTGGCCGTGCCTGCTACGGCATTCTGTTCGTGCACGACGATCGGGATGCGCCGCAGGCGGGCCATCAAGCCGCCGGGGAAGGCAACGTAGCCCCCCATACCCAGAACGACGTCGGGCCTGGTGGCGTCCAGGGTCCGCAAGGCCTGGCGGCAGGCGCCCGCCAGGGCGAAAGGCAGCTTGAGCAGCGCCATGGCGCCCTTGCCCCGCACGCCCGAAAACCGCAGCGCTTGCAAGGGGATGTCGTGCTGCGGGACAAGACGGCCCTCCATGCGCTCGGGATGCCCCAGCCACACCACCTGCCAGCCCCGCTGCCGCAGTTCATGGGCCACGGCCAGGCCTGGCATGATATGCCCGCCGGTGCCGCCCGCCATGATGAGTACGGTGCGCGCGCTCATGTCCGTTTGCCTCGCATCATGTTGCGGTTCTCGAAATCGACCCGCAGCAGCAGGCCGACCGCGACCAGGTTCATGACAATGCTCGACCCCCCGTAGCTGACCAGCGGCAGGGTCAGGCCTTTGGTGGGCAGCAAGCCCACGCAGACGCCGATGTTGATGAAGGCCTGGACGCCGAACCACAGGGCCACGCCCTGCGCCACCAGGCCGTTGAAGATGCGCTCCATCGCCACCGCCTGCCGGCCGATGTCGAAGGCGCGCCAGACCAGGAAGGCGAAGGCAAGCACCAGCGCCGTCACGCCCACGAAGCCGAGTTCTTCGCCAATGACCGCGACAATGAAGTCAGTGTGCGCCTCGGGCAAATAATGAAGCTTCTCGACGCTGGCGCCCAGGCCGACGCCGAACCACTCGCCCCGGCCCAGCGCGATCAGCGAATGCGACAGCTGGTAGGCGCTGCCATAGGCATTGTCCGGGTTCCAGGGGTCGAGGTAGGCGAACAGCCGCTCGCGCCGCCATGGAGAAAGCCAGATCAGCAGGAGGAAACTGCCTATCAACACCGCCAGCAGGCTGGAGAACAGCTTGCCGTTGATGCCGCCGATGAAGAGTATTCCCACGGCGATGGCAACAATGACCATGAAGGCGCCAAGGTCCGGCTCGGCCAGCACCACGATGCCCACGGCCGCCAGCGCGCAGGCCATCGGCATGAAGCCGCGCACGAAGTTCTGCATGTGCTCCTGCTTGCGCACCGTATATTCGGCCGCGAACAGCAACATGGCCACCTTCATCAGTTCGGAGGGCTGGAAATTCAGCACGCCGAGGGGCAGCCAGCGACGCGCGCCGTTGACCTCGCGGCCGATGCCCGGCACCAGCACAACGACAAGCAGCAGCATGCACAGCAGGAACAGCGGCAGGGCCGCCTTCTGCCAGACGCGCATCGGTATGCTCAGGGCAACGCCCAGGGCCAGCAGGCCCAGGGCCACGAACGCCCCGTGGCGTATGACGAAGTAATAGCGCCCATAGCTTTCGTAGCGTGGCCCGTCGGCCAACGCGATCGAGGCCGAATACACCATCAGCAGCCCGAACAGCACCAGGCCGGTCGTGGCGATGACGATGGAGTAGTCGAAGCTGGGCATGGTGGTGCGGCCGGGCCGCACGGCATTGACGCTGGATGTCAGGTCGGCGAACAGGCTCATGCGACCTCTCCTTTGTCGAGCGCCAGCGCCTCGACGGCATCGACGAAAGCCTGGCCGCGATGGCTGTAGTTGCGGAACATGTCCATGCTGGCGCAGGCGGGTGAAAGCAGTACCGCATCGCCCGGCTGGGCCAGCGCGAAACCGCGCTCGACCGCCTGTTGCATGGACTCTGCCCTTTCGATCACCGGCGCATCGTCGCCCAGGGCCTGTGCAATGACTTCCGCATCCTGGCCGATGAGCACGACCGCACGGGCATGCTCGCGCGCTACGGGCGCAAGCTGGGAAAAGTCCTGCCCTTTGCCCAGGCCGCCCGCGATCAGGACCGCCGGCTGGCCCAGCCCCTGGAGCGCCGCCAAGGTGGCGCCCACGTTGGTACCCTTGCTGTCGTTGATGAAGTCGACGCCGCCCACGCTGCGCACGAACTCGGTGCGATTGGGCTCGCCGGCATAGTCGCGCAAGGCGTGCAGCATGCCGGCCCAGCCCAGGCCAAGGCTGCGCGCAAGGCATAGCGCCGCCATCGCATTCAAAGCATTGTGCACGCCGCGCACCCGCATGGCGTCAACCGGCATCAGATGGGAAGGACGCGCCTCGGGCCTTTGCGGCGCGGCGTCGGATTTCTTGCGCCGGCCGGTCGAAGGAGGGTCGTAGTCGCTCGGCTCGCCATAAGCCAGCCAGCTCAGGCCCGAACCGCCATCCAGGCCGAAATCGCCTTCCCATTGCGGTGCGCCGCGGCCGAAACTGCGCACGCCGACCGACCGCAGGTTGTCCACCATGGCGGCGACAAGCGCATCGTCGCGATTGACGACCGCGATGCGCGCCGCTTGCAGCACGCGGGCCTTGGCTGCGGCATATGCCTGCATGGAACCATGCCAGTCAAGATGGTCCTGCGTTACGTTGAGCACCACGGCGGCGTCCGGCGCCAGGCTGTAGGTCGACTCGAGCTGGAAGCTCGACAGCTCGAGCACCCAGACGTCGGGCAGTTGCCCCTGGTCGCACGCATCCAGCAAGGCGGCAAGGGCGGCGGGCCCGATATTGCCCGCGGCGCGCGCGCTCAAGCCGCTGGCGGCCACGAACTCGCGCGTCATGGCGGTGACCGTGGTCTTGCCGTTGGTGCCGGTGACGGCCAGCACTTTGGGCGTATATGCCTGCTCGGCCATGTCGCGCAGCGCCCGGGCAAAAAGCTCGATCTCGCCGATGATCTCGATGCCGCGCTCGCGCGCCTGGGCAAGCAGCCCGGCGACCGGCTCTTCGCGCGGCGACAGGCCGGGGCTGATCACGATGCTGCAGACACCCTGCAGCGCTTCTGCGATGAAATGCCGGGCGCCCAGCCGGTAATCCACGTTGGCCGCGGCCAGGTCCTCGCGCAGCGCGTCCAGCCCCGCCGGCGCTTCGCGCGTATCCAGGACGCGCAGCGGCGCGCCGTGCCGCGCGCACCACCGTGCCGCGGCCACGCCCGTCAAGCCCAGCCCCAGGATAAGGGTCGGTGCGTCGCTCCGGATCGAGGAAATGGAAAAATCGCTCATCGCAGCTTCAGTGTGGCCAAGCCTACCAGTACCAGGATCATGGTGATGATCCAGAAACGGACCACCACCTGTGTTTCTTTCCAGCCGCCCACCTCGAAGTGATGGTGCAGCGGCGCCATGCGCAATATCCGCCGGCCTTCGCCGTATCGCCTTTTGGTGTATTTGAACCAGGCCACCTGCACCATGACGGACAGGGTTTCGACGACAAAGACGCCGCCCATGATGAACAGCACGATTTCCTGGCGGACGATGACGGCAATGGCGCCCAGCGCACCGCCCAGGGCCAGCGCGCCCACGTCGCCCATGAAGACCTGCGCGGGATAAGCGTTGAACCACAGGAAGGCCAGGCCGGCGCCGGCGATTGCGGCGCACAGCACCATGACCTCGGACGCGCCCGGAATGTGCGGAAACAGCAGGTATTTCGAATAGTCGACCCGCCCGACCACGTAGGCGAAGATGCCCAGGGCGCTGCCGATCATGACGGTTGGCATGATGGCCAGCCCGTCAAGGCCGTCGGTGAGGTTGACCGCATTGCTGGTGCCCACGATGACGAACCAGGTCAGGGCCGCAAAGCCGAACACGCCCAGGGGATAGCTGACGCTCTTGAAAAAGGGCACGATCAGGTCGGCCCGGGTGGGCAGGGGCAAGGTGAAGCCGCTCAGCACCCAGTCGCGAAACAGCGGCCAGAGTTCGGCGTTGGCGGGCGCGGACACCGCGAAGGTGAGATAGACGGCAGCCACGAGGCCGATCAGCGCCTGCCAGAAGAACTTGCGCCGCGCCGACATGCCTTCGGGGTCGCGGTTGACGACCTTCTTGTAGTCGTCCGCCCAGCCTATCCATCCGAAGCCGAAAGTGACAAGCAGCACCACCCAGACGAAGCGGTTGGTCCAGTCGGCCCACAGCAAGGTGCTGACCGCCACGGAGATGAGGATGAGCGCCCCGCCCATCGTGGGCGTGCCGTTTTTCTGTATGTGGGACTCGGGACCGTAGCCGCGCACTGCCTGTCCGATCTTGAGCTCGGTCAGCTTGCGGATGACCATGGGGCCCGCCAGCAGCCCGATGAACAAGGCCGTCCCGCAGGCCAGCACCGCCCGGAAGGTGATGTACTCGAAGACACCGAATGCGCGCACGTGGGAGTCGGACAGCCAGCGGGCCAGCTCAAGCAACATTGTGGTCTCCTTCGGCCTGCGCCTGGAGTCGTTGTGTAAATCCCTGAACCACTCGTTCCATACGTGTACTGCGAGAGCCTTTTACTAGAATATTGGCCGGCGACAATCCGGCGAGGCGCTCGAGCAGCGCCTCGATGTCGTCGAAAGAATGAGCGTTGGCCCCGAATGCCTGCGCGCACTGGCGGGCGGCCGGACCAAAGGTGAGCAAGGCGTCGATGCCCTGCTCTTTGGCGTAGGCGCCGACCTCCGCGTGCATGGCCGGGCCGTCCGATCCGACTTCGGCCATGTCGCCCAGGACCAGCACCTTGCGTCCCTGCAACTGGGCCAGCACGTCGATGGCGGCCCTGACCGAATCAGGGTTGGCATTATACGTATCGTCGATCAGCTGGAGCCCGCCGGGCAGCGCACGCGGCTGCATGCGGCCCGCCACCGGGTCGAAGCCTTGCAGCCCGTTGACGATTGCCGCCAGGGGCGCGCCGGCGGCGAGTGCGCAGGCCGCCGCGGCCAGCGCATTGCGAAGATTGTGCACTCCCGGCGCCCCAAGCTGCACGAAGGCCGCACCGCCGGGGGTATTCAGCCGGAAGCCCGTGCGGGCCGGCTCGGCGCGGATTTCGTCCGCGTAGACATCGAACGACGCCTCCAGGCCGAACACCAGCGTGCGCCGCCCGGCCGAGAGTTCGCGCCACAAGCCGGTATACAGGTCGTCGCCCGGGAAGACTGCGACGCCGTCTTCGGGCAAGGCGCCGAACACGCTGCCGTTTTCACGCGCCACCGCCTCGACCGTGTGCATGAACTCCTGGTGCTCGCGCTGAGCGTTGTTGACCAGTGCGACAGTGGGCCGCGCCATGTCGGCCAGCAGAGCGATTTCGCCGGGATGGTTCATGCCCAGCTCGAAGACCGCGGCCTGATGGGCGGGCTTGAGCTCGAGAAGGGTAAGGGGCACGCCCAGCTCGTTGTTCAGGTTGCCCCGCGTCCATAGTGCGTTTTCCGGACCCACCCAGGCACGCAGGATGGATGCGACCATCTCCTTGGTAGTCGTCTTGCCGTTGCTGCCCGTAACGGCGATGGCCGGAATGTCAAAGCAGCGCCGCCATTGCGAGCCGAGCAGCCTGAGGGCGTGTGCGGTATCGCCCACTTCGAACTGGGACAGGTCGACGTCGGGGTTGCGCCGGGCCACGATCGCGGCGCAGGCGCCCGCCTCGCGCACCTGCTCGAGATACGCGTGGCCGTCGAAGCGCTCGCCCGCCAGCGCCAGGAAGATCTGGCCTTGCGCGATCCGGCGCGAATCCGAACTGAGCGAGGCGCCACGGCGCCAGGTCAGGGCCAGCCTCGACCATTCCCTGTCGTCGAAGGCGCTGCGCTGTCCGGCGATTTCCTGGTAGGTTTCGTGGCCCTTGCCCGCCAGCAGCACGACATCGGCCGGCTCAGCGCGCCAAACGGCCTGCAGTATAGCCGCGGCGCGATCGGGCTCCACCAGGGGCCGGCCCGGCATGCCGCGCAGGATATCGTCCAGAATGGCCTTCGGGTCTTCTGAACGCGGGTTGTCGTTGGTAAGAATGACCATGTCGGCAAGCTGATCGGCCAAGCGCCCCATCACGGGACGCTTGGATTTGTCGCGGTCACCGCCGCAGCCGAAGACGCAGATCAGCCGCCCGCCCCGGGAACCGGCCGTTTCACGCAAAGCCTCCAGCGCCCGGTGCAGGGCATCGGGCGTGTGGGCGTAGTCGACCACCACCATGGGTTCGCTTGCGCCCGACTCTGCCGCCGGGCAATCCAGGGCTTCGACAAGCTGCAGCCGCCCGCCCACCGAACGCAAGGCGGACAGCGCGCGGGCAATGCGTGACACCGACCAGCCCAGTTGTCCGAGCACTCCGGCGATCAGCAGCAGATTGGAGACATTGTGCAAGCCGACCAGCCGCGTGACGATCTGGGCGGTTCGCTGGGCGATGGAAAGATTGAACACCAGGCCATAGGTGCCGGTATGCACGTCGCCGGCCTGGATCGAGGCGGATGTGTCCTGGCCCAGGGAATAGGTGTCTAGGCTCATGCCTTCGACCTGCAGAGCCAGCTCTCGTCCGACGGGGTCGTCGATATTGACCACGGCGCCGCCCAGGCCCGGCCTGTGGAACAGGGCGAACTTGGCGGCCTTGTAGCGTTCTATGGTGTGGTGATAGTCGAGATGGTCGTGAGTAAGGTTGGTGAATCCCGCGATGCGGATATGGACGGCGTCGAGCCGGCCCTGGTCAAGCCCGATGGACGAAGCTTCGATCGCGGCCACCGTGGCGCCCGCATCGCGAATGGCGGCCAGGCTGCGATGCATGGTCAGCACATCGGGCGTCGTCAGCGCGCCGCCCAGATTCGTGCCGTCGGGTAGTGTAACGCCCAGGGTGCCTATCGTACCGCAGGGCACTCCCTCGGCATTCAGCGCCGCCGCCATCCACTGCACCGACGAGGTCTTGCCATTGGTGCCCGTAATCGCCACCACCGACAACGCCTCGGAAGGACGCCCATACCATTCGTGCGCAAGTTCGCCCAGCTTGCCGGCCAGCCCCTCGACTTCAATGACAGGCGCGCCTTCGGCGATGCGTGCCGTGGCTCCGCCGGCCTGCACGAGCACGGCCGCGGCCCCGTTTGCAATCGCCTGCTCGACATAGTCCCGCCCGTCGCTTTTCAGGCCCGGGCAGGCAAAGAACACATCGCCCCGCCGTATGCTGCGCGAATCCAGGCACAGATGGGCGCCGCGCGGCGCGTGGCCTTCAATCCAGGCGATCAATTGCGGCGTATTCATTCTTGCTCCCCGGCGGAACCCACTGCGACCAGAGACTCGAACGGGGCGTCGGGCTGCACGCCCATGCGCCGCAAGCTGCTTGCCACGATATTGGAAAAGACCGGCGCCGCCACCCGGCCGCCGTAGTATGCGCCGCCCTGCGGTTCGTCCAGGGTTACGGCGACGACAATGCGCGGGTCGGATACCGGGGCGAACCCGACGAAAGAGCTGCGATACTTGGAGGTGCTGTAGCGCCCGTCGACGATCTTGCGCGCCGTACCGCTTTTGCCGGCGACGCGATAGCCCTGCACCTGCGCCAGCTTGGCGCCGTCGGGCCCGGCCGCCGCCTCGAGCATCGAGCGTATCAAAGCGGCATCTTCAGGCTTGTACACCTGCACCGAGGTGGGCTTGCCCTGGCGCTTGAGCAGAGTCAGCGAGACCATGTCGCCATTGCGGGCAAAAACAGTATAGGCGTGCGCCACCTGCAGAAGCGAGGCGGACAAGCCGTAGCCGTAGGCCATGGTGGCCCGCTCGATGGGCCGCCAGCGCTCCCAGGGCCGCAGCTTGCCCGAAGCCACCCCGGGAAAGTTCGTATGCGGCGCCCTGCCAAAGCCCAGCTCGGTGAATTTGGTCCACATTTCCTGCGAAGTCAGCCGCTCGGAGATCATGGTCATGCCGATATTGCTCGAGCGGCGCAGGATGCCGGCGATGTCGAGCACCCCGTTGCGGCTCACGTCGGAAATGACCGAGCCCTGGTAGCGGTAACGGCCGTTGCCGGTGTCGAACTTGGTGCTGGTGGTGACCTTGCCCAGATCAAGGGCCAGCGCCACCGTGAACGGCTTCATGATGGAGCCCGGCTCGAAGGTGTCGGTAATGGCGCGGTTGCGCAGCGCGGCGCCCTTGCGATCGTCTCGGTGGTTGGGGTCATAGGTGGGAAGGTTGACCAGCGCCAGCACCTCTCCGGTCTTGACATCGAGCACGATGGCGGCAGCGGCCTTGGCATTGTGTTCTTCCATGCCCTTTTTAAGGGCCGAATAGGCGTCGAACTGCAAGCCGGCGTCGATGGACAGGCGAAGATCCTGGCCGTCGACCGGCGGCACCACCGCCTGCACGTCCTCGACGACCCGGCCAAGCCGGTCGCGAATCACGCGCCGGCTGCCCGGCGTGCCCGACAGCTCTTCGTTGAAGGTAAGCTCGACCCCCTCGATGCCCTTGTCTTCGATATTGGTAAAGCCCAGGACATGGGCGGTCATTCCGCCTTCCGGATAGAAGCGGCGCACTTCCGCCTGCTGATGGATGCCGGGAATCTTCAGCGCCTTGATGCGATCGGCCAGCTCGACGGACACCTGCCGCTTGATGTAGACGAAGTTCTTGTCTTCGTTGGCCAGCCTGCCCTGAATGTCGCGCACGGGCATTTCGAGCAGCTTGCCCAGTTGGGCCAGTTGCTCGCCGCTGGCTTCTTTGGCGTCTTCGGGAATGGCCCAGATGGCGCGCACAGGTATGGTCGACGCCAGCACGACCTCGCCGGTGCGATCGAATATCTTGCCGCGCGTGGCAGGCAGCACGAGCGTGCGCTCGTAGCGCCGCTCGCCCTGTTGCTGCAGGAAATCCTTGGACATGCCCTGCAGGTACAGTGCCTTGACCACCACGGCCCCCAAGCCGAGCATCAGCAGTATGAGAACCAGCCGGGCCCGCCACATGGGCATCGGGATGTTCAGCACAGGGCTGTCATAGAAACGCACGCGCTTCATGGCTGCCCTCCGTTCGAGGCGCGCGGCGCCGGGACGGGAGCGAAATCGCCCTTCAGGTACAGGGTGCGGTCGGGCGAGGCCGGCAGCATGCCAAGGTCGTGGCGGGCGATTTCATCGATTCGCGCATTGCGCACGAGTTCGGCACGCTCGAGCTGCAGGCGGCGCCAGTCGGTGTCCAGTTCGCGGGCCTGCGCGCCTTGGCGCTCTGAAGCCACAAACAACTGGCGCGACTGATACCGCGCCGTCACCAGCGAGATGGCCGAGAGCATCAGCAGAATGGCAAAGACGATGCTGAGCCGGCCCATCAGTTTTTCCTCCGGGCAGCGCGGGATGCCGGCTGGGGCACCAGGCGGATCTCGTTCACGAACGAAGCCCCCGCGTCGGCGGGCAGCGGCGCATCGCTGCGGCTGGCCACGCGCAGCACGGCGGAGCGCGCTCGCGGGTTGGCCGCGGCCTCTTCAGCCGTGGGCAAAACCTTGCCGAGCGGCATGAGAATGGGCTGCGGCATATCCTTCTCGGGAATGGGCAGGCGGGCCTGCGCCTCGCTGCGGCGACGCGCCGCTGCGATGCACTGCTTGACCATGCGGTCTTCGAGAGAATGGAAGCTGATCACCGCCAAGCGCCCTCCCGGAGCCAGGAGCCTCAGAGCTGCCGCGAGGGCGCGCGCGAGTTCTTCGAGCTCTTGATTGATGTGAATCCGTAAAGCCTGAAAGGTGCGAGTGGCCGGATGTTGACCCTTTTCGCGCGTGCGGACGACACTGGCGACGAGCTCGGCGAGGTCGAGCGTTGTGCGCAGCGGCCGGGATTCGCGGCGAGCAGCAATCGCCTTTGCAATCTGGAAAGCAAACCGTTCTTCGCCATATTTCGCTATGACCTCCTTGATCTCTTCTACACTGGCCTCTGCCAGCCATTGAGCCGCGGTCATTCCGCGACTCGTATCCATGCGCATGTCCAGGGGGCCTTCGCGCATGAACGAAAAACCTCTTTCGGCATCATCGATCTGGGGCGACGACATTCCCAGATCGAGCATGACGCCATCTACCTGCGTCAGGCCCAACGCCTCCAACTCTTCGCGCATGGAGGCAAAACCGCCATGCACCACGCTTACCCGGGCGTCCTGCGCCTGAAGCTGCGATGCCGCCTGGATCGCAACCGGGTCCTTGTCGAAAACCACCAGCCTGGCGCCCGGCCCCAGCCGCGACAGCAGCAATCGGCTATGCCCCCCTCGACCGAAGGTTCCATCCACATACACCCCATCGGGGCGCTGGACGGCGCCATCCTGCGGAAACACACGCGACTTGGCGTCGAAGCCGGGATCAACGAGGGCGTTGACCGTGGGCTCTAGCAGCACGGGCCGGTGTGTGAACTCCATAGATGCTTCAGAACGAAAAATTGTCGAGGGCGTCGGTCATGCCCTGTGCCAGCGCTTCGGCTTCGGAACGCGCCCATTCGGCCGCGTCCCATAATTCGAAGTGCCCTCCCATTCCCAAAAGCATGACTTCGCGCGTAAGGCCGGCCGCCTGGCGCAACTCTGGTGCGACCAGGATGCGGCCCGAACCGTCCATATCGACGTCCTGGGCATTGCCCAGCAACAGGCGCTGCAAGGGTCTGGCGGAAGCCGGGAAAGCGGCGATCTGCTCGCGCTTCTGTTCCCAGACGTTGCGGGGATAGACCAGGAGGCATCCATCGGGGTGTCGCGTGAGGGTCAGGCGACCCTCGACCTGCGAACGAAGCGCGTCACGATGCCGGGTCGGAATCGAGATCCGCCCCTTGGCATCCAATGTGAGTGCGCTGCTTCCCTGGAACACCTGTTTATCCCCACTTTTTTGCACAAAATCCTACTTTGCCCCACTCTACGGTAAGGCTTGCCGGCGGTCAAGCGCTAAATCGCGGTTTTTTCAATGACAACAAGCACTTACAGGCGTTACCACATAAGTTCGCCCAAGAAAAAAGCAAAGAAATCAATGGATTGCAGAATGATCTAAAAGTGCTTTGTGCGATTAGACGCGGCGAAGCCGCTCTATGAGGTTTGCTTTTGTTTACAAACCCTCTGATGAAGCAGGAAGGGGAGGCAAGACAGACCTATAGGCCGGATTCTGTACGCCGCACGCGAGGTTCGGCGGGCAATCATTCCTCTGGGTGCGACATTGCTGGCGCACTCTAGCCATCTACCCGCATGCTCGGACGAGCCGCCCTTTCAGCCCCGAGGGGCCGGCGCATGCCTATTTGATGTTGCTCCGGATAGAGGTTGCCGCGTTTCACCCTGCCGCGCCGCGCCTTGTTGCCAAGACGCGCCGTACGGAGATGGCCGTACGGGTGCGCACGCGCCCTCGCGGCAGACTCGTCTCTGTGGCCCTGTTCCTCGCCCGGGCACGCGGCCGAAGCCGCGAGCCCGAACGGGCGGCCGTTAGCCGCTATCCCGCCCTGTGGAGTCCGGACCTTCCTCGATACCGAAATACCGCGATTGCCCAGTCTGCCTTGCCCCGCCATTGTAGCCGGCGCGGCATTCCCGCGCTTTGGGCCCCATCGCGCCGGCAACCTGCGACAATAGCGGTTGCGGCGCACCGCCACAGGCATTTCACCCATCCGTTGCACGCGAGGCCCAGCTTCCGGTTCGCACCCTCGCGCACTACTCTATATATATGGCTGTCAACCTCATTACCCTCACCGACGTTCAACTGGCTTACGGGCACCACCCCCTGCTTGATCATGCCGATCTCACTGTTCAGTCCGACGAGCGCATCGGGCTGATCGGCCGCAACGGCGCCGGCAAGTCCTCGCTGCTCAAGGTGCTGGACGAGCGCACCGCTCCCGACGATGGCGACATCAAACGGCTCGGAGGCCTGCGCGTCGCCACCGTCGAACAAGAGCCTATGCTGGACGAAACAGCCACCGTCTTCGAAACCCTGTGCGGCGACGTCAATGAAAGCGAAGACTGGGCTCGCCCCGCCCGCGTGCAGGCGCTTATCGACGAGCTGGGGCTGGACGGCGACGCATCCATCGCAGGCTTGTCCGGAGGCACCCGCAAGCGCGTCGCCCTCGCGCGCGCCCTGGCCGACGAGCCCGACCTGCTGCTGCTCGACGAGCCCACCAACCACCTTGATTTCATAGGCATAGCCTGGCTTGAAAAACGCCTGCTGGCGGCGCAATGCGCCGTCATACTTATTACCCACGACCGCCGCTTCCTCGACGTGGTAACCACCCGCATCATCGAACTTGACCGGGGCCGCCTGTTCAGCTTTCCGGGCAACTTCAGCGACTGGCAGCGCCGCAAGGCAGAGTGGCTGCAGGCGGAACAGCAGCAGAACGCCAAGTTCGACAAAGTGCTCGCCCAGGAAGAGGCCTGGATACGCAAGGGCGTCGAGGCGCGCCGCACACGCAACGAAGGGCGGGTGCGGCGCCTCGAGGCACTGCGCCGCGAAAGGGCTGCGCGGCGCGAACGGGTGGGCAATGTCAGCCTGGCCATTGCCGAAGGCAAGCGCTCGGGCAAGCTGGTGGCCGAACTTACCGGGGTCAGCCATGCCTTCGGCGAACGAATCATCGTCCGCGACTTGTCCACCACCATCCTGCGCCAGGATCGCATCGGCCTCATCGGCCCCAACGGCGTGGGCAAGACGACGCTGCTCAAGATCATCCTGGGCGAGCTCGCGCCCGACCAGGGGCAGGTGCGGCTGGGCGTCAACCTTACGGTGGGCTACTTCGACCAGATGCGCTCGAAGCTCGAAGAGCACGTGACGGTCGCCGACACGATCAGCCCCGGCAGCGAATGGGTCGAGATCGGCGAGCAAAGAAAGCACATCATGAGCTATCTCGAAGACTTCCTGTTTTCACCGGCCCGGGCGCACTCGCCCGTCAGCAGCTTGTCGGGGGGCGAGCGCGCCAGGCTGGTGCTGGCACGGCTTTTTGCCCGTCCCACCAATGTGCTGGTCATGGACGAACCCACCAACGACCTCGACATCGAAACACTGGAACTGCTCGAAACATTGCTGCAAGATTATCAGGGCACCGTGCTGCTGGTCAGCCACGATCGCGAGTTCCTGAACAACGTCGTCACACAGACCCTCGCCTTCGAGGGCGACGGGCACTGGGGTGAATACGTGGGCGGTTACGACGAGTGGCTTGCGCAACGGCCCGAGCCCGTGGCCTCCCTGCCCCCTCGCAAGCAAGGGCCGTCCGCCGAGGGCCAGGCGAGCGCCGACGATGCCGCCGCTGCCGACGGTCGTTCAAAGGACCCCGCCACCAGCCAGGCCTCCGTCCGAGAGGCAAAGAAGAAGCCCGCACGGCCCGGCCGGCTGGCCTCGTGGGAACAGAAGGAACTCGAAGAAATGCCCGATGCCATTGCGGCCATCGAAGGTCAACAGGCCGAACTGGCCGCCCGCCTGGCCGATGGCAGCCTTTACCGCGATGCCCCCGACCAGGTGGAGGACATCAACAGGCAATTGCAAGAGCTCGAAGACAAACTGGCGACCCTGTTCGAGCGCTGGGAGACGCTGGAATCAAAGCAGGCGGGCTGAGCGCCGGCCCGCTACGGGGCCTGCACGTCGACCTGCCACCCCAGCTCTTCGCCCGCGGCCAGCGGCACGACGGTGGTATCGCCCATGGGAAGCTCGTCGGGGATCGTGTTGGCACGCTTGCGCAACGTAAGGGTGCCTTTGTTGACGGGCAAGCCATAAAAGGCAGGGCCGTTCAGGCTGGCAAAGGCCTCGAGCGCTTCTAGCCGGCCCGCCGCCTGGAACGCGGTCGCGTAGAGCTCCATGGCATGAAAGGCCGTATAGCACCCCGCACAGCCGCAGGCGTGCTCTTTAAGGCCACGGGGGTGCGGCGCGCTGTCGGTGCCCAGGAAAAACCGCCGGTCGCCGCTGGTGGCGGCCTCGACCAGCGCCTGGCGGTGGGTTTCACGCTTGAGCACCGGCAGGCAATACCAGTGCGGACGTATGCCGCCCAGGAAGATGGCGTTGCGGTTATACAGCAAATGATGGGCGGTAATGGTGGCGGCCACGGGGCCGTCGGCCTGCTTCACGTAATCGACGCCATCGCGTGTCGTCAGGTGTTCGAACACCACCTTCAACTCAGGGTAACGCTTGCGCAGGGGAATCATCACCCGTTCAATGAAGACGGCCTCGCGGTCGAACAGGTCGACCTGCGGGTCGGTGACTTCGCCGTGCACCAGCAAGAGCATGCCGTGCTTTTGCATGGCTTCAAGCGCCGGCCCGCACTTGCCCAGCAGGTCGGTAACCCCGGCGTCGGAGTTAGTGGTGGCGCCCGCCGGATACAGCTTGACCGCCTGCACTGCGCCCGACCGGGCCGCCACGGCGATCTCTTCGGCCGTGGTGTTGTCGGTAAGATATAGCGTCATCAGCGGTGTGAACGAGCCCTTTTCCACCCCCGCCTTGTCCAGCGCCGCCTCGATGCGCTGCCGGTATGCCAGGGCCAGCGCCGTGGTGGTAACCGGCGGCTTCAGGTTGGGCATGATGATGGCGCGGCCGAACTGGCGCGCCGAATCGGCCACGACCGATTCCAGTACCGCCCCGTCGCGCAGGTGCAGATGCCAGTCGTCGGGTCGAATAAGGGTCAGGGAGTTATCGGTGATCTGCATGAAAATGAAACATAAAGAGGGGTCGAAATCACCATATTACCTTCTTGCAGGGCGGGTTTTACCGGATTCGGGCACAAATTACTTTGTCTTTGGCCGCAACTCACGTTATGCTGCATGAAAATGACTCACTCACCCCTATTGGAGCACGACCTTATGGCAACATCTGCAAAATCCGCACGCAAGCCCAATGCGGCCTTCATGAAGCCACTGACTCCCAGCCCCACCCTCGCAGCCATCATCGGTGCCGAACCGCTCCCCCGCACCGAAGTCACCAAAAAAATCTGGGACTACATCAAAAAGCATGATTTGCAAGATCCTGCCAACCGGCGCAACATCAACGCCGACGACAAGCTGCGTCCGCTCTTCGGAAAAGACCAGGTCTCCATGTTCGAGCTTACCAAGCTTGTCAGCGGACACCTCAAATAATGTCGGCCTGGCGGCACAAAACCGCCGCAGGCATAAAAAAACGCTGCCCGGGGCAGCGTTTTTTGTTTAGTCTATCGCCTGGGGCGAATTGCCCGAGAACAGGGCCAGCCACCCCCGAGCAATGCGGTAGATGATCCAGATCAGGGCTATCATGCCGGTGATCCAGCCAATGAAGATGAAGGTGGCCAGGGCGCTAAGCACGCACCACAGCAAGCCCCACCAGAAAGTCTTGATGATCCAGTCGAAATGGCCGGCATATAAAGTGCCTGCGGCGTCGCTGCGCTTGAGATAGGCCACGACCACGGCCGCTATGGTGGCAAGCCCCAGGAAGCCGGCGCTGATGAGGCCCAGGGCAAACAGGCCGTAGACGATGTGCGTAAGGGTGCGCATGGACAGCCCATTGGGATTCTCTGGCTGCAAGACTTCGGTCATAGACCCTCCGAAACAATAAGACGAATATTTTGATCGGCCTATTTTACCCGTTTATGGCAACGACCCGACAAGCCCGCGTGTTCTAGCAGATCGGACACAATGGGGGCAATGCAAATAATGCTCGGCGTTAACTTGATCAGGACGTCTTCGCCGAATACTCCCTGGGGAAGAGTCATGTCCGCAGTCGTGCGCGCCGAGAAGCGGCCGCCGAGAGTCGGGGTGGTGGGAGGCGCGAAGAGGGATTGCAGCCGTTGGGGGCTTGTGACAGACGCTTGTGGCTGTTCACAAAGAGCAAAGCCCCCGCATCATATTGAAGCGGGGGCTTTGGGGTGTAAGAGCCTGACGATGACCTACTTTCACAGGCGAATGCCAACTATCATCGGCGCAAAGGCGTTTCACGGTCCTGTTCG